>CAWHFH010000009.1:0-136731 GCA_963828455.1 uncultured Acidimicrobiaceae bacterium | reverse complement strand
GTCAGTGCCTCGGGTGATTGCATCGCGTCGTTACCCTAGCGGCCGCAAAGCCCTTTTTGACAACGATTGTCGAAATCAGGGTGCGACCTGCCGCGAGCCACGTCAGGCGCCCTCGGCCGGGATCGCCTCCCACCACTGGCACCACCAGTTCCCACCCACCAGGATGCGGACCTTCGAGTGCCAGCAGTAGGAGAGATCCTTGGTCTCGTCGAGGTAGTAGCGGCAGTTGTCACACCGCTCGTCGCCTGAGGGATGGCCCCGGAGGACGTTGAAGTCCACCATGTGGGCGAGTTCCATGGCGTTCTGCTCGTCGATCTCCTGGGGCTCTGGCTCGGGAATCGTGTAGTCGGACACGCCGGGGACCCTAGCGGCCTCCAGCGCCATTTCGACAATCGTTGTCGAAATGGGGGTCCGAGCTGGAGCAGACCGACGCGCCCGAGGCGGAGCCCGAGCCCGAGGCGGAGCCGGAGCCGGACTCCTAGGACCGGAACTGCTCCAGGTCCCGCATGGTGAAGAGCGCCCGCAGCTCGATCCCCTCGGCGGCGACCACGTCGGCACCCCCGCCCTCCCGGTCGATCACGCAGAGCGCGTGCTCGACGATCGCGCCCTCGGCGCGCAGGTCCTGGGCCGAGAGCACCATCTGGCCGCCGGTCGTCACCACGTCCTCGATGATCAGCAGACGGCGCCCTTCGACGTCGCCCCCCTCGCACACCTTCTCCGTGCCGTATTTCTTTGGCTCCTTGCGCACGAAGTACGCCGGCAGCCGGGTGACCGACGAGAGCATCGTGGTGATCGGCACGCCGCCGAGTTCCATCCCCGCCAGGCCCTCGACGTCCCGGGGCACGAGCGGGACCAGCGCGGCGACGATGTCGGCCAGCAGCGCCGGGTCCGACTCGAAGCGGTACTTGTCGAAGTAGTGGTCGGCCTTGCGCCCCGAGCGCAGGACGAACGTGCCGGTCAGATGCGATGCGGCGAAGACGCGGGCGGCCAACGTCACGCAGACCATTCTGCCCAATCGGATGCCCCGGCCCCCGGACCCGCCGGCCCACATGACGTTGGCGACAGCAGCCATCGGTCAGGCGACCGCGCGACCCCCAGGGCCGAGCGACCCGACGATCCGGACCAGCCCCGCGACGCCCAGCGCGAGCCCGAACACCATCAGCACCCCTGACGCCAGCAACGTGGGCGGCGCCACGCTCGATTGGAACGGCATGCCGTTGCCGATCACCTGCGACAGGAACCTCGGAGCGTGCACGGCTTCGGACGCCCACCAGGCCACCAGCGACACGATGCTCAGCGCCATCACACCGACAACCGCGATCGCCATGACGCCCAGCGCCTGCAGCGTCCGGTGGGACAGCTCGACCCGCCGGGCGACAGAGATCGCCGCGACGGTCCCGCATGCGAGCGCAGCGAGGAACACAAGGCTCACCAGCACGAAGAACCAGCCGTAGATCGGCAGGCCGCCGTTGCGGTCGTGAGCGCTCAGGCTGTGGGCCCAAGCCACCAAGATGACGAAGAGCAGCGCCGACGCCACGCACGACCCGAGCGCGACGAGGATCGGGCGGCCCACCTCGCGCCAGCCGCCGGACTGCACGAAGCGCACGAAAGCGGGGAGGACCACGAGCGCGGCGAGCAGCACGATCAGGGTGCCGGCCCCGGCGGCCGCGCCGACCACGTTGAACCCCCCGGTGGCCACCCAATGCCCCGCCGAAGGGCTCCCGCTGGACCAGTGGTCCGCGGACTTGGCGAAGATCGCGCCGGCCACGACGTAGAAGGCCCATCCGCACAGGACCAACAGCGAGCCGCCGCGCAGTCGCAGATCGGGGTAGCGTGACCAGCCGACGAGGCCGGCCGACCGGGCCCGTTCCCCCAGGCCCGACCAGGCGAGACTGACGCGCTGGCGCAGCGGCACCTCGCTGGCCGTGGCGTAGGAGTCCTCGAGGAGGGCGGCCATCTCGTCGCCGTAGCGCTCCCGCCACTGCGACGGGTACCAGCGCATGAGCTGCTGATAGCCCTCCACCGTCACGCCGGCACCCCGCGGGGCGCCACGCGTCCGGTGATCCCGAGGCGACGGGCGCCGACGTCGGCGAGAGTGCGCATCTCGCGCACCGCCGCCTCCAACGCGACCCGACCCTGGCCGGTGATGCGGTACGGGCGGCGGCGGGCGTCGCTCCCCACCGGTTCGGGGGCGATGAGCCCCCGTTCTTCGAGCCGAGCGATCGCGCCGTAGAGCGTCCCGGGCCCGAGATTGACGCCCGCGAACTCCTCGATGTCCTTGGTCAGCGCGTACCCGTGCTTGGGGCCAGCGGCGAGGCTGGTGAGGATGAGGACGGGCGGCTCGTTGCTGCGGCCCAGATCCCCCTTCGGTGCGGTGCGACGCGGCATACGGGCAGATTACTACGTACGACGTAGTACGTCAAGCGTATCCCCCGCGCCCGACTCCGGCGTCGCCGTCCAGCCGAAGTCGCGACGCCGGTCGCCGTCGCACGCGACGACCGCCCACGCCGGCGGCGTCCACTCGAAGATCGCGTCCTGCCCGTACCGCGCGCCGATGTCGAGCACGGCCTCGAACGTCAGCCCGCGTACGGCCACCCCTTCCTCGCGACGGCCCGACACGGGGTCGACTCCCACGGTGTCCCACAGCTCGTCCGGCCCCAGGCCCCGGACTTCCGCCTCGAGCGCCGCCTGGTTCTTACGGTTCTCATGCTCGGCCGGCCGCGCGTCGCCGGGGTCCCACGCGGTGAAGATGTACCACGAGGCGTCAGTCGGCCAGGGCCACGCACCCCTCTGACCGGGCGGTGCGCCTTCGACCACCAGGTTGCGCGCGTCGGGGCGGACGATGACGACAACGGTCCGCGCGTAGCTCGCCCACGGGTCGTCGGGCGGGAGCAGTTCCACCCCTCCGACGCTACGTCTGCCCATCCCGTGGAGAAGCTGAATCCGCCGTTTTCCGTGCCCGGAGTGCACCGGATCGGGCCCCGGACAGCTGTGGCAGGCTGGGTCCGTGCACCCCTTTCGCCGCGACGACGTGCTGCGCCGCCTGGCGGACGAATCGTTCGACGTGCTCGTCATCGGCGGCGGTGTGACCGGGGCGGGCGTCGCGCTGGATGCGGCGAGCCGGGGCCTGAAGACCGCCCTGGTCGAAAAGAGCGACTTCGCCTCGGGTACGTCGTCGAAGTCCTCCAAGATGGTGCACGGCGGGCTCCGCTACCTCCAACAGCGTGAGATCCGCCTCGTCTACGAGAACCTCGCCGAGCGCCAGCGGCTGCTCGACAACGCACCCCATCTCGTCTCGCCGCTGCCCTTTCTGATCCCGCTCTTCGGACGCGACGGCGTGGCGTCCAAGGCGTTGGCCCGCTCCTACTCGTCGGCGCTGTGGATGTACGACCTCACGGGGGGATGGCGCATCGGCGAGCGGCACCACGAGGTGACGAAGCAGGACGCGCTGGACCACCTGCCGACACTCAACACGGACCATCTGGTCGCAGGGTTTCTCTACTTCGACGCCCGGGCGGACGACGCCCGCCTCACCCTGACGCTGGCCCGGACGGCCGCCGTGGAATACGGCGCCGCGGTCGCCAATTACACGCCCGTGGTCCAAATCAACACCAGTGCCGGCGCCACCGGCGGCGTGCCGCGTGCAACCCGACGCCACCGACCCGGCGAGCGCGTTCGACATCCAGGCCCGGGTCGTCGTCAATGCGACGGGCGTGTGGGCCGACGACGTGCGCGCCCTCGACGAAGGCACGCACCCCAAGTCGATCCGTCCCGCCAAAGGGGTCCATGTCACCGTGCCGGCCGACCGCCTGCCCTGCGACATCGCCGCGGTCATCCCGGTGCCGAAGGACAAGCGGTCGATCTTCGTGGTGTCGTGGCCGGGCACCGACCTCGTGTACCTGGGGACGACGGACACGGACTACGCCGGTCCGCTGGACAACCCGGCCTGCACGCCCGAAGACGTCGACTACCTCCTCGACGCGGCCAACAACATCACGACGTCGCGGCTGACCCGGGACGACGTCACCGGCGTGTGGGCTGGCCTGCGGCCCCTGCTGGCCCCCGAGGGAGGCCGCGTCTCGGAGCGCACCGCCGACCTGTCACGGCGCCACACGGTGACGACGTCACGCGACGGCGTCGTGACGGTGACCGGCGGCAAGCTGACCACGTACCGCAAGATGGCGCAGGACACCGTGGATGCCGTCGTGCGCGAACTCGGCGAGTCGCCGCGGCGGCGTCGCTGCGTCACCAAGAGCCTGCCGCTCATCGGCGCCACCACCAAGACGCGTGATCCCGTCTCGATGGCCCAACCCCACGCCCGTCTCCTCGGCCGCTACGGCAGCGAGTCCCCGCTTGTCCTCGCCCTCGGTGACGATCGCCCGGCATTGCGGGAGCCGGCCGTCTCCGGCCTGCCCTACACGCGCGCGGAGCTCGTGTATGCCGTCCGCGAGGAGATGGCGCAGACGCTCGACGACGTGCTGTCGCGAAGGACGCGGGCCGTGATCCAGCGGGCCCATGCCACCATGGACGCGGCGCCGGCCGTGGCCGAGCTCCTCGCCGAAGGCATGGGCTGGAGCGCTTCCGAGACCGCGGAGCAGACGGCGCGCTTCACCGAGTCATGCGAGAAGGAGCTCCTCACCGCCGGGCTCGATCTGCCGTGACCACCCCGACGCCGGTCACACCGATCGACGCCGCGCCCGGCGACATCGCCGATCGCCTCGGCACCGCCGCCGTGGACGTCGCACCCGGCCTCCTCGAGCGACTGGCCGCGACCGGGGCCGTCGTCGACACCGACGCCGCCGCCCGTGCCGAGGCGGGGCGCGACTGGTGGCCGGTGGCCATCGGATGGGCCGCCGAAGGCGGCGTCCCGCAGCGCCCCGCCGCCGTGGTGCGGCCGGCGACGACCGAGCAGGTGGCCGCCGTCCTCGCCGCCTGCGATGAGGCGCGCGTGCCCGTCACCGCCGCCGCTGGGCGGAGCGGCGTGTGCGGCGGCTCGATCCCGGTCCACGGTGGCATCGCACTCGACCTGACCGGGCTCGAGGGAGTCGTCCGCGTGGACGAGACTTCGTTGACCGCCGACGTGCGTGCGGGCACCTTCGGCCCCGACCTCGAGGAGGCGCTCGGCAAGGCCGGCGACGGCTACACGCTCGGGCACTGGCCACAGTCGATGGACCTGTCGACGGTGGGCGGCTGGCTGGCCTGCCGCGGTGCGGGCCAGTACTCGACGCGCTACGGGAAGATCGAGGACATGGTGATCGGGCTCGAGGTCGTGCTCGCCGACGGCCGCGTGGTGCACACCGAAGGCAAGGGCCCGCGCGCGGCCACCGGGCCGAACCTCACCCAGCTCTTCGTCGGGAGCGAGGGCACCCTCGGCATCATCACCGAGGCGCGGCTGCGCCTCCACCCCCTCCCGCCCGCTCAGGAGCGCCGCGCCTTCGGTTTCAACTCGTTCGCCGCCGGTCTCGAGGCATGCCGCCGCATCATGCGCCGGGGTGCGACGCCGGCCGTGCTCCGTCTCTACGACGAGACCGAGTCGGAGCGCAACTTCGAACAGGGCGACACCAACGTCCTCATCGTGCTCGACGAGGCCGATCCCGACGTGCTCGCCGGCACGGTGGCGGTGGTCGACGCGGAGTGCGGTGCGCAGGCCGGCGCGCAACCGCTCGACATCGCACTCGTCGAACGCTGGCTCGGGCACCGCAACGACGTCTCGGCTCTCGCTCCACTCTGGCGCGCCGGTGTCGTCGTGGACACCGCGGAGGTCTCGGGCGGGTGGGCGGCACTCCCCGCCCTCTACGGCGAGGTCGTCAAGGCCCTGCAGGCCGTCGACGGCACACTCGCCGCATCGGCGCACCAGTCGCACTCCTACGTCGACGGCGCGTGCCTCTACTTCACGTTCGGCGGGCGCGGCCCCGAGGGAGACGGCGAGTGGCGCGAGCGCTATTACCGCGAGTGCTGGGACGTGGTCACCGACGCGACGCTCGCACACGGCGCCGCCATCAGCCACCACCACGGGATCGGGCTCAACCGGAGCCGCTTCCTCCCCCGGGCGCTCGGCTCGGGGTTCGAGGTCCTGCGCGGCCTGAAGCAGACGTTCGACCCCAACGGCGTCCTCAACCCCGGCAAGTTCGGGCTGGACTCGCCGTTCGGGCCGGCGCCGTGGGCATGAGCCGTTGAGCGGCAGCGTCCTCGTCGTCGACGTCGGCACGTCGGGCGTGCGCGCGGCGATCGTGCGGCCGGACGCGACGGTGGCCCACGAGCATCATGTCCACGTCCTGCCGGAGACGCCGGCGCCCGGCCTGGTCGAGTTCGACGCGGCCCGGATGGCCGGGGCGGCGCTGGAGGTGGCCACGGCGGCACTCGCCGCGGGAGGCGCGGTCGACGGCGTCGGCATCGCCAACCAGCGCGCCTCGGTCATCGTGTGGGAGCGCGAGAGCGGGCGGCCCGTCGCCCCGGGTATCGGCTGGCAGGACCTGCGCACCGTCGGCACCTGCCTGGCCCTCCAGGGCGACGGCATCCGGCTCGCCCCGAACGCGTCGGCCACCAAGGTGATGGCGATCCTCGACGAGGTCGATCCCGATAGAACACGCGCCGAGCGCGCCGAGCTGTGCGTCGGCACCGTGGACAGCTGGGTCGCCTGGACGCTGAGTGGCGGGGGCGCCGGAGCCGGCGCCGTGCACGTGACCGACGCCACGAACGCTGCGGTGACGCAGCTGGTCGACCCCTCGAACATCGAGTGGGACCTCGATCTGCTGAAGAAGCTCCGGATCCCCGTGGCCATGCTGCCGGCCATCGTCGATTCCTCCGGCGCCGTCGGCGCGGCGTCCGCGCTGCCCGGGTCGCCGCCCATCTGTGGCATCGCGGGCGACCAACAGGCCTCGCTCGTCGGCCAGGGCTGCACGATGCCGGGGATGGCGAAGGCCACCTTCGGGACCGGCGGGATGCTCGACCAGTGCACCGGTAAGGGCACGGGACCCGGTAGCGCGCAACGGAGCACGGGCGGGACCTTCCCCATCGTGGCCTTCCGCGTGGGCGGCAGGGCCACGTGGGGCACCGAGGCGGTCATGCTCTCCGCGGGCACCTGTGTCGAGTGGCTGCGCGACGACCTCGGATTGCTCACGTCGTCCGACGAGTCAGAGGCGGTCGCGCAACAGTGCAAGAGCGCGGAAGACGTCTGGTTCGTGCCCGCGTTGCTCGGCCTCGGCACGCCCGTCTGGGACTTCGGCGCCCGCGGCACGCTGGTCGGGCTCACCCGCGGCTCGGCCCGTCCCCATATCGTCCGGGCCGTGCTCGAGGGGGTGGCCCACCGAGGGGCTGACCTGCTCGAGGCGTCGGAGTCCGACAGTGGGTATCCGATCGAGGCACTGCGAGTGGACGGGGGCATGTCCGACAACGGCGTGTTCGTCCAGGCGCTGGCGGACGCGACCGGGCGCCCCGTCGAGGTCTCGCCCGTCCTGGAGGCGACGACGCTGGGAGCGGGCCTGCTCGCGGGCCTGGCCATCGGGACCTACTCGTCGACCGACGAATTGGCCACGACCTTCGTGCCCCGCCGTACGGCCGAGCCGCACCTCGACGACACCGCGCGTGCCGCCCAGCGGGAGCGTTGGCTGCTGGCGCGGGCAAAGGCGGAAGCGACGATCCCGGAGCTCTCCGGCCTGTCCTTCTGACGGTGCAACAAACCCCGCGGCAACTCCGCTCTGCCCGGTACGTTGCGCGAGAAGCGTTTCCTCTCCCGGAGGGACGTGGCGTCAGGGAGACACCACGGGGCAGCCCGGAAGTGTGGTGTCAGGAACATGAAGAGGCGGACGCCCGGCCACTTCGCTGGTGGGAGCCGACGATCGCGGCGACCACCGTGTCGTCGGCCGCGTCGCAGGCCACGAACTGAAACAAGCCGTCGAGGAGTTGACCAACCGGCCGTTTATCACCGGGGATAAACCGGGATAGTCCGCCTGGCGAACAATGCCGCGGCGGAATTGCTGGGCATCGATCGAATGGCGTCGGATGTGAAGGGTCGCCGTCTGCGCGATCTCGTCGATCCGGCTGACGTCGAGCAATTGCGCGGTTCAGTTGCCGATCGCGAACCGCGGTCGACGCCGGACACTCGATTTCTTCCACCGACCGGAGGCGAGGTCGTAGATTCCGTCCTGCTCGCACCTCTCGCCGCGCCAGCCTCAGGAGTGGGCTTTGCCCTCGTCGGACACATCGAGTCCTACTTCCCACAACAACAGGACCGGGTGACTGAGCTCGAGTTGCGACTGCAGCGCATCGGCGCTGAGTTGCGCGCCGCGGGGCTGATCGACACGGCCGGCACGTCGGCCATCCAGGACCACCCGGAGATCGCCGAGCTGTCCACTGGCCAGTGGGAGATCTCGAGCCGACTGCTCGAGGGTACGCGCGTAGCCACGATCGCCGCCGAACCCTTGATCAGCGAGAGCACGGTGCGGAACCACTTGTCGACGATCTTTCAGCACTTCGAGGTGCACTCACAGGCTGACTTGATCGACAGGTTTCGCCAGACGCCCGACAGCTGATCCCAGACCCTGCCGGGATCGCACGGCCGACGGCGCTCTCGGGCATCTCCAGTTGAGCGGATCGCCTTCCGCTCGACTGGAGATCAAGTCCCGAAATTCCCCCTTCTCCACCTCGCCAGCCAGGTGCCCGGATTCCCGCCGAAACCGCTGAGCCGCCAAAACCAAGACCGCGCGTAAAGGATCACCTGCATCGTAAGAAACGGTGATGGCCCTCCAGTAGGGCCGTTCGATCCTTCCGGTCACAACGGAGCGAAAACTCCGGCGGGCGCGGTTGACGTCGAGACCCGATCAGCCCTCAGACAGCCCGTGCGCCAGCGCCTCGTCGAAGCTGGCGCCGTTCTGCAGCAGAGGCCGGAAGCCCATCAACTGGCGCGGCTTGCCAATGGCCATCACCGCTCGCAAGCGTCCGGCACGGCCGTATACGGCGACGAACTTGCCCTCCTCGAACGACCCCTCGGTGATCACCATCTCGTCGTCCCCGCCGGGATTGCCGAGCACCTGGATGCGGATTCCGTACTGGTCCGACCAGAAGTACGGGATCGGGGTGAAGGACGGCGCGTCCGCGCGACCCGCGAGCAGGCTGCGCGCCGCGGCTCCGCCCGCGTTCGCCGCCACCTCCCAGTGCTCGATCCGGACGAGCTCCTCGGACCCGTCGTGACGCCACAGCCAGCGCGCCATGTCGCCGGCCGCCACGATCCCGTCCGCTACGAACAAGCGGTCGTCGCACACCACGCCGTTGTCGATCGTCAGGCCGGAGCTTTCGAGCCAGCCCGTCGACGGGGAGACGCCGATGCCCACGACCACGACGTCGGCCTCGAACACCTCTCCGTCGCGCAGGTGCACCCGGAGAGGCCCCGAACTCGACCCCGATCCCGCCTCACCACGTTCGATCCGCTCCAACCCCACGCCGGTCCGCAGCGACACCCCGTTTGCCCCGTGCAACGACGCGCAGTGCGCGCCGACCACGGGGCCGAGCACGTTCGACAGCGGCACGTCCATGACCTCGAGCACGGTGACCTCGCAGCCGATGCCTGCACAGGTGGACGCCACCTCCGACCCGATGAAGCCAGCACCGACCACGACGACACGGGCGCGCTCCCTCGACGTCAACGCCGCCCGCAACGACAGCGAATCGTCGACGGTGCGCAACACGTAGAGCCCGTCGGCCGGCCCGATCGACTCGGTCCCCGGCAGGCGCCGGGGTGCGGCACCCGTCGCGAGCACGATCCCGTCGGCGGTCAACGCAGACCCGTCGTCGAGCTCGACCCTGCGGCCCGGCACGTCGAGCTCGGTCGCCCGCCGGCCCAACACCTCGTGGACGCGGAGCTCGCTCGAGCGCTTCTTGTCCGCCAGCACGGCCTTTTCGGGCGGCCACGTTCCCGCCAGGATCTGTTTGGACAGCGGCGGACGGTCGTAGGGAAGGTGGCGCTCCTCGCCCACAAGGCTGACCTTCCCCTGGAAGCCTCCGGCCCGCAGCCCTTCGGTCGCCCGCCACCCGGCCAACGACGCGCCGACGACGATTACGGAGTCCATTGCCACCTCAGAAGAGAGTTCAGCCGCCGAACATGGCCATCCACTCCTGCGCGGAGCGGGGCCGGAAGACGTAGTTCCACTTCCGGGTCTCCCCCATGCTCTGGGAAGGCTCGGCCGAGTAGAGGTGTCCCGGGAAGAGGATGGCGTCGTCAGGCACGCGCGCCAGGCGCGTGTGGATCGACTCGTACATGGCGAGCGGGTCCGAACCCGGGAAGTCCGTCCGTCCGCAACCTTCCAAGAAGAGCGTGTCGCCCGCCACGAGCCGGCCGTCGACCAGGAAGCACTGGCTCCCCGGCGTGTGCCCGGGCGTGTGGATGAGCTCGACTTCGACACCCCCGACGCGCACGATGTCGCCGCTGTCGTGGCCCACCAGGTTGTCCCGGCCGACGCCGGTGGTGCGCTCGACCCACGGAACCTCGTCGGCCTGCACATGGATCGGCACCGAGATCTTCTCGAGCAGCGAGCTGATGCCCTCGAGCGACCATCCCGCCATGGTCCCCCCGAGATGATCCGGATGGAAGTGGGTCCCCAACACACCCGTGAGCCGCATGTCGTCCGCCGCGACGATGTCCAAGAGGTCTTGCACCGCGTAAGCCGGGTCGACGACGACAGCCTCGCCGGTTTCGCGGTCGCCTATCAGGTACACGAAATTGACCATCTGGCGCGCCATCGTGTCGCCCCGCGTGAAATCGCGGCCGGAGAGCAGCTGCTTGAAGTACACCCGGTCGTCCAAACCCGGCGGCACCTCACTCATCGTCGTCATCCCCTCTCCCACCACTCGAACCCGTCTCAGCCGCCAGCGACTCGAGTCGCGGCACTAGCTCCTCGACCTGGGCCCGCGTCTGACGCAACCGCTTGTCGAGCTCGTCGATGAGCGCCGTCGCCCGCTCCAGCCGCGTCACCAGGACGTCAACGTCGACCTCACGCTGCTCGAAGAAGTCGACGATCGCGTCGAGCTCGCGGCTTGCCTCTGTGTAGCTCAGCCGGTCCACGGGCACCGCAGCGGGCGCGTCTTCAGCGGCCACCATCACGCTGCCCCGCTCCTGTCCGTGCCGTCGCTCTCCACTTCGACCCTTTCCACGCCGTCGACCGTGCTCCGCACCCTCCCGTCGGCCAACCTTGTCACGATCTCCTGGTCCGAAGCCACGTCGCCTGCTCGTCGCACCAGAGCACCGTCCGCCGTCAGGGTCAGCGAATACCCGCGCTCGAGCTGGCGGTCCACGTCGTACGCGGCCAACAACCTGCGCCACCCACGCACCTGTTCGTCCCGCCGACCCATCTGATCGACCGCGAGTGCGCCCAACCGCCCCGCCCGCCCCGACAACACGCCCTCCGACCGCTCGACGGCCGAGGGCGCCCGCCGCGCCGCCGCCGCCGCCCGCCCCGACAGCCGCTCTCGATGCACGCGGAGCTGTTGTCGCGCGGTCGCCGTCAACCTCCCCCGGGCCCGGGCGTCGCGTGCCGACGCGTCCGACAGGAAGGAGGGCACACGGCCCGCCAGGAACTCCGCAGGCTCGGCGACATGCCGGCCCCACCAGTGCGCCGTACGGGACACGATCGACTGCCCGCACTCGGTCGGCGTGATGCACGCTCGCGCCGCCACGATGTCCGCCACCGTCTGGTCACCGGTGTGCCCGATGCCGGTCCACACCTGCACCGGGCACTCGGCCACCGCCCGAGCCACGACCTCCGATTCGAACGCCGCCAGGTCGGCTCGGCCGCCTCCACCCCGCACGACGGCCACGACGTCACAGCCGCTGCGGCCGAGCATCGTCACCGCACGCGCGATCGACGCGGGCGCACCCGGCCCCTGCACCGGCACCTTGACGTGCACGACGCGGAATCCGAACCCGGCCCCGGTCAGCTGGCCCAGGAAGTCGCGGCACCCTTCGGTCTCGTGACTGGCCACCAGTCCGATGTGCATCACGACATCGGGCAGCCTCACCGCGGCGTTGCGACGCAACAGACCCTCGGACTCCAACGTGGCCAGCAACTTCGTCCGTTGGGCGGCCAGTCGGCCCATCAGCGCGGTGACATCGATGTCGGCCAGGATGAAACTCAGTTCGCCTCGAGCCCGGTACAGGTCGAGCGACCCGCGGAACACGACGACCATCCCGTCCGCTAGATCGATACCCTCCTTGGCCAGCGAGTGCCGTAGCGGCGCCCACGCCGTGCGCCAGCACTTGACCTTCAGGACCGGCTCGCCCCCACGCGCCCTGCCCCGGCCTCGAACCCCACCGGCACCACGACCCGCCTCCTCCTCCGGGTCCACGAGGTCCAGGTACAGGTGCCCCGACCGGCTGTGGTCCGACAGATTCTGGATCTCCCCTCGCACCCACAGGTGCCTGCGCCGGGGGAACGACTCGGCCAGCGCCGCTTCGACCTCGTCGTAGAGGCTGCCAATGGAAAGGACGCCGGCGCGTCCGCTCGGCTCCTCGAGGCTTCTCGGATCGAAGAGTTGCCGGGCGCCACCGGCGGCGGCAGCAGAGGAGGAGGCAGACGGACGAGGCACCGCCGGCCACGTTACCGACGCCTTGCGCGGGCGCTGCGATCCGCACACGCCTGGCGCACATCGGGCCCATGCCGGCACGTGACCGCCTCGGTGCCCTGCACCGCCTCACCAGTGGCAAACTAGATACGACGGTGAGTCGGCCGGGTGGCCGCGGCCCGGACCGGCGCAAGCCGGGATCGTGTCGAGGAAGGTCGGGACTCCGCAGAGCAGGGTGCTGGCGAAGCCAGTCGAGGTGACTCGCAGGACAGTGCCACAGAAAGCAAACCGCCGATGGCGGGTCCGGGGTGTCGGGTCCGCACAGGTAAGGGTGAAATGGTGCGGTAAGAGCGCACCAGCGACGGGGGCGACCCCGCCGGCTCGGTAAACCCCACCCGGAGCAAGGCCAAGCGTGGAAGACGGGCTGCTCGTCCGGTTCCTGAGAAGGGGCGCTTCCCAGGTAGGCCGCTCAGATGGATGGCCACCCCGGCCTCCTGC
This sequence comes from uncultured Acidimicrobiaceae bacterium, assembly GCA_963828455.1. GTDB lineage: Bacteria > Actinomycetota > Acidimicrobiia > Acidimicrobiales > RAAP-2 > Bog-473. The sequence goes on along the minus strand of CAWHFH010000009.1, from coordinate 123,681 downwards.
CTCTCATCGGGGCAGGGGCCGGACAGAATCCCGCCTACAGGCCGGCTCACCGTCATACCACCTACGAACAGGGATTAAGGGTGGAAGTCGCAACCCTTGTCCGCAAGAAGTCCGCGAGTTGCTGATTATCCACCCCTGCGGCGAACCTTGAACGCAGCCGCCGGAATCAACGCAAGGCCACATTCATCACAAACACGCAGACCGGCGGCGGGATGGCCAACCAAACTTGAAGTCAGAGTTTTGGTCGGGGAACCACCGCTGGGCGCTTGGCAGGTCGTCTCGCCAACCTGGAGACAACGTCGCGGTACGTCTCCGATAGCCGGCGCTTTCGCTTCGTCGCTGTCCCTTCGGAGCGTCGTGCACTGGGTGTGGGCCTTGGCTTCGACGCCCTAGTCGCAGTGTCAGTCGGCGCAATACCGGCGATGGATACCAAAGGATCCGTTCTCGCGAGGTGGCGCGCGTTCTCGACCTTAACGTCGGCTTGCTTCAGTGCATCCTGGATGATTTCGAGGCTCCGTTCTGCCTTTACTATCCGCTCTAACAGGAACGGCAGGCCGGTTGCGTCGAGAGCAGCGCCCGCCATGATTTCGTAGAACTCTTTCGGCTCGGTGACAGACGGTGGCATCGGATAGCTGTCGCGCTGGGCCAGGCCTTTCGCCGCCAGCTCCACATGCCACTCGTAGTCAGGCGCGCCGATAGGTCCTTGGCGGGTCTGGACAGCCTCTAGAGCGGTCCTTAGTTCGTCGCGCTCGGATCGCAGCGCAGCAATCTTGGCCTGGTATTCCTGCTCCGCGTCCTTCGCATTGCGTTTCTTCAATTCAGAAACGCCAGCGCTCTCTGGATGCTCAGCGGCGGCCTGCAGTATCGACCCACAAATGAGGCAGGATTCTCCCTCGTAAATGGCCGGGTGCGAAGCACGACACACCTTGCATCTCACTCGCTTTGATGGTGGAACTCTGACAGTTATGGGCCACATCGAACGCCGACGTCCTCGATCTGTTGTTCTCGCGGAGCCACTATCATTCCACTCGGATGCCGACTTTCTTTTCGGCCAGCCATTTTGCCCGTTTGACACGCTCGATCCCCCTATTCGTCAGCGATGCTAAATGGTTGACCGGCCGGCGTGGCAGCGCCGCGCCGCCCGTAGGGCATTGACGGCTCAGATCGGGCGATGTCACAAGTGCCTCGGTGACGCGAGGGGCATTCCGGCCGCTGGGTGACGGAGCTGGGTTCGGGAGCGATTTACCGCCATTGGTATAGCGCAATGCCATCCGCCCCATTTCAGGTTGGGCGAAAGTGCTCCTCTCGAAACACCGCTACCAGAACGGCAGTTAGCCAAACTTCTGACATGGCCATTGCAGACCGCCCGGCCTTGCGGCCGCGGCGAGAGGTCGCTTCGTGAAGTTTGCACTGCCACAGCAAATAGGGCTTTTGGCCCATGTGGATTCGACAGCACCGATGTCACGCTGCTGACAGCCCAGGGGGAAGGACTGGATGTTCCTCCATCGACTCCAGCCAGAGAACCCTGGGTTCGGGTGATCGGCTGGCCTCGTCACTTCCGCCGAGCGGTGAGGTCGGCCATCACCCCCATTTATGTGGCCTCAGCGGATAGGCACATTCCGGAGACCAGCGGTTCCGCCAGTTGATCAGCTTGGCCGTGAACAAGAAGGCGACGGCGCGGGCGAACTCAGCGAGCCGGTGGACGGGTTTGCGGTGGCCAAGGACCGAATTGGGTCGGGTCCACATTGCGGTCCTCACCCGGTCCTCACGACGTCGGGCAGCGTTAAAAGCCGATGAGCGCTAACGATTAGAGCCTCAGCGGATAGGCACTGCTCCTGGTGACCAGCGATTGCGCCAGTCGATGAGCTTGGCCGTGAGCAAGAAGGCGACCGCGAGGGCGAACTGAGCCAGACGGTGTTTGATCTTGCGGTCAGTATTGCGTCTCAGCGCGCCGTAATTCGAGAGCCACGAGTTGGTTCGTTCGACCGGCCAACGCAGACCCATCGGAAGCTTCTTCGCCATGGAGGGTGTGCCGCGCTTGCGCTTTTTGGCGATGACGGCGTCGTCGATGCCGAGGTCTCTCAGCCGCAGCCTCGTGGCCTCTGAGTCATAGCCCCGGTCGAGCCAGATGGTCTCGATGTCGCAGAGCAGTCCGAGGCGGGCGGCGTGCTCGAGGGTGGGCTCGAGCATGACCGAGTCGTGGCGGTTGGCGCCGTCGATGGCCCAACCGACGGGGATGCCATTGGCATCGGTGAGCACCGGCCATTTCCAGCCGAGCTTCGCTCGGTCAGTTGGGTTCTTGCCCGTTCCCTCGCCTCCAGCAGGACTTTTGTGGGAGGACCCATCGACGGCCACCTCGGAGAGGTCGAGGCCGATGATCTTGTCGTAGGCCCCGATCGCTTCGTCGGCGATCAACTCGAAGATGCCGGCCTCGATCCACTCGTCTCGGCGGGCTCGGGCCGTGGTGTCGGAGACCTTGCGGCCACAGAGCAGCTCGGCGTCTTCGAAGCTGCACCCCGTCACCAGGCGCACCAGCATCACCTCGAAGCAGTCAGAGGCCCGCGGCCGATGACAGCCCAGCGGATGCGTCTCGTTGTGCACCGGGAGCAGGCTTCGACGCCGGCCCAGACGGTATCGAACACTTCGAGAGCGAGCGCGCGCATGATGGTGGGGTACCTCCACTTGGTCGTTGGTGTGTGGACAAGCACCCCGATTCTCTCGGGGCCTCCACCACGACCGGCGGATGGTCAGGCGCTCTCAGGCAGAAATGCTTGACAGCGTCGCGTCCTCGCGCCGTACTTGCGCGGGCCTTTAGTAGAAGAGCTGGTCAAGCATGTTTTCGCTGGTGTTGTCCCGGGTTGTCCCATCTAGGGTCACAGAATCCCGCCTACAGGCCGGCTCACCGTTATCTGCTCGATCGACCTTCCGTGACGCTGGCGAACAGAGTCCCGGCCAAGCGCGCCCGAGACGACTCGTCAGGACGTCACGCCGGGATCCCCAGAACGGGGCGTCGCCGAAGGCGAACACGCAGCCCTCGCCGGCCACCATCCAGTAGCCGACGGCGTCGGATGTGATGGCCATTCCGGAGACCGGAGACACGAGATGGATGCCGCCGAGCGACCCGTAGACGGTGGCGTCGAACGAGAAAACGCCGCCGTCCGAGGCGACGAGCCAGTAGCCGGCCGCGTTGGTTCGCGGCCATCCCCACCTCGTGCTTGTTCAGAGGGGTACCGCCGATGGAGCCCGAGATAGGCGCGTCGCCGAACGAGAAGATTCCGCCGCCACTCGCCACCATCCAGTAACCCTTGCCATCGGGAGTCGAGGCGATGCCCGACTGGTTCGTTGAGCGAGACGCCCGGCGGCAGCGCTCCGGGAACCGAGCCGAAGAACTTCGCCTCACCGAAGGCAAACACGCCACCATCGGACGCCACCAGCCAGTAGCCGCCTGGGTCTGGCGTTGACGCGCTGCCGACAATGGATGAGTTGAAGGGAGTCGTACCCATCGAGCCGATGAACGGCGCACCGTACGACCAAACGCCCCCGTCGGCCGTGGCGACCCAGTAGCCACCAGACGACGCTGCTGTCATGCCAACCACGGCCACGTCGCCGAAGGGCATGCCCTGGTTGGTGGCGTTGCCCTTGGTACCAATCCCTCCGCCGCGCTGGGCGAGCCAATAGGGGCAGCTCGATCACGTCGTCACCGAGCTCGACGGTGAGGACGCCGTCGACGACGCAAAAGGTGTGCAACGGCGGGCCCAATCTGTACCCCAGATCGAGCAGAACATGTCGAGCCGACCGTCGCTGTCCCGCCCGTTGTCTCCCTGATGACAAGGTCCTTGCTCATGGTGAACCCCCCTCGCCGACGTCTCGCGTTCCCCAGCTGGGTACAGCGGTACTTTCGGGTGCAAGCCGGCATCTGTGTCACCCGCGGACGGTGGTCCCCGCTGCCTCGCCCAGGAGGAGCTCGAGGAGGGGCACGGCCACGCGAGTGGCGCGGTCCGGATCGGCCACCTGGTAGTGGTGATGGAGCCCCGGGGTGCAGTTGACCTCCAGAATCGTCCCACCGCCCCTCAATAGCGGACGGCTCGGGTCGGTCACGACGACGTCGACGCCGGCCAAGCGGAGCCGCACGGCACGGACGGCACGTGCCCCGTCCTCGATCAAAGCGGGGGCGAGGTCTCGCACCGTGAAGCGATCACCGACGCCTCCCTCGCTGGAGCGGCACTTGACCGTGACGACCTCGCCGTCGACGGGCACCGAGCGGGCCGACAGCCCCGCGGCTCGCAATGCCAGCTCGCAGTCGAGGTCGAGGCGGATCGGCAGGGCCACGTCGTGACCGCTGCTGCCGAGGCGGCGCCGGTTCTCGGCATCGATCAGCTCCGCCACCGACGAACGGCCGTCACCGCGCACCGAGGGCCGCCTCCGGCGCACCGCGTCGACGAGCTCTCCGTCCAGGAAGAGCAGCCGGTACTCGTCGCCCTCGACCTGACGTTCCACCATCACGGTCCGGTCCCACACCCCCGCCCCCAGCCAAGCCCGCCACAGGTCGTCGGTTGTCATCACCCCGCACGTCACACCCGCGCCGCCCCCCGTGCCGTTGGCCGGTTTGACCACGCACGGACCGCCGTGGCGCCGCAGGAAGGCGACGGCAGCGTCGAGGCCGTCGGGTCCGACGCTCACCTGCTCGGGAACCGGGAGACCTTCGGCCCGCAGCAGGCGCAAGACTAGGGGTTTGTGACCGGCCAGCGCGGCGTTGGCCGGATGGTCCAGCATCACGAGGTCGCGCCAGACGAGTGTCTCGGCCTCCCCGCGGCACGCGAGGCGGAAGCCGTCCCCCAGCTCCTCCAGACGCGCGCCGACGGCGTCGGCCGCCTCCTGCCACATCCGGGCGTAGAAGTCGGCGCGGCTCCGGGCGAACTCCTCGTCGAGGCTGCCACGCGTGGCCCGCCACCCTCGGCGCCCCGCCGAGAGGCCCACGGCCCGGAGCCGGTCGATGCGGTGGCCGACCAATTGGCCCTGCGGTCCTGCCCGAGCCACCCCCCGCAGAGCACGTGTCGTCAAGCGCGGGCGACGGTCGGCCGGTGCCTTCTTTACCGCAGACGGAGGCGACCCGAGCGAACGCTTGCCTGGACCCGTCTGCACGAACACGGCCGCAGCGTAGCGAAGGACGCGCGAGCCCCGATGCCATACTCGAGCCGGTGAACCGCACCGACACAGCTACCTACTACGCCCCGCCGGCGCCGGACGATGCGTCTGTTGCGCGGGTCAAGGCGCCGACGTTCTCGATCGTTATCCCCTGCTATCAGGCGGCCGACACCGTGGGCGAAGCGGTGGAGTCGGTGTTGGGGCAGACGACGGCTGCGCACGAGGTGATCGTCGTCGACGACGGCTCCACCGACGACGTCGACGGAGCGCTGTCGCCCTACCAGGACAGCATCGTCATGCTCCGTCAGGAGAACCGCGGCGTCGCAGCGGCGCGCAACCTGGGCCTGCGCCACGCCACGGGCGAATTCATGGGGGTGTGCGACGCCGACGACGTCTACCTTCCCGACGCGCTGTCCGAGCTGGGCGCCCTGGCCCAGGCCCGCCCGGACCTCGACATCTTGTGCTGCGACGGTCTGCTGGAGTTCGAGGGCCGCATCCTGGGACGGGGCCGCCCCGACCCAACCACCTTCGAGATCCACAACCAGCGCATCGGCATCCTGCGCTCCAACTTCGTGCCGGGACGGTCGGCCTTCCGCCGTCGGCGGTTCCTCGACGTGGGTGGCTACGACGAGGCGCTCGGGTGCTCCGAGGACTGGGACTGCTGGATACGGCTCATCCTGGACGGGGCCCGGGCCGGTCTGGTGCACACGCCGCTGGCGTGCACCCGCATCCACTCCGGGAGTCTCACGTCGTCACGGGTGCGGCTGCTGCGCGACCAGCGGGTCACCCTTCGAAAGGCCCTGACGCGCACCGACCTGGCCCCCGGCGAGCGCGCCGTGGCGACCCGTCATGAGGGAGAGCTTGGCCGGGCGCTGGCGCTGGCCGAGCTGCAGGAGGCGCTCCTCGCCGGCGACCGGCGGGTGCGACGGCGCTGCTGGGCGATCGCGACCGGCCGGGGGTACGGCGCCCGAAGCCGGCTGAAGGTGGCGGCCGCCGCCGTCGCCCCGGGCTCCGCCGCCAAGTGGGCACGCCGCCAGATGGTCGGGGCCGAGGACTTCGGCTACCGCCCGGGCCATTCCCTCGCCCGCTGAGCACGCCGACCCGCCAGTTCGGCGTACAGGGCCTCGTAAGCGGCGGCCATGACCGTCGGCTCGAACCGCCGCCGCGCCGACTCGAGCCCTCTTGCCACGCGCGTGCGGGTGGACTCGGCCGTCCGAAAGGACTGACTCGATCGCCCGCGCCAGGGCCGCGGGATCCTCCGGTGGCACCAGCAACCCGGCTGCACCTTCCTCGAGCACCTCCGGAAGGCCGCCAACGGCCGACGCCACCACCGGGATCCCGGCCATGAGGGCCTCGGCCGCCACCAACCCGAAGCCCTCTCGGCGCGACGGGACCACCAACACATCTGGGACGAGGTGATCGGGCCAAGGAGCCTCCACCCATCCGGCGAAAGTGACCAGCGACGCGATCCCCAGCTCGTGAGCCAACCGCTCGAGGGTCTCCCGCTCCGGGCCGTCGCCGGCCACCACCGCGCGAGTGCCCGGCAGCCGGGCCATCGCCCGCAGGAGCACGTCCAAGCCCTTCTCGGGGGACAGCCGCCCAACCGCGCCGACGACCGGTCCCGATCGGCCGGTGGCCGTGCTCGCGCGCTCCCCTCGGCTCCGTAGCGCGCGCCGAGGTCGACGGCGTTGTAGATGGTCCGCACCCTGCCGCGGGCCAGCCCCAGCGACAGCTCGACGGCTCGCGCCGACGCGTCGGACACGCTCACCAGGGCGTCGAGGTGGCGTGCCACCCTCCGCACAAGCCATCTCTGCCGCCGGCGCCAGGCCGGCGCCGGACCGTGGACGACGGCCACGGTCGGACAGCGCGAGATCAGGCCCGCGAGTAGGCCGTACGGCGCCGACCACGGGTTGTCGCTGCTGACGTGGAGGACATCGGGGCGCAGGGCGCGCACCGCTCGGGCGTGTCGGAGGATCCCCGGCAGGTCGGCCTTGTTCCTCACCGGAGCCACCACGCAGCTATCGGTCCCCGCTCGGAGCCCGGCAAGCTCCGCGGCGATCTCCGGACGGGTCGAGACGACCGACACCTCGATGGCGGGGTCGAGGCAGCGCACAAGGGTGCACAACGAGGCGTGCGCACCGCCACGCGGAGAAACGGTGTAAATCACCACCCGGATCCGCCGCCTGGATGTGTGTCGCGTCCGCGTCCGCACTCGGCCGCGCACCTGCGTCGTCGGACGACGGCAGGTCAGGGCTCGAGGCGGCCGACCGCACGCTGCATCATCCGTTTCGCGCCCACCACGCCCCGCACAATCTGCGACGGGGCATGCACGGCGACGGCTAACCGCCGCCGCCCCGAGAGCCGGCGCCCGCCCAACGCCGTCGCTTCACGCAGGGCGGAGCGCGCCTCGGCGCGCCTGTCCCGTCAGCACGAATGCCCGCGCTCGTCGCAGGTGACAGCGGGCGCGCTGTGTCGAGCTGAGATCGCTGTACTCTGCCGGGCGCCCCTGCAGCCACCGACGCCAGAATTCGAGCGCGTCGTCGGCTGCTGCCATTCCGAAGTCGCCGCCCCGCGGCGCGCCCGACTGCCCCGGGTGCTGCACCCAGTGCGCCAGCGGCTCGGGATGGAAGTAGAAGCTCCATCCGGCCTCCGCCGCCGACAGAAACAGCTGGAGATCGGTGGTACGCAGGTCCAGGTGCCACTGGCGGGCCTGACCGCTCCACACCTGGCGGCGCCAGACGCAGGCGGTCGGCAACAGGAACCATTCCTCGCGCAGCAAGACCGGGAGCACGTCGTCGTTGCGCCCGGGCTCGAGCGGGATCGGCCAGGGCGCCAGACGGCGCTGGCTTGCCCCGTCCACGTCACGCCTCACGGCGCTGCAGGCGACCCCCACGGCAGGGTCCGCGTCGAGCGCCGCCACCAGCGTCGACAGATACTGCGGGTCCCACCAGTCGTCGTCGTGGAGCACGGCGAGGTGGCGACCGGTGGCGCGGTCCAGCAGGGTGACGTGGTTGAGTCCGTAACCCAACCGCGACTCGTTGTGCCTGTAGACGATCCGCTCGTCGCCGATGCGACTCGATCAGCGAGCGAAACTGCCCCGTCTCGTCCCCGATGATCACCTCGACGTCATCCAGGTCCTGGGCCAACACGCTCCGCAGGGCTCGGCTGAGCGGCTCGGCTCCCCGCGACACAGGTAGGCACACGGTCACCGCCGGGCGATGTGGCTCCTCGTCGCCGTCAGGGCCCCGGCCCGCCTCGCAGCCCGGATGCCCGTCTCGTCGTCACCCATCGTCGAGGAGCCGTTCGAGGACGGCCGTCGCCACCGGCGCTGCGGGCTCGTCAGCCACCTGGTAGTGGTAGTGGAACCCGGGTGTGCCGTTCACCTCGAGGATCGCCCCGCCGGTCAGCCGCCAGCGGCAGGTTGGGATCGGGCGTGACCAGGTCGACACCGGCCAGGCGCAGCCGGGCTGCCTCCACCGGCGGCCGATGCGGCCGCCACGATCGACGGGTCAAGGACCCAGCCTCCCTCGTTGTCTGCTCGCGCGTTCTCGCCGACGGTCCCTTTGGCGACCACCGCCGCGCCCCGCTCCGGCACCGCACGCACGGAGTAGCCGGCGGCCCGCAGAGCCAAGACAGCGTCGAGATCGAGCCGCAACAAACGGGCGACCTCGTCGTCGCCAGCGTCGATGCGACGCTGGTTCTCGCCCACGAACAGGTCGAGCACGCTGGAGCGTCCGTCGCCCGTCAGCGTCGGGCGCCGGCGCCGGACCACATCGAGGAGCTCTCCGTCGAGGAACAGCAGTCGGTACTCGTCACCCGCCACCGTCTCCTCGACCATGACCTCGTCGTCCCATGCCGTCGCGGCCGCCCAGGCCCGGGCCAGGTCGTCCGCGGTTCGGACCCCGCAGGTCACGCCCGAGCCACCACCGGTCCCGTTCGCCGGCTTGACGACGAAGGACCCCTGGCGCATCGTTCACCACCACCTCCGCCTCGTGCCGGTCGTGCGCGTCGAACAAGTAGTGATCGGGGACGGGCAACCCACGGTCACGCAACAGCCGGTGGACGACGGCCTTGTCCAGGGCCAGGGCGGTCGTGGCCGGATGGTCCAGACATGACGAGGTGGAAGCGCACGACCGTGGACCGCTCGCCCCGGCCCAACAGGAGGAACTCGTTGCCCAGCTCCTCGACGTCGGCACCCAACGGCGGCCGCCGCCGTCCCCCAGATGCGCCGATATCGCCGGGCGTGCCGATCGTGGAGGACGCCCTCGTGGGGCCGGCCGGTGACCTGCCACGCCCGCCGGCCGCCCCGCAGGCCGGCAAGCCGGAGCCGGTCGAGGCGCTGCGCCATCACCCTGCCCGGCTGACCCCGGTCGGCGAGCGCGGAAACCGAGCGAGTGATCAGGGTCCGGCGGCCGGCGCGAGCGCTCGTCACCATGCCGACCGACGCTGCGACGCCGAGGCTCGCCGGGGCACGGCGGGAGGCGGCAGCGAGCGTAGGAGCCAGTGTGGCCCTCGCACCCGACCTCGCATCCTGATCGCGCCACGGCACGAGGGTAGCTGGCTGGCCGAAACTGCTCGGGTCCGAGCGCGATACTCACACCCGTGGAAGCATCCGGTCCGATGCGCTATCGGGTGCCCGCCATTCCCGACGAAGCGCCGACGCGCCGAGAGCCACCCACCTTTTCCGTGGTCATCCCGTGCTTCCAGGGGGCGAGCACGATCGGCGATGCCGTCGCGTCGGTCCTCAGCCAGACCTATCCCCCCGCCGAGGTCATCGTCTGCGACGACGGGTCCACCGACGACCTCGAGGGGCGCTGGCCCCTCACGCGCACGCCGTCACGCTCCTCCGACAGGAGCACCGGGGGGTGGCGGCCGCCCGGAACCTCGGGCTCCGGCACGCGATGGGCGAGTTCGTGGCCACCTGCGATGCCGACGACCTCTATTTGCCGGCCCTGCTCGAGACACTCGCGGCGTTGGCAATGACCCGCCCGGACCTCGACATTCTCTGTTGCGACGCACAGCTCGAACTCGACCGAGCAACCGCTCGGGCGTGGCAGGCCTGACCCGGGGACGTTCCTGGTCGACGACCAACGCATTGGCATCCTGCGCGAGAACTTCGTTCCCGGTCGTTCCGCCTTCCGGCGTCGCCGGCTGCTCGATGCCGGCGGCTACGACGAGGCACTCGAATGCGCCGAGGACTGGGACGCCTGGATGCGCCTCATCCTCGGCGGCAGCCGCGCCGGCTATGTCGACGCCGCGCTGGCCCGGACCCGGATGCACGCCGGCAGCCTGTCGGCCTCCCCCGACGCTGTGGTCCGCCCAGATGGTCGTGCTCGAAAAGCCCTCGGCCGCGACGACCTCGTCGAGGCGGAACGAGCGGTGGCCCGGTCCCACCTGGCGCGCTTCGACAGGCGATCCGGCTCGCCGAGCTCCGCGATGCGGTTGCGAGGGGCGTCCGGGTCTCCGACGAGACGCCGTCCGGCTGGCCCTGTCGCCGGGCTTCAGTGCTCCGACGCGGCTGAAGGCAACCGTGGCCGCCCTGTCACCACGAACCGCTCGCCGTTTCCTGCGGCGGAGGCCGGGATCATCGGGCGGCACGGCTGCCCGCGTCACCCTGAGTACGGCCTGGACGGGTTGCAGCGAACTCCTCACGGGGGACTCAAACGGGACCGCCTCACCGGGTCTCGGGGGGGCGCCGGATGTCCCCGTAGAGCGGTGGCCAGAGGAACCGGGTCCCGCCAGTCGAACACCGGGAAGTGCTGGCGGTGCAAGAGGCTCTTTGCCCATGAAGATGCGGTCAACGCGCCGTCGGCCCGGTAGCGCCGGAACCCCTTGAAGTCGAGTGTCGGATACCACAGGCGCACCCCGTCCGCGAACTCGCCGAGCGATGGCATCGGCGCACCCACTACTCGGTTATAGACGACGAGCGCCAGGTCGATGCCCGCCCGGCGCACCTGCCCGGTCGCCATAGTGAAGCGGGCATTGCACTCGATGAGGACCAGCCCCCCGTCACGCGCGTCGCGTTTGAATTCGACGTTGCCGAGCCCACGCAGGCCGACCGCTGCGAAGAAGCGACGTCCGAGCTCCGCGACGTCGGGCATCCACTCGGTGACGTGGTACGTGCCACCGCCGAAGAGCGGCGGATACTGACGGAGCTTCCGCTTGGTGAAGTCGAACAGCGGCACGCCGTGCTCGTCGATATAGCTGTAGTACGAGCAGAAGGCGCCGTCGGGTCCCGGCACGAACTCGGTCACCAGCATCGGCTCTCCGATGGCGACGACGGGCTCGATGGCGGCGACGAAGGCTGTGCCGGTCGCGGACCAGCGTGCCCTTGGGGCTGGGATACCCCGGCAGGGCCAGCGCCACCCGGTCCGACCGGACGGGCTTGACGGCGCACGGCAGGCCGATGCCGTCATCGACGGCCTCGTGCGCCTGCGACATCGATGCCACCTGCGCCGTGCGCGGGACTCGGATGCCGCCGGCCGAGGCCAAGCGGTAGGTCTCCTGCTTGTCGAGCATGGCCAGGACGACGGCGTCGTCCGCCTCCGAGGCGCGGTGCCCGGCCGCTTCGATCCGGTGGCGGTGCCGGGCCACGAGCTCGAGACCGATGTCGGAGCATGGCAGCACCACCGAGGGCGACGAACGGTGCTCGAGCCACGCCAGCCACGCTGCGGCGATGGCGGCAGGCCCCATGGCCCCCGCGTCGCCGAAGTGTTCGTAGTGGCCGCAGTAGCGCGACCGTCGGGCGACGATGTCGTTGCGCCCGTCACCGAGGATCACCACAGGGACTCCCGCCTGTCCCAGGGCCCGGGTCACGGCCAAGGTCGTGCCCGTGCCACCGAGCAGGATCGCGGTGGTCCCCGCTGCGGGGCCCGGCATCGGAAGGAAGGTGCTCAGGCGTCGGGGCCGTCGTCGACCACGGCGCCGCCGCCGGTCAGGATCTCGTCGACCCAGGCGTTCGAGAACCGGCCCTCGGCCACTGCCCGCACGTAGCCGGCCTCGCCCTCGGCCTGCTCCTCGAGCCGCGCCAGGAGCTCCGCGCAGGAGCTCCGGGGTACCACCACGACCCCGTTGTCGTCGCCGACGACGAGGTCACCGGGATTGATCACGATGCCGCCGACGGAGACGGGGAAGTTCACCTCGCCCGGGCCACGATGCAGGGGCCCGATAGGACTGACGCCTCGGGCGAAGACCGGGAGGTCACCGAGGGCCAGGATTCCCGGGAGGTCTCGGATCAACCCGTCGACGACGAACCCACCGATCCCGCGATGGCGAGCCTTGGTGGCAACCAGGTCTCCGAGCACCGCGTTGTTGATGGTGCCGGCGGCGTCCACCACCACGACGTCGCCAGGCTGTGCGAGATCGAGACTCTTGTGGACCATCAGGTTGTCTCCCGGGAACACCTTGACCGTGCATGCGGCCCCCAGCACACGGGTCCCGGGGGCCGTCAGCCGGTGGATCTCCCAGTGCAACGTGAACAGCCGGTTCATCAGATCCGAGATGGCCGGCGTCTCGAAGCGCCCGATGCCCGCGACCAGTTCTGGCGCGGGACGCTCGATCGCGGTGCGGATCCGCCAGCCCGGGCCAGGGTGCAGCTCCGAGGACTGCGGCTTGCTCTCGCCAGCGCCAGCGCCCTCGGCCCCCATAGCCCGACAATGTAACCCTTCTCGGGTAATCGTTTCACGGGCAGTCCGGTGCCGACGTGGCGCGTACTGTGAGCGTGATGGACCTGGGACCGGACGATCCCCTGCACATCGCCCTCTTCCCCGGCGACGGCATCGGACCGGAGGTCATCGCCGCCACTGAGACGGTGATCGACGCCCTGGGCCTTTCCGTCGTCTGGGAGCGACATGCCCTGGGAGCCGCGCGCGACACGGCGCTCGGATTGCTGCCCCGCGAGGCCCTCGACGCCGTGCGTCGCGCCGGCGTGGCGCTCAAGGGCCCGGTGTCGACCGTCGCCGGCCGCAGCGGCGGACGTTCGCTCAACGTCGCGTTGCGGCAGGCCCTCGGGATCTTCGCCCAGGTCCGTCCCTGCCGAAGCCGTCCCGGGACGCGGGCCGCCTCTGCAGGCGTGGACCTGGCCGTGATCAGGGACACCACGGAAGACCTGTACGCCGGTGTGGAGTTCCCGGCGGGTGCGCCCGAGACCGAGGCGCTGATCGAGACTATGACCGGCCTCGGCCGCGAGGTCGTGGCCGGTTCGGCGATCGGGATCAAACCCGTGTCCGAAGCGGCCTGCCGGCGCTTGATGGAGTTCGCGATGGGCTACGCCCGCCGCGGCGGCTACCAGAAGGTGACGATCGCCCACAAGGCGACCGCCATGCGAGCGACCGACGGACTCTTCCTCGAGGTGGCCCGGGAGGTGGCCGCCGCAGAGGGAGACCTCGAATGTGACGACCGACAGATCGACGCGCTCTGCGCCGACTTCGTGCGCCGGCCCGAAGCCTTCGGTGTCGTCGCGACCCTCAACCTGTACGGCGATCTGCTCTCGGACCTGGCGGCGGCGGTAACCGGAGGCGTGGGCCTGGCTCCGGGGGCGAACTACGGAGACGACGTGGCCGTCTTCGAAGCCGTGCACGGCACCGCGCCACGTCTCGCCGGCGCGCACCGGGCCAACCCGATGGCGATGGTGCTCACCGCCGCCTTGCTGCTGCGTCATGTCGGTGCGACCGGGCAGGCAGGCCGTCTCGAATCTGCGGTCGACGCCGTGCTCGAGGCAGGCACGACCCTCACCTACGACCTGGTCCCGGCCGGGCAGCAGCCGGCTTCGACCGAGGAAGTGGCCGCGGCCCTGGCCGCCGCCATCGGCGAACAGGGGATCGGGCGGTGAGTAGCCTCCAACTGCCGATGGCACCGCTCAAGACGAGGATCGACGGCGCGCTCGAGCCGTTGAAGCCGCCGGCAGCCTCGTTGCTGGGCCGCCTGCTGAGGGCCAGCGGACGTGACGTCACCGATGACAGCACGCGACGCTCCTGCCTCGTGCTCGCGCCCCACCCCGACGACGAGACGCTGGGCTGCGCGGTGACGATGATGCGAAGGATCGAGGCAGGGTCGGCGGTCCACGTGCTCGTCGCCAGCGACGGCGGCAAGTGGCCACCGAGCCGCGATGCCGCCGACAACGTCGAGACACGGCGCTCGGGAGCTCGCAACAAGCCTGCGGCGTCTTGGGCCTCGATCCGGCCAGGGTCACCCACCTCGGGCTTCCGGACGGCGGACTGGCGGCCAGAGTCGAGGAGCTGGCCGACGCGATCGCCGACGCCATCGTCAGGCTGCGTCCGGACGACGTCCTCACCACGGGCGTCCACGACACCCACGGCGACCATGCCGCACTCGGACGAGCGTCGCTGCGAGCAGCGAGCTCGACCAGCGCGCGCCTGCTCGTCTACCCCATCTGGCAATGGCTCCGGCCCGGGTCCCTCCTACGGACCTGGCGGGCGTCGGGACGACCCGAGACGGTTCGCACCGAAGGCTTCCTCGACCGCAAAGTGGCCGCCATCCGCCAGTTCTCGTCGCAATTGGCGCCTCCGACGGAGCGAGCAGCCGTGCCTACCGATCAGGGACTCACGGAGCACTTCGTGGCGCAGTTCTGCCAGCCACGGGAGATCCTGTTCCCGGTAAAAGTGACAGCGCCCGTCCCGAGTCCAGGGAGGTCCTCGTGAGGATGTTCCAATTCGATCCCGCCGTGTACCGGACGGCGTACGAGGAGCGGGGCTGGGTGCATGTGTCGGAAGGTGCTGACCAAGAGTTTCTCGAGCACCTCCGCGCCGAGGCCGCCGGCGAAGGCGCGCTGGATTGGCGCGACCGGGCCCGTCCTGAAGGGGGCGGGGATCCGCGGAGCGAAGAGCCAGTTCCTCTACGAGCCGCACCCGGACCTCGACTTGCGCGCCGAGCTCGGCGCGATGACCGCCGCCATGTGCGGCCTGGAACCAGCGTCGTTCACCGTCTCCGAGCGGCACATCAAGGCCTACGAGGTCGGCGCCGACCCGGACCCGCCGGCGCACAAGGACCGTCTGTCGTCGCTGGTGTCGGTAGGCGTATCCATCGTGGTGCCCGAGGGCTCGACGCTCGTGCTGTACCCGCAGGACGACGTCGGCGAGAACCCGTACCTCACGACCGATCTGCGAGCCAGCCTGGAGCCGGACGCGCTCCCCGAGGACATTCTCGCCGGCGTGCGCGGCATTGAGATCCAGGACCGGCCCGGCGATGTCGTCGTTTTCCGTGGCTCGGCATTCTGGCATCGGCGCCTGCGCTCGGGCGGGACGGTGAACCTCTATCTGAAGTGCAACGACTTCGACAGCGACCCGCTCGGAGAGGATCCGACGAGCGTGCAGCGGGCTGCATGCACGAGTGCGCTTCTCGAGGGCGGCGAAGAGTTGCTCGACGACGTGGTGCCGACACTAGCGGCGGGACGTCGAATGGGTGGGGACCCTGGTCGGGCGGGACCGAGCAGCCCGGCCCTTCGCCAAGCGCTGGGAGCGTCCGCCGCAGACCCTGGGCCCGGAGAGGCACGCGGCCCTGTTGGCGGTCGACGGGCGGCAGACGTGGGGGCAGCTTCGACGCGACAGCGGCATCGACCGCGAAGACCTGGTATGGCTCGCAGGTCGTGGCCTGATCGATCTCGTCCCGCCGTCTTGACGCCGGCACCCGGCCTAGGACCGAAAGGAATACTGCAGTGCGGGTGAGCCTGATCGACGGGAGCGAGCCGCTCGAGACGCTGGTCGAAGCATGGGATCGTCTGGTCGAAGCCTGCGGCGCCCGCGCCTGGAACACCCCCGCCTGGGCACTGGGCTGGCGGCGGACCTACCGGCCCAAGGCACTCCTTCGTCTGATCGCCGTGCACGAAGGAAGCGAGCTGATTGGGCTCGGTCCTTTCTACGAGGTGCGCCGCCTTGGTTTGCGCATGGTCCGCTTCCTGGGACAGACGCACCAGCCCAACCGGCTCCTCGCCATCCCGGGCAGACCGGAGATCGTCGCCGCCATTTGGTCGGGATTGCGAGAGCGACGGCTCGTGCTGGACCTCTACGACCTCGAGGCAGGCGAGAGCCTCGACGCGCTGCTGGAAGCCGACGGCTGGTTTCACTTCACCGAGCCTGCCGACCGGTGCATGACGATTCTCCCCTCACCGGGCACGACCGGTGCGGACTACCTACGCAGCCGAAAGGGCCTGGACGGCGGGCCTGGTGCGGAAACGGCGGATGGCTGAGCGCGATGGGTTGGCGCTGTCAGTGGTGCGTGTCGACGAGTCCGGTGAGATGGAGGCGCTGCTCCCGGCGTTGTCCGACGTGACCCACGCGGCCCAACGGGACCGTTTCAAAGCGGGCGAGCTCGAGGAGCTGGCCCTCGGGCGCCTTCCGGGACCGGTGCGCGCCGCCGCCGAGGCCGGGCGCGTGCAGCTCACCCTCGTCAGCCTGGATGGGCGGCCCGCCGCCTTTACCGTGAATCTGGTGGGTGGGAGCAGCGTCCAGACACACCTCAAGGCGTACGACACCGCCTTCCAGCGCTACTCGCCCGGCGAGATGTGCGAAGCCGAGGCTCTCTCGTGGGCGCTCGAACGAGGCGCCCACGAGTACGACCTCGGCGTCGGTGCGGGCCAGCACAAGCGACGGTGGACGGACCTCGAATACGAGACCATGCGCGTGGTGTCCGCCCCCTCAGCGCGCTCCCTCGCCGCCACCCGCGCCCTGCTGACGCTTAGCTCGGCGACCGCTGGAGCCAGGGACCTCATCGGTCGGCGCGGGCGATGAACCACGCATCGTGAGCCTCCGAAGGACGCTGCCCCGCTCGGCGGTGTCGAGGCCGGTGAAGGCGAACACCACCGCGTAGACCACGATCACGGCGGTGCCGGCGGCAGCGACGACGGCTATACCGGCGACGCGGTGGTGGTGGGCCACGAAAGCGGCGACCGGTCCCACCGAAAGCGCCCACCCCACGGTCCCAGCGCAAAGTATGGGCAGTACATGTGCCCGTGCATGGCGGAGGAAGTAGTCGGAAAGGCCGCAGACCCGCCCGCCGGCACACCATCGGCGTGAGACCGAGCTCGACGACCACCACCGACACGACGGCGGCGACGCCTGCACCGGCAATGCCGTAGAGCGAGCCCAGCACAAGGAGGAGCAGCACTTCGAATGCGGCAGCCGCCACGGCGATCAAGGCTGGTAACCGCTGGTTGCCGGATCCCATGAGCACCTGTCGCGGGATCGTCGCGAGCGAATCAAGACCGAACGCAATGGCGAGGAGGGTGGCGCCGACCGCAGCGCCGGCATAGGTGGGACCGACCCAGGCCACGATGGCAGGACGGGCGAGGACGGCGACCACGAGGCAGAACGGCACCGTCGTCCCCGCCGCGATGCGGCTGCCGGTGAGCATTGCCTCGGACAATCCTGCTTCCTCCCGCCGGCCCACCAAGCCGGCCGCGTGAGGGAAGAACTGCTGGGTGGCGGGACCTTGCACCTTCAGACCGAGGAGGGCGAGCGTCTCCCCCACGGCGAAAATGCCGGAGGTCGACCACGCCCTTGACGACGCCCAACAAGAAGATCCTGGCGTAGTCGCGGAAGTTGGTGACGAAGCCGCCGACGGCGAACCACCCCGCAGGTCGGGCGAGGCTTCGTAGGACCTCGCGCTCGAAATGGCGGGGATGAACCTTGAGGCCCGGTACCAGATGGGCGAAGCACAGCGCCCGCGCAAGCTGTCCGCACAGTCCGATGACGACGGTGACGATTCCGAGCATGACGAGACTTCCACCGAAGACCAAGACCAAAGTCCATGCCACGGCCCGTGCCACCGCCACCGCTATCAACGTTGCGTTGAGGATGTCGAAGCGGTGGATGGCAACGAGCCCGCCGCCGAAGGTGTCCATCGGGATCGACACGACGATGTCGAGCCCCAGGAGCAGGACCAGCCAGCGGGTCGTGCTCACGAGGGACGGGCTCACGTGGATGAGGGACGGCAGGACGACGGCAAGGCCGATCGAGACCAACAGGGCGAAGACCCCGAGGGGGACGAGGGTAAAGAACGTCGTGTTCACCGTGCGCTCAAGAGACTGACGGTCGCCGGCTGCATTATGGCGGGCGATGGCGGTGACGGTGGCGCCGGAGAAGCCGAGCTCCAGGAGCTCGAGATATTGCACGATGGAGACGACGAGCACCCAGATGCCGTAGCGCTGATGTCCGAGATGTCTGGTGAGCAAAGGGGTCGTGAGCAGGGCGACCGCCAACAAGACGACCGACAGCGCCATGCTCGTCACGGTGTTGCGCCCGAACCGCTCGGGCACCGTTTGGGCGCCGCCCCGTTCGGTCGGTCCCGCCGTGGGCTCGCTCGCTCACGCCGAGGTCCAGGCATTCGTCGTGCTCACTTCAGCCGTCTCCGCTCGCGGGAAGATCTGCAGCCCCGGCGCGCCGCTCCAGCACCGCGGTATAAACGTCGATTGTGGCGCGCGCTGATGGCGCGACCGCTGCCGGGCGGTGGCGGTGGCGGTGGCAACGGCTCAGGTCCGAGAGCTCGAGAAATGGCATCGGACCATGCGCTGATATTGAGGTCGACGACCCGCCCGGCGCCGGTGCTCTGCACCTCTTCGGCGAGCTGAGGGGACGCCAGTACGGGCGTGCCCATAGCCAGGGCACGGTGGAGCACGCCCGAGTGTGAGCCTCGGTCGTAGGGCATGACAAGGACATCGGCCGCCGCGGCCCAGAAGTCAATATCCTCGTCGCGAAGGAAACCAGGGCGTACCTTTACGCCCTCGAGTGCACTCAGCCGATCGAGCTCCTCAGAGGCGAAGGCCTCGCCCACCAGCATGAGACGTGCCTCTGGTACGTCACGCGCGACCGACGGCCAGGCCGACGACAGAAGGCCGAGGCCCTTGTAAGGCCGAAGAAAGCCGAGAACCAGGGCGATCGGTTCCGGCCCGAGGCCAAGATGTTCTCGGGCCTCAGCTCTCGACACGACGGTGGTCGAGAAATTCAGATCAACTGGCACCGCATGGACTGGGACTCCCGGGACCCTGGTCGCCACAAGCGAGCGAGCCTGTTGGGAATGGACGATGATGGCGTCGGCCCGGCGCCAGCGACGTACCTGGTCGGGCCGAATCTCTGCCCCGCCACTCATGGATTCCGGATCATGGATCGTGAGGACCACCCCTGCGCGGCGTTGCATATCGGCCAGGGCCAGATGCTCGAACCCCGGGACCACCTCGGCCTGAAGATGAACGATGTCTGGCGCGCAACGCATCACTGCTCGGCGCAGCGTCGCGGCCGCTGGAATCAGCTCCATCAGTCGCAGGGCGTAGAGGCGAGCGCGTCCAAGTGCTTCGACTTCGGGACCCCACCGCCGATCGGAAAGCTCGAAACCGGCATCACCGAGCCCCTTAGGACCGGCTTGATAGACGACCACCCCCTCCTGCCGCAAGACACCGACCAGAAGCTCGGTGTAGCGGGCGAGACCACCGCGGTCAGAAGGATCTGCGATCAGAACGCGGAGCTCCGATCGAGACGCCGCAGCGTCAGGTACGAGGTCCGCCTCACGTGCCATGCCAAGTCCTAGCTCGATGGTACGAACCGACGAATCTTTGGCGATGGGGCAACCGGCGAACGTTGCCCTGTTCGATGTACGGTAGTAGCGGTACGCAGGGATCATCTCGGCGGCGGCATACGGCTCGGCACGATACCGACAACGTTCGGCCGCTAATGCACGGAGTTGTGCGATGCCCTGCCCGAGACCGTTCGCAATCAACCTGCGGGCGTTGATCACGACGACGAGCATCGCATCCGCCGTCGCGGCCCGACCCGTCACGGCGTCACCCCGGGGATCCCCGGAACGGGGCGTCACCGAAGGCGAACACCCCACCGTCGCCGGCCACCATCCAGTAGCCGCCGGCATCGGATGTCACGGCCATCCCCATCACCGGGGACACGAGCGGGATGCCACCGAGCGAGCCGTAGAAGGTGGCGTGGAACGAGAAGACGCCGCCGTCCGAGGCGACCAGCCAATAGCCGCCCGCGTTGTTCGCGGCCATCCCCACGACGGGCTTGTTCAGAGGGATGCCGCCCATGGAGCCCCAAAAGTGCGCGTCGCCGAACGAGAAGATGCCACCGTCACTGGCCACCATCCAGTAACCCTGGCCGTCGGGCGTCGAGGCGATGCCCACGACCGGCTTGTTGAGCGACACGCCTGGCGACAGCACACCGGGGACCGAGCCGAAGAACTTCGCGTCGCCGAAGGCGAACACACCACCGTCGGACGCGACCAGCCAGTAGCCGCCGTGGTCGGGCGTCGACGCGATGCCGATCACAGGTGCGTTGAGTGGAGTCGCCCCCATCGACCCGAAAAACGGCGCGCCGTAGGCCCAGACGCCCCCGTCGGCCGTGGCGACCCAGTAGCCACCAGACGATGCCGCTGTCATGCCGACTACGGCCACGTTGCCGAAAGGCATGCCCTGGTTGGTGGCGTTGCCTTCGGTGCCGATCCCTCCGCCGCGCTGGGCCAGCCAATAGCCGAGGTTGCCCGGCGTCGGGGCCATTCCGACGTACGTGGCCGGATCGCTGACGATCACGACAGGTGAGAGCAGGGTCGAGGCAGCGACGTTGCCAAAGCTGCTACAGGCAGCCCCCTCGAGGGACATGCTCGACGCCGTCCCGGCACTCGGGCTCGATGCGGTAAAGCGGTACGCGTTGCTCACCGGATCGGCGCAGTGTGGTGACCACTGCCAGAACAGGTCGGGCGGCGGCGCGCCCGGAAGGAAGCGGACTGCGAGGGTCACCGCTTGGCCGTTTCCGTTGACGTTGGTCGGCCGCGTCCCGCCGGACGTGGCGATCGTGGCGGTCACCGAGATGGTCGCATTGCAAACCTGGCCGGCAACGGCCGGAATCGTCGGCACGTCGAAGATGAAGCTGCCCAAGGCGCCGAGGACCTGCGGCGCACCCAAGGTCATGGCACAGCCGGTCGAGGCACCTGCCGGGACGCCCCCGTCCAGGCTGACTGCAGCTGTGAGGAAGGTGAGCGTGCCGGCCGCCATGGCCGTGGAGACGACGACCCTCGCGACAAGGCGCCTCATACGGCAGTTCCGTCCTCCCCTCATGGCAGAGAGTCTTCTCCCAGGTGGAAAGGCTTTCAAGCCCAAACACCGCATCTGGCTCAATCGACGCGTCAAATCTTCCGCGCGGGACCAGGTCACCTCGAGCGGCCTGTTCGGTCGGATTATGACGCCGCGGTTATGAGGACACCCACGGATAAACCCGAATCTGCCGTCCTCAAGACACAAGCTCATTACCGCCAGCAATCAGCGCCCAGACGGAGAATGAACTTTGCTGATCTGCACCCTCCTGGGCGGTGTCCCAGGTCAGCGCCTCACGCCCCACAGGATCCCGCCACAGGCCAGCCCACGGTCATTCCGCCCGTTTCCCGACTTGTGACCGTGACCTCTGCCCATGCCCGACGATCTCAATCAAATGCGCGTTCGGTTGCCGCCGGCGCGCGGCTACGCCCACGAGCCAAAACGCAGCCGCAAACGACAATGACCCACAGAATCAAGTGCACATCGATTCCTAGGAAGGCGCCGATCATGACGATAACGATCGCTGGAAGAGTATCTGAGCGAACAATTGTCCGAATCACCGTCCTCTAAACAGAGAAAAACACTCGACGAGAACAGAGAAATAAACTCAAACCTTCAGGTCATTTTCGTTACAGGTTGTCTGAACACGAGGAACTCGCGGCTACGCCTTGTTGAACGAAGCCGGCGGGTTTTGTCAACCATCGAGCAGGACCCGCCGAGCCGTCGACACGAGAAATCCACCTTGGCCACCAAATGCCGCGCCCCCATTTGAAGTACGTGCGGCGGGAGCCTCGGCGACAAGACGCCCAAAATCCATCAGCTGACAGGCCGGTCCTTCCCTTCCCACTCATCACGAACGATGACCGGGTCGACCTCCCGCGGCCGCCGGCCCGGTTTTCGACGCCCCAACTGGGCGCGAACAGGTCGACGGCTGAAGTCGGCGCCCGCCAAACGCCTCTGTGTCACAATTGAATTAGCGCGGCGTACCTTTTTGCCAAATGCGCGTCGCGCAGTTCGATTCGCGCAGCGTTGGCGCCCAGCCGTTCCACCGTGACTTCGGAGGGTCACCGTGCGTGCACGACCGCGCCCACTTAGCGCTGTGGATCCTGCTTCGGACAGCGCCAGGACAGTGGTTCAAGACTCACGCTGATGTCGTCCACCTATCGGCCTGCTCACCTCAACGCCTGCCTCCGTCGGTATAGGGCCTTTCGACCCGGCCGAACGGCCGCATTGCTCTAGCTGCTACGGGGGTTTACTGTTCTCAGGCTGGTTTAAGGCTCAACTCAGGTCAAACCAAGGTTGTGCCTCCCGAGACCTCGGGGAGGTGCCACGCGGATGGCGGCTTTCGCAAATGACAACTGGGCCCTCGCACTCGAGAGGGATGTGGGTGGGGCCCGCCCACAGCGTCGGGCGGGTGCCCGAGTTGGATCAATCGCACCGCGGGCTGCCGAGTCGGTTGTCCATCTGGCCGCCAGGAGGAGAAACCTTTTTGGCCAGAGCACAGCATTGTGGTCGAGCCGCGGCGAGCACGCGGTCGAGCCGGGATGGTGGAAGGCGATCAGCGGGGTTCGCAGCGTGAACCAGAACGTGGTCCTCTGCCATGGCACAGATCCCGAGCTCGTCACACGGAGTCTCGCCATCCTCGACAACAAGGTTCCCGGGATGATCGAGTTGGCCGGGCCCGCGTTGTGCCATTCGAAGCTGCTCCGCGATGCGGGCTTGGTGTGCATCGGCAGCAGCCCGTTCATGGTTCTCGAACACATGGTCGATCACGTCTTTGACACCGACCCGGACGTCATCGAGGCAGCTCCCGCAGATCTACCGGAAATCTGGGACGTCCTCTGTGAGACGTTTGGATACACGCCGGAAATGGCGGAGACGGCAATCCCTCGTCATCTCTTCAACACGCCAGGCCAGAGCGCGTGGAGGTTGTCCGTCGACGGCAGGATTGGTTCTTCGGTGGCCGCCGTGATCATCGACTCGGTATTAGTCGTGTGGTCCATGGCGACGCGTCCAGACTTGCGGCATCACGAATATGGTCGCCGGCTTCTGAGCACGATGTTGGCCCGGGCATCGTCACAAGGCGTCAGCGAATCGCTGCTGATCTCGTCGACCGCCGGGCAGCGTTTGTATGAGCAGCTCGGTTACCGCGTCCTCGAGCACTGGCAGCAGTGGTCACGACCCCGCTGGATGTGGGCGTTCACACCCTCTTAGCTCAGAGGGGACGGCAACCCGCCGATCCGGATGTCACCGACTCTCTGCGTTCAACTCACCGCCGATCCCCGTACGGGATGGGTCCATCCGTGCCGTCTGTGCGGACACCGGTTGCTTCAGGATGGAGAAAGCGCACGCCCGACGGGTGGAAGATCATCGACCTTCCGGTGTGACGCCCACCTTGGTTCACTCGCTTCCGGGGTGCCGATACTGCAGCTCAACATCCGGCTCGCACTCGGAGAACCTGTTGGAGGACCCGTCACCTGTGATCGGATGCCTATCGGTTATTTCGACAAGCCGCCCACGACGGCTTCGAGCGTCACCATGATCTCTCGCTGAACGAACTTCGAGACGCCCCGGAGTGCTCGAGATCGATGTCCTCAAGGAGCTCGGCGTTCCGGTCGACTGGCGCAACGGTTCGTTGGACAGAGTCTTCCAAGTAACCGGCACCGCTGCCGATTAGGCCGAGCTCGCCGATCACTTCCACGCCTGCTCTCCGGACTCCTTCGTGGACATACGAACACCAGCTGCACAGTTAGGCTTGCCGAGACCCCTGCACGAATCGAATTGGTGGAAGCAATGACGGGCATCCGGCCTGAACGTCAATCAAGGTGCTCGCCACGAGTGCACGGAGGACCGCCAACGGTATTCACGACCACTCCGGCTATTGGAACGGTCCTGGCCCCAAAGTGATCCACACCTACGGCTCTGATCGGGACAACTATGTCGACCTGTTCTTGCCCGACGGCGACCCGCTCGGCGTCGCTGTCGTGATCCACGGGGGCTTCTGGCGAGCCGCCTACGACGCCTCCCTGGGATGCGACCTGGCCCAGGACCTCTCCGCCCGCGGGTGGGTCGCCTGCAACATCGAGTACCGAAGGGTGGGGGGCGGCGGTGGCTGGCCCACCACCTTGCGGGACGTCGCCGACGCCATTGATCTCCTGGCAGACCTCGACCTCGACCTCTCGAATGTGATCGCAATCGGTCATTCCGCCGGGGGGCATCTGGCCACGTGGGCCGCCGGGCGTAGGGACCTGCCCACGTCAGCACCTGGATCGTCACCCCGAGTGAACCTGACTGGCGTGGTGTCGCAGGCCGGAGTCCTCAGTCTGCGCACCGGCGCCGCGACGGGCGTCGGCGGTACGGCCATCGTCGACCTCCTGGGCGGTACCCCCGAAGAGGTTCCGGAGCGCTATGTCTCGGCCGACCCAATCGGCCAAGTGCCGCTCAAAGTGCCGGTCGTGTGCCTCCACGGTCACGACGACGACTCCGTTCCATTCGCCCAGAGCAAGGACTACGTGGCGACTGCCGGAGCGGTGGGGGCGGACGTCGAGTTGGTCGAGTGCGGCGGTGGCCACATGGCCCACATAGACCCAACTTCGAGCGCCTGGGCTGCCGTGATCCACCGATTGCCTCGGTTCGTCACCAAGTGACCTTGGACTGGCGCTGGAGCAGGCCGAGGCCGCGGTGGCGTCACTCGTAGACGATCTCAACCTCCTCGTCGACGAAGTCCTGCATCGCTCGCACCGCCTCATGGTCCCGAGCGCGACCGAGTACCGCATAGACGTACTCGTGGCTCCCCAGGCGCCAGTCGACCTCGGCGCCCGGTTGGCGGTTCAGGGCAACCGATTCCACTCCAGGGTAGTTCGAGACTTTGTCGAGCCCCGACACGCTGACAACACACCTCGCACCGATTGGAGGTTGGCCAACGGTGACATAACCGACCTCGGGTGTGGGCACGAGGCCGTCGAAGTTCACCGGCTCACCGAGGGCCACCCGCTGTGAGATCTCGAAGAAGTCGACGCCCGGAGAGGCGAGCGCAAGGACCGGGGCCACGAAGCCGCCGATGCGACCGTTCACTTCGATGACCCTGGGACCGGCGTCGGTCACCTTGATCTCGGTGTGGAGACATCCAATCCGAATCCCCAGTGCCGCAATGGAATCGGTCGCCACGTCGAGAATGGCATCCAAGAGGGCCGGCGCGTAGTCGCTCGGGATGATGAGCCCTGTCTCACGGAAGGGTTTGGCGCCTGGCAAGCGGCCCGTCACGGCGAGATGACTCACGCGTCCAGCTGCCACGACACTTTCCACCGAGACGTAGTCCCCGAACCACGAACTCGGGTGCTGCGACGGGTCGGCCATGAATTCTTCGACCACCATGTCCGTGCCCGCCTCGCTGTCCGGTAACTGGGCCACGAGCACACGCAGCTGCATGGCATCTGCGGCGAAGTGGGTGTCCCTGCTCGCCGCGCCATGCCGAGGTTTGAGCACGACTGGAAACGTCACGACGGCTGCCAGCGCGTCGACGTCCTCAGGTGTCGGGTGGCGGGGCAGCTCCATGCAGCGCGGCACAGGCATCCCGCCGTCGCAAAGAGCCTTGCGTTGCGTCACTTTGTCGAGGAGGCGTTCGGTGACGGCGCGGTCGTAGTAGTCGAGGCCGAGAATCTCGCCCAGGGCGGCGGCTGTCGCGATCTGGGCATCTGCGTACGCCACGATCCCGTCGGGACGCAGCTCTTTGACGGCCGTGGCGGCCTGCTCCTCCGAAAGGCCCGCTATGTCGACGATGGTGCCGAGTCTTCGTAGCAACCGGAGCATCGATGCGTCGGGCGTCGCAGTTGCATCGACCACCCAAGCGATGTCGCACACGGAAGATGCGGCCGCCGACAACGACATGGCGGGCGCCGACCCCTGCCCGTAGACGATGGCGAGCGTCGGACGCGTTCCCGTCATGAGCCGCGTCCGTTGGTTTGCTCCACCACCTCGGTCGTCGACAGTCCGCTACGAGGTCCGGAAGTCGAGATCGTTGGCCAGCGGATCCGGTAGGCGCGGGAGGGTCGCGCGAGGCAGCAGGTACGTCGCTACGTCGAAGAGGTCCTTGAATGGCGCGTAGCTGTGCGCCGTCTGATCGAGATAGTCGTACCCGCTACCCGCTGACCCGGTCAGACGCCCCAACATCCGGTGGGCCATCAGTGCGTGACGCTCGCGCCACATGGTGAACGCTTCGTCGATGTCGACAATCGCCGTAAGGACCAGATATGGCATGTGCAGGATCGGCTCATCCCGATACAAGTTGATGAAAAGTGCGGCCATAAACGCCTCGTACGACAGGCGGCGTGTTCCCTGTTCGACCTCGCGCTGCCAGACCGCCTTGTCGAGGACCGCATCGAACTTTCTCACGCTGTGCTCAAACGCGGACAGCTGCTCGGGGTTGCCGGCCATCGACGCTCTGGTTGCGTCGTGCTTCGCTCGCACAAGGTCGGTATAGGTCGCAACGAAGTCAAAGTGCTTCGTCTCCAGGAACGGAGTTCTTGACAGCCACCGCTCCACATGATCGAAGAGCGAAGGCGATTCCTCCGTCTGCGTCACGAGATCGACATGATCATGGCGGAGGGTGGCCAGATAGTCATGTCCGTCGATACGGAGTCGATCCCGCTCGAGCAACCCAAACGTGTTCTCGATAAGACGGAACTGCACGCTTTGGAACCCCGAAGCGGGTAGCAGCATGGAGCGAAAATCGAGGAAGTCGAGCGGTGTCATCGTTTCCATCACGTCCAGCTGCAGGACCAGAAGTCGTTGGATCACGTTGATGCGCTGCAGACGCGAGAGAACGATTCCCAGGTCTCGCTCGGGGATAGGGTCCTGATCCATGAGTTTGAGCACGGAATTGAGCTCGAAGAGCACCTGCTTGAACCACAGCTCCGAGGTCTGGTGCACCGCAATGAAGATGAGCTCGTCGTGGATGACGTCGCCGTGCTCGGCGCTCTTGGGTGTCTGCGCGCTCAGCAGACCATCGAGGTGGAGGTAGTCCCAGTAATAGAGGACATCGGACCCCTCAGCCTCACCGGACATCATCGGGCAACCCTCGGGAGAGAGTTCGTCCAACGTGGGGACGATGTCAGGGAGCGGAACGATGATTCCCGGCTCGCCCTGCGGGGCGCGTCGAGTATTTTCCGATGTAGATGTCATCCTAACCTCGCCAGGTGCAGATTTGTGATTTTGTAGTGTAAAGGGGGTGGTGGATGGTGGGATCTGCTCGGTCCCCATTCACCGTCGCCGACACCCCTGGCTAGGGTGGCCCGGCGGACCATAGATGTATCGGGACGTCGGGAGAGCCGCTTGAGCCGCAGGTTGTGAACCGAGCTGTCTACCCGATCCCGCTATCCTCGAATTTCGGGTCCTCCTCGTCACAATGCCGAGCGGCGGGTCGACTCCCAGCCGGCCACGACTCCTATTGGGAGGATCCCAACCGATGACGCCGAACCGCTACGAGGGCTTCGCCGGCAAGGTGGTGCTCGTCACCGGTGCCAGTCGGGGCATCGGACGCAGCATCGCCCGGGCGTTCGGTGACGTGAGCGCCCATGTGTTCGTCAACAGCCGGACGCCCGAGGGTGCGGCGGAAACAGTCGAGGAGATCGCGGCCAACGGAGGTTCAGCCGAATCCGCCGTCGCTGACGTCGGCGAGCCCGATGCCGCCGCGCGTTGATCGCGTCCGTCATTCAATACCGCGGTCGGCTCGACGTGCTCGTCAACAATGCGGGCGTCGGTCCGATCGTCCCCCTGCTCGAAATGAGATCGGAGACCTGGGAAGAGACGCTGCAAGTGAACGAATCAGCTCTCTTCAATTGCGGTCAACCGGCGGCGAAACAGATGGTGGAGCAGGGCGGCGGCTCGATCGTCGTCATCAGCTCGCCGGCGAGCTCGAACGTCTATGACGCGCAGACGGCCTACTCCGCGTCCAAAGCCGGGCTGCACATGCTCGCTATGGGAATGGCATGGGAACTGGGGCCACTCGGCGTACGGACGAACGTAGTCGAGCCCGGATGGATCGAGACCTCCCTCAATCGCAAATATCTATCCGATCCAGATGTGCGGGAACGCATCACCAAACAGATCCCGGTACGTCGCATTGGATCTCCTGAAGAGGTGCCTCCGGCCGTGCTCTGGCTCTGCTCGGAGGACGCCGCATACGTCAACGGCGCCACCATCCGGGTGGACGGCGGCCTCCAGGCTGGGCGTCCCACCATCGTGTCGAAACGTCAGGAATGGGCCCGCCGCTGAGCAATGGGACACCGCCGGCGAAGGGACCGGCGGATCAGGCGCGGTCCGTCGGCTTCAGAGCAAGCAGGTCCTCCACCTCGAGGACGACGTCGATGGGATCATGCTCCTGGGCCAGGGTCGATGCAAACGCACGGGCGTTGGACTTGTAGCTCTCGTCGGTCAGTACCTCGTGGATCGCCCGAACGATCTCTTCGGCTGTGGCGGAGGGAGCCAGCATGAGGCCGGTACCAAGTTCGACCACGCGGGCCGCGGTGGCGTCCTGGTCCCGCCCCATCGGAATGCACACGAGCGGAACACCTGCGGCCAACGTCTTCATGACCGTCCCGTGCCCGCACGCGGTGACCATCGCTGCGGCGTCAGTGAGAAGCACACCGTGAGGCGCTGACCGGACGACCGCGACGTTCGGCGACGCGGAGACGTCGTCCGACTCGAGCATTCTGCCGAGCGTCACGACCGCACGCACCTCGATCGTCGAGAGGGCGTCGATCGTGCGCTGGAGCAATTGCACTTGGTCTTGGTAGATCGAGCTCAGGCCCACGAGCACGAGGGTTTCGGAGGCGACGCGAGGCCACGGTGACGACCAGGAGCCGACCCAGGCCGGGTCGTCGAGAACAGGACCGACATAGTGCACGTTGCCGGGGACGAACGCCGAGGCCGGATCGAAGGCTTCGCTGCTCAGAACCAGGACGCGGTCGGCCTGGAGGATCTGGTCGAAGAACGACGTCAGCGGCCCGAGTCTGTATTCGTTCCTCACGGCGTTCAGATCCGCGAGTCCTCCGTTCACCACCCGCAGCACGAACCTCCGGATGGCCCGGTCCCCGAATTCGGGGATCGGGACCGTCCACTGGTTCGGGATCAAGACGGCCACCGGAAGGCGCGCCGCTTGTGCCGCGATGACCGACCCGAACAACTCGGTGTCCGCCAGAACCGCGTCGGGACTGAACGTCTCGATGCTGGCGGCGGTGTCCGCCGCGAACTCCGACGCCGGGCCGGACATAACCCGGTCGCGCAGGCGCCGCAACACGTCGAGCGGGTCCTCCGCCTCCCAGTCCTTGATGAGATCGTCCTCCTTGGCGAGGGTGGATCGGTGGGGCGCCCGGGACCAGGGCGTGAACGTGCATCCGGTGGCTTCGACGTCATGGGCGAGAGTCGGGTCTCCGAGCACATGCACCTCGTGACCCCGCTGCAGCAGACGCTTCGCGACGCCCAATTCGGGCGGAGAGGTACCGCCACCGTCCCACGTGGTCATCAGGAAGCGGCGGGACGGAACGGTCATGCCCTGGTGACAGCATCCGACGAACGTCGGAATGTCGGGCTCACGGCCAGAGCCGCTCCCGAGTCGCCTGCGGCCAGTCCTCAACGCGCAAGCCGTGCGTCTTCAGAAGGGCCAGTGTGATGCGATCCAGGCCGAAACCGAAGCAACACGAATGAGCGACGTTCCCGTCCGCTGTGACGATACCGAAGGGCTGCCCGAAATGGTCGAGATGACTGTTCGACGATGCGATCGCCGTTGGGCGATCGGAGGAACTGATCGGCGTCACGATCTCGTACTTCAGTGTCTCGGATCGCTGATTGCTGGCCAGGATCCGGCCGGCCCGACCGAAGAAGGCGTCGTTGGCGACCACGATCTCGACGTCGAGACCCAACTCGACGAAGATTTCGTATCCAAGCTGCAGCCAACGGTCCCGATGCTCAACCGCCCGGACGGCGTCGCCCACATAGACCAGGTCGTGCTGACGAAAGGACTGCATCCGGGCGGGGTCGTCGCTCGGCTCGTGGCGGTAGCACCACCCGGCGACGTCATAACGGCGGCCGCCATCGGGTAGGGACCCGCTCAAAGTGGGATAGAGGGGGTGGCAGACTGCGGGGCACAGGCTCACGCTTGCGTCCTCGAGCATGGAGGTCCAGTCGTTTCCCGCCTGCGCCACCTCCATCAGTTGCTTGTGGTCCTTGTCATCGCCGCCGAAGGTCGACACCGTGCCGATGAGATCCGGGAAAGAAGAGAGATACCCCGTCCGCTCGAGGACGAGACGCGGCATGACCGGCGGGAACCGGTAACTCAACGAACCCTCCGACGCGGCCGTCGCGATGGCCAGCCGATCCACGCTCGCGACGACTGACTCGTAGAGCGCCGACCGGCCATACAAGCCATCCGTCCCCGTCGGCACGAGGATCCCCGCCCCCACGAGATCGTCCCGGAACTGCCCGCCGTCTTCGGACGCAGCCACCGTCACGCTGCCTTCTGGACGAGCAGCAACGCCGCGATGTCGGCCGAACGACGGCTCGTCGCGAACGCAGGTCCGGTCATGGACTGGAATCGGTGGATACCGGATCGGTCAGCGCGCTGATCGCGTTCCGAATGGCGGCCACGGACTCGAACGTGCTCCGACGGAGCATCGACTCGGGAAACTCGATGTCGAATTCGTCTTCGAGCGCAAGCATGACGTTGACACTTGCGTGCGACGTCAACCCCGCTTGATACAGGTCGTCCTCGTCGTGCAACGTGCCGACGTCGACGGGAAGGTTGCCGTGCTCGTCCAAGACTCTGCGAATGTCCTCGTCCATCAGACTTCTTCCCCCTTCTCCATGAAGCCGACCGATGGTCCAGCCTGTGCATCCGAGTCGTTTGCAGTGCGATGACACAGCGCCACGACCACGGCTGCAGCGACGTCGCCCTCGTGCGTCAGGCTCACCGCCAGGTCCTCGATTCCCGCGTGCTCGGCCAGGACCGCCGCGTGGCCCGACAGGTTCATCGTGCACCAACCCCCGGCATGGCGCTCCACCTCCATGGAGCGCCAATCGGGTTGGTGGCCCATAGGTCGCAGCACCTTGATGGTCGCCTCCTTCGCAGCGAAACGAGCAGCCAGGCGAGCAGCCTGCACGGGTGGCGAACCCCGCGGAGCTGATCTCGTGTTGCGTGAAGACCCGCCGCAGATAACGATCTCCAAACAGAGCCAGGCTTTGGTTCACCTGCTGGACCGACAGCACATCAGACCCGACACGGATAGCGGTTGGCATGCTCATTCAGCCGGATCTCCTACGCAACTGCCTCGCTCCAACCGACACCGCCTTCAACCCGTCGGCCGTGGCGCCATCACAGTCGACGAGCAGCTGTTGAATAACGGCCGCGATCCTAGTCCCCGGAAACCATTATCGACCAGCACTTCGTCGAACTTGAGGGTGATCT
Organism: uncultured Acidimicrobiaceae bacterium; assembly: GCA_963828455.1. Lineage (GTDB taxonomy): Bacteria > Actinomycetota > Acidimicrobiia > Acidimicrobiales > RAAP-2 > Bog-473. Next base: position 92,032 of record CAWHFH010000009.1, on the reverse strand, counting down.
TCAACCTGGATTCACATGAGGCGTGGAACCGTACCCATCCCGAATTCTGGGCCGACACATCATGCAGATCACCCCGCGCCTGAAGTCTCCTCAATCTCGACTGCGATGAGATCATCGATCTGGCGGCGCGCCGCGGCCAGAGCCTCGAAGTGCTCGACCGATCCGAACACCTCGCACACGCTGGAGTTGGCGCCCTCGGCCCAGTCGAGGCTGTCACCTTCTCGCCCCTTGCGGAGCACCGTCGACACGTGGGGCAAGGCGCCCACATCGTCGAATCCCCCTATACCCAAAAGCCGGCTCGCCCCCATGGGCGATTGGACCGAGGCGAAATAACCCACTCGCGGCCAGCTCCCGCTCAAGACCCGGGCGAGCGCGCGATCCTCTGTCATGTCGTGGCCAAGGGCCAACCGGAAGACCAAGGGCAAGATCGGCGGGCCGCCCGCCAGTTCGACCAACAGCTGCACGTGCCCGCCGAGTCGGCCGTTCACCTCCACCACTCGGGGACCTTCGGGCGTGACCTTAACGTCCACGTTGACGAAGCTGTCCTTGATTTCGAGCGCGACGACCGCAGCTTCGGCGGCTGCGAACAGTGCCGCCTCCGTTTCGGGGTCGACATGGCTCGGCAAGAAGGTACCCCGGCCGCGAAACGGAGGCGCATGCCGGAACTTTCCCGTAGTCGCGAGCCGGAACACCCGACCCCGCTGGAGCAGTAGTTCGACCGCGAAGTCGTCGGCAAAGGGACCCTCGTTGTCCCGGCCCGAGAGATACTCCTCCATGACAAGACCGCCGTCGACGTCTGCAAACCGCGCCAGCAGCTCCCAGAGTTCCCGTTCGTCGTCGGCGCGCGCCGTCGCAACGCTGCCCGTACCCCGACGGGGCTTGACGACCACGGGAAATCGGAGCTGCGCGACGAGCGCTGCCAGTGCACTCGATTCCGTCGGCACACTCCAGACCGCCGGTCCGGGCACACCGGCCGAGAGCAACGCACGACGCTGCAGGTTCTTGTCCGCCAAACACTCGGCGGTGGATTCCGAGTGGTACACCAACGACAGGTGCCGCGCCAGCACCGCCGTCAACGACATGGAGAAGTCCGAGAACGTAACAATGCCGCTCGGTGCGAAGGGGAGCACTGCCGCGGCGATCGAGGAGACGTCGAGGCCGGTCGAGTCGACGACGTCGCCGATACGTTGCAGCAGTCGAAGGGGCGGAGCCGATTCGGCGTTGCTCACGTCGATCACCCAGACCAGCCGGCAGGGCGCCTCGCGAGCCGCCTCGGCGAGCACCATCGGGTTGAACCACGGAGGACCGTACACGACGACGACCCGATTCAGTGGACAGACGTCCGACTCGTCACCCTGGGTCACGCCTTCGACGGCCATTGCGCATGCATGTTAGGCAGCCGATCTTGCGCAGAAGAACAGTGACCGGTGGAGTGAACTTCGAGCCGGCCGAGGATCACGGCACCGTGAGCACTCGGGTCAATTGCCGCTGCTTCGTGCGTTTCGGTGCCCGCCATCATGGCGGGCCCCTGGAGAGCTACCCGCTCGTCCGCCTGCCACGCCACCCGGACCGAAGTCCTGGAGCAACGCGTGATACGAGTTCGGATTGGAGCTCGAACTGAGCGCCGACGACCCAAAGTCGAAATACAAGGCTTGGGCGACACCGTTGGCGGCGATCCACCTCGCCATGTCATTGATGAAGGTCGGATCGTCGCCGCCGGACACCGTCGCGTCGTGTGCTGAATAGGGCTGCCCGGCATTCCCGGGCCCCGAACCCAACCCCCACTCGGCGATGACCACCGGCTTTCCTCGCTGGCCCGCGAACGACGTCAGCCACTTGAGGCCGAACGCCTCGGTCTCGAGATTCGAGAACTCGTCTTTCGCGCCCGGATAGCTGGCCCACGCTTGGTCGTAGACGTCGGCGGCCACATAGTCGACGTAGCTGTCTCCCGGGTAGTAGTTCGCCAGGTTCCCTACTCCCATGTCGCCGAGGTTCGGGCACCACTCGAACTTGAAGGCAGCACCGGGCACCGACCGCATGCTGTCGACGATCTGGTGCCAGAAGGCCACGAACTGGGAGGAGCTCGAGGACTTGGCCGCCCACGAGAACCAGCCGGCGTTGAACTCCCAGCCGATCCGCACGATCGAGTTCGCCTCGTGGTTGGCCACAAGGCCTCGGGCGATGCCCTTGAAGGACGAGTCGTAGTTTCCGGCCGCGCCGGCGACGAGCGTCGAGCCCGAATCCGGAAGCATGGGAATCGAAAACGTCATTGCGTACCTGGACCTGCTCCAGGAGCGGGCTGCCTTCGCCGCACTGGACACCATGGTGGACCAGGATGTGCCGTCGAGATAGTCCATGGCGTAGGAGGGCTTTCGTCCCATGGCGCCTCCGAGCGCACTGACGCCACTAGCGTTCCCAGCTCCGTCGTAGATCCCGAGGGGTGGTGGGCCCGACGCTCCCGAAGGCACGACGCTGAAACCGGCGAACCCGGCAGCCGCCGGTGCGAGTCCCAAGTGCGGCGAGGAGGAGGCCGACGAGCGGTCGACGCGGGGAGCAACGCAAGCTTGAGAGCCTACCGAGCCTCTCGGGCAAATTGAGCCCGCCGGTCAGGTCGTCGAGAGGCGCCGAATAGCCGTTGCGGCCACGGTTCCGAGCGCCGCTCTGCGGCCGCACGGCCTGTCTGTGTCTACCCCTGCATCGCCTGCGGGCGCACGGGAGCCGCCGTGTCGGTACCCGGGCTCGATGACCCAGGCCCGGAGAAGCTCCGCGACGCGGTCCCGGCCGGTCCGCTCGAGGAGGGTGTGCTCCAGATGAGGGATGCTCTCCACGTTGAAATAGCCGGTGCGGTTCAGTAGCTTCGTAACGCCGCTCCTCGCCCCGGCGGAGTCGGAGCACGTCCTCGCTCCCGGCCACGACGAGGACCCGGACACCACACTGCGTCAGGCGGTCGAACATGCTGGACGGACTCGCTGTCGAGGAGCCGCTTCATGATCCACCAGCCCCCCGGGAGCCTCCGCATCGTGCTCCGGTAGGGGGCGAGACGAGCCATGGTTCGCGATACCCATGGACGGGGTGCCCCGTCGCGGCGGTCGTGTGCGTCTTGGGTTTCGTTCGGTTCGAACCGACGGTACGGATGTTCTCCCCAGCGATAGTGGGTGAGCGCGGGATTGATGAGGCAGACGGAGGTGACCGGCTCATCGAGGGCGGACTGGATGACGTGGTAGCCACCGGAACACAAGCCCACGAGCACGATGTCGGGCCCGAACTCGGCGCTCGCGAAGCGACGAACGTCGCGCAGATCCTCGAGGGCGTCTGTCGGGAACTCGACGTTCTCCGTCCGCTGGGGCCGCGTTGGACTGCCACCGAGGCCGCTCAGATCCACTCGGAGACAGCGAATGCCCTCGGAGGACCATGACCGTGCCAGCTCGACCCAGAACCTCGCCGGCCCACAGTGGCCGATACGTCCCGCGTTGAGGAAGATCACGGTCGGAGCTGACCGCCCCGACGCCTCCTCCGGCTCGCTCAGAATCCCGAACAGGCGTGCGGGCCCGATATCCAGCGCCCGCTCGACCACCGCGGGGCGACCCTCCAATCGCAGCGTCGTCGCGGCCGCCCCGTTCGGTGTGTCGATCCCCGTCGGGCGTCCGATGGGCTCGCTGAGCCACAGGAGGATGCGTTCCAGCGTGCGTTCCGGCGTGATGGCCTGGGCGTCGAGCAGGACGTCCTGGCCACTGATCTCGGAGAATTCGACGCGCGACTGCCTTTGCCGCTCTGCCAGCGCCCGGTCGACCTTGCGGCCTTCCCTGGTGAGCACCAGTTCCCGACGGGCCAGTTCCCGATCGCCGGGCCCGATGGCCAGCGCCTGCAGTTCCGACACCGTCTGGGCAGAGAGCATCACGCCGGGCGCTTCGAACGAGCCGGGGTCCGCTGCTTCCCCCGAGCCCCACTCCTCCCCTTCACGCAGAGACCCCCACTCGATGGCCTGGTTGCGACGGAAGGCCCACAGCGCGCGCTGTTCACGGATGAACGATTTCCCGGTCGCGCATGGGTCCCACAAGACGAGATCGTCGACACCGGCCCCGGCCGCGAGTTCCGCAGCCGCAAGTGTGGCTCCCAGCCGCAGCCCGACGACAGCGATTCGGGGTGTGTCGAGCTCCCGGGCGTACCCGATTACTTCGCGGACGCTCCGGCGCCAATCCGCCACCAGGTCCGAGTCTGTCCATGTGCCGCACGAGTCCCCGATGCCCGGGTAGTCCACCCGCAACACCGCCCATCCGGAAGCCGCCAACCGATGTGCCAGTGCGCGCATCGCTCGCGCTGCGTACTCCGCCTCCAATCCGATCGTGGGAAACAGGACAGCGGCTCCGACGACACGGTCGTCATCGGGCAGGTCGAGCCAGCAGAAGATGGGCCTGTCTGGAGACCCGATCCACTGCGCGACAGATCTCACCCCCGTCGAGGTCGCGACCTCGGACGTCACGGGCACTCGGCCGGCGCGTTCGGTCTCGGCTTCTCCACCAGAGAGGCCGTTCGTGCCCGGGGCCGGGACGTCCGCTCCGGGCCTCAGGCGTCCCAACCAGGCTTGGGAGCGAGCAAGAAGCGGTCGTCGCTGCCCCGCCGGCATGGATGCAAGTAGGATTGCATAAAAGACACCCATCAGCGCCAGGCCCGCGACGCCGACGAGGGCGAGACCAGCGATACGGCCGTGCGTGTCGGTGAAGACGAACAGCGGACCACCCGGGCGGCCGAGGACCCAGGCCAGCGCGCCGGTGCAGAGCGCGGGCAGGCTCAGTGTGCGCACGAATCCGATCGCCCTTCGGGGGTAGCTGTCGCCCAACTGCCGGTAGGCCATCGGGAGCATCAACATGCCTTCGAAGATCACGACACCGATGAGCAGCGCCCACGCCATGCCCACCGGTCCGTACTTGGACGCCAGCACAATGCCGAGCGATACGTGCAGCGCGGCCTCCAAGCCGTAGAGGGTCGCCGGTAGCTTCGGGCGACGGGAACCACCCAACGAGATCTTGACGGTGAAGGCCCAGGCCTGCACGATGCCCGCGACGCACATCAGCCCAATGACCGACGCCGCTTCACGGTAGAGGGGACCGACCCACGCCTCCACGGTGGGGCCGGCGAGAAATCCGAGGGCGATGGCGGCAGGAAGGCTGAGAAACAGGGCGAAACGCACGACGTCGTCGGTGCGATCTCGCAGGCCGGACGTGTCGTCCCGCGCGCTGAGCTCCGTGGCGGTCGTGAAGAGGGTGAAGATCCGCGGTTGGACGATGCGTACCGGAAGAGGGCCCAATCGCTGAGCAACGGCATACACTGCGGCCGACTCGACACCGGCGGCCGCACCGACGATCAGAACGTCCGAGAGGTCGATGATTGCGTAGGAGATCTGGTCGAGCGAGTACCACCCCGAGAGCGCGGTGAACGTCCGGACGAGAGCACGGTCGAACCGTCGTAACGAGAGTCTGAACCAAGGCAAGAGCCGGTGCACGATCAGAAGGCGCGACGCCTGGCCGGCCAGGCTGATGGCAACCGTGACAATGCCGAGTGCGACGAGCCCGCCGTGCAGTGCCAGGACGATCACCCAAGCCAGCGCTTGCAACGTCAGGACTGTGATGAGGGTGTAGTTCAGAACGTCGTATCGCTGCAGGGCGATGAGCGCACCGCCGAATGTGTCCATCGGGATGGAGAGCGCCATGTCGAACGCCATGAGTAACAGGAGGAACTGCGCCTGACCGACCAAGCTCTTCGGGATGGTCGTGATGATGTGGGGAAGAAAGAAGGTGAAGATGGCGACACCGACGAACGCAATTACTCCGAGTACCGAAAGAATCACGAACGACGTGTTGATCGTTGCTTCGACCTTGTCGTGTTCCTCCAGCTCGAGGTGCCGACCAACGAAGGTCACGGTGACGCTGGCGAACCCCAGCTCGAGGAGCTCGAGGAACGGGATGAGCGAGCCGATGAGTGCCCAGACTCCGTAGCGCTGGATGCCCAGTTGATGGGTGAGGATGGGCGTAACAAGGAATCCCACCAACACGGTCACGACCGCGAGGACGTAATTGGAGGTTACGTTCCGGCGCTCGCTCGCCTTCTTGGGTCTATGGGTCTCGGGCGCTCCGTCGGAGCCAAATTCCAGCTCGCGTTGCAACGGCTAGGCCGATCGTGCAAACCGGTTGCTGCTCTTCGGCCTGGCGTCTTGCTCCGTGTCCACACCGCTAGGTCGGATGTAGCTGTAGGCAGACAGTGCCTTGGGGCGTCGCACGCGGTTCAGCACGATGCCGATCACGTTCGCCCCCGATACGCGTAGTTGCGAGATACCTTGCACGAGTTGATCGAAATTGACCCTGCGAGCGTTCACCACCACGAGGACGCCATCCGCCTTGGTCGCGAGAATTGTCGTCTCAGCAACGCCCATGATCGGCGGACAGTCGAGCACAACGGTACGGTTCGACCGTTGGAGAGCATTGAGAAGCGGCGGCACGTCGGCGGTGACCACGTCGGCGGGGTGACGGGTCGGCAGACCGCTGGCAATGAACTCGAGGTACGGATTGCCGGTGGTTGCCAGGAGGTCGTTCAGACTGGCGGCATCGAAGTCGCTGACGCCCGGCGAGAGCGGGCGCGCGAAGACCTCGTGCAGCGACGGCTTCCGCAGATCGGCGTCCACGGCGGCAACGAGGTGTCCGGGATTCGCCAATGCCCACGCCGTGTGCGCGGCCACGGTGGACTTGCCGTCGCGGGGTTCGCATGACGTGACCGCAATGACTGGATGTTGCTCCCCGTACATGAGCTGGAGGAACGCGCGGAGTTGCTGGAACGCTTCCTGCCCGAACGGGTCGCCCGCCGATTCGAACACATAGGCGGGGTCCGACCCGGTGTGGGACAGTCTCGGCACCTCGCCGACGACCGCAATGCCCACCCGTTCCCAGATTTCGTCCGCCGCGACGTGCCTTCCGATCGCCGCCGCGGCAAGCGCTGCGAACACCGCCGCAATGAGGCCGAGGAAGAACGTTGCGAGGACGATGGTCGAGCGTGACCCCGTCGGCGACGTCGGCAGCGAGGCGGTGCCGAATTGCGAAAGGACCAGCACGTTGTTGTCGGTCACATTCGTCACTCTCACGACTTGTGCCGCGGTGGCATTGGCCCACGCCTGCGCGGCACGAGGATCGGTGCTCTTCGCGTGGATGGTGACGGTGTTCGACGCTGGATCACCGGTCGCCGAAATGGTCACTGGCACAGACTGATAGCGGCCCGGCACTCTTGTGTGTGCCACGTTCTGGACGACCGATGTGCTCACTTCGACGACGATCTGGGGTATTTCGATCTGAATCGCACCCACAAGGGCGCCTGGATCCGTTGCATTCCTGGGCGGCTGCGCCACCAGGACGACGGAGGCCTGGTACTGCTTTGCCGGCAGGGTGACGTAGGCAAGGCCGACCACGAGGAAGACGAGCAGTGTGAGCGCAGCCACGATCCACTGGGCGCGTACGGTACGTACGATCTCTCTCAGATTCACTCGTGCCTCCTTCCTAATCTTCGCCGGCGGCCGCACTGAGCGACCGCTCCACACCTTTCACCATCTGGTCGACTGAGAAACGATCACGGACGCGATCTCGGCACAGGGCGGCGAGCGCAGGCTCGCGGTCCCGCCAATCTACGAGGCCGGCAAGGGCGGATGCGAGCATCCCGGCGTCGCCCGGCTCGACCAGGAACCGCTCGAACGCCCCATCGAGCACTTCGGGGGTCCCGCCGATGCGCGACACGACAGCTGGACGACCCGTGGCCAGGGTCTCGATGATCACCCGTCCGAAAGGTTCGTCCCAGAGCGAAGGCACGACCACCACGTCGGCGGCGTGCAGGGGGACGACCACGTCGGCCTGCGTCGGCAGCCAGACGCACCCTTCAGGTGCGCCTTCCCGCAGACCCGCCGCGTAGAGTGCGCCGTCCTCGAGGTGGGCGCTCGGCGAACCCACGACCAGGAGCGTGCCCTCGGTGCCGCCCATGCCGAGGCGTCGCCACGCTTGCAAGAGGACGTCGAGGCCCTTCTCCGGGTCGAGCCGCCCGTAGTACAAGGCGACGAAACCCTCTTGGTCGAGCCCGAGTCGGGCCCGGGCCTTGGCCCGCTCCTCGGGACCCCCCACGGGATAGTCGTCGTCCGACACGCCGTTGTGGACCACGTCGATCCGGTCGGGGTCGAGCCCCAGCGAAACCCACTGGCTCTTGAGGAAATGCGATACGGCGATGAAACGCCGAACGTGCGTATTGGGGAACGACCCGGGGCGGGCATGGCGACATTCGTGGAGGTGACACACGACCGGTGCCCGCGAAAGCCGCCCTGACGCGGCCGCCCACACGATCTCGGCAAAGCGGTTCGGGTAGACGACGTCCGGCCTCTTGCGTACGGCCGTCACAACCGCCGGCGTCATGCGGAGCACGTCTCGTGCAGCGCTGGTCCGGGCAAAGTCGAAGACCGGGCGACGGGCCACGCTCCGGCAGAAGGAGCGGTATTCCGTGGCCAACTCCCCGTCCCGCGCCACGACAAGGTCGAGCGTGTGCCCGCGCTGCGCCAACCCACGAGCGACCTGGAACGCGTTCAGCTCCGTACCCCCCGCACGGGACATCGCGTGGACGCCCATCGTTATCTCCACGCCGCACGTCCAAGCTCGGGTTGCCCGGCGGGATGCCGGGATATGTGCGCGATGGATGTCACGCTGGCACGCAACATGCCCAGGCTCACCCCGAACAAGGTGGCAAGCCGGTACTCATCGAGGAACGGCTCGAGGAAGGCTGTGGCCAGGAGTCCCGCCAGCACCGCGAGGATGCCCAGAGCCAATGCGGCCACGACGGGATCGGGATGTCGTCGCCACACGTTGACGCCGTCGACGAGCGAGTAGCCCATGGCGACGACGAACATGACGAGGCCCACAAGGCCGAGCCGAAGCCAAAGGTCGAGCACGATGTTGTGTGCATACGCGATCGTGATCACCGAACGTGTACCGCTCTCGTAGTACTGGAACTCCACCCCCAGGCCCCATCCGGTCACGAAGTGCTGCGGGATGAGTTTTTCCGCTTCCGCTGCCAGGTTCAGACGGTCCTGCGCCGACTCGACCTTCCCCTGGCTGTGGAACAGCGCGTCGAACTGCGAGCTGAGCGGGACGTGAACGGGCTCCTGATTGACCATCGCTGGTATGAACAGGACGGCCAATGCCACGCCGACCACGGCGAGGGCTGTCAGCACGATCTGGCCCGCCCTGACACGGAAGCGCCGCACCGCACCGCGCCAGGGCCCTGCGAGGAGCAAGACGAGCACGACCCCGACCACCACCCCGAGGTTCACCAGCACGGCACGTTGGTTCGAGAGAATGACGGCGGTCACGATTGGTACCAGAGCGAGCACGTCCCAGGTGCGCAACGGCCCTGACGCAAGCCTCACGAAGAAACACATGGTAACGATGGCGAGCGCGAGAGCTGCGGTTTCGTTGCCGACTGCACCGAAGTCCTGGAGTGGGAGCTCGGGTATGTGTGTATTGAAACTGATATGGGCGATCGTCATGAGGTCGATGATCGTGACGCACACGACGGCGACGTTGCCGAGTCGCAACAGATCGCCACTGTCGATGTACCGGCGAACAGGTACTCCCGCCGCGAGCGCGTACGCCCCGACGATGTAGAGGATGTCCTTTGCTTCGTACAGGTCCTGGGTCAGTAGGTTGTGGTACAGGTGACCCTCGATGGCTCCGACGACCATCCATGCTGCGAATGCGAGCCAGAGCCCGGCCGGAAGGCCGATCCGGGTGGGTTTGCCTCGTGCGATGAGGCGAGCGATCAAGGCGAGCGTGATGTAGATCTCCGGGAGGCGAAGCTGGGCCGAGCCGGATCCGGGGTGGAAGAGACTACGCGGCAGCGTGTTCTGATCGGCGTAGATGGTGGCCTCCACGACCAGCAAGCCCAGAAGCACCAGGGGCACCAGGTGCTCTTTGCCCTGCCGCTCCCAACGGACGAAGAGGGCGATGACACCCACCGCCACACCCAGGAGGATCAGCAGCACCAGAACCTTCAGCACGCGTGGACCGCCTGGAGCAGTGGCGCCAACGCGCTGTCCCACGTGTGCTCTGCCGAGACCGCCTCGTGACCCGCCTGGCCGAATGCGGACGCACCCGCCGGGTCCAGGAGCAGGCTCGCGATGGCATCGGCGATCCCCGCTGCGGTGTCCGCCACGACCACGCCTCGTCCGACCAAGTCCTCGATCCCCTCGCACCCCACCGAGGTCGCGACGACAGGCCGCCCGACGTCCAACGCCTCCATGATCTTGAGTCTGGTGCCCCCACCGGCCCGGAGAGGCGCCACCACGACGCGGCATTCGGCCAGGTAGGGCGTCACGTCCGACACGGTCCCCGTGACCTGGACGTTCTCGCAGGCCAGCGCGAGCACGGACGGGGCCGGGTCCCTGCCCACCAGCAGGAGCCGGGCACTCGGCACCCGCCCCAGGACCAATGGCCAGATGTCGTGCCCGAGCCACAGGGCGGCGTCGATGTTGGGGCGCCATCCCATGGTGGCAACGAATGCCACCACGGGGTCCGGGGCCGGTGGCAGCACCTCTGAGGGGTCTCTCCCGTTCGGGCACACCAGGACGGACCGGACGTCAGCGGGCAGCCGTTGCCGCTCCTGCTCGCTGACGATGGCCACGTGGTCGAACCCAAAGATTGTGCGCCGTTCCATCCGCCTCAGCGCAGCCGCCTCTGCCCGCAGGCCTGCCGCCGCGACACCCCGCCGGGCCTGTGCGTAACTCGCCACGAGAGACGACTCGACGTTGTGGAGATCGAGCACGGACGTCTTTGCGTGCAGCCCGATGGAGAGGGGCACCATCTGTTGATATTCCACCTGCAGAAGGTCAGGTGGCTTTTCGACGGCGGCACGGCGGATCGTCGCCGCCGCGGACCTGCTCCAGAACCGGGCGGCTGACAAGCTGTGCGTCCTGGCGACCCCGCTCAGGACGCTCCCGGGCGTCACCCGCCACGGAACAGACCGGACGTCGATCCCGAGGTCGCGCAGACCCTGATGGTCCGCGGTGCCGTCGTCGTAACCGAAGAGGACGAGCTCGCCAAGGGTGGCCAGTCGGCGAGCGATTGCCAGAGATCGTTGCAGTCCCCCGTTGTTGTCGGGCAACGGCAGGAACTTGGTCAGCATGAGGGTCCTCATCGCTGTCCGGGCACCTCGGCCGGAGTCGCCGGAGTCAACGAGCGATACAGATGCGCCATCGTTTCCGCACGCACGGCAATCGTGTGGCGAGCGACCACTGCGTTGCGGGCTTCCTCGGTCAGTTTGTCACGGAGCCCGGACGTCCCGAACAGCCGATTGAGCCCCGCAGCCAACGCGTCGGGTCGGTCGGGTGCGACCAGCAACCCGGTCTCTCCGTCTGTCACGAACTCGGGAATGCCACCGGACAAAGTGCCGATCACGGGCACGCCACAAGCCTGGGCCTCCAGGACGCTGAGTCCGAAGGGCTCCGACGTGGAGGCGTTGACCAGCACGTCCAGGGAGCGCAGCATGGCGGGCACCTCGTCGACCGGACCTACGAAGCGGCACCGGTCACGCAGGACTCCCTCGGCCTCTGCCTTCAGCTCTGCTTCGTAAGTGCCGTCGTCGCGCGCTGGGGCACCCACCACCGCCAGATGGCTGCGCCGGGCGGGCCCGTCGAGCAGGGTCATGGAGCGCAGCACGGTACGGATGCCCTTCTCGGGGTCGACACGGCCGACGACCCCGATGATGGGCTCGCCGGGGTCGCTGCTCAGACGAGCCCGCCAAGCAGCGTCCGCCGGACCCGGCTGAAACCGCACCGGGTCCACCCCCTGAGGGACGACGTGCAGGTTGCGCGGTCGCCCCCCGACCGAATCGCCGACCGCGCGGCTGACCGCGACCGCGCATCCCGCCAGACGGACAGCGGCGCGCTGCACGCGGCGACCGAATCCGGGACGCACGAGGTCGTGCAGCTCGAGCATCACAGGTCGGCGGGCGAGCCGGCCGGCCAGGGCGCAGTCCAGATGAGCCCACAGGCTGTTGGAATGGATGACGTCGAAGGCCTTGGCCAGACGGGCGAGGCGAAGCGCCGTCCGCGTCGTCTCGGACACCTCCCGAACCAGAACCAGCGGGCCCGGGCGCCCGCCGTCGGGGTCGCGCAACCCGTGACGATCTCCGACCAAGAACTCGATGTGCGGAAACCCAGCGGCCGACCATGCTGCGGAGAGGGCGCCCGGCGGTGAAGCCAAGGTCAGCGTGACACCCAAATTCTCGAGTAGCGGGGCGAGGCCGAGCAGGCTGCGCTCGGCACCCCAGACCACCGCTGATGTGGAGACAACCAGCACCCTGGGCATTCCTATGGTCGGCGCCCCGGCGCGCCCATTGGCGAGGCTCACCGTTCGATCGTCGGCCACATGGTGGGTCGGTCACCCCGCAGGTATCGCACCAGCCCACCTAGCGCCACGGCCTGCAAGAACATGATGCGCCCCGAGGCAGTCAGGACCGTCGTGACGGGGTGCCGGGACCGCGGAACGGCGACTTCGTCGCGCGACGCAGCCGTTCCTCGCTCGACGATCAAACCCGCACCGGCGAAGAAATGGGCCAGCAAAAAGGCCCGGGCGAGAACGCTCGATCGCACCTTCACGGTCGCCAGGACCAGGAGCACCGCGTGGGAGACAGGGCTGACGGTGTAGCGGACAAGACGGTGCCCCCAGATCTCCGCCGCCACGAGGCCCGCAGAGGGCCGCAACTGGTGAGCCCGGCGTACCATCACGTGCAGAGTCCCGGAGATCATGCGCGTCCGGCGCTCCCATTGCGCCTTCAACGAGGTCATGGCCGGCTCGACCGCCTGTGCCGCGGGCTCGTACGCCACCCGATGACCCTGTTCGACGATGTCGAGAGCCGTCCAGATGTCGTCGGTCGAGATGTCCGCCGGGATCGGTCGCCACACGTCGGTCCGTATCGCGGCGAGCTCACCGACCAGGCCGATCGTCGTGCCGAGCTGGTCCTCTCGTTGTTTCAGCCAGGATTCGAACTTCCAGTACAGGCCTTCGCCCCCTCCTTCGTCGGCCTTCTCCCCGGCCACGGCCGCAACACCGGGTTCGTCAAAGCGCCCTATCAGCGCAGACAGGGCGCCGGGCTTCAGTCGGTTGTTGGCGTCGCTGATGACCACAATCGGCGTGTCCGCCTCCTCGAATCCTCTGTTGAGCGCTTGCGACTTCCCGAGCCGCTCCGGGCCGCTGAGCACCCGGGCACCGCTTGCTTCTGCCGCTGCTGCCGTCTCCGGATCGCCGTCGGCAACGACGAGGACGGATACCCGGCCCTCGTACCCATTGCTCCGGATGTCCTCGACCTTGCTTCCGATAACCCCGGCCTCGCGGTATGCGGGCACGACCACCGTGAGGTCGGGCCACGTCCTCTTTCTCTCGGGAGCGCGGCCCGGGTCGACCCGGCCGCGACCACTGCGGGTCCGCCAGGCCAGCCACGCCGGATAGAGGACGTGACCCGCCGACGCTCCGATCGCGAGCGCAGCGACCGCAGTTCCCGTCCCGAGGCGGCCGCGCTTCACTGCCGCACCTCCTCGGTGACGTCAACGCCACGGAATGTCTGCGTCCGGGTCGTAGTGAAGCCTGCTCGACGGAGTGTCCCTTCGACCGACGCCCAGCCACTGGGATACAGCTTCTGGTCCGCCTTGGCACTGAGCAGCCAGATGCGCTCGAAATTCGGGGCCGTTCGCTCGACGTCGTCGGCGGTAAGCGAGACGCTGCCGTCGAAGTACAGCGGGTCCACTCCCCACGCCGTTGCGGGATAGACCGGGTGCACCTTCGCTCGAGCCTCCGGCCGGCCCGCCATGTACCACTCGACGGGCACGCGTTCGTAGGGCGCGTAGATCAGGATGCCGTCGCCTGGCTGCGCACGCTCGGCCATGTACGACACCGCAGAGCGGAAGTCCTGAGGGCCTCCCTGCGAGTACCACTGCGACGTTCCTACCATGGACGCGGCGACGACGACGATCAGCAGCGTTGCCGCGACCGCCGTGGACCGACGACGGGACAGGGACGCAACACGCGCGATCCCGACGGCAACGAGCACGAGGGCCGGTGGAAGGCTGACCATGAGATACCGGACCACGAAGAGCGGCCTGTCCACCAAGGACAGCATTACGACGGCGGCCACGGGGACGAAGAGCCAGCACGCGGTGAAGAGCACTGCCCACTGTCGGGCGAACATCTCACCGATGTCGCGCCGCCGGCGAAGGAGCACGATCGCAACCACGACGATCACCACGGCCGCCAAGACGAGGAGATCGAGCGCTGCGTGCGGCACCGACGATCGAATACGGGTGAACAGATGGCCGGCCGAAGAGCCCGCCGCCCAGTTCACTCCGGCGCTGTCGGTGGACTGGATCAACAGGCCGAGCGGGATCAGCAACACGGCCAATGCGACCGCCGCAGGCACGATCCGGCGCCAAGGGATCCTCCCCCGCGGGAGGAACGCCAATGAGAGGGCCTGGGCGAGGGGCACGAGCGTGGCCCAGAAATTGCCGTAGGCCGCGAGCGCCGTCACCACGGTGTACGCCGTCCAGCACCATCGCGGCGCCGGGGACCGGTCGCCGATACCCCGTACGAAGAAGTAGCAGGATGCGCTCACGAGCAGAAGCGCCAGGGCATACCCGCGGACGTCCTGGGCGAACTGGACGTAGAGCGGGTTCACCGCCAAGAGGAGACCCGCAGCCAGGGCGATCCGACGACCGAAGAGCTCGCGGAGACGGCAATGACCACCCCGAGAGCACCCACGGCCAGGAGGATCGAGAGGCTCCGCAGGGCGATCTCGCTGTGGCCGAACACGACCCATCCGCGCAGAAGCAGGTAGTAGAGCGCCATGTTGGCCTCTCGGTGGCTGACAACGTTCGCAAAGCGGTGCCACGGTGCCGTGGCCAGGGTGGCACTGACGGACTCGTCCAGGAACAGGCTGTGCGTGCCGAGGAAGAGGGAGCCGAGGACACCCCCCAACACCAACTCCCCGACCACGGCGATGCGCCAGTGCCGCTCATCCATGGCCGCGCCAGAACTTGCGACAGACTCCACTGGGGTGGCGACGTCAGCGCCCGTGGTCGTCGTCATCCCCACTATTTTCGGCTAACCCGGCCCTCTCATTGAGGATGGCCCGGGTCGGCTTTTGGCTTCAGTCCCGGGCCTGCCTGACGATGGCGCCGGCGGTCCGAGCCAAGATCGCGAGATCCGACATCGCAGACCAATTCTCGATGTAATGGTTGTCCATCCAGGCCCGGTCTTCGATGGAGGTGTCGCCACGCAACCCGTGGACCTGGGCGAGCCCCGTCAGGCCAACGGGAACCCGGTGCCGATCGTCGTAGCCGGAGACCTCCTCGGAGAACCTCTGCACGAAGTGGGGCCGCTCGGGACGTGGACCCACCAGCGACATATCGCCGCGCACGACGTTCCACAGCTGCGGCAGCTCGTCCAGCGAGGTCTTCCTCATGATGTTCCCGAGTTTTGTGACCCGGGCGTCGTCGTCGACGCTCCACTGCGTGTCCGATTCGTCGTTCTCGTGCATGGAGCGGAACTTGAGAATTTCCACCTCTTGACCGTTCATTCCGATGCGACGCTGGCGGAAATACACCGGACCAGGGCTGCTCAGCTTCACACCCAGGGCGAGCGCCCCGAAGAGCGGCGACGAGACCGCCAACAAGCCGCCCGCTACGCAGAAATCGAAGACCCGCTTGACACGGCGGTTCCCGGACCGCACGGTCGACCGCCGCAAGCGGACCAGGGGGAATCCCCAGACCATTTCGGCGTCACGCGGCACGCCCTGAAGCCCCAACTCGAAGAAGCGTGGGACGACGTACATCTCGACGGAGGCATTCTCGCAACGGCGAATGATGTGCACCAGGTCCGAGCTCCGGTACGAGCCGAACGCGATCACGATCCGGTCAATGCGATGATCCCGCAGGACGTCGTCGAGCTCGTCGACCCCTCCGAGCACCGGGAGGCTGAGCGACTCGACCGGGCCGTCGTCGAGGAAGCCGATCGGCTGCAACCCGTAGTCCGCGTGCACCTCGAGAATCCGGGCCAAGCGTTCTGCCACTTGGCCGGCTCCTATGACGAGGACCCTTTGCACGAACAGGCCTCGGGTCCTCGCTCGCCGGATGCCCACGTACGCGCACGCCCGGCCGACCAGGAGCAGACCGAGCGACGCGACCGCGAGAACCACGATCGGGCGCATCTGCCGCCCGAAGCCGTCGAGCAGTGCAATGGCCATGAGCGGAACCGTGACGCCGACGAGCAGCGTGGTGAAGTCCTGGCTGACGCTGAGCGTCGTCCGCCATGCGTACTGGCCACGCAACGCGCACACGAACAGCACGCCGAGCGCCAAGACGCCGGCGGACCAGTAGAGCGACCGCGGGACGAACAGAGCAGCCGCGAGCACCAGGACCAGGAGGTCCGTCTCCGCCAGCACGTGGCTGAACCCGGTCAAGAACCTGGATCGACCAACTTTCGGCGCGACGACCGAATCGAATCCAGGCTCTGTCCATGCGCGGGGAGGCGCGTCCCCGCTAATCGTTACCGACGACATCCGCCGTTTCCTTTGCTAGCGCTGTCGCCGTGTTACGCGGTTCGACGGCGGCTGCTGCGCACGAGCACAACGCCGACGCCGGTGGCCACTAGGCCAATTACTGCCATCTCCTCGATGTCAGCTCCGGTGAACGCGATCCCGCTGGGGGACGTTTTCGGGCCGTCGGGAGCTGCCGCGCTGCCCGACGAGGTGACTGTGCCACCGCCGGAGGTGCAGCCCGTGTAGCAGCTCGAGTCCGCACCTGCGGATCCTGCGAACAGGCCTCCGAGAGGCACTGCGAGCATGACGCCCATGGCCGGAACGCATGCTCCGGAGAGCAAGCGTCGAACCTTCTTCCTCTTCATTTCTCCTCCACCTGACCCGCTCTTTCGAGCGCTCCACCGAAATGCGGCCCCTGCCTCGCCAGCACAGTTCGCCATTACCGCAGGCACATCTTCGCACGAAAACGGCCGCTGGGGAAGGGTAAAAGGTAATAGCCACCCTTCGAACTACCGTGTCCAAGGATGAGAACCGTTAGGAAGCGCCGCCTCCAAGGGATCTGAGCCTCGATAGGAGAGTATAGGTGGCGGTACGCAACGGACGAACAAATATCCCGTGCCGTGCTTGTCATTCGGTGCGTCAGCGCGACGGAACGCTTGCAGGACGGATGTGGGCGGCGGCCGCGCCGTCACAGAAGCGCCCCACAGGGGCGGCGCGGGTGGCGCGCTGCAAGCTGTTCTAGGACGCGCCTGGTCCACCCGATGGGCATCGCCAGCCTCATCGGTGGGCTCACGCGGCGATGTTCTCGACACCTCCGGGACGCGGGACCCGCAGGGACCACACCGTGCCCCGACAGCTGGCTGCCATCCGGCGGCATAATTCGCGAGCCAGGTCACACGGAAATCTCGCCCCTCTGTCCGCCTGGACGTGGGCAAACCGCGTCGCTATCGGGCATCGGCGAGACGGTGGGATGCCGCTTTCTCTCGTGGGCCCGGCAGTACGCTCCCCCGGGGTGAGCGACGGCTTGGCTGGGCAACCGCGCGCCGGCCGCCGCCAGGCACACCGCGACGAAAGGGACGAAGGCGCCGGCCCGACGGGCCTCCTTCGCACAAGACGGCGCAAGGTGGTGGCCGCACTCGTTGCGGTCATGCTGGTCTGGGGCGTCGCGGTGATCGTCGAGGCCGTGGTCGCCTACGAGCACATCCATCAGGGTCAGGCCGAGGTGCAGGCTGCCCGAGGCAAACTCTCGGCCGACGAGGTCCTGACCGGTGCGCCGGTCGGGGACCTCAATGCCGCCGCCAACAGCTTCAATGCCGCACACCGCGTGCTGTCGTCCCCCCTCTTCTGGCCAGTCGACGTCCTCCCCGTCGCCGGGCGCCAGCTGCGCTCCGTGCAGGACCTCTCCGGGGCCGCAGAACACGTCGCCCATGTCGGCGTGACCGCCGTACAGGGATCCCAATCCCTGCTCCGTCTTCCGCACACGGCGGGTCCCCAACGCGTCGTCGTGCTCCGACAACTGGCCGCGCTCGCGTCGGCGACCCATCTGTCGCTGTCTAGGGTCGACTTGGGCCCCGACCATGCCTTGATCGGCCCGATCGCCCACGAGCGCACCACCTTTGTCAGCGACCTCACTCAGGTCCGGACGACCCTTGCCCGAACATCGGCCGCCGCCTTCGAAGCGGCCGACATCCTCCAGGGGCCAGCAACGTACCTGCTCGTGGCGGCGAACAATGCCGAGATGCGATCGGGTTCCGGGGCGTTCCTCGAGGCCGGGGTCGTGACCTCCGGCAACGGCGAGCTCCACCTCGACGGCAGCATGGCCCCCACGTCGAGCCTCACCGTCCCCCGCGGCGCTGTCCCGGTGGGCGGCGACCTCGAGGCTCGATGGGGATTCCTCCTGCCCGGGGTGGACTGGCGGAACCTCGGACTGACCCCTCAGTTCGACGTCAATGCCCCATTGGCCGCGCGCATGTGGCAGGCCGACACCGGCCAGCATGTCGACGGGGTCCTGGCGATCGACGTCCAGAGCCTGCAGGAGATCCTGGGCGTCACCGGCCCGGTGACGACAGCTTCCGGCCAGGTGGTGTCCACGTCCAACGTCGTGCAGTTCCTCCTGCACGACCAGTACGTCGGCGAGAACTACGAGAACGACTCGTCCCAGCGCGTCGAACAGCTGTCCACGCTGGCCTCTGCCACCCTGAATGCACTCGAGAACCGGCCCTACAGCCTGAAGTCGATGGTGAACGCCCTTTCGGCCGCGGCGCGGGGACGCCACGTCATGCTCTGGTCCGCCGACTCGCACGCGCAGCATGTCTGGCACGACGTGGGTGTATCGGGACAGCTCTCGCCGGGTGCGCTCATGGCCACCGTCATCAACCGGGGCGGGAACAAGCTGGACCAATACCTCGCAGTGACGTCGTCCCTCCGGCTCACGACCAAGGACAGCGTGACCGACGGCCGTCTGACCCTGACGATGGCCAACCACACGCCGCCGGGGCAGTCGCAGTTCATCGCGGGTCCTTACCCCGGGCTCGATACGACGTATGGCGAGTACGTCGGGTTCGCCTCGGTCAACCTGCCAGGGTACGTCCGGCACGTGTCGACACCCTCGGCAGGTTCCGTCGTGACCTCAGGCCCCGAAGGTCCCACCCTGCTCGTGGCGACCTCCGTCGACATCAAAGCCGGGGCGACGGAACGGATCACCTACGACTTCGAGCTGCCCGAGGCGCACGGCACACTCACCGTGTTGCCCAGTGCGCGGATCCCTCCCGTGCAATGGGATGCCAACGGCTCCTTTTTCGAGGACAGCGCGTCGCACACGGTGTCGTGGTAGGCCGTCGAGCGAAACGACGGCACCGCCCGCGTCTTCGGCTGGAGCTCCCCTCCCCCGGCGCTGCCGGAGGACCTCCCCCGGCGCCTGTGACCCACCGGGACCCGGAGGCTCTTACCCGAACTCGGCCTGGAAGGCGGCCAGCGAGTTCGGGTAGTTCGAGAGGATGCTGTTCCCCCCGCTGTTGAAGTTGAAGTACGAGGCCCACGCGACGTTGTTCGCCTTCAGCCAAGTGCTGAAGTTGTTGATGAACGTGGGGTCGTCGCCACCACCGTGTCCGTCGCTGCGGTTGATGACACCGAACTCACCGATGCCAACCTGCTTGCCGTGCGACGATGCGAACGAGGTCAGCTTACCGAGCAGATTGTTGAAGTCGCGGCTCCAGAGGCAGTTTTCCTGGGTGGCCGTGAAGTTGGATCCGTTGTAGGCGATCCCACAAGAGCCGTCCCAAGACTGGTCGTAGAAGTCGAACGTCACGTCGTTGACGTATGCGTCTCCGGGGTAGGCCGTGTTGTTCGTAGTGGCGTCGAAGTTGCCGCCCCAGTACCAGGCCCATTGGAACTGGGCACCGGACACCGACATCATCGCCGTGTACGCGTCACGCCACAGCGTTGCGTAGTTGGCCGCGCTGGTGAGGTCCTCGTTGGAGTAGATGCCGCTGTCGGGCTCCCACATCAGGCGGATGATCGCATTGGAGAAGCCGCTCGACACGAGGTTCTTGGCCAGTGTCGTGAGGTTGGCGTCCCATGAGGCCGGATTGCCTGCGTACGAGGCGAGGGCGGCCTGGTGGCTGGAGAATCCCGCAGTGACCAGAGGCACGCTGAGCTCCAGCCGCGAGCTGCCGAGCTTGCCCTTGAGCTGGCCGATCACCCATGGCGGGCTGCCCGCCGAGCCGACCATGGAGCTCCAGGACGAACCGTCCAGGTAGTCGGAGTAGATCGACGTGGTGGTGTGGGTCTCCGAGGCGAACGACTGCGCACCCGACATGTTGGCGGCCCCGTCGTAGCTCCCGAGTAAGAGGCCCGACGAACTCGGCGTCGTGGTCGTGGTCGTCGTTGGCGGGGTCGTCGTCGTGGTGGTCGGGACCCGCGTGGTCGTGGTGGTGGTCGGAGCCGGCGCCGTCGTGGTCGTGGTTGTGTCTATGGACCCGTTGTTCGACGACCCGTTGTTCGACGAGCCGCCGTCGTTGTGCCGCCGGCCGAAGTAGGTCGCCGTGCCATTGCGCGACACCAGGGCGTAGCTGTATTCCGGAGGGTTGACCACGATCCCGAGGGCGTTGGACCCCGTACCCCCGGTGGATCCGGAGAAGGTGGCGTCGCCGTAGCTGAAGAGGCCGCCGTCGGCCGCCACGAGCCAGTAGCCGGCACCGTCCGGCGTGGCGGCCATGCCGACGATCGGCTGATCCAGGCGGATGGCTCCGGTCGAGCCGTAGAAGTGCGCATCGCCGTAGCTGAAGATGCCGCCGTCGGAGGCGACGAGCCAGTAGCCGGCGCCGTCCGGGGTGGCGGCCATGCCGACGATGGGCTGGTTGAGGTGGATGGCTCCGGTCGAGCCGTAGAAGTGCGCATCGCCGTAGCTGAAGATGCCGCCGTCGGAGGCGACGAGCCAGTAGCCGGCGCCGTCCGGGGTGGCGGCCATGCCGACGATGGGCTGGTTGAGGTGGATGGCTCCGGTCGAGCCGTAGAAGTGCGCGTCGCCGTAGCTGAAGATGCCGCCGTCCGAGGCGACGAGCCAGTAGCCGGCGCCGTCGGGGGTGGCCGCCATGCCGACCACCGGCTTGCTGAGCGTGATGCCGGACGCGGCCGGCGAACCGAAGTTAGGCGCTCCGTCGTACGTCGTGATGGCACCTGCCGCATTCACGGTCCAGTAGCCACCGTTGGGGTCGGCAGTCATCATCTGGCCGCCGCTGGTCTCGGCCGGGGGTGCAGCCGTTGTGACGGCTTCTGCTGGATTTCCGACGAATACGCTCGCGCCGACCACGCCGGCCAAGGTCATGAGCGCCGCTCCCAAACCTGCGACGACTGTTGAAGCCCGGCGCCGTTCCCCGCTGCTGCGCATGTTCCCCCCTCGACCCACCAGGGTCGAGCCGCCAGGTGAAGTGCGCTGCGCTCACTGTGTTTCGGCGGCCCGGCTGACTCGGTGAGTCCCGTAGCTTTGCGTCCCCCCCTCGCGGGAGGTTTGCCTTTATCGATGTCGCGGACGATGTGTCCTATCGACTGACAACAAATATGAACCGAGGGTTGCGAGCGTTCAAGGGACTTTTGGACTATTTGGCGTGCCGTGCAGAGCGCTTTCCCAGCTAGAGCGCCTAAATGGTGCAAATCACCCAGGCCTTGTCGACCGTCGCAACTCCGTTGTGGCGAAGTTGCGACGTCCAGACGGGCGACGGAGCGCGCATCGGCGCCGCGTCCCGTACCGGGTCAGGGTTCTTCGCCATGCAGGCACGACGGGGGCGGCCCGGGCTGCGCAGCGGCCCCTCCAGGATCGTTCTCGTAAGCTCGCCCGGTGTCGCCAGGGGAACGCGCAGCGCCCGCCGTGACACCGTGCGGCGAGTCGGTTAGCCGTCGCCTCCCCACCGTTCCGTTCGGGCCCGGATCGATCTCGCTCCGGCTATACCCTCACAACGAGCTCACCGTCGAGTCGATCGTCCGAGAGTTGTGCCTGCAGGCGGGCCTCGCATTGGACAGCGGCTTCGACGGGATCATGACGAGCGAGCACCACGGCGGTTTCGCCGGCTACATGGCGCAGCCCCTGCAGATGGCTTCCTTCCTGCTCGAGCAGCACACACGTGGGTGGGCTGCCGCGGCGCCGCTCTTACTGCCGCTCAGGGCGACCGCGCTCGTCGCGGAAGAGGTTGCGTGGCTCCGCGCTCGGCATCCGGGCCGCGTTGGTCTCGGCGTGGCAGCCGGCGCGTTACCGCTGGACTTCGAGGTCGCTGGCGTCCGCCAGGACGACTCCGTCGATCGTTTCAAATCCGAGCTCCCCCGGCTGGTCGCCATGCTGCGCGGGGAGGATCTGGGAGAGCTCGAGGGAGACCCCGCGCTGCGGTCGTGCCAGCACGCGCCGATCCCCGTCTTGAGCGCGGCCGTATCGACTGCCGCCGCCGTGCGCGCCGCTCGGTGTGGAGCCGGGATCCTCCTCGAAGGGATGTCCTCGCCGGAGCGGCTCGCCCGGCTGACGAGCGCCTTTGTCGACGCGGGCGGGACGGGATCCAAGGTCCTTATCCGTCGGGTGTGGCTGGGGCGGCTGCCCGGCGGCCTCGTGAAGAGGCAGCGAGCCATCTATGAGAGCTACACCGACCGCGGGGGGGCGTTTGGTGTCGATCAGACGATTGCCGCCGATGACCCCATTGAGCTCTCGGAACGTCTCGTCGCAGCCGCCCGGGAGGCCGGCGCGGACGCCCTGAACCTGCGCGTCCAGCTTCCGGGCATTCCACCCGAGGCGGTGCGGGAGCAGATCGCCGCCATTGCGACGCTGGTCGTCGGGCGGTTGAGAGAGTCCTGGCCGCCGGCCCGATGAGGTGATGCAGGACTATCCGATCGGGGTCCACCCGCTCTTGAGGTGATTGCCACCGTCGACGTCCATGGTGATGCCGGTGATCTGGCGCGCCTCGTCGGAGAGCAGGAAGCACACGGCCGCCGCGATGTCGTCCGCCTCGGTCAGGCGACCGACCGGAAGATTGGCGCCCGCCGCCGCCCCGCCGTCGCGTTGCCAGATTGGCTTCGTCGCGCTGGTCCGCACCAGTCCCGGGCTCACGGCGTTGACACGCACTCTTCCCGCCAGATCCGATGCGATCGTTCTGGTCATCGCGTTGAGCGCCGCCTTGGCCGATGCGTAGGAAACCATGGCCGAGGTGGTCTTGTGCGGTGAACCGCTCGAGATGGTCACGACCGCACCGCCGTCGGCGAGCCCCCGCTCGAGCGCGGCGCGTATGAGCGCCACCGTAGGCCATGTGTTGAGGCGGAACGTCTCGAGGAGCTGTGCCTCGCTGATGGCGTCGAACGAAAGCGGATGGGGTGCGCCGCCGAGCGTGCTGACAACGAGATCGATCCGGCCGTAGGCGGCGACGGCCCGCTCGGTGAGGAGGGCCACACCTTCCTCGGTGTCCATCGAGCCGGCGACCCCGATGGCGGCAAACCCCTCGGACCGCAACGCCGCTTCGGTCGACGCGACCCGGTCCGCATCGCGGCCGTTGACGACCACCGAGGCGCCCTCGTGCGCCAGGCGGTACGCGCACGACCGGCCGATGCTGGGATCGGCGGTCGATCCGGTGACGATGGCAACCTGACTGGAAAACCGCTGCGTGTTCATTCGTGTTCCTCCCGCTTATCCTTCCTCGGACCAGACATTGTCCTGCGGTTCAGCTCCGCGGGCACCCCCGATGTACCCACAGGGATGTCCCCTATCGCATCCCCGAGCGCTCTCAGGGGTGATTCCGACCTTTGACGGATTCATGGAGGATCCGCCGCAGGCGATGATGGTGGAACCACATCGCCACAGGGCGGACGTCGGCCGTGTCGGCCGTGTCGGCAGGGCAGCCCGCAAACGCAGAGGAGCATGGTGAACACGGAGCACCGCACGTGATCGAAGTCCGGGGCGTCACCAAGCGCTTCAAGGACACCGTGGCCGTCGACGACCTCTCCTTCGACGTCAAGCCCGGTCAGGTGACGGGGTTCCTCGGCCCGAACGGTTCGGGGAAGTCCACGACGATGCGGATGATCATGGGCCTCGATGCCCCCGACGCGGGCATCGCGACGGTCAACGGGCGCAACTTCCACGAACTGCCGCTCCCCTTGCGGGAGGTCGGCGCGCTACTCGAGGCCCGCGCGATCCATCCCGGCAGGAGCGCCTACAACCACCTGTGGTACCTCGCCCGGTCGAACGACATCCCGAGCTCCCGCGTGTCCGAGGTCCTCGAGTTGGTCGGGCTCGAGAAGGTGTCGCGCAAGCGCGCCGGCAAGTTCTCGCTCGGCATGGGCCAGCGCCTCGGCATCGCCGCCGCGCTCCTCGGTGACCCCGAGGTGCTCCTGTTCGACGAGCCCGTGAACGGCCTCGACCCCGAAGGCATCCTCTGGGTCAGGAATCTTCTCAAGGGCCTCGCATCGGAGGGACGGACCGTGTTCGTCTCGAGCCATCTCATGAGCGAGATGGCGCTGACGGCCGACCAGATCGTGGTGATCGGCAAGGGCCGGCTGATCTCGGCCGGGTCGACGGCGGCCTTCATCGCCGAGAGTTCGGAACAGTTCGTTCGCGTCCGTTCGCCCGAGATTGGCCGCCTCGAGGAGCTTTTGCGGGCGAAGGGCGCGGTGGTCCGGCGTGAGGCCGACGGCGCGATCGCCGTTTCCGCGCTCTCCGCTCCGGACATCGGCGAACTGGCCGGCAGCAACGGCATCTTCCTGCACGAGCTCGCCACTCAGTCGGCGTCGCTCGAGGAGGCGTTCATGGAGCTCACGCGTGAAAGCGTCGAATTCCACGCCGAGTCGCTCCCGCCGCACGAGCCCGTGCCCGTCGCCGGCTCTGTCTCGGGGGAGGAATCATGACCGTCACCGTCCCGGCCCGATCCGCGCTGCCGCCTGTCGAAGGCCGCCGCATCCGTGTCCCGAGCGTCCTCGCTTCGGAGTGGATCAAGATGCGCTCGGTCCGTTCCACCGGATGGAGCATCTTCGCTATGACGCTGATCACGATCGGCGTCGCCGTCATCGCGGGCATCACGGTGACACAGCAATGGAACACGTTTTCTCTCCCGGAGAAGCTGACCTTCGACCCGACGGGACTCAGCCTGCGGGGTCTCCTCTTCAGCGAGCTCGTGATCGGCGTGCTCGGGGTGCTCGTCATCAGCGCCGAGTACGGGACCGTGACCATCCGGGCGACGCTCAGCGCGGTTCCGCACCGGCCCCTCGTGCTGGTCGCGAAGGCCGCCGTGTTCGCCGCCCTCGCGCTGCTCGCCGGTGAGATCCTCTCCTTCGGCGCCTTCTTCCTGTGCCAGGTGCTGCTGTCCAGCCCCGCGCCGCACGCCACACTCAGCCAGCCGGGTGTGCTGCGGGCCGTCGTCGGCGCCGGGCTCCTCGTCCCCGTCTTCGGGCTGTTCGCCTTGGGGCTCGGGGCCATCATCCGCCACACCGCGGGCGCCATCACCGCCTATGTCGGGGCCTTCCTAGTCCTGCCGCTCATCATCGAGGCCCTGCCGTCGTCGATCAGCCACCCCATCCTGAAGTTCATGCCGTTCGTCATCATCAACGCGATGGCGTCGACGGGCCGATCCTTCGACCTCGGCCCGGCCTTCAGCCCCTGGGTCGGGTTTGGCGTGATGAGCGCCTACGCGGCCGCCGCACTGCTCATCGGTGGGTGGCTCATGGTTCGCCGCGACGCCTGACGAGAACGGGGCGCCCCAGAGCCGCGTCAGGCGGCGTTCACCTTCCCGATCGCCCGGAACCATTCGTAGGTCGTGGCCAGTCCTTCGTCGAGGCTGATCGGGCTGTAGCCGAGCCGCTTGTAGGTCTTGGAATCCTCGAGGGTCCTGCGCGTGGGGGTGCCCCGGGCGGCCTTCTTGGCGATGGCGACCAGCGTGGGCCCGAAGACCTTCTCCAGCTCGGGGTCGTCGGACGCCTCGACGTCGACGACGTGGTGGTCGAGGCCGGCCACCCGACACATGCGGTTGCAGGCCTCGGCGGTACTCACGACGTCCTCGGGCCGGCCGTCGAGCATGTAGCGCTCCCCCGCCACGCCCTTGTCCAAGGCGAGGATGCAGCCGCGAGCGATGTCCTCGGCGAACACCCAACTGACCGGGAACTTGATGTATCGCTCGATGCGCCCTCGCGCCGCCGAGAGCAGCACCCGGTTGAAGCTCGTCATGCCGAGTGCGTTGCTCGCCACCGGCGACGGGCCGAAGATGGCGCCGGGATGCGTGCTGACGACGTCGCGGCCCTTGGCGGCGCGCGCCATCGCGTCGAGGAACGCGGTCATCTTCGTGACGGTGTAGGGATCCTGGCTCGGGTTCTTCATCACCGGCGCGTCCTCTCGGTCGAGGCCCGTCGACGTGTCGAAGAAGGTGCCGGTGCTCACGGCCACGACGCGTCGAAGGTCGACCTTCTCGGCTGCGTCGAGGACGTTCCTGGTGCCGCCGATGTTGACCGCCTCGAAGTCGGCCATGTCCTGGCTCGCCCCACCGAGCAGTGCGGCACAGTGGATGGCGGCGTCGGTCCCGGTCGCCGCCCGCAGCACCGCGTCGGGGTCGGTGACGTCGCCGGTCACCACCTCGACGCCGAGCTCGGCGAGGGGCCCGATGTCCGCGCTCTGGCGTGCCAGCGCCCGCACGGCGTCGCCGCGTTCGGTGAGCAGCTTGCAGATGTTGGCGCCGGCCAGGCCCGTGGCCCCGGTCACCAGGACGGTCTGGCTCACGGTGCGCCGTGCAGCGCGGGCTCCTCGATCGCCGCATCCACCTGTTCCGCGCGGTAGGGGATGACCGGCGGCGAGTCGCCGAAGACGTCCAGCGTGTGGATGAAACGGTGCAGGCCCATGGAGTTCGCGCAGGCGAACCCGAGCTCGATGATCTGCGCCGCCGTGAAATGCTCCCCGAGCCGCCGGTAGAACTCGTCGTCCATCGCATGGTGGTCGGCCGAGAGAAGGTCGAGGAACTCCACGGCGAGCCGCTCTTGGTCGTTCAGCTCCGACCCACCCGGCGACACGAGGCAGGCCACGTCCTCTTCGGTGATGGAGTCGTGCTTGCGCGACTGCATGCACGGCTGGCACTCGCCCAACTGCGCGCTGCGAATGCGCAGCAACTCGAGGATGCGGCCTCCGAGGAGCGACTTCTGGCCCCATGTCGTTCGCGCCGCGTTCGTCATCAAGATCTGCTGCGTCTTGTAGGCGAAGATCTGGAGCGGTACCGGCGTGGCGTAGAGTCCGTCGGCCACCCCCTCCTCGATGATGCGGCGCGGCTCCGGCGCCAGCTCGTCCATCGGAATCGGCTCGATCCTCGGCACACAAACCCCCTGACCGCTCCGGGCCGCGCCCGGGGCATCGTTCTGTCTTCGACCTCGTACCTGACGCCGACGTCAGGTTCACTGTACTGTCCCTTCGTGGCGCTCGACCCCTCGTCCATCCTCCTCACCGATCGGGTCGCCGTGGTCACCGGTGGCGGTTCGGGCATCGGGCGCGGCATCGCCAACGGCTTCCGGGCCTTCGGGGCCAAGGTGGCCATCTGGGAGCGCCACGCCGACACCGCCGCCGCGGCGGGGAAGAGGTCGACGGCCTGGGCCTTCAGGTCGACGTCCGAGATTCGGCCGAGGTGGACGCTGCGTTGGAGCGCACCGTGGCGGAGCTGGGCCCCGTCAGCATCCTGGTCAACAACGCGGGCGGCGTCTTCAACTCGCCGCTGCTCGAGACGACGGAGAACGGCTGGGACGCGCTGTACCGCTCGAACCTCAAGCACGTGATCCTCTGCACCCAGCGCGTCGCCCGGATCATGGTGGAGCACCAGCTCAAGGGCAGCATCATGAGCGTGACGTCCATCGAGGGCGTGCGGGCCGCCCCCGGCTACGCCGCCTACGCCGCCGCCAAGGCGGGCGTCATCAACTACACCAAGACCGCGGCGCTGGAGCTGGCGGCCCACGACATCCGGGTCAACGCCCTGGCACCCGACATCACCTGGACCGAGGGCCTGGCCGCCATCGCGCCCGACCCCGCCGGCCAACAGCAGCGGTTCGGCCTGACGGTGCCGATGGGCCGTGCCGGCCACGTGGACGAGATGGCGGGGGCGGCGATCTTCCTGGCCAGCGAGCTCTCGAGCTACGTGACCGGCCAGACCATCCACGTCGACGGCGGCACGCACGCGGCGAGCGGCTGGTACCACCACCCCGACAGCGGCACCTACGTCCTCGGGCCCTCGTCCTAGAGGACGACCCGGAGCGGAACGCCTGCGGAGGACCCGCTACCCGTCGCCGAGGCCGACGTGGGCGGACATGCCACCGTCGACGGCGAGCATCTGCCCCGTGATGTAGCGGGACTCGTCGGAGGCCAAGAACACGACGACGTCGGCGATGTCGTCGGGTTGACCGACCGACGGCGTGAGCGTCGCCTTGCTGAGCGAGGCCAGCATCTCCTCCTTCAGGTGCGCCCGCACGGCGTCGGTGATCACCAGCCCCGGCAGGATCGTGTTGGCCCGGATGCCCTTCTTCCCGTGGCTGGTTGCCACGTACAGCGTGAGGGCGTTCACGCCGGCCTTCGAGACGCCATAGGCGGTCCTCGTGCGGTCTCCCTTGAGCGACGCGCCGGATGACATGTTGATGATGGAGCCACCGCCCTGGTCTGCCATGATCGGCACGGCGTGCTTGCACATGAGCATCTGACTGCTGAGGTTCACCGCGAGCGTGCGCTCCCAGACCTCGAGTGAGAGTTCCGTCACGGCGGTGTCGGCGCTGAGGAAGTCCGAATCGGTCAGTGCGGCGTTGTTGTGCAATATGTCGAGACGCCCGAACCGCTTCACGACTTCGGCAATGACCGCTTCGACGTCCCGCTCTTCGGAAAGGTCGGCTCGCACGCTCTCGGCGACACCGCCGGCGTCCCGGATCCCACCGGCCACCGCTTCGGCTGCGTCCTCGTTGACGTCCACGACCAGTACCGATGCACCCTCACGGGCAAGTGCGCGCGCCGTGGCGCCGCCGATGCCACCCCCACCACCGGTGACGATGGCCACCTTGCCTTTGAATCGATCCATGGAGCCTCCGCTCTCGTAGGTGGGTAGACCTTATGAGCCTCTACGTTCCAGCCTCGCTATGGTGCAGCGGCCACACGTCGACGGCGCCAACGATTCGCGGGAGGGAACGGTGCGCTTCATCCTTCAGTACCCCGAGGCCAGCGGGAGCGGCATCGACCTGCTCGATGCCGGAGCGATGACCGAACTCGCGGTAGCCGCCGAAAAAGCGGGCTGGCACGGGATCGCGCTGACCGAACACCCGGCACCGAGCAGCCGGTGGCTCGAGACAGGCGGGCACCAGAGCCTCGACCCGTTCGTCGCCCTGGCGGCGGCTGCCGCCGTGACGACGAACCTCGCGCTCGTCACCAACATCAGCGTGATCCCCTACCGGAACCCGCTGCTCCTCGCCAAGTCGGCGGCCACGCTCAACCGGATGTCGGATGGTCGCTTCTATCTGGGCGCGGGTGCCGGGTATCTCAAGTCCGAGTACTTCGCATTGGGCGTCGACTTCAAGGAGCGCAACGCCCTCTTCGAAGAGGCGCTCCAGGTGATGCATCTTCACTGGAAGGGCGAGCCGTTCACGTTCGAGGGACGGCACTTCTCCGCCCGCGACATCCAAGCGTTGCCGGCACCGCGCAACCGCTCGGTACCCATCTGGATGGGCGGCAACTCGGACGCCGCCCTTCGGCGGGCGGCGACGTACGCGGCCGGGTGGATGCCGATGACGGCGCCGGCCTCAGTGGCGAAGACGGCAAGGACGCCACCGGTCACGACGACCGAGGAACTTCAGGAGCGCCTCGGGGTGCTCAAGGACTTCGCCGGTGAGCGGTACGAGGACCTCGAGTTGATCATGGGCTTCTCCGGTCCAAGGCTCACCGACTTCGACCGCGACGCCGAGAGGGTCCGGGATCGGATCGGCGAACTCGAAGAACTCGGCGTGGACTGGGTCTTCGTCGGGCCACCCTGGTCTCCTGCGCCCGAGCCCCAGGAGTGGGTCGAGGCCTTCGGAGCGAGCTTCCTCAAGGGGTGAACCGGTTGTGGGGTCGGTGCGACCGGCCGCCCAGAACCGAACATCCTTGGTACAGGCCAGGGCAAGAACCCGGGTGACGCGAAGTCGTACAGATAGCCGCGGGTGACCTCGTCCATCTCGATGCGGGCTTCCGCCTCGGCCCAATAGGCCTCGAACGAGGCGCGGTCGGGCGTCCACGTGCCGGCCGGGACTTGGATCATGGTGGCCAGGCGGGCGCCGTGGCGGTACACGAGGTCGAGCAGCTCAGGTGGCGGCGGGCCCTAGAGGAGCGCGTAGCCGTCCTCGAAGCCGCGGTAGATGCACGCCGCGACCCAGAGCTGCAGCTTCGGATCGAGCGCGGTCTATCGCAGGGAATCGCCCGGGCCCGAGTGGACCTGGCGGTGCACCTCTGTCACCGCGGCGGCGAGCGCCGCACGCTCGTCGTCGGTGTGCCGAAGACCGCGACCATGACGTAGCCGAACCTCGTGCGGGCCCGTTTGATCGGGTGCTTTAGAGATTCCCGCTGTCGACCTTGCTCTCGGCGACGCCGCGGCCGACGGGGAGTTGGGCCAGCTGCATGACGATGTTGGCGCCGGCGAGCCAGACGGTGGCGGGCGTGCACAGATCGTGCAGATCTCTGGGGACCTTGCCGTCTGGACCGAGATGCGTGATCGGGCCGGTAATGGTGTCGGCCGTACAGGCGGTGGCGGACCTCATGGCGCCGGCGCCGGCTGCGTTGCGGGGATTGTCCAGGGGCGGAGCCAGACCTCGAAACGCGAGCCACCGTCGGGCCCGAACGGCGAGACGGCTCGCACCCGGCCGCCCATGGCTGCGGCGAGTTCCGCCACGATGGCGAGCCCGAGACCCGAGCCCATCAGCCGGTTTCGGCCCCGATCAGCTCGATAGAAGCGTTCGAAGACGTGTTCGAGGTCGCTCGGGGCGATGCCCGGCCCATTGTCGTCGACCGTGATGACGCAACCGCCGGCGAGGCCCGCGGCCGTCAGGCCCACGGTGACCCGGCTGCGGGCGTAGGTGCACGCGTTCTCGATCAAGTTCGCGACGATCTGGGCCAGCCGGTCGGGATCGGCCGCGACAGGTGGAAGGGACGGTGATTGCTCGGTGGCATCCGGTCTGCCAACGCCGGCCAACGCGTCGGGGCCCGTTTCGGTGTCGGCCAATCCGGCCACGCGCAACCCGATGTCGATGCCGTTCCTCGCCGCGGCGGGCCGGAATCCCTCAGCCGTCGTTGTGACCACCTCGACCGCATCCGTCGCGCGCATGGCGATGGACATCTGGTGCGCCTCGAGCTTGGTGAGGTCGAGGAGGTCGCCCACAAGGCGTTCGAGTCGACGGGACTCGGCGATGATCACGTCGGCTGCCTGCTCGCTGTCGTCGATCGCGCCGTCCTTGATGGCCTCGGCAAACCCGCGGATGGAGGTGAGCGGCGTGCGCAAGTCGTGCGAAACCGCGAGGAGGAGGTGACGCTCCCTGGCGCGGCTGTCTTCGAGGCTCTGGGCCATGTCGTTGATCGAGCCGGCGAGCGAGGCGAACTCGGGGTAGTCGCGCTTGTGGATGGGAATGCGGCTCTCCAGGTTGCCCGACGCGATGCGCCCGGTCGCCTGCGTTGCCTCGACGAGTGGGCGGGCCATGCGCCGGCTCATCTGCCAGGCGATCATCGCGGCGATCACGAGGGCCGCGCCGCCGGCGATGATGAAGTAGCCCCAACTGGGGCCGAGGTTGCCGACGTTACGGGTGAGCAGGACGGCGAACGTGCCCTCGAAGGTGATGCCGCGGTCGCGCTTTGCGAGGTTGTCGATCTCCTTTTGGGAGAGGGTGACCGGGGAGACGGCGTAGACGAGACTGCCGCTTCGGCCGGAGACGGTTTGGCCGTTCTGGACGGCCGCGACGTCGATTTCGTTTTCGGGGATGTCGGAGGGGAGTGTGTTGCCGACGATCTCTCCGAATCGGTTGATCGTGATGACATCGGCGTCCTCGAGCTTGAGCGTGGCCTTGATGAGGGCCAGCGCCCGGAGCGATTGCTCGCTGATTTTGGACTGGGTGAGCGACGTCGCTTCTTGTGTCAGCTGCTGCTGGGCCTGGCTGCGGGCAGCGTTGCGGGTGAGGAGCAACGAGCCGACTCCCGCGATCACGAGGACGACGGCCACGAGGCCGACCATGGCGAGCATCAGGCGGCGTCGCATCGTCAGCCGAACCGATAGCCCACGCCCCACACCGTGACGAGTGGGAGGTCGGGGCCGAACTTCTTTCGCAGCTGGGCCACGTGGACGTCAACGGTGCGCTCGTCGCCGTACCAATCCGCACCCCACACCCCGTCGAGCAGCTGTTGGCGCGACAGGGCGAGGCCGGCATTGTTGGCGAGGAAAGCAAGCAGGTCGAATTCGCGGGTGGCGAGACCGACGACCTCGCCGTCGTGGCGGGCTTCGCGTCGGCGCAGGTCGACGTCGACGGTGCCGATGCTCACAACCTCCTGAGGCGGCGGTCCTTCTCGGGTGCGGCGCAGGATGGCGCGCACCCGCGCCACCAGCTCGCGTGGAGAGAACGGCTTGACGAGGTAGTCGTCTGCGCCGAGCTCGAGGCCGAGAATGCGGTCGACCTCGTCGTCTCGTGCGGTGAGGAAGAGGACGGGCACCGAGCTGCGGGCGCGGATCTGACGACAGACCTCAAAGCCGTCGCGGGCGCCCGGAAGGCCGACGTCGAGGATGACGATCCAGGGGTCCTCCTGGCCGAAGACCTCGAGGCCCTTCTCGCCGTCAGGTGCCAACAGGACGCGATACCCCTCGCGCCGCAGGTAAAGGTCGACCAGGTCGGCAATGTTGGGGTCGTCCTCGACGACGATCACCGTCCCGTTCTCCGCGCTCACTCCCCAAGCCTCGCATCTCCCGGTGCCGAAATTGACTCCAAGGACCCATCCCTTACAGAACCATCATGTTTGATACACAACTTCTGACCGGGCGAACGGAGGAAGGGCAGGTGTCAAGACGCTGATGTCAGGACGCGCGGCTATCGGGGCGGGAATTGCGCTCGTGTCTGACAGACATCGTCGGGTAACCCGCCTCCACACCGCGACGAGCTGAATCCCAAACACCAACCTCGTCGGGGCGGGTCGTCACCGCCCGCACCGGAATCGTTCAACGGTGCCGGGCGAGTGACGCCCTCGTGATGCCCCAGAAGAACTCGAAGGCTCCTGAAGTCTTGGTCAACCCTTCTTGCGGTGCACGACCTGCAGCTCGGAGAACTCCGCAAGGCCCCACGGCCCGTTCTCCACGCCGAGACCGCTCCACTTGAAGCCGCCGAACGGCTGGTGCGGTGAAAGTGCCAAGTGGGTGTTCACCCACGCCGTGCCGCACTCGAGTTGGCCTGCGACTTCGGCGGCACGGTCGGCGTCGGCTCCCCAAACCGAGCCAGACAGGCCGAAGTTGGTGGCGTTCGCCCGTTCGACAGCATCGGTGACGTCGCGGTACGAAATGACGGGGAGTGCCGGCCCGAACTGCTCCTCGTCGACGATGCGCGTGCCATCAGAGAGCCCGGCGAGAATCGTCGGCTCGAAGAAGTAGCCAGGGCGGTCCATCGCCTTCCCGCCGGTCACGGCAGTGGCGCCGTGGTTGAGGGCGTCGGCGACCAGTTCCTTGACCCGCTCGTATTGCGGCTCGTTGTTGATCGGGCCGAGTTTCACGTCCTCTTCGTTGCCCTCGCCCACCTTGATCGCTCGAGCCTGCTCGGCCAGGCCGTCAACGACGTCGTCGTAGAGGGCTTCGGGGACGTACACGCGCTTGACGGCGGAGCACACCTGGCCGTTGTTCATGAAGGCGCCGTTGAAGATGGCCTCGGCGACGGTCTTCGGGTCGGCATCGTCGAGCACGATGGCCGGGTCGTTGCCGCCGAGCTCGAGAGTGACGCGCTTGAGATCCGGAGCGGCCGCCATGTTGACCTTCTTGCCGGTTTCCACCGAGCCCGTGAAGCTGATTTTCCTCGGGATCGGATGCGACGTCATCCAGGCGCCGAGTTCGTCGCTGCCGCTCACGATGTTGACGACGCCGGGTGGGAACACCTCGCGCAAGAGCTCTCCGCACTTCAGGGTGGTCAGCGGCGTGAACGGGCTCGGCTTGAGGACGAGCGTGTTGCCGGCGAGAAGCGCCGGCGCGATCTTCCAGAACGACAGCAGGAGCGGGTAGTTCCACGGCGTGATAGCCGCAACGACGCCGAGTGGCCGTCTGACCACCTCGACGTGGGCGCCGTCGTCGTCCTGAATGACCTGAGGCGGGACCTCGAGGTTGGCGAAGTACTGCGCCCACACCCCCGAGCCGATGACCTCCATGGTGGCGTCGGTGATGGGCTTGCCCTGTTCGGCGGTGAGGAGCGGAGCGAGCACGGTACCGGAGCCCATGAGGGTCTCGGCGGCCTTTTGGATCACGGCGCGGCGTTGCGATTCGTCCGCCTTCCAGTCGCGGAGGGCCTTGGCTGCGGCGTCGAAGGCTGCATCGAGTTGCCAGCGCGAGCACTCGGGCGCTTGCGCGAACACCTCACCCGTTGCGGGGTTGCGCACCGCGAACGTGGCCTCGGCCGCTGCTGGTTCCCCGGCGATGGTCATGACGAAGTCGGACATGGCGCTCCTTCGACTCGATGCCCCCACTCCAGCTTTGTGGCCGCAATACTCCCACTGCTGGGTGGCGCAGCTCAATCGGCGCGGGCAGTGGGACCCGGGATCAGCCGAAGAGCTTTGTCACGAACGCGTCGACGGTGGCCGTGACCGCCTCGCGACGGGCCCGGTTGAACGGTGCAGCTGCAATGAGCCCGGCCGCCTCATTGAGGAAGCCCAGAAGCAGGGCGGCGGCCACGCCAGGATCGCCCGGCACCTCGGCTCCCTGATCGGCCGCCCGAGCGAAGCCCTCCTCCATGAGTGGCAGGCAGGATTCGGCGTCGAGCTGACGGCACGCGGCCACGCCGAGGACGGCCGGGGCATCGGCGAGGATGCGAGCGATCGTCGGGTCGGCGGCGGCGTCCATGTAGGCACGGCAGGCCAGGTGCAGCTGCGTCTTGACGTCCTCGGCCTCGGCTGCCGCGGTGACCACCCGCGCGACGAGCTCGTCCTCCAGCTCGCACACTACGGCCGCCGCGACCGCCGTCTTGGATTCGAAGTGGTGGTAGAGCGCCCCCCGTGTGACACCAGCACGTTCGGCGATCTGATCGCGGCTGGTGGCGGCGAAGCCCTGCTCGGCGAAGAGCTCCCGTGCCGCCTTGACGAGGGCCGCGGTGGTCGATGCCGAACGGTCGGCTTGCGTCCGCCGGGGCCGGCGAGTGGTGGTGACCTCGGATGTGGGCGTCGTCATTGTGGTCTGGTCCTCAGGGCGATGCGGTCTTCCGGTTGGCGTCGTATATGGCGCCCGATCGGACCCCACGTCGGGGGTGTATAGAGGACTTGAGTTTACATGCGGGCAGCACGCATGTTAGCGTGCTTGGAGCGTGGGGGGAGGTAGTGAATGCCGGAAAACAGGCTGGAAGCAGACGTCTGCGTGGTGGGCGCAGGGCTCGCAGGGCTGACGGCGGCCCGCCGGCTATCCCAGGCGGGCCGGTCGGCGGTGGTGCTCGAGGCGCGGGACCGGGTGGGAGGCCGGGTGTGGACCCAGACCTCGGCCGGGGGCGTGCCCGTCGACATGGGTGGCTGCTTCATCGGGCCGAATCACGACCGACTGCATGCGCTCGCCAAGGAAACCGGCGTCACCACGTTCAAGACATACGTCGATGGTGACGCTGTGCTTGCCACTGGCGGGAAGGTACGGCGTTACCGCGGTGACATCCCCAAGATCAGCCCGCTCGCGCTGGTCAGCGCCGGGCAGGCGGTCGCGCGGATGAGTTCCATGGCGAAGAAGGTCTCTCCAGCCGCACCGTGGGACGCCCCCCGAGCGGCGGAATGGGACGCTCAGTCGGTGCGGGCGTGGCTCACCGCGGGGCGCGTTCCGACAAAGTTGGCCCGCGAGCTGGTGGAAGCGACGGTGCGCGCCTGCTTCACCTGCGACCTGTCCGAGGTCTCCCTGCTCAGCTGGCTCTTGCTCGTGAGCTCGGCCGGCGGTCTCGGGTCCCTGATGAACATTGCCGGCGGCTACCAGGACTCGCAGTTCGACGGCGGCGTGAGTCAGATCCCGACGGCGATGGCGCACGACCTCGGCGATGCGGTCGTTCTGGGCGCGCCGGTCACCGCCGTGACCCAACAGGCGGACCGGCTCGAGGTTGTGTGTGACGCGGCGACGGTGACCGCCAACCGCGTCGTGCTGGCGCTCCCCCGGGCCCTGGCGGCCGGGATCCGCTTCGAGCCGGCGTTGCCCGCCGATCACGCGCTGTTGATCCACAAGATCCCGGCCGGCACAGAGGTGAAAACCGTGGCGATCTACGACGAACCGTTTTGGCGGGCCGACGGAGTGTCCGGGGCGACCGTCGCGACGGACGACCTCATCGAAGTGACGCTCGACACGACGCAGCCTGGGCATTCGCACGGCGTCATCGGCACGTACTCGGCAGGGCCCAGGGCCCGGGCGTTGTGGGCCCTCCCCCAGAGCGAACGACGATCGGTGTTGTTGAAGATGCTGACGACCCGCCTCGGACCGAAGGCGGCATCGCCGCTCGAGGTCCTCGAGCTCAACTGGTCCGAGGAGCGTTGGACGCGTGGCTGCTCGTGCGCGCACTTCGCACCAGGCGTGCTCACCCAGTACGGACGTTTGCTGCGCGAGCCGGTGGGCCGCATCCACTGGGCGGGCACCGAGACGGCCACGACTTCGTTCGGCGCCATGGACGGCGCTGTGCGCTCCGGTGAGCGGGTATACGAAGAGATCCTGGCCGCCGGAACTTGAGTCTGGGCTACCGGGTTCCTAATCCATCCCAGCGGGTCGCGGCCCGGGCCCAGATCCCACCCCGAGCCTCTCCCTGAAGAAGGTGAGTGTCTGGTCGAACGCGGCCCGTGTCGGCGTCCCCTCCTTGTCGATCAAGTGTTCCGTGACGACGGAGTGCGCTTGCTTCGGGTGGCCATACGGATTGCCCGGCGCAGAATCGATCTCCACGGCAATGAACTTGTCACCTAGCTCGCGACGCAACGTCTCGAAGCGCTCTGGGAAGCAGAACGGGTCGTTCGTGAAGCGCAAGCCCAATAGACAGGTCCCCTCCGCCGTGCGCTCCTTGACCCTCGCCAGGTCGCGATCGGATATGCCGATGTCCGCTTTGCGCTTCTTCGACAGCGGGAACGGCAATGAAGGCTGGCTGAGCACCGGCGCCAGCATGATGTCGTCGACCATCATCGCCAGCGCGAACCCACCGGTGAAGCACATCCCGATGGCGCCGACGCCGGGACCCCCGCAACGCTCGTGCTCGGCCTTCGCCAGCTTTCGGAGCCACGACGTGACCGGACTCGTCTTCTTGAGCGCGAACCAGGCGAACTCGCGTGAGACACAGGCGGGACCGATGGAACGCATGGCGTAGCCGGGGCTGGCAGGCCGACCCGGGTCACCGAAGAGGTGTGGCAGGATCGCAGTGCAGCCGGCCGCCGCGACGCGGCGCCCGAATTGCGCGACGAGCGGGGTGATGCCCGGGATCTCGCTGATCACGATCACCGCAGGCCCGCTGCCGATCCGGTAGATGCCTCTGCGCTTCCCGTCCGCCTCGAACGACTCCTTGGTGAAGCCCTCGAGTGCGTCGTGCCACTTCGCTTCGCTCGTCGCCATTCGCGGACCGTAGCATCGCCCGCCGTGACGCAATCCGACCACTCGATGGACCCACGCCAACCCGTCCTGGTGGGTCTGGGCGCGACATACGAACCCGGTCCGGTCGCCGAGCTCATGACCGAGGCGGTGCGCCGGGCTGCCGTCGACGCCGGCGAACCGAAGCTCTTGAGATCGATCGACCGCATCGTTTACACGCAGGGATCGTGGAGGCTGACCGACCCCGGGCGGAGCCTGGCGCGCCGGATCGGTGTCGCCGATGCCCGGACCGTTCTGGCCGAAGTCGGCGTGTCCCAGCAAGAGGTCATCAACTACGCGTTGGCCGCAGTGGCGGCAGCCGAGTGCAACGCCGTCGTCGTTGTCGGCGCCGAGGCGCGCGCCTGGGAACGAAAGGGTGGGGTGGAGGAGGACGACGAGCCTGTGCCTCCCGACGAGGTACTGAAACGACCGCGTGAGTTCATCGCACCCATCGAGATCGCCGCTGGGTTGGCGTGGCCCGTCGTCCAGCAGTACGCGTTGATCGAGAATGCACTGGCCGCTGCCGAGGGAACTTCGAGCCATACCCAACGTGAGCAGATCGCTGACCTGTGGAGCCGCTTCAACGAGGTGGCGACCCACAACCCTGACGCGGCGTTCGCTGCGCCTCGGAGCGCGCTCGAGATCGCAACGCCTGGGCCGGGCAACAGGCCGCTCGCCTATCCCTACAACCTGCAGCACTCGACGCAGTGGACGGTGGACCAATCCTCGGCACTCCTGATCTGTTCCGTGGAGCTCGCTGCTCAAATGGGGGTCCCGCGGGACCGTTGGCTGTTCCCGCATGTCGCTCTGCACTGCTCCGAGGCGGTGACGCTCACCGCGCGCAAGCGCCTGCACGCTTGGCCTGCGATGGGCGTGCTGAGCAGGGCGGCCGAGTCCCATCTCGGCGTGGCGCTGCGCGGATTGCACTTGGCCGAGGTCTACTCGTGCTTCCCCGCCGCCGTCCGCGTGCAACAGCGCGAGCTGGATTTGGATTCTTTCGGAACGCCGACGCTCACCGGCGGCATGGCCTTCTCGGGTGGTCCGTTCAACCACTACGTCTTGCAGTCACTCGTCACTTTGGGCCGCCGGCTGCGTGACGAGCCAGACGAGCTCGGCCTCGTGACGACGGTTTCGGGAATGTTGTCCAAGCCAGGGCTCGCGGTGTGGTCGGCATCGCCGCCCCGCGTTGCCACATTTCTTGCCGATCTGGCGGTGGAGGCGCGGGCAGCCACCGAGGTCCTGCCGGTCGCGGACGAACCGCCGGCGAGCGAGACGGTCGCCACCGTGGCCAGCTTCACCGTCACCTACGGCGGCGCCGACGGATTCGATCCGGTGCGCACAGCGGTCGTCGCCGACCTGGCCGATGGGGTCCGCACAGCGGCCACCTGCGAAGATGCACAAACCGCCCGCCTCGCCGCCGCCGAGGGCCTCGCGGGTAGGACCGTCACGGTGAAGGACACGACATTTCGACTCTGAACGCGACGCCCTCACGACCGGGCCCGCCCCGACTGGTCGACCCGCCCCTCGCGGCGCGGGTGCCGGGCCTCCGGCGAGTGGCCGGCGTGGCAGTTCTCCTCGCCGCCTTGAGCGCGGCGGCCGTCGTCGTACAGGCAGTGGCATTGGCTCGCGTCGTCGACCGCTCGCTGCTCCACCGTGCTCCACTGAGCGCGGTCACCGACGCCCTCGTCATAGTCGGCGTCGCCTTGATGGCCCGTGCGCTCCTGCATGCGGCGGCCGACTTCTCCGCCTTGCGCGCGGCCGACCGCGTCGTCGGCCGGCTTCGCCGGGATCTGCTGCGACATACCCTCGACCTTGGGCCGGCATGGCTCGCCGGCAAGCGCAAGGGCGAGCTGTCGCTGACCGCCACGCGCGGCATGCGCTCGCTCCATGCCTACTACTTCCGCTATTTGCCGCAGGCGGCGGCCGCCGCGGTCATTCCTTTCCTCTTGTTGGTCTGGGTGGCGACACAAGACTGGCTGTCACTCGCTGTGGTCATTGCGCTGGTGGTCGCGGTACCGATCACGATGATCTATTTCGGGCGCGAGGCGACACGACGGGCCGAGCGCCAGTGGCGCCGGCTCTCGTCGCTCGCCGGACGGTTTCTGCAATTGGTCGAAGGCCTCCCGACCTTGCGAGCGTTCGGACGCGAGTCGCAAGGTCGCCGCGAGGTGGAGGCCGCGAACGACGGCGTCCGCTCTGCCACGATGCGGACGCTGCGCATCGCGTTCCTGTCCGCTCTCTCCATGGACATGATCGCCGGGTTCGGCGTCGGCTTCGTCGCCATGGTCCTCGGGCTGCGTCTTCTCTGGGGTCAGCTCGGCCTCGAGACGGCGATGGCAGTGCTGCTCGTGGCACCCGAGATCTTCATCCCCCTCCGACGCGCCGGCGCGGAGTTCCACGCCAGTACAGAGGGGCAGGCCGCAGCCGACCGCGTGCTCGAGGTGCTCGACACGCCGGTCCCAGCCGCTCGGACGGACCACTTTCCGTCGCCCTCGTCATCGCCCGGGATGATTGACGTCGCAGGGCTCGTCGTCGAATACGAACATCGGAACCGGCCGGCCGTGGTCTCTTTCTCGATGCGCGTGCCGGCGGGCACACGGGTGGCGCTCACAGGGCCTTCAGGTTCGGGCAAGTCGACCGTGCTCGCCGCGCTCCTCGGCTTCGTGACGCCCAGTATGGGGACGGTCGCCGTGGGTGGCCGGATCGCGGACGCGGACCCGACATGGCGCGACCAATATTCCTGGCTCCCCCAGCGCCCTCACCTCTTCAACGCGACGCTGGCAGCGAACCTGCGACTGGGCGCGACCCGAGGCGAGCGATGACGAGCTGCGCGTGGTGCTCGGTGCCGTCGGACTGGCCGACCTCGTCGCGGGCCTGCCCGACGGACTGGACACCGCCGTCGGCCACGACGGTCTAACGCTCAGCGCCGGGGAACGTCAGCGCGTTGCGTTGGCCCGGGCGCTGTTGCGGCCCACTCCCGTGCTGTTGCTCGACGAGCCGACCGCCTCTCTCGACCCGCCGACCGTCGCGCGACTGGCCCCTGCCATCGAGCCCTGGTTGGCCGGGCGCTCCATCGTCGTCGCCGCGCACGAGGTCACTCTGCTGCCCCGCTTCGATGCCGTCGTCGAGCTCAGCGTGGCCCGGCCGATGGCGGTGTCATGAGCCGCCCCCGAGGGTCGCTCCACCGCGTGTTGGCCGAACCCGTCACCCCGTACGGCCGATTGGCGGGCGCCGCGGTCTTGGGTCTGGCCTCGGCCGCCTTCACCATCGGCCTTCTCGCCGGGTCGGGCTACCTCGTCGGCCGGGCCGCACTGCGCCCCGGACTTGACGCCATCGTGGGTCTCCTGGCCGCGGTCGAAGTGCTCGCCTTTCTAAGGGGACCGTTGCGGTACGCCGAACGCCTCGTCGGCCACGACGCCGCGTTCCGCGCGCTCACCGGA
Organism: uncultured Acidimicrobiaceae bacterium; assembly: GCA_963828455.1. GTDB lineage: Bacteria > Actinomycetota > Acidimicrobiia > Acidimicrobiales > RAAP-2 > Bog-473. Next base: position 50,718 of record CAWHFH010000009.1, on the reverse strand, counting down.
TGGCGCGTGTGGCTCTACGACCGGCTGTCGTCCGCGGGTGCCCGCGGCCTTGAGTGGGTGGCGGAGTGGTGATCTGCTCGCTCGCGCCATCGACGACGTCGACGCGTTGCAGGACCTCTATCTCCGCACCCTGCTGCCGGTCACGATCGCGGTCGGTGCCGCCGTCATCGGCATTGTCGCGGTCGGGTTCATCCTCGCCTGGGCCGCGTTGGCCCTCGGCATCTCGCTCGCCGTCGCGCTGGCCCTGCCCGTCCTACTCACCTGGCGGCGCAGCGGAGACGACGAGAAGGCCGAACTCGCCGGATTGTTGTCGGCCCAGGTGGTCGACGCGCTCGAGGGTGCCCCTGAGCTGATGGCCTTCGGGGCCGACGGCGCCGCATTGGAGAAGATCGAGGCGCTGGGGACCCGCGCCGACGCCCTCGAGCGGCACCATGCCCGCATCGCCGCCGCCTCCGCTCTCGTGATCCAGGTGTGCCTCGCAGTCGCGGTGACAACCGTGCTCGCCCTCGGCGTCGCCGCCGTGCACGACCACCGCATCGGCCAGGTGATGGTGGCGGTGCTCCCGCTCGCTGCTCTGGCCACGTTCGAGACCGTTCCCGGCGTCCCGCTCGCAGTGGGACGGGCGCTCTCCGTGCGGGCAGCGGCCGATCGCCTCTACGCCCTCGACGCCGTCCCGGTGCCAGTGCGTGACCCGGTCGACGCAGAACGGATCGGTGCGGGTGTGCCCGAAATGCGGTTCGACGATGCCAAGCTCCGATACGGACCCGGCCTGCCACGCGCCCTCGACGGGGTCACCTTGCGCCTGGCGTCGGGTGGACGGGTGGCGGTCACCGGTTCGAGCGGCGCCGGCAAGTCGAGCCTCGTCAACGCGCTCCTGCGTTATTGGCCACTCGAGTCGGGCTCGCTTTCGCTCAATGGGACGGATGTCACGTGCTTCACCCAGGCCGACGTCCGCGGGGCAATGGCGCTCGCCGACCAGCGCGCCCAGCTCTTCGCCGGCACGGTGCGCTCCAACATCACCTTGGGCCGGCCCGACGCAACCGACGAGGAGATCGAGGCCGCGCTCAGCGCCACCCGGCTGAACGAGTGGGTGGCAACCTTGCCCGAGGGACTCGATACCCCGGTCGGCGAGGACGGCGTGTCCGTATCGGGGGGTGAACGGCGACGTCTCGCCGTTGCCCGCGCCCTGCTCGCCCCCGGGCCGCTGCTGATCCTCGACGAGCCGACCAGCGGGCTCGACGCCGCCCTGGCCGCACAACTCGTCGACGGAGTGTTCGCCGCGGCCGGTGAGCGCAGCGTCCTGCTGATCACCCATCGTGCCGACGAGGCGGCTCGGTGCGGGGAAACGCTGACCCTTGAAGCCGGGCGCGTGTCTTCTCCCTCTCCCGACTGACGATTAGAGCGACGCCTCTCGATAGGCCACGCCCGCCGCGATCGGTGCGACCGCAGCAGGACCACCGTTCCTGCCGTTCCGCCTCGTGGTTCCCAGCGCCGAGCCGGAGGCGGCGCACCACGCGTTCGACGGCCCGCCGGCACCCGGGTTGGCCATCGTCGGCAATTCACGCGGCAACGCCGCTCACAATTCGACCACCATCCGAATCGACCTGGCCCGCAGCGCCATCTACATCCCCGATGTCGGCTTGCTGGTCCCGACGCCTAGCAGGTTGCAGCCCGACCCGAAAATACCTTTTGACACGGGGATTGTGGCATGTGAGCCTGTGGATTATCGGGGTCGGCGGTTGCGTCCCTGGTGAAGCGTCCTTCGGGGGTTTGAGACTCTCGGCGCAAGTATCAAGCGACCGTTTGATTCTCTCTGTAAGGAAAGGTGGACTCGGTGACTCCGAGCTCGAATCTGGCGAAGAGCGGACAAACGGTGGAGACATGAAGATCGGACAACCGTTTCCGGATCTCCTGCCACCCGAGTTCGCCCTGGCCGAGCTCGACGCCGAAAACGCATCGGGGTCGACGGCGACGGACGGACGGGTGGCCCGGGGGCAGCGCACGAGGCGCAACGTGGCCGAAGCCCTCATGGAGCTGCTGCGCGAGGGTGATCAGGAGCCCACGGCGCGGGCGGTCGCCCAGCGGGCCGGCGTGTCGCTCCGCCTCGTGTTCCACCACTTCACCGAGATGGACGACCTTTACCACTACGTCGCAGCATTGCAGCTGCGGCGCCAGTGGTCGGAGATGCCCCGCATCTCGTCCAAGCTCGCGCTGGCCACGCGCGTCGAGCGCACGATCGCGCATCGCGCGGCGCTGTACGAAGAAGTGTCGGCGATCCGCCGCTCGCTCGTGCGCCGGATCACCTCGTCGAAGGGGGTGGCCGTTACGATCGCCGCCGCCGACGCGCTGTTGCTCGAGGACTTGAAGGTGACGTTCGAACCGGAGCTGGCGGTCCTCAGCGCGAGCTCCCGTCTCGAACTCCTCGAAGCCATGGATGTGGCGACGTCCTGGGAGGCCTGGGAACGGCTGCGCACCGGCTCGTTGCTGCAGACGCGTGGCGCGCGACGTGTCATGACGCGCATGCTTGATGCTCTGTGCACGCCCGTGGCCGGCGTCCGGCGCAGCGCTCACGCAGGCGTGGCTGCTGTCGCGATCTCGTGACGGGACACGCCAGCGGCACACGGGACCGGATCAGAGCCCTGTCGTGGTTCATGCGACGGCGCCCGCCGCCGCGAGATAGTCGGCTGCCCGGGCGGCGAGCGCCATGATCGTGAGGGCCGGATTTGCGCTTCCCTGAGTCGGACAGACACTGCCGTCGACGACGAAGAGGTTCGGGATGGCGAATGATCGCAGGTTGGCGTCGACCACCCCGGCTGACTCGTCGGCCGCCATGCGGCACCCGCCTATGAGGTGGGCGTAGCGGTCGATCGTGATGGCCTCGGCCGCTCCCGCCGCATCGTGCATCTGCTCCATCACCTGACGCGCCGCCGCGATGAGCGCACGGTCGTTGTCGCACATCGAGTAGCTGAAGTTCGCAACGGGCAGCCCATGCTGGTCCACTTCGTCGTCCAGGGTTACTCGGTTCTCGGCTCGGGGAAGGAACTCACAGAGTGCGCCGAAGGTGGCCCAGTGCACGTAGTCGCGCATGTACTCACGCAACGTCTCACCCCAGAATCCTTGCGCGACGACGTGTTCGGCGAACACGATCGGCAAGGGCGAGATGCATTGCAGCGAAAAGCCCCTTCTGTACGGCTTCGCGGGATCCGTCTCGTAGAAGGCCTCAGAGGAGGCCTCCGGCGGTGGCGCCTTGTAGGAACGGATCTCCTCGTCGTAGCGCCCCGAAGTTTGGGGCGCGCCCTGCACCATGACATAGCGACCAACCTGGTCGAAGTCGTTGCACAACCCCTCGGGGAACTCCGCGGCAGGCCGAATTGAGGAGCAGGCGCGGGCTCTCGATCGAATAGCCGGCAACGACCACGAGCCGGGCCCGCTGGCGGTATTCGGTGCCCTCGTGGAAGTAGGTCACCCCGGTCGCACGGCGCCCCGCCACCTCGATGCGCGCCACCATGGAGTCGGATCGGATCTCGGCCCCGTGCGCGAGGGCATCGGGCACGTGGGTGATCAGTGGCGACGCCTTGGCGTTGACCTTGCACCCCTGAAGGCAAAAGCCCCGATAGATGCAGTGGGGACGGTTGCCGAAGCGGCCGTTGACCGTGGCAACGGGACCGACGCGCACATCAATGCCGGCCGCATGGCAGCCGCGGACGAAGGCCAATCCGTTCCCTCCCATCGGGTGCGGGCTCTGCGGGTAGCGGTGGGGATCACCCCAGGGCCAGCTCTGGCCCGCGACCGGCAATTCCTCCTCGATCTGTGTGTAGTAGCGCTTGAGCTGCGCATAGTCGATCGGCCAGTCGGCGCCCACGCCGTCCACAGAAAGGGTGTGGAAATCAGAGGGATGGAACCGGGGGGCGTAGCCGGCGAAGTGCACCATGGACCCGCCGACTCCCCTCCCCGAGTTGTTGTTGCCCAGTGCGACGGGGTCGCTTCCGGAGATCACCCGGGGCTCGTTCCAGTACAGGTCGTGGGAGCCGGCCTCGTCGCTCACCCAGTCGCGGTCGGGATCCCAGAAAGGCCCGGCGTCGAATGCAACCACGCGCCAGCCGCGACGGGCCAGGCGCTGCGCGAGGACGCCGCCGCCTGCGCCGCACCCGACTATGGCCACGTCGACCTCGTCGTCCGGGTCGTACCGGCGCATGTCCCGCCGCAAGCCGTGGTTGGTCCGCGTGCCGTCGTTCGGCAGCAGCCACGCCGACTCGTTGCGCCTTCGAACTCCGTTCAACCGGTCTCCTCGTTCTTCTGGGAAAAACCTGCTGCGTGACGCTTCTTCGCGTCCTCGGCCCGACGGGCCCACGGCACGGGATCGTGGGCGCCGTGCTCACGGACCTCCCAGTGCTCGCGCCCGTCGAGCGCCAGATGCTTGTAGCCCGTGGGGTAGGCCGGTCCCCCGAAGCCGATCTCGTTCCACGCCCAGGGATGCGCGTAGTAGGCACCGCACGCGTACCGCATCCAGAGAGAGAAGACATGGCCGGCCGGCAGGCCCTGCCACTTCCCGTCGCACAACCGGACCCGCTCGATGATGTCGCGCTGGATCTGCTGGTCCAGTGACGCAAAGCCCCGACCGACACTGGTCTGTGCGTCCGAATCGAGCGCCGCTACCGAAAGACGCCATGCTTCGGGGTCCCGGGGGAGATCGTCATAGTGATAGCCGTCGCCGTCACGCCCCGCCAGGCGCCGGTCCACCGCCTCGAACACCGCCACCCGCGGCTCTTCGTCCTGGGCCAGGAGCCGGTCGAGGAGCGCGCGGACTATCGCTTCTTCCGCGGCGTCGAAGAATTTTGCCGGAGCCGGAGGCTCGATGCGGCTGAGCACGACCGCGGTCGTGGTGGCGTCCCACTTGTCGGACCGCGCCACCACGTCGTAGCCCGGGAAGCGCTGCTCGGCCGAACCCGGTGTCGTGCCTTTGGGTTCAGTCCTCACGTCGGAGAATCGACGCAACGAGGCCCATGCCGCCCACGAGGCCGAACAACAGGGGAGCGAAGGTGGGAGGCCCCATCTCGGCGTTGTAGCGCACCATGCGCCACCCACCGGGCCGCTGGGCGATCCCCCGCAAGTGGAGGTACTGGCCCTGGATGCTGTTGACCAGGACAATCGCCGAGGCCAGAGGCAGCACTGTCTTGGCGGCGCGATGCGAAACCACACCCGCCGCACCCGCGGCTGCGATGCAAGGCGTCAAGGTCACGGGGAACCACATCATGCGGTTGGAGAAGCTGGCGCGGTCGTGCTCGAGCCAGATCTCCAGGCCCGTGATCACCGCCCCGACGGAGGTGAGTCCGGCGAGGCTGCGCTCGAAACGCCCATGCCGGACGTTGCGCAGCAGCCGGTCGACCCCGATGAACGCGGCGTGGGCGGGTTGGCTTTCCCCGTTGGCGCGGCGGCGGTGCGACCGTTTCATGCGCGCAGCTCCATGAGCTTGTCGCGCCACAGCGTGCTGGCGATCGTGGCCTTGCGCGGCTGACCGGCAAGGAACGCCTTGACAAAACCCTTGGCCTGTTCGTATTGGACCTTCGCGGGCATCGGGGGCTCGTCGGGATTGACGTACACGTCGACGAGGGCCGGGCCGGGGTGGCTGAACGCCTCCGTAATGGCGCCCTTCACGTCGCCGGACTTCTCCACCTTGATCCCAAGGCCACCGCATGCTTCGGCCCAGGGCGCGAAGTCGGCCGGGCGGTCGAAGCGCACGCCGTGCTCGGGATACCCCAGCACCATCTGCTCCCAGAGGATCTGCCCCAAGGAGGAGTTGTTGTTAATGACCACCTTGATCGGGAGCCGGTAACGACACGCGGTGTCGAACTCAGCCATGAGCATGGCGAAGCCACCGTCGCCGACGAAGGCGATGCACTGGCGGCCCGGGTACGCGATCTGGTTGGCGATCGTGTACGGGAGGCCTGGGGCCATCGTCGCCAGGTTCCCCGACAGGTAGAACTCGCGCTCCGCTCTGATGGTGAAGTCGCGCGCCGCCCACGTGGCTATGGTTCCCGAGTCCGATGTCAAGATGGCATCGTCGTCGGCGAGTCGGTCGATGATGGCCATCAGGTACTGAGGCTGGATCGGGTCCGCCTCGATGGACTCGATGGCACGCATCTTCTCCCGCCAGCCGTCCATCTCCTTCTGCATCTTCTCTACGAAACTACGGTCATTCTGCTTTTCGAGATGAGGAAACAGGGCGCGGAGGCCCTCCACGGCATCGGCCACCATCGGGACATCCGTCGCGATGCGGTTTCCCGCGCGGCTGGGATCGGACTCGATCTGCACGACCTTGCACTGCCCGGGCTCGGGCAGGTACTTCGTGTACGGGAAGTTGGTGCCGACCATGAGCAACGTGTCGCAGCCTTCGATCGCCTCCTCGGCGGGTGCGGTGCCGAGCAGCCCGAGGCCACCGATCGCCAGCGGATGGTCGTCGGGCACCACGGCCTTGCCCGACAGGGTCTTGATGATCGGGCTCGCGAGGCGATCCGCCGTCTCGAGCACCTCGCCGCGCGCGTGCAGAGCACCGGCGCCGACCAGCATGACCACCTTGGATCCGGCGTTCAGCACCTCGGCGGCCGCCACCACGTCCGCGGGGCGCGGCAATCCCGACGCTGGCAGGTAGACCGGTGCCGTCGGCTGGTTGACTGCGGGGGCGGGAGCGCTCCAGGGGTTGGCGCCGGCCTCGGCGACCTGGATGTCGGTGGGGATCGTGAGGTGGGCGACCCCTCGTCTGGAGAGGGCGTGACGGATCGCGATGTCCACCAGGGTCGGAAGCTGCGCCGGCACGTGGATCATCTCGTTGTACTCGGCGACGTCGATGAAGAGCTTCTCGAGCGCGACCTCTTGCTGGTAGCCGGTCCCGAGCATCTGTGACTCCTGCATGCCCGTGATGGCGAGCACGGGTGCGTGGTCGAGCTTGGCGTCGTAGAGGCCGTTCAGCAGATGGATCGCGCCCGGCCCTGACGTGGCCAGGCAGACGCCGAGCTTGCCGGTCGACTTCGCATAACCCGTGGCCATGAACGCAGCCGCTTCCTCGTGGTGGACAAGCACGAAACGGACGCGATCCTGATGCCGGCGCAGTCCTTCCATGATGCCGTTGATGCCGTCGCCGGGAAGCCCGAAGATGGTGTCGACTCCCCAATCGGCGAGACGTTCAATGAGTACTTCGGACGCGATCTTGTTCACGGTGACCTCACAATCGACCCGAGTAGCTGTTGGAAGGGGATTACCCGAAACCCCAACGCACAACACCCACGTGCAGGGGCAGCGGCCGTTTGGTGCCGTCGTCAGCGGGAATGTTGTTTGTGATGAGCAGCGTCGAGCCGCTGCGCCTTCCCGCTGAGTGGGATACGTCTGCGCGCCACCCTCAGGCCCTGCGCGGCTACGCGTTCCTGGCCGACGGGTCGCGCGGTGCCCTGCTCGATCCCGACGGCGGGATCGCATGGCTCTGCTTTCCGACCTTTTCGGACGGCGCAGTCTTTGCCGGCCTGTTGGGTGGACGCGGGACCTTACAGCTTGCTCCGTCCGCGCGGCACGTCACCGGCGGGTACTACGAAGACGGATCGCTGATTTGGCATCAGCGCTGGGTGACCGACGACGGCATCGTCGAGTCATGCGATGCATTGGCCTACCCGGGCGAATCGGATCGGTGCGTCCTGCTCCGGCGGATCCGGGCTATCGATAGGGGTTCGAGCATCCGGTGCACCCTCGAGGTCGCGCCCGACTACGGCCGGCGCCCTGGTGGCTCTTGGCGGCGCGAGGCCGACGGCTGGCGTCTTGACGCGGAGGACCTGATGGCCCGGCTGACCGGCGCCGTGGCCCGGGCGCGATCTTCGGACAGCGTCCTCGACCTAGAGCTTCGACTTGCCGCAGGTTCCGCATGCGACCTGGTCCTCGAACTGCAGACTGCTTCTCGGGGGCTGCCGCGTCCGCCCGACCCGGACCAGCTGTGGCAGCAGACCCGGGCCGCCTGGGCAGAGGCGGTGCCACGGTGCACGGAGATTCCGGCCCAGCGCGACGTGCGCCAGTCGATTGCGGTCCTGCGCGGGATGACCGACCCCGGTGGCGCGTCCGTCGCCGCCGCGACGACCGCGTTGCCCGAACGGGCGGAAGCAGGCCGGAACTACGACTACCGCTTTGCCTGGCTCCGCGACGTCGCCTACATCGCTCACGCCGGTGCGGCGGTGCCGGATGCGGAGATCATGCTGTCGGACGCGGTGCGCTGGGTCAGCGCCCGCCTGCTCGCGGACGGGCCGGAGACGCGACCGGCGTACCGCTGCGACGGACGGCCGGTCCCAGACCCCGAGCACCTGGGCCTGCCGGGTTATCCGGGTGGATCGGACGTGATCGGCAACCGCGCCTCGCAGCAGTTCCAACTCGACCTCTTCGGAGAGGCATTGTTGATCTTCGCGTTGGCGGCAGAAAGGGATCTGCTGGACGCCGACGGGTGGCGTGCGGCAGAGGTTGCGCTCCGCGCCATCGAGGCGAACGTCGATACGCCGGAGGCCGGCATCTGGGAGATCGAGCCCGGTCGCCTCTGGACGCACAGCCGGCTGATCTGCGTCGCAGGCCTCAAGGCCATCGTCGAGCAATCAGCACCGGTGCGCTGGCGGACACGGGCGCTCGGTCTCGCCGACCACCTCCTCAGCCGGGCGGACTCCACCTGCCTGCACCCATCGGGCCACTGGCAACGCGCGCCGGACGACCCCCGGGTGGACGCGTCGCTGCTGCTCTCCGAAGTGAGGGGTGCCCTACCCCCGGACGACTCACGGTCGATCGCGACTCGGGCTGCGATCCTCAAGGACCTGTGTGACGACGACTACCTGTACCGCTTCGCCGAGGAGGGCGAACCCCTCGGCCAGGCCGAAGGGGCGTTCCTGGTCTGCAACTTCTGGATGGCCCTCGCATATCTCGGTGAGGGTGACGCGCGACGCGGTTCTCAATGGTTCGAACGGACGCGGGCATCGTGTGGCGGCAGCGGCCTCTTCTCCGAGGAGTTCGATGTGTCGCAACGCCAACTCCGGGGCAATCTCCCGCAGGCCTTCGTGCATGCGCTGCTCATCGAGACGGCGGGGCGTCTGCGCGATGTCTGAGCGGGACGAACCGATTGTGAGCTCCGTCACCTCGCGGTCCTACACGATCCCGACCGACCAGCCGGAAGCCGACGGGACGCTCGCTTGGGATTCGACGACGGTCGTGGTGGCCGAGGTGACAGCAGGTGCCTCCTCGGGCCTGGGCTGGTCGTACACGTCGGACGCCGCCCGCTCCATCATCGACGGCCTGCTCCAACGTGCGGTGTGCGGTCGCAGCGTGCTCGACGTGCCTGCGTCACACGAGGCGATGGTGCGGGCATGCCGGAACTTGGGACGGCCCGGTGTGGTCAGTTCCGCCATCTCGGCCGTCGACATCGCTCTCTGGGACTGCAAGGCCAGGCTCACGGACGTGGCGTTGGCGGATCTCTTCGGTCGCGCCACTGAGGGCGTCACCCTCTACGGGAGCGGTGGCTTCACGACCTATGACGACGCCACCACCCGGGCCCAACTCGAGCGTTGGACGAATGATTGGGCGATCCCTCGGGTCAAGATCAAGATAGGCGAGTCCTGGGGCAGTTGTGTCGGGAGAGATCTCGAGCGTGTCGCCTTTGCCCGTCGCGTCATCGGTGACGAGGTGGAGCTGTTCACCGACGCCAACGGGGGGTACTCGCGCAAGCAGGCCGTGCGCGTCGGACTCCACATGGTCGACGCCTCGTCGGTGACATGGTTCGAAGAGCCGGTCTCGTCCGACGACCTGCCGGGCCTGCGAGAGGTGAAGGACCAGCTGCCGTTGGACGTCGCGGCCGGCGAGTACGGCTACGACGAGACCTACTTCGCCCGCATGCTCGAGGCGAGAGCCGTCGACTGCCTGCAGATCGACGTCACCCGCTGCGGAGGGTTCACGTCGTGGCTGCGGAGCGCAGGCCTCGCCGCCGCGGCGGGCATCGAGGTGTCGGCGCATTGCGCGCCCAACTTGCATGCGCACGTCGGCACCGCGGTTCCCCACCTCCGTCACGTCGAGTACTTCCACGACCACCAGCGGGTGGATCAGATCCTCTTCGACGGGCTGCTCGATCCCAGCGGGGGCACGCTCACCCCGCGCCGGGGCGATCCGGGACACGGCATGGTGCTCAAGGAAGCCGACGCGGAACCCTTTCGGACCTAGGGCCGGCGCTTGGAATCAAGCGCCTATGCGCCGGTACGTCGCCTGAACGCCGACCACGGCGAGCCCCTGGTGGCACGATCGTCGAAGCGCCCGTGCGCGGCGAAACCCCCCGGTACCGGTTCGAAGAGGTTGTCGGGGCGGTCAGCACTGTCGGCCTCGTCGCTCTGCTGGGAGCTAAAGCCCGTCCTGGCGAGGTAGCGGTCGAGGAGGCCGGGCACGAACTTGTTCGCCGTGACCGCAAGAGATGTGGACAGGCCCACGTAATACGCCCTCCGTTTCGGGTGCTCGGCCGCGTAGCGCACGGCCCGGGCGCCCACCTCGGGCTGGTAGATGGGAGCGACCGGCTGTGGCTTGCGACTCAGATAGGACCGCACCCAGTCGAATTGCGGCGTGTTCAGCGCCGGCATGTGGACCATCGTCACCTGGACCTGACTTCCCTGGTGGCGCAATTCGGTGCGCAACGACGATGTGAACCCGACCATCGCGTGTTTCGCACCGCAATATGCGGACTGCAAAGGGATCGCCCGATACGCCAAGGCGCTGCCGACCTGGACGATCACACCGTGGTCACGCTCGAGCATTGATTCGAGCGCTGCCTTCGTCCCGTGCACGAAGCCCAGATAGGTCACCGCGGTGGCGCGGGAGAACTCCTGCACGGAGAGCGAGCTGAATGCCCCGAACACCGAGGCCATCGCGTTGTTGACCCACACGTCCACCGGCCCGAGCTCCTTCGCGACTGCGGCAGCCGCCTCGGTTACCGAGTGCCAGTCCGCGACGTCCGTCGGAAGGGCGAGCGCGGTCCCGCCGGCCTCCCCTACCTGGTCGGCCGCTTCCTTCAGTCGTCCCGGGTCGCGGGCCAGGAGGGCCACCCGGTCTCCTTGTCGCGCGAATTCCAGCGCGATCGCCCGGCCGAGTCCGGCGGACGCCCCCGTGACGACGACGGTCCGGTTGCTGCGGGTCGGGTCAGGCTCCGACGAAGACATCAGTGGAGGCGATCGCAAGGACCTGGTCGAGGCCCGTCGTCGCCAGGAGCTGCGTGAGGAAGAGGTTCGGGTTGAGGAACCTGAGTTCGATGCCGGCATCCCGACACTGGAAGTGGGTGGTCACGAAGACCGAGAAGCCCACGGAGTCCGCATAGGACAACTGTGAAACGTCGAGGTCCAAGGACGAGGGTCGCCCCTCCACGATTCCGGCGAGCTGCTCGATCAACTCAGGGGCCGTCGACAGGTCCAGTTCGCCGTTGAGCGACAAGCGGACACGATCCGCGGAGACGGTTGTTTCGAAGCGCAGGAGATTCGGTTCCATGGATTTCCTTTCGCTGGCCCTCCCGCCACAGGATCTGGTGCAGACCCGTCGCGATTCCATGCCCGCCCGGGGAGCGGCGAAAACCCGTCGATACACGCGACAAGGGACGAAGGATCCGGGCGCCCATCGCGTTTTGCGTGACCCGAACCTGGGAAGCCTTTTCTGACAGGAGGTGGTTTCCGTGCCAGAAGTCGGCGCATTCCTTTCAAGCGAAGAGCACGGCGCGCGAGCGTTGCTCGACCAGGCGAAGATGGCAGAGGCGGCGAACATGCGCGGCGTGTTCATCTCGGACCACTTCCATCCGTGGCTCGACGCTCAGGGTGAGAGCCCGTTCGTCTGGTCGGTGATCGGTGGCATCGCCGCGGGCACCTCTCTCGACGTCATCACCGGCGTTACGTGCCCCACCGTCCGCATCCACCCGGCCGTCCTGGCCCAGGCGGCAGCAACCTCGCAAAGCCTGCTCGGAGGTCGCTTCGTGTTTGGGGTGGGTTCGGGCGAAGCGCTCAACGAGCACATCCTGGGCCACCGTTGGCCTCCCGTTGCGACCCGTCTCGAGATGCTCGAGGAGGCCGTCGAGGTCATCCGCAAGCTCTGGCAAGGCGGTCTGGTGACGCATCATGGGCGCTACTACACCGTGGAGAACGCCCGCCTCTACTCGTTGCCGGACACGCCCCCGCCGATCGCCGTATCCGCCTTCGGTCCGGAGGCGACGGAGCTCGCCGCAAGGATCGGTGACGGCTTCGTCAGCGTGAAGCCCGGCGGCGAACTCCTCCAGCAGTATCGCCAGCACGGCGGAAAGGGCAACGCCGTAGGGGCCCTGAAGGTGTGTTGGGACCGAGACGAGAGCCATGCCCGGAAGATGGCACACCGGCTGTGGCCGACGGAAGGCGTAGAAGGCCAGCTCAGTCAGGAGCTGCCGCTCCCGTCGCACTTCGAGGCAGCGGCTGCACACGTAACGGAAGACATGGTCGCCGAGATCGTCCCGTGCGGTCCCGATCCCGAACGTCACGTCGAGGCCATCGAGAAGTTCGCCGAGGCGGGCTTCGACAAGATCTACGTGAACCAGATCGGCCCCGAACAAGAGGGCTTCTTCGACTTCTACGCGAAGGAACTTCGCCCGCGCTTGGCGGGCTGATTGCACCGAGGCGGCGCGACGCGCGCTTTGCCTGACGGTCGCAAGGATATTGCGCCGCACCGCGTTGTTCACGCTTCGAGCCGTCAAGCCACAAAGTGTCGATCCTCGAGCTTTTGCGGTTTTGCGACCTGCGAATCGGGAATGGCACGTGTTGACACGGTTTGGATGTTCCGTGAACGAATCCAATGCACTCGCACAACGCACTCCCGATGGGTACGGATCGATACCCCGCACCAGGTTCACAGACGGACTTGGGCGGTCCTCCCGCGGAGTTGGCGAACGGCGGGATCGCATGAGTGTGTTTGGGGACTTCCCGTTGTCCCGAAAGCCCGGCTCGCCCGGGCGCAGGCGATTCGTCCGGATCGTCCCATCGACGGCGATCGGCAATGCCGCTGCGCCATCAGGCTTTGCCGGTGGGCCGTCGGCACCGTGTCCTATCGCGAACAACCAAAAGGAGAACCATGACCGAGATGCGTACCGGCGACATCGTCGACCTGTTGTCCCAGGACCATGAGGAGGCGAAAAAGCTCCTTGGGCAGATCACCCACGCGGCGCCGGAGGCCAGGGAGGACCTGTTCTGGGAGCTCGTGCCCGCCCTCGTGAGCCACGAAGTGGCCGAGGAGGTCGTCGTCTACCCGACGATCCGTTCGGAGGCCCCCGACGGCGAGGCCGAAGTTCAGCCGCGACTGAAGGAACAACAGCAGGCCGAAGAGATGCTGTCGTCCATGGAGAAGCTCGATCCCTCGAGCGACGAGTTCGCCACGTTGCTCAGCCAGCTCCACGATGACGTCCTCGAGCACGCACAGGCCGAGGAGCAAAACATCTTCCCCCTCCTGCGGGCTCTCGAGCATGAGGACGAGCGCTCGGCTCTGGGAGCGCGCTACGAGAAGGCGAAGGCAGGCGCGCCTACCCACCCCCACCCCAACGCCCCCGATACACCTCCGGGCAACAAGGTCCTGGGTCCCATCGCCGCCTTTGCGGACAAGATCCGCGACGCCGCGAAGGGCCTCTGACAACCATCAGAAGGGGGTAAGGAGCACGAGCCATGCCGGGTAAGCGAGCCAACGTCAAGAACGAGAAGCAGTACGAGGCGCTCAAGGACAAGGGCATGTCCAAGCAGCGCGCCGCTCGGATAGCGAACTCCCCCGGGGCGTCGAGCCGGGGCGGCAAGAAGTCCGGTTCGGGTGGGAACTCGAGCCAGGGCGGGACGACCGCGCAGCACAAGGCTGCGGGACGCAAGGGCGGCAAGGCGGCCGCGCGGTCCCGCTGACCTCGAAGCAGTCCGGTTACGAACCGACCTTCTCGCGACAGAAGGCATAGAGCAGCTGGAGGTAGTCGCTCAGCCGGGCCGTGGCACTGACCGTCACGATTGCTCTGGTCAGGTTGGGTGCTGCGACTCTGCCCGCCACCAGCGCACTGGCGACCCATTGCGCGGCGCAGAACGGACAGGTGAGAAGTTCGCCCACGGCATGGCGAGTGCCGTGTCCGACCACCTCCTCGTTCACCTCGCCCTCGCCCGCGGGTTCCTTGAACTCCGTGAACGGAGCACGCAGGACCGCGGTCACCGAGTCCTTGGTGATGAGCCGGCTCAGGTGCTCGGTGGCCAGCCCGTACAACGCCAGGTCCATGGGGTCAAGCCGCTGGAACCGGCCGGAGCGTTTCCGTAACGCCAGCGCCAGACCGCCCGCAGCGATGCCGTACACGGCGATCAACTTGGCGTAGCCGCCGAGAGGGCGAGGATCCGTCCGTGCAGCTTCCGCCCCCCCGTCGTCTGCATCGCTGTCGGAAACCAGAGTGTTACGGGTAGTCGTAGGCACATGCGCTCCATACCCCAGGGCGTGCAAACGATTCGATTCGCCGGCGAAAGGTGCCTCCGGAGGGCCGCATGGGTATCGGTTCTATGTGGGCGCCGAGAGTTACCTGCCAGAGCACATACGAGGCATCGCCGGACTCAGTGCGGCCGCCGAGGACTGCCGGGGGTGCGATCTGTACAAACGTGCCACGCAGACCGTCTTCGGTGAGGGCAGCAGACGGAAGGCCTCCGTCTTCGTCGTCGGCGAACAGCCAGGCGACGCCGAGGACAAAGAGGGGCGGCCCTTCGTGGGACCGGCGGGATCCGTGCTCGACGATGCGCTCGAAAGGCTAGGCGCGGACCGCTCGTCGCTCTATGTGACCAACGCGGTCAAGCACTTCAAATGGGAGCCTCGCGGCAAGGCCCGGCTCCACAAGAACCCCTCCGCCCGCGAGGTCGCAGCGTGCCGGCCGTGGCTCATGGCAGAGATGCAGGTCGTCAAGCCCGCCCTGGTCGTCAGCCTCGGTGCGACCGCCGCACGCGCCCTTCTCGGGCCCGGTGCTCGGGTGCTGCAACAACGTGGGCAAATCGTCGAGGGTCCGCACGGTGTGCCCGTGTTGATCACAGTGCACCCCGCCTCGATCCTGAGGATGAAGGACCATGCGGAACGTCACGCCGCGTTCAATCAATTCGTCCGCGACCTGCAGCCGATCCTCGATTACGCGGCCACCCGCGTTTAGCGCCCAGGCCGTCGGGATAGGAAATTGTGCGAAGCGAAAGAGCCCGCCGGGGAGGAAGGGCGAGACCCATGCTGAAGACCGTGACGAGCGTCCTGTTCGTTGCGGCGGGCTGCCTGGGGATCTGGTTGCTCAGTTTGTCGTCCGTCGCGGACGAAGAGCTCTTGGTCGGCAGCCTGTGCGCGCTCGTCACGGGCGGAGTCGCCGTCGCCGCCAAGCGCGCCACCAAGGTCCATTGGTCCGTGCGCGCAGTCCCCGTGCGCCCTCTCCTGCGCGTGCCGCTCGCCGTCATCGGTGACGCGGTGCAGGTGTTGGTGCGCCCGATACCGGGCCTGGGCCGGCCGGCCAAGGTCGTCACGCACGAGCTCGAGCAGCGCGGCGACTCCGCGGCGGCCACCACGCAGCGCATCGTGACGTCGCTCGCGGTCACCTCCGCGCCGGGCAGCCTGGTGCTCGACTTCGATGCCGACAGCGGGCGCCTGACGATCCATTCACTCCAAACCGCCGGCGCGCATCCAGAAGAGGTCTTCGAGGCGCCATGAGCAGTTACGGCGTCCTCACCATGACGTTGCTCGTGGGCGGTCTCGGGCCGGTGCTCTTCATCGGGGCTTTCGGTACCGCGCTCAACCGCCTCGTTGCGCTCGAGATCGGCGGTGCGATCATCACGCTGTTCCTCTTGGTATTCGTCGAAGTGTCGGGCCAGACCTACGAGCTCATCGTGCCGCTCGTGCTCGCCCCCCTGGCCTTCGCCGGCACCCTTGTGTTCACCCGGCTGCTCAAGGACACCGACCGCTGATGCGCCACGACCTTGCGCTCCTGTTCGTGACGGCGGGTGTCATCGTGACCGTCCTCTCAGCGTTCGGCGCCCTCGCGGCTGGGCGCGATCACTACCTGCTCCTGCACTACGTGACCCCCATCACTTCGGTGGCCGCCCCGCTCGTGGGTGTCGGCCTCACCATCGAGAACGGGTGGGGTATCACCTCGGGGCAAATCCTGCTCGTCGTCGGGCTCCTTGCCGTGTCCGGGCCCGTGGCCGGCGCCGCCACCGGCCGCCTGTTCGCGCAGTCCGACGAGACCGTCGATTCGGAGTCCCCGGAGTGACCCCGTTCATCGCGGTCGCACTCACCCTGGTCCTGCTCGGGGCCACCGGCACCGTCCTGGCGCCGAACCCTGCCCGGCAGGCCGTGATGCTTTCCGTCTACGGCGGCCTCCTCGGTGTCCTCTTCATGACCCTCGGCGCACCCGACGTCGCGCTGAGCCAAATCGGAGTCGGCACGGCCATCGTCCCGCTGGTCGTCATGCTCGCCGTCCGGCGCATGCAGTCGCCCCGGCGCGGGGACTGAGGCTCGAGGTCGCTCCGTGACGAGGACCGCGCGCTACGTCGTGTTCGGCGTCGGCACCGCGGCGGTCATGGCGCTCGGGGTCCTCGCCCTCCTCGGGATGCCCGCGTTCGGAGGCTCGACGCACCACTACCGCGACGCGGCGATTCGCGCCGCCGTGGCGCACGGCACGTCCAACGCGGTCTCCAGCATCAACTTCGACCTGCGTGGCCTCGACACGCTCGGCGAGGAGACGATCTTCCTCGCTTCGGTCGTTGTCATCGCCGTCGTGTTGCGCCCGGCGTCCGACGAGACCGAGCAGCGCAGGATGCGCCCCGGCCGCCCCCTCGACTCAACCGTCTTCGGCGGCCTCCTGATGTTTCCCATCATCGTCATCATCGGCCTCGACGTGGTCGCGCACGGGCACCTCACCCCGGGGGGCGGATTCCAGGGCGGTGTGATCCTCGGCACCGGCATCCACCTGCTCTACGTCGCCGGCACCTATCGCCTGCTGCAACGCGTCCGTCCCGTCCGGCCCTTCGAATGGTCCGAGGCGATCGGCGCGGGCGCGTTCGCCTGCCTCGGCATCAGCGCCATGCTGCTCGGCGCCTCCTTCCTGGCCAACGTGATCCCCGTCGGCAGCCTCGGCACCCTCTTCTCCGCGGGCACCGTGCCGCTGCTCAACGGCGTGGTCGGCGTCGAGGTCGCCTCCGGCGTCGTCGTGCTGCTCTCGAAGTTCTTCGAGCAGGCCATCACGGTGCGCCCGGCGCACGGTGATGGCTCGAGGTCGAAGTCCTCCGGAGGCAATCGATGAGCCACTACGCGTATTTCGTGGCCGGCTGGATCATTGTCATCGGCGCCTTCGGCATCGTGCGCAGCCGCAACCTCGTCCAGTCGGTGGTGTGCCTGGCCGTCGCGCAGTCGGGCACCTACGTGCTCCTGTTGTCGCTGGGCTACCAGTGGGGCGCCGCGCCACCGCTGTTCGGCGAGCCGGCGTCCAAACCCACCCTGCACGTGGTTGACCCGCTCGTCCAGGCCATGACCCTGACCGACATCGTGGTCTCCGCGACCGTCACCTCGATGCTGTTGGCCATCGCCATCCAGATCCACAAGCGCACGGCCACCGTCGACCCCGACGAGCTCAACGACCTGCGGGGCTGAGCCGTCCTCATGGGGACGTTCGACCACGGTGCGGCCGCGTTGGTCCCGATCGCAGTCGCCGGACCGATCGTCGCCGCGTGCGTCCTGCTCATCGCCGGCCGCGTCCTTCCACGCCTGGCGGTCGACATAGTCGCCATCGCCGTCGCGCTCGCCGAGGCCGGCCTGCTCGCCTATCTCCTCGATCAGGCTACGGGCGGCCGCCTCGTGACCTGGGTCGCCGGGTGGACGCCGCGCCACAGCTACAGCGTCGGGATCGTGCTGGCAGTCGATCCTCTCGGCGCCGGCATCGCCCTCCTGGCCGCCTCCCTCATGGCGGTCGCGCTCCTCTTCGGGACCCGCTACTTCGACTCGGTCGCGGCGCACTATCACGCGCTCATGTTGCTCTTCCTCGCCGGCATGGTCGGGCTCGCGCTCACGGCCGACCTCTTCAACATGTTCGTCTTCTTCGAACTGATGGGCGCCGCCGCCTACGGCCTCACCGCCGTGCAGATCGAGGACGAGACCGCGTTACACGGTGGGCTCAACTTCGGCATCGTCAACAGCCTCGGCGCGTACCTGACGCTCACCGGCCTCGGCCTGTTGTACGCCCGCACCGGCAGCGTTGGGCTCCCCCAATTGCAGGTCGAGCTCGCCCACCACCACCCGGACGCGCTCGTCATCGCCGCGTTCGTGCTCGTCTTGACCGGCTTCCTCGTGAAGGGCGCTCTCGTGCCGTTCCACTTCTGGCTGGCCGACGCCCACGCCGTCGCGCCCGCCCCCGTGTGCGTGCTGTTCTCGGGAGTGATGGTCCCACTCGGGATCTACGCCGCCTTCCGCATCTACTGGGCCGTGTTCGCGCCGGTCCTGCCGTTGGGCGACGTGCGCCGCACCTTCATCGTCCTCGGCGCGCTCACCGCGATCGTCGGCGCTGTGATGTGCCTCACGCAACGCCACTTCAAACGCCTCCTCGCCTATTCGACGATCGCCCACGTCGGTCTCTTCGTGGTCGCGCTCGCCTGCCTGACCGTCGACGGCACGGCCGGGGCGCTCCTCTACGTGGCCGGCCACGCCGCCGTGAAGGGAGCACTGTTCCTCATCGCCGGCGTGATGCTGGCCCGCTACGGCAGCGTGGACGAGTTCGCGCTCTTCGGCGCCGGCCGAAACGAAAAGATCATGGGCGGCGTCCTCGTCGCGGCCGCGCTCGCGCTCTCCGGCCTCCCGCCGTTCGGGACCGCGCTGGGCAAGGCGATCTCGGAGGACGCCGGCAGCGCGGCCGGCTACGGATGGGTGCCCGTCCTCTTCGTCGCGGTCTCGGCGCTCACGGCTGGTGCCATCCTGCGCGTCGCCGCCCGGGTGTACGCCGGCCTCGGGCCCAAGCCGGAGGAGTGGAGCCACGCGCGCACGAGCGGCAGCACGCTCGAGCCCGAGACCCGGCTGCGGCGCCTCCCGCTCACGATGGAGCTGGCGATCGGCCTCCTCCTCGTCGGCGCGTTGGCCCTGGGATTGCTGCCCGGCATCCACAGCGTGGCCAATCGCGCCGCCGCTTCCTTCATCGACTCGGCGGGGTACGCCAGCCAAGCCCTTCACCACGTCCACGTGGCGATCGCCGTCCCAACGGCGTCGAACTGGACCGGTTTGGGCCTCGGGTTGGGCTTCCTCTCGGCGGGTTGCGCCTGCCTCGTCGCGCTGGCCGGTCTCTACGGCGGCCGCCTCGTCGCGCGCCTCCCCTCGCTCCGCGCCCTGGCCTCGCCGATCGACATGCTCCATCGGGTGCACTCCGGGCATGTCGGGGACTACGTCGCCTTCATGATGCTCGGCATCGGCACCCTCGCCGCCTTCGTCGGCCTGCCGTTGCGCTGACCGGCTAGCGCGTCGGGCTGGCGGCCGGGTCCCCGGATTCGCGTTCGGCGATACGGCGACGGATCTCGGCGACCGACGGCGCGGGATAGAGCCCGAACATCCCGGGTCGCCAGCCGGCATCGATCTTCTGCGATCCGGGGCCGTTCTCGATGAACACGTGACACGTGTTGGCCAAGAAGGTGAGCGCACGCCCACCGTCCGGGTATACGCCGCCCTCCTCGAACTGCTGCGCCGCCGCCGACGTCACCGACTGCACGACCGCCGGCCCGATGGCCCGGGCCAGGAACTCGAGATGGCTGCAGCCGCGTTCGCGCCCGAAGCGCTCCTGCACGGCCGATGTGTACCCCCGAGCCACCGACAGGCCGATCAACTCCGAGAACTTCGGCTCGATGACCGTGCACTCGGCATGCGGAAATGTCTTCATGTCGGCCACCGCGTCGGTGATCGTCATATCGGCGCGGCGGACCACGATCGCCAACTCCATGCGATGCAGTTCACGCGGGCCGAACTCGCCGGTGGCCCAGGGCCGCACATCGGCCAAGGTCCCGATGACGACGAGGTGCTCGCCGCGGACGAACACCTCGACCTCGATGGTGCGGCGATGGACGGGTGGCTCCTCCGCACCCTCCTGCGGGCGCAAGGAGGCGACGGTCGGAGCGGCGTTGGGGCTTTCAGGCACGGCGAGATTTTGGCGTCCCGCTCCGCTCGGGCGCCAACGCCACCTCGTTGAACCCGTGCAGGATGGGGGCGTCGCGGTTCCAGCTGATCCGAGTGACCGACGCCGTCCGCAGGTAGAGCCGCCAGTACAGGTCCGGCGTCCCGAGTCCCCAGGCCACAGCCGCCTTGATCGGGGTCACGTGGCTCACGATCACCACGTCGCCGTCGCGGCGCCGTGCGCCGCTCCCGTCGGACGCGAACAGCTCTTCGCAGGCGGCGGCGATCCTCATGTCCACCTCCGTCAGCGACTCGCCGTTCACGGGGCGGAAGCCGCGGTCGCGCTGCCACTTCTGCCACACGTCGGCCGGGATGTCCCCCAACGGCTGGCACTCGAACTCTCCGTAGTCGACCTCGATCCACCGCTCGTCGACGACGACCGGCAGGTCGAGTCCGAGCAGTTCGGCCGTGTCGACGGCGCGGCAGAGCGGGCTCGAGCGCAGTTCGACAACGGGACGCTCAAGCAGCGTCGGCACGGCGGCCGCCTGGGCGCGTCCGGTCTCCGTCAGTTCCGCATCGGTGCGTCCCAGCAACAAGCCTTGCGCATTGGCCACCGACTCCCCGTGGCGGACCAAGATCAGCACCGGGTGTGGTCGCCCGTCACGTCGGGATCAGGATGCGGCCGCACTGCTCGCACGTTGCGACCTCTCCCGGAGGCAGCGCACGAATGCGCTCGACCTCCATGGAGGGAAGCTCGAGGTGGCATCCGTCGCAGTGACTCCCGATCAGCCGCGCGGCGCCCGTCCCCTTCAACCTGGAGCGCAGCGTCTCGTACCGGTCGGAGAGCGCGGACGGCAGCTGGGCAGCCTCGGCGGCACGCGTCCCGGCAGCCGAGGCGATGGCTGCATCGATCTCGAGGCGTTCCTGCTCGACCTCATCCCGCAATTCCTTCGCCTTCGCTTCGAGCGGGGCCATCCGCGCACGCAGCGCGGCAAGCTGTGCGTCGATGGGATCCGCTTCGAGCATCGCCACCAGCTCGAGCTCCTCGAGCTCGGCTCGGCGGTCGGTCAGGTGCTTGACCTCTTCGTTCATCGCCTGCAGGTCGCGCGCCGACGAACTGGTGGCGGCGTAGAGACGTTTCTCGACGAGGTCGCGTCGCTCCGTGATGCCAGCAATCTGTTCCTCGAGACCCTTTTGCGTCGCCGTCAGTGCGGCACGTCGGCCGGTCGCATCGACCTGCTCGGCTCCGAGGGTCGCCAGCTCGGACTCGACCGCGACGAGGCCGGATGTCTCCGCGAGCGCGTTCCGCCGGTGCTCCATCTGGGTGATCGAGGTGTCGAGGTCCTGCACTGCGAGCAGGTGCGTGAACGTGTCGCTCACGACGCACCCCGGCCTGGCAGGGCGCCTTCGGCGGCTTCGTAGGCGGCCCGAGCCACCGGCAAGGCGTCGATCAACGCTGCGTCGGCCATAGTCATCGCTTCGTCCCAGGTGTACCAGCGGGCGTCGGGGCTCTCGTCGGGCGGTGGGTGCGGGTCATCGTCGCCAGCGATCAAGAGATAGCGAAGATCGAGGTGGGTATGCCCGAACGCCGCGTCGTGCACGTCGACGTTGACGAGACAGGGGCCGGACGCCGGGTGCTCGACTTCTAGTCCGAGCTCTTCGGTCGCCTCGCGACGGGCGGCAACATCGGCGGCCTCGCCGGTGTCGATGTGGCCGCCCGGTTGCATCCAGATGCCGAGGCGCTTATGGAGGTGCAGCACCGTGCCCCGGCGTCCGACAACGATGCCCGAGGCAGTGACGTGGGTCGTGTGGGCGTGTTCGTCGCACGGTGCCGACAGGCCGGACAGTTCCTCGAGGAAGCGCAGCTTGGCCGCGGCCTCCCGTGACGACGCCGGCTCATGGCCTTCGACGAGTGCCCGCAGGTCCGCCGCGGTGGCGCCCATGGTCGGACTGATTAGCACAGGTAACCCGTGAGCACCGTGGTCGCGTGGCCACCGATCTGGACCCGCTCGCCCTCGGGCCGCACGTAGAGCGTGGCGCCGCGGCGGGAGAGCTGGCGCACCACAAGGTCGCTGCGGCCCAGCTCAGACGCCCAGTACGGACCGGCCGAGCACTGAGCCGAGCCTGTTGCCGGGTCCTCGGGGATGCCGACGTTCGGGCCGAAAACCCGCAGCACGTAATCCGCCCCCGAGGCGGCCTCCGCCGCAGCGGTGAGCAGCAGCGCCTTGTCCCCCGAGGCAGCGATGGCGTCGAGGTCGGGCTCGTAGCCGCGCACTCCTTCGGCCGAGGCGAGCACGACGAACGTGAAGAAGGAGGTGCGCCCGCTGTGCTCGACCGCACCCGGCCACTCCGCCTGCAGGCAATCGGGCAGCGCGGCCGCAGTAATGGGATCGGCCGGGAAGTCGAGAATGACGCGGTCGTCGTCGAAGCTGGCGTGCAAAGGACCGCTCTTGGTGTGGAAAGTCAGCGGTGCCGTGCCGTCGACAGTCCCCCACTGGCGGAGCGCGTGGGCCGAGGCCAGCGTGGCATGACCGCACAGGTCGATCTCGGTGGCCGGCGAGAACCACCGCAGGCAGAAGCTGGTTGGTTCGTCGCCGGGGACGAGGAAGGCCGTCTCCGCGATGCCGAGCTCGAATGCGATCAACTGCATGCCGCGCCTCGTCGAGAGGCTCGTCGAGCAGGCAGACACCAGCCGGGTTGCCCCCGAACGGCGCGTCGCTGAAGGCGTCGACCCAGGCGAGAGGAATGGTCATGCTGCCCACGATGCTAAGCGGGCGATTGCGTCGTGCAGCACGGCGTCCTGCTTGCAGAAGGCCCAACGGACGAGCGAGCGGCCGGCGTCGGGATCGGCCGGGTCGTAGAAGACCGAACTCGGGATGGCCACGACGCCGCAACGGCCGGGCAGTCCGAGACAGAAGTCCTGGGCGCAGAGCCCGGGGGCGACGGCGGAGATGTCGGTCGTCGCGAAGTACGTCGCCGAGGGGCTATAGACCGTGTAGCCCAGGCTGGCCAGGCCGTCGCAGAGCAGGTCGCGCTTGGCGGCGAGGTCGGTGGCGAGATCGGCGATCCGGGCGGGTGGGAGGCCGAGGCCATGCGCGATGGCGAGTTGCAACGGGGCGGCGCTCGTGTAGGTGAGGAACTGCTTCGCGGCGCGCACGGCGGCCACCAGTGGGGCCGGACCGCTGACCCACCCGACCTTCCAGCCGGTGAACGAGAACGTCTTGCCACCAGAGGAGATGGTCAGGGTGCGCCCGCGCATGCCGGGCAACGTTGCCAGTGGGATGTGGGTGCCGTCGAAGACGAGGTGCTCGTAGACCTCGTCTGTCACCGCCAGGAGGTCGTGGGCCCGGCAGAGGGCGGCCGCCTGGCCCAATTCATCGGCCGAGAAGACCTTGCCGGTCGGATTGTGCGGAGTATTGAGGAGGAGGATGCGGGCGCGCGGGCGAGCGGCTGCCGTGGCGAGCTCGTCGGGGTCGAAGGTCCAGTCGGGCGGGTGGAGGCGGACGAGGCGGGGGACGGCGCCGGCCATCGAGGCGCAGGCGGCGTAGGAGTCGTAGGAAGGCTCGAACATCACGACCTCGTCGCCGGGCTCGCACAGTGCGAGGAGCGTGGCCGCGATGGCCTCCGTGGCGCCGACGGTGACGAGGACCTCCGAATCGGGATCGAGGTCGAGGCCGTACCAGGCACGCTGGTGCGCGGCGACGGCGCGGCGCAACTCGGGGATGCCTGCGCTGGGGGGGTACTGATTGTCGCCATGGCGAATGGCCTCTGCCGCGATCTCCTTGAGCTCGGCCGGCCCGTCGGTGTCGGGGAAGCCCTGGCCGAGATTGACCGAGTTCGTGGCCGTCGCCAGCTCCGACATCGTGGCGAAGATCGTCGTGGTGAAGGGGCGGAGTCGCTCGGCGAGGACCGGGTGGCCGTAGCCGTAGCCGTAGCCGTCGCCGTCGCCGTCGCCGTAGCCGTGGCCGTGGCTGTGGCTGTGGCTGTGGCCGTTGTCGGTATCGGCGGCCACGCCCGATGATGGTAACCGGCGATTCCGGGCGCCTATCGTCTGCGACGATCGATCGTGCTGACCGTCACCAACTACAATATGCACTGCGGGATGGACGGCTGGGGCCGACCGTACGACTACCTCGAGGTGATCGCCTCGTTCGACTCCGATGTGATCGTGCTCGAGGAGTCGTGGACCGCCTCGGGCGAGGACCGGGGCCAGGCCGAGAAGGCGGCCGCGCATCTCGGCTACCAGGTCGTGGCTCACACGCTCGGTGAAGGGCGCCGCGTGCGGCCGCCGGCCGACGCGGGCTCGTCTTGGATCAAGCAACCGGCCTGGACTCTCGAGAACCGGCCGCTCTTCATGGACGGGATCCGTCCACCGCCGCCCAAGCTGCAGGCACTTGCCCGTTGGCAGGAGGCGGAACCCGGGACCTTGAGTGTGGCGGTGCTCGTGCGGCCGGAGCTTCCGATTCAGAGCTCGCGGATGCTCCCAATGAGCAAGTTGCGCAGCGACACCGTGCGCCGGGCGGTCGTGGTGGTGGACTTCGAACTGGACGAACATCCCATCTCGGTGGCGGGCACGCACATGTCCCACCTCCACTACGGATCGCACCGCAACTGGGCGGAGCTCCGTGACCTCTTACGCACCGGTGCGCGAGCCGACGCAGTGCTGGTCGGGGACATGAACACATGGGGGCCTCTGGTGGTGACGCTATTCATGCCGGGGTGGCGCCGGGCGGTCGTCGGGCGGACCTGGCCCGCCTGGCGCCCGCACTCCCAGATCGACCACATCCTCGTGCGCGGGGCTCTGCAGCCGGTGCGCGGCGAGGTCCTGCCGCACGGCGGATCGGACCACCGGCCGGTGCGGGCGGAGTTGCGCCGGGTCGGGTGACGGCGTGAGGCGGATGCGGGTGTTGGTGGGGACGGCGGGGGTCGCCGGGGTAGCGGTGCTTGCGACGGCGTGCTCCAACACTCCGTCTCCGTCGGTGCAGAACCAAACGACCACGACGACGGCGCGTATGCACAGCTCCACCTCGACGCCGGGGCCGGCCGTCGTGTCCCCTTCGACATCGACGACGACCGCCGGGCATGGTGGGACGGCGGGCACGTCCCCGACACTCGGTGTGGCCTCCGCGTGGGGCGCGTCGGCGGTCGGCTTCGGGCAGGTGAAACCGGCGGAGATCTCGCTCGGGGGCGACCCGACGGGCATGCTGACCGGGATCACGTGGCAGTCCTGGGGCGGGGACACGGCTACGGGAACCGGCATGAGCACCTATGTCGGGCCGAATCAGTCGGCCGCCCAGGGCGCGCAGGAGCGCGCGACCGTCGTCGCGTCCGACCTCGGCGCGTGTGGCGGTCGTGCGGCCTACCAACATGTCAAGTGGTACTTCCCCGCGCAGGGCGAGACCCTGAGCACCGGGGCGAACACCACGATCAACGCCTGCTCGGGCCCCTAGGACCCTCCGGAGCCCGGCGCGGGCCCGCCCGAGAGGGCGGTGACCGCGGCGTCCACCGTCGGGAAGCAGTGGTCGGGCCCGATGCGCTGCATCAGCCCGCTGCGCTCGAGGCTGCGGCGGACGTGGTCGCCGGCGCGAGCGATGGCGAAGTCGATGTGCTCTCGTTCGCACCGGTCCAGCAACTGCCCGAGCGACCGCGCGCCGGTGAAGTCGAGATCCGACATACCGACCGTGTCGAGGACGAGCACCCGCGTCGCCGGACCGGACTCCGCAAGGGCACGGTCGACCTCTTCTCTGAAGTGGACCGCGTTGGCGAACCACAGCGGCGTGGCGAAAAGGACCACGAGCACGCCGGGCTCCGGCGCCGCCAGGACGTCGGCGGACAGGGGTGTCCAGCTGGTCGTTCCCTGGACGTGTCCCATCCTGTGCACCTGGGGCCGCGCGGCCAACCGGATCCGATCGAGGATGGCCAACCCGACGGCGACGGCGATGCCCTGTTCCACGCCGACCAGGACGACGACCAACAGCGTGACCGCCGCGAGGCCGAACTCCAACGAGTCGAAGCGGGCGATAGAGCGAATGTCCCGCCACTTGAACAGGCGGGCCGCGATGAAAATGAGGACGGCGGCCAACATGGAGAGTGGAACGTCCTTGAGCACGTTCGCGAAAGGGATGAACACGAGGACGATGGCGGCCGCCCCGAGTGCACCCGCCTGCGTGCGCGCCCCCGCGTTCACGATCGCGGCCGTCCGGGGCGGGCTGGCGTCCACCGGGAAGGAGCCGACCAGTCCAGAGAGGACGCTGCCGGCCCCGACGGCGAGGAAGTCGCGGCCGGCGTCGACGTCGTAGCCCCCCTGCTCGGCGAACGCGCGTGTTGTCGCGGCGCTCTGCGTCACCACGACGAGCGCGACGACGGCGGCCAGGGGGGCGAGGTTGCCCAGCGTCGTCCACGACAGACCCGTGAGACCGATGTGAGGCGCGCCGCTATGGACGGTGCCCAGCACGGGGACCCCGTGCGCCTGCAGGTCGAACGCATTGACCAGGACAACGGAGCCGACCAGCGCGATTAGGGCACCGGGGATGCGCCGGTCGGTGCGGACGCAGACGATCATGACCACCATGACGCCGAGGCCCATGACGATCGCGCCGGCCTGGACCTCGGAGAGATGGCTGACGACGTAGAGGAACCGGTGCTGGTCCGAGCCGGTGGCCGGCGGGAGACCGAGGAAGTCCGGCAGCTGGTGGATGACGATGATCACGGCCACACCCGAGAGGAAGCCGGTCGTGATGGGGGTCGAGAGGAAGTCGGCGATCCACCCGAGCCGCAGGAGGCTGACGAGCATCACCATCACCCCGACCATCACGGCCAGGATGCTCACCAACTCGACGTAGTGCGGCGAGCCGAGCACGGCGAGACCGACGACCCCGGCGGCGAAGAGGGGGGCGATCGTCGAGTCGGCGCCCACCGACATCTGGGGGTTGGAACCCAGAAGGGCGAACAGCACGGTGCCGGCGATGAACGCGTAGAAACCGGTGATCGGCGGCATGCCGGCGAGGCGCGACGTCGCCAGCTGCTCGGGAAGGGCGATGGCCAGCAGCGTCAGGCCCGCGGCGGCGTCCGCGCTGACCCAGGCGCGTTGGTAACCCTGCAGCGAAGTGAACACGAAGGGCGGACGCACCGCGACATCTTCTCCCAGCCGGCGTGCGGTGCTACCGATACCCATTGAATAGTCTCGGGCTCGAGCCGTGTCGCCCGCCCGCTGGAGGCCGCAGCCCGGCCCAGGGGCTCAAGGAGGCCCCGACACCATGAGTGACTACCCCTACGCCGACCGCTTTGCCGCCCACCGCTCCCTGCCCGAAGAGGGCATGAGCCGCCAGGACGTACTGGCCCAGCTCCACACCATGGCGATGGAGGAGGACGCCTTCTGGGAGACCGGCAAGTGCTCGGGCACCATGTACTGCGGCGACCACGACCACTACACGTTCATGAATGAGGCCTTCGGGCTGTTCGCGCACGTCAACGTCCTCCAGCGCGACATGTGCCCGAGCGCCACCAAGTTCGAGGCCGAGATCATCGCCATGACCCTCGGCCTCTTCTCGGGCGACGTGGCGGCAGCGACCGGCGACGAGCCGTGCGGCCTCGTCACGACGGGAGGGACCGGCAGCATCCTGCATGCGATCCTCGCCTACCGCGAGCATGCGGCCCAGACGAGAGGCGTGACCCGGCCCAACGTGATCAAGCCGGAGACGGCGCACCCCGCGTTCGACAAGGCCTGTCACCTCTTCGGCGTCGAGCTGCGACGCGCCCCGGTGGACCCGGTCACGACGCAGGTGGACGTGGACTGGGTGCGTGACCACATCGACGAGGGGACCGTCGCCGTGGTCGGGTCGGCCTGCAACTACGGCTACGGCACCGTCGACCCCATCGCGGATCTCTCCGACCTGGCGCTGGAGAGAGGCATCGGTCTGCACGTCGACGCCTGCCTGGGCGGCTTCATCCTGCCGTTCGGCCGCGAGCTCGGGTACGACATCCCGGTCTTCGACTACTCCCTGCCCGGCGTCACGTCGATGTCGGCCGACACGCACAAGTACGGCTACGCGTTCAAGGGCTCGTCGGTCTGCAGCTTCCGCTCCAAGGCCTTGCGCAACGCGCAATACTTCTATCTGACCGACTGGAGCGGCGGAAAGTACACCTCGCCCGGCATGGAGGGCTCACGCTCGGGTGGCCTGATCGCGGCGACGTGGGCGTCGATGGTGCAGCTCGGCCACGCCGGTTACCTGGGCTACGCGCGGGAGATCTTCGACACGGCCTTCGCCATGCAGGACGCAGTGCACTCGCACCCCGAGCTCCGCCTGGTGGGCAAGCCGACGTTTCTCTTCTCGTTCACCTCGGACGAGTTCGACATCTACCACGTGAACGATTTCATGCGGCAGCGCGGCTGGCGCTTCAACGGTCAGCAATACCCCAACGCGCTGCACATGGCGGTGACCCGGCCCCAAACCCAGGACGGCGTGGTCGAGCAGTTCGCTGCCGACCTGGCCGACGCGGTGGCGTACGCGAAGGAGCACGCTGCCGAGGCGCCGAGATCGGGGGCGATCTACGGCGGGGTGGCCGGCGGCATGACCGACGAGGCCGACGAGTTCATCCGCGCCGTGATGGCCGACATGCTCGACGGGCAGTCTTCGATACCCGCGAAGTGACGGGCGGCGCGGCCGGCACCCGCGACGACGTCGGAGCCGGTCCACCGCGGGAGTGGATCGACGGCTGCCTGGCCGCTCAGGCCTCGCTCGAGGAGGCGATCCTCGTCCTTGACGACGCGACGGCGCGCTCCCCGAGCCAGTTGCCCGAATGGAGCATCGGGCACGTGCTCACCCACATCGCCCGGAACGCGGACAGCCTGGTGTGGCGGCTCGAGGGTGCTCTGCGAAGCGAGCTACGAGATCAGTACCCGGGTGGCCTCGAGCAGCGACGCCAGGACATCGAGGCGGGGGCGGGGCGGACGGCCGACGAATTGGTGGCCGACGTACGGGACAGCTCCGCCGCGGTGGCGCGGGTCGTGGCCGAGCTGCCCGACGAGGCGTGGGACGCGCCGTCGCGGACCTCACGGGGGGTGGTGGAGCCCTCACGCGACGCGGTCCTCTCGCGCTGGCGTGAGGTCGTCGTTCACCAAGGCGACCTCGGGCTCGGGCCGGTCCCGTTGCCACCAACGCTGGTGGCGGTATGGCTGGCGCGCGAGCTGCCACGGCTGGGCGAGCGCACCGACGCGGCAGCGCTGTTGGCCTGGGTCATCGGGCGTGGCGACGCCCCCGAGCTCGCACCCTGGTGAGGCGGCGTCAGAAGTAGTGCGCAACCATCTCGTTCACACGCCCCTTCCGGTGAGGTCGTCGCTACACTCGCCCTGAATGCAGATCGGGGTGCTCACCGGTGGCGGGGACTGCCCGGGGCTCAAT
This sequence comes from uncultured Acidimicrobiaceae bacterium, assembly GCA_963828455.1. Classification (GTDB taxonomy): domain Bacteria; phylum Actinomycetota; class Acidimicrobiia; order Acidimicrobiales; family RAAP-2; genus Bog-473. Next base: position 21,151 of record CAWHFH010000009.1, on the reverse strand, counting down.
GCCGTCATCAGGGCCGTGGTCCGCAAGGGCGTCGAGATCCACGGTCACGAGTTCGTCGGATTTCGGGACGGTTGGCGCGGGCCGCTCGAAGGGGACTTCATTCCCTTGGACGTGTCCCGCGTCCGGGGGATCCTCCCGAGAGGAGGGACGATCCTGGGTTCCAGTAGGACCAATCCCTACAACTCCGACGACGGGGAGCGCCGCGTTCTCGCAACGATGGAGCGGATGGGTCTCGACGGCCTCATCGCCATCGGCGGCGAAGACACGCTCGGCGTCGCGGCGAAACTCAGCTCGACGGGGTTCCCCATCGTCGGCGTGCCCAAGACGATCGACAACGACCTGAGTGGCACCGACTACACGTTCGGGTTCAACACTGCTGTCACGATCGCGACGGAGGCGATCGACCGGCTGCACACCACCGCGGAGAGCCATCACCGGGTGCTGATAGTGGAGGTGATGGGGCGGCACTCGGGCTGGATCGCGTGGTATTCGGGCATCGCCGGTGGTGCCAACGTGATCCTGATCCCGGAGCGGCCGTTCCAGATCGAAGAGGTGTGCCGGTTCATCGAGCACCGCTTCGCCAGCCAATACGCCCCGATCGTCGTGGTTGCCGAGGGTGCCTTGCCGGTGGAAGGCACCGCGCCGCGCCGCCTCGTGGAGGTCGACGCGTTCGGTCACGAACGGCTGATGGGAATCGGGAATTACCTCGAGACAGAGATAGCCGGGCGCACGGGCAAAGAGGCCCGGGCCACCGTCCTCGGCCATGTGCAGCGCGGGGGCAGCCCGACGGCGTTCGACCGCGTGCTCGCGACCCGTTTCGGTCTCCACGCCGTCGACGCGTTGCACTATGGGCGTTCGGGTCAGATGGTGGCGCTGCACGGCACGAACATCGAGCTCGTCCCGTTGTCCGAGGCCACGGCGCAGCTCAAACTCGTCCCGCCGGAGTTGGTCGCCGAAGCGGAGGTTTTCTTCGGCTGACCGGGGCGGCGCGGCCGTGCCTCGAAATCACGACCTCGCAATCACGAAATGCGGCTAGCGAAGCCACTGGATGCGTCTCGGTTTGCGCAGCCGTTTCCAGGAACGCTCCCACGCCGCCTCGAAGTGTGCTTGACGGCGGCGTATGTCGGCGGCCAGACCGCCGGCTTGGAACGCAACGTCGCCGGGCAACCGTGTTCCACGATCCTCATAGGCCAGGGCACGCAGCCAATCGCCCGCCGCCACGGCATCGTGGTGTTCACCGAGCTCGTCCTGCAGTCTGCGAGCCGCTTTGGCCAGGCGTCGCGCTGGCCCTTCGATGAAGGTGGTTGCGAACTCCGACGAGTACCGCAACTCCTTCGCCTTGATGCGAACCTTGTGCAACCGTTCGGGAGACGGGTGCCGCCTGGCCTTTCGAACCTGTCGTCGCAGCTTGCGCCAATTCGCTCCAACGATCACGGGGAGGGCGTCTCGCGCCCTCCCGCGTGCGAGCTCGGTGGCGTCGCCACCGGCGAGTGGTACCCGATCCGACGCAGCGTGCAACCGGTCGAGCACGTCGAGATAACGGTCGTCTTCCAGCACGAGCGTCAGGCGCTCGTTCGCAGCGTCTCGCAGCTCGACAAGCGTTCGGTCCAGTTCGGACGGGATCCCCTTCAGATTCTTGCGCAGGACGTCGAGGTCCCTGACCTCACCGAGAGCAGAGCCCAGCCATTTGAGGTCGCCTCTCATATGACCCTTCCAGATCGGGTCCAGAACGCCGCCGAGCGACTTGAGGTCCGAACGGAGGCGACGGGTCGCGACCCTCGCTTGATGGATGTCGCGGGCATCGAAATCGGGGGCTGCCATGCGGAGATGCCAGTCGTGGTCGAGGAGACGATCAAACCCCTCCCGGAGACGCATCCGGACCAGTTCGGCCAGTGTGGACTTTCGGTCCAGGTGCGGATCGCCGGGTCCCCCCGATACCTGCGGCATCGCCAACGCCAACTTCGGCGACGACCCGACGGTGAACCCCGCGGACTCCAGGCGATTCACGACGGGCCGGCTCGACCAATGTTCGCTCTGAAGCTCGAGTTCGACCTGTCGAAAGCGCAGCCCATCCCGTTGCCCTCCCGACACCGTGACCAGATCGTCGTCGAGCTCGGCGAGAGTTGTGTCCTCGTCGTCGCGGAGCGAAAGGCGCTCACGGACGGTCTCCAGCTCGACCAGCTGACGCAACGATTCCCGTCTGAGCACCCCGCGCAGGATGCGCTGGGCGTCCTGCGGCACGTCGCCACGATCCCCCGACCACGAGAACTCGTTCCGTGCGAGGGAGTGGCCCGAGTCCACGGGCGTCTTGAGCGTCCACATCCCGTGTTCGCCGCCCTCGGTGGTCCGGTGTCGCAAAGTAAGTCCCTGGCTCCAGAGGCGCCCATCGACCGAGTCGAAGTAGGCGGTGTGGAGCACCTGCCGGGGATGGCGGAATGTGCTCCCGACCAGCGGACGCAGGTCGGGAAGCGGCGCTCCCATCCGTCCCTCGAACTTGAGCTCTCGCTCTGTATGCACATCGAGTGCCACGAACGGTCGATACCCCCGCAGCGGCCTGCGTACGCATCCACCAGGAGTGGACGTGGACAGGCCGCGGCGGTCAGCCTTCGCCGAGCCGAGACCTCTCAGCCGATGGCCGGCAGCGTGAGCGTGCAGTGGACGGTCTGTGCCTCCGCGGGATCGAGCGCGTTCAGGACGTCTTGGGCCGCGACCTGGTCCGCCTCGATCGACAAGTGGTCTGCGAGATCGGAGGGGCATTGCTGCTGGACTGTGATGTTGTCGACGCCGATGCCCTCGCCAGCGGTGGCACAACGCGGATCGATGAAGTCGCTGTTGTAGGGCCGCACCAACTCGTCGTACTCGGTTGCGATGGAGGTGTAGCTGACGCCGTCCACGGCCACGCCGTCGTAGGAGCACGTCGCCGCCTCGCCGGGCGTCGCCTGCGCATTGGGGGTATCCAGGGTCTTCATGAAGTTCGACCCAACCAGGAACTGGGTGCACGATCCGCAGAACGATGCCAGCGCGTTCGCCTGCGAACTGAACCCATAGGCGGCTGCGAGGTCGTAGAGGTCGGACAGGCCCCAGAACGTGGTCCCATGGGGCACACCGCTCAGCATCACGAACTTCGCCACCACCTGTGACCCGCCGAGAAATTTGATGTAGTAGTCGGGCATCGTCCCGCCCTCGGAGTGGCCCACGATGTCGACCTTCGGTGCATGTGTCGCGGCCAACACCCAGTCGACGAAAGCCGCCAAGTCCTGGGCACTTTTCGTCATGTCCGTGAGGCCACCGATCTCGTCGAAGGGACGCGAGAGCGAGGCCATGTTGCCGTAGGTCAGCGAAAAGACGCAGTAGCCCTGATCGGCCAGGAACGGTGACATCGTCTGCCAGTTGTCGTTCTGGTCCCCTGCGAGGCCGTGCACCAGGATGACCGGGTCGGGATGCGCAGCACTCGGCACGCACGGGACGTTGGAACCAGGTGGCGCGGCGTCTGGCCCGTTCTCGAGAGCGCTGACGGCCGCCGTCGGAAGAAACGACCACACAACCGGGTAGCGCGGCGCCGATGAAGCCGAATCGGTCGCAGCGGCCACTGCCGGCGCGACGAAGCCGGCAACGAGCAGGGACAGAGCCAGGCCGACGCCCGTCCCGCGCAAGGTCCGCCTCCCACGCATGCATGGGTTGTAGCACAGATGGGCGCACCCGGATTTTTGCGCCCCCAACGAGGGCCGCCGGGCGTTCTAGCTGGAGAAGAACGCACTACCCGATCGGTCGACGGCGACGCAGTAGGTGGTCGTCGGGCACGAGATCGCGGTGAGCGCGTGGCCGTTGTCGATCAGCGTCCCGCTGCTCCAGGACGTCCCGTTCCAACCGAAGACACGCCCGATGGAGTCAACCGCGCGGCAGAAAGTCGGCGTCGGGCACGAGACACCGGTGAGACCCGACGCGTCGGTGCCGTTTAGCGGTGGCTCCGTGGCGATCGATGCGGGTGCGGTGAACCCGAGTCCGTTCCACGTCAGCACGCTGCCGCTGCTGTCGACGAGCGCGCAGTACGTCGTCGCAGGACAGGAGACCGCGTTCAGCTGGCCCTGTGCGTCGGCGTCGTTGGGCTGGGTCCAGCTATGACCGTTGAAGACCGCGGGACCCCCCTCGGCGGCGACGCAGAAGGTGGGCGAGACGCAGGAGATCTGGTTCGCGGCGCCCCACGCTCCGAGGTTGCCGGACCAGCCCGAGCCGTCGAACGCGAATGAGTTGCCCTCGCCATCGATGGTCACGCAGAAGGTGGGCCCGGTGCAGTCGATGGCGGTGAAGCCCGCAGCCCCCGAGACTGTGGTCGGGGGCTGCCAGGCGGAACCGTTGTACATCGAGACCTGGTTCTCACTGGGTGCGGCCGCACAGAAATTGGCCGTTGCGCACGAAAGATAGGAGGTGCCCTGGGGGGAGGGCGACGGCAGGGCCGGTCCCAACGCATTCGACTTGTAGAGCTGGAGGCGATACGTGTTGCCGTTCGCGTCGCCAACGAGACAGGTTCCGGCCGAAGGGCACGAGATCGTGGTCAGGTTGGCTCCCGGCGCGATCGGGATGGCCTTGGACCACGTCCCCGCGGGACCGCTCGTCGTGGACGTTGTCGAGTGCGTGGTCGTTGTCGGCGCAGCGGAGTTGGACGGCGACGAGCTGCAGCTCGCCGTGACGAGCGCGACGGTGACGACCGCGACGACCGTCAGTGCGGTGCGGTACGACGCGGCGCCCCTGTGCACTACTGCTTGACCGGCAGGCCGTTCGCCTCGATCGCCCGATGGCGCGACCACGTGTCGAGCACGATGAGCGTCTTGGTGCCGGTGACGCGGCCGCGGCGGCGCAACTGCTCGATGACGTGGCCGAGACGCTCCACGTCGGGCACCTGGAGCCACACCAGCGCGTCGGGATCGCCGGCGGTAGTGAAAACGGCCTGCACCTCGGCGAGCTGCATCGCAGTCTCCTTGATCTCCTGGAGATCGGCGGTACCGGCGAAACGCACCTCGGTGAACGCCTGGATCGGACGACCGGCCTTGCGATGGTCGACAACCACGGTGTAGCCGGCGATCACCCCCGTCCGCTCGAGACGCTCGATGCGGCGAGTCACGGCCGAAGCGGACAATGACACCTGCTCACCGATGTCGGCCATGGTGCGGCGGGCGTTCTGTGACAGCAACTCGATGATCTGATGATCAATCGGGTCTAGCTCCTCTGTTCCCATGGCCAAAGCCTAACGAAACGCGGTTCGTCCGCACATTCAGTGCGATTTGAGGTGCCTACACCCCTCTCCGTTGCGTGATACGGACACGACAGCCTCAGCTGGGCCTCCGGTGTACCGAGACGGCGTAGGAGTCGGTGGGGGCGTACGGATCGCGGTCCCAGGAGGACCAGCGGGCCTCCAGTACGAGGCCAGCGGCGGTGGCATAGGCATCGTGGCCAGAAGGTTGGAGTCCTCCCGGACGAAGGGAGTAGCCGGAGACGAGGTGGCCACCCGGAGACACATGGCGGGCCGTGTTGGCGATCACCTGCCCCTCGGTGCCTGAGCGTACGAAGATAAGGACGTTGCCGGCCATCACCACGACGTCGAACGTGCGCCCGAGGTCGAACGTGGGATCGGTGAGGTCGGCCTCGACCCACCTGAGGCCGGGCGCCTTGGCGCGGGCGACCTCGAGCATCGCCGGGTCGACGTCGACGCCGACGACGTCGGGGCCGCGATTGGCGAGCTCGATGGCGACGCGGCCGGTGCCGCAGCCGGCATCGAGCACGGTGGCGGGACGGTAGGACGCAACGAGCGCGGCCTCGCCGTGCATGTCCATGCCCGTTGCTGCCAAGTCCTCGAAGCGACGGTCGTACTCGGCGCCGCGTGGGACCTCGCTCTGCTGCCAGCGGTCAGACATTCGTTCGACGGTAGTTGGTTCGTGGTGGTGCGCCGCCGAGCGCGGCGCGGGTGTTACGGAATCGAGACGGGGGGGATGGAGATGTCCTACGGGACGGAAGGGATCGTCACCGTGGTGGCGTTCGCGGGCAGCTTGAAGAGGGTCGGGCTCGGATTGCCCGAGTACTTCGTCATCTTGAAGGCCGATCCTCCGCTGCCACCTATGTAGGCCAGGAGCCCCTGGTTGGTGACGCAGTACTTGCCGGTCTGGCCCCTCACCGTGGCCGAGAGGCATGTCGCGTTCTGACCGGCGAACTTCTGCGTCGATTCCGTCACATGGATACCGAGAGCACGCGCCTCGGCCGACACCTTGTCCTCGTTCAGGACGTTCAGCAGAAGGGCCGGGCTGAAGGCGTTCACGAGCCCGGCCAACGGGTTCGATGCGCCCTCGCTGACGCACTGCAGACCCGCCGGCTTGGTGGTGGTCGTGGTCGTGGTCGTGTTCGTCGTGCCGGAATTTCCGCTGTTCCCCGAGTTCCCGCTGGTCCCGGAGTTCCCGCTGTTCCCCGTACTGCCGCTGTTGCCCGAGTTCTTCGAGCAGAAGTACGTCTTCTTGCCGGTGTTGATCACGCTGCTGCCGTCCGCGGAGCTGAAGTTCGACTTCCTACCCTGCTGGGAGATGGTGACGGTGCTCCCGTCCGACGAGACGTACGTCGCCGTGTACGTCGCCTTCTTCCCCTGGCTGAGCTTGTTCTCGAGCTGTTGGATCTGTGAGTTGCTCAGCCCCTTGGCGGAGGCCGGCAGGGTGGGCAGGACGACTAGGGCCAGGCCCACGACAGCCACCAGCCCGACCCCCGAAAAAACGCGAGTTCGCATGCCGAAACGGTACTCGGCAACCCCGGGCGCCGGGGTGAATTTCTTCACAATGGTGCTGGGTAGGGTGGCCTCGCCATGTGCCTCCTCGTGGTTGCGTCGCGGATCGTGGCGGACGAGCCTTTGATCGTGGGGGCCAACCGCGACGAGGTGCTCGACCGGCCCTCGACGCCGGTGACGGTCCTCTCGGCTGGGCCGCCCCGGGTGCTGGGCGGGCGCGACGAGCTCTCGGGCGGGACGTGGCTCGCGGTCAACCAGGACGGGGTGTGCGCCGGGCTGACGAACCAGCCTCTGGGCGACGCAAAGGACCCGAGGAAGCGTTCGCGGGGCGAACTGCCGCTGGCGGCAGCCCGGTGCGCGACCGCTCGTGAGGGGGTCCAGCTGTTGGGCCGCGATTTCGACCCTGCGGACTACAACGGCGCCTGGCTGCTCGTGGGGGACCGGACATCACTGTGGTCCGTGGACTTCACGGGTGCTTCCGTGGTCGCCGTGGAACTTCCGCCAGGGATCCACGTGCTGGAGAACCGCGCCGTCGACACGCCGTCGGCGAAGGTGGACCTCGTGCGAGAGAGCCTCCGCGACGTGGTCGGTGCGACCGCGGCGGGGTCGGGTGCGGGGCTGGACGCGGACGCGGTGGAGGCGGCCTTCCGGCGCGTGCTGGTCGACCACAGGATCCCCGAGGGGGACGAGCGGCCGAACTCGGGAAACTGCGTGCATCTCGACCGGTTCGGCACCCGGTCGTCGTGTGTGGTGCGCGTGGGAGCCGGTGGGGGTGGTGCCGTTCAGGCGCCCCGCATATGGGTCGCCGACGGGCCGCCGTGTACGACGCCGTACCTTGACGTTTCGGCGCTGTGGGACGAGCCGAGGCGTTAGGTGTTCGTCGCTCGTCGTCAGTCGGTTAGTCGCTAGTCGCGAACGAGCGGCTTGTAGCGGATGCGGTGCGGCTGGTCCGCGTCGACTCCGAGGCGCTTGCGCCGGTCGGCCTCGTAGTCGCTGAAGTTGCCCTCCCACCACCGCACGGCAGAGTCGCCCTCGAAGGCGAGCACGTGGGTGGCAATCCGGTCGAGGAACCAGCGGTCGTGGCTGATGACCACCGCGCAGCCGGGGAAGGAGAGGAGTGCGTCCTCGAGGGCGCGCAGTGTGTCGACGTCGAGGTCGTTGGTCGGCTCGTCGAGCAGCAGCACGTTGCCGCCGCTGCTCAGCACCTTGGCCAGCAGGACGCGGTTGCGCTCGCCGCCTGAGAGATTTCCCACCTTCTTCTGTTGGTCGCTGCCCTTGAAACCGAAGCCGGCGACGTAGGCGCGTCCGTGCATCTCGCGGCCACCCACGGCCATGTGGTCGACTCCCCCGGCGATCTCCTCGAAGACGGTCTTGTCCCCGTCGAGCGTGTCGCGGGACTGATCGACGTAGGCGAGTTGGACGGATGCACCGACAGTCAGCGCGCCGTCGTCGGGCTTCTCCTCCCCCACCATCATGCGGAACAGCGTGGTCTTCCCCGCCCCGTTGGGGCCGATGATGCCGACGATGCCGCCCGGCGGGAGAAAGAAGGTCAGGTCGTCGATGAGGAGGCGGTCTCCGAAACCCTTCTGCAGGTGTCCGGCGTCGACGACCTGGTCCCCAAGACGCGGCCCGGGCGGGATGGTGAGCTCGACGTTGTCGGCGCGCCGGTCGGCAGCCTCGGCTTCGGCGACCAGCTCGTTGTAAGCGGTGATGCGCGCCTTGCCCTTGCTCTGGCGGGCACGTGGCGACATGCGGATCCAGTCGAGCTCTCTCTCGAGTGACGCCTGACGGGAACGGTCGGCCTTATCCTCGGCCGCCAGGCGCGCCTGCTTCTGCTCGAGCCACGACGAGTAGTTGCCTTCCCAGGGGATGCCGGCGCCACGGTCGAGCTCGAGGATCCAGCCGGCCACGTTGTCGAGGAAGTAGCGGTCGTGGGTGACTGCGACAACCGTGCCGGGATACTCCTGGAGGGTCCGCTCCAGCCAGGCAACCGACTCAGCGTCAAGGTGGTTGGTCGGCTCGTCGAGCAGGAGAAGGTCCGGCTTGGAGAGCAGGAGCCGGCACAACGCGACGCGTCGGCGCTCGCCGCCCGAGAGGGTTTCGATGTCGGCGTCGCCGGGCGGGAGCCGGAGCGCGTCCATCGCGATCTCGAAGGTGCGGTCGAGGTCCCACGCGCCGGCGGCGTCGATCTTCGTCTGGAGGTCGGCCTGCTCCTTGAGGAGCGCATCGATGTCCGCGTCGGGGTCAGCGAAAGCGACGCAGACCTCGTTGTAGCGATCGACCAGTTGCTTGGTCTCGCCGACGCCCTCCGCCACGTTGCCGGCGACATCCTTCGTCGGGTCGAGCTGTGGCTCCTGGGACAGATACCCGACGGTGAAGCCCGGGGTGAGGCGCGCATCGCCGGTGAAGTCGTCGTCCTCTCCCGCCATGATGCGGAGCAAGGAGGACTTGCCCGAGCCGTTGGACCCTATGACGCCGATCTTTGCGCCGGGATAGAAGGAGAGGTTGATGCCCTTGAGGACCTCGCGGTCGGGTGGGTAGAAGCGCTTGAGGCCGCGCATGGTGTAGATGAACTGGGGCGCCATCGCGACCAGTGTGCCCGATGTGGCAGGCACCCTCGGACAGCACGTTTCTTCTCAGGCAGTTGCTTTTTTCTGCGCCGCCTTCTCGAGCTTGAACCTGTGGTGCTGAGCGAGGATGTCTTCGTGTGTCGCACCGTGATTCGGCACGTCCGGGTGGTGGTGCTTGCAGAGGATGTAGGGGGTGCCTTCGAGGAGATGGTGGCCGATCCTCCAACACCCCTTCGTATGGCAGTTCACCTTGCGCACCCCGGTGTAAACGCCGATGCCCACGGCACTGATGAGGGTGGCCTCACCGAGGTCGGACCCGAAGCCCGACCAGAAGTTGTAATACACGTCCGGTCCGCCGTGAATGGTTCCCGTGTGTAGCGCGAACCAGTGACGGAGGGCGCCGATGAACGCGATCAGCAGGGCGACGAGCACGATCAAGAGGAGCAGGCCGCCCAACCAGACGGTCCTGTTCCCAGAGCTGTCCGGTGGGAACGCCGGAGTCGAGGGCGCCGACGCGCTGCCGGAGGTGCCCGCCTCGCCGATCTGGGTTGGCGTGCCCGATTCCGTCGTCTCGGTCATGGTCCCTCCTATCCCTGCTCCCCGAAGCCACCCGGGTCGCGCACTCGGATCCCGCGATTCTGCCGTCGCAGACACCATTCGGCGCGGATCAGCCGCGTCCCGCCGCCGCGATGACGCCTAGCTGCTTGGCCGCGCCCAGGAGATGCGGCGAGATCGGCGCTGGCTGACCATCCCGCGGTCGACGAACCAGCGGGCCGAGGCTTCGAGGGCTTCGGTGGCGGGCCGCGGTGCATACCCGAGCTCGTCGCGGGCGCGGGTCGTGTCGAAGGCCATCTGAGACGTCGACATGCGGGCCGCCTCGAGCGGGATGGAGGGATGGCGGTGGAGAATGCGGCCCTCGACCGTCTCAGACACGGCGGCGACGGCCAGCGAGAAGATGCGTGGCACCTTGATGCGCGGCCGGGGCAGGCCCGTGATTGCCGCCAGCTCCCCCAGCAGCTGCTCGAGGGTGAGGTTCTCTCCGCCGAGTATGTAGCTGCGGCCATTACGGCCGCGCTCCAGTGCGAGCAATTGGCCTGCCGCCACGTCATCGACATGTGCGACGTTGAGGATCGTGTCGACGAATCCGGGGACGCGGCCGTTCAGGTAATCGAGAATGAGCTGCCCGGTGGGAGTCGGGGCGCGGTCCCCCGGTCCGAGCGGGAAGGTCGGCAGGATGATCGACGCCGGCAGGCCCTCGGCGATGGCGCGTAGGACCTCGTGCTCGGCCACGTACTTCGAGCGCTTGTACGAGCCGTAGAGGTGACGGACGTCGGGGAACGACCGTTCGTCCGCCGCCGTCGCCGTCCCATCGGTCACATGCTCGAGCCCGAGTGTGCCGACGGTGCTCGTGTAGACGAGCCGCTCGATTCCCGCTTCGGCGGCGGCAGCCAGCACGTTGCGGGTCCCCTCGACGTTGATGGCGTAGAACGCCGAGGGGTCCCGGGCCCAGAAGCGATAGAGCGCCGCGACGTGGAAGACGGCGCGGCAGCCGCTCACGACCTGTCGCACGTCGTCGGCACGGCGCAGGTCGCCTACGACCTGCTTGACGTCCAAACCCTCGAGGTTTGCAGCGTCGACGTTCGGCTCGACCAGCGTCACGACCTCCTGCCCGCGCTCAAGGAGCTGGCGCGTGACGGCGGAGCCGATGAACCCCGTCGCCCCTGTGACGAGGACGCGATCGCCCGATTCGAGCTTCACAGTCGGAACTTGTGGAGTGAGCCCTTGGCCATAGTCTTGCCGAACTCGTAGATGAGGCTGGAGCCCTTTTCCGCGCTTTGGAGCACATCGTCGAGCGCGTCGGTGAACAGCTCCACCTCGTCGTCGCCGGCGATGAGGGGCGGCAGCAGCTTGACCACATTCATGTTGTCGGCGGCGACCTGCGTGAGGATCCGGTGCCGGTGGAAGAGCGGCACCACGATCATCTGCGAGAACAGCGCTGAACGCAGCGCCTCGACGAGGCGGAAGCGCCGCCGCAGCGCCGGCGTCGTCGGCTCGCCGAACACCAGCCCGATCATGAGCCCCATGCCGCGCACCTGGTGGAGAAACTCGTAGCGGTCGACGAGCGGTTGGAGCGCCTTCGTGAACGCCTTCCCGGTGCGTTGGACACGGTCGAGGATGTCCTCGTCGTCGAACGCGGCGAGAGTGGCCAGGCCTGCCACCATCGCCAGCTGGTTCTGGCTGAAGGTCGACGAGTGGACGACGGCCCGGTCCATGGAGCTGAATACCGCGTCGGAGACCTGGGTCGAGCAGAGCATCGCTCCCACCGGGACGTAGCCGCCGGAGAGCGCCTTGGATATGGTGATGATGTCGGGCGTGACGCCGAATTGCTCGTGGCAGTGGAATGTGCCGCTGCGCCCCATGCCGACCTGGACCTCATCGAGGACCATGAGCGCCTTGCTCTTGCGGCAGAGGTCCTGCGCCTCGAGCCAGAACTCGTCCGGCGCGAGGTTCACGCCCTTGCCCTGGATGGGCTCGATCACGAGGGCGGCCACGTCGCCCCGCCGGAGCTCGCGGCGCAAGGCACTGATGTCGCCGAACGGGATCATGTCGGCTCCCGGGAGCAACGGACCGAACCCGGTGCGGAACTCACGGCCGCCATTCAGGGCGAGCGCGCCGGTCGTGAGGCCGTGGAAGGCGTGGTCGCAGTAGAGGATGCGGATCCGCTTGGTGGCGGCGCGGGCGAACTTGATCGCGCTCTCGATCGCCTCGGCGCCCGAGTTGGTGAAGAACACCCGCTCGATCCCCGAGTGCGAGCGCTTGACGAGCTGTTCGGCCAGGACACCGGGGAGGAGGGCACAGTCCATCTGCACCAGGTTGGGCAGGTCGGCATCGAGCGCATCATGGAGCGCCCGCACAATGGCCGGATGGCCGCGCCCGAGGGCGAAGACGCCGAAACCCGAGAGGAAGTCGAGGTACCGATCACCCTTCTCGTCGATCAGATAGCACCCCTCCCCCTTCTCGAAGAAACGGTCGAACTCGATGGTGCCGAGGACCCGGGGCAGTTGGGGGTTCAGGTACTTCGAGTGAAGGGTGAAGTTCTCGCCCCTTCGGTCCTCCAACACCTTCTTCAGTTCAAACGGCATCCAGCGTGCTCCGCGGGTCGATCGGTGGACGGTTGCACGAGGTTATAGGCGGGCAATCGGGTTGCGAACGCCATGCGACCGTTCGTTCCAACCTTCGTCCTGTCGCAGGCGAGACTCTCCGGTCCATCCGACACCAGCGCCTCTCCCGGCGGTTTCGTGCCAAGATCGGCGTCGGCAGGACCGCCGGTGTCGCTCCGGCGGGCGTCGGGGGAGGAAGTCGCACATGTCGACCACCAGTCCGAACATCGTGCTCGTCATGTCCGACCAGCACCGGGCCGACATGATGGGCTGCGCCGGCGACCCCAGTATCCAGACGCCGGCTCTCGACGGCCTGGCGGCCGAAGGAGTCCGCTTCTCACGGGTGTCGTGCCAGGGCCCGCTCTGCATGCCCTCGCGGGCGTCGTTCATGACGGAGCGCTACGTGCGCGACCACGGCGTGTACACCAACTGGGAGGAGATCGCGGCGGACAGCCCCACATACGTGCGGGCGCTGCGAGAGGCCGGCTACCACACGGCCTTGCTGGGCAAGGCCCACCTGTATCTCGACGAGAAGCTCTCGGTCGCGCACATGGACGAGATGGCGGGGCGCCTCGAAGACCTGGGCTTCGCCGAGGTCTTCGAGACCGGCGACAAGTTCATGCCGAAGATCCCCACCCGCTACAGCGACTACCTGGCGACCGCGGGCTGGCTCGACGCCGCGCGCAAACATCTCGCCGACCGCGCTTACCAAGGCGACAACGAGGACGGGCAGAACGCGACCAAGTGCGTCCCGATGTGGGACTCGACGCCGATGCCCATCCCACTCGAGTCCTACGTCGACACCTGGCATGGCGCGCAAGCGGTGCGATGGATCGAAGAGTACGAGCGCGATGCACCCTTCTTCCTGTTCGTCGGTTTCCCCGGGCCGCACGACCCTTGGGACGCCCCGGCGGAGGCGCTGGCACGCTACGACGGGGTGGAGATCTCAATGCCGGTCTCGACGAAGCGGCCAGTGATCGAAGGGACGGGCCGTTACGGCGCGCTGCTGCAGGGCTTCTTGTGGATGTCCGACTCCGAGACCATGACCGAGACCGCCATCCGGGACATGCGGCGGTCCTACGCCGCCGACATCTCGGTGATCGATCATGCAGTCGGCCTGATCGTCGACGCGCTGGAGCGGCGGGGGATGCTGGAGTCGACGTGGATCGTATACACGACCGATCACGGTGAGATGGCGGGGAGCCACGGGCTCATGTCGAAGTGCGTGCTGTACGAGCCGGCGGTACGCGTGCCGCTGATCGTGCGGCCGCCGGGCGGGTGCGTGCCACGGGTCATCGATTCGCTCGTGGAGCAGCTCGACGTCCCGGCGACGGTGCGGGCGATCGCAGGTGCGCCCGACGTGGCGGACAGCGCCGGGCAGCCGCTACTCGGTGCGGTGGCCGGCGGGGCGCCGCCCGTGCACGACGTCACGGTGAGCGAGAATTGGGGCTTCGCCGTGTTCGAGACGGAGCGGCACAAGCTGGTCGTCGACGAGGACGCCTGCGCACCGTGCCAGCTATTCGACCTCGCCGACGACCCCGCCGAGGACCACGACCTCCTGGGCGACCCACTTGCTGCGGACGTCATCGAGGAGATCATGGAGACGCACGTGCGGCCTTTCTTCATGACGCCGCCGGCACGGCCGCACCCCAGCATCTTCACGAGCGGCCCGCCGCTCGAAGACCTGAAGGGCTGACGAACTATCCCGTAGGTGCGGGCGGCGACGCGCGCTCGTCCGCGGCAGGGTCCGTGCGCGCACGGAGCTGCCGAAGACCGAGCATCGGGAAGAGGAGCACGGAGAGCATGCCCGCGGCGACGAGCGCCGACGCGTTCTGCGGCTTCATCTTGTGCTCGTCGACACCGATGGTGGTGATCACGACGACGAGCGGCAGCGCCGTCGACGAGAGGATGCTCAGCCCCTTGAGCTGCGCCTTGTCTATGACGCGACGAAAGACGACGAGCGTCGGCACGCCCCGCGTAAAGAGGAACAGCAGGGCGAAGAGGGGGACGAGCAGCAGCACCTTTGGCTTGTGCACCGAGCGCGTGCAGGTCGAGGTTGACGCCGGTCTCGATGAAGAAGATCGGGATGAGGAACCCGAAGCCGATCGCCTCGAGCTTGCTCGTGATCTGCTCGGTGTTGCCATCAGCCCTGATGAAAAGGCGGACGATGACGCCCGCGGCGAATGCGCCCAGGAGCACGTCCAGGCTGAGCTTGGTGGCCAGGTAGACGAGAAAGACGACCAGCGTGACCGAAATGCGGACAGGTAGCTGTGACGACGAGTGCAGGTGACGGCCCAGCATGGCCACCAACCGAGGCGGATGCACCCGGACAGCGAGAAGTGCGGCGGCCGCGGCGACCACGGCGAATACGACGAGGAGGAGGATCGTGATGCCAGCGTCGTGACTGGTGAGCAGCAGGGCGACGGCGAGGATCGGCCCGAACTCTCCGATCGCCCCCACCGACAGCACGGTCGGGCCGAACGAGGACTTCAGCACGCCGGAGTCATGCAGGATGGGAAGCAAGGTCGTCAGCGCGGTCGTCGTGAGGCACAGCCCGACGACGACGGTATCGAGCACCAGCCCCGTGGACTCCAGCACGGCGCCGGCGCACAACGCGAGCAAGAGCGACCCGAGCCAGGCAGTGACGGCCCGCGCCATGTGCCCCTCTCGCATGCGGGTCACATCGAGCTCGAGGCCAGCAAGGAACATCAGGTACGTCAAGCCGAGGTCCGACAACGCCGTCACGACGCTGTTGGTACGCGTCAACGCCAGCACCGACGGGCCGATGACGACGCCGAGCAGGATCTGGATGACGACCTCGGGGACGGGAACCACGCGGCGGGAGAGGTCGGCCAGGATGGGTGCCACGACGGCCGCGAGGGCGATGATCAGCAGCGTGGGGAGGGCCTGGGTGGCCGTCAACGGTTACGTCCTCGCTGTTTTCGCCATGAGCCGTGGCACGCCCGAGCCACCTCCAAAGCCCCAACGCTAGGCGGGATGTTCGTCGTTTGGTGATGGACCGGGTGGCGGAGCCGGTTGACGGCATCGGAGTGCCGCGAAAACATGGCGCCATTCTTGGGGGGAAGGGGTCTGGCGGTGATGTTGGCGTGATACGCACGCGGAGGATCCGATGACTGGCCAGTTCGTCAACCCCTCGTGGATGCCCCATTCGGTGAGCGAGGCGGCCAAGGCGGGCGACGCCACGGCCGAGGATCTCCAGTCCGGCCACGCGTGGTCGCACCTGCTCGACGCGCTCGGCCAGGCAGCCGACGTCGTCTGCTCGAACGAAGTGGCCCGGAACCCAGCCGACCTGGCATCCGGGTTCCGGCACCTGCTCGTGCTGCTCGCGCTCGGCGCGGACCAGGCGCTGCGCGCCGATCCCGACCCCGTCCTGGCGGTGAGCCCGTCCGGCGTCGACAATGTCTACAAGTGGGGAATGGACTGCCCTGACTGCATCTACACGGGGGCGCCGCTGCGCGGGGGCGAGACATACCGCATCTGGGGCAATCGAGGCACGGCTCGCTATGTCGGGCTCCAGTCCATGGCCGGCATCGCATCCTCGGCCAACGTCCTCCTCGACGAGCTCGACCTCGGGCCGGACGGCGAAGTCGAGCTCGCGCTGTCGGCGGAGCCCCACGACGGCAACTGGCTGCCCATCGCTGAGGACGCCACGATCTTGGTCGTCCGTCACTTCTTCTACGACTGGGACACCGAAGTGGCGTCGTCGTTGTCGATCGAGCGGATGGACGCAGACGGCGCCGCGGGCGCCGCCGGCGGCGGCGGGAGGGACGGGAGAGGGTCGCATGATCCGCGGGAGGCCACGGCGCGTCAGTTGATCGCGTTGGGCGACTTCGTGCTCGGGAACCTGGACTTCTTCCTCCAGTTCTCGCGACCCGAGACCCCCAACAGCTTCCTTCCCCCACTCGACGGCACGAACATGGGGGCAGCGGCCGAGAACCGACCTGTCATCGGCTCCTTCCAGTTGGAGCCGGACGAAGCGTTGGTGGTGGAGGTCACCCCGCCCGAGGGCCTCTACTGGAGCTATTCGATCGGGAACCCGTGGTGGGAGACGATCGATTACGCGCGGCATCAGAGCAGCCTGAACGGGCACCAGGCCACGGTCGACGACGACGGGGTCCTGCGGGTCGTCATGGCGCACCAGGATCCGGGCGTCGCCAACTGGCTCGACACTGCAGGGCACAGCGCGGGGCCCGTGATCCTGCGTTGCGTCCGTACTGAATCGGCGCCCGTTCCGGAAACGCGCGTGGTCCGGTTCGACGACATCGCGGGGTCACTGCCGGCCGGCACGCGCCTGGTCACCCCGGAGGAACGGCGCAGGACGATCGCCTCGCGCCGGCTCGCGGTCAGCAAACGGTTCTCCCGATGACGCTCGATGCCGAAGCGCTGGAGGCCGAGGCGCGGGAGTCCACCGGCCTCGAGGACTTCGGTGATGGATCACACCGCGAGGGGCTCGAGCGCCTGACGGCGTCGCTGAACGCCGAGGCCGACCTGACCGACGCGGGTGAGGTCATGCTGCGGATACGCCTCGCCGGCGCGCTCGCGTCGCGGCTGCGGATCGAGGAGACCTACCGCGCGCATCCGGAGATCGACGACGAGCGGGTCGAGGGGCCGGTGTTCGTCATCGGTCTGCCGCGGACTGGCACAACGGCGCTCAGCCAGCTCGTGGCGGCCGATCCTCAGATCCGCTCGCTGCGCTTGTGGGAGTCATCGAGCCCCTGCCCACCGCCCGAGTCCGCGACCGAGCACAGTGATCCGCGGATCGCCGAGACCGAGGCCGGCCTCGAGATGATGAACCAGATGTTCCCCCTCATGGCGTCGATGCACCACGAGGAGGCAACGGGGCCCACCGAATGCCAGGACCTGCTGGGAATGAGCTTCCGCACCGTGCACTTCGACGGCTTCGGCCACGTCCCTTCCTATCTGGCCTGGGTGACGCAGTCCGACATGGACGCCACCTACCGGTACCACCGCCGGGTGCTCCGGCTCCTTCAGTGGCACTGCCCGCCGCGGCTGTGGCACCTCAAGACGCCCGTGCACATGTTCGCGCTCGATTCGTTGCTGGCCGCCTACCCCGACGCGAAGTTCTTGTGGAGCCATCGCGACCCGGCCAAGGTGCTGGGGTCCGTGTGCAGCCTGATCCACTACACGCGCAGCTGGGCCAGCGACCGCGACGACTCCTTGGAGTTGGGACCGGAACAGCTGGGCCGTTGGTCCGAGGCGATCGCGCGGGCCATGGACTTCCGGGCTCGTGTGGGCGAGGACCGCTTCGCCGACCTGGCCTGGACCGACTTGCAGGTGGACCCGGTTGGCGCGCTGGCCGCGGCATACGAACGGATCGGCCTCGAGTTCTCGGATCGTTCCCGCGCGGCAGTGACGCGGTGGGCGGCGAGCCACGAGCCGGGGGGGCACGGGCGACACTCCTACGAGCTCGCCCAGTTCGGCCTCGATGAAAACGGAGTACGAGAGCGGTTCGCCCGCTACATGGCGACGTACGATGCGGCGGCCTGAGCGCATCGGGCCGTTGAGAGGAGGTTAGGTGGATCTCGGAATCGCCGACGCTACGGCTGTCGTGACGGGCGGCAGTAAGGGGATGGGGCGTGCCGTGGCGGAGATCCTGGCCGCCGACGGCGCTCGCGTGGCTGTCATGGCCCGCGGCCGCGACGCGCTGGACGAGACCGCGGCGGCGTTGCGCGCGGCGGGGAGCCCGGACACCATCGGCATCGCCGTCGACGTGACGGACCCCTCTTCCATCGATGCCGGGTTCCGCGAGGTAGCCGAACGCTGGGGTGCGCTAAACATCCTCGTCAATACCGTCGGCCCGGGGGCGGGCCGCTTCGAACAACTCGACGACAGCGGGTGGGATGAAGCGTTCGCGCTCGGCACGATGTCAGCGGTCCGGGGCGTCCGGGCGGCGCTTCCCCTCATGCGGGGGGCGGACTGGGGTCGCATCGTGATCTTCTCGGCACACTCCATCCAGCGCCAGAGCCCGAATCTGGTCGCGTACACCGCGTCCAAGGCTGCGGTGACCAGCCTGGCCAAGAACCTGGCCAAGTCGCTGGCGCCCGACGGCATACTGGTGAACACCGTCTGCCCGGGTTCGATCGTGACGGCGAGCTTCACCGAGGGCCTACGCGACACCTTCGCCGCCGAAGGCCTCGACCCGGCCGATCCCCACGATGTGATGACGTGGATCGAAAGGAACTTCCATCACCCGGCCGACCTGGGCCGGGCGGGCCTGCCCGACGAGGTCGCCTCGATCGCCGCCTACCTGGCGTCGAGGCGCAACGGCTACGTCACGGGTGCCTGCGTCAACGCCGACGGGGGCTCGGACTTCGTCTGAGTACATCCCAGGGCATACGCCCGAGACGCCAGAATGATGGCGTTCCAAGGGAGGTGATTTGGTGATCCGGGCCGTCCTTTTCGACTTTGGAGGTGTGGTTTCCTCGAGCCCGTTCGAGGCGTTCGCTCACTTGGAGTCCGAGCGCGGCCTCCCGGCCGAATTCATCCGGACCGTGAACGCGACGAACCCGGACACCAATGCCTGGGCCAAGCTCGAGCGAGGCGACGTCGATCTGGAGACGTTCGGCGCGATGTGGTCGCACGAGGCCCGCGCTCTGGGACACGAACTCGACGGGCGGTCGGTGCTCGAGCGGCTGGCCGGAGAGATCCGGCCGGAGATGGTCGAGGCCATCCGCACCTGCGGCACGCAGTACAAGACGGCGTGCCTGACCAACAACTTCACCAGGGCGGAGGCCATCCTGTCGGACGAGGTGGCCGAGGTGTACCGCCTTTTCGACGCCATCCTCGAATCCCGCGTCCTCGGGGTGCGCAAGCCCGATCCACAGTTCTACGAGCTTGCATGCGAGGCCCTTGCTGTCGACCCGCAGGAGTGTGTCTTCCTCGACGACTTGGGGGTGAACCTCAAACCGGCGCGGGCGCTCGGGATGCACACCATCAAGGTGACCGACCCTCACCTCGCGCTGACCGAGCTCGGAGAGTTGGTCGGGCTGTCACTGACAAGTTGAATGACGCCGGGCGGCGATCCCGATGCCGGCACGCGGCATCACGCCGACGGCCGGTGGTTGCATCGTGAGCAGCGGACTCCGGAAGCGGCAAGGATCTCTTCATGGCAGACAACCGGACCGAGATATCCCGCGAAATCAAGGCGTCGCCCGAGCGCGTCTATGCCGCCATTTCCGACGTGACCCGGATGGGAGAGTGGTCCGAGGAGTGCTACGCCTGCGTATGGCACGAAGGCTTCGACGGTCCGACGGTGGGCGCCAGCTTTGACGGCCACAACCGCAACGGGGACCGGATGTGGACCACGCAGGGCAAAGTCATCGAGGCCGACCCGGGTCGAGCGTTCGCCTTCGAATGCTCCATGATGGAATTCCATTATTCGACCTGGGGTTACCGTATCGATCCGACCGAAACGGGTTGCCAGGTCACCGAGTGGAACGAAGATCTGCGCCCGGAGTCGGCGTTGGAATTCAGCAAACGGATCTCGGGGATCGACGACCGGACCGAACGCAATCGCCAGACCATGGCACCCTCGAGCGCCTGGCCGCCGCGCTCGAGACGGCGGGGTAGAACGGACTACGCTGCCCCGGTCACCTCGGGCATCACCACGTCGGTCACTGTGCGCAGGTAGCGCCACGCAGTTTCGGGAGGGAGTCCCCCGATGAGTGGGTGAAGCTGCAGCGGCATGCCCGATCGGACCGTCTCCACCGCCTCCTCGACCGTGATGATCCGGTGGCTCCGGTCCTCGGCACGAAGCTCGTCCACCGTCTGAGCTTCGGAGATGCTGGCCGTAAAGGCGTGTCTTCCGACATTGATGCTGGCGTAGCTGGTGACATCGTGGAGGATGTACCGGCCGAGCTCGTCCCACGCCCGGTCGACGTCCTCGGCGACAAAGACGGTGGTGGCCATGTCGAGGGGCGGAATCATGCAGAAGCCCGGCTCGTGCCCGTTCGAGCGCGCGGCCTCCTCGTACACCTCCGACAGGGACGGATCGCCGCCCTGCGCCATGAAGTCCAATCCGAACCGGCCCAGCGCGGGCCGCGGCCGGAGCACTCCCCCCGCCCCAGGCAACCTGTGGGCCTCCCGGGGTCACAGGATGCGGCGTCACGTGGATACGACGGCCCTCATGGTCGAAGGCTTCTCCCCTCTTCGCCTCGAGGAGCAGTTCCAACGACTCCTCAGCGATCCGGCCGCGCCGGTGAAAGTCGACGCCGTGTTGTTCGTATTCGGAGGGCACGTAGCCGATGGCCGCGACATAGTTGACCCGACCGCGACTGATGATGTCGAGTACCGCCATGTCCTCCGCCAGGCGGACAGGTTGGTAGAGGGGCAGGACGACCACCGCCACGGTGATGGGCAGCGTCGTCGTGCGGGCAGCCATGGCCGTGGCCAGAACCATCGGCGAGGGCAGATAGCCGTCGCTCACCCCATGGTGCTCGCACACAACCGCGGTGAGCGCTCCCCGGGTCTCTGACCATTCGGCCATCTCGAGGGCCGTGGCGTACAGCTCCGGAGCGGGAGCGCCCCAATCCGGTGCTCGCATGTCGAATCGCATGAGGAACATCTGGGAATCCTTTCGGTGCTCCGACTCGCCTGCCGATCCGTGAAGGCACGCATGC
>CAWHFH010000008.1:0-75896 GCA_963828455.1 uncultured Acidimicrobiaceae bacterium | reverse complement strand
CTCGCTCGTGGGCGTGCGGGACGTGCTCGCACTCAGGACCACCCAGACTTTGGCTTCCGCGCGGACTCCTCCAGACGGCGCTGACATCGTGCGGCACGTCCTCTGAGGTCGCACATGGCGAGCCGTTCGGGTCTGACCCAAGGACCTCAGCGGCCCGCCGCCCGGTCCTTCTCGGCGAGGCGGGCGAGGTACTCGTTGTAGGCGGCGAGCTCGGCCGCTTCTTGCGTGTCCTTCGCCGCGGGCGGGTCGGCGGCCGGCTGCACTGCTGCGTCGGCACGCCCGTTCTCTGACGCGGCGGCGTCGGCCGGTTCGGGCTTCTCGTGCACGAAGCGCCACCACATGTAGATCGCATAGCCCGCGAACAGCGGCCACTCGAAGACGTACGCCCAACTGAGGCTGTTGCCGTCTACGGCGCGGTAGATCTGCCATACGCAGAGTGCCATGAACGCGGGTACGACGATGAGGATGACCGCATGGAGCTTCAGGGCGCGCGGCGAGAGCCAGACCCGCTTGTCCATCATCCCTCCGCGTAGAAGAACTCGGACAGGATGGCCGCCAGCTCGAGCGGGCGGTCGCCCTGGATGCTGTGCCCGGCGCCCTCGACGCCCACGACCCGAGCCGCCGGTTGCCGGCGCAGCAGCTCAGCCACGTCCTCGTCACCCACCACCGACCAGGTCAGTCCGCGGATCAGCAGCACCGGCACCCTGAGTCCGGAAACGGCCTCCCACCAGTCGCCGAATTCGGGGTGGACCGCCTCCGAGGGCTCGACACGGAAGCGCGCGTAGCGCCAAACCCAGCTGCCGTCCTCTCGCTGCACCGCATTGTGGAGGATGCCGCGCCGAAGGGAGGACTCGCTGCGGCCCGGGTTGTGCTCGATCGTCCGGACCAGGAGCTCATCGAAGCTGGCGAAGCTCGCCGGACCGTTGACGAAGTTCGTCACCGGTGCGGCTTTCTCCGCCGTCACCCCCGGCGTGATGTCGACGAGCGCGAGCGCGCGCACGAGCTCAGGGGCCTCGGCGGCGAGCGCGATGGACGACACACCGCCCAGCGACATGCCAACGACGCCCCGCGCGTCGGGCGCGAGCTCCCGCACGACGACGGCGAGGTCGCGGCCGTTGCTGCCGGCCGACACCGGACCGTCCGGCCCCCCGTCGGAGTGGCCGTGCCCGGGCAGGTCGACTGCGAGCAGTGGCCGGCCCAGTGCGAGCGCGACGGTGTCCCAGGTGTGTGCGTTCTGGGCGCCCCCGTGGACGAACACCAACTCAGGGCTCCCGGTCTGGCCGCCCCACAGCAGGCTCGAGACCCGGCGGCCCGGCGAGACCTCCACGTCGACGCGCCGCACGTCAGGGGGCCCGTCGTAGGGGAGGCCGTACTCGGCGGCGTTCTCGTGGAACAGGCCGAACTCGTCGTACGGGATCAGTTCCGGCACCCCAGCAGTGTCCCATACGCACGCCGGGCGGCCTGGCGGGCTAAGAATGCGGCGATGCCCGAACGCCGCCGCCTCTCCGCCGTCGTCCTCGCTGCCGGCGAGGGCACGCGCATGCGGTCCGAACGGCCCAAACCGCTGCATCTGTTGTGTGGCCGGCCGATGATCCTCCATGTGCTCGACGCAATGGCCGAGATCGACGTCCGCCGGGTCGTAGTCGTCGTAGGACACCGCGGCGAGTGGGTCACCAAGACACTCGTCCAGCACGCGCCACCCACCATGGAGATCGAGTTCGTCGAGCAGATGAAGCGTTCGGGCACCGGCGATGCGCTGGCCGTCGGGCTGACCGGGCTGCCCGACGACGACGACGAGCTCGAGGACGTGGTGGTGCTCCCCGGTGACACCCCGCTCCTCCGCCCGCAGACGCTGGCGACGCTGGTGCGCGCTCACCGGGCTGAGGACGCAGGCGCCACCTTGCTCACGGCCGTGGTGGAGAATCCCGCCGGCTACGGCCGGGTCGTCCACGGCAAGGACGGGGACGTGGCCAGGGTCGTCGAGGAGGCCGACGCCACCGACGACGAGCGGATCATCGACGAGGTCAACACCTCGATCTACTGTTTCCGTCGCAGCATCCTGGCGCCGACGCTGCGCCGGCTCAGCCCGGCCAACGCGCTGGGAGAGTACTACCTCACCGACGCAGTCGCGGTGTTGCACAGCGCCGGATACGCTGTGCGCTCACTCGTCCTGCCCGACTCGATGGAGGCGGCAGGCGTCAACGACCGGGCCCAGCTGGCGGTGGCGGAGGCCGAATTGCGCGACCGTATCAACGAGCGCTGGATGCGGCGCGGCGTCACCATGTGGGACCCCGAGCGCACCTACGTCGATGCCGAAGCGCAGCTCGAGGCGGACGTCTCGCTGCTGCCCGGCGTCATCCTGCGCGGCGAGTGCCGCATCGGGGCGGGATCGGAGATCGGGCCCAACAGCGTCCTCACCGAAACGACGGTGGGCCATGGCGCGGTGGTCGAGGCCAGCGTGTGCACGCGCGCCACCATCGGCGACGGCGCCCGGGTCGGCCCCTACAGCGTGCTCGAGGGGGGGGCTGAAGTCGCCGCGGGGACGGTGGTGGCGGCCCACTCGGTACTGGCCGGCCCCGGGGTCTGAGGCCCTCCGGTCGGCCGCCGACCCGGCGCACCGGGGGGCGATAGCGTTGCCTCGTGGAGCTGATCCCCCGCCGCCGCCTGGAGCTCGTTTCCGGCCGCGCCCATCCCAGCCTGGCGAAGGACATCGCCAGCCATCTGGGCGTCGAGCTCGGCCAGGCCAATCTGCGTGAGTTCGCCAACGGGGAGATCTACTGCAAGTACGACATCTCCATCCGCGGCTGCGACGTCTTCATCGTCCAGACGCATGCCAGCCCGGTCAACGACTCGTTGATGGAGCAGCTGATCATGATCGACGCGGCCAAGCGCGCTGTCCGCGAAGCGCATCACCGCGGTCTGCCCCTACTACGGATACTCGCGCCAGGACCGCAAGTCGACCGGTCGTGAGCCCATCACGGCCAAGCTGGTGGCCGACATGCTCTCGGCAGCGGGTGCCGACCGCGTGGTTTCCGTCGACCTGCACTCGGGGCAGATCCAGGGATTCTTCGACACGCCCTTCGACCACCTGGTCGCAGCCCCGGTGATGGAGGCCTACATGCGGGAGCACTTCGGCGACGACGTCGTGGTGGTCGCCCCCGACGCCGGCCGTGTGAAGGTGGCCGAGCGTTACAGCCAGCACCTGGGGTGCGACCTGGCCCTGATTCACAAGACCCGGCCCCGGGGCACCTACAACGAGGTGCAGGCCCGCCACGTGATCGGTGAGGTCGAGGGGCGCCACTGCGTCCTGATCGACGACATGATCGACACGGCAGGCACCATCTGCGCGGCGGCCGAATTGCTGGCGGAGTCGGGGGCGTCGGAGATCTGCGCCATGGCCACCCACGGCGTGCTCTCCGACCCGGCGGTGGACCGCTTGAAGGCGGCGCCGATCTCGCGTGTTGTCGTGACCGACACGTTGCCCGTGGCCGAGGACCGGTCCTTCGACAAGCTCGAGGTGCTCTCGGTGGCCAAGATCATCGCCGACGCCATCGACGCAGTGTTCGAGGACACGTCGGTCTCCGAGCTCTTCGGCGGCGACAACCTGGTCTAGGAACGCGCGTCGTTGTCATGCCGTTCCATATGTGCTGCGTGCCTTGGCGGAGAGAAAGCGGTTCGTAGGCCCCGGGACCAGGACGGAGCCGGCAGCACGGCGGGGTGCCACCGCCGCGGTTGGTCCCCCCGCCCGACGCGACTACGCTGCTAGGCCGTTCGCACGGCCCCGCTGCCGTGGCGCGCGCACCCGCTCTCGCCGTACCCGAGGAGATCCGTCATGGCCGAAGTCGTACTCGCCGCCGAAACAGGGCGCCCGAAGGGCTCGCGTGCCGCGCGCCGGCTCCGGCGCGAGGGGAAGATCCCGGGCGTGATCTACGGCCACGGGACCGACCCACTGCCGGTGGCCGTCAGGGCGCGGGAGTTGCGAGCGGCGCTGAACAGCGAGGCTGGGGCGAACCAGCTGCTGTCGCTCGACACCGGCTCCGGGACCTACCTGACGATCGCGCGCGACATGCAGCGTCATCCGGTGGCCCAGACGGTGACCCACGTGGACTTCGTGATCGTCCGCCGCGACGAGGTGATCAGCGCCGACGTGCCGATCACCCTCGTCGGTGAGGCCATCGAGGTGCAGCACGGCGACGGCCTAGTCGAGCAACAGATGTTCACCCTACCGATCAACGCGCTGCCGGCGGACATCCCATCCGGCATCGAGGCGGACATCAGCGAGCTGACCATCGGCGGGCAGGTGCGCGTGTCAGACCTCACACTGCCAGCGGGCGTCACGACCGAAGTCGAGCCCGAGACCGCCGTCGCGATCGGCCAGCCGCCACGGGTCGTCGTCGAGGAAGAGGTGGCCGCCGAAGGCGAGGGCGAGGGCGAGGAAGGCGCGGCCGAGGAAGGCGCCGAATCCAGCGGCGAGGCGCAGGCATCGGAATCCACGTCCGAAGCGGGCTAGGCCCTGCGCCGCCCCTTTGCCCGGTCGGAGCGCCGGGGCACCCCCGCTGACCTGTTGGTCGTCGGTCTGGGCAACCCCGGAGCCGAGTTCGCCGGGAGCCCGCACAACGCGGGGTCCGATGCCGTCGAACTCCTGGCCGAGCGGCACGGCGCACCCCTCCGAGCGGAGAAGGGGGTGCAGGCGCGAGCGGCCATTGCGACCATCGGCGGCCGCCGCGTGGCCCTAGCGGTGCCGACGACGTACATGAACGAATCCGGCGTGGCTGTGCGCGCGCTGGCCCGGCGCTTCGGCATCGACGACCCGGCGGACATCGTCGTCGTGCACGACGAGCTCGACCTCCCTCCTGGCACGGTGCGGCTGAAATCGGGCGGCGGCCTGGCGGGGCACAACGGTTTGCGTTCGATCGCCTCGCACCTCCACTCGCAGGAGTTCCTGCGGGTGCGCATCGGCGTCGGCAAGCCGCCGAGCGCACAGCAGGGCGCCTCGCACGTGCTGCGCCGCCCACCCCGAGGCGTGCGGGAACTCTTGGACGCGTCCATTGAGACGGCCGCCGACTCCGTCGAGCGCCTCGCTGCGGACGGCATCGACACAGCCATGGCGTGGTGCCACTCCCTGCCGAACTAGCCCCGATGCCCGCGCCGCCCGCCCCCTCACCGCCGACTGCGGCCGGCAGCCTGTCCGCCGTCCCGCGCCTACTGCGGGCCGACCCGGTGCTCGGCGTGCTGCTGGGTGCGACCGATGCCACCGTCGCCGTGCCCGAGGCCGCCCAGGCTGTCGCGGTCGCCGGCCTCGTAGCGTTCACCGAGCGGACACCGCTGCTGGTGGTCACGCCCACGGGCCTCGACGCGGAACGTCTGGCCGACGACCTGACCTGCCTACTGGCGGCAGAGGAACGGCCGGCGCCCCAGGACGACGTGGGCGCACTGAGCGGGGCGGTGACCATCCTCCCCGCCTGGGAGACGCTGCCCTTCGAGCGGGTCAGCCCGGAGATCGAGACGATGGGCCGCCGGCTCGCCGTGATCCACGCGCTGCGGCAGCGCGACGCGGCCTGGCCGGCACCCCGAGTCGTCGTCAGTCCGGTGCGGGCGTTGCTGCAACGGCTCGCGCCGCTCGACGCGGCAGCCCCTCTCGTGATCGTGCGCGGCCAGCAGGTCGAGTCGGAGTCGCTGCTGCACGAGCTCGTGGCGCGCGGCTACCGGCGCGAGCACCAGGTCGAGCACCGAGGGGAGTTCGCCGTGCGCGGCGGCATCGTCGACGTCTTCCCTACGACAGCGGACGTACCGGTGCGGATCGACCTGTGGGGTGACGAGGTCGACCGCCTGACGTCGTTCGCCGTGAGCGACCAGCGTTCCTTGCACGACATCGCCTCGGTGACGCTCTACGGGTGCCGAGAGCTGATGGCCGGCACGGAGCTGCGTGAAGCCGCGCGGCGATTGACGACGCGGCGCCCCTGGGGCACCTCGATCTGGGAGCGTCTGGAGCGAGGCGAGCAGTTCGACGGCATGGAGTCGTGGCTGCCGTTCCTCGACGGCGACCCGCGCGTGTTGCCCGATCTGCTGCCCACCGGTGCGCAGGTCGTACTCGTCGAACCGCGGCGCATCCGGGACCGGGCGGTGCAGCTCCTCGACGAAGAAGCCGCTTTGGCCGAGACGCTCGCCGCGACCTGGGGCGCCAAGGAGGGGGACGAGGACCCGTTCCCGCGCCTGCACGTGCCGTTCGACCGGCTCCTTCGCCAGAGCGATGCGGGGGTCATCTCGTTGCCCCCGGTGCCCGAGGGCCCGTCGACGGCCGCGCTGCGGGTGGGGCGCTTCGACCTCGTGGCGGGTGACCCCGCGCGTTTGGCCGGCGCGGTCACCCGGCTCGTGGGCGAGGGCTACTCCGTGACGCTGTGTGCCGCCACGGGCCCCGGCGCAGCGCGGCTCTCGGGCATTCTCGCCGAGCAAGGCGTGCACGCCGCCGTGGTCGCTGCTGCTCCCGCTACGCCGGGCGCGGTGGTGGTCACCGCGCCGCTGACGAACGGCTTCGTTCTCCCCGACGCCAAAGTGGCGGTGCTCTCCGAGACCGACGTGACGGGACGCCGGATGCCCCACCGGCGGGCCCGCCCGCGTGCACGCGCCGCGGACGGGTTCTTCGACGACCTCGAGGCAGGCAGCTTCGTCGTCCACCGGCAGCATGGCGTGGCCCGTTTCGACGGTGTGACGACGAGGATCGATGGGGGGCACCACCCGCGACTACCTGATCCTCCAGTACCGCGGCTCGGACCGTCTGTACCTCCCGGTAGAGCAGATCGAGGCGATCACGCCGTACTCGGGCGGCGAGTCGCCGACGCTCTCGAAGATGGGCGGCGCCGACTGGCAGCGGACGCGGGCGAAGGCGCGGGCCGCGGCGGGAGAGGTGGCCGCCGAGCTGGTCCAGCTCTACCGGCGCCGCTTGGCGGTCGAGGGTCACGCCTTCGCGGCGGACACTCCCTGGCAGGGCGAGATGGAGGCTTCGTTCGGCTACGTCGAGACCGAGGACCAGCTCAAGGCCATCAGCGACGTCAAGGCCGACATGGAGGAGACGCGGCCGATGGACCGCCTGGTGTGCGGCGACGTCGGGTTCGGCAAGACCGAGGTGGCGGTGAGGGGCGTCTTCAAGGCGGTGCAGGACGGAAAGCAGGCTGCGGTGCTCGTCCCGACCACGCTGCTGGCCAGCCAGCACGCACAGACCTTCGCGGAGCGTTATGCGCCCTACCCGTTGCGGGTCGAGCTGCTGAGCCGCTTCCTCTCCCTGGCCCAGCAGCGCGAGGTGGTGCAGGGCCTGGCCGACGGCAGCGTCGACGTCGTCATCGGGACGCACCGCCTCCTGGCGCAGGACGTGCAGTTCAAGCAGCTCGGCCTGCTGGTGGTCGACGAGGAGCAGCGCTTCGGGGTCACCCACAAGGAAGCGGTGAAGCGCATCGCGGAGGGGGTCGACGTGATGACGCTGACGGCCAGCCCGATTCCTCGCACGCTGGAGATGGCGCTCACCGGCATCCGGGACCTGTCCATGGTCAACACGCCGCCGGCGGACCGCCGCCCGATCCTCACCTACGTCGGAGAGCACGACACGGCGGCCGTCAGCGAGGCGCTCCGCCGCGAGCTCCTGCGCGAGGGGCAGGTCTTCTACGTGCACAACCGGGTGTCCGACATCGACCGCGTGGCGCGCGACCTGCGCGACCTCGTGCCCGAGGCCCGCGTCGCCGTCGCGCACGGGCAGATGGACGAGGGCAGCCTCGAGACCGTCGTGCTCGACTTCTGGGAACAGCGCTACGACGTCCTGGTCTGCACGACGATCATCGAGTCGGGGATCGACATGCCGTCGGTGAACACGTTGATCGTCGACCGGGCCGACCTGCTCGGGCTGGGGCAGCTCCACCAGATCCGGGGCCGGGTCGGCCGGGGTGGCCAGCGCGCCTACGCCTATCTCTTCCACCCCGCCGACCGGGTGCTCTCCGAGCAGGCCTACGAGCGGTTGCGCACGATCGGCGAGCACACCGAACTGGGGTCCGGATTCAAGATCGCCATGCGCGACCTCGAGATCCGGGGGGCCGGCAACCTGTTGGGCTCGGACCAGTCGGGTCACATCGCCGCGGTGGGTTACGACCTCTACGTGCAACTCGTGGCCGAGGCGGTCGCGGAGGCCCGCGGTGAGGCGCGGCCCGAGCCACCGTCGGTGTCCATCGACGTCCCCGGCGACGCGCACCTCCCCAAGGACTACGTGGCCGCGGAGGACGCGCGCCTCGAGGCGTACCGGCGCCTGGCCGCTGCGACGACGCTCGACGACGTGGACGACATCGGCGCGGAGTGGGCGGACCGCTACGGTCCGTTGCCGGCGCCTGCGGAGGGTCTGCTCGCGCTGGGCCGTCTGCGTGCCAGTGCCCTCGCGCGCGGCATCGGCGAGGTCGCGATGAGCTCGGTCCGGCCTGGTGGCACCCGGCGGCCGGTGGTGCGGTTGTCGCCGATCACGCTGCCGGCCAGCGCGCAGGTCCGGTTGCGCCGGCTCGCTCCCGGGGCCACCTACCGCGACGAGCTCTCGCAATTGCTGGTGCCGATCCCTGAGGGCGCGCCGCCGGCCGACGGTGTGCGGCGAGTGCTCGAAGACCTCCTGCCGCTCACGCAGGGCGATTCCTGATCCGAAGGGAGCACCTTGTAGCATGCCCGGCGCGTGAAATGGCTCCTTGCCCTCCTCGTGCTTCTCGGCGGCGGTGTCGCCTGCGGCCGCGTTCGCGGTACCCACGAACGCGGCGGTCGTCAACGGCAGCGCCATCAGCCAGGACTCGCTCAACTCCGACGTCAACGCCATCGCCGGGAGCGCGGAGTACCAGTGCTACCTGAACTCGGAGGAATACCTGTCCTCGAACGGCAGCCGCAGTCGGGCTGCCGCCGGTCACCGGCGCGGGCAAGGGGCAGAACGAGGGGGACAACCCGACCGCCACCAGCGCGTTCGTCGCCACCTACCTCGACACGGTGATCGGCCACGAGCTCGTCGAACAGCTCGCCGGCAAGCGCAACGTGACGACGAGCTCGTCCCAGCTGGCCGACGCGCGCTCCAGCCTGCACCAACCAGATCACCGGCGTGATGCAGCAGGTGGCCCAGACGGCCCAGGGCCAGAACCCGCAGTTCAGCTGCGGCGCGGTCAGACCGCTCACCGGCCAGCAGGTGCTCGGCTCGCTCCCCTCGTGGTTCGTGGACGAGCAGGTGCAATTCGTCGCCACCGCCAGCGCGCTGCAGGAGGACCTGGCCGGCGTCGGCTCTTCTGAGGCGAATCTCCAGGACTACTACGAGAAGCACCGCGCGCAGTTCGACACGGTGTGCTTCAACGCGGCCGAATACACGGACCAGGCGTCCGCCCAGGCCGCGCAGGCGGCGGTGAATTTCGGCACGCCGTTCGGCCAGGTCGCCAGCTCGGCCACGCAGAGCGGGACGATCCCGTGCACCGAGTTGGTCGCCGTCGCCGGGGAGCTGGGCACGAGCATCTCGACGCTGGACGGCATCGGCGTCGGCCAGGCGTCGGCACCGATCAACGTGAACGGGAACTACATCGTGCTCGAGCTGTCCAAGCGGGCCCCGACGCCCTACGCCACGGCGAAACCGATCGTGTCCCAGGCCGTTCAGGAGGTAGGCGCCACTGCCACGCAGTCGGCGATCACCAAGGCCGAACGCCGCGCCACGGTGAGCGTCGACCCGCGTTATGGGACATGGGTCCCGGTGAGTGCGTCGGTCCTCACCCCGTTCACGCCCGAGAAGTCCGACGTGCTGAACGCGCCGGCCAACGACGGCCAACCCCTCCACATCGACCAACCCGTTCAGCGGCTGAGTGTGGCACGCCGCCCCCACGTCGTCGTGGTGGGCCTGGGGCCCGCCGGAACCGACCTCGTCGAGCCCGGCGCTCCGGAGCGGCTGCGCGACCCGGGGCGTACCTGGCTGCGCACCGGCCGACATCCGGCCGCGGCGGCCCTCGCAGGACGCACCCACCTTCGACGACGTGTACGAATCGGCGGGCACGTTCGACGAGGTCTACGCGGCCATCGTCGAGCGGCTGGTCGCTGCGGCGGAGACGGCGTCGCCCGAGCCGGTGGTCTATGCCGTCCCGGGGTCGCCCCTCGTGTCCGAGCGCACCGTCGAGCTCCTGCGTGCGGACGAGCGCGTCGAAGTCACGATCGTGCCGGCGCTCTCCTTCCTCGATCTGGCCTGGGCCGCCCTCGGCGTCGACCCGCTCGCCGCCGGCGTCCGGCTCGTCGACGCGGCCGACTTCGCCGACGTGGCGGCCGCCGAGCGCGGGCCGTTCCTGGTGGCGCAGTGCTGGTCGCGCCACCTGCTCTCCGAGGTGAAGCTGGCCGTCGGGGGACGATGCCGCCGCGACGCTGCCCCGTCCGGTCCTGCTGCACCATCTCGGCCTCCCCGACGAGGTGGTGGCGGAGGTGGACTGGTGGGCGCTCGACCGGACCCTCGAGCCGGACCACCTGACCTCGTTGTACGTGCCGCGGTTCGGCGACGAGGCGCGTCGCGGAGCCGGCGCGGAGGTGGCACGCCTCGTCGCGTCTCATGGACACGTTGCGCGAGCAGTGCCCGTGGGACCGCGCCCAGGACCATGCGTCGCTGATGCCGCACCTCGTCGAGGAGTGCTACGAGGTGCTCGATGCGCTCTCGGCGCTGTCCGCCGCGCCGGCCCCCGCCGCGCCGGCGGCCAACGTCCATCTCGAGGAAGAGCTGGGCGACCTCTTGTTCCAGATCGTCTTCCACGCCCGCCTGGGGGCCGAGGACGGGTTCTTCGACATGGCCGGGGTGGCCCGCACCGTCCACGACAAGCTCGTGCACCGGCATCCCCACGTCTTCGGCGATGCGGAAGCCGACGATGCGGGCCAGGTCATGGCGAACTGGGAGGAGATCAAGCGGAGCGAGAAGGGGCGCGCGAGCGTCACCGAGGGGATCCCGGCCGCGCTGCCGGCGCTGGTGTACGCGAGCAAGCTCGCACGCAAGGCGCGTTCGGTCGGTGTCGAGCCGCACGACGACCGGGCTACGAGTCATGCCGCCGCGGAGCTGGCGGCACTGGCGCGCCTCGCTGAACGTGCGACACCGCAGCCCGACGACCCGCTGGTGCGCGACGAGCGCGTCGAGCGGCAGATCGGCGACCTGCTCTTCGCGATCGTGAACCTCGCGCAGCGCGTCGGTGTCGACGCGGAACAGGCGCTGCGGGAGCGCGCCCTCGCGCTGCGCGACGACATCCGGCGAGCCGAGGGCGTCCCCGACGGGCCCGAGGGCAACCGCTAACCTGGTGATCCGGTGTCCCACCAGGGCGGACGCCGAAGGAGTGACGAGTGAGCACCATTGAGCACGTGATCGGGCGCGAGGTCCTCGACTCCCGCGGCAACCCGACCGTCGAGGCCGAAGTGCTCCTCGATTCCGGCGCACGCGGTCGGGCGATCGCGCCTTCGGGCGCCTCGACCGGCATCCGCGAGGCGGTCGAGTTGCGCGACGGCGGGGACCGCTACGGCGGCAAAGGGGTCGAGCATGCCGTCGCACACGTCAACGGCGAGATCGCCGCAGCCGTCGCCGGATTGGACGCGCTGGACCAGAGGTCCGTCGACCACGCGCTCATCGATGTCGACGGGACGCCCGACAAGGGCAGGCTCGGGGCGAACGCGCTGCTGGCCGTGTCGCTCGCCAGCGCCAAGGCCGTCGCCGACGACCTCGAGATCCCCCTGTACCGCTCCATCGGCGGCGCCAACGCCCACGCGCTGCCGGTGCCGATGCTCAACGTGCTGAACGGTGGTGCGCACGCCAAGAACTCCATCGACTTCCAGGAGTTCATGCTCATGCCCGTCGGTGCGGCGTCGTTCAACGAAGCCCTGCGCTGGGGCACGGAGACCTACCACACGCTGAAGTCGCTGCTCGCCGACCGGGGGCTCTCCACGGCGGTCGGCGACGAGGGCGGCTTCGCCCCCGACCTGCCGCAGAACGAGGATGCCGTGAAATTGCTCGTCGAGGCGATCGAGCTGGCCGGCCGGACCCCGGGCGACGAGATCGCGCTGGCACTCGATCCGGCCACGAGCGAGCTGTGGAACGACGGCGCGTACGTCCTGGCGGGGGAGGGGCGGACGCTGTCGTCCGCCGAGCTCGTCGACTACTGGGTGGACCTGGTCGACCGCTACCCGATCGTGTCGATCGAGGACGGCATGGCCGAGGAGGACTGGGCGGGCTGGTCGGCGCACACCAAGGCCCTGGGCGGTCGGATCCAGCTGGTGGGCGACGACATCTTCGTGACCAACGCCCAGATTCTCGAACGAGGCATAAGAGAAGGCGTGGCGAACGCCGTCTTGGTGAAGCTCAACCAGATCGGGACGCTAACCGAGACGCTCGACACCGTCGCACTGGCCAACCGGTCCTCGTACCGTCCCGTCATCTCGCACCGCTCGGGCGAGACGGAGGACACGACGATCGCCGACCTTGCCGTCGCGGTGAACGCGGGGCAGATCAAGACTGGGGCGCCCGCCCGGTCCGACCGCGTTGCGAAGTACAACCAGCTGCTGCGGATCGAGGAGGACCTGGGCGAGTCGGCCGCCTTTCCCGGGCGCGCCGCGTTGGCGGGCGGAGGGGTCGGGCGTGGCGGCGCCTAAGAGTAAGGGGCGCGGCCGCACGCGCTCGTCGCGCGCCGGGAAGGACTCGACAATCGGCCGCTCCCGCCTGCTGTTCATCGGCGCCTTGCTGTTCTCGGCGGTTGTGCTCCTCGCCTGGTTCCCCGCCGGCTCGCTGCTCAACCAGCGCAGCGACCTCGCCGGCACGTCGGGCCAGCTGTCGGCGCTTCACAAGCAAGACGCTGCGCTCGCACAAGAAAAGAAGAACCTCAGCGACGCCGGAGAGATCGGGCGCATCGCCCGCGAGCAGTACCAGTTCGTCGAACCGGGCCAGCGGGCCTACGAGGTGCTCCCGCCTTCGGGTGCGGCTGCGACGGGCACGCCCTATGCGGGAGACCCCGGTTCGACGGGCCCGTCCACACCGTCGGCCACGCCCGAGCTCCCCCCGGGGGGTGTCACGACGACCACCGCGCCGACAGGGCGCGCCGGACACGGCACGACCGCGGCTCCAACCCCATCCGCCGGGCTGCTGACCCGCATGCTGCACTCGCTCGAGTTCTGGCGCTGATCAGTCGCGACGCTCGGGCGAGAGCCTTGGCAAGGCATGCTGGAGGCATGACGACTCAGGAGAGCCGCGACCCGAACGTCTCGGACCGCGCCGCGGTCACCCGCCTGCTCGGCCGAGAACCGGCGGGAGCGTTCGCGGTGATCGTGCGCAGGCGGGATGGATCGCCGGTCGTCATTGAAAACGCACCGTTGCTCGACGACGGACGCCCAATGCCGACTCGCTACTGGCTGGTCGATGCTGCCGTACGCGAAGCGGTGAGCCGGCTCGAGGCCGCGGGGGGTGTGCGCCGCGCCGCTGCAGAGGTGTCGGCGGACGCGGTGGCCGCCGCGCACGCCCGCCACTCGGCAGAGCGCGACCGGGCACTGCCTGCCGGCCACGCCGGGCCTCAGCCCACCGGGGGTGTCGGCGGGACGCGCAACGGGGTGAAGTGCCTGCACGCGCATCTCGCGTGGTATCTGGCCGGCGGAGACGACCCGGTGGGGCGGTGGACGGCCGACAGGGTGGGGCTGTCGCGCGATGACTTTATTCGGGTCGCAAGAGGGATTGAGCGCACGCGTCGCCCGGTTGCGGCCGTGGACTGCGGGACAAACTCCACCCGTTTGATCGTGGTTGCGCCTGACGGAGCGGTGCTCGAGCGAGAGATGCGGATTACACGGCTCGGTGAAGGGGTCGATGCCAAGGGCCTCCTTGCTCCGACGGCCATCGCTCGAACGCTGCAGGTGCTCCGCGAATACCGCGCCACCATTGACGAGCGGGGCGTCGCTGGAGTTCGGATCGTGGCGACCTCGGCGGTCCGCGACGCGCACAACGCCGAGGAGTTCATGGAACCCGCGGCCGCCATCGTCGGGATGGACCTCGAGGTGCTGCCGGGCGAAGAAGAAGGCCGGCTGTCGTTTGAAGGGGCCACGGCCCACCTGCCAGCGGACTGCGCAGGGCACGACGAGCGGGCGCTTGTGATCGACATCGGAGGAGGTTCGACGGAACTGTCCGCTGGATTCCCACCGGGGGATGCTCGTCACGACGCCGCAGGCGTGGTGACGAGCTCCCTCGACATCGGCTGCGTTCGGGTGAGCGAGCGGTTCTTGCGTCACGACCCGCCATTTGCAGACGAGCTCTCCGCTGCTCGAGCAGCGGTCGCGGAGGAGCTGGCTCGGGCGCGCGGTGCGCTGCCGAAGCTCGGTCCTGACGGGCTCCTCATCGGACTGGCGGGCACCGTCTCGGCTCTGGCCTGCCTGCAGCTGGGGGTCGCAGAGTACGACCGCGCCCGTATCCACCACGCCATGCTGGGCCATGACGAGGTGGAGCGCTGGCTCACCGCCCTGGCCGGAGAGACGGCCAAAGAACGCCTGGCCCACCCGGGTATCGATGAGGGCCGCGAAGACGTCATCGTCGGCGGCGCGATCGTTTTGGCCCAAGCGATGGCCACGTTCGGACGCGAGCGGTGCCTTGTGTCCGAAGACGACATCCTCGACGGAATAGCGGCGGGGCTCCTACGGTCGGGCTAGCGCGTCAGCGTCGCAAGTCGAAATCGATTCAACCCCACTGAATTTCTCAGGTCCTTCGTATCCCCACCGGAGGGGATCAGACAGCGTGCCGTTTCGGCACATGCCGACGCCGAACCACTACGGGCCGACCGACCTGCTCACGATGAGGTTGATTGCTTCGCTGACGTCGGATGTAACGAAATCCGGGGCGAAGTCCGTCTCGGTCCAGGTGCGTCCGCGAGACAGCCACACTGTCTGCAGACCAGTGGCCTTGCCGCCCGCAACGTCGTGGTAAGGCGAATCGCCTACCATCCAACCGATCCCAACGGAATCCTGAACGCCACAGCATCGGTGAATCGTCTCGGAGAAGATCCGCGGGTCGGGTTTTTCGACCCCATATTCTTCAGAGATGCAGACACCGTCGGCGAGCGAGGTCAATCCCGACCGGTCAAGCTTCTCCCGTTGACTCGATGGGCCGTTCGTCACCACACCAATGCGGAAACCATGCTCCCGCAATCGCTCAAGGGCACGGAGGACGGTGAGATCAGGCTGGAAGAACTTCGGATACTCGACGCGATACTCGGCAATCAGCTCTTGCACCGACTCCGCAAGACATAACTTCTGACGCGCCGTCTCGAATACGGTCCGCCTGGATGCAAACCCGTCCTCATCAGAGTCGAAGAGGACCTGCACTGCATCAGTGCCAAGGCCGCGCCGAGCAGCGAATGCACGCGCCCATCGTCCGTAGGCAAGTTGGCGATCTACCAGCGTGTTGTCGAGGTCGAAAAGGACAAAGCCGATCACGTTCAACCCTCGGCCACCAATGGCGCATGCGCGACGACGAATCTGGTCATCTTTCGGTTGCTTCGTCCCGGCGCTCTCTTGTCAAGAATTGCTCGGTTTCTTCGAGAGATCCGGGTGTGCCGATCTCGTAGAATCGGTTCGTCGCCTCGAATCCAAAGAGAAGTCCTTGTTGTGCCAGGCTACGGTGCAACACGGCGAGGTCCGTGGCCTCGGGGGCGACCGTGTCGAGCGCCGTAGACTCGAGCCCACCGAGACCGTAGTCAATCCATTCCATGCTCGGCGTCTGCCG
The DNA here is from genome assembly GCA_963828455.1 of uncultured Acidimicrobiaceae bacterium. Lineage (GTDB taxonomy): Bacteria > Actinomycetota > Acidimicrobiia > Acidimicrobiales > RAAP-2 > Bog-473. The sequence continues at coordinate 60,145 of CAWHFH010000008.1, read as the reverse complement.
CTGCTTGTCGAATTGCGTGATCAGGCCATTCGAGAAGACGGCATTTGACGGGGCCCACGCGTCGTGGTTCCGCAAAACGGTCATCGCTCCCGGCAGTCCACTGGCGCGCCATGACGCATCGAATGTCCGAAAATCGACACGAAGATAGGTGTCGGCATAGAGCGTCAGAAAGCGTTCACCCAAGAGCGGAACCGCTTTCCTAATCGCCCCGAGAGTACCCACCAATTCCGGACCGTCATAGCTATACTGGATCTCTATATCGAACTGTGAACGGCCGATGGCGTCCTCGATCCGCTCACCCAGATAGCCAACGCACAACACGACTCGGTGTGTCCCGTGAGCAGCGAGGAGCCGCAACTGATGCATCAAGAACGGCTCGCCGGCAACTTCGAGCAGGGGCTTCGGGGTGTCTGTGACCAACTCGCCGAGGCGCGAACCCAGTCCCCCTGCCAGGATGCAGACGGGTGCAGTTTCCTTATCAGAAGTTTGAGAGCGTCGTGGAACAGCGGTGGGCGAATGCATCGTAGGTTGAAGAAGCAGCTTCGGCTGGGATATGTTCGCACGTCGGCACAGGCGGCGAGGATGCCGCATCGGCTCAGTCCCGCGGCCCCAGATTGCGACCCCCCTCGATAAAGATGCCATTCGTCCAAATCTTGCCACCCGACGGTCGATGACGGACACCGAGCAGAGAGTCGGCAAGCAAGGTGGGGGCAGCCCGGCACTAGATCCGGCTTCCGCGGGCCACCCGAACAAACCAGCTGCGCCCGGCCTTCTCCAGTGCACTCTCGGCCAGGAAGCAGACCCGTCGGCTGTGCTTGCATCCATATATCAGAGCCATTCGGCCGGCTGGCGGCTCAGGATCGTGGAGCCGACGAGTACACCGATCCAACGCCGGTTCACCTTCGGATCCGACATTGGGCGCCGCCGGGGGAGGTTCACCGCTGACTCTTTGAGCACCTTGCTCTTCAAGAGTGGGTTTGTCGACACGCGGGTCGAAACCAAGGGCGGCATGATCATTGCATCGAGCACTCGTGGAGAACTGCCACCCCCGACAGATCGGCCGCTACGATTGTCGGTCGTCTTGCCCGTCTACAACGAGCGCGAGACTTTTCTCAAGGTGTTCGACGAGCTCATGGCCAAAGAGATTGCCGACACCGAGATTGAGATCGTACTGATTGAGAGCAACTCCACGGACGGGACCCGAGAAGAAGTTCTCTCGCTTTCTGACGATCCCCGCGTCACGTTGATCCTCGAAGACACAGCCAGGGGCAAGGGCCATGCCGTCAGGGCGGGCCTTCAGCGGGTCACTGGCGACGTTGTTCTCATCCAGGATGCCGATGCCGAATACGACATGGCGGACTACGAGAGACTGCTCGAGCCCCTGCGTTTGTTTGCAGCGAGCTTTGTGCTCGGCGCCCGCCAGCTCCATGAGGGGCGCCGGGGAATGCGCCACTTCGAACAGGAGCAACACATGAGTCGGCTCATGAACGTCGGCCACGTCGGGTTTCTGGGCCTCTTCAATACGGTCTACGGGCAGCGTCTCAAAGATCCTTTCACGATGTACAAGGTCTTCCGGCGCGACTGCCTGACCGATCTTCATCTGGAATGCGACCGTTTTGATTTTGACTGGGAGCTGACGGCGAAGCTGATCCGACGAGGCCATCATCCCATCGAGATTCCAGTGTCGTATCACTCGCGATCGTTCTCTGAGGGAAAGAAGATCAAACTTCTCAGCGATCCGATCTCATGGGTTCGGGCCTGTTTCAAATATCGGTTCACGCCTCTGTACCGAGGCGACGATCCCCGTGATGTGGACACGCAAGAGGATCAAATCGGTGTTGGGCGGCTCCCATGAGAGCAGTTCGTTGATGATGGCGGATTGGCCCGAGTAGCCCAGACCGCGGTCGACCTAACCAACAAGGGCGCCGAGTCAAACCGGATTGCGAGCGCCTTGATCACCTTGGCGATGAACACAAGAATGGTTACGCTTTCCGCGATGCGGTCCCAACGGCAAGAGCTAGCCCTCAAACATGTGGATACGAGCGGCAAGGGTCTCGAGGTTGGCCCCGCCTTCCAGCCTCTTGCTCCACGCTCTGACGGTTTCGACATCACAATCCTCGACCATGCGTGTACGGCAGAAATCCGCCAAAAATACGCCGACCTAGGACTCGATCAAGACAGTCTGAACAAAATTGAAGATGTCGACTGTGTTTGGACGGGCGGCCGATATAGCGAGACTCCTGGGCTCGTGCCGCCCTACGACTACATCATCGCCTCACACGTTATTGAGCACACGACAGACCTGGTCGGGTTTCTGTTGGACTTGCGAGAGCTCTTGTCAGAGAGAGGCCGTATTGCCCTCGTTGTTCCCGACAAGCGATTTTGTTTCGATCATCACCGGCCGGTCTCCACCATCGGAGCCATTCTTGATGCCCACCTTCATCCGATTAACTTCCATACCCCGGGGGCAGTATTCGATCACTTCATACACCACGTAACAAAGGGTCAGGCCATCGTCTGGGCCGACGAGAGTCCTGACGGCGACCTTGAGTTCACCTACTCGCTAGAGCGAGCCTGGGCCGAGGCTCAACAGGCGATGGAAGCAGACGACTACATGGACATACATCGTTGGACTTTTACTCCCAGCAGTCTGGCTTTCGCGCTTGCGGCCCTCCGTTGCGGTGGTTGGCTAGAAGACCTCGCTGTGATTGCGTCTCATGAGACTGTCGGTTGCGAATTCTTCTTGACTATGGGGCGTGGGGATGCTCCGTACCGAGGCGCGATCCGTCAACTCCAGACGAAAATGTGGATAGAAGGACAGAGTTCGCAATGAGTTGGCCGGCCGGAAGAGTCGCCTGACGTGGGCAAGGAGCAAGGTCATGAGTACAACTTTCACCTACGACGGCTTCGAAATTCCTGTCGATCTCGCCCGGATGACCGGCGGCGGCCAAGAGACATGGCACGACATCACGGTCGGGCATCTTCTCGAGTACGAGAAGTACTGCCCCATCCGACGACATGACCATGTGCTCGAGATCGGCTGCGGCGTCGGCCGCGACGCTATCGGGCTGAGCAAAATCCTCGGGCCCGAGGGTCATTATGTCGGGATCGACATCATCCGACCCAGCATCGAATGGTGCCAGAGTCACATCTCGCCTCGGTTTCCAAATTTCGAGTTCCGTTATCTCAACATCCGGAGCGAGATCCACAATCCTGGTGGCGACCTACATGTCCGCCAGATCTCCCTTCCAGTCGAGACCCAGAGCATCGACCGAGTCATCCTCCAATCCGTCTTTACCCACATGTTCGAAGACGACATCGTGCACTACCTCAAGGAATTCCGTCGAGCTCTCCGGTCAGACGGACGCGTGTTCGCGTCCTGGTTCTTGCTGGACGACGAGACCCTCCAGATGGCTCGGGCTGTGCCCGACGGTGAGCTCACCTTCGCATTCGACTTCGGCGATGGATGCTTCGTCAACGACGAGATATACCCTGAGGGGGCCGTCGGCTTCACGCCGAAGGCGTTCGAACGAATCCTCAGCCGCGGAGGGTTCGAGCTCGATCAACCCCTGCACCGAGGTTTTTGGTGCGGACGGGAAGGAGTCTCCGACGGCCAAGACATCGCGATCCTCCGGGCGCTGTGAGAAAATGCCCCACCCGTTTCCCTGGTCTACTCGTGTGCTTGGCAGAAGACGCCAACTCACGTGTCAAGGCGGTTGGATGCCGCGCCTCCGGCGACGGCCACCAAAGGAGATCTCCAAGCTACTCGCGCGACACCCAGGCGACTACGAGCAACGCGATCCCTACGCAGAAGGCGATCAAGGCAACAGTCTCGTGGGGCGGCGTGAAGGAGAACTCCACCGTCGAATCGCCAGCGGGGACCCGAACCGATTGGAAGATCTGGCCGTCAGCATGTACGGCCACGGAGTTGCCATTGACTTGGGCGTGCCAACCGGGCATGCGCAATTCGCGATACACGATGGTTGAGGGTTCTTGACATTTCACTGCGACTACGGTCTCGCTCAATCCGTGGGCTGAGCATCCTCGATCCTTGGCTCCGAACAGGCCGGCGGGGTGCGGCAACTCGACGATGCGAGTGCTGGTGTCACGGAATACTTGTCGAAGCGCGGGTCCTCTAGCCGTCGGAAGGGGTAACCCAGTCGGTAAAACCACATATTTTACACCCACTGCCTCGTAGTCCGACAGATGATCGACCAGTTCCTGCGCGGGCGTCGGGCCATCTGGGTTCGTCATGATGGTGCCGCTGAACGTACCTGGCATTACGTTGGTGTCGAGGTGGTCATGTATGAAGGTCGCATATGCCTTGGGATCTGGGTCGTCCTGCAACCCCACCGAGCTAAGTCCAAAGTACGAGCCGTAATTAGGTACCAGAGGTCCCAACGTGTAGAAGCGATATTCGCCCAAATGTTGCTCAAGGAAGTTCACCGGTTTTTCGTCTAGGACCGCTTGCCGAGGTGCCGAGAATTGGGGAACCATGAACATTGTCGTGACATCGAGCACGACGAGGGCCGTCAAAGCTCCTTGGCGGAAGCGATAAAGATTCGCCTTACTGAGCCCGGCATCCGGCATCAAGCCGAGTGCGACGATGCCGATGACCATGACCACAGACCATGCCAAAGAGGCAATCGCCCATGCACGGTTGTGCGGCGTGCCGACAAGTGCGTGAAATACAGGTTGAGCGGCGTGCCAGCACAACAGGACGATAACCATCATCGCCGCACCGCCGCCCACGACCGCCAGTCGGGGCGTGGACCGGCGGATCAGATCGTCCAAACCGAGCACAGCGAGAACTACCAGAGCCAGTTCCCATGACGGTGGGGCATACCGGATGAAGATTGTCGACTTGACTCCTGGAATGGCATTGGTGAGATGAAGTGCCCAACTCGCACCTACCAACCTGGCAAGGCCGACGACTATCCAGACCGCCAGTGCGATACGTAGCGGCCGATATCTGCGACCAAAGAGTCCGAGCAGGGCCAGGAGACACAGCGAGGCACCGAGGTATCCCCCGATGAATGTCCAGAAGGCATTGAGTGGAGCGAACTGGGTTGTAAGACCTTTGATCGGACCGAAGATGTAAGGCAAAACCTGCGCTGGAAGTGCGGTGTTCGCACTCAACGACGTAGTAGCGAATCCTCCGTTATGAGAGCCAGTATTGGCGTAAGGAATGTAGTCCAGGAATGCGACCAAAATCGGAGCTGCCAGGAGCGCGCCTGCTGATACTCCGAGCAGGATGCTTTGGATATAGGAGACAAGGGAACGACGCGGCAGGCCAAACGCTCGCACAACGAACCACAAGACGGCCAACAGCCCGTCGAGGAAGACTGTTTCAGGAAAGCCCGCGTACAGGGAGAGAGCGATCGCCACGGATATGAGCGCCCACCCCTTCCTCCTTTGGTTGAACGCACCTTCTCTGGCCCACTCCAAACCGAGTAGTAAAAAGGGCAAGAGGGCGACGGGATTGCCGGGCGAATGGAACAACCAGGAAAACGTCCCGTTGAGCGCGAACGCGATGCCTCCGACTACGGCGGGCGCATTGGAACGAGTGAATCGGCGTACAAGCAAATAGGTGCCGATGCCCGCACCCAGCTCCAACACGAGGTGGAAATAGATCTGACCATCCGGCATCAGATTGAAGGCATTAAGCGGAAAGAGCGCGGCGGACTGCATCTCGCCTGCCAGTGGTGCGCCGACTCCTTCGTACGGGTTCCACCAAGGGATTTGACCATGGAGCCAATCAACGGCTGCGCGATGGCCCAACGCTTGGGAAGTGAAGCCGATGTCGGGATCGAGGTTGTTTTGGCCCTGGAGGAGACCGGGCTGAACGGTCGTCCCCAATCCGCTCAGCTGGTTGATCGGGTTGGCATTGAAGATGTGGAGCAGATACGTGCTGTTCGCGAACACGACAACGAGGAGAATTATGATGATCGAACGGGTTCTCTCGCTCTTCCATAGTGAGCCACTCCATCGACCCGGCGGTTCGATTGTTTCAGCCTTTGCTGGCCGTTCCTCCAGGACTTCGCTCAGCTGCATCGAGAGCCGAGGCTGGGTGCGATGCGACTACGTCTCGAGACACCAGATGACGTCCGGCCTGAACCGTCGGTGTCGTTCGGACCTCCGTTTGCTTCCCGCTGCACCGCCGCAGGACCTTGGTCGAACGCGACGCGGTCCAGCTCGTTCTCTGAGTTCGGTGTGTCGTTCAGCACGGGTTCGTTGAGCATCATGATTTCGAGGCCCGAGGTTACTAAGTATCACAGCGCCGATTCCGGCGTCCGGCTCCTACTATGAGGCGCGCTCCACCTCGAGTCCGAAAGTGCTACAGCGGGGCTCATCGGTGAAAATCGCTGCTGACCCGTCGAGAACTTCCCGCGGTTTGCAGCAGCTACCCGGCGAGTACTCGTTGAGCCCGTGCCCGAGTTGTTCGGCCCGTTTCTCAGCGCATGCGCGGATAGGTGTCGACCCCGAAGCATCAACCTCGAGCCCAACCGACGGGATGCGCGCTGGGCCGCAAGCGCCGGTCGACAATCCGGCTCGCCAGTCGCCAAGGAACGACACGGCTCGGCAACGTGTCACGCCGGACGCCGACCGACTTCAACACTTTGAACCGGATGATGTCGTCCCAACCTGGCTGATATCCGAGAAAGGCGGGGTCGAATCCAGCCTTATCGAGTGCGAGAGCCAGTGTCTCCGGTTCGAAGAACGAAACGTGGACATCAGGCACAACGTAACGCCAGTTCGACAAGCTGTCGTGATACGGCGCTGCATTGCCGGTCGTGAGAAACAGCAGCCCACCCGGGCGCAACAGCGCATGCATTCTGGACAGTTCGGTGACAGGGTCGCTGACGTGCTCGACTACTTCGATTGCCGTCACTACGTCAAAGGTGCCGCGTTGCCGCTTCAGTTCGCCGGGGGTCAGATGTGGCACGCCGCGCTGTCTCAGTTGGCTCAGGCTCCAACCCTGATCGAACCCAATTGCTTGTTCAACGCCTTGATTTCGAATGAATTCGACCAAGCCCCCGAGCCCACACCCGTAGTCGAGCCAGCGGGTCGTTGACCCAGTCTTTACGATGCCGGAGACAACCCGCCAGATGCCGCGCCATTCGAACTTTCGGATGGTTGTTTCATGATGCTCGATCTCATCCATGTAGTTAACCAGGGGATCAGCTCCACGTCCGCTGTAATAGGCGTCGTCATACAGGGCGTCGTAGTCCCGTCTGGGATTGGCAACAAACGCGGAGATTCCACGATGGGCAGCGGCGGAGCTCGAACTCCTGGCCACTCCACGAACTCCTCTTGAATCCGGTTGCAGCCGTGCCGGACTGGCAGATTGCACACGTCGCCGACGTGCTCTGCATCATCCGCGCATCACTAGGAGCCAAGCCGGTTCTTTCTCATTTGACCTCGTGCAGTGCCAACACGCTTCGGTCAGGAAGCTGCGTCAGCATCAACTTTGTCAAAGAACTGCCCGTCGATTCGCCGCAGGGTACAGAAATCGGAGTCCTGTATCAAACGCCTCCGAAAGTGCTCGTCTTTCCAGGGGTCCCACCGGGCGCTGATTAGCTTGCCGGTGATGGGCGCCGATGATCGGGAGACCAAAAAGGACACGAGATCGGCGGCCAATGCGGGTGAGTCCCCGTCGCCATTTTTTATCGCGCGAACCGTGCGATCAAAGTACTCCTTGCCCGCGTGCTCGCCACCTGCGGCGAGCGTTGTTTGATGCATATCTGTGAGGACGAAACCCGGGGCGACGCAGTTGACGCGTACACCTTCGGGTGCCAGCCCGACAGCCAAATTCTCGACCAGGCGGACCACGGCGGCCTTAGAGGCGGCATACGCGTCGTATCTCGGAAATGGACCGGTTGCGCCGCCCCCCGAGAAGGCGACGACGGCGCCATTGTTCGCCACGAGCTGATTTATCGTGCTTTCGACCGCGAGCAAGGTGCCGACCACATTGACGTCGAGCGTCTGACGAAACTCTGCGATGTCCCAGGTCCCGACCAGTCCGATCGGGGTTACGATCGCAGCGGCTGTCACCACGCCGGTGATATGTCCGTCGGATGCGATGGCGTCGATCGCGCGGTTCCACGCTGACGAATCGCGGACGTCGAAAGCCGCGGCTGCATGATTGCCCGGTTCGAGCCGTCCCAGGACCTCATCGAGCGCTTCCCGATTCCTCGAAACAACAACAAGGTCGGCACCGTCCCGAGACAATCTGATGGCGACTTCTCGACCGATTCCGCGACTCGCTCCGGTCACGAGAATCCTCTGGCCTGCAAGAGCCCCTTTCATCGCTGAGCCTCTTCGACGCACGACCAGGCGTACCGAGCAGACGCGAGGTCACCGAGTAGCCGGCGCCCGTCGCGAGCAAGGATGGCCTCGGCGAAGTGATTCCACTCACGTTCCCACGATTCGTCACGGTCGGGGTAGGACACCCGTTCGATGTCCGGAGGGCCGAGTTCTGGTCGCATCCGATAGATGGTGAGGTTCTGTGGCCCGTAGGAGCGAACGAGGCCCTCGACTGTCCATTTGGCTTGCTCCGCGGCGATTTCCAGCGAGAACTGGTTCTTCCACTCCGTCCAACTCACATGGATCAAGGTCCAGGGCGTGCTATCACCGATACCGCCGCTGTCGGCGAGGACCAGCACGGCGTTGTCATCGACCGGGGTCTGCCAAAACTGTGTCTTCAACAGAGAACTCCGGACTCGCAGCGGCCCGACCAACCAATAGCTCAGGTCAAGCAGGTGCATGCCCTGGTCGACGATCTCACCACCCCCCGAACGGACCGGATCCGTGCGCCATTCCCGCTCGTAACCCAGTCGTCCCCCGTGGCCGTAGCGTGCCCGCATGTAGAGAACGTCCCCGAAGGCTCCAGAGCGAGCTTCCTCGATGGCGCGTTGGATACCCAAATGGAAACGGTGATTGAACCCGACCTTGACCAGTTTGCGGGCGCGCTCTGCGGCGGCGGCGATGCGGTCGATCTGTGCAGTTCCGATACCTCCCGGCTTCTCGACCAGGACGTGGGCATCGGACGTCAACGCGGCACAGCTCAAGTCCGCCAGGCAGTCGTGGGTGACCGCGATGATCACCACATCCGGCGACAAGTCAAAGAGACGTTCAGGACTTGCGCAGGAGACCGCGTCGTAATCGCTTGCGAGTTTCTCGGCCGCTTCGTGCTGGACATCGAAACAGCCGACGAGTGTGTCTCGTCCCAACGCGGTTGCCCGCTTGCGTCCGATCAGCCCGCAGCCGATGATCCCAACCCGCAAGGGAGCCCGTTGATTCACGCGTACTCCGATGCGTAGGCACCGCCGAACTCGAAATCGAAGGGGAGCTCCTGAGCGCCTTCCCGCGTCATAGCCCGTCGTGTCTCTTCCGGGTGAGCCGAGTACACGAGGAGAAACCCACCGCCTCCGGCTCCGACCAGCTTACCCCCGATGACCCCATTGCTTCGGGCGACGTCGTAGAGATGATCGATTCGTTCGTTTGCCAGGCCTGCCGATCTCGCCCTCTTATGCATCCAATGCTCGTGCATAAGCTCTGCATACCCTTCGGCATCGCCCGCTACCAGGAGATCGCGACTCCTCCACCCGAGTTCCTTTGTGACATGGAGGTTGTGGATCATCGTAGGGTCATCTTTGAGGGATCTTTGGTTCTGATCGGAGAGGACTTGTGACGCCGACCTGGCTTGACCGGTGTAGAAAAGCAGCAGTTGGTCTCTCAGATGCCGACGAGTGTCCGCACCGAGCGCCAAGGGCTCGACGTCAACGCCGCCATCACGCCTGAACGTGTAGGCGCAAATCCCGCCATGCGCGGCAACGTATTGATCTTGCTTACCTACGGGTTCTCGAAGAACATCGATCTCGATCTCGCAGGCCGCCTCCGCAAGCGGGCCCGGAGCGATTGTGGTGCGCCGTGCGTACGCAAGTCCGCGGAGTAGACAGACCGTGAAGGCGCCGGATGATCCCATGCCCGTTCCAGACGGGACATCGGCGACGGAGGCGATCTCCAAGGGGTTGCCCGTCCAGTGGCGCACCAACACTTCCCGAAGGATCGGATGCTTGATCTCGGCCGGAGTATCCACCTCTTCGGTCTCCGAATACTTCATTCGATAGCGGCGCTGAAAGATATCGTGAATGAGCATGTAGACGTACTTATCAATTGCTCCCGCCAGTACATAACCCTCGTGGTTGAGGTAATACGACGGTAGGTCGGTCCCGCCACCGCCCAGCGAGATTCGGAGCGGCGCACGGCTCAAGATCACGCTCATGGTTGCTTCATGAGGGCTCTTCCCTCCGCCAGGCATATTGATTTTGCTCGAGCCAGTCGACAGTGAGCTCCACGGATTCGTTGATGGACTTGGCCGGCTTCCAACCCATCGATCGGATTCGCGACGTGTCCAACTGAATCAACGGACTGTCTCCTACCCAGCCGCGCTGCCCACCCCCATAGTGGATGTGAGGATTGACGCCCATTCGCTTCGTAATGATCTCTATCGAGTCACGTACCAGAAGCGTCTCCTCGTGTCCGAGATTGTAGATAAAGGCGCCTCGATCCTGATCATGATGTTCGACGGCCAGCAACATGGCCGCAATGCAGTCCTGTACGTAGAGGTATGACTTCTGTTGTAGCCCGTCTCCGAGAACCGAGAGTGCATGCGGGTCGCGCCGAAGCGAGCGGAAGAAGTCATAGATGTGACCGTGCGTGTAACGCTCGCCCAGGATTGAGACGAACCTGAAGATCACGCCGGTGAACCCAAACCCCGACGTGTAGGCCTGAATGAGCCCTTCCGCGGCAAGCTTCGATGCGCCGTACAGCGAAGTCTGTACTGGTAAGGGCGCATCTTCGGGTGTCGGGAATACGTTGGGCTCGCCATAGATGGAACCGGTCGACGAAAAAGCGATTTTTGACACCCCAGCCACCCGCATCGCTTCGAGAACCCGAGAAGTCGCCACCGCGTTCTGCTGTAAATCCAGAGTGGGGTGTTCGAGACCATGGCGGACGTCGGCATTGGCGGCTAGATGGAAGACCCAATCGCATCCGTCGAACGCGTCAATCAGAACTTCTGAGTCGAGAACGTCACCTTCAACGAGGCGGTTCGTTTGTCTCGCGAGTAGTGACTCTACGAACTCGTGCCGACCCGTTCTGTAGTCATCGACGACGACCACTTGGACGTTCGCGGCAGAAAGAGCGTCGGCGAGATTGCTGCCGATAAAGCCCGCCCCGCCCGTGATACAGACGCGGTACATGGGTCAGCAGAAGCGCGCCGGCGCGATGTGCAATGGAAACGCTTTCCTGACAAATGACACTTCAGACCGTCAGGCCGGCAGCTCGAGCATCCTCGTGAAACATCGCCACGGTGTCGAGCGAAAATGTGTCCAGGTCCTTCCCGAGGGAGTCGAGTTTTGCAATCAGGTCTGGCGTCATCGTGATGATGTGGCAGCCCACGGCATCCGCTTGCACAGCGTTCAGGACTTCGCGCGGCGAGGCCCATATGACCTCGCAGGACCCCACGTCGGCCGACATTTCCACCGCTTCCTTCACAATGGGAATAGGGTCCACTCCCGCATCCGCAATGCGACCGGCGAACACCGAGAGATTCGACGGAGCACCATCCGTCAACGCCTTGACCATGGTTTCGACTTGGGCAATGGTGAAAATGGCAGTCACGTTGACCTTTACTCCCTCGGTGGTGAGGACGTGTACCTGCGGCGCCGTAGACACGCCGTGGGTGTTCGTTACCGGAATTTTGACGTAGACGTTGTCCCCCCAACGAGAAATGATTTTGGCCTGGCGGACCATGTCCGCCGCTTCGTCGGCCAGGACTTCGAAGGAGACCGGACTTCGGTCGACGTGAAGCAGGAACTCCTTTGCGAAGGATTCGTAGTCGCTGAGCCCGGCTTTGCGAATCAGAGTGGGATTCGTAGTGAACCCGGCAATACGGCTATCTCTGGACAGTTCGGTGACCGAAGCGAGGTCCGCCCCATCGGCGAAAATCTTGAGTCTTAGATCTGCTCTGTTCACGTGTCTCTCTTCAAAGTGATTCCCGCGGAAAAATTACTCCCGAACGAGCTCGGTCCCTGGGATCCGGGTGCCTGGGTTGATTCCGTTACAGACTCCCATTTCGTCTCGCTGGCGGCAAGGATCGGGTGCGAGACCAGGAGATGCCAGATGACCGCACAGAGACCTTCAGTGTGAGGTGTGATGTGGCCGTCGAAGAGGGGGGGAATGACGACGCAGGCGTCAGAGACGCGCGCTGTGAATCCTCCATCTCGTCCGACGATCCCGAAGATCCGCGAGCCACGTTCGCGGCCCAATTCAAGAGCTCGTACAAGGTTGACCGATACCTGTAGCTCCACGTTTCCGCCGCCCACCGAGAACACGAGGATGCCGTCGTTGGGGCCGATTTTCGATGTCCTAAGCCAGTTCTCGAACGTCGTATCCCACCCTTCGTCGTTCGTTCTCGCCGTCAACTCAGAGACATTGTCAGTCGGAGCGTATGACTCCACACCACAGATCTTCCGAAAGTCGTTGACTGCATGGGAGGCGTGGCCCGCGGAACCGCCGACCCCGAGCACGAAAAGCCGTCCACCAGCGTCACGGACCGACGCCAATCCTTCGGCACATGCCTGTATCTGATGCCGATCGATTGCCGACAGAATGGATATCGACTCGGAGATGAATTCTTGGACGAAATCGTCTGACACGTCACCACTCCGAACCGGAGACCTTCCACTTGAAGCGCTGCTACCCATAGTTCGTCTCGTCCGCTCGGTTACGGCCAGTCCTCTCCCACGATGAAACGCCACACTCCGGCAAATTGGGTCTGCCATTCAAACGTGGCCACGAGCTCTGCGCCTGCTGACGACGTCTTGGCGCGAAGCTCGGGATCACAAACCAGACGGCCGATTGCCTCAGCCATCATGGACGGCAGGGGCTCGGAAAGGAGACAATTCTCTTCATCACGAAGAAACCACGAGGTCGCGGGGTTGACATTGGTGACCACGGCCATCCCCGAAGCGAGATACTCAAATGGCTGATATGAAGGATGCTTCGAGAACATGCAGCAGACTCCGATGTCGGAGCTCGTGTAGAGGCTTCGAACATCGTCGAGCGTATTCAAAAGTCCGAGATTCTCGACAATTCCGTTCAAATTGAACTCGGCGGGATCCCAGTCCTCTCCGGCCGAGACGATGCGAACGCCTTCCCCGAATCGTCGCTTCACTTTGTGGCACGTACTGGCGAGCAATTCGAACGTGTTGCGATCAGTTGAAGGTCGACCGTAGATCACGACCTTGACGGGTTGGCCAGCTGCCTTCGTCGAGTGCTGTTCCGGATGGACCCAGTCGACGGCAGGGGTGAACGCGATTGTCGGATTCGAGTAGGACTGATAGACCTCGCCGAGCCCGGGCGTGTTCACGATGCCGGCGAAGCCGAATCGATACGTCGCTTCCGCCATGGCATGGAGCGTCCCCGCCGGATAGAAGGACGGCTCAAAGTCCTGCACGAAATAGAACTTTGCCTGTGTTCTGTTGAATCGCAGAAGGGGATACGCGCTATACCAAATGCTGCACAGAGCTATGTCCGAGTCAGGCAGCTCGTCAAAATTTACATACGGAGCGCGCCCTTTCGGCGGCAGAACGATATCGATGTCGCCAAGCTTAGGAAATACCGAAACGATTGGTTCTCGTACCGCTTTGTCGGTCAGGTCCGGGTGATCGTAAATCACGACTCGATGAGCAACACCGTGCTCAGTCTTCATCCAATTCATGAACCGAAAGATGGTGTGTATTCCCCCGAAGTACACGTGGTTGAAATATGGGATGAACCAGGTGGCCGTTTTGACTTGCCTCGGACGTTGCTCAAAGCGCCGAACAATGTCGCGGTTTGCCCGGAGAACTCCTTCGTCAGCGTCGTATAGTTCGGAGAAGACAACGTCGAAGGCGTGGGTAGCGGTCCGGGTCGCAGGCGGCGGTGGAGCGGCTGGCAGAGCGAGCGCCTTCTCTGCTTCGAATGCGGCTCGGTGTGCCAGCCCCCTTAATCCCTGTTGGGCTTGCAGCCTGGCCAGATCGTTAGCCAAGGCACGCGCTGACCTTCCCTTCCGAAGTTCTGCGAACCTTCGCAGCGCGCCGGACACGGCTCGTGAATTTGCAGTTGCCAAGTTGTCAGCTCATTCGTTTTGCTCAGCCGGCCCACCCGTCAAGGGTCACAATAGCACCAAGGCCTGGGAGTCGTTTGATGGAGCCCGGCGCTGCACCGGACATGTTCGCGCTAATCTCACGACAAGGTGAGCCAAGAGCAGTTCTCAAGTCGTCCTGATGTCTCGACCTCAGCTAACCGATCGCATTGGCTTGAGTTAGAGGAACGGGAATATGACCTGAGTTCGCGTCATGTGCTCACAGCGCGCATCGTCGAGACTGCTGTTAAGCCTGGACCCATTCTCGACATCGGCGGTTCCCAAGGGCTGACCCGCTCGGTGTTGACGGATCGCCGCGTCGTCGTCATGGACATTCTTTCCACGGGCGTAGATGTCATTGCCTCGGGGAACGCGCTGCCATTTGCTGATCGCGCCTTCGCTGCAGCTCTGGCCTTGGATGTTCTCGAGCACGTTCCGGATCCGGTGAAGGAGGAAATTGTCGCCGAGGCGGCCAGAGTCTCGGACGTCGTCATCTTTGCTGGGCCGTACGAGGCTCCAATGATTCGTTCAGCTGAACGGCATCAACGGGAACTTTTCGAGGAGCTCTTCGGCCGCAGACATCCGTGGCTGGAGGAGCATGCTGCTTCTGGCCTGCCAACTATGGAGGACACGCGAAAAGCCCTGGCAGACCTTGGATTTGAGACACATGTTTTCGGGTCGAACCCGCTGTCACTCTGGTCGGCTCAGCTGGTGAACTCCCATATCGCGTTGCGGGTGGGCTTTGAGGAACCGACCTACGAGCTCCGCCGATGGCTAATCAGAGATTTCTTCGATGCTGCGGATGGGACCAAACCGAGTTATCGGCACTTTGTCGTGGGCGCGCGCGATCCCAGCGATCTTTCCAAGCTGAAAAGCATCGAACCGTCGAGCCGCCAGAGGTTGGTCTCGGAAGCTCTTCGTCGGACGGAACTCTCCACTGCTGCGACTCTCGCCCACGCCCTCACCACAAAGGAAGAGATTCATGCCGAGGCGATGCGAGGCTGGGCGGAGTCCGTCGAGTCACTTCGCAACCTCCAGGAAACCCTTCCCCGTGAGAAGACGGTGCAGAGCGACGAGGCCATCATCTTGACTAGCGAGGCGTGGCGAGAACGCCTAGCGGGGCCGCCATCTACGGGACACGCCCCCACCGACATGAGACCGGATCCGGCGGTCTATTCGCGCTGGCGCTCTGCCAGAGTGCTTCCTGATCCGCCTGACACAGGACCTCTGTTCAGCATCATCACTCCGGTCTTCAATCCGGTGGCCGAGCACCTGACGGCGTGTATCCGATCTGTGCTGCATCAGACGTACTCAGGGTGGCAGTTGATTCTGGTCGACGTGTCCGACGAGCCGCATGTCCAACCCATTGAGAATCGATTCTGCCAACTCGACGAACGGATCACCGTATACCGACGACAGAACGAAGGTATCGCCGCCAACACGAACGCCGGGGTTTCTCGAAGTGCCGGAGACTGGATCGTCTTCCTCGATCATGACGACGCTCTCGAGCCGCATGCACTTGCAGCACTAGCTCACCGGATCAATGTATCCCCCGAATGTGACTTCATTTATTCGGACGAGGACAAATTGAGTCTGTCGGGTACGCCCGTTGAACCGTTTCTCAAGCCAGACTGGTCCCCCGATTTGCTGAAGTCGGTCAATTACATTGCGCACCTTAACGCCGTCACGCGGGCGCTATTCGATCGGGTGGGCGGCGTCCGGACTGATTTCGAAGGTGCGCAGGATTACGACTTCGTGCTGCGAGCGACGGATGAGGCGCGAAGGATCGAACACGTCCCGGACGTGCTGTATCACTGGCGACAACATGAGGCGTCCACCTCACTTGACGTCCAGAAGAAGCCGGCAGCACACAGTGCCGGCAGAAGAGCGCTGCAGCAGTTCGTGGGAGCGCGCTCTCCGGGAACCTGGGTCGAGATTGGGGCCGGTGCGACGGCCCATCGGGTTCGGTATCCGATCCGAGAAGAGCTGGTCTCGATCGTCATCCCGTTTCGGGATCAATCGAAGCTTACGGACGCATGCCTCAACAGCCTGGCCGCATCGGAGCCGGTGCTCCCGATGGAGGTGCTGCTCGTCTCTAATCGGAGCGAGGAGAAAGAGACATCTGACGCGATGGAGAGATGGGATCGTCGGTGGAGTTGGACCAGGGTTCTTGAATTCGATGAGCCCTTCAACTTTCAGCGGCTCAACAACTGGGCAGCACAGAAGGCCGCAGGTTCGTTGCTTCTGTTCTTGAACAACGATACGGAATCGCTCCACCGAGGCTGGATCGAGACCTTGGCAGAGCACGCACAACGACCAGACATCGGCGCGGTCGGAGCACGATTGTTCTATCCGGACGGCTCAGTGCAGCACGCTGGTGTCGTGATCGGCATTGGAGGATTCGCAGAGCATCCATGGGGCCATCTTCATCCCGACGCCGTCACACCCGCCGGACCCTCCTATTGGGTCAGAAACGTCCTAGCTGTCACCGCCGCATGTCTTATGGTCGCGCATGAAAAGTTCGAGAGTATCGGAGGCTTCGATGAGCGCTTCCAGATATGCGGGGGAGACGTCGACCTCTGCCTCCGCCTGATCGAAGCCGGATGGTCGAACGTGATGAATCCGTTCTGTCGCTTGATTCATCGCGAAGCAGCTACCCGAAATCGACAACCTCCGGAGAACGACGTTCGCCAGTCGCTTCGAGCCTACGCTCGGTATCTCGCCGATGGAGATCCGTATTTCAACCCGAATCTGACTCGAAGCGACACCACATGTAGTCTCGCAATGTCATGAGGCGGGATTTCCGCACCTCTCCGATCGCCGCTGACTGGAGACGCGCTGGTAGCACCCTCGCCACGTCACCGAAGAACCAGCTCCGCGAGATTCAGGTAAGTTTTCGAGCAGCTCGGGAGAACCGCGCGAAGAACCAGCTCAGACCGTGCACTGATCCGCACTTTGACGTCACGTGCTTGACCAGTAACTGGACACATTCCCCATGGCGGTCTCCTCATCCAGTGGGGCAAACGGTGGGTTGTGTGTTCGGTTTGGTCACCCGGATGCTTATGCCCGCCGCCGCTGGAGGCTGGGCGGTCTGAGGCTCGTTCGCTACATCCCTTGAAGGAGTCTGGCCATTTGGTCGACCGAGGCTCGTGGATCGGCATAGAAGGCGGCGTATTCGAGTCCCCGGCGAGAGGCGCCTTCCCTCGTAGGTTCGTGAAGCAAGGGCTCGACCGCCTCGAGCAACCCTCCTACATCGTCATAGGTGCGTCCGCCGCCACTATGAGCGTGTTCTGCGGCGACCGAGTTTGCAGGAACCACTATCGGAGTCCCGAAACGCAATGCTTCGATGCACTCACGTGCGATGATGCGCCCGGGACGAAGGTCAATCATCACCCGGGCATGCGCGATGAGACGCCAAAGATCAGTGCGGGTATGCACGTCGATCACGCCGCGCAAGGCCCGGCCCTTCCACGCCGCGGCACGCCCGTCTTCGACGGAGATGACGTACTCGCCATAAAACCTGGAGGTGAGCCATGCGACGCTGGGTGTGGGGTGCTCAACGGAGGGAATTCCGGACCGGTCAGTCAGAACGAGGATATAGCTGGTGAAGCCGAACCCCGTGTGCCGGTAGGCCCCGGCCAAGGGGTTGACCGGCACGTACGGGCCAAATGCCTTTGAGTTCTCGGACGAAGAAGGGGTCATGAGTAGGCGGGGCAGGGACCGGTCGGGCACATCTTCAGATGATCCAATCGTCAACACTGCGTTCTCCCTCCCCAAGGTTTCGAGGAGAGCAATCGCGTCTTGACTCGGCTCATCGATGATCCAAATCGAACTGGCACTTGGTCGTTGGCTCCAGCGCTCGGAATCGAGTCCGGGCCAGCCGTCCTTCGCTCGGATGCCGACGACGTCGAACGCACCGTCTGCTTCGATACCTCCGCTCTCAGATTGAATGAACACCTTTAGCCTGGCGCAGCGGGATGCTGCGCCAGCCACTGAGCGGGTCACGTATGCGAGTTCAGACTCTCGCTTCTTCCACGAGGCACTAAGGATCGTCACCTCGGGCCGCGTCACCGGTCTGACGATTGCGGGGTGCTCTGATTGTGACGACGTAGTTGCTCGACGATGCTCCGCAACTCAGTGACCTCCTCACTGACGGAACTAGCGAGGTCATCTGTGACAGTCGACAGTTGCGTTAAACGTTCGGACAATTCGTCACAGCGAAGAGCGATTGCATCGACGGCCCGAACCACGTCTCCGATGTACCTATCGTTGACGGCATAACTGAGCCGCAATCTGACTGCCCGGGCCCGGGCCAGCAATCGAGAACCCAAGGGCCTGGAGATTGATGGCTCGTGCATGCGAGCCCACTCGGTGTGGAGTTTAACCATGGACTCGTCTGCGCGCAGTGGTGGGAGCGGTCCCGGTGGGTCAGTGGGAGCTCGGAACATCCGCGGCGGTTCTTGGTCCATCGTTGTCCTCACAAATTGGATAGGCCGCGATACCAACGCTGCCACCACTCGTCTTCGCCGGGGTCACGTAGGGCACACGATGAGTCCCTGCGGGTCAGATGGGGGTTCAGGAAGCGATCGCCGGCCACGATGTTCGTCTCCCAGCGCTTAACGAACCGCACGATATCCCTGACGTCGCCTGCGGTCCCCCGGCTGGGGGATTCATAGTGGATCAGCTCGGCGCCAGGCTCGTAGAGCACGCGGAGGCCGGCCCGCTGAAGTCGGAGGCAGTAGTCGATGTCGTTCAGGTCGATCCCGAGTGACTCGTCGAACCGTCCGAGTTGCTCGAAGGTGTCTCGGCGTGTTGCCATACACGCTCCAGTCACGCCGGAACATTCTCGCGCCGTC
The DNA here is from genome assembly GCA_963828455.1 of uncultured Acidimicrobiaceae bacterium. Classification (GTDB taxonomy): domain Bacteria; phylum Actinomycetota; class Acidimicrobiia; order Acidimicrobiales; family RAAP-2; genus Bog-473. The sequence goes on along the minus strand of CAWHFH010000008.1, from coordinate 41,095 downwards.
ACCGCCAGGTCCAGGTATCCCGGTGCGGCCTCGTCCAATCCGACGAACAGGTGCCCCGCCGCTCCTCCGAGGCCGATGACCACGCCACAGTGCTGGACCCGACGGTCGGGATACAGCAAGCGCGCTCCCACCGCGCCGACGTCTGGCTGCTCCAATTGGGCACAGAGCGCGTCAAGCCACCCTTCAGAGAGAGCTTCGATGTCGTTGTTCAAGAAGACGAGCACATCACCTTCGGCAGTAGTAGCAGCTGCATTGTTGAGAGCAGCCCAGTTGAAGGGTCGGGCGTCGTGAACGACCGCGACTTCGGGCCGGGCGAGGAGCCGTTCCAGCAAGGTTGTCGTCTCCGGTTGAACCGAACCGTTGTCGACCAGGATGTACCGGTGGTGGACACCTCCCTTGGTCCGCTCGATGGAGTCGATGCATGCGCGCAGGTACCTCGGTTCGTCTCGGAATGGAATGATGACGCTCGCTGTCCGCAGGGAGCGCATGGGACGCCGAATATGGAACGTACCTGCCACCGGTCCCGGACCGACCTCGGCGCTCGTTGTCTGTCGGTCCAATGCCTTGAGGATGTGTCGGGCATCCCTCCCCGCGTCGGTTCTGGCACGACCGGGAGCAATCCTGCGGTGACACAGAACCTCAGGGACGTGTCGGACCGCGCTCGCCACCGCGCAAGCCCTGAGGGCAAGATCGTGCTCCCGCGTGGCGGAGGACTCCGCCACCGCCGCTGGCAGTCGCTGCACGACTCCCGCAGAAATTGCCAGCGGTCGACCCATGTAGTTCGAGTGCAGAAGGAATTCGGGTGAGAAGTCCGGTTTGAGCCGTGGCGAGAAGTGTCGACCGTCGACGCCGAGATTGTCCTCGTCTGCGTAGACCACACTCTCCGGGAGGAGCGAAGACGAGAGGATGCCCACTGCGTCCGGCGGCCACACGTCACCCGGAAAGAGGAGCGCGACATCGTCGCCCCCAGCCGCGAGCAGCCCTGCCACGAACAAATCGCCCGGATCTGTGTCGGCCGTACTTTCCACCAGTTGCATAGGCCTGCGGACGCCCGAGCCGGTCAGGAGCGTGGCGACTTGTTTCTGCCACGGTTGGGCTGCCACCACCGTGAGCTTCCATTGCGTACTCGTCTGAACCCCCAGCGCGACAAGCGATTCGTTGGTCTCGCTGGGCGGAGCTCCGTCGATCACCATCACCACGTGAAGCAAGCGGGTCTGCGGCGGGGTCTTAGCGCTACGCAACCTCTCGGCAGCGCGCTGGCGCACCCACGTGTCGTATGCGATGGGGTCTTCGGCCACGTCGGGCCGCAAGGCCGGGAGGGTCCTTGGGGCAAACAGGACCCGGTTCACTCCGGCAATTTATCCAACCGCTGCCGCCAGCCGCGCTGGCGCTGGTGAGCGAGGACCTGTCACCATGCGCCCATGGGGATGACCGAGCGTTTGCTCATGGGGCCGGGACCCTCGAACCCCTATCCCGAAGTCACGATGGCGCTGGCCGGGCCCGTCCTCGGGCACCTTGACCCGCAGTTTCTGGCTCTCCTCGACGACACCAATGACCGCCTCCGTCGCGTCTTTGCCACCGCAAATCCGCTGACTCTACCGATCAGCGGAACGGGATCCGCTGGCATGGAGGCTTCGTTCTTCAATTTCCTGCGGCAGGGTGATCCCATTGTCGTTGGGGTGAACGGCGTCTTCGGCGAGCGCATGTGCGAAGTTGCGACCCGTCTCGGCGCCGATGTCATACGGATCGACGCTCCCTGGGGGCAAGCCATCGACCCCGACCGGCTGCTGTCAGCGCACCCGTCGCCTTCGATCATCGCCGTCGTGCACGCAGAGACCTCCACCGGCGTGCGCAACGACATCGAGCCCCTCGGGAGCCGGAAGGGCGATGCCCTGCTCCTCGTCGACATGGTCACGTCGCTGGGCGGCATCGCGGTGGCCGTCGACGACTGGTCGGTGGACATCGCGTACAGCGGCACCCAGAAGTGCCTCGGTGTCCCGCCCGGCCTCGCACCGCTGACGGTCTCGCCCAGGGCGCTGGAGCGGATCGTCCCGCGGCCACCGAGCTGGTACTTCGATCTCAATCTGCTCGCTCGCTACGTGCAGGACGGCGCGGGGGGAGGACGGGTGTACCACCACACGGCGCCGGTCTCCATGGTGGCAGCCCTGCACGCCGGGCTCGGTGTCCTCCTCGACGAGGGCATCGCCGAAGTCCAGCAGCGCCATGCGGCGTGCGGAAAAGAGCTGCAGACCGGCCTCGAGGTCCTGGGACTCGAGTTGCTGGTCGAGCCGGGTCATCGGCTGCCGCAGCTCACGACCGTCAAGGTGCCGGATGGAATCGATGACGCAGCGTGTCGCGGCCGGCTCCTCGCGGACTACGGCATCGAGATCGGGGCCGGCGCCGGCCAATTGGCGGGACAGATCTGGCGCATCGGCTGCATGGGCAACACGGCACGTCGGCGGAACGTCGTGACCCTCCTCGCCGCGTTGAGGGAGGTGTTGGCTCAGTGAGCGCCGCCCGGGCAGTCCGACATGCGCCGCTCGAACTGCGCGGCAGGCGGGTCGTGCTGCGCTCACTCACCGAAGACGACTTTCCCGCCTGGCACGAGGTGCGGACACGCTGCGCCGACTGGCTCTTGCGCTGGGAACCCCGGCCCAAGGGCGCGCCGGTTCCCTCGGAGGATCGCCCCAGTTTCGCCGCCCGTTGCGGCATCAGGGAGCGCGAACGGCATCTCGGCACCGGCTACGGCTTCGGCATCTTCGTCGGCGAGCGCTTCGCGGGGGAAGTGACGCTGTCATCGATCCAGCGCGGGCCCTTCCAGAGCGGATTCGTCGGTTATTGGATCGACGAGGCCCTGTCCGGACGGGGCCTCGTTCCCGAGGCGGTCGTGGTGACACTTCGCTTTGCCTTCGAGGCGATCTCGCTGCATCGTGTCGAGATCTCGATCATCCCTCGGAATCTGGCCAGCCGGCGTGTGGTCGAGAAGCTCGGGATCCGCGAAGAAGGTGTCGCGCTGCGATACCTCGAGATCGACGGGGTCTGGGAGGACCACGTGCGCTACGGGATCACGGCCGAGGAGTGGGCCGAGCGCGAGACCGAGTTCGCCGCCGAGTGGTTGTCCGATTGAGTCAGACCTGGCCGGTGCCGACGATGGAAGACGAATGGCGGAAGAACTGTTCCACATCGTGTTCGTAGGTGTATGACGCCGGCGTACGCCCGGACTGACGGCGCAGGCGTTCGGCGCGGATGAACTTCCGTACGGCGCCGGCGCTCGTGGAGGTGTAGGTAAAGCCGGTGGATGCGAAGCGCCGCGTGTCGACGCCGCGTCCGTAGCGCAGGAGATCCTCGAGTTCGGGAGGGAGGTCGAACAGGCGTGCCAAGGGGCGGATCTTGAGTGGGCTCCACGGCGACAACGGCACGAGCCGGGTGCCGCAGATGCTGGCTACCTCGCTCCATGGGAGCCTGCCGTCCCCGGCGACGTTGTACAGACCCTGGATGCCGCCGCGCGTCACGTGCAATAGCGCCCGGACGACGTCGTCCTCCTCGAGGAATTGGAGGAGAGGGTCGAATCCGAAGACCGCCGGGCAAACCGGTCGCGCCAGGTTGCGACTGATCGGCGTCGTCAGGTGGGTGCCGAGCACGTTGGCAAATCGCAGGACGGTCACCTTGGTGGCGGGATTGTCTTCCGAGAAATCCCGGACCAACCCCTCGGCCTCGACAAGCGCGCGCTCCACACTGTGCTTGACCGCGCTGGTCCTGACCGTGTTTTCCTGGAACGTGTTCGGGTCGCTGGCCGCGGATCCGTAGACCAACGTTGACGATTTCACGACGATGTGGCGGACGGACGAGCCGGCAGCGCCGGCTGCGGCCAGAAGGTTCATCGTCCCGATCACGTTGATCTCGTGCATGGCGCGTCGCGGCACGGTGGTCGAGTTCGTGATCATGAACGTGTGAAGGATGGTGTCGACCTGGGTCGCCTTCACGATCCGGTTGAGGATGGAGTAGTTCTGGTCCGATCTCACGAACTCGGCGCGCTCGAACGGCACCAACGGCGCGTGGGTGCCGATCCCGAGGATGACGTCGACGCTCGGGTCGTTCTCGAGTGCCTGGGTCATCCGGCCACCCCAGAAGGTGTCCGCTCCCGTGACGAGGACCCGGCTGCTCATCCGAACCAGACGCTGCGCCGGTCCCGCAGCATGTCGTACACCGCCTCCTGGAGCTGGGTGCGGATCCGCTCGGACTCCTCCATGATGCGGCTCTTCGAGTAGCGATCCTGGTCGGGTGGAACGTTGAAATGCACCGGGTCAAGCACGCGCAGCTTGAATTTTGCCGGGAATGGCATCACCACGCCGAGCGGGCCCAGCGCGAGCAAGTTTGCCGTCACCGGGAAGTACGGCACCCCGAGCGCCTTGGCCAGAGTCGGCAGTCGGAACACGATGGGCATCGCTTCCTCCGAGCCCACGACGGCGATCGGGATCACCGGCACACCGGCCCGCATCGCGATCTCGACGAAGCCGCCGCGACCGAACCGACGCAGTTGGTAGCGGTCCGTGTACGACTTCGACGGGCCTTTCGTTCCTTCCGGAAAGACAAGAACAAGCTGATCCTGTTCTTTCAGGAGTCGGTAGGCGTTCGCCGGGCGCGCAGACACACCGCCGGCGCGAGCCCACAGCGTGCCGACAACCGGGACGGACCGGAAGAAGTAGTCGGCCATGCCGTACAAGGGGCGCCCCAGCTCCTTCTCGATCCCGTGCATGATGACGGGAGCATCGGAAGGGATGGCACCGGCGTGGTTGGCGACGAGGAGGGCGCCGCCGGCGTCGGGGATCTTCTCGAGTCCCTCCCACTCGGTGCGGAACCACCTCGAGTACATCGGCTCGTAGAGGGCTCGAGCCAGGGCTCGCGTGCGCTCGGAGCGGCCCCACTCGTCGACGTCGGACAGCCGGGGGTCTTCGATCTCCTCGGTGTCGGCGGTGGTCACGCGGAGGGGCACGATGGCCGTGGTCCGGTTCTTTTCGCCGACGGCTTGGCGCTCACTCGCCATCGGATCATCGTACCGAGCGGCGAGGCGGCTCCCGCCGAGCACCAAGGGGAGGTCGGGACCCTCAGGGGCGGGCGGCTCCGATCAGGCCCGCGGTGAAGATCGGCGAGTAGGAGACGGTGCTGCCGGTGAAGGGCGCCTGGATCACGGTGTCGGCGCCGTAAGGACCTGAGCCCGTGTACATGACGACGTGATCGACCTGGCTGTCGCCGTCGAGATTGTAATAGAAGAGCAGGTCACCAGGCTCGAGGGCGGTCAGCGAAACATGGGTGAGCGCCGGCCACTGGGTCTCGGTGGTCCGGGGAATGGAGACCCCGGCTTGTCGCCAGGCCCACTGCACGAGGCCGGAGCAGTCGAAGCCCACGCCGGCCTGCTCGCCCCCGAAGACGTAGGGCACGCCGAGTTGCGACACCGCGGCCTGGACGGCGGCCATCTGCTGCCCGTTGCCTGACCCCGTTCCACCGACCGGGCCCACGTAGGTGGCCGCGCCGTTCGCGGCAGTGGTTGCCGCCGCGCCGCTGCCCGAACCGCCGACCGCACCGGCCACGGTGGCAGCGGCCTGGGCGGCGGCAGCCGCCTGTTGCTGCTGCGCCGCGCTCGCGGCTTTCGCCGCGGCAGCTGCTTCCTGCTGTGCCTCCACGATCGCGGCCTGCGCGACCTCCTGGGCCAGTTGCCCTTGCACTTGATTCAAGGTGGCCTTCGCGGCAGCTGCCTCTTGCTCGTTGGCGGATGCGAGCGACTTAGCTTGCGCGGCCTCGGTCTGCGCCTGCGCGGCGACGGACTGTTGCTGCGTTTCTTCGTTCTGGAGCTTCGCCTCCGAGCTCTCGAGCGCCGTCTCGTCCTTGGTCAGGTTGCCGACAATCTGGTCGGTGTACTGATTGCGCGCCTGGTTCATCGTGGCGGACGAGGAGAAGTAAGACGTGAAGCCGCTCGCGGGCGTTCCGTACACATAGGCGGCCACCGCATCGGACGAGACCAGCTTTTTGTCCACCGCGACCTGGTTCTTGGCCTTGACCAGGCTGGCGGCGAGCGCCTGCAGCTGGTTCTGTGCGTCCTGCAGGTTCTGCTCGGCCGTGTTGTACTTGTCGTCGAGAATGGAGGTCTGCTGCTCCTCCTGAGTCAGGGTGCTCTCGATCTGCGACACCTTGGACTGGGTCGTGTTGATCTGCGATTGGTTCGGGGCCGGCCCCGGCAGCGTTGTCGGGGTGGGTGTGGCGCCGGCTTCGGCGGCAAGGAGAGGCGCAAGCAGCGCGCCGAACATCCCCGCGACGATTGCGACACGCGTGGCCGGAGCGACCCCGCGGACAGTAAGCCGACATCTCACTGCGCGCACCCGGGAGATCGTAATGGCTCTGACGTGGCATTTTGGGCATGGTGTGCGTCGCCGTTCGGTTGCGAGCGCAGTTCGCGCGCTGGTCACGTTCGCTTCGATTGCTTCGGACGGCGGGCGTCCCTAGGGTCACGATGCGTGAAGGGGGTCGTCGACACAACTCAAGGTCGGTTGCGGGGTGTCTGGCGTGGCGACCTGTGGTCGTTCTCGGGTGTGCCGTACGCGCGTGCACCGGTCGGTCCTCTGCGCTGGCGCCCACCGCTGCCCGCAGAGCCGTGGGAGACGGTCAGGGACGCGTCCACGTTCGGGGCCATCGCGCCGCAATCCACCGTCGTTCCCGGGATCACGAGCCCCTCCGATCCCGATGCATCGGAACCGCAGAGCGAGGACTGTCTCTTCCTCAATGTCTGGACGCCGGACCTCGACCCAGAGCGCCGCCGGCCGGTCATGGTGTTCATCCACGGCGGCGGCTTCACATCGGGGAGTGGCTCGGTGTTCCTCTACCGGGGTGGCAATCTCGTCCGCAACGGGGACGCCGTCGTGGTCACGATCAATTACCGCCTGGGTGCGCTGGGCTTCCTCGGGCACCGGCGGCTCGCCGATCAGGACGGCCTGGTCGGCAATTGGGGCATGCAGGACCAGGTTGCCGCGTTGGCTTGGGTGCGCGAGAACATCGCGGCCTTCGGTGGCGATCCCGACAACGTCACCATCTTCGGGGAGTCTGCGGGCGGCTTCAGTGTGGCCGCACTGTTGGGCTGTCCGGCGGCCCGAGGCCTCTTCCGACGCGCCATCGTGCAGAGCGGCGGAGTGCACGTGCACACCGTGGAGGAAGCCGAGCGCGCCGGTGAGCGTCTCGCCGTCGATTTTGGGTGTCGCGTCGTGTGACCGCGCGTCGTTCGAGGACATTCCGTCGACGGAGCTCGTCGCCGCCACGGCGGAGCTGGCCAAGAGGCGCCCGGACCCGGGACTGGTCCCTCTGCCCTTCCTGCCCACGGTCGACGGGGCCTTTCTGCCGATCGATCCCCTCGCGGCCATCGCTGCAGGCGCCGCCTCGGGCGTCGACCTTGTCATCGGCACGAACCGCGATGAGCTCACGCTGTTCGGGCTCGGGAACCCGGCGCTCTTCGCCATGGACGAAGAGGGACTGGAGCGCTGGGTCGCCAACTCGGTGCCGGACATACCGCCGCTCGAAATGATCGGGGCCTACCGCGAGGCCCGGCAGGCGCGGGGCGAACGGGTCGAGGTCAACGACGTCTGGGTGGCCGCGGGCACGGACATCGTCTTCCGTTGGCCCAGCCTGCGACTGGCCGCCGCGCATCAGGCCAATGGGGGCAGGGCCTACGTCTACCTCTTCGACTGGGAATCACCGGCCTTCGACGGCCTGCTGGGCTCGACCCATGCCCTCGAGCTGCCCTTCGTGTTCGGGGCGGTGCACGTGCCTGTCGTGCAGATGTTCTCGGGCGAGGGGCCCTCGGCGGAGACCCTCTCTCGCCAGATGCAGATGGCGTGGCTGACCTTTGCCACCCGAGGCGACCCGTCGCACGAGGGCATCGGCGAGTGGCGCCAGTGGGATCGAGCCCAGCGCGCCACGATGATGTTCGGTGCGAACAGCGGGCTCGTCTTTGCACCGCGTGACCGTGAGTTGGCGGTGCTGGAGCGTTACCGACCGCTGCCCGGAAGTCGCTGATCAGGACGGCGACGCGTCACACCTCCAGGGGCAGGTGACGGATGCCCGAGTGGCGATGGAGCAGATCTTCGACATCGCCAGCGACTCGGATTCAAGCCCCACGAGGTCCCGGTTTCCGCGAACATCCTCGTGGGCATGCCATGCAGGGTCAAGAATGGGTGCCCGGGGGTGTAGCCCAATTGGCAGAGGCAGGGCGCTTAAACCGTCTCCAGTGAGGGTTCGAGTCCCTCCGCCCCCACGGTGAGGCCTGGGCTGTAGTCGACTCGAAGATCGAGGTGATACCTCCGGTTCCGGAGGCGAACGCAAGGCTCAGGGGGACGCGGTGGTGAGGCGACATGAAAGACTCCGTCGTGATGTGCAACCAACAGTGTCTCAACTTCGTCGAGAGGGCTCTCTCCCGGCGGGTGGTGCGAGGCAAGCGCGTCCTAGAGGTGGGTGCTTGCGACGTGAACGGCTCCGCCCGCACCATTGTGGAGCCTCTACGTCCCGCGGAGTATCTGGGCGTCGACATCGTGGACGGACCCGGCGTCGACCTCACCTGTGATGCCAGCGATCTGGCGACCAAGTTCTCGCCCGGAGCCTTTGATGTCGTCATCTCGACGGAGATGCTGGAGCACGTCGCCGACTGGCGACGAGTGATCCACAACCTAAAGACGGTCACCTCGGACGGAGGTGTCTTGGTTTTGACTACCCGCTCCGAGGGCTTTCCGGTGCACGACTACCCGGCCGATTACTGGCGGTTCTCTCCCGCTGACATGCGCGTGATCTTCGCCGACTGCGAGATCGACCTCCTCGAGGAGGATGAACCCACCGACCCCGGCGTGTTCATCAAGGCCCGTAAGCCCCGGGGATTCCGGGAGCTGGATTTGACCGGGTATGCCCTCTACTCGATGGTCAACCAGGAACGAGTCCTCACCCCTTAGCCCTGACCTTGAAGGAAGCCTCCGGCGGGGCCGGACCTGAAGATCTCGATGTAGTGGGCAACGGCCTCGGTCAGTTCGACGACCGTCTTCCACCTCTGCCGACGAGCAGCTCGATCTGCACGGATGTCGCCTGGGGTCACTCCTCGGAACGTACGGCCTGATCAGCACGGTGCTGACGCAGTATTTGGCCGAATCCACGGCCGACATCCCCTTGCATCGGCGTCCCAGAATCCTGAAATATGCCGTCCCGTCTATTTGGGATCGTTACACCTGCGCCACTGCGGCAAACGATCTCGTCGGTCACGGTTGCGTCGAGACGACCCAATCTTCTCTGGATGACTGGCATCGGAGCAGAGCACCCGGCCGCGAGGGCGCCTTCGATGTACGTCGCGCCGTCGCCACCATCGATCACTGCTTGAGCAAGTGCTTCACCGATGTCCGACATCGTGAGTCGCTTGAACCTCGTGCGAAATCCGGAGCCTGAAAACAACAAGGAGACCAGGCAGAAGTATCTGTTGAGTCGAGGCAGTTTCCCCGATCGTCGGGACCCTGAGGCTACACTTCGGCCCCGTGCCGTCGTCAGCGACGATTACGCCAAACTTTCGTCGCGCCCGTGTGCCATTGGTCGACGACCTCCTCAACCGCTGCAGCCGAATCTAGGTCGATCGGCGGGTGCTCGGCTCGACTCGGTCGGCGCATTGCGTTGCAGACGAGGCGATATGCGCTGAGCCGTCTCCATATCCCCGATCCGGTGCCGACCCCGGCGACGCCCAGCGCAGGCGCAACCTCGTGGGCGCCTTTGCGATCGCGAGTTTCGTCTACCTGTGGACGGCGGTGAGCAACGGCAAACACGCCACCCAGGAGGCAACAGGTCTCGACTACAACCAACTAGCGACCGGCTTCCTGCATGGTCATCTCTACCTGCCCACTCAACCGCCTCGCGGACTTGTTGCCCTCTCTAATCCGTACAACCCTTTGTTGAATGCGCCGTACCAGGGCCTTAATGGCGTCCACCACGATCTGAGCTATTACCATGGCCACTTCTACCTGTCATGGGGCCCAACTCCCGTCGTCACCTTGTACGCGCCTTGGTCGCTGCTGCATTTACCTCAACTTCAGGCTTATCTCGCTGTATGTCTCTACGGAATCATCGGACTTGGGTTCGCCCTTGCCCTTTGGTCGTTTCTCGTCACTACCTACCTGACGAAGGCTCGACTCTGGCGGGTCACTCTCGGCGGGATTGCCCTGGCGTTGGGGAGCGTGGTCCCTTTCCTTCTACGCCGGCCGGACGTCTACGAGGTGGCAGTCGCCTCCGGCTACTGCTTCGCAATGGCGAGCCTCTATCTCCTCGCTACGGGCTTTCTTGGAGGACGTCTCGGCATGTTGCGACTCGCGTGCGGGAGCGCGTGTGCAGGCCTGGCAATGGGCGGCAGGCCAGATCTCGCACTTCTCGGAATCCCGGTGGTCTTCGTCACGTTGGGCTTGATGAAGCGTGATCGTCTTCGCAGATGGGACGACCGCCTCGTTTCCTTTGCTGTCGTGACGGGGCCGTTCGCATGCATCGTTCTGCTCTTGTTGGCGTACAACTACGCACGATTCAACTCCGTGTTCGAATTCGGTCAGCGTTACGCCCTTGCTGGAATCGACCAGTCGCGAGAGTCGTTGCTCAGCTTCTCCCTTATCGGCCCCGGGCTCCTGCACTATCTCTTTCAGCCGATACGGCTTTCCTTCGCCTTTCCTTTCGTTGCGCTTACTCCGTCGTGGCCGAATCCCGACGGTCATGTCGTCAACCTTGCGAACATTCAAGTCGAATTGCTGGGTGGGATCCTCGTTACGACGCCGATCCTCTTGTTTCTATTTGCCGCTCCGTGGGCTCTCAGGCGTTTCCCGCAGGCGGAATTCCGACACGTCGTCTACGTGTTGGTCGCCACCGGAGGTGGTGTCTTACTGAGTCTGGCGATGGCGATCGGGATCACCATGAGGTACGAGGTCGATTTCTCGACCATCCTACTTCTGGCTGGATTGCTGATCTGGTTGGTTCTCTCCCAGCACAACACGATCGGACGTCCAATCGCCATCATCGGCGCTGCACTGCTGGTGTATGCGTCTGTCGTCGGGCTGGCGATTTCAGTGACGGGGTACTACGACTGGCTCCGCACGGGTAGTCCGAGCACATATAACGCCCTCGAAGACGCCACGAGTTGGTTTCCGACCGTCTTGACGATGTTCACTGGGCATCCGGACATTGTGCGCATCATCGTGGCTGAAGCCCCTTACCCCCAAAGCCTGGGCAGCACGGGAACGCTGGACCCTGGACGAAGCCCGTTCTGGCTCGTCCAACATAACGACGAAGTTGACATCGTGGCCCCGTCCAACCGCTCTTACGACCTCGACATGCACGTGACAGCCATCTCGGGGATCGCTGAACCAAAGTCGGTGGCACTGGTGATGCGTTTCGATGGGGATCGAGTGGTCTACCCGTTGCCGAAGGACCGAACCTGGACCGTGCCCGTTCATTTGGAGCGCGGACTCGATCGCGTGCTTCTTGCCGTCTCGTTCAAGGGTTCCCTCCCGAGCGCCTCTCAAGGCTACGTGACGGTCAGCGGACTCAGCCTGACCACTCGAAGGTGAAGAGGCCAACGTTCTCCAGGCCCGAAACCTTCGCGGGCACGTTGCCGGACTCCTCGGTCGGGACTACAGCTCTCCGCAGATGAGCTATGACCTTCGCCGCCTCCGGCTCCACGGCCCGATCGAGCGAGCACCCCGCACGAACTCCTATGTCCTCACCCCCGAGGGCATCCGCGTCGCCGCCTTCATACCAAGGCGCGCGCTCCTGCTCGGCCCGCTCCTCGAGGTCGATCAACCACCGGCCGGCACCAGTCGAGCTTCGTCGCGCCCTGGGTGCGATCGAGCACGTGCTCGGCCATTACGTCAGCAACGCTCGGCTCGGGATCGCCGCCTGAAGCTGAGACTTGTCACAAAATCCAGAGACCGGTGGGGTAGCCACGGAAGGTCGCACGTCAACCCATCCGAAGAATAGAGCGTACGGCCGCAGTACGCCCGACCGTTCGCCCCCGGTGACGCACGAAGCTGTTGAGGTTGCGGTCCTTGGTCCCGTCTCGGTGTCCGGCCAGCCACTCTCCTTCCGTCGCGCCGCGGCACGCGAGCTGGTCGTGTATCTCGCGTTCCACCGCGAGGGTGTCCGCCACGGCGAGTGGTCGTTGGCGCTGTGGCCGGACCGGCCCGTGTCCTCGGCCACCGTGCATTCCACCGCGTCTGACGCCCGCCGGGCTCTGGGTCGTACAGCGGACGGCGCCCCGCGCCTGCCCTGCGGGTCGCCGCTCCGGCTGCACCCGTCGGTCGTCACCGACGTCGACCGCTTTGCGGCACTGGCACGGTCGCATACGTGCGAGGCGTGGATCGATGCCGCCCAGCTCTTGCGCGGCCCACTGTTCGGCGGGTTGCGCCGGGCGGACTGGGCCATCCTCGACGGAACCCACGCGCGCGTCGAGGCCCTGGTCGTGCACACCGTGTTGCAAGCGGCCGAGTGCCTTCGGCGCGAGGCGCGGCCCGCCGAGGCCGAGTGGTTGGTGCGACGCGGCCTCGTCGTCAGCCCCTACGACGAGCGCCTCTACCGATCGCTCATGCTCGCCTTGGCCGCCCAAGGGAACCGGACCGGGATGCGATCCGCCATGGCGCAGCTGCTCGTGGCCGCCCAAGGGACGCGGGCCCCGTTCGGGCCGTGGGACACAGATGACACCGACGCCGTCGGGCCCGAGACGACCGAGCTGTACCGAGAGCTTCTCCGCCGGTGGCCTGCGCCGGGAGGGGTACCGGCCAGGCTGTAGGGTGGCGTCCCGCCATGGCGAGAAGCTCCTCTGGGAAGTCGGTCGCACGCGCCGCCGCCACGGGTGGTGGCGCCACCTATCGCGGCCAGATGCCGGTGAATTGGTATGCCGCCCTGGTCGTGATCGTCCTGGTCGGGCTGGCTTCGGTCGCCATCGCCAAGTACCACTACAACCAGACCCCGACCGCCACCCCACCCACCGTGGGCACCACGTGGCACGCCGCCATCTCCTTCGACATCTGTGGCACCACGCAGCCCGCACTGACGGCGTCGCCCGCCAGCTCGACCTCGGGACTGACGACGACGGGCAACGGCGTCCTGCTGATCGCGCCCAAAAAGGCAAGCGAGGCCGGAGCTAACGCCACGGTGGGCAAGTTCGCCAGCGAGTACCAGGGCCTCACTCTGACCAACACCACGCTGAAGTTCCCGGCCGCCAAGGTGCCCGGATACAAGAACGGCGAGAAGTGCGCCGCCGGCACGCCCGACGCGGGCAAGGTGGGCGAGGTGGTGGCCCGGTGGTGGGTCGTCACCACTCAGACGAAGAACAACCAGCTGGTTCAGACCAACGGAGTCAACTCGGCGAAGCCGGCCGACCTGAAGTTCCTCAACCGCCAGCTGATCACTGTCGGCTTCGTCCCGTCGGGCACGACGTTGCCCAAGCCTCCCGGCTCGACGATCACGGCCTTGCTCCAAGTCCTCGCGGGCAACCAGCCCGTCGCCACCACCACGACCACGACGGCGTCGGCGACCACGACCTCGACGCCGTCGGCAACGACGAGCTCGACGGCTGCGACGACGACCACAGCACCGTCGACGACGACGACGACCACGGCGCCGTCGACGACAACGACGAAGCCTTCGTCCACCACGACGACCAAGTAATGAAGGCGGTGGTCCTCGTCGGGGGCGAGGGAACGAGGCTGCGTCCCCTCACCTTCACGTCTCCCAAGCAGATGCTCCCGATCGTCGGCGTGCCGATGATCGAGCGCGTGCTCGGCCACCTCGCTGAGCACGGCGTGGACGAGGCCGTCCTCTCCCTCGGCTACCTTCCCGACGCCTTCACGGAGGCGTACCCGGACGGCCGGGCCGCCGGGGTCGCGCTGACCTATGCCGTCGAGCCCGAGCCCCTCGACACGGCCGGGGCCGTGCGCTTCGCCGCGACCTTCGCCGGCATCTCCGACACCTTCGTCGTGGTGAACGGCGACGTGCTCACCGACATGGACCTCACCGGCCTGATGGAGTTCCACCGCGACCGCAGGGCGGAGGGGACCATTGCGCTCCATCCGGTCGCCGATCCCTCTGCCTTCGGCGTGGTGCCCACGGACTCTGAGGGCCGGGTCACCTCGTTCGTCGAGAAGCCGCCGCGTGACGAGGCGCCGACGAACGAGATCAATGCCGGGACGTACGTGCTCGAGCCTTCGGTGCTGGAGCGGATCCCCGTGGGTGGCCGGGTCTCGATCGAGCGCGAGACTTTCCCGGCCATGGTGCGCGACGGCAACCTCTTCGCCCGGTCGGACGACTCGTACTGGCTCGACACCGGAACGCCCGCGGCATACCTCGAGGCCAATTTCGACTACCTGGCGGGGAAACGCGGTCCAAAGTTTGCCTCGGACCTCGTGGACAGCGAGCGGGGCGTGCTCGTGGAGGGCGAGAGCGTCGTTTCAGGTGATGTCTTCGGGCCGGCCGTGATCTTCGCCGGTTGCGTGGTCGAATCCGGTGCGCGCGTGGAGCACAGCATCCTCGGTCGCGGCACCGTCGTCTCCGCCGGGGCCGTCGTCGCCGACTCGGTGTTGATGGACGCATGCCACGTGGCGGACGACGCGAAGGTGGCGGGATCCGTCATGGGTCCCCGCTCGGTCGTGGGACAGCGGGGCGACGTCCGTCCGGTGTCGGTGCTCGGCGCCGACGCGGTCGTCTCGTCGGGCACCGTGGTCGACGGCGAACGCGTGTCGGGCTAAGAAGGCCGGTCGTGCGCACCCTCGTGACCGGCGGCGCTGGCTTCATCGGTTCCAACTTGGTCGACCGGCTCCTTGCGGAAGGCCACGAGGTCGATGTCGTCGACGACTTCTCAACCGGTTCGCTGTCCAACCTGGCCGATGCGCGCAAGAGCGGCGGTCGGGCGCTCCACATCCACCATCTCGACATCACCGCGCCGGCGGTCACCGAGCTCATGGTCCGGCGCCGCCCCGAGCTCGTCTTCCATCTCGCCGCGCAGGCGGACGTCCGGGTCTCGGTCGCGCAGCCCGCCCACGACGCCAACGTCAACGTCATCGGCTCGCTGCACGTTCTCGAAGGTGCGCGCCAGGCCGGGGCCGAGCGCGTCGTTTTCGCGGCCAGTGGCGGGACCCTCTACGGGGACCCCTCGCCGGACGATCTGCCCGTGCGCGAGTCGCATCCGCAGCAACCGTTGTCGCCGTACGGGGTTTCGAAGAAGTCGGTCATCGACTACCTGGTGGCCTACCGCGAATTGCATTCGCTCGAGTTCAGCGCGCTCGCCCTCGCCAACGTGTACGGCCCGCGGCAGGATCCCCATGGTGAGGCCGGCGTCGTCGCCATTTTCGCCGAGCGCATCTTCCGCGGTCAGGAAGTCACCGTGTACGGGGACGGCGAGCAGACGCGCGACTTCGTGTTCGTCGACGACGTCGTCGACGCCTTCGTGCGGGCGGCCACGCGGGGCGGCGGCCTCGTATGCAACATCGGGACGGGAACGGAGACCTCGGTCAACCATCTTCTGGCGACAATGGTCGGTGTCGCCGGGATCGAGGTGACGGCGGTAAAGGCGCCGTTGCGGCAAGGCGAACTCTTGCGCTCGTGCCTCGACATCGAGCGGGCCTCGATACAGCTCGGCTGGCGGCCCTGGACGGAACTGGCCGCCGGCATCCGTCCGGTGCTCGACTTCGTCCGCGCCCGTCTCGCCTGATACTGAGGGCGCCTCAGCGAAACAGGTCTTCGTCCGGGGGGCGCACGATCTCCGCGCGGACGGAGGCCGGGCGCATCCACGCCGCCGGCACGCCGCGCACGATGGCCACCGGGATGCCGCGATCCTTCCCCATGACGAGCTCTGACGCTCCGGCGATCTCGTCGGCCACGCAGACCTCGGTCGCCACCAATTCGCGTCCTCCTGCGTCGCGTGTGCCCTTGAGGTCGACGATGGCGGCGACACCCGCGCAGCCGATCGCCACGTCCGTGACACCGCGCCGCCACGTCCGCCCGAACGTGTCGGAGACGATCACGCCGACCTCGACGCCGAGGGCATGACCGAGCGACGCCCGGAGACGCCGGGCCGAGAGGTCGGGGTCCTCGGGGAGCAGTGCGGCGGTCCCCTCGGTCACATTGGAGAGGTCGACGCCGGCGTTGGCGCAGACGAACCCGTGGTGGGTCTCGCTGACGATCAGCTCACCGCGGCGCCGGAGTACCCGCACCGATTCGCGTTCCACCAGTGCAGCCTTGGCTCCTGGGTCCGCGTGGTCGAGCTCGACCAGCCGTCCCTCTGCCTTCGAGACCACCTTCTGGGTCACCACGAGAACGTCACCGTCCTGGAGGCGCGGGCCCTGAGGCGCCTCCGGCGCCAGCGCAGCAGCAATGACGCGGCTCAGATCGGCACCGGGCACCACCTCGCCGATCCCGCGCACGGCGAGGACGGTGATTTCGTCAGCGTCCGGCATCGAGCACCACCTTCGCGAGGTCGCCGGCGCGTTCCGGCGAGCTCATGACGGTGGACGCGACGACACAGCGCACCCCTTCGGCCTCTACCGCCGCCTCGTGGGCGGCGTCGGCCCCGTCGATCACGAGCGTGCCCACCCATGATGCGTACAACCGGGCCACCCCGACCACGGACGGCTCCGTGCCGAGCTCGCGCAGCATCCGGTCCGCCGGACCCTTGAGGGCGGCACCCGCCACGATCGGCGAGACCGCGACGACGTCGGGGCGGCGCGCGCGCAGCGCGTCCTCGACGCCCGGCACCGCCAGGAGGGGGCCGATGGAGACCACCGGGTTGGAGGGGCAGACCACGATCAGTCCGGCACGCGCGAGCGCGTCCATGACGCCCGGAGCGGGACGCGCCGAGGCTGCGCCGTCGAAGCGCACGCTGTGCACCGGCACGTTGTGTGCGAGCCGGACGAAGTAGTCCTGGAAGCCGACCTCGGTGCCCGCGGGGCCGAGGTCGCTTTGGGTCGCCAGCGTGACGCGGGTGCGCAGGGGGTCGTCGGTGACGGGCAGCATGTGCACGGCGATGCCCCGGCGCTCGCACAGTGCGGCCGTCACCGCGCTGAGCGGCTGGCCGGCAGCGAGGCGGCCGGTGCGGAACAGATGGGTCGCCAGGTCCCGGTCGCCCAGCCGGAACCAGTCCTCGCCGCCCAGGCGGGCCAGCTCCTCCATCACCGCCCAGGACTCGCCGGCGACGCCCCATCCGGTCTCGCGGTTGTCCATGCCGGCCAACGTGTAGGTCACGGTGTCGAGGTCCGGGCTGATGGAGAGGCCGTGCAGGACCATGTCGTCGCCGACGTTGACGATGGCCGTGATCTGGTCGCCCGGCACCACGCGAACCAGGCCGGAGAGCATTCGGGCGGCCCCGACGCCGCCGCAGAGGGCCACCAGCACGCGATGAGCATAGGAGCGCGGCGGGCAAGGGGCGTCCGGCGCCCCTGGTACCATCGCCGCCCGCCATGTCCACCGCCATCCCGCCGGAACGGCACGCCACGGTGGTGTCCGTCCTGCGCGAGGCCGCCCGAGTCAACGGCGACGTCGAGGCCTACGTGGAGCCCGCCGGCGCCGGCGGGCGCCGGTCGCTGACCTTCGCCCAGTGGGACCGCGCCGCCGACGGGGTGGCCGGCTACCTTGCCGGCCGCGGCGTGCAAAAAGGCGACGTCGTCTGTCTTCTGCTGCCGTCCTGCATCGACTACGCCGTGCTCTACGCCGCCTTGCAGCGCCTCGGCGCCATCACGTCGGGCATCAATCCCCGGATGGGCGCGGGCGAAGTGGCCTCGGTCCTCGAGCGCGCCGCACCGGTGCTGCTCGTCGTCGACCCCGAAGCGGCGCCGACCCCCGAGACACCGGGCCTGGCCCAGGTGACCCGGGCCGAGGTGGCGACTGCCTGGGGCGGTGAGCCGCCGTCGTCCTGGCCCCGTCTCGTCGCGGAGGATCCCGTCGCGGTCGTGTGGACGAGCGGGACCACCGGCCGCCCCAAGGGCGCAATCTTCGATCACGCCAACCTGGCCGCGGTCGCCCGCGGTACCGACGTCCTCAGCCAGCCCGGCGACCGGCGGATATCACCCGTGCCGTTCGCACACGTGGGCTACATGACCCGAGCCTGGGACGAGATCGCGCACGGAGTGACCACGGTGATCACGCCGACACCGTGGCGGGCCGACGACGCGGTCCGCATCATGGCCGCGGAGAGGATCACGGTCGGCCAGGGGGTGCCGACGCAGTGGGCCCTCATCCTGGCGTCCGACGAGCTGGCCCGCTCCGACCTGAGCTCGCTGCGCGTCGTGAGCACGGGCGCCGCGCGCATGAGCGCAACGATGATCGCAGACATGCGCCGGCGCTTCGGCGTGCCGGTCGTCGTCCGCTACACCTCGACCGAGAGCTCGCTCGGGACCGGGACCTCGCTGACGTCCACCGACGACGAGGTAGCGACCACGGTGGGCCGGCCGGTGCCGGGTGTGGAGCTGGCCATCGTCGACGACCACGGTGCGCCCGTCGCCGTCGGGTCGATCGGCCGGGTCATGCTGCGTTCACCGGCCGTCATGCGGGGGTACTGGGGCCAGGGGCCCGGGCGCGGCCGCACCGTGGCCGAACTGATCGACGCGGACGCGACCGCCTCGGTGCTGGCGGCGGACGGCTGGCTCACGACCGGCGACTTCGGGTTGTTGACCCCTGAGGGGAACCTGCAGCTGGCCGGCCGTGCCCACGAGCGTTACATCCGCGGCGGGTACAACGTGTACCCCGCCGAAGTGGAGGAGGCCTTGGCGACACACCCCGCGGTGGCGCGGGCCGCCGTCGCCGGGGTGCCTGACGACGTGCTCGGCGAGATCGGTGTGGCCGTCGTGGTGGCCTCGCCGGGTTATGTGCCCGACCTCGCCTCGCTGCGGGCGCACTGTGCTGCCCAGCTCTCTGACTACAAGGCCCCCGACGCGCTGGTCGTCGTCGACGAGCTCCCGCTGACACCGATGATGAAGGTGGACCCGGCACGCCTGGGGGCGCTTGCGGCACGAGCTGCCGAGGAGCACCGATCCGCCCGGGCGACTGAACGTGGAAAGGCCGCCGGGATGGTAGGCAGTGGCGACACAGACGGGCCTGACGCGGCCCACGAGAAGGAGCGCGCATGAGCCCCACGAAGAGAGTCGGGGAGTCCGATCCCAATCGGGGCACCACCCCCGAGGCGATCACGCCCGGCCGTTACAAGGGCCAGGTCGCGATCGTCACCGGCGCCGGGTCGGGCATCGGCCGCGCCACCGCACGTCGCCTGGCCGCCGAGGGGGCCGCCGTCGCGTGCCTCGACCTGGTCGAAGATGCGATAGGAGCCGTCGCCAAGGAGATCAACGAGGAGGCGGCGGACGCCGGCGGGTGCGCCATCGCCCTGCGCTGCGACGTGACCGACGAGGCCGCCGTTGGCGACGCCGTGGCGCGATCCAAGGCGGAGTTGGGCGAGGTGACCAACTTGTGCAACATCGCCGGCATCGGCGGCTTCGCCCATACGCCCGAGCAGTCCTTGAGCGGGTGGGACAAGATCATCGCCGTCAACCTGACCGGCACCTTCCTCATGTGCCGCGCCGTCCTCCCCGGGATGATCGAGCACGGCGGCGCCATCGTCAACACCGTCTCCACGGCCGGGGTCATCGGCCAGCCCTACTCGGCGGCCTACTGCGCGTCGAAGGGCGGGGTGAAGATGCTCACCAAGGCGCTCGCGGTCGAGTACATGGCCCGCGGCGTCCGGGTCAACGGCGTCGCACCCGGCGGCGTCGACACCCCGATCATTCACAATTTCGGTCCGCCCGAAGACTCCGACTGGAAACTGATCGAGCGGCTGATGACGCCGATCGGCTTCGCCTATCCCCACGAGATCGCCGGCGCATTCGCCTATCTCGGCTCGCACGAGGCCGACTACGTCACCGGTGCGATCCTCTCCATCGACGGGGCGATATCGACCTGAGCGACATCCTCACGCCGCCGTCGCGCCTGCGGGTCGCGCTCGACGCGACACCGCTCCTCGGGCTTCCCACCGGCGTCGGTGTCTTCTGCCGCGGGGCGCTCGGCGCGCTTGCCGAGCGCCCTGGTGTCGCGGTGGAGGCGTTCGCGGTGAGCTGGCGCCGCCGTTCGATGCTCGACGGCCACCTCCCGGCGGGAGTGACGAACCACCAACGCGCCATGCCGGCCCGCCCCCTCCACGCGCTCTGGTCGCGCCGGGACGGGCCTCCGGTGGAATGGTTCATCGGCGCGGCCGACGTCGTCCACGGGACGAACTTCGTCGTCCCCCCGACGCGCCGCGCCGCTGCCGTGGCCTCGGTGCACGACCTGACGCCGCTGCACCACCCCGAGCTGTGCGACGCGGCGACGCTGGCGTATCCGGGCCTCATCCGACGGGCTCTGCGCCGCGGGGCCTGGGTGCATGCCGACTCCGGCTTCGTCGCCGGCGAGGTGGTCGAGGCCTTCGGCGCCGACCCCGGGCGCGTGCCGCGTCGTGCATCCCGGGGTCCCGGACCTGCCCCGGCTCGGCGACGCCGAGACGGCGGACGCACTTCGGCGCATTCTGCCGCCAGGCACCGGGCGCTTCTGCCTGGCCGTCGGGACCGCCGAACCGCGCAAGGACCTGCCCGGCCTTGTCCGTGCGTTCGGCGGTGTGGCCGCGTCGCACGCCGACGTGTCCCTGGTGCTGGCGGGACCGCCGGGGTGGGGCGAGGCGGCACTCGAGGAGGCCGTAGCGGGATCGCCCGCGCGGGGACGGATCGTGCGCACGGGCTGGGTCGAGGACCGCGACCTCGCTGCACTCTTCGGTCGGGCGGCGGTGCTGGCCTACCCGTCGCTCTACGAAGGCTTCGGCTTCCCCCCGCTGCAGGCCATGCGCGCCGGCGTGCCGGTGGTGGCCACCCGGGCGGGGTCGGTGCCCGAGGTCGTCGGGGACGGCGCGCTCCTGGTCGACCCCGGTGACACGGACGGGCTCGCGGCCGCGTTGGCGCGCTGCCTCGCCGACGACACGGCGCGTCGTGATCAAGTGGCGGCAGGATCGTCCTGGGCGGCCCGCTTTTCGTGGCAATCCTGTGGCGCCGGCCTCGAGCAGCTGTACCGCGACGCGGTGGGGCAACGGCGTGGCTGACGCCGGTCCGTCCGTGCTGATGGCGGTCGAACAGCTCCGGCGGGAGGTGCCGGGCGGCATCGGGAACTACGCGCGTGGGCTGATTGCCGGCCTGCAGCGCTGTGCCGAGCAAAGCGACGGTGTCGAGGTCACGCTGTTCGCCAGCCGGCCCCCCCGCCGAGTGGCCGACCCGTTGGCCACCTATGGACGGCCGGTCGTCGTCTCGGCGCTGCCGGCCCCCCTCATGACCCGGGCCTGGGATCGCTCCGTGCTCCGCGCGCCGGAGGGCTTCGACGTGGTCCACTCCGTCTCGTTGGCGGCGCCGATGCTCCGGCGCGCCAGCCGCAGCCGGCTCGTCGTGACCGTCCACGACCTGGCCTGGCGCCGCCACCCCGAGGCGACGACGCGGCGCGGCCGCCGGTGGCACGAAGCGGCGCTCCGGCGCGCCGGCAACAGCAGTGCCATCTTCGTCGTGCCGTCCCGGCTCGTTGCCTCCGACATCGTCGCGTCCGGCGTCGACGAGGCGAGGGTTACCGTCGTGCCGGGTGGCACCGATCACCTCGCGCCGCCCGACGACGAGGCGACCACCGCGGTGCTGCGGCGGGTGGGGGTGCGAGGCGAGTACCTGCTGACGGTCGGCACCCTCGAGCCACGCAAGAACCTGGACCGTCTCGTACAGGCATACCACCAGGCCCGACCGCGGCTGCCCGAACCGTGGCCTCTGGTCATCGTCGGCCCGACCGGGTGGGGCCATAAGGGTCGGCCGCAGGAGGCCGAAGGCGTCGTCTTCAGTGGCTCGGTCCCCGATGCCGTCCTTTCGGGGTTGTACCGCCGCGCCCGGGCGTTCGCCTACGTCCCGCTCACCGAGGGTTACGGGCTGCCCCCGCTCGAAGCCATGCGCATGGGCACGCCCTCGGTGGTGTCCTCGCAGGTCCCGAGCGTTCACGACCTGGGCGAGCCCGATCCTCCGCCGGCGCGCATCGTCGACCCGCTCGACGTCGACGACATGGCCGCCGCCCTGGGCGCCGTCCTCACCGACGACGCCCTCCGCCGCGACCTGGCCGCCCAGGGATCCTCGTTCGCCTCAGCACGCACCTGGCAGTCCGCCGCCCGTGCTCATGTGCGCCTCTGGAGGCAGGTCGCGTGAGCGGCGATCCGCTTGCGCTGTCGCTCGACGTTTCGGCGGTGCCCGATCGGCCCGGTGGCGCGGGCCGCTACACCATCGCCTTGGCCTGCGGCCTCGCGGCCCATCCGGACGTGACGCTCACGCTCGTGGCGCGTCGCAGCGACGCCGCTCGCTGGCAGTCGGTGGGTGCCCGACACCTCCGGGCTGAGGTCCCGGCGTCGCGTCCCGGCAGGCTGGCCTTCGAACAATTGGGGCTGCCGGCGTTGCTCCGCTCCGCCGCGGTCACGGTGCACCACGGGCCGCACTACACGATGCCGGCGCGGTCGCCCGTGCCCTGCGCGGTGACGATCCACGACTGCACCTTCTTCGATCACCCCGAATGGCACCTGCGCACCAAGGCCGCGTTCTTCCGGCGTGCCATCCGACGCGCCGCCCACCACGCGGCGGTGCTCGTCTGCGTGAGCCAGGTCACGGCCGAACGATTGGCCGCGAATTGTTCCGTGCGCGCACCAGTGGTCGTAGCGCCACACGGCGTCGACCACGCGCGGTTCTCGCCCGCCGAGCCGAGCCCGGGCGCGGACGACGCCGCGCTGTGTGCGCTCGGCGTGCCCACCGACCGGCCCTTCGTCGGGTTCATCGGCACCCTCGAGCCCCGAAAGGGCGTTGTTGCGTTGGTCGGCGCGTTCGACGCGCTCGCCGCCTCCCGGCACGACCTGATGCTGGTGCTCGCGGGCCAGACGGGGTGGGGAATGGCAGAGACGGAACGCGCCCTCGCCGCAGCCCGGCACGGGGACCGCATCGTGCGGACCGGCTATCTCCCCGAGGCGGCGGTCCCCGCCCTGCTGCGGCGGGCCGCGGTCGTCGCCTATCCCGCCGTCGAAGAGGGGTTCGGCCTCCCCGCCCTCGAGGCACTGGCGTGCGGCGCCCCGCTGGTCACGACCGAGGGCACCGCCATGGCGGAGCTCGCCGGCGGGGCCGCCCTGTTGGTGCCGCCGGGCGCCGAGGGGCCGTTGGCCGAGGCCCTCGCGGCTGCTCTCGACGCCGGCCCCGGGACCCACCGGCGGGCCCTCGGACTGCGGGCGGCGGCGGAGCGGACATGGGAGGCGAGCGTGGCCGAGCACCTGCGTGCCTATGCGCTGGCGCAGCAGGCCCCGCTGTAACGTTCCGCGGGTGCGTGCACTGATCACCGGGGGGAAGGGCTTCGTGGGCCAGTGGCTCGCCGCGCACCTGAAGGATCGCGGCGACGAGGTCGCGGTGATCGATCTCGAGACGGACGTCGCCGATGGCGCCGCCGTCCGGCGCGTGATGCATGATGTGGCGCCGGACGCCGTCTACCACCTGGCCGCGATGACCCACGTTGGCGAGAGCTGGGAGCACCCGAGCCAGGTCCTCCGGGTCAACGTCCTCGGCACGGCGGAGATCCTGGCCGCGGCGAGGGCGGAGACGTCACAGGCCCGCGTCCTCGTCGTCAGCTCTGCCGAGGTCTACGGCGTCGTCCGCCCCGAGCAGCTCCCGCTCGGCGAAGACACGCCGACTGCGCCGGCCAGCCCGTACGCAGCCAGCAAGTTGGCCGCCGAGGACGTGGCGCTCCAGGCTTGGCGGGGCTACGGCCAGACGGTGGTCGTGGTGCGGCCCTTCAACCACATCGGCCCGGGACAGTCACCCAATTTCTTCGTGCCGGCGATGGCCAAACGCATCGTCGAAGCCCGGCGCTCGGGAGCGGCGTCATTGCGGGTGGGCACGTTGTCGACGCGGCGGGACTTCACGGACGTACGCGACGTGGTCGTGGCCTACCGCCTGCTGATCGAGCGGGGCGTGCCGGGGGAGGTCTACAACGTGTGCTCGGGCGTCGACGTCGCCATGTCGGACGTTGCCGCGCAACTGCTGGCACTGGCCGGCGCCGACCTCACGCTCGAGACGGACCCCGAGCTCGTGCGCCCGGTGGATGTGCCGGTGCTGCGCGGCGACGCGGCACTGCTCCGCGCCGCCACCGGGTGGGAGCCGTCGGTCCCGCTCGCGACGACGCTCGCCGACGTCCTGGCCTCGTGGGAGGCGGACTGACGGCGAGCGTCGCCCGAGGGGGAGTGGACTAGGCGCCGACGCGCTGGCGGATCTGGATCCGCACCTCGCGCGCCTGCTCGCGCGCCTTCGTGGTGACCTGCGTCACCGAGGTGGGCAGGCGCTCCTCGATGGGCTGCAGGGTGCTCTCGACGAACTGCACGGCCGACTCGGCCAGCTCGTCGATCTGCCGGAAGCCCTTGGCCACGCCCTGGCGGACGTCGCCGATGCGCTGGTCGATCGGCAGGTCCTTCTGCAGTCGCTTCTGCAGCTCGACCCGCTGCACCTGGGCCCGCTGGTAGGCCAGCACGCCGAGGCCGACGGCGACGTACGCCGCATCGCGGGCCAGGTCGGTGACACCCTTCGAGAGGGTGCTGATGTTGGTGGTCACGTCGGGCATTTGTGCCTCCTGTCTCGTGCGATCACAGTGGCGATCCGCTCGCCACGGGGCCGCCGTTCGGCCCCTACGCTTGTGTACTAGAGTATCATAGTTGTTAAACAGTAGCAAGCAATCAGGCACGGATGAAGCACCGCTCAGGCACGAATTCCGTGCCTGAGGGCATTCGGGCCGAACAGATAGCCTCAGGCACCTGATGGACGCCCAAGTGCCGGCCGTGGTCGCCGTCATGGTGACCACCGACCCGGGTCCATGGTTCGACGAGGCGCTCTCCTCCTTGGCCTCCCAGGACTACGGGGAGCTCTCGGTCCTGGTCCTTGCCACCGGTGACGACACCGCCGACGTCACCGACAGGGTCGCCCGCGTCCTCCCCGACGCCTTCGTCCGCCATCTGCCCGGCCGCACCGCCTACGGCGCCGCCACCAACGAGGTCCTGGGCATGGTCGAGGGTGCCGCGTTCTACCTGCTCCTCCACGACGACGTGGCGCTGGAGCACGACGCGGTGCACCAGATGGTCGAGGAATCGTTCCGCTCGAACGCCGGCGTCGTCACGCCCAAGTTCGTCAACTGGGACGACCCCACCGTCCTGCTCCACGTCGGGATGAGCTGCGACAAGACGGGGGCGGTGGTCGACCGGATCCTCGAGGGCGAGGTCGACCACGGCCAGCACGACGCGGTGCGCGACGTGTTCGTCGCTCCCGGCGGGTGCATCCTTGTGCGCGCCGACCTCTTCGGTGAGCTCAGGGGGTTCGACCCCGGCATCGTGGCGATGGGCGAGGATCTCGATTTCTCGTGGCGGTGCCAGGTGGCCGGTTCCCGGGTGGTCGTCGCCCCCGACGCGTGGGTGCGCCACCGCGAAGTCGTCGCCGGCGGCCTGGTGCCGCTCTCGGTGGTCGGTGCCGGCGCGACGCGAGATCGCCGTCCGGTCACCATGCAGGTGCTGCAGCGTCGCCACGAGCTGCGCGCCGTGCTCAAGTGCTACACCCGGATCCACCTGGTCCGGGTCCTTCCGCAGGCCGCCCTGCTCGCGCTCGGTGAGGTCCTCGTTGCGCTCCTTGCACGCGACGGCGAGCGGGCGCGGGCGGTCGTCGGGGCCTGGACCTGGAACGCCCGGCGTCTGACGGAGATCTCGCTGCGGCGCGGCGAGCTGGCCGAGCACCGCTTGTTCCCCGACTCCGAGGTGCGGCGGCTCCAGCTGCGCGGCAGCGCGCGCCTGTCGCGGTACCTGAGCCGGCTCTCCCACCAGGGGATCGAGGCCGCCAACTCGGTGGCCGTCGCGCGTGGACGGTCCGACCACGATGACGAGCGCGCCGAGGTGGCGGTCCTGACCGGCAGCGTCGGGTTGGCCTTCAGCGAAGACGCGGACTTCGACGACCTCGACGACCTGGGTCGCCGCGCCGGCCGCGACCGCTTCGGCCGACGGGTGCGCCGCGCCCCGCTGAGCACCGGACGCCAGCGCCTCGTGGCGCTGCTGGTCGCACTGCTCGTGATCGTCCTCGGGACCCGCGAGTTGTTCTTCGGCTCGCTGCCGCTGGTCGGCCAGCTCGCGCCGTTGCCCTCGTGGTCGACGGCCTGGCACCACTTCTTCTCGGGCTGGCAATCCGCCGGGGTGGGCACGACGGCACCGGCGTCACCCGCCTTCGGGATCTTCGGCGTCGCCGGCACCGTGTCCTTCGGGGCCATGGGCACGTTGCAGCGCTTCCTGTTGCTGGGCTGCATCCCTCTCGGCGCGTTCGGCATCTCGCGGTTCATGCGGCCGATCGTCTCGCCGCGGGCCCGGATCGTCGCCGTCATCTGTTATCTCGGCCTGCCGCTGCCGTACGGCTCTCTGGGCGCGGGCCGCTGGGACGGCCTCATCGCCTACGCGCTGTTCCCCTTCGTCGCGCTGCGCCTCGCCGGCGCGGCCGGCGTCGAGCCCTATGCCGTCGAGCCGGGGACGCGGTGGCGGACCCGGCCGGCCGGGCAGGTGGCGATCTTGGGCGCGCTCGTTGCGGTCGGGACGTCGTTCGCGCCGGCCTTGGCGCCCCTCGTGCTCGTCGCCGCGCTCGCCTGGGTCGTCGCCTCGTACCTGGTCGGTGCCCGCGATGCGGACTGGCGCCCGCTCGCCGTCGCGGCCGTGGCGGTCGGGCTCGCCCTCGTGCTCTTGGCGCCGTGGGTCGTCGGGACTGCGCTGGCCGGCAAGGGCTCGGTGGCCATCTTCGGCCTGCCGATCTCGGGCGTCACGGCCCCCAGCTGGGGCGAGCTCGTTCGCTTCGCGATCGGGCCGGTCGCCCGGTCGCCCCTGGTCTGGTTGTTGATCGCGGCGGCTGCACTCCCTCTCGCCATCGGACGCGGCATCCGGCTCGTCTGGGCGGCGCGGCTGTGGGTCATGGCCTGCGCGTCGTGGGGCTTTGCGTTGGTGGCGGTGCGCGGCGACATGGGCTCGTTTGCCCCCTCGGCCCCGGTCGTGCTCGCCCCGGCCGCATTGGCCGTCGCCGCCTGCCTCGGTCTCGGGATCTCCTCGTTCGAGAACGACCTCACCGGGCGTGAGTTCGGCTGGCGCCAGCTCGTCGGCGGCGTCGCTCTCGTGTTCGGCGTCGTCGGCCTCCTCCCGGTGGTCGCCGGCGCGGTGAACGGCCGCTGGAACCTTCCCGCCCAGGGCGTCGAACAACCTTTGTCCTTCCTCGATCACGCCGCACCGACCGGCGGCGCGCGGGTGCTGTGGCTCGGGGACCCCAGGGCCCTCCCGGTCGGCGGGTGGTCGATCGAGCCAGGGCTGGCCTATGCCCTGACGCCCGCGGACTTGCCGGACACGGCACAGGTGCTGACACCCGCCGGGTCCGGACCCGCGTCCCTCGTGGCGCACGCCGTGCTGCTGACGACGACGGGCGGCACCGTGCACCTCGGGCGGCTCATTGCCTCCGAAGGTGTGCGCTACGTCGTCCTCGTTCAAGGCCTGGCGCCTTCGACGGTGGGCTCGCTCACGTCGTCCGTCAACGCGCCCCCGCCGCCGGGTCTCGAGACCGACCTGTCGGCGCAGGACGACCTGCACCTCGTTCCCGGCGACGTGGGTATCTCGGTGTTCCAGAACGACGAGGCGATGCCGGTGACGGCACAACGTGCCGCACCCCTGCCCGCGGTCCACGACTGGACCTATCCGAGCGGGCCCGACGTGGTGGGATGGCAACCCGTGCTCTCTTCGCGGTCGGGGTCGTCCGCGCACGGTCCCGTCGAGGCCGGCACTCTGTACGCCGGGTACGCGCCCGCCGGGAAGTTTTCCCTCTCCGTGGACGGTCGGTCGGCCACACAGCGGCCCGCGTTCGGATGGGCGGCGCAGTACGCCACCACGAAGGGGCGCGGCGAGTTCTCCTTGTCCCAGTTCCCCTTTGTGCCGCTCGCCGTCACGGTCGAGGTCGTAGCCTGGGTCGTCTTGTTGGCCGCCCTGCTGGGACGGCGGCGCCGGCCGCCCCCGGCGCACCGGAGCGCGTCGTGAACCCGGCCCACGCCAGCCGTGCCGCGGCCCACTATGGTCCCGAGCGCCGTTGGCCCGTCCTCCTCGTCGTGGCCGCGGTCATCGTGGGCACCGCCATCGGCGTCAGCGTGCAGGGGTCGCCGAACCCGGCGTCCGCGCCGGCGACGCCCGCCGCACTGGTGACCGCGCCCGAAGCGGAGTCCTCAGCCTGGTACTGCACCGGCCAGACGACAAGTTCAGGAGGAGCACCGGGATTCCTCGTCCTCTCCAACACGACGACGCGGGCCGTGACCGCCGACATCACGACCGTTACCGACACGGGAGCCACCGTGAAGGCCACGGTTGCGGTGCCGGCACAGGGCGTGCTCGCACCTTCGTTGCCAATGCCGCCGTCGGGATCGTGGCAGGCCGAGACGGTGACCCTCGAAGGCGGAGGCGTGTCGGCATCGCAGGCGGTGCACGGCCCGGCAGGTTGGTCCGTGGTTCCCTGCCAGAGCTCGACGTCGGCCAACTGGTACTTCGCCTCGGGGTCCACCGCGGGGTCCAACACCCTCTATGTCTCACTCCTCAATCCGACGTCGTCACCGGTCGTGGTGGACCTCGGCTTCATGACGCCGACGGGGGCGGTGCACCCGGTGAACTACCAGGGGGTCGTGATCGACCCGGGCGCGACGCTGGCCGAGGACGTGGCGTCCGAGGTGCAGAACGCCTCCCTGGTGAGCACCGTGGTCACGGCGCGCACCGGCCGGGTCGTCGCGTCCGAGGTGCAGACCTACGCCGGCGCGAGCTCGGGGCTTTCCCTGGTGCAGGGGCTCAGCCAGCCCGAGGACCACTGGGCGATTCCGCTGGCCCAGGAGACGCCCGGCGGCGGCAACTCCGAGATCGACGTGTTCAATCCGGGCACGGTGCCCGAGAAGGTCACCGTGCACCTGCGCCTGGCCTCAGGGCCGCTGGCGCCGCTGGCGGACACGGTGGCACCGGGCCAAACGTGGGCGTTGGTGACCAGTCGTCAGACGCGAATTCCTGCCGGAGCGAGTTACTCGGCCCAGATGGACGCGACGGGAGGGCCCGGTGTCGTCGTGAGCCGGGCTGTGGTCGCCCCCGCCTCCGCGACGGCGCCGCAAGCCGGGGTGGCGGTGGCCGTCGACGGTCTCACCAGCGCGACACCGGCGAGCGAGTGGATCGTGCCGCCACCCGGGACACCGGCGAGTCCCGCCGTCAGCGGCGTGGCCCACAATGCGCTCACCGTCCTCAATGTCGGCGACGTGCGGGCGACGTTCCGCGCGTATGCGGTCGCGCCGGGAACCCGGCATCTGCTGGCGTCGGGCAGCCTCGCGCCGGGTGGGAGCTACATCGTGGCGGGCCCGACGCTCGCCAGTACCGGTTTCGACCCCATCGTCGTGCACGGTGACGGCCCT
This sequence comes from uncultured Acidimicrobiaceae bacterium, assembly GCA_963828455.1. Taxonomy (GTDB): domain Bacteria; phylum Actinomycetota; class Acidimicrobiia; order Acidimicrobiales; family RAAP-2; genus Bog-473. Next base: position 11,524 of record CAWHFH010000008.1, on the reverse strand, counting down.
ATGGCGGTCAGCGAGGACTTCACGCCGAGCGGGGGAGTGGGAGTCGTCGGCATGCCCGGCATCGCGCTGGCCGCGCCGCTCGGTTTCTGACCCTCAGAGGCGATGGCGCTGGTAACGGCGCCAGAGCACACGGCCCCCGACCGCCACGAGCGCGAGGCAGAGCAGCGCGAACAGGGACGGGCCCGCCAGGCGGACGACGCCCTCGACGCCCGCGACGAAACCGCCGACACTGTCGTGCCACGCCCGCACGAGCCCCGACCCCGGGAGCGGGCCGGGTGGCGGCGGGGGGGTCCCCTCGTTCACCGTCACGGTGACCTTCGAGTAGGAGGTCTGGCTCGTGAGCAGTTGCAGCTGGCCCTGCAGTTGCTCGATCTGCTGCTGGATGCCGTCGAGCTGTTCCTGCACGGAGAGGATGTCGCCGATGCTGGTCGCCTTGGCCAGGATCGTCAGGTACTGCTGGCGGCTGTCCTCGAGCGCCGTGAGGCGCGCCTGGAGGTCGACGTACTGTCCCGTCACGTCCGTGGCGCTGGTCGAGACGTTCGAAGTCTCGCCGTAGCGCTCCGCCGCCTTCAGCACGGGCGCGAAGTCGTTCACCGGCACGTCCATGGTGATGGTGCCGTAGGCCGACCCACCGCTCGTCCCGTCCTGGCTCTGTGAGTTGACCACGAAGCCGCCGACGGAGCCTGCGAGGTTGGTCAGGCCGGTCATCGTCCGCGCCAGCGCACCCTTCTTGACTGCCAGGTCGAGCGTGCCCGTCTGCTCGATCTTCGCCGACTGTCCCACCGCGCCCTGCGGCAGTGCCGGGGCCTTCAGGTTCTGGCTCTGGGCGTTGCTCCCAGCGGCCAAACCTCGCGAGCCGGATGCCCCCGCGCTCGGAGCGAACGAGTCGCCACCAGCGGCGTGGGTGCCCGCGGGGAGCGTCGTGGTCGTCGCTGGTCCGTTGGCCACGCTGCCGGGGCCGCCGCGCGCCTCCTCTGCGTTCCCCGACCGCAACGCAGTTGACGTGGGGCTCGAAGGGGGCCGCGCGATGGCGCCGATCGTGCCGGCCACGATCAGCGCGACGACGACCACCGCCGCCACCGAGAGGATCCGATGGCGTCCCGCCACCGCCACCAGCCGCCGCCGACGACCGAGCTCGTCCGGCGGCGCGGCGTCCTCGACACGGTCCTCCGCGTCGGCCCCCCCGTCTGCGTCCGCGGGCTCGTCCGTGCCGGCACCCCGGGCCGGTCCCCGCTCGGCGCGCGCCAGGATCTCGTCGACTCCGGACTCCGGCACCTCGAACCCCTCGGCGGCGCGCCCGAAGAGCTCGGCGAGGCGGTCGTCGTCGAGCATCGTCATGACCCGGCCTCCTCGCCTGCCACCGCGCCCACGCCGGCGTCGATCCCAGGGTCCGCGTCGGTGTGCCCGCCGAACATCACCAGCGCGCTGAGCGCGGGGTCGGCCGCCAGCCGCCGGCGCGCCTCGTGCAGCCGGGACTTCACGGTGCCCTGCCGCCGCCCGATCGCGCGCGCGATGTCGCGTTCGCTCAGGTCCGCGTAGTAGCGCAGGACGACCGGCACCCGCAACGACAACGGCAGCCGCGCCAACGCGGCCAGGACCGTGTCGGCCACTTCGCCGCGTTCGGCACTCGACTCGGGCCCCACGCCCTCCGCGGCCATGTGCGCCAGCGGCTCGTCGCCCGCGCGCCGGTCCCGGTGCGGGATCTCGCGGCGCAGCTTCGAGTAGCACGAGTTGACCACGACCCGGTAGAGCCACGGCCGGATGCTCGGCACGTCGGCCAACGAGTCACGGAAGCGCCAGGCTCGGAGGAACGCCTCTTGGACCGCTTCCTCGGCGTCGGCGCGGTTGCCGAGAATGAGGCAGGCCGTGCGGAAGGAGGGCACGTACCCCTCCTCCAGCCACTCGGCCAGCTGTGCCTCCACCATCCCCCCTTATGACGCCGCCTGGACCGGTTCGGTTCGATCGGCCCGCCGCATAACCGCCGCGCCGGCGTCGTGCCGCTGCCAGCCACCGCCCGGTTACGGCGTCGAGGAAAAGGGTTCCTAGCCTCCTGCGGGTCCCTCGGGAGTGCCGGCGGACGGGTCGGACGAGGGGGGCCAGGGGGGAGGGGGCCAGGCCTCGGGCTCCGAGGAGCGCCCCGAAGCCGTCGGCGCGCCCGGCGGAGCCGGAGCCGGAACGGCCACCGGACCGTCCTCGTCGACTCCGGTGTCGGGCACCGTGCCGTGGTGGCCGTTGGCGCCGTTCGTGACCAGGCCGTCGGCCGGAGGCGGCGCAGTGATCGCGGCCTCGTGGAAGTGGGGCACGGACTTCACGCCGTCGCCGTGCACCGGTGATCCGTGGGCCTCGTCGACGAGCCGGGCCACCTCGGCGCCGTCGATGATCTCGTTGTCGAGAAGGGCGCGGGCGATGGCGTTGAGCCCGCCGCGGTGCTTACTCAGCACTTCCATCGCCCGCTGTTCCTCCGAGCGCAAGATCCGTTCGACTTCGTCGTCGATGACCTTGGAGGTGTCCTCGGAGTAATCGCGCGTGTGCATGAGGTCCTCGCCCAGGAAGACCTGGCCCTGCGAGCCCCATGCCATGGGGCCGATGGCCTCGCTCATGCCCCATTCGCGCACCATCTTGCGCGCCAGCTCGGTGTTGCCGACGAGGTCGTTGGCCGCGCCGGTCGAGAGGTCGCCGTAGACGAGGATCTCGGCGCAGCGGCCGCCCATGCGCACGCAGAGCGAGTCCTCGATGTACGGGCGCGCGTGGATGTGACGCTCTTCCATCGGCAGCTGGTGCGTCACGCCGAGCGCCATGCCCGTCGGCAGGATCGTCACCTTGTGCACCGGGTCCGCGTTCTCGAGCACGTAGGCCAGCACGGCGTGGCCGCCCTCGTGGTAGGCGATCCGCTCCTTCTCCTCCTCGGACAGCACCATCGACTCGCGGCGCTGACCCAGCAGCACCCGGTCGCGGGCGGTCTCGAAGTCGGCCATGGCGATCTCCGCGCTGCCGCGCCGCACCGCGTGCAGCGCGGCCTCGTTGACGAGGTTGGCCAGGTCGGCCCCCGACATGCCGGGCGTGCCCCGCGCCACGACGCTGAGATCCACGTCGGTCGCCATGCGCTTGCCCTTGCAGTGCACCGCGAGGATGGGCAGCCGCTCCTCGAGGTCCGGCAGCGGCACCACGATCTGGCGGTCGAAGCGGCCCGGCCGCAGGAGCGCCGGGTCCAAGATGTCGGGGCGGTTGGTCGCCGCGATCATCACGACACCCTCGCCGGTGTCGAACCCGTCCATCTCCGAGAGCATCTGGTTCAGCGTCTGCTCGCGCTCGTCGTGGCCGCCACCGAGGCCGGCGCCGCGCTTGCGGCCGATGGAGTCGATCTCGTCGACGAAGACGATGGCGGGCGCCTGCTTGCGGGCCGTCTGGAACAGGTCGCGCACCCGGCTGGCGCCGACGCCCACGAACATCTCCATGAAGTCGGAGCCGCTGACCGACATGAACGGCACGCCGGCCTCGCCGGCCACCGCCCGCGCGATGAGCGTCTTCCCGGTACCGGGCGGCCCCACCAGCAGCACGCCCTTGGGGATCTTCGCCCCGATCTCCTTGAAGCGCGCCGGTGTCTTCAGGAAGTCGACGACCTCGCTGATCTCCTGCTTGACACCCGCGTAGCCGGCCACGTCCTCGAAGGTCGTCGACGGGCGGTCACTGCTGAAGGTCTTGGCCTTGGATCGGCCGATCGACATGATGCCCGACATCTGGCCCCGGGTCTGGCGCCCGATGAAATAGATGAAGGCCGCCCCGATGCCGATGATGAAGAGGTAGGGGAGGATGTCGCTCAGCAGGTTCGACGACGGGGTGGGGAAGCTGACCTCGACGCCGTCGCTGCGCATCGTCTGCACGTCGGCGGGCAGGGACGGGCTCGGACCCTGCACCTGGTAGCTCTTGCCGTTCTCCCCCTTGAAGTTGCCGTTGATCTGGCCGGTCGAGTTGGAGATCTTGGCCGTGGCGATCTGCTTGGCCGTCACGTCCTGCATGAACTTCGTGTACGAGAGGGTCTCCGCGTTGTTGGTCTTGATCGTGCCGACGGCCAGGAGGATGGCCACGATGCCGATGGCAAGGACACCCCACAGCCAACGCCAGCTCTGCCCGCTCGGGGCCCCGGGTTGATTCGGGCCACCGCCCTCGGGGTTCTGACCGTTCTGGGGCGCGTTCTGCCGCTTCACCGGCTTGTCCACGCGCGGGGGGCTCACACCATCCATGCTAGGCGCCGCCCCCGCGCGACGGTGACCGCCCCTCACCTGGTCCGTTGGGGGGCCGACCCGCAGATTCTGGGTCGCGATGCACCGGTATCGTCGTGTCGATGACCGAGCCCGAGACCGGCGCGCCCGCTTTGGGACCACCGGCCCGGCCCCCGGGGCCCGTCCCCGCCGGTTACGTGCCCCGCGAGTGGCTGCCACAGCCGCCCCCGCCTGCGCCCCAGCCGCCACCGCCCTCCCCGTCCCTCGCCGGCGCCTCCTGGTCACCCACCGGCGCCCCGCCCACGGACCTGACCGCGGCTCCGCCCAAGAACGTCGACGTCCCGTTCCTCGATACCCCCTGGGTCCCCCCGAAGACCCCCCGCCAGGCCTGGTACTGGCTGATCTTCGCGGTCGCCGGCTTCGTCGTCGGTCAGCTGGGCGCCACGATCTTCGCCTTCGTCGCCGGTGCCGTCGAGGGCAAGACGTCGGCGCAGATGCAGGCGATCGCGACGCAGACGGTGCCACCCGAGTGGTACGTCGTGTCCACGCTGATCGGCCTGTGGATCGGCTTCATCGGCGCACCTTGGCTGGCCAGCCGCACTCAGGGCACGAAGCACTTCGCACGCGACCTCGGGATCCGCTTCAGGTGGCTCGACCTTCTCGGGATCCTGTTCGGCATCGGTGGCCAGATCCTCATCACCGTCATGTACGCGCCCTTCCAGCACGACATCAAGAACTTCAACGCGCCCTCGCAACGCCTCACCGGCGCGTCGCACGGCACCGGCTTCGTCGTCATCGCCATCGCCACCGTGCTCCTCGCCCCCGCGGCCGAGGAGCTCTTCTTCCGCGGGCTGTTGCTGAAGTCGCTGGTCCGGCTGTTCACGCCGCTGAGGGCTGCCGGCCGCGCCCGTGCCACCGGAGTCGTCCTGGCGGTGATCGCCGACGGACTCCTGTTCGGCGCCGCGCACGGCGAATGGGTGCAGTTCGCCGGCCTGGCCGGCTTCGGCATCGTGCTGGCCGCCATCTCCTACCGGACGGGACGACTCGGCATGAACATGGTGGCGCACGCGACGTTCAACCTGATCGCCATCATCGCCATCGCGGTCAACGGGAGCGTGATCCTCTTCCACTGACCGCCTGCGTGGTCACCCGAAACGTCGTGCCGTGGGCATCCGGTCCGGCCCCCGTCCAGTCGTGCGGCGGGAGGGCGGGGCCGCCGTCAATTTGCCTGGAGAAACCTCCTTCGGCCGCCACCTATGGTGGTGCCCCGTGAGCCGCATGGACCAGGTCTTCAAGGCGTACGACGTGCGCGGCACGGTGCCCGATCAGCTCGATGCCGACATGTGCCTCGCCATCGGCCGGGCCATGGCGCGTTTCGTCGGCGCGCCCGAGATCCTCGTGGCGCGGGACATGCGCGAGTCCGGCGTCGAGCTGTCGCAGGCGTTCTCCGACGGCGTGCGCGCCGAGGGCGTCGAGGTGACCGACCTGGGTCTCGCCTCCACCGACTTCCTCTACTTCGCCGCCGGCCATCTCGACGCACCGGGCGCGATGTTCACCGCTTCGCACAACCCGGCGCGGTACAACGGCATGAAGCTCTGCCTGTCGGGTGCCCGCCCGATCGGGCGCGACACGGGCCTGGCCGACATCGAGGCCGAGGCCGAGAAGCTCTATGGCGACCCGGTCCCGCCGCTGACCGGCGGCCGCCGCGAGCTCGATCTGATGGGGGAGTGGGCCGACCACGTCATCTCTTTCGTCGACGTCGCGTCCCTGCGTCCGCTCAAGGTGGTGGCCGACACCGCCAACGGGATGGGCGGCTTGGTCGTGCCGATCGTCTTCGACCGGCTGCCCTTCGAGGTCGAGATCCTGTACCCGGAGCTCGACGGCAACTTCCCGAACCATCCCGCCGACCCGATCCAGCCGGAGAACCTGGTCGACTTGAAGAAGGCGGTCCTCGACCACGGCGCCGACATCGGGCTCGCCTTCGACGGCGACGCCGACCGGGTGTTCCTCGTCGACGAGCGCGCCGAGCCGGTCTCGGGCTCGCTCACCACTGCGCTCGTCGCGGCGTCGATGCTCGCCAAGCACCCCGGCGAGACGATCCTCTACAACCTCATCTGCTCGCACGTCGTGCCCGAGACCGTCACCGAGATGGGCGGCACGCCCGTGCGGACGCGGGTGGGCCACTCGTTTGTCAAGAAGGTGATGGCCGACACGGGTGCCGTTTTCGGCGGCGAGCACTCGGGCCACTACTACTACCGCGACAACTTCCGTGCCGACTCGGGCATCATCACCGCCCTGGTGGTGCTCGAACTGCTGAGCAAGAGCGGGCAGCCCCTCTCCGCCCTGCTCGAGCTCTACCGGCGCTACGCCGACTCCGGAGAGATCAACACGGAGGTAGCCAACCCGGCCGCGACCGTGGCCGCCTTGGCCGAGGCCGAGCAGGCCGCCGGTGCCTCGGTCGACCTGCTCGACGGGCTGACGGTGGAGCACGACGATTGGTGGTACAACGTGCGGCCGTCCAACACCGAGCCGCTCCTGCGCCTGAACGTCGAGGCCCGCACTCCTGAACTCTGTGCGGCGCACGTCGCCGAAGTGCAGAAGCTGATCGCCGCCCACTCCGCTTCGCCGGCGGACAAGAAGTAAGGAGTTGCCCGTGAGTCTCGACCCCCTCTTGCTCGACGTCCTCGCCTGTCCGGTCGACAAAGGCCCGCTCCTCTGGTTCGAGGACGAGGACATCCTCTACAACCCGCGGCTCAAGAAGAGTTATCGGGTGGAGGACGGCGTCCCGGTCATGTTGGTCGACGAGGCAGTGGACGTGAGCGAGGGGGAGCACGAGCGGCTGACGGCCAAGGCCGAGAAAGACGGGGTGCGCACGACCGGACCGGCAGAGGGGTGAGCCGGGTTCCCCGTCTCGATTCGGCGGGGATGTGGGAGGCCGTTCGCGCGTGGCCCGAACGGTTGACGGACGCGCACGAGAGGGGTCGTCGTGTGTTCGGATCGGCGGGCGTCGCTGCGGCAGACGAGCCCGTGGGAGCCGTCGTCGGCTTCGGGCTCGGCACGGGAGGCGCCGCGTGCGACGCGGTGGCCGCCCTCACCGCCGGTCAGCTCGGAGTGCCCTTCGTGGTCTGCCCCGACTCGGTGGTCCCGAGGTTCGTCGGGCCGGACTGCCTCGTCGTCGTGGTGGCGTGCGGCGACACGCCCGAGTCGTCGGCGGCGGCACGCCAGTCCGCGGCGCGCGGTGCGCGGGTCGTCGGGATTGGCAACGACGCGGCACTGGCGCGGCTGGTCGCCGGCGCCGGCGCGCCGTGGTGCGAAGTGGGTGGTGAAGGTCCACGCGGCCGTGCCGGCTTCGGCCCCGCGACGGTATCGCTGCTGGGCGTGCTGAGCGCGGCCGGCCTGTTGCCCGATTGCTCCGCAGAGGTCGGTGCGGCAGCGGAGTACCTGGCCCGGCGCCGCGATGTGTTCGTCGCCGAGAAGGGCGACGCCGCCGAGCTGGCCCGCCGGATCGGGCGGACCATCCCGCTCGTGTACGGGTCGAGCGGGATCGCCGCCGTGGCGGCGCGTTGGTGGAAGTCGTGTGTGAACCTCAACGCCAAGTCACCGGCCTTCGCCGCCGAGCTGCCGGGTCTGACCTATGACGAGCTGGCCGGCTGGGGCCAGGGCGGCGACATCACGCGCCAGACGATGACCCTCGTCTTCCTTCGCCACCAGCGCGAGTCGTCGGCGGTTCCCGCGCTCTTCGAGTCGGTACGGGCCGCCACCGAAGAGGTCATGGCCGACGTCCTCGACGTGTGGGCCGACAGCCGGCACGACCTCGGGCGTTTGTTCGAGCTCGCGCTCCTCGGTGAGCTGGTCTCGCTGGAAATGGCCGACCGCGAAGGTGTCGACCCGGGGCCGGTTCCCGCCGTCGAAGAGGCCCATTTCGCCAGCGCTGAGCCCGTCGTGACGCGCAGTGCGCCGCCGGGCGTCGCTAGCTGAGCCGCTCCACGATCATCGCCATGCCCTGACCGCCGCCGACGCACATCGACTCGAGGCCGAAGGCCTTGTCACCGTCCTCGAGGCCGTTGAGCAGCGTCGTCATGATGCGGGCGCCCGTTTGGCCGAACGGGTGGCCGAGGGCGATGGCCCCGCCGTGGACGTTGAGCTTGTCCCAGCTGATGCCGAGGTGCTTGGCCGAGGGGATCACCTGGGCCGCGAAGGCCTCGTTGATCTCCACCAGGTCGATGTCGTCGATCGTCATGTTCGCCCGCGCCAGGACCTGGCGGCAGGCGTCGACGGGGCCGAGGCCCATGATCTCGGGATTGAGCCCCGACACCCCGCTGGCCACGATGCGCGCGAGCGGGGTGATGCCGAGCTCCTTGGCCTTGGTGTCGCTCATGACGACGACCGCGGCCGCACCGTCGTTGAGGGGACAGGCGTTGCCCGCCGTGACGGTGCCGCCCTCGCGGAAGACGGGCTGCAGGCTGGCGAGCTTCTCGAGGGTCGTGCCGGGCCGCGGGCCGTCGTCCTTGGCCACCTCCGTGCCGTCCGGAAGCGTCACCGGGATGATCTCGCGCTCGAAGAAGCCGTTCTCTTGCGACTCGACCGCCCGCGTCTGCGACAGGAGCGCGAACTCGTCCATCTCCTCACGGCTGACCTTCTCGTACTCGGCGACGTTCTCGGCCGTCTGGCCCATCGCGATATAGACGTCGGGAAGGCCGGCGGGCGGCGCCCAGGGCTCCGTGACGGCCGGCGTGCGCATCTTGGTGCGCTGCTCGGCGTCCGCGAAGGCGGCGTTGTGCGGCCCCGTGTCCGACGCGCCGTGCATATAGCGGCTTACCGTCTCGACACCGGCCGCGACGAAGACGTCCCCCTCGCCGGCCCTGATGGCGTGGGCGGCCATGCGGATGGTCTGCAGCGACGAGGAGCAGTAGCGGTTCACGGTCACGCCGGGGACGTCGGGCAGCCCGGCGAGGATGGCGGCCACCCGCGCCACGTTGTACCCGGCTTCGCCCGCGGGCTGGCCGCACCCGAGGATCACGTCCTCGACCGCCTTGGGATCGAGCTGGGGCAGCTTCTCGAGCACGGTCTTGATGACGAGCGCGCTGAGGTCGTCGGGGCGGCACTCGACGAGCGACCCCTTGTTGGCCCGCCCGATGGGGGTGCGGCCGGTGGCGACGATGACGGCTTCAGGCATGGTGACGTGCTCCTCGCTTCGGTTCGTTGCGCGGGCCCGGGTCTCGCCCGAGGACCGCGGTGCAGGTTACCCGTGGGTAGAAGAGGCCCCGCCGGGCCGACATTGGCCGCCCCGGCGAACCGGACTGTAACGTGTTCTACCGCGCCGAGTGACGCGATCGTGCCGGCGACGACGTGGCGTTGACGTGGGGCGACGCACCCACGCCATCCCGGGAGGGACACCAATGGAGATTGCCTACACCGAGGAGCAGCAGGCGCTGAAGAGCGAGCTGCGCGCCTACTACGAGAACCTCCTCACCCCCGAGGTCGAACAGGAGCTGTCGCAGGCGCACGGCATCGGACCGGTGGTGCGCCGGGTCGTCCGCCAGATGGGCCAGGACGGTTGGCTCGGTATCGGCTGGCCCGAGGAGTGGGGCGGCCAGGGGCGCTCCGCCATCGAGCAGTTCATCTTCTTCGACGAGTCGATGCGCAGCGGCGCGCCGGTTCCCATGTTGACGATCAACACCGTCGGCCCGACCATCATGAACTTCGGCACCCAGGAGCAGAAGGAATTCTTCCTGCCGAAGATCCTGGCGGGGGAGATCCACTTCTGCATCGGCTACACCGAGCCGAACGCGGGCACCGACCTCGCCTCGCTGACGACGCGGGCGGTGCGCGACGGCGACGAGTACGTCATCAACGGCGCCAAGGTCTTCACCAGCCTGGCGGGTGACGCCGACTACATCTGGCTCGCCACCCGCACCGATCCCAACGTGGCCAAGCACAAGGGGATCTCCATGTTCCTCATACCGATGAACACGCCGGGCATCCGCGTCGTCCCCATGAAGCTGCTCGGCGACCACAACATCAACTACACGTTCTACGAAGACGTCCGCGTGCCCGCCACCGCGTTGGTCGGCGGGGAGAACCAGGGCTGGAACCTGATCACGAACCAGCTCAACCACGAGCGCGTGACGCTGTGCTCGCCCGGGATCATCGAGCGCGTCCTGACAGACGTACGGGCCTGGGCCCAGGCGACGAAGCTGCCCGACGGTCGCCGGGTCATCGACCAGGAATGGGTGCAGGAGCATCTCGCCCGTGTGCACGCCGAGCTCGAGTTCCTGCGTCTCATCAACTGGAAGGTGGCCTGGCAGGGCACGCAGGGGCATCTCGACGTGGCCGACGCGTCGTCCATCAAGGTGTTCGGCACCGAGTTCTACCTCCGGGCGTTCCGGTCGTTGATGGAGATCATCGGCCAGGCCGGCTACCTGACCCGCGGCTCGCCCGCAGCCGTGATCGCGGGCCGCCTCGAGATGTACGCCCGTTCCATGATCATTCTCACGTTCGGCGGCGGCACCAACGAGATCCAGCGCGACCTGATCGCCATCTTCGGCCTCGGCATGCCGCGGTCGCTGCGCTAACCGAGCCGAACCGAGCCGAGCCGAGCCGAGCCGAGTTTTTCGAACCAGGAGACGGAGACGCCATGGACTTCACCTATAGCGAGGAGCAGGAGGCGGTCCGGCAGCTGGCCGGCCAGATCTTCACCGACCGCGTCACCCACGAGCGCCTCAAGCAGCTCGAGGCCGAAGCGCGCGACCAAGGGCCGTTCGACCGCGAGCTGTGGAAGGAGCTCGCCGACGCCGGGCTCCTGGGGATCCACCTGAGCGAGGACGTCGGCGGCGCGGGGCTCGACTTCGTGGCCGCCTGCCTCGTCGTCGAGGCGGCGGGTCGCACGGCGGCCTACGTCCCGGTCGTCGAGACGATGGTCTACGGCGCCGTCCCGATCGCGATGTTCGGCACCGAGGCCCAGCACAAGACATGGCTGGCCGGGGTGGCCGCGGGCGAGACGGTGCTCACCGCCGCGCTGGCAGAGCTCAACGGTGAGGTCATCCTGCCCGGCGGCACCGAGCCCGCGACCACCGCGACGGCGAACGCCGACGGGTCGTGGTCACTGACCGGGACCAAGGCCTGTGTCCCGGCCGCCCTCGTGGCCGACGCGATCCTGGTGCCCGCCCAGTGCAAGGCGGCGGACGGCACGGTGACCGGACTCGGGGTGTTCATCGTCGACCCGGGCGCCCCCGGCGTCACCCGCACCAGGCAGTCGACGACCACCGGGCGGCCCGAGGCGATCGTCGAGCTGACGGACGTGC
>CAWHFH010000007.1:0-19045 GCA_963828455.1 uncultured Acidimicrobiaceae bacterium | reverse complement strand
GACCGCTTCCAGGTCGGAGCGCCGGTGCGGGGCGCTCTCCGAGGTGATCGCGCCGCCGCTTAAGAACCTCGACCTCGTCGAACCCCCGACGACCGGCCCACTTGTCAGCAGCTACCCGAAATGATTACCGTTATGGTTATGAAATGGGGATTCGCTCCGCACCGGCGGACCATCGCCGCCCTCTTCACTGGGTTCCTCGGCGTGCCGGCGTTCCTCTGGGGAATGCCGACCGGCCCCGCAGCGGGTGCCCGCACCCAGGGCTCACCGGTCGATGTGGTGGCGGCTGAGAATTTCTGGGGCAACATCGCCGCGCAGATCGGTGGGCGTGATGTCAACGTCACCTCCCTGATCACGAATCCGAACGCAGACCCCCACCTCTTCGAGACCAATGCGCACGACGCCGCGTTGTTGGCCCAGGCGCGTATCGTCATCGAGAACGGCGCTGGCTACGACACCTGGATGGGCTCCCTCTTGAGCGCTGACCGCGGAGGGCCCGACATCGTGAACGCCGCTTCGGTCCTCCGCGTCGGCGGGAGCGACCCGAACCCTCATCTCTGGTACGACCTTCCCCGCGTACCGAGGGTCGCGGCCGCCATCGCGACGACGTTGACAAGGGTCGCACCCAAGGACGCCGCCACATTCCGGAAGAACCTCGCGACGTTCGACGCTTCGCTGGAGCCACTCGACGCAACGCTGGCCACGATCAAGAAGGACTTCCACAACGTGTCGGTGGCCTACACCGAACGCGTGCCGGGCTACCTTCTGGCAGACGCCGAGCTCGACGTCAAGACACCTCCCGGCTTCGCTCGCTCGATCGAGGACGGCACCGACCCCGGGGCCGCCGACACGGTGGCCATGCGTGAGCTGCTCACGAACCACGACATCAATGTGCTCCTCTACAACGTCCAAACGGTAACTCCGGTCACATCGCAGATGCGTGCGTTGGCCGTGCAACACCGCATCCCGGTGGTCGGGGTGTCCGAGACGATGCCCGCGAACGCGGCCTCCTATCAGCAATGGCAGGAATCGCAGATGGTGAACTTGCTCCACGCTCTGCGAGAGAGCCCGAGTCCGTAGAAGTGGCTGTCCACCGGGTCGAGTTGGAGAAGGCCACCGTCCGTCTCGGCCACCGCACGTTGTGGTCCGAATTGGACCTTTCCGTGTCGGACGGCGAGTTCCTTGCCGTCCTCGGGCCGAACGGGACCGGGAAGACGACGCTGTTGAAGGTGCTGCTCGGCCTCGTCCCTCTCTCTGACGGAATCGTGCGCGTGAATGGCCGCCCGCCGTCGCGAGGCAACCCCGACCTGGGCTACGTGCCGCAGCAACAGGCCTTCGATCGTGACCTTCCCATCCGTGGACGCGATCTTGTTCGCTTCGGTGTGGACGGCCACAAATGGGGCATCCCGCTACATCGGCGCGCCGTCAACCGTCTCGTCGACGCCGCCCTCGAGGCCGTCGGTGCCGATCCCTACGCCGACGCGCCAGTTGGCTTGTTGTCAGGTGGCGAACAGCAGCGCCTGCGGATTGCGCAAGCGCTGCTCGGCGACCCCAAGGTCCTGCTGTGCGACGAGCCACTCCTCGCTCTCGACCTGGCCAGCCAGCGTGGCGTCACGCGGCTCATCGACGATCGCCGGCGCAATGCGGGCACGCCGGTGCTCTTCGTGACCCACGAAATCAACCCCGTCCTGCAGTACGTCGACCGCATCCTGTACTTGGTGCGCAGTCGATGGGCCATCGGCACCCCCGCTGAGATCCTCACCAGCGAGCGGCTCAGCGACCTCTATGGGATCGAGGTCGACGTCGTGAAGGTACGCGATCGCTATCTGGTCGTAAGCGCCGAGGACGAGATGCCGACCGAGCCGGGTGCCCACGCGCACCACGACCACGCGCACTGAACCCAGTGGGCATCGGCTACTACCTCCAGTTTCCGTTTGCGCAGCACTCGCTCGAAGCTGCCTTCCTCGTTGCCGTCAGTTGCGGGTTGATCGGACCGTTCGTGATCACCCGATCCATGTCGTTCGCGGTGCATGGGGCCAGTGAACTCGCCTTCACGGGTGCCGTCGCCGGCCTGCTCGTCGCAGACAATCCGTTGGCCGGCGCCCTGGTCGGCGCGTTGGTCGTCGCAGCCCTCATCGGCCTGTTGGGCCAACGTGCCTCGGAACGCGACTCGACGATCGGCGTCATCCTGGCCGCCGGTCTCGGGCTCGGCGTGTTCTTGCTGGGCTACTACCACGGCTACGCCAGCGAAGCGCTGAACATTCTGTTCGGCAACATCTTCGGAGTCAGCACGAGCCAGCTCGTGCTGCTCGGTCTCATCGCCGTGGCGGTCGCAGTCGTCTTGATCCTGATTTGGCGGCCGCTTCTGTTTGCGTCGATCGATCCCGACGTGGCGCGTGCTCGCGGGGTGCACGTTGGCCTCATAGGAATCGTCTTCCTCTTCGTATTGACGATCACCGTCACGCTGGCGGCCCAGATCGTCGGCACGCTCCTCGTGCTGAGCCTGGCCATCACCCCGGCCGCCGCGGCGCAACGCCTCAGTGTCAATCCGGTCTTCATCACGGTGCTTTCGATCGTCATGGCCGTCGTCGCAGCGGACGGTGGTCTACTCCTGAGTTTCCAATTCGCCACCGTGAAGCCCAGCGTGCTGATCGTGGCCATCAGCTTCGGCTTCTACGTGTTGGCCCGGCTCGTTGGTCCGGTCCTGACCGCAGCACGACGAAACCGAGTTGTGGCACCGGAACTGGCAGAGTTGACGCATGGCTGAGCGCTCCGAAACGGCTCGACCTGGTCGACGGACTCGGCAGGGCGACGCGGTGCTCAACGTGGTGCTCGGCTCTGACAATTTCCGCAGCGCGCAGGACATCCATGCCGAGCTGAGATCAGCAGGCGAAACAGTTGGACTCACCACGGTGTACCGCCACCTAGCGCTCCTCACCGAGGAGGGTCGGCTGGACGCTTTGCAGACAGCCGAGGGGGAACTGGTGTACCGGCGCTGTCACAGCGACCAGCACCACCATCACGTGGTGTGCCGGCTGTGCGGCCGGGGCACGGAGGTGGAGCTGCCCGACCTCGAGCGATGGGCCGAGTCAACCGCGGCTGATCTCGGATACAGCGACGTGACACACACGCTCGAGATCTTCGGGGTGTGTACCGACTGTCGAGGCTGACACGCCCACCGGCGCGCCTTTGTTGCTAGGCGAGCTGGAAGAGTCCCGAGTCGATCACCGTCTCGCCGCGTTGGGTCTCCGTACGGAAACGGTAGGCACCCTTCGCCCGGTCGCCGATGTCCCACACGGAAATGGTGAGCGTGTCACCCGGCATGGTTGGCTTGGAGAAGCGGGCGCGCATGGCACCGAAACGAGCCGGGTCCGAGCCGCAGACCGTGTGCAGAAGGCCCCGACCGGTGAAGCCGTACGTGCAGAGCCCGTGGAGGATGGGACGATCGAACCCGGCTCGCTTGGCGAAGGTCGGGTCGGAGTGCAGCGGGTTCCGGTCACCGCTGAGCCGGTACAGCAGTGCCTGGTCCGTGCGGGTCGTGTAGGAGACGACCTCGTCGGGCTCGCGCGTCGGCAAGGGCTCGGCCGCCAATGCAGTCTCTTCGTCGCCCTCGGGGTTGCGCGGCCCGCCGAATCCCCCGGCGCCTCGGATGAACATTGTCGTGCGGGTGGTGAAAGCGAGGTCACCCGTGCCGGCGTGTCGGGATTCGCCTTCGAGCACCACGACGCCGGCCTTGCCCTCGCCCTTGTCGTACATGCCGGCGACCTTGGAGGTCACCGCCACCGACCCGTCAGGCGGGATCTCCCCGTGCAGGCGGATGCTCTGTTCCCCGTGCACGAGCATGGCCGGGTCGAACTCTCCGATGGAGCGGATGCCACCGCCCCCCTGCCCGACGATGGTGGTGAAAGTGGGCAGGACTCGCTGGGTGACGCCTTGGGAGTTCTCGGTCGTGAGGTCCAGTTCGAACCCGATCGGGTCGAGGCTGCCGGCTCCGACGCCGAGGGCGTAGAGCAGCGCGTCCTTGGAGGTCCACGAGCGATCAACGGGCTCCGATGTCGTTCCGACGGCTTCTGGGTTCAATGCCATGCCCGCACCTGCTTTCGCTCACTATTTGACGTCACTTGATGTTACATAGATATATGTCATACTTGTCAAGTGGCAGCGACGACCGGGACCGGCACTGATCTGACCATCGACGAGCTCGCGGCCGCCAGCGGTACCACCGCCCGGCGTGTCCGCTCGCTTCAGACCCTGGGCCTGCTCCCCCACCCTGAGCTACGGGGCCGGACCGGGCTGTACGGACCTTCGCACCGGGACCGGCTGGCGGCGATCCTGCGGCTGCAGGACAGGGGGTTCACGCTGGAGTCGCTCGGCATCCTGTTCGCCGCCCTCGATGGTGGGCGATCCCTGGCCGATGTCGTCGGCGTCGAAGGACCCACGCCCACCCGAAGCGGTGCGGCCGAAACCGAGAGCGCGACCGATACTGCGGAGCTCTACGGCTTCGCCGACTTGCAGCCGTCGAGCTCGGCCAGAGGCCGCTCGAGGAGGAGGTTGTTGTCCATCGTCCCCACGACCATGTGGGACGAGAGCGAAGCGTCCTGAGCGTCGGGTCACGCCGCCGGGACGGTTCCGGAGGTACGGACGCGGCCGGTCGATATGGTCGGGCTCGTGTCCGAAGACGTGCCCGACACGCCGGGAAGGGTGCCACTGCTCCGCTGGGGCGAGACCGGGAGGGTGGGCGCTGACGTCGCGGTGACGACACGGCTCGGTGGCGTGTCTGCAGCGCCCTACGACACGCTCAATCTCGGCCTCCACGTGGGGGACGACGCGGCCGACGTCGTGGCGAACCGGGAGCGGGCGGCCGGTTCGTTCGGCGTGGGGCTCGGCGCTTTGGTGTTCGCCCGACAGGTGCACGGTGCGGCGGCGGTGTTCGTCGGCGGGGACGATGCCGGGCGGGGTGCACGGACGGAGGACGACGCCGTGGCCGACGCCGACGTGCTCGTGACGTCGACGCCCGGCGTGACGCTGGTGATCCTCGTCGCCGACTGCGTGCCGCTCGCGCTGGTGGACCCGGTGGCGCGGATGTTGGCCGTCGTGCACGCGGGGTGGCGAGGAACGGCCGCCGGGGTCGTGGGTGTGGCGCTCGACGCGATGGCCGCAGCGGGTGGCGACGCGGCGCGGGTGCGGGCGTGGGTGGGCCCGGGGGTGGCGGCGGACCGGTATCAAGTGATGGACGAGGTGCGGGACGGCTTGGTGGGCGCGGTGCGGCCGGGCCCGTTGGACGACGGCGTGGCGCGGCCGGACGGCCGCGGGCACTGGCGCGTCGACCTGGCGGCGGCGAACCGACAGCAGTTGGTGTTGCGCGGTGTGGCGGGTGCGCAGATCTATGACTGCGGGGTCACGACGGCCGACGAACGCTTCTTCAGCGACCGGGCGGCCCGGCCCTGTGGCCGCTTCGCCCTGCTGGCGCGCCTGGTCGAGTGAGCAGGGGCTGGCGGGGCAGGCACCGCCGGAACGCCCTGCGCCGTAGCATGGGTCGGCCCGCAACGCCGGGACGTCCTCTTCTGCCGATGCCTCCCCACGACCAGTTCCGCTACGAGAGCGTCGACATCGAGCCGTCGTCGGGGAGCGTCACGTTCCACTACTCGACGTCGACCCACACCTTCGGGGAGCGCTACACGTTCGGGGTGGGCCGGGACTGGGACGATCCCGCGGTCCAGGCGGCCGTACGCATCCTGTTCCTGGTTGCGGGTGCCTCGTACTACAAGACGGCGGCGCCCCCGGTCATCGACCTCGGCGAACTGCCGAGCATCGCCGAGGAGCGAGCCTTCCTCACCCGCTACTACGTCGAGGGTCTCGGGGAGTTCGCCTACCGCAACGGCCTGGACCTGAGCGACGTGCAGGTGGTCGGGCCGGATGCGGCCCCGGGTCCGGCGCCGGCGGAGTACGACCCGGTGCCGGGACGGCCGCTGATCCCCTTCGGTGGTGGCATCGACTCCATCGTGACCGTGGCCGCGCTGGCGGCCGAACACCCCGACGCGGCGCTCTTCGTGGTCCACCCGCCAGGTGACCGCTTCACTGCTATCGAGGACGCGGCCGCGGTGACCGGGTTACCGATCATCCACGTCGCCCGCGAGATCGACCCGCTGGTGCGGCGCTCGGACGAGCTCGGGTTCCTGAACGGGCACGTGCCGGTCACGGCCATCGTCACGGCGGCGGCCGTCGTGGCGGCGACGCTGGAGGGTCGCGACGCCGTGGTGCTCTCCAACGAGTGGTCGGCCTCCGTGCCGACGCTGGTGGTGGACGGCGTCGCGATCAACCACCAGTGGTCGAAGGGGGATGGGTTCGAGCAGGCGTTCCAGCGGTTGGTCGCGGGTGCAGTGGGACCGCGGCTGGCGGTGTTCAGCTATCTGCGGGCGCGCACCGAACTGTGGGTGGCCGAGCAGTTCGCGCAACGGCGCGAGTACCATCATGTGTTCCGGAGCTGCAACCGCGCCTTCCACCAGGACCCTGCCCGCCGGCTCGACCACTGGTGCGGGACGTGCGACAAGTGCTGCTTCATCGATCTCGTCCTGTCGCCCTACGTGGCGCGGGCGGACCTCGAGGCGATCTTCGCGGGGACCGAGCCGTTGGGGAACCCGGCCAACACGGCGCGCTTCGACGCGCTACTGGGTCTCGGTGACGATATCCGCCCCTTCGAGTGCGTCGGCGACGTCGACGAGTGCCGGGCCGCCGTGGTCCTGGCCGCCGATCGTGCGGACCGGGCGGACGCGCGTCAGCTGCGCCGGCTGCGCGACGAGGTCGTCGCAGCTATTGCGAGGGGGGCGGCGCCCGATGCGACGACGCTGCTCACGCCGAGAGGGCCGCACCACATTCCGGAGCGCTATGCGCCAGCCGATCTCCTGGTCCGCGCTCGCTGACGCGAGGGTCGGCGTCTGGGGCCTGGGTGTCGAGGGACGGGCCAGCATCCGGCGCTTGGACACGCTGGGCGTGGCACCGATCCTCGTCGAGGACGCGCCGAGTGCCGCAGACATGGACGGGCAAGTCGTCTTGCCCACCGAACCCGACGGTTTGCGGGCGCTGCTCGAATGCAACGTGGTCGTCAAGAGCCCCGGCATCAGCCGCTACCGGCCCGAGGTGGCGCGACTGGAGGACGCCGGCGTCGCCGTCTGCGGAGGCCTCGGCCTGTTCATGGCCGAAGTCGATCCGGCACGCGTCGCCTGCATCACGGGGACCAAGGGCAAGAGCACCACGACGGCGATCGCGGTGCACCTCTTGGCCGGCCTGGGCTATGACGCGCGCGCCGGCGGCAACATCGGGCGTCCGCCGTGGGATCCGTCCGAGGACGGAGACCCGGACTACTGGATCGTCGAGACCTCGAGCTTCCAGGTGCCCGACCTCGCGGTCGCTCCCCATGTGGTGGCGGTCACGTCGCTCTCGCCTGACCACCTCGACTGGCACGGCACCGTCGAGCGCTACTACGCCGACAAGCTCTCGCTGTGCACCAAGCCCGGCGTGCAGCTGGCCGTGGCCGACGGCTCGGACGAACGCCTCCGCGCGCAAGCCGGACAGATGGGCACGCACGTGCGGTGGGTGGACGCCGAAGAAGTGGCGCGGGACGACGCGTGGTCGTCCACCCTCGGACTGGCCGGGCCCCACAACGCGCGCAACGCGACGATCGCCCACGCCGTGCTCATGGGCTTGCGCATCCCGGAGGCGGCGGACGAGCCGAGCTTGGAGCAGGCCGCCGCCGGCTTCGACGCGTTGCCGAGCCGGTTCCGCTCGCTCGGGCGCGCCGGGGAGGTGGAGTTCGTCGACGACGGTCTCTCGACCAACGTGCTGCCGGCGCAGGCCGCCCTCACCGCGTTCGCCGACCGGCCGGTCGCGCTCCTCGTGGGTGGGCACGACCGCGGCGTCGACTACGCGCCGTTGGCGGAGACCCTCGCGGCGCGGACGGCCCCGACGCTCGTGGTGACCATGCCCGACAACGGCCCGCGCATCGGTGCCGCTGTTCGGGTGGTCAGCGAGGGGCGCGTCGACGTCGTGGACGTCGCGGACCTGAATGCCGCGGTCGCAGCCGCGGTCGCCTGGGCCGCCGCCGGTGGTGTGGTGCTGCTGTCGCCGGCGGCACCGAGCTTCGGGCGGTTCGGCGACTATCGGGAGCGGTCGGCCGCCTTTGCCGCTGCCGCGCAGCGCTACGGGCCGCTCAGCTGAGGGCGTTCAGCAGGCGGCGCCTGCGGGCGCCAGCTCCTCACGCTCGCTGAGGAAGAGCCACCACGAGTCGGCCGACACGATGGCCGCCGCCTGCACGATGTCGGGGTCGGCGTCCAACTCCTCCAGCGCCTCCATCGACCAGCCGGCGTGGTCGACCTCCTGGGTGCGGTGGACCTCCCAGAAGCGTGTGGCCTTGTTGCCCATGCCGTAGTGTCGGCGCAACCCGTCCGCCTTCGACGCGGCGATGTCGGCGGCCTGGATCTCGTAGGTGGCCACCATGGCCAGCGCGGCCGCCGGGTCGGTTGCCGCCGCCGTGCGCACGAGCGCCAGCAACGCAGCAGTCGACGGCGTCGCCGGTGCGCCGGGCTTGGCCCCCGCCGCCTTGGCGAACGACTCGAACAGCCGGACGTGCGGTTCGGGGGAGCCGAGCTCGTCGGAGAGGTTGGCCTCGACCAACGAGCGCGCCCGGCTCTGTGGCAGCGCCGAGGCGATCGCGGACAACGTCACGGGGAGCTCGCGCTCGATGTGCCGGTATTGCTCCGCATAGGTTGCCAATTCACCCTCCGACAGGGTTCCGGCCTCCCAGCGACGGTAGAAGGGGTGCGTGAGCAAGTGACGCCCGACAATCGCCTCCGCAAGCACCTCGTGAATCCGTTGAGTGTGCATCGCGGAACCTTAACCGCTCCCCGTCACACCATCCGGGAGCGGAGGAGCGACGGCGGCGGGGCACAATCGCGGTGTGCTCAGCCTGGTCTGCTTCCTGGTGGGCGGGCTTCTGGGCTGGGCCGCAGCGCAGGGTGGCCCCACCGTCCAACGCGTATGGCCCGTCGTGCTGCGGGTTCAGATTCTCGTCACGTCCGCCACCCTGTCCCTGGTGGCGGCGTGGCGCCTGACGTCGGCCGGCGAGCTGGTCGGGCCATTGGCCCTGGCGGGCGGGATGTGGGTGATGTTGGGCATCAGCCTGATCTCGCGGGGACGGCGCAGTTCGGGGGAATGCGCACTCGAGGCGTGGGCCGTGAGCCCCAACAGCGGGTTCTGGGTGGTGCCGGCGGCCACGGCGTTCGCGGGGTCGACGGGCACGTTGATCGCAGTCCTGGCCAACGTCATCACGTCGGTGTGGGGCGGCGTGTGCGTGCACCTCATGCGGCGCGACGCGCCGCTCCGCCAGCGCCGGGCGACCTCGTGGGTCGACCAGTCGCCCGTCCTCGCCTCGGTGGTGGGGCTGTTGCTCCACGTCGTCGGCCCCGCACCCGGTTGGACCGAGGATGTGCTGATCCTGGCCGGACCCCTCCTGGCCTTCTCGGGCGCGGCGCTCTTCAGCGGATCTGTGATCCATCCGCACAACATCTCGGTTCCCCGACCCCAACACGCCATCCGGCGCTGGGCCTGGCTGACGGTGATCCGGGTGGCGTACTTCCTCGTCGTCACCGCGGTGGCGGCCGCGACAGGGTCGACCGCGCTGGCCGTCGTGGCGGTGCTCAGCGCGCTGAGCGCGCCGTCGTTCCAACCGATCCAGCTGGCGGTGCTCTACCGCTACAGGTCCGAGGTAGTGGTCGCCGCCGTGCGGTGGGGCTGGCTGCTGGCGCCGTTCGGCCTGGGCGCGGCGGCGCTGATCCGCTGACGCTCTGGCCCGAGAGCGTCAGGGGCCGCTCATCTCCACGATGGGGGCATTCAGGTGGATCGCGCCCGTCGACCCGTAGAACGGCGCGTCGCCGTAGGAGAAGATGCCACCGTCGGTTGCCACCAACCAGTACCCACCCCCATCGGGTGTGGCCGCCATGCCGACGATCGGCGCGTTGAGGTGGATGGCGCCGGTCGACCCGTAGAACTTGGCGTCGCCGTAGTTGAAGATGCCGCCGTCGGACGCCACCAGCCAATAGCCACGGCCGTCCGGAGTGGTGGCCATGCCGACGACGGGGCGGTTGAGGTGGACGGCGCCGGTCGACCCGTAGAACTTGGCATCGCCGTAGTTGAAGATGCCGCCGTCGGACGCCACCAGCCAGTAGCCGCCGTCGTCAGGCGTCGCGGCCATCCCCACGATGGGCGCGTTGAGATGCAGGGCGCCGGTCGAGCCGTAGAACTGGGTATCGCCGTAAGAGAAGATCCCTCCGTCAGAGGCCACAAGCCAGTAACCGCCGTCGTCGCGTGTGGCCGCCATGCCCACGATCGGAGCGTTGAGGCGCAGGGCGCCGGTTGAGCCGAAGAACCGGGCGTCGCCGAACGAGAAGATGCCGCCGTCGCGGGCGACGGTCCAGTACCCGCCTGCATCTGTGGTGTTGGCAATCCCCACCACGGGCTGGTTGATGTGGACGCCGCCGGTCGAACCGCAGAACGGCTGATTGCCATAGGTGAAGACCCCGCCGTCACTCGCCGTGAAGCGGTACCCGGACGGAGTCCCGGCAGGAGGGCTGCACGGAACGGAGAGGCCCGTGCTCAAGTCGATGGGTGCGGTATAGAACTCACGGACGGCTCCGCACCCGTAGTTCGCGCACGGCGCGTTCCACGCAGCGTACCCGAGCCACCAGCCTCCGCCGGTATCCTGGAAGAGAGCACCGCCACCGGGCCCGTAGGCGGTGCCATAGCTCGTGAGGAACGGCGCCGCCGGCTGGCCGCACGGCCCGAGGGGCCCGGCGCACGTGGTGAGGGCCTCGTTGTAGCCGGTCGACTGGAAGTTGCCGGCGGAGAACAGCAGGTCATACGCATCCGAGGCGAAGACCATCTGCGGGTTGTCGGTCGTCGTCTCCCACGGCAGCTGCGGCTGATCCACCGTGAGCAGGACGGTGGGCGCGCCCGACGAACGCGGAGCCGGACGCGTTCAGCGGGACCGACCAGATGCGTGAGGGTGCACCCGACGAACCGTCGTTCGACTTCCACAAGAGGTACGCCGCCCCCGAGTTCGGGTCGACGAAAGGACTCGGGTCGAGGACGCCTCCGTTGGCGGGGTCGCAATAGGCCGCGCCCGATGAGTTGTCGGTGAAGACCGGCAGCGACGACGTCGTCGCCACCGATAGGCAGCTCTGCCCCGAATCCTCGGAGGCCGGAGCCTTGGAGGCGTCGTACCACATGACCCAGTGCCCGCCGTAGAAGAAGACACCGGGTGAGGTCTGCGTATTCATCGTTTGCCAACCGGGCACAGCTGGCAACGCAGTCGAGTTGTACGGAAGGCCGGTGTAGGACCCGAAGCCCGACGCCGGAGATGCCGAGACAAGCGCCTGGATGTGGTTGCCCAAAGGCGTACCCGTCGTGAACGCGTAGTACGTGCCATTCGAATACACGACGTCCGGGTCGGGGGCGTCGCCGGCGAAGGCCGGAGAAGAGCTCGGCGCGAAACCAACGTGGGCCTGGCTGGCCTGGGCGGTCGCCGCCTCGGCATTCGAGGTCGGCGCGGACATCCCACCGGCGGCGAGCGCAAACGCGAACGTCGCCACGACGGGAGCCGCCATACGACGGATGCGTGCGCTCACCCGGGTTCCTCACCGAGGCGACGGAAGGTGTTGCAATAGAACAGTCGGCCGTGCCCGACCCGCCAGTCCGCCCACTCGGCGTAGGCCTCGCTTCCGGCACCGCCGAGGCGCGGCGCGACGTGCTCGACCATGGTGGAGAACGTCTCTTCCGCATCGAGGGTGTCGAACTCGTAGAAGTGCATGAAAAGAGGATCGGCACCATTCTGGTTCTCGTAAACCGAGATCTGCGTGAAACCCGGGATCCCTGCGTCTGCAATGTGGCGGATGTGGACGAAGTCGCCCCAGTCCCGCAACGCGCCCGCCAGCTGCGGTTCCCGGGGGCTGATCCACACGATCAGCAGGCCCAGCGTGGGCGCACCGGTGAGGACGCCCTGGCTCGGGCGTGCGTGGCGAACGAACACGTGTGCCTCGGACGTGTCCGAAGGGGGCGGCGGGGGGACGAAATCGTCATCGGCTTCGACCACGAGGAGCGAGTTGGCGTCGCGAACCCGCATGGGCAAGTCGGTGCGCCCGAGGGCGCAGTTCTCCCACCGCGTGACGCGTGTGGCGCCGGGGACGCGTTGGAGAGCGCCGGCCCGATCCGCGCGGGCTTCGGCCGACGCATCACCGAGTTCGAGGTAGAGCACCGGGGTGCAACGATCCTCCACGGCTAAGCCGTCCTCCCGTCGGTCTGTTCCACCATTGCCCGGCGCCCACGTTACGATGCGCGCACACGCAGGCGGCGACCCCATTGTCTCCGCATTCCCGCAGATCGGGGAGGATGTGGTGGCGAGTCGCACGAAAACCTTATGGGCCGGGCGGTCGGCCCGGCGGCTTCCGGCCGTTTTGGTGCCGTGCCGCTGCCGTCGGAGGTCTACCTGCCGTCGCAGAAGATCGCGGTCGCAGTGGTGACAACCTCAAGCCGGGTTCCTTCGACTGCCAGGGGAACTACGACAACGCGAGCGACGTGCTCTGGCGCAAGATTGCAGCGTCGGTGGCACCAAGCGACGCCCCCACGCCGTCTCCCGCACAGCCGCAGACTGGCTGTTCCTGACCTTTCGTTCTCGTGCGCGCCGCATTGGCTGGAGGTAGCTGCGATGGCAATGGGCAATCGTCCTGAGGTGAAGACGGCACCGGCACCTGTAGTCGCCGTGGACGTCGCCCTGCTGGCACAGCAACTGGGCTCCGCGGTCGCACGTGTGCCGTTTCGACATCCACTCCAGGGCGACTCCTCACCGCCAGCAAATCTGATGATCTCGGTGACACGCGAGGTCATGCGCGCCTTCATGGGCTATTCCGCATCGTTGCGGATCCCAGAGTTCCGGTCGCTCGAGCTCGTACTCGACCAGCTTTGCAAGGCGATCATGCCACCCATCGTCCATGGGCTCGACGTGGAAGATCATGCAATCGAATACGGCGGCGTCCCCGGCATCCTTTACGTCCCACGCCATCAGACGCCGGTCGGCCTGATCGTCTATCTGCACGGAGGCGGCTATATCGGCACGTCCCCGACCATGTATGCCTTTTTCACGGCGAGGGTCTGCCGCGACACGGACTGCGCGGTATTCGTGGCGGACTACCGACTTGCCCCGGAATTTCCATACCCCGCTGGTGCCGATGACGCTTCGGCAGCGTATTGCGACATCTTGGCGAGAGGCTTTCCCCCTGAACGAATCTTTCTCGCGGGTGACTCGGGAGGAGGCGGGCTGGCCACCACGCTCATCCTCGAGCGCCCGCCTCACGCGCTCCCGGTTCCTCCTGCCGGTCTTGTGCTGTTCTCGCCCGAAGTCGACTTGCGGCTCGATGAGCCCTCCATCACGGAGAACGCGGAGCGCGACATCCTACCCTGGAACATCCCGACCACCGCCTATCTGCACGGCACGGATGCCAACACCAACGAGGTCTCGCCTCTTACTGCAGATCTTGCACAATTTCCGCCGACGTGCGTCACCTGGGGTGGAGACGAGATGTTCCGCGACCCAATCCGACGGTTCGTCGATCGGCTCCGTCTCGCCGGTATATCGATTGAGACCCAAGAATTTCCAGGCATGTTTCACGTGTTCCAGATCCTGGTTCCATGGGCAGGGGCCAGCCGGACGGCATTTCGGTTGGTGCGGACCTTCATTCGCGACATCGTGCGGGACGCGCCGCCTGTAACTAACTCTCAGCACGTCTACTCCCGCCTGACCGCACCACGGTGATCGGACGACCTGCGCCTTACGAGGTGCGTCGACGGACTTCCACCTCGTGCAGGCCGGTCCTGTGCTGCAGTCCTACAACATCCCAACCAAGGAGCTCAGAGCGGCTCAGCTCGGCAAGCCAAGGCGGTCAGGGACGGGTTGGCACCAATTGTTGGGACAAAGGTTTGGGACAGCTCTTGCCCCACTTGATCGAAGAGGCCCGGGGTCAGACGTCCAGCGAATGCACGAAACCGGCGACCGCCCCGTAGTACTCGGTCCCGACCAACCTGCTCTCATCGTACGAGCCGAACGCCAGTGGCAGGTTGTCCGGATCGCGTCCAGTCATCAGTTCCGCCGCACCGTCGGCCATCGTCCATCGACGGGTGAACACCCCGTGCTCTCGCAGCAGGGGCTCTATGCGATCGAGCTCGCCAACTGCTTTCACGTTGAATGTCATCGAGCGGACACCCAAAGAATCTTGACCGTGGCGAACCGCGTGTCTGCTCTGCACCTGGCGCAGGATTATGAACATGGAGCCCCGCGGCGGCTGTCCGAGCACGGCCACTGTGTCATCGCGGACAATCTCTTCGAAGGGCCCGATCTCTCGGTAGAACGCAAGCGAGCGTTCTAGCTCAGTTACCGTGATCAGCGCGGAGCGGATCGCCCAGGGCTCTGCTGCCAGGTGATCGGTCACCATCTCCTCAAGATAGGCCGTGAACGGATCGCGATCCTCGAGAGATCGGTTCGACCCGCTTCCGGGCAGTGGAATTGGAGCCTGAGGTCGGACTCGGACCCACGATCTGAGCAAGAGACGGAGCCTCGCAGATTCTCGCTTCCTCCCTCCTGGTTTCGCTCCGTCCGAATCTGTCCCGGTTGCACCGCAACCCAGCCGATTCCGCCGCGGAGCTAAGTATGCACATACGCGGCCCGAAGAAGAGGAAGCAGTCGAGTACCGCTATCCCTGGGGTACGGCGGCCCGAACCATCGCTGAGCAGTAGTCCGATTCGGGCTGTCCCTCTCGCCGAAGGCCAACAGTTCATTGCTGGCGCAGAGAATCTCCTCGCGTCGCAGGTGCCCGGTTCAAAAGGCCGACCGGCTTCTGAGCCGCGACGTCCCGATTCAACCCACCCGGGTCTCGCCGGCACCCGGGACTCGAGTGGCCTCCCGCCCCAGGCCTTCGACCAGATCGGCGAACCAGCGCGCATCGCGCAGTGCACAGCCGTACATGTCGTTGTTGAAGAAGCAGTACGCGTCTTCGCTCAGGTCAACATCGCCGAGGAGGCGCGCCGCCAGGGCGCTCAGCTCCCGGCGCTTGTAGCAGGACCTGGGACGACCAGTACCGCCATGAAAGCGTAGGTAGGCCCAGTCCGTGGTCCTCCAGGCGGGCACGTCGATGGATCCACCGTCGGCCACGCAGAGCGCTGCGGCGCGTTCCGTCAGCACCGCACGTACGTCGTCGACGAACCAGGACGCGTGCCTCGGTTCGACCGCAACCCGGACCGTACCCCCGAAAGCGGCGAGGGTGGCGTCAAGTCGATCGGGATCTGCCTTGAGCGTGGGTGGCAGTTGGAGGAGCACTGGTCCGAGATGTGAGCCGAGCGCGCCTGCTCGCTCCATGAGCCGAGCGACCGGCTCGGCCGGTTCCTGCAACCTCCGCACGTGAGTCAAGTAGCGGCTGGCCTTCAGTGCGAAGACGAAATCGTGGGGCACGCTTTCACACCAGTGTTCGAACGTGCTCTTTTCGGGCAGCCGATAAAACGTCGAATTAATTTCGACGGCGGCGAAGCGCTCGGCAAAGAATGCCAGCCGCCGCGTGGCACCCGTTGCGACTGGATAGAAGCGGCGCTTCCAGTGATCGTAGAGCCAGCCCGAAGTGCCGATTACGACTGGCACCGACTTGGTCTGATGGAATTGTCGATGTGCACTCGATGCTCCGGCACGCTCATCTGGAGCACTATGCCCGTTCCGTCCGTGATCAACCGTCGATCGAGAATCTCGCAGTCTCGGGGCGGGGGTAACCCAACAACGATGGCCGTCTACCGGTGGACCACGATGTGCGAGAGGTCGGGTCCGAAAGAACTCGTCGCTGATCTCGAGCCACGGCCCGAGACGACGCGGAGGCCCAGGCGTCGGGCCCACTATCTGGTCGCTTGGCCATGCCGACTGGCATGTCCATTCCCTCGACAGCCGTCCGACCCACGCCGAGGCGCTCTGCGGCAATTGTCGGGACACCTGTTGGGACAGACCCAACCCGCTTGGGGACAAAGTCAAAACCTACGAAGGAACTGGACTGGCTGGAGCCTGAGGTCGGACTCGAACCGACGACCTGCGCATTACGAGTGCGCTGCTCTACCGACTGAGCTACCCAGGCGTCTGCCAACCATCGCCGAGATTCGAACCGGGATGAACCCTGCGAGCACCGGGGCTGGCGGCGGAGAGTCAGTGTAGGTCAGCCCGCCCCCGAGCCGGGCACCATTGTGAAGGCGGCGGTTTCGTCCACCGGGGCCGGCTGAGCGTCTGGGCGCTACGAGAGTTCTCCCAGTTCAACGCGTCGATTTATAGCCGCAGCCGCACGTCCGGGCGTATGAAAACAGCGTGCAACGCCGCTGCAAGGGCCCCGGCGCAGAGTGGCAGTACCGGTCGGCGGCGCCGGGCAGTGTGCAGCCGCTTGAGAGAGGCCGAGCGCGGTGGCGATCGAAGTGGGACAACAGGCGACCGTTGACCGGCTCAGGGCGGCGGTGGACCAACTGCGGCGCTTGACGCGAGCGCAGCTGGAAGAGGTCGCGGGGCTGGCCGAGCTGGTCCAGGTCGACAGAGGCGAGGTCCTGGCCCGCGAGGGGCGGATCGGCCGCGGGTTCTTCCTGATCCTCTCGGGCAAAGTGGCGTCACGCAAGGCGGCGTTCATATCGACAGCATTGGTCCGGGCAGTGTCTTCGGCGAGGTCATCGCAACCAAGCTCGGACCCCGTCATGCGACGCTGACCGCACGGAGCGCAGTCGACGCACCTCGCTGTACGCCGCACCGCGTCAGGGGCTCTGCGCTTCGTCGAGCACCCGCACGGCTTCGCTCGGGCGGTGTCGTATGAGCTGCCGCTTCCCGTCGGCGATCATCAGTTCGAAGACGAAGGCATCCGTCGTCTCCGACGGCGGCCTCGAGGACGTAGCCCGGAGCGCGCGTCGCGATCAGGTCGTCGGGGACCCCGGCCTCGCGCAGGCGTTTGCGCAACCGCGAGAAGGTGGAGCGCAGCGCGATCTCGGCTGCCTCGCCCTCATGATCGTCCCGCAGCGAATCGATCAACCGGTCGACGGAGACGATGAGGCCGCGATCGATCAGCAGGCGCGCCACCGGCGCCCGTGCCTTGAGACCGCCGAGGTCGATCGGCCGGCCGGGCCCCGACGATCTCGAGCGGGCCGAGGACCCGATCTGCAACGCAGAAGGGGGCCGCTCTGGTTCGCGACCGCCTCCGCGTCACTTCCCGACGTCTGGTCTCCCCGGGCTGTCCTGATCCCGAGACGCTGGGCCCCGCCGCAACTTCCGTTCGCTGGCCTCCTGTGAACTGGTCGGTGCACCTACACGGCCAGTGCAGCGAGGCGGGTGAAGAGCGACTGGAGCAACAGGGACTCGTTCGGGTTCCGGGGCAGCGCCCGCGCCACCTCCGTAATGAGGCCGACCGCATTCGCCGCGGCCCGCACGTCGAGGTCCCCCGGGGCGATCCCCGCGGCGCCACCCGCGTCACCCACGTCCGGTAGGTGCGCGCCAGCACCCCGAGCCCGGCGCGGAGGGCGTCGGTGCGGAAGCGCCGCTCCTCCCGCTGGTATTGGTCGACGATCTCCTTGCGACCCGGCAGCCCGCGTTCGCCCATCTCCTTGGCCGCCTCGCTGAGTGTCTCGATCTCACGGTCGTGCGCGACCCGCAACGGCTCGACGGCGCGGTCGGCGGACTCGAGCACCCGGCGGGTGAGCATGGCCACGGCCGCACCTGAGGACGCCAACTCGTCGGGCACCGAGGCCCAGAGCGCGACCCGGGCCGCCACATCGGGGTCGTCGACCATCGCACGGGCGCGGTCCAGGTTGCCACCGCTGCTCTCCGCGACCACCGCGGCCATGTCGGGCGCGACGCCGTCGGCCTCCAGCGTGCGCGCCAGGACGTCCCGCGCAATGGGAGGAACAGCACCTCCGCGCAACGGCTGGCGATCGTCGTGAGGTCCGGGGTGAGCTCGTCGGCCAACAGGATGAACACGGTCTGGCCGGGCGGCTCCTCGAGCGTCTTGAGCAGCACCGGTGCGCGGTCGAGCACGAGGTGCATCTCGAGGACCACGATCACCTGTCGCGCCGCGGCCAGGGGCCGGCGCTGGGCCAGCGCCACGACCTGGCGCATGGTGTCCTTGGACAGCGACGCCCCGCTGCGTCGCACGATGTGGAGGTCGGGGTCGGTGCCCGATAGCGCGCCGCGGCACGTGGCGCAGACGCCGCACCCCCCGGTCGGGCACAGCAGCGCGGCCGCGAACCCGTGCGCCGCCCCCAGCCCGCCGTTGCCTTCGGCCCCCCGGAACAGATACGCATGGACCGGGTTCACCGCGGCCGCCTTCAGCGCGGCCACCGCATCGTCCTGTCCGGCGATGCCTTCGAAGAGGGCGGGCGACGGGCGTTCCACGCTCATCGGCCGTGTTTCGGTTCCAGCCCCAGACGCGTGCGCACCGAGTCGACGATATGTGCCGTGATCTCCTCTATGTCGCGGGTGCCGTCGACGACGAGCCAACGTGCGGGCTCGGCCGCCGCCTGGGCGGCGAACCCCTCGCGCACCCGTGCGGCGAACTCGGGACCGAGCCGCTCCATGCGGTCCGCGCCGCGCCTTCGTCCCGCCGCCACCTCGACGGGCACGTCGACGAAGACGGAAAGGTCGGCTCCGACGCCCGCCGTCGCCCATGTCACGACCTCGGCCAGCCCCCCGGCTTCCGGCCGCGCCCGTAGCCCTGGTACACGACCGTCGAGCCCGAATAGCGGTCGGTCACCACCCACGCGCCGGATGCCAGCGCTGGCTCGATCACCTGCGCCACGTGTTCGGCCCGATCGGCTGCCATCGACAGCGTCTCGGCCCGGGGCGACGGTGCCGGCGAATCGGGATCGGGGTCGAGGAGCAAGCGGCGCAGCCGCGCGCCGAGCGGCGTCGCACCGGGCTCGTGCGTCAAGAGCGCGCCGAGCGCCGTTGCCA
>CAWHFH010000006.1:0-540623 GCA_963828455.1 uncultured Acidimicrobiaceae bacterium | reverse complement strand
CGGCCGACGATCGACCTGACCTCGTCCACAATGGCAGCTCGGGCCACACTGCGCTGCCCCTCGTCGCTGCGCAGCGGCCGCAGGCCGATTACACCCGCCTCGAGCTCCTTCGGGCCGATGACCAGCGCGACCAGCGCACCCGACTTGTCGGCGGACTTGATCTGGGACTTCATCGAGCGCTCGTCGAAGGCCCGGTCGGCCCGCAACCCGGCCCTCCGGAGTTCCGCCGTCAGTGCGACCGCCGACTCCCCGCCCGCCGTGTCGATGACGTAGGCATCCAGAGGCGGCGCCTCGACGGGGAACACAGCCTCAGCGTCGCAGGCCAGCAACACCCGCTCCACCCCGATGCCGAAGCCGATCCCCGGGGTGGGCTCGCCCCCCAGCATCTCGACCAGCCCGTCGTAGCGCCCGCCCCCGCCGACCCCGTTCTGCGCCGCGTCGAGAGCGCGAGCCGCGAACTCGAACGTCGTCCGCGTGTAGTAGTCGAAACCCCGGACCAACCGGTGGTCGATCACATACGGCACGCCCAACACCTCCAGGCCCGCCCGCACCCGCGCGAAGTGCGCGGCGCACGGATCGCACAGGTGATCCAGGAAGTGCGGCGCGTCCTCGGTGACCTTCCGGCATTCGTCCGTCTTGCAGTCGAGCACCCGCAACGGGTTCTCCAGGTGACGTGCCCGGTGCGCCGGGCAGAGCTGATCGGCCCGCTCCGCCAGGAACGCGCCCAGCAGCGCGACGTAGCCGGGCTTGCAGACCCCGTCGCCCATGGAATGGAGCTTCAGCTCGACCTCGCGTAGACCCAGCCCGACGAAGAAGTCGTGGGCCAGCGAGACCACCTCGACGTCGAGGTCGGCGTCGGCCGGCCCGAGTGCTTCCACCCCGAGCTGATAGTGCTGGCGATAGCGCCCGTGTTGGGGGTTCTCGTGGCGGAACGAGGGCGCCGCGTACCAGGCCTTCCAAGGTGGGACCGGGTGGTGCTGCACGAACGCGCGGACGACCGGCGCCGTCCCCTCCGGACGCAGCGCCATCATCTGGCCGTCGCGGTCCTCGAAGACGTACATCTCCTTGCCGACCACCTCGCTGCCCTCGCCGATCCCGCGCAGGAACACGCCGGCGTGCTCGACGATCGGTGTCTGGACCAGGCCGTAGCCGGCACCCTGCACCAACGCGGCGAACTGCGCCAGTGTTGTCTCCCAACGCGAGGACTCGGGCCACAGCACGTCGTGCATTCCCTTGGGCGTCCGGGGCCCGGGTCCGGGCCCGGATTCGGACGACCCTGACCCCCCCGCAGACCCGCCTTCGGGCGCGTCGGACCCCGCCGTCACAGAAAACGCCTCACGGCCGGGGACCTAAGCCTTCTTGCCAGGAAGCTGACGATAGGCGTCGAAGACACCGTCGAGGTGTTTGAGAGCCGAGATCAACGAGTGCAGATGCGTGGGGTCCGCCAGCTCGACGTCGAATGCCATCCGCGACACCCGGTCCGGCGTCGTCGCCGTCCGCGCCGCCACGATGTTCAAGTGGTGCTCGCTCACCACCCGTGACACGTCGGCCAGCAGCCGTGACCGGTCGAACGCCTGGACCTCGATCGTCGCCACGAAAACCCCGTCGTTTCCCCGGTCCCATTCGACGTCGATCAGCCGCTCCTGCGATCGATCCGCCAATGCCGCGGCGTTCGCGCAGTCCGCCCGGTGCACCGACACTCCGCGGCCCTGGGTCACGAACCCCACGATCTGGTCCCCCGGCACCGGCGTGCAGCAGCGGGCCAGGTGAATCATCACGTCGTCGAGCCCCTCGACGAAGACCCCGGCCCCCGTTCGACGCCCGCCCGACGGCCGCGTCCGGGTGACGCCCGACAGCACCGTTGTGGGCAGTTGCTCGTCGTCGGCCTCGCCGCTCCGCAGCACCTTGGTCAGGCGCTGGACGATCGACTGCGCGGAGACCTGGCTCTCGCCGATGGACGCGTACAACGCATCGAGGTCGGCCAGGTTCATCTGCTCGGCCACCTGCCCCAGCGCCGCCGAGCCGAGCAACTTGTGCAGCGGCAGGCCCTCACGGCGCAGCGCCCGAGCCAGGTCCTCACGGCCGTTCTCGATGGCATCTTCACGCCGCTCCCGCGAGAACCATTGGCGGATCTTGTTGCGGGCCCGCGTCGACGCCACGATCTGCAACCAGTCCCGCGACGGCCCTGCCGTCGGCGACTTCGACGTGAAGATCTCGACGGTGTCCGCCGACGTGAGCGGCGTCTCCAGGGGCACCAGCCGACCGTTGACGCGGGCGCCGATGCAGCGATGCCCTACCTCGGTGTGGATGGCGTACGCGAAGTCGACAGGCGTCGACTTGGCCGGCAGCGCGATCACCTTGCCCTTGGGCGTGAAGACATAGACCTCGTCCTGCTCCAGGTCGAGCTTCAACGCCTCCAGGAATTCGATCGGGTCGTCGGTCTGTCGGTCGAAGTCCGCGATGCGCTGCAGCCACTGCATCTCGGAGGAGTGATCCTCCTTGGACTTGTAGCCCCAGTGGGCTGCGATGCCGTACTCGGCCCGGTGGTGCATCTCCGAAGTGCGGATCTGCACCTCGACCGGCTTGCCCTCGAGCCCGATGACCGTCGTGTGCAGCGACTGGTACATGTTGAACTTAGGCGTGTTGATGTAGTCCTTGAACCGCCCGTGCACCGGCGCCCAGATGGCGTGGATGGCACCCAGAGCAGCCCAGCAGTCCTTCTCCGACTCCACCACGACCCGGATGGCGACCAGGTCGTTGATGTCGTCGAACTCCTTCCCCCGCACGACCATCTTCTCGTAGATCGACCACATGTGCTTCGGGCGCCCGGTGACGTCGGCGTCGATCCCCATCTCGGTCAGCCTCTCCCGCACGTGGACGAGCACCTTCTCGAGATACTCCTCACGCTGCGGCGCCCGGGCCGCCACCATCTGCTCGATCTCGGCGTATCTCTTCGGGTGCAACGTCGCGAACGCCAGGTCCTCGAGCTGCCAGCGCACCTGCTGCACGCCCAACCGGTGGGCCAGTGGCGCGTAGACGTCGAAGGTCTCCTGCGCGGTCCGCCGCTGCTTCCACTCGGGCATCACCGCGAGCGTCCGCATGTTGTGCAGCCGGTCCGCCAGCTTGATCAGCAGCACCCGCCAGTCGTCGGCCATCGCGACGAGCATCTTGCGGATGGTCGCCGCCTGCTGGGCCTCCTTGGAGTCGAACTGCAGGCGGTCGAGCTTCGTGACCCCGTCGACCACCCCGGCCACCCCGTCGCCGAACTGCTCGCGGATGTCGGCCAGCGTCAGCCCCGTGTCCTCCACCGCGTCGTGCAACAACGCGGCGGCCACGGTCTGTTCGTCGAGCCCCAGCTCCGCCACGATCGTCGCCACGGCCACCGGGTGCGTGATGTAGGGCTCGCCGGACCGCCGGAACTGCCCCTCGTGCGCCCGGAGCGCGGTCCGGCCCGCCTCGACGATCGTCGAGCTGTCGTCCTCAGGCCGGTGGGCGGCGAACTCGGCCAACAGCGGCGCCAGCAGGTCGGCCAGCGCCTTCGTCGGCCCGTCCGCGCCCACCGCGACCTGCTCGTTCGTGGGAGTCACCCGGGCCAGGGCCACCATTCATCCAGGGTACCCGCCTGGGCAAACGCAGCCGGCGCACCTGCCGCTCTCGGGCGCCCGCTCGCGGCCGTCAGCGCCGGCGCTTGCCCTTACCCTTGCGCGGCCGCGCCCCGCTCCCGGCCCGCCCCGACCCTGACCCGCCAGCCGACGGCCGGTCCATCACGGCCGTCCCCGTTCCGCTGCCCGTTCCACCACCGCCACCGCTGCCACCGCCACCGCTGCCGCCGCCTCGGCCCGTTCCGCTGCCCGAACCGGGCCGGATGAGGCCACTGCGCTTGGTCCCGCCGGACCGAGCGGCCGCAGTCGCACCGCGCGCGCCCCGGCCCGTCTGGCCGGAGGCGGCCACGCTCATCTGCGTGTTCAGGGTTGCGGCGTCGACGGCCGAGTAGAACGCGCCGGTGTCACCGCGCTTCGCCAGCCGGTTGGCGATGTCGACCCACCGCGGTTCGCGCTCTTTCATCATGCACAGGACCGGAGACGCAATGAAGATCGAGGAGTACGCACCCGAGAGCAGGCCGACGAAGAGGGCGAGCCCGTATGACTGCAGCGTCGAGGCCCCGAGGAACTGGGCGCCGATGAGCAGCACCGCCAACACCGGGAGGATCGCCACGGCAGAGGTGTTGATGGAGCGGGCCAGCGTCTGGTTCATCGACAGGTTGATCAACTGCGGGTACGTGAGGCGTCCGCTCGTCCCGATACCCCTGGTGTTGTCGCGCACACGGTCGAACACCACGACCGTGTCGTAGAGCGAGTAGCCGAGGATCGTGAGGATGGCGACGACCGTGTCCGGGGTCACCTGGAAGTTGAAGATGGAGTAGATCCCGACCGCGACCGCCACGTCGTGGATCATGGCGATGAACGCGGCCAACGCCATCTTCGGCTCGAACCGGATGCTGATGTAGATGCCGACGACGACGAAGAAGATGATCAGCGCCTTGATGGCGTCGTTGGTGATTGACGACCCCCACGTCGGGCCCACTGTGGTGACGCTCACCTTGTCAGTGGGCACGGTGGTCGACGTGGTCGTCGTCGAGGCCGAACCCGTCGCAGCACCCACCTTGGTGGTCGTCGTCGCCGCGCTCGTCGACGTCGTGGTGGCGCCTTGCGAGGACGAGCCGGGGTGGTGGCCGGTGATGCGCAGCATCGCGTCTTGGACGTTTTGGCTGACCTGGCTCTGGTTGGCCTGAGACAGCTTGTTGAGGTCGGACTGGACCGTCAGGGTCTGCTTGTTTCCGCTCCCGAGCAACTGGACGGTCGGGTCGACCACGCCGGTGCCGTTCATGGCGTCGACCGCTTGGGCCTGCGTGATCCCGGGCGCGGCGATCGTCCACTCCGTGCCGCCCTTGAATTCGATGCCGAGGTTGAGCCCCCCGCGCACGATGATCGACATGATCCCGAGGACGATGATCACCGTCGAGATGGCGAACCAGATGCGCCGTTTCCCCACGAAGTCGAAGCGCGTCTCGCCTCGGTAGAGGCGTGCAATCGGGCCGTGGCCCCGCCTCGGCTTTGCCAGCATGGCCCGGGCGGCGTCGTCGACGGTGATCAGCTCGTCCTCGTCGAGGTCCTCCGTGTCGACGTCCTGCTCGAGGTTCTCGACGTCCTCTTCACTCACGTCGTCGAGCGCGCTGCCGTCGTCATCACGCGAGCGGTTCTTGTCGTCGCTCACGCGCCACCTCCCCCGCCGGCGCCGACCGGCACCGGTCTGGTCGTCGGGCTTGCGGCGCTCGGGGGCACCTGCAGCCCGGTCGCGATGCTGAACACGCCAGTGCCCTGCAACCGGGAGCTCTGGCCCAAGAGGATCACCAGCGGACGCGTGTAGAACCACGTCACCGCCATGTCCATGATCGTCGAGAGCCCGAGGAAGAACGCGAAACCTTTCACATTGCCCACTGCGAAGAAGTAAAGGACGACCGCTGCGATCAACGACACGAAGTCAGCCGCCCACACGGTGCGCCACGCGCTCTTGAAGCCGCGGTCTACCGACGTACGAACGGAGCGCCCTGACCTCGTCTCGTCCTTCAATCGTTCGAAATAGACGATGTAGGAGTCCACGGTGATGCCGATGGACACGATAAGACCGGTGATCCCGGCCAGGTCGAAGCTCGGCGCCACTGAAGTGTGGCCCAGGGCCGAGATGATCGCCCACAGCATCATGGCCGTGAGGACGAGGCCCGATATGACCACGACGCCAAGGGCCCGGTAATAGAAGAGGACGTACAGCAGCACCAGGAGCAGACCTGCGATGCCGGCGCCCAGTCCCGCCACGAGCGCGGAGTGGCCGAGTGTCGCCGAGACCGTCTCGGAGGTGGCCGCCTTGAGCACGACCGGCAGGGCGCCGTAGTTCATGGCCTGGGCGAGGTTGTTGGCGTCCTGCTGGGTGAGGCTCCCCGAGATCTCTCCCTTGCCGTCGAACGACGTGAAGCTGGTCTGGGTCGGTTGGATGAGCGGCGCCGAATAGACCTGACCGTCGAGCTCGATGGCCAAGGGCAGGTGGAAGTTGTTGTGGGCGACCGTGTCCCAGCACTGCGAGCCACTTAGCCCCTTGCAACTTGCCGGTAGTCCCTTGGAAGAGTTGGAGAGGTTGTAGTCCACCACCCACTGCCCGGTTTGGTTCTGGGTCGCCTGGGCACTGGTGACGGCGCTTCCTGGCAGCACGCTTCCACCGAGCACGCAGCGGTACCCCGTGGCGAGGCAGTTGTTGCCGACGCCGGGCAGCAGGACCGTGCTGTTGGCGTAATTCGGCTTCGCGGTGCTGGTTGACGGGACCGACGCGTACTGGGGGTCCGGGGGAACGTTGTTGGACGTAAACCCGTTGGCCGAAGAGCTGTTGGGTTGCACGTTGAGGCTGGACGGGCTGACTGCGTACGAGGACTGGCAGGCGGGCACCGGGCCAATTCCCCGGGGCGGCGTGTAGTTCTTCGGGGCGTGCTTGGGCACCGACTCCGGGTAGGCGTAACAGTCCACCGGCCGGAAGTACAAACGAGCGGTCTGCCCGATCTGCTTGAGCACTTCCTGCGCATTCGTCACGCCCGGGATCGACACCGAAATCTGATTCGCACCCGTCGTCTGCACAGTCGCGCCGGACACCCCCAGCCCGTTGACCCGGAGGTTCAAGATGTTGACGGTCTCGTTGAGGTCAGCGGTCGAGATGTGATTCCCTTCGGCCGTATAAACGACGGCGACCCCGCCGGCCAGGTCTAGGCCCAGCCGGGGTGACCACTTTGCCGCGAAGACAGCGGCGAACGAGCCCAACGAGATCCCAACGACGACCAGCACGCTGATCAACAACATGCGTCGTTGACGGCGCTGCGCGCGCCCCCCGACTTGGGGCTCACGCCTCTTCAGCCTCCCCGCCGTGCTCACCGGTCGTGGGCGCGCCGTCGCCGCCCACGTCATCGATGTCCTCGTTGCTGCTGCCGCTGCCGTTGGCGCTCGAGCTGGGACGAACGTCCTCGACCGGCGCATCGTCGCCCGTCCCGACGTCCTCGATGCGCTCGATCTTCTTGGCGATAGCCTGGCGGACGAACACGATCCTGGTCGGCTGTGGCCCGTCGAGGTTCCCGTCGTTCCCGAGCGCGCCGGTCAGAACGGTGTAGCGATCGCCGTGGATCTCGAGGACCGTGCCGATGACGCCGCCCACCGTCTGCACCTCGTCACCGACTTCGATGCCCGAGCCCTGAGCGGCACGCGCCGCTTGCGCCTTGCGCTGCTGGGGCTTGATGAAGAAGAAGTACCCGAGTACACCGATGGCGAGCAGGGGCAGGAGAGTCAAATACACGCTGGAGCTCGATGTCGACTTCGAGGAGGCGGCCAAGAGGAGATGGGCCAGCGCCAGGGACTGTGTCATTGGGGATCCTTGGACTGAAAAGGTTGCGAAGCGCCACCCTAGTGCGTGCATTCACCATCTCTCGGGCGCTCGGAACATGAAATTGCCGGGTGACGAGCGGCATGCCCGGGCGTGGAGGACCAGCTGACAAGACCCTGTGCCGGAAAAGGACTGCGGAAGGCCCAAAGGCGAACGCGGCGGGAGAGCCGGACCGGCAGCGCTCCCGCCAACTCCCCGCAGACTGCCCCGTCCGGACGTATCGACCCCTACCGCTGGGCCGAGGGCGCTGCAGTCGCCTCCCGGCGGGAATAACGGCCGAGGAGAGTCCTTATGGCGGAATCCGCCAAGAAACCGGTTGGGGCAACCGAACAGCAACCTAAATCAGTCCCCGTTGCGACAGCGCATGGTCAAAGTACTCCCCATCAGTGCAGTACCCATGGTGATGGCCGGTTCGGAGGGGGACGGCCAGGTGGGAGTCCGTTGAGGGGGAGCGGATTCTTGCTCGGGGGAACACCGTGGGGAATGGCGCAGCGAAGAGGTGCGCCGGCCTAGCGTCGGTCGGAGGAATCCGGGGGGAACCGACGACCAGGCCGGCGCACTTTTCGCGTCCCTGCACCGACCCCGAACTCGGCACCGGTTCGGAGCCATGTCTGGCCTGTCGGCAGCCTCTGAATCTGACACGGGGGGCGCTACATCGGGCGTCCGGGACCCGAAGTTGGTAAATCGCGTCACAAATACACGATTCACCTGGGGCTTCGTGAGCCGACCGATCGTCCCCATTTCACTCCAATCGCCAGTTTGCCCAGTACAGTTGCGTGCTGATGCGAGACGGCCACATCTCGGTGCTGGTCATCGAGGACGAAGTCGATATCCGACAGCTCCTGCGCACCCTCCTGGAGCGAGAAGGCTTCTCGGTGTCCGAGGCTTCCGAGGGCCGCGACGGGGTCCGCCAATTCCACCAGAGCCACCCCGACATCGTGATCCTCGACGTCGGACTGCCCGACCTCGACGGCTGGCAGGTCCTCG
Organism: uncultured Acidimicrobiaceae bacterium; assembly: GCA_963828455.1. Taxonomy (GTDB): domain Bacteria; phylum Actinomycetota; class Acidimicrobiia; order Acidimicrobiales; family RAAP-2; genus Bog-473. The sequence continues at coordinate 532,163 of CAWHFH010000006.1, read as the reverse complement.
AGCGAATCCGGGACATGAGCGACGTCCCGGTCCTCATGCTCACAGCCCTTGGGACCGAAAGAGACAAGGTGCGGGGTCTCAATGCGGGGGCGGACGACTACCTGACGAAGCCGTTCAGCCGGGTGGAGCTGTTGGCCCGGCTCCAGGCCATCAGTCGTCGGCAGGTGTCGAGAAACGACCCCGTCACGACCTTCGACGACGGCACGTTGCACGTCGACTTCGCCCACCAGGAGGTCACGATCGATGGCAACGCCATCGTGTTGACGCCGACGGAGTACCGCCTGCTCGCAACCTTGGCCCGCCACCAGGGCCAGGTCCTCTCCTCGGACCAGCTCATCGAGCTGGCCTGGGACGACCCGAGCGGTCTCGCACCCTCCCGGGTCAAGTACGCCGTGCTGCGGCTCCGCCGGAAGCTCGGGTGGGACGAAGGCGACGACACCCCCATCGAGACCGTGCGGGGATTCGGGTACCGCTACCGCTCCAAGGCACGGTGATCGAGCAAAGCCGAACCCGAAGCACCAGACAAGGGCGTCGCGAGGAGCCGATGCCCGGATCAGCCCTGCCCATCGGTTTCTCGGGGTCGATGCGCGTTCGGCTCCCGGTGTTTGCTCTCGTGGGGGTCGGGACGGTGCTCATCGCGGTCATCCCGTTCCCCCACGATGCTCGCCGAGAGATCTCCGTTGCCGGCGTCCTCTTCTTTGCACTGGTCGCGGCCGCATTCCTCGTTCCGTGGGAGCGGCTGCCCGAGTGGGCGTGGCTGAGCATCCCGATCGGTTACATCGCCGTCATCGCGATCATCCGGGACGCGCAAGGCGGCTCCGATTCCGGGCTCGTCGTCGTCTATTTGCTGCCAATCGTGTGGCTGTCGCTCTACGGGCGGCGGCTGCACCTGTTGGTAGGACTGTTCTGTCTCGACCTCGCGCTGCTCATACCTCTGCTGATCGTCGGACCACCGAACTACCCCTCGCTCGAATGGCGCCAGGTCTTGGTCATGGCGACCGTGACGACGCTGATCGCCTCGACCGTCTACACGATGGTCTCGCGCGACCGCGCGGTGCTCAGCGATCTGGCGGATCAGTCGCGGATCTCCCGCCACAATGCCCGCGACGCCGACTACGCACGCGACCGCCTCGAGACCTTGCTCCGCGCCGCCACCGGCAGCGCCATCATGGGGGTCGATCCGGCTGGCACCGTGACCTTCTTCTCTGCCGGCGCGGAGCAGATGCTCGGGTATTTGGCGGCAGAGGTGGTGGGCGTTCGCTCCATCGCCGACTTCATCGACCCGGCCCAGATCGACGAGCGGCGACAAACCATCGACGCCATGCGGACGACGCTCGAGCCGGTCGATGCCGAGGCGGCGGCGGAGGTGCCCTGGACGGCCACCCGCAAGGACGGCCAGCTGCGGCGTTGCGTCGTCCGCGTACGGGCCCTCCCCGTGCCCACACCGGAACTGACGGTGGAGTCGGAGAGTGACGAATTCGCGCACGTGAACGGGAACTCGGGCTTGGCCGACGCACCCGACCGGGCCGAGTCCGGCGGACCGGCGTCGTCGGCCAACGGCGGCTACGTCGTCGTGGCGATCGACGTGACCGAACGGGAGGAGCTGGCCGCCGATCGCGAGCGGCTGTTCGCGATTCAGAAAGAGGTCACGCAGTCGCTCATCGAGCAGAACAACCGGTTGCGCGAGCTGACCCAGATGAAGGACGACGTCGTGGCCACGGTCTCGCACGAGCTGCGCACGCCGATTACCTCGATCCGTGGGTTCATCGAACTGCTGCTCGACGCCTCGACCGATCTGACCGAGAGCCAGATGCGCATGCTGCATACGATCGATCGCAACGCAGAGCAGCTGCAGCGCGTGGCCGAGGACCTCTTGGCCGATCCGGGCGCCGGGCGCGGGCTGCGGGTCGCGTTCATCGAGCTCGACCTCAACCATTTGGCCGGTGAGGCGGTGCATGCGATCCAGACGTCGGCGACCGTGGCGGGCATCTCCCTCAGTATCGAGGAGGGTTACGAGGTGCCGATCTTCGGCGACCCGACCCGGCTGCACCAGTTGCTCGGCAACCTGTTGTCGAACGCCATCAAGTTCTCACCGCGTGGGGGACGCGTCCACGTGATCGTCGACAGCGTCGACGCCTACGCGCGGGTGCAGGTGCTCGACGAAGGCCCTGGGATCCCCGAGGGCGAGCGGGACCAGCTGTTCGAGCGCTTCTACCGGCTGGCGTCGTCGACGGAGATGGGCGTGCCCGGGACGGGTCTCGGGCTGGCGATCGCCAAGTCGGTGGCCGAGGCCCACGAGGGGTTCGTGGACATCGTGGACACCCCGGGATGGTCGACGACGTTCCGCGTCTTCTTGCCGCTGCGTACCAGCGTGGCCACCTCCCAGCCGGCGTAACCGACAGTCCGGTCGGGCCGGAGTACGAGGGCGACGCCTGCCCCCGCACTCCGAACACCGCTCCGAACACCGCTCCGAACACCGCTCCGGGCCCGCGCCATCAGGCGGCCAAGAAGCCGCCGGACTGGTGGGCCCACAACCGGCCGTACACGCCGTCCTGGCCGAACCCGAGGAGTTCCGCGTGCGTGCCCTCCTCGACGATGCGGCCGCGGTCGAGGACCACGATGCGGTCCAGCCGGGCGATCGTCGCCAGCCGGTGCGCCACGACGAGAGCCGTAGTGCCCTCCATCAGGTTCCACAGGGCCTCCTGAACCAGCGACTCCGACTCCGAGTCCAGGGCCGACGTGGCCTCGTCGAGGACGAGGACCTTGGCTCCCTTGGCCATCGCCTGGGCGATAGCAACCCGCTGGCGCTGGCCGCCCGAGAGCTTCAGGCCCCGCTCCCCCACGACCGTCTGGTAGCCGAGCGGCAGGCGCTCGACGAACTCGTCGACGTACGCGGCGCGGCCGACTGCCTTCACCAGGTCGATGTCGGCGCGGCCCTCGCCCTGGTCCAGGCCGTAGCAGATGTTCTCCGCGATGGTCCGGTGGAGCATCTGGGGATCCTGGGGGACGTACGCGATGTGCCGGCGCAGCGAGTGCTGCGTGACACGGGCAATGTCCTGCCCGTCGATCTCGATCGTGCCGCCGTCGCGGTCCGCGAAGCGGAGCATGAGCTTGGTCAACGTCGTCTTCCCCGAACCCGAGGGCCCGACAAGTCCGACGTGCTCGCCCGGCCTTATGCACAGGTCGAGCCCCTCGAACAACGGTGCGCCGTCGCGGTAAGCGAAGTGGAGATCGCGGAACTCCACCCGTCCCCGCGACGCCACCAGGTCCGGCGCGTGCGGCACGTCAACGATGTCAGGCAGCGTCGCCGCGATCCCCGCGAATTTGGCGCAGCGCCCGATGGCGCGGGAGATCAGGCGGATGAATTCGAACGACTCCTCCAGGCTGGTTCCCACGAAGGTCGCGTAGAACAGGATCAAGTAGACGACGCCCGCCGCCGCGACGTGGTGCAGGGCGAGGACGACCCCGACCGCCACCGCAGCCCAGTTGAAGAACGCCATGGCGGACTCCATCTGCAGCCGTGTCGACGTGAAGATGCGCCGGGCCCGGAAATCGGCCGTCAGCGAGTCGCCGACCAACCCACCGACGTGGCCCTTCTCCCGGTCCTCCGCGGCCTGCGAGCGGACTGTGGTGAGGTTCATGATCGTGTCGGCGATGACGCCGGTGGCGCGTGAGTGCGCGTCGGAGAATTCCTTCTCCGCCGCCACCACCCGGGACATGCGGCGGTGCAGCACGATCCCGAACACCGCGACGAGGCCGGCCATGACCAAGGCCACCGGCCAGGCCACGATCCCGAGCACTACGACAGCTCCGAGCGTCGTCACGCTGATGCGCAGGATGCCCCACACCATGGCGTCGATCAGGTCGACGAACGCCCAGGTCGAGGTCTCGAGCGTCGCGATGACCTCACCCGACGGACGGTCGGTGTGCCAGCCGTGGCTCAGGTCGATGAGATGGTCGTACCCGTTTGTGATGGCGCGACCGAACGAGCGAAGGGTCGCGCCCCAGTTGAGCCAGCCGCCGATGCGGCCGAACACGGTGGCGGCCACGAGGACGAGCGCGTACGCGATGATCAGCGGCGCAAACGACGCGACATCTGACCCGTGCACGCCGAGGTAGGCGATGCGCCCGAGCAGCGCCGCGAATATCAACGGTGCCGCGACGGCGTTGGCCATCGTCCCGAGCACGATGGCCGCCGCAGAGCCCGTGAACGAGGCGCGGTCGGGCTGCATCTGCCGCCAGCAGTACGCCAGGGTGTCCTTGGTCGATGCATTTGGAAAGAGGGTGGGTTCACCCATGGGAATCTCCAGTTGGGAACTTCGAGTGGTTGGAACGGAGGGCGCACCGTGGTGCGCTGCGCCGGGGCTGGGCCCCTGAAGTGGGAGTTCGCGACCGGCTGCGGCGGGCTGCGGCAGCGCCGAGATCCGCCTGGGCGATCAGCCCCCCGAGACTTGGCTGGCCGGCGTCAGTGGCCAGTAGGGCAGAGATCGGGTCCGGCCATGCGGACCTTCCCTCCGATCACCCCAAAATCGGGCAGCAGGTCCGCGGTGGCGCGCGCTGTGAACGACACAGTCGTCAGCTTTCCGGCCATCGGGTCACCTCTCTTCCCGTCTTGTGGTGCAAATTGAAAGTAGCGCATCGGCGCCTGGCGTGCACAGAAAATGCAAAGAACTCGCGACGCGCGCGCTCGAGCGGACCGTCGCCGCGGCTTCGTCAGAAGAGCGGCTGCGTATTCGTTGCGTCCGGCGCCGACGCCGGCCCGTCATGACCCAAGTGCGCCCAGGCCCTCTTTGTCGCCACGCGTCCTCGCGCCGTCCGTTGGATCAGCCCGCTCTGCAGCAGGTAAGGCTCGTAGGCGTCCTCGATCGTGTCGGTCTCTTCCCCGACGCACTGGGCCAGCGTCGTCAACCCCACCGGCTGGCCGCCGAAACGGTCGCACAGCATGACCAGGATCGAACGGTCGACCTTGTCGAGGCCCAATTCGTCGATGCCGAACAGCTCGAGGCCCTCGCTGGCGGTGGCCCCGTCGATGTACCCCTCGCCGCGCACCTCGGCGAAGTCCCGCACCCGTCGGAGCAGCCGGTTGGCCACGCGTGGCGTGCCGCGGGAGCGCTCCGAAATCCGAATCGCCCCTTCCGGGTCGATCTCGACCTTCAAGATCCGAGCTGACCGCTCCACGATGGCACGCAGGTCCGCAGGGTCGTAGAGATCGAGCCGGCCCACGAAGCCGAAACGGTCACGCAAGGGGCCCGACACGAGGCCGGTCCGGGTCGTCGCACCAATCAGGGTGAAGCGGGGCAGGTCGAGACGGATCGAGCGGGCGGTGGGGCCCTTGCCGATGAGGATGTCGAGCCGGCCGTCCTCCATGGCCGAATAGAGCATCTCCTCGACCGAGCGGTGCAGCCGGTGGATCTCGTCGATGAACAACACGTCGCCGTCCTGGAGGTCGGTCAGCAGCGCGGCGAGGTCTCCAGCCCGTGTGAGCACGGGGCCGGCCGTGATGCGGAACCCGGCCCCCATCTCGGTGGCGACGATCCCCGCGAGGGATGTCTTGCCGAGACCCGGCGGACCCGCGAAGAGCAGGTGGTCGACCGGCTGGCGCCGCTGACGGGCCGCCTGGAGCACGATGCTGAGGTGTTCGACCAGCTCGGACTGCCCCACGAACTCGGCCAACGTCCGAGGCCGCAGCCCGACTTCCTCGAGCTCCTCGACGGAGGACGAGGCGGCAGGGTCGACCACTCGGGGCTCGACCCGGTCGTCGTCGAAGTCCGCCGCGCCGCTGCCGCTCGGCGCGCCGCCGTCCGGGTCGCCGTCGACAACTTCGACGGCCAGGACCTCTCTGCGACCCTTGGGACTCACCGTGACGCGAGCTCGCGCAGCGCCAGACGCAGCATCTCTTCCACGCCGACATCGTCGCGTAGGCCGTCGAGTGCGCCGCGGATCTCATCCGGGGCATAGCCGAGCTCGCTCAGGGCGGCCCGGGCTTCGGCTCTCGACGTCCGGCCGGCCCGCACCATGGCGTCGCCATCCGCGAAGGCGCTCGACGCGGGATCCAATGAGAGGTCCGGCAGGTCGAGGCGGCTCTTCAGTTCGATCAGCAACCGCGCCGCAGTCTTCCGCCCCACCCCCGGCACCGTGCACAGCGTGTCCAGGTCGTCTTCCAAGACCGCCGTCGACAAGGCGGCGGGCGACAGCATCGCCATGATGCCGAGCGCCAATGCGGGGCCCACGCCGTGCGACCCGATCAGCACCTCGAAACAGCGGCGTTCGTCGTCGTGCACGAAGCCGTAGAGGACGATCGCGTCCTCACGCACGTGGGTGTGCACGTAGAGGGTCGCCTCTTTCTCGGCGCCGCCCGCCATGAGCGTGGCCGCCGCCGAGGGCGTGACCGTCACCCGATAGCCGACACCGGCGACGTCGACGATCAGCTCACACTCGCCAGTTCGAAGCACCACCGGGCCTCGAAGCAGTCCGATCATCTCAGGCTCCTCACGTTGCTGAACTCGTCCTTTACCGTTCCTCCGATCGCACGCCTGCCGGCACCGCTGGGGTGATCGAGTGCGGCGTCCACGGCACGGCGCAACGGCACCGTCGTCAGGTGGCAAACCGCCAGGGCCAGCGCGTCCGCGACGTCGGGCGGGCCGCCGACCGATCGCAGGCCCAACACTTGGGCCACCATCCGCTGGATCTGCTCCTTCGTGGCCGCGCCGTAGCCAACCAAGGCCTGCTTCACTTCGTTCGCGGTGTACTGGGCGACCTCGCACCCCGCCCCGGCAGCGACGACCAACGCCAAGCCGCTCGCCTGGCCCACCGACATCGCGGTCTTCGCGTTCACCTGGAAGAAGACCCGTTCCACGGCGACGACGTCGGGCCGCAGCTCCTCGATCAGGCCCCGCAGCTCGGTCTCCAGGACCAGCAGCCGGTGCGGCAGCTCGTCGTGGGGGTCGGTTTCGAGCACGCCGGCGGCATGGGCCTCGAGGGAGGAGTCCCCGGCGCGGGTCACCAGGCCGTAGCCACAGCGCGACAACCCAGGGTCGATCCCCAAGGCGAACATGCGTTCGTAGGCTAGCGGCCCGACCGGCGCCGGGCGCGGATGCGGATGCGGACCGACTGCCTGGCGGGCCGCCGGGACTACCCCTCGAAGGCCGCCAGCACCTCGTCCGAGATGTCCGCGTTCGAGTGCACGGCCTGGACGTCGTCGTGGTCGTCGATCGCTTCGAGCAGCCGCAGCACCTTCTTGGCCTCGGCCTCGTCGGGCACGGGGACCGTCGAGGTCGGCTCCAGGCTCAGGTCCACCGACTCGGGCGCAATCCCCGCATCGTCCAACGCCGAGCGCACCGACTCCAAGTCCCCCGGCGCCGTCGTCACCACCCACGCCGCGCCGTTCGACGACAGGTCCTCGGCGCCGCCTTCCATGGCGATCTCCATGACCTTGTCCTCGTCGTTGCTCAAGGGCACTGTCACGATCCCCTTGCGCTCGAACTGCCACGACACCGCCCCCGGCTCGGCCATGTTGCCGCCGTTCCGAGAGAACAAGTTCCGCATCTCGGCCCCCGTGCGATTGCGGTTGTCGGTCAGCGCCTCGACCATCACGGCGACGCCGCCGGGACCGTACCCCTCGTAGGTGATGGACTCGTACCGCACGCCCTCGAGGTCGCCCGATCCGCGCTTGACCGCCTTCTCGATCGTGTCGAGCGGCACCGAAGCCGCCCGCGCCTTCTGGAAGGCGGTCCGCAGCGTGGCGTTGGCGTCGAGGTCACCGCCGCCGTCCCGCGCCGCCACCTCGATCGCACGGATGCACTTGGCGAACACCTTCGCCCGGGCCTTGTCCTGGGCGCCCTTGCGGTACTTGGTGGTCGCCCACTTCGAGTGACCCGACATGCGTTCCTCGCTCCTTCACTGCCCGTAGCGCTGCCTCGGCGGGCAGTGGGGGACCTCCGATTGTATCGGGGGCAGGCTCGATGGGCCCTGGTGGGACGACCTCGCCGTACCGCCGACGCCTTCGCCCGGGGCCTTCCCCGGGACTTGCCGGGCGTCCTGCTAGGTCGGTCGCCGGGTGGCGGCTTGGAGCACCGACTCGACGTCCGCCGCCACCTGGGCGTAGGCCTCCGCGTCGGCTCCCGTCTGCATCGTGGCCATCAGGAGCGAGATCACGATCACGACCATGCCGTTGGCCGTCTGCCCCGCGTCGATGTCCTGGCGCACGCGGCCGTCCGTCTGCTCAGCGCGGATGAGCTCGGTGACCGTCTTGCGCAGCTCTTGCAGAGCCGGGATGTGCAGGAGGCGCATGGTGAACTCCGGCTCGAGGCCCCGCACGATGCGGCCCGCCAACGGGTGTCCCGACATGTGGTCGACGAGAGCCTGCATCAGCACGCCGCCCCAGGCGTCTGGCTGTTGGTCGATGGCCACCAGCGACACGGCGTCGGCGATGAGCGCCGCCACGTCTTCGTCGACGGCCGCGACGAAGAGAACCTCCTTGTTCGCGAAGTAGGGATACGACGCCGTCGTGGACAAGCCGGCATCGCGGCAGACGTCGGCGACCGACGTGCCCCGGTAGCCCTCGCGTGCGAAACGCACGATGGCGGCGTCGAGGAGAGCTTGGCGGGTGAGGTCGCCCTTCGTCTGCGAAGCTGGGTCCGGCGGCATCGCGTCAGGCCGCCTCCGCCTGCGCGACGTCGCGCCCGAAGCGGTCGACACCACAGGCCCGCTGCCAACCCTTGGGAACCCTTGCGCCCCGAAAGACGTCGGCCTCGAGCAGCGGGGTGAGGAGCGGGCGCAAGGCGCGGTGACGCAGCGCGGTGCGGCCGGGCGAGCGATTGACCGTTTGCCAGGTCCGCCATGTGGGCAGGCCCACGGTGGCGTAGACACCAGGGTGGACGATCGTGTCGAACATCGCGGTGGCGATCTGCGATCCGAGGTGGCGGACGAGGAAGCGTTCGAAGCGTCCCGCCGCCGCCCACCGCTCGGGGAAGATCATGCGGGCGAACGCGAGGTGACGTGCTTCTTCCTGGCGGTGGTACTTGGAGACCGCCTTGATCATGGGATCGGTGTCGGGGTGCTCAGCCGCCAGCTTCTGCATCAGGTCCGGCACTTCCTCGCCGCTCAATACGAGGAGGCAGAAGAGCGACGGCATGGCGGTGAGGAACGGCATCAGCATGTGTTGGGCGATGCGTGCCAGCGGCCCGTCGATCGGGTTCTTCGCCGTTGGCTTCACTTGCTGCAGGAGCCGGACGAACAGGCGGGAGTGGCGGGTCTCCTCCCCCAACTCGTGGAGGAGGTACGTGACGCGGGGGTCGGTGAGCTCAGGCCGAGCGACGATCTCGAAACTGAATCCAGCCATCAGGACCGACTCGAAACGGATGCCGGTGTCGACGATAGAGGCGAACTCCTCGCGGGCGAGGACCTTCTTCTGCTCGTCGGTCAGGCGGTCGAAGAGCTCCGGAACGTTCGAGAGGCTGATGATCTCGTCGGGGAGGACCTGGCCGTCACCGATCTCGCCGGCGACGTCGACGTCGGGCTCGATGATCCGTTTGAGGGAGGCCGTCGAGAGGCGATCGATTCGCTGATCGACCGAGCCCGCAGGGCGGGCCCGGCCCTCGGTCGGCGGCTGGCTTTCGGGGCGGAGGGTGGTCCGTGTGTCCATGCTCGAAGCCATACCCACATTATTCAGTAACTAAGCGATTACGTCAACTTCTGATTTCCTTTATTCTGACCTGGCGTGACGACTGCTGCTGAACCGTCCCTCCGGCCATACGCTCGGCGATCATGACGACGACGGCCTCTGCCACGTCTTCCGCTGCCCCGAAGAGCCGCCGTGCCAAGGGGCGTCGTGTCCTGCTCCTCGGAGGCCTGTTGGCCGCTGCAGCGGCGGCCGGCGTCGCCCGGCGTCGCCTCGCGGCGTCAGGTTCCGTGGCGCCCGACGACGAGCGAGTCGCACTCGGATGGGGTGATGGGATCAGCAGGCCCGACCACCGCACCGTGCGCACCTCCGACGGCGCGGCGCTCGCAGTGTGGGACCTGCCGGGCGCCGGCCCCGACGCGCCCGTGGTCGTGCTCCCCCACTGTTGGGGCTGCAGCCACGAGATCTGGATCCCGGTCGCCCGGCGCCTGCGCGAACAGGGTCATCGTGTCGTGCTCTACGACCAGCGCGGTCACGGCATGAGCACGCGAGGGACGGCGCCGCTCGCCATCGACACCTTGGCTCACGACCTGACGGACGTACTCGAGGCGACCGACGTTCGTGACGTTGTACTTGCCGGACACTCCATGGGGGGATTCACCGTCATGGCGTTGGCGACTCATCGCCCTGAGATCTTTCAGGAGCGGACCAAGGCGGTCGTGCTCGTCGCCACCGCGGCCACAACCGTAGGTCTCGGCGGCCGGGCGAGCCCGGAGTTCGCTGCGGGGGTCATCTCGTCGCCGTTCGTCACGCGGGTTCTCCAGACCAAGAACGGTCATCTCCTCGTGCGAGCCGCCTTCGGCGCGCGGCCAGTCCGTGCCCACCTGGAGTTGACGCGCGACATCTTCGTCAACTGCGATCCCAAGGTGCGGGGCGACTTCGTGCTGGCGTTCAGCACGATGGACCTGCTCGAGGGAATCGCCACCATCGACGTCCCCACGACAGTCATGATCGGTACGCGTGACACGCTCACGGTCCCCAAGAAGTCCGATCAGATGGTCGCAACCATCCCGGGCTCGCGGCTCGTCACGCTCAAGAGCAAAGGCCACATGCTGCCGCTCGAGGACCCCGATGCCGTCGCCGACGAGATCGTCCGGGCGGTCAAGGGATAGAGAGGCCTCGAACTGGTGGTCTGTGGCGGTTACGCATCGCAGAGGGAAAGGCTGCGGCGGTAGAGCGAGGAAGAGGTTGCGCGGAACATTCAGGGGTCGCTCGGCCGCGCGATCGCGACGAGTTGTCGAGCCGGGCTGAACCCTCGTGGTACTGGTCCTCCTCCTTAACCATCCCTACTCGCTGAGAGACCATCCTCGCGACGCGGATGTCCGATCGCCAGGGAAACTGAACCAATCCAGGGTGCCACAGAGAGGGTTGTGACATGGGGCGTACCGGTATAAAATAACGGGCTGCAGGCGGGCTTGGGCGGTTCACTTTGATGTGAATCGGGGCCCCGACCAATTTCAGGCGGAGGTCCCATGCAGCGAATCGCTCTCGCAGTAATCATCCTCACGGTCCTTTTCGCCTCAGCCCCCGCCGAGGCCGACTCGAACGACTCGACCACCTCGACCACGGCTCCGCTCATCGCACAGCCCAACGTGAGCTGCCCCGCCGACGACGTGGTAGGCGGGCCGACCGGGTGCTACCTGGTTCCACCCGAAATCCACAAGATCAAGCACGTCATCATCATCATGCAGGAAAACCGCTCCTTTGATTCGTACTTTGCTACGTATCCAGGCGCGGACGGAATACCGATGACCAACGGCGTGCCGACAGTCTGTGAGGTGGACCCCGTTAAGGGGATCTGTGTCGCTCCGTTCCATGATGTCTACGACATCAACGGCGGGGGGCCGCACGGGGTGTACAACGCCATTGGCGATATCAATCACGGTGAGATGAATGGCTTTATTGAGGCTCTCATCAGCGGAGAAAGCACGTGCAAGAACCCGAATGATCCTGCGTGCGTGGGAATGAAGGTCAACACGTCATTACCCGATGTCATGGGTTATCACACGGCCGCGGAGGTCCCCAACTATTGGACGTATGCGAACGACTTTGTGCTCGATGACCACATGTTCGAGCCGGTTCAGTCATGGTCGCTGCCTGATCACCTCTACCTGGTCTCGGGATGGTCGGCCAAGTGCAAGGACAAGGCCACGACGAGTTGTGTGAACAATGACTTGGGGCCCTACGGCGACAACCAGTTCGATGACGCAGTCACCAAGGAAATGACTACCGGTACGACGAACATCACTCTCGCGTGGACTGACCTGACGTGGCTGTTATTCCATGATCATGTGTCATGGGGCTACTACGTACAGACCGGTACCCAGCCGGATTGTGGGAATGACTCGGCCGAGACCTGCAGGGCGGTAGCCCAGACCTACAGGACGCCGGGTATTTGGAACCCTCTGCCCCTGTTCAGTGACGTTCAGGCGGATCGCCAAGAGAAGAACGTTCAGCCGCTCGACAACTTCCTTCATCAGGCCAAGGAAGGATCGCTCCCGGCGGTCTCCTGGGTCACGCCCTCTCAACCCGACAGTGAGCACCCCCCGGCCAGCGTGCACCAGGGACAGGCCTACGTGACTGCGCTCATCAACTCGGTCATGAAAGGACCGGACTGGAAGTCGTGCGCCATCTTCTTGTCGTGGGACGATTGGGGTGGCTTCTACGACAACGTGGTCCCGCCGGCGGTGGATGGGAATGGCTACGGGCTGCGTGTTCCCTCCTTGGTGATCAGCCCGTACGCAAAGAGCGGATACATCGACCACTCCGTTCTCAGTTCGGATGCATATCTCAAGTTCATCGAGGACGACTTCTTGAGCGGGTCTCGGCTCGATCCCAGAACAGACGGCCGGCCCGACCCGCGCCCCGACGTACGGGAGGATGAAGCGCAGCTTGGCAATCTTGCCAATGATTTTGACTTCACCCAGGCACCCCGCAGTCCAGTCCTGCTGCCGACGAACCCACCATCCGGCTCGCCCGACCTGCCCAAGTATTTCAAGAAGGCGGGTCCCTGTTTCGGATGTACCAAGCCCCCGCACCCTTAACAGGCCTGACGTATCCCTCACTGCGTTGCGACGTTGACGCACTCCAACCGACCAGGGGTGGTCCCGTCTCGAGTCACCGTGGTGCTGGGAATCGCCCGGACCGTCACACCCGCCCGACTACGGGAACACCACCGTCTTGTTCCCGTTCAGCAGCACCCGGTCCTCCAAATGCCAGCGCAGCCCCCGGGCCAGCACCGAGCGCTCGACCTCCCGACCCACGCGCCGCAGCTCCGGCACGGAGTTGCCGTGATCGATGCGCCGGGTGTCCTGCTCGATGATCGGACCCTCGTCGAGCTCCGCCGTCACGTAGTGGCACGTCGCGCCGATCAGCTTCACGCCCCGCTCGAACGCCTGGTGGTAGGGCCGGACGCCGGCAACGACGGCAGGAACGAGTGATGGATGTTGATGATGCGCCCTTCGCGCCCCTCACAGAACGAGGCCGGCAGGATCTGCATGTAGCGGGCGAGCACGATCACGTCGGCTCGCTCCTCCGCCAGGATCGACTCCATATCCCCGAACGCGGACGCCTTCGCGGCCGGATCCGAACCGACCGGCACGCACTGGAACCGGACGCCGTGCCACTCAACCAGCCCGCGAAGTTCCTCGTGGTTCGAGATCACGCAGCGCACGTCGCATTCGAGCTCGCTGCTTCGCCACCGGTACAGGAGATCGGTCACGCAGTGGTCCTCCTTGCTCGCAAACAGCGCCACCCGCTTCGGCACATCGGTGTCGCTGAGCTTCCAGTCCATGCCGAACTCGGCGGCCACCGGCTCGAAGGCAGCCGACAGCTCTCCGGGGCCGAACCCCTCGGGCAGGCTTTCCGCCACGATCTCGATGCGCAGGAAGAAGCGCCCCGTCGCCCGGTCCCCGTGCTGCGCGGCCTCGAGCACCGAGCCGCCCTGCCCGGCGATCAGGCCCGTCACTGCCGCGACGATGCCGACCCCGTCGGGACAGTTGATGGTGAGGATGTAACGACGCACCGATGACCCCCTGCGCAATCGCTTGGCTGCTCGTCCGCCGATTCTGGCCTCGAGCGGGCCGAGTCGCGGGCCTTAGCCGAACAATCCCCCGCCCGAGCGAGCCCGCTCCGGCACCCCGCACATCTCGACGAACAGGCGGTGGACCCGCCGGTCCTTTGTGAGCTCGGGATGGAAGGACGACGCCAGGACGGCAGCGTGCCGCACCAGGACGGGAACGCCGTCCAACGCAGCCAGTACCTCGACGTCCTCGCCGACGGACACCACGAAGGGCGCGCGGATGAACACCGTCGGCAGCGGCGGACCCTCGCCCGAGCCCAATGCCACCTCCGCCTCGAACGACTGGCGCTGGCGCCCATAGCCGTTGCGGCGCACGACCGCGTCCAACGCACCGAACATCCGCTGGTCGGGTCGTCCGTCGAGCACCTCACGCGCCAGCAAGATCAGCCCCGCACACGTGCCGAACACCGGCAGGTCCCTGGCTTCCAATCGCGCCGCAATAGGGTCGAACAGCCCCGTCGACTCGAGGAGCATCGACAGCGTCGTCGACTCGCCGCCGGGGAGGATGAGCCCGTCGAGCCCCTCCAGCTCCCCAGGCCTTTTCACAAGACGAGACCCCGCGTCGACCTCGTGCAACGCGGCGACGTGCTCGCGCACGTCGCCCTGCAGGTCCAGTACGCCGATCAACGGAGTAGATCCAGCCGATCCGGCCACCTCCGACACGCCCATCGGCGACAGCGGCGCTACCACCCCCGGTCCGCGAGGTGCTCGCCGTACTGCGACGCTTCCAACCCGCGCATCGCCTCTCCGAGCCCTCGCGACACCTTGGCCACGTGGTCGGCATCCGCAAAATGGGCCGTCGCCTCGACGATGGCCGACGCCATCCGCGCCGGATCCCCCGACTTGAAGATCCCCGACCCGACGAACACCGCCTCGGCCCCGAGTTGCATGACCAGCGCGGCGTCGGCGGGTGTGGCAATGCCCCCGGCGCAGAACAGCGGCACCGGCAGCCGCCCGGCCTCGGCGATCTCCTGGACGAGACCGACCGGCGCACCGAGCGACTTGGCCCAGCCATACCGCTCCGCGGAGTCGGCCTGCCCGACGGCCCGCAGGTCTCCCAGGATCGAACGCAGGTGGCGCACCGCCTCGACGATGTTCCCCGTGCCGGCCTCGCCCTTGGAGCGAATCATCGCCGCCCCCTCGGAGATGCGCCGCAAGGCCTCGCCCAGATTTGTCGCCCCGCACACGAACGGCACCGTGAAGGGCCACTTGTCGATGTGGTGCGCCTCGTCCGCCGGCGTCAACACCTCCGACTCGTCGATGAAGTCGACGCCGAGCGACTGCAGCACCTGGGCCTCGGCGAAGTGTCCGATGCGAGCCTTGGCCATCACCGGGATGGTCACCGCGTCGATGATCCCCTCGACCAGCAGCGGGTCGCTCATCCGCGCCACACCCCCGTCCCGGCGGATGTCGGCCGGGACCCGCTCGAGCGCCATCACCGACACGGCTCCGGCGTCTTCGGCGATCTTGGCCTGCTCGGCGTTGACCACGTCCATGATGACGCCCCCACGCAGCATGTCCGCCAGCCCCCGCTTGACGGTGAAGGTCCCGGTGGTTTCGGCGCTCATGCCACCAGTTTACGAGGGTGACCGACCGCCCCTTCTCACCATTCGCTCAACGCGGCGGCCCTCACCCATGTGGCGTCCAGATCGCCCGGGTACACCGGGTCCTCGCGGTGGCCGACGCCCGGGTCGATCCAGACCCACCGGGTCGGCCCGAAGCGGCCAGGCGAGGCGAAGAAGGACTCTTCGGCCGGTGGCGGCGAATCCATCATCGTGCCGAGCGCGCCGAGGAGCCCGCTCGGGTAGCGCACGATCGACGCGCCCACGACATCGGCTCGATACTCCCGATTCTCCCCTACACACCGACGCAGGGTCTTCTCACCGCCCCAGAGCGTGGCGAGCGTGATGCCGACGCAGGAGACACCGTTGTCGCCCCGCTTCACGTGTGACAGCTCGTGCGCGATCACACCCTCGAGTTCGACAAGATGCAACGTGCACAACAAGCCGGACGTCACCACCAAGTCGGACCGGCGGGCATCTCGGCCGAGGGCACACGCGTTCAGCACGGGATCATCGAGGATGTGGAGGGTCGGCATGGCGAGACCGAAGGTCGCGCACAGTCCTTCCGTGAGATTGAACAACCGCGGGTCGTCATCCTCGTCGGCGGGCCGGGCTCCGATGCGCCGGAGCGCTACGCGTGGGCTCAGACGCCACATGCCATACATAAAGGCGGCTGCAGACACGAGTAGCGCAGCGACTCCGGCAACGATGTTCACCGACACGGTCAGCAACAGGAAAAGGAGTAGCGCGGGGATCGCAGCGGTGTACGCGCACAGCCGGATCGCGCGACGGCGGTTCGCCGCAACCTCCTCCGGAAACACCTTCGGCGCGCCCAGTGTGTGCTGAGTATCGAGCGGCTCGGGTGGCGCCGGTGGCGCCAGCGTTACTGCCGTCTTCGGCTGGCCCTGTCCATCCCGAGGTCGCTGGCCGCTACCCGACCGTCCGCGACTGCGGTTGCGGTTTCCACTACCACTGCTGCTTCGTTGGCCTCCGCCGCCGCCCCCGCTGCGCTGTCCGGCGCTCCGATTGCCACCCGAACGCTGGCCCCCGCCCCCGCCTCCGCCCTGCCCCTTCTTCTGTTGCTGTGCGCCCTGCGAAGACTTGTTGCCACCACTTCCGGCGGCTGCGCTTGGGGGGCGATTGCGGTTGCGGTTCCGACTGCGAGTGCGGTTCCGATTTCGGCCACCGCCGCCGCCGGTGCTGCCTGAGCCCGAACCACCGGACCCGGGGGTAGCGCCGCCCCTCGGCGCGTTGCGCGAAGCATCACTCTCGTCGGCCATGGAGCGGCCAGCTTACGGCACCGTCAATGCAGTGACCGGTCTCGCACGAGAAATTGGCAACCGACGGCGCCATACTGGCGACATGGACACTCTGCGGCATTCCGGGTCAATCGTCATCAACCGCGCGCCCGAGCAGGTCTACGCTCTCGTCTCCGATGTGACGAACACCGGTGCGTGGAGCCCCGTCTGTAAGGCCTGCTGGTGGGACGAGGGCGACGGCCCGCGGGTCGGAGCGATGTTCACCGGCCGCAACGAAATTGGGGAACGGACCTGGGAGACGCGTTCAAGGGTGCTGGCGGCCGACCCCGGCAAAGAGTTCGCCTGGGTTGTGGCGGAGCCGCCGACGGGCGCACGTTGGGGCTACACGCTCAAGGCCGTCGACGGAGGGACCGAGCTGACCGAGACGTGGGAGCTCGCGCCCGATGGTCAGGATTTCTTCGAGCAGCGCTTCCCCGGTGAGGGGCCGTCACAGGTCCAGTCCCGCGCCGATACGGCAGAGAAGGGCATCGCCGAGACCCTCGTCGCCATCAAGAGGGCGGCCGAGGGCTAAGCGAAGACCCTCAACACCGTGCCGCCCTGCGTTTCGCCGCAGGAACTTCAAGGGACCGGCACGTTCACAGCAGGGCCACACGACCGCACCGTTGCAGCAACCCTGCGTTGTGCGCCTACAGGGTACGGTGCAGCGGGCTGTCGAAAGGGGCCGCCTGAACCTGGACGAGTGAGGGGGACCAGTGTTCGTCATCTTCGGCTTCCAGCGGAAGCCGCAACGCCTGGCAACGATCCGAAGTGTTTGCGCCGGTTGTCAAGACCGTGGTTCCCAGGAACTCTTCAGCGTCCGCACACGGTTCCGGCTCTTCTTCGTTCCGGCCGTGCCGCTGCCTACGACTTACCAAGCGACGTGTGCAGCGTGTGGCACGTCGTCCGCGGTCTCAGCTGAGAAGGCCGACCAGCTTTTGGCCAGCGCGCCACCGGTCGACGGACCTGAGGTGGTCGCGGCTTAAGACCGCCTGGCGCGGTACGAGGCGATCGCGCGCTCGTAGACCTCGACGTACCGTTCCGCCAAGGACTCCATCGACCAGTTGCGCGCGTGCTCGGCCGCGGCCTTGCGTGCCTCGGGCGCAGAGAGTCCGGCGCCTTCGACGGCATCGGCCAGCGCGATGCCAAGTGCCCGGGACAGAGCCACTTTCTCGCCGGGCGGCACGAGCGTCGCATGACCGCCGGCCGCCATCCGATAGCCCTGAATGTCCGAGGCCACCACCGCGCAGCCGGCCGCCATGCCCTCGAGGAGCACGATGCCGAACGATTCTCCGTGCAACGACGGGGCACAGAGCACGTCGGCACCTGCCAGGCGTGCCGCCTTTTCTTCCTCGCTGATCGTGCCGAGCCAATGGACGCGGTCGGACCCAGGGTGACGCCGGCGCTGCACCTCGGTTTCCGGTCCTTCGCTGGCCACCCACAGAACGGCCGGCCGCTCCACCATCGCGAAGGCGTCGAGCAGCACGCCGAGGCCCTTGCGCTGCTCGTGACGTCCGACGAACAGGACGGCAGGGCGACGTGGCTCGTGATCGTCGCGCACCGGCAATGCCGACTCGAACCGCTCCACGTCGACCCCGTTGTAGAGCTCCTCGAATCGGCCACCGCTCGAACGTTCGCCCGTCTCGCGAGCGGCACCGGACACCGCAACCCGAACCTCCATGCGCCGACCGACGAGTTCGACCAACGGCTTGAGCGGCCGAACCCAACTCGACAGGCCGGACCGGTGATACGTTCCGACCATCGGGAGCGGGTCGGTGAGCACGAGCCCGTACGCGGCCAACGGCGCGAGCGGCTCGTGGATGTGCACCACGTCGAAGCCGCCCTTCCGAACGAAACGCTCGGCGCGGGCGACCGCCGCAGGCCGAAGGGCGACGGGCGCCACGGACCCGTTCGAATGCACGCCGGTGGGGCGGCCTACCACGTAGTGCTCCCCCAACGATTCGGGGAGGGGAACGTCAGGATCGGCAGGGCAGACAACCGTCACTTCGTGTCCAAGGCCGCGGAGGGCGCGAGACAGTCCGATCACCTGTCCCTGCACACCGCCGGGCCGGGTGAGCGCGTAGGGCGAGAACATGGCGATCCTCACGTGCTCACCTGGGATCACTCGGCCAGTTGGGTTGGTACATGTGCCATTGTTCGGGCCGACAGCGGATGTCGTGCTCGAAGACGCGCGCCATGTCCTGGGTGATCCGCGTGATGTCCTCGCGGAACGTGCCCTGGCGCGACGTGTCCAACGGCGGGTGGACGACGGCGGTGTGCCAGTTGCGACCGGGACCCGAGTAGACGCAGACCAAAATGAGCGGTGCGCCCGTCCGGATCGCCAGGGTGGCTGCGCCGCCGGGCAGCGTCGTGCGCTCGCCGAAGAACTCCACTTCGACGCCGTTGCCCACGAGGTCGCGGTCGCTCACCAGACCCGCCAGCTGGTTGTTCTTGATGGCGCGGACGAGAGGGGCGGTCGAGCCTTCGCCGAGGGGGACGGCAGTCAGGCCCATGGCGGCGCGCTTGGCGACGAACCACTCGAACAACTCTTTTGGCTCGAGCACCTCCACGACGGCGGTCATCGGCATGCCCTCGAGGGCCAGCCAATAGCCACCCCACTCCCAGCTCCCGACGTGTGGCAGCGCCATCACGATGCCCTTGCCGTCGGCCATCGCCTTGCTCAGATGCTCACGTCCGGACTCGAGCCGCCAGTGCAGGCGCACGCCCGCCTCGGTCTCGTAGGGCAGGCGGGCGCCGTCGGCCCAGTAGCGCGCGTAGTAGTCGAAGCTCCGCCTGCTCAGGCGGCGGATCAATGCCGGATCGGGTTCGACACCATCGGCGCACTCGCTGGCCAGGACGCGACGCATCTGTCGCTGGTGCATGGCGAGCGCCGGCCCACCCCGCAGCGCCATGACGCCGGCCACGGCCCGGGCGATGCCGTGCGCCATCGGCTCGGGCATGTGACCCATGGCCGCGCCGAGGCCGGTGAAGGTGAAGAACCGCGCCCTGTCCCGCCACTGGGCAGAACGCGACCCGGTCATGGCTCGGTCACGCAGAGCTCACGGCACACAGAGGAATTGTGGCAGCGACGGGCCCGCGGTGGGCACAGGGGGTCGGGGCGGCTGATCAGGAGGACGCGCCGGACGAGCCGGGCGCCGGAGGGGGTGTGGAGCGGCGGGGGGTGCGGCGACGTGCCGTGCCGGACCACGCGCTGTTGCCGGGGGCGGCGGTGCCGTGGGCGCGGATGGCGCGGCGGCGCTCGCGCATGGTTCGGCCCGAGCGGCTGCTGAGCGCCTCCTGGCGGCGGGCCCGCCAGCGCCCGACGGGGGCCCCGGAGGTGGTGCGCGTGCGAGGGGTGCGAAGGCCTTCGAAGCGGATGCGGCCGGCGGAATGGGCGGATTCGCGGGACTCACGCCAGGTGCGCCAGCGAGAGTCGACCCGGCCCTCGCGCCAGGCTTCGAGCCGACGGCGGATGACGGCGTCGCGGCCGGAGGCCGCGTTCCAGACCTTGACGAAGCGGGCGACAGCGGTGAAGGAGATCAGGATGAAGAGGACCCAGAGGACGGGGACGAAGATGTCGGCGCTCAGGCAGCCCACGCCGAAGACGAACATCCGCTCGCCGCGCTCCATGAGGCCGCCCTTGGCCTGGAGGCCGAGCGACTCCGCCTTGGCCCTCTCGTAGGAGACGAGACTGGTCACCGCCAGAATGGCCATGGGCAGAAGCGCGAGGTGGCCTTCCCCTCGGTTCAACAGGTACCAGGAGGCGCCGAGCATGATGACGGCATCGGCCACGCGGTCGGTGACGGAGTCGAAGAACGCACCACGGACGGATGCGGTGCCCGCGGCTTTGGCGACAGGGCCATCGAGGAGGTCGTGCATCCCCGTGACGATGAGCATGACGATGGCCCAGTGCAAGTGGCCGGTCCCCACGAGCACGCCGGTCGCGGTCGCCGAGACGAGGCCGGTGGCGGTGAGCACGTCAGCCGTGATGCCATGGCGATGGAGCGCCTGGCCGATCGGACTCGTGGTCCGGTCGACGCCGTTTCGCCAGCGGCCGTCGAACATGTGACTCCTCGTCGTGCGCGGCCCGGGGACGGAGCCTGCGCTGCGTTTGCAAAAGTTTACCATTCGGTCGCGTGATGGCCCCGGGTAAGGCGCGGGGCGCTCTGGGAGTGCGTGGGGTCGCCGGCGGAAGCGGAGGGGGTGGCTACGTCGTCGCTGGTCGGCGGGTCGGTTGGGGGCGGACGGGTGTCGACGGGCTGGGTGGGGCGGTGCCTGGCGGCAGAGGCCCTCGGTTAGCCTCGCCTCGGGATGTGGCTGGGCCGGGGCCCGCGGCTTGCGGCCACCCTGGGCACGCACGGGCACGCAGAGGCACGCAGAGAAACAGAGGTACGCGACGGCACGCGAGGGGTTGTGAGGACGTGAGGTGACCGAGGCGGTGTCCGAGCCACGGGACGGCGGAAAGCGGCAGCCGCAGCGACACGGCACGGTGCTCCCCGATCCGACGCTCGACGTCTCCATCGTCGTGCCCTACTACAACCCGGGGGCGCGGTTGCGCTCGACCGTCGAGCACATGGTGCAGGTCCTCGACGAGTCGGGGATGCGCTTCGAGATCATCACGGTGTCCGACGGCTCGACCGACGGGAGCCCGTTCACGCTGATGGGGTTCCCCGAGACGGTCGTGCGGCGCATGGAGTTCGAGACCAACGCGGGCAAGGGGCATGCACTGCGGGCGGGACTGGGGCAGGGGCGGGGGCGGTATCTGGGGTTCATCGACGCGGACGGCGACATCTCGCCGGAGTTCCTGGCCCCGTTCGTGACCATCATGCGGAGCGAGGAGCCCGACATCATCATCGGGAGCAAGCGGCACCCGTCTTCGGTGGTGCACTATCCCCCGCTGCGCCGGCTCTACTCGTGGGGTTATCAGCACCTCATCCACCTCTTGTTCAGGCTCAAGGTGAAGGACACGCAGGTGGGGATCAAGCTGGTCGACCGCCGCGTGATCGCGGACGTCCTGCCGCTTTTGCGCGAGAGCCGCTTCGCTCTGGACCTCGAACTGCTGGTGCTGGCCCACCGGCTCGGCTACACGAAGATCGTCGAGGCGCCGGTCCGCATCGACGAGCGTTTCGGCAGCACGATCTCGGTGAGGGCGGTGTGGCGCCTCCTCGTCGACACGCTGGGGTTGTTCGTGCGCTACTCCGTCCGTCACGAATACGACGCGGCGCTGCGGGCGCGGCAGGGCGGTAGTCCGTCGTAGCCACGGCGTACGATTCGGGCACCACCCGGTGTTCGGCGGTTGGCGACAGGAGGGCCGGTGGGACGCGACCGTTCCGAAGCAGGCATCAGCGGACTCGGCACCATGGTCGGCCTGGCCGCGCTGGTGGTGGTCCTGCTCGTTGTGTCCATCGTCGTCGCGGCCACGCTGCCGTCCCCGAAGACGTCCCCGACCACCACCGCCACCACGACGGGCGCCACGGGCCACGGGCCGTCCACGACGACCACCGCGGCGGCGAGCACGTCAGGGGCCGGCGGGTCGGCGGTCGTCGCCGCGTGCCGGTCCGACGTGTCGGACGTGCAGACCGCGCTGGCCGCGTACCAGGCGTCGAACGGCTCGTATCCGAGTCCGCCCGCGGACTGGAGCGCCGGTGCCTACCCCACCAACTTCGGCCCCCTGACGAACGCGGGCCCGCCCGGCCCGTTCCTCAAGATGCCGCCGGGCGACAACCACTACGTGATCATGTGGGACGCCTCGGGCCGTATCTGGGTCGAGGCGCCGGGCACGTTCTCGCCGACCTACGACGCCGCGAACGACGGCGCCAATCCGTCCACCTGCCCCCGGGTGGCCCGCTGAGGCCCCCCGGGGCCTGAGCGAGCCGGGCCGGGCGGTCGTACACTCGGTGTTCCGGGAGCCAGTCAGCCCGGTATCCGCATTAGGGGAGGGACCAGGTGCCACACGACCCGACCGCCATCCGCAACGTTGCCCTCGTCGGGCATCACGGTGCGGGCAAGACGACCCTGGCCGAGGCGTTGCTGGCGGTCACCGGGTCCATCGCGCGGCGGGGATCGGTGGAGAGGGGCACCACGGTGATGGAC
This sequence comes from uncultured Acidimicrobiaceae bacterium, assembly GCA_963828455.1. GTDB lineage: Bacteria > Actinomycetota > Acidimicrobiia > Acidimicrobiales > RAAP-2 > Bog-473. The sequence continues at coordinate 509,453 of CAWHFH010000006.1, read as the reverse complement.
TTCGAGCCAGAGGAGGTGGCGCGCCAGCTCTCCATCTCGACGAGCCTGGCCCCCTTCACGGTGAACGGGGTCAAGGTGAACCTGCTGGACACGCCGGGCTACGCCGACTTCGCCGGCGAGATGGTCACCGCCTTGTCCAACGTGGACCTGGCCGTGGTCGTCGTGAGCGCGACCGACGGCGTCCAGGCCCAGACCGAGGACGCCTGGCGGGCCGCAGCCCGCCTCGGGGTGCCCCGGGTCGTCGTCATCAACAAGCTGGACCGGGAGCGGGCGGACTTCGACCGGACGCTGGCGCAGATCCGGGAGACCTTCGGGGCCGGCGTGGCGCCGGTCGAACTGCCCATCGGGCACGAGGCCGAGTTCCACGGCGTGATCGACCTGCTCGACGACACGGCGACGCACTACGACAACGCCGCCGCGGCGGGCGCGGTGGACGGGACCGTTCCGCCGTCGGGGCACGAGGGCCCGATCCCCGACGACCTGGTGGACGAGGAGCACGCCGTGCACGAGCAGCTCGTCGAGGGCATCGTGGTCGGCGACGACGACCTGATGGAGCGCTACCTCAACGGCGAGACGCTCGACTACGCGGAGCTCGAGAAGAGCCTGGCCGGCGGCGTGGCCTCGGCGAGCGTCTTCCCGGTGCTGTGCTGCTCGGCCGCCAGCGGCGTGGGCGTGGACCGGCTGGCCCGCCTGATCGAGGAGCTGTGCCCGAGCCCGGCCTCGCGGCCGTCGGTGCTGGCCACAGCCGGCACCGAGATGGTGGAGATCCCCTCGGACCCGAGCGCGCAGACCGTGCTCACCGTGACCAAGACGTACAACGACGGCCACACCGGCAAGATGTCGCTCTGCAAGGTGGTCTCGGGCACCCTGCAACCGGACGCGGTGCTGGTGAACTCGCGCAGCCGGGAGGAGGAGCGGCTGCACGCGCTCCAGAGCATCGCCGGGCACGCCACCGCGCCGGCGACGACGGTCGCGGCGGGCGACTTCGTGGCGGTGCCACGTCTGAACGGGACCCGGACGGGCGACACCCTGGCGCCGAAGGGCCAGCCGATCTCGGTCCCCGCGCCCGACCTGGCGGCGCCGGCGCTCCAGGTCGCGGTGAAGCCCGCGACGCGGGCGGACGACGACAAGCTGATGTCGGCGCTGCAGCGGCTCTGCGACGAGGACCCGGCGCTGACCGTGAACCGCGACGACGAGACGCACCAGACGATCCTCGGCGTGAGCGGCGAGGTGCATCTCGGCGTGACGCTCGAGCGCCTCGACCGCAAGTGCAACGTCCACGTGGAACGCGAAGAACTCCGCATCCCCTATCGCGAGACGATCACCAAGGCGGCCGCGGCGGAGGGCAAGCACAAGAAGCAGTCGGGCGGGCACGGGCAGTTCGGCGTCTGCCACCTCCGCCTCGAGCCGCTCCCCCGGGGCGAAGGCTTCGAGTTCCACGACGAGGTCGTGGGCGGCGCCATCCCGCGCCAGTACATCCCGGCCGTGGAGAAGGGCGTGCTCGAGACGTTCGCCCTGGGCGGCCTCTACGGCTACCCGGTCGTCGACGTGTCGGTGACGGTGGACGACGGCAAGGCGCACTCGGTCGACTCGAACGAGGTCAGCTTCAAGATGGCGGCGGCGCTGGCCGTCAAGGCGGCGATGGCGGAGGCGGGCCCGGTCGTGCTCGAACCGGTCAGCAAGCTCGTCGTGACCACGCCCGACGACTGCCAGGGAGACGTACTCGGCGACCTGAGCTCGCGGCGGGCGAGGATCGTGGGGACCGACCAGGCGGACCACGACGGCTACCAGACGGTGACGGCCACCGTGCCGACGGCTGAGATCACCCGCTACGCGGTGGACCTGCGCGCGCTCACCGGCGGGCGCGGGTCGTTCTCGGCGACGCACGAACGCTACGACGCGGTGCCCGAGCACCTCATGTCGTCGATCCCCAGGCTGGAGAGCTAAGACCCAGGCGCACGGCGGCCCGCCGACACAGGAGTGACCAACGTGCCGGTCACGCCCGACTCGTTTCGTTGCAGCACATCGGGGTAGTGCGCGCGGTGCAGCCGATGTGCGAGAGGGAGCGAACCATGGCTGAAACGACGACCGGAACCATCATCGACCACCTGACGGCAGACCACCAGCAGATCAAGGTGCTCTTCAGCGATGTGATGTTCGTGCGACCCGAAAACCGGGCCGACGTGTTCTGCCAGCTGGTCACCGAGCTGGTCCAGCACGAAGTCGCCGAAGAGGTCGTGGTGTTCCCCCAGGTGAGGAGTTCGTCACCCGACGCCGCAGCCGTTGTCGACGCCCGGCGGCACGAGCAGGCGGAGGTAGAGCAGATGCTCGCCCAGATGGAGAAGCTGGAACCGACCAATCCGGAGTTCACGGCCGCGCTGGCGGAGCTGAGCACCGCGGTGATCAACCACGCGGAGGCGGAGGAGCGCGGGGTCTTCCCGCTCCTGCGCGCAGCCGAGGACCCCGACGCGCTCTTCGAGTTGGCCGCGCGCTACGAGAGGGCGAAGCAGAGTGCGCCCACGCACCCGCATCCGCATGCACCGGACACGCCCGCCGCGAACAAGATCCTGGGGCCGATCACCGCGCTGTTCGACCGGGCGCGCGACGCGGTGCGGCGCCTCTGATCTCGACGTTCGCCTCAAGCTTCGGGACGGTCTTGACGAACCCAGGAGACCGCCCTCACCAGGTTCGCCGTGCCGAGCACGATCGCAACGACGGCGAACGGGAGCGCCCCGCAAGTCGCTGGCCGCGGTGCGCAACGGGTTCAGTGAGCGGTATCCGAGCGCCACCCCGGTCATCGACTCCACCAGGACGTCGAGGAAACGTCTGCACGCCCTCGCCCGGCTCTAGTCCCAGCGGACACGCAGGCGGAAGAGCGAGACGAAACCCAGGATCGATATCCCGGCGGCGGCGAGGGCCAGGCCGGTTTCACGGCGAAGGTCCTCGTCTTCCGGCATGGGTTCGCCGCCGGCCTCCCTTCAGTCCCCACTGGCCCCGTCGCGCTCCGTCATCGCCGGCGGAGCACTCTCCTCGCTCATCGTCGTTTCCTCCTCGCTCGGCTCATTCTGTCGCGCCGTCTTCCTCGATCGCCGCGAGTGCCGCGTCCAGGCTGGGGTAAAGGTGCTGCTGGTCGATTTGATCGAACAACTCGTAGTTTCGGAGGAGCGTCTGCAGCCTGCTCCGCAGCTCTACGAACGCAAGGTGGACGCCCCGCGCGTTGAGCTCCCGGTCCAGTTGCTCGAGCATCTGAGCCGCCGACACGTCGATGTCGGTGATGGCCTCGCACTGGACCACGACCCACGACACGTCCCGCGAGCCCAAGGCCTGCCGTAGCTGCGTCCGGAACGACGAGCAGTTGGCGAAGAAGAGCGGCGCCTCCCATCGGTAGACCAGGACGCCGGGAACCTGGCGCGCCTCCGGGAAGCGCTCGACGTTGTGCCACTCGGTCGACGCACCCATCCGGCCAAGGACGGCGCCGTGCGGTTGCCATCCCCGGCGGAAGTACATGGCCACGGCCAGAGCGATGGCGATCACAATCCCCTGCAGCACGCCGAGGACGATCACACCCAGGCTCGTGATCAACGAGAGCGCCAGTGCGCTCTTGCGGACTTGCCAGTAGCGCACCAGGGCCCGCAGATCGAGCAAGGACAGGGCGGCGCCGATCAGCACGGCGGCGAGTGCGGACTGGGGAAGGTCCGCCAACAGCGAGTTGAAGAACAGCAGCAGGACGATGACGACGATGCTCCCGACCACCGAAGCCAGCTGGCTCTTCGCCCCCGCCTGCTCGACGACGGCCGTGCGCGACCCGCTGGTGGAGATCGCGAAGCCCTGGAAGCAGCCGGCCGCCAGGTTCGCCGCGCCGATCCCGATCATCTCCTGATCCGGGTCGACCTGCTCCCCGCGGCGGGCCGAGAAGCTCGACGAGGTGGCGATCGTGTCGGCCAGGGAGACCAGGGTGATCCCCACGGCGGCAATCATGAGCGGCCCGACGTCGGAGAACTTCGTCCAGGGGACCGATGGGCGCGGGGATGCCCCGCGGGAGGGTGCCCACGGTCGCTACGCCGTGGGCATGGAGATCGAGTACCGCGGAGACGATCGTCGCCAGCACGATCCCGACGAGCACGGCCGGGAGCGTGCGGGTGTACCTCGGGAGCACGAGAAGGATCGCCAGGACCACCAGCCCGATGGCGAGCGCCCAGCCCACGGTGGAGCCGAGACCGAGGAAGAACGCCTTCACCTCGGGACCGAACCCGTCGGCGTCGGTCGAGAATCCGAAGAGCTTGGGGAGCTGGCCGACGATGATCACCAACGCCAGCCCGTTCATGTACCCCACCTGGACCTCGTTGGACAGGAGGTCGGCGACGAAACCCAGGCGGGCGACCCCCATGCCGATCTCGATGAGCCCGACGATGAGCGCAAGCATCCCCGCCAGCGCGATGGCGCGATGCGTGTCGCCCCCGACCAGCAACGGAACGAGCGCCGCAAAGATCATCGGCGAGATGGAGGAGTCGGGCCCGAGGACCAGGATCTTCGAGGGGCCGAACACCGCGTAGCCGATCAGACAGGCGACGGTGGTGTACAGCCCGGTCACGGGTGGCAGCCCGGCCAGCTCCGCGTACGCCATGCCCTGGGGCACGAGGATCGCCGCCAGGACCACCCCCGCCAACGCGTCCTTGCGCAGCCACCGGTCCTGGTACGTGCGCAGCACGCGGACGCCTGGGACCCAACGCTCGATTCCACTCCGTGCGGCGATCAAGTGCGGCTCGTCGCTCACGAAGACGTCGGGACCATGGCCCCGGCGCGCCTCCATCTACCATGTCGGAAAAAGAGGGGCGTAGGGAGGGTCAGCGTGCCGGACGACGCACGGCGCGATGCGATGGGCTGCGCGAACAAGGCACCCACGGGTGCGCGCCTGCTCGCCTGCACCTCACTGTTGGCCGGTGCACTGCTCCTCGCTCTCGTTGTCGTGTTCGTCGTCCGCAACGCGCTCTTCGTGGTCCTGGGGCTGGTGGGGGTCGTCTCGGCCGTCGCCGGGGGCTGGTGGGTCGTCACGACGCTCTTCCACGCGCCGCGTCATCGGCATCGCAGGCGTCGTGCTCGGTGCCGCCCTCCTCGCCATCGCCATACTCGGCGCCGGCCACGAAACCTGGGGGTCGGTCGTCCGCTTGTTCGTTGCGTTCGCTCTGCTTGCCGTCGCGATCCTCACCGGCCGGAGCGCGCTCACCCGGCACCTTGTTGCCTCGTCGCCCGTGTCGGCGCACGTCGCGCCACCGCTCCATCCCGTCCTGCTCTGCAACCCCTGGTCTGGAGGAGGCAAAGTCCAGCGATTCGGAATCGAGGGTCTGGCCCGGTCGCTCGGAGTCGACACGCGCCTGCTCGAGCACGGGCTCGACCTGGCTGTGTTGGCACGAACCGCAATCGCCGAGGGGGCCGACTGCCTCGGCATGGCCGGCGGAGATGGTTCGCAAGCTCTCGTGGCATCGCTCGCCGTCGAACACGGGCTTCCGTTCGTTTGCGTCTCTGCCGGGACGCGGAATCACTTCGCGCTCGACCTGGGACTTGATCGGGACGATCCGCGCCACAGCGTGTATGCGTTTCGCGACGCTCTCGAGAGACCGGTCGACTATGCAACGGTCAACGACCGATTCTTCGTGAACAACGTGTCATTGGGCGTGTACGCCACGATCGTCCAGCAGCCGGAGTACCGCGATGCGAAGGCTCAGACTACCCAACAGCTCCTGCCGGCGCTGCTGGGCGGCCAGGAACCGTTCGACCTCCAGTTCGTCACTCCGGACGGACAGGAGATCGATGGTGCTTTCTTGATCATGGTTTCGAACAACCCCTACGTCTTGAGCGCATCGCCCGACGCCGCACAGCGACGCAGCCTCGAGTCGGGACGTCTCGGCGTGTTCGCAGTGAGCGCCCGCACCGGTGCCCAAGCGGCCGAGGTCATCACTCTGGCCTTGACCGGCCGGGCGAATGTCAGCCCTCATGCCCACGTGTTCGAGTGTGAGCAGTTCGTCGTGAACTCCCGATCGGGCACCGCGTTCGCGGGCATCGACGGAGAGGCGCTCGAGCTCCCGACGCCGCTCCGATTCCAGATCCACCCCGGCGGGCTGCGGTTGCTCGTCCCCGAGGGCAACGCGGAGCTCTCCCTCCGCCGCCAGGCCCGCGACGTCCGTCTGCGGGAGCTCGTCAGGATGGCGAGAGGCGCCTGAGCAGGGACCGCGAGACCGACAACCCCGGTGGGGCGCTCAGAACGGGTGCGTGTGTGCGAAACGCACCGGGAGCTTCGTCAGGAGCACCGTCCCGAGCAGCTTGTTGCCGGGCGTCGTCACCACGACTACGGCCAGCTTGCCCGCGGTGTGGCCGAGCGGCTTCGTCACCATCGCCTTCGTGAAGGTCCCGGTGTAACCGGCGAGGCACACCGCCTGCGTCCTGGGCGCCTGGGTGACCAGGAACCCGTAGAGCCGCGGGGCGATCCCCTTGAGCCCGCTGACCGTGTACTTGCGTATCCCCTCGAGATGTCCGTGTCCGCCCACCGCCTTGGCCGCCGTCGGCAGGGCCAGGTAGCACGACTCGTCGGTCGTCCCGAGCCCCACCCGCGCCGACGAGCACCCTGCCAACACCGACGCGAGCAGTACGAGGCCGCACAACCCCGACAGCACGGAGCGCCACGGCCGGCCCCGGATCACGTCGCCGCCTCCTCGCGCCGCGTCGGCGACGCCCGCCCCCCGGCCGCGACCGGAACCGCCGCGCCGCCCCTCCGCCTGCCGGTGCCGCGGCCACCGCGGCGACGGCGTGGGCCGTAGGCCACGGGCCCCGCTTCCACCGCCGACGCCATCGCCGAACGGCGCCAGCGGCCCCTCCGCACCTCCAGGGCCATCTCCCCGATCAGCAGCCACCCCACGAGCAAGATGAACCAGAACGAGATGATCCGGTACAGGAGCACCGCGTCCGCCGTGCTCGTCACGGGACCCCCGAACTCCACCAACGCGATGGTGATCGAACCCTCGACCACCCCCAAGCCTCCGGGGGTGATCGGCAGCGTGGCCGCCAGCTGGCCCGCGCCGTAGGCCAGCAGCAACCCGCTCCAGGGGATCGGCGCGTGGATGGCGAGGAACATCATGGCGAAGCAGGCGCAATCCAAGAGCCAGTTGGTCGTCCCCCACGCAACCACCCGGCCGATCTGGGTCCACGACAACCGCACCGCGGTCATCCACGCCATGATCTGGGAGATCTGTTCGTGGGTGTCGCCCCGCGGCCGGCCGGTCACAGTCACCGACAGCCGCAGCGCGCCGGACACGGCCAGATGCAGGGGGCGCTCGTAGACGAAGAGCGACCCCACCGCCAGCGCGATCGCGAACACGCCGATCAGGACGGGAACCAGGTCGAGGGACGCACCGGCGTCGGTCGCCAGGGCCAGCCCGATGACCGCCACCAACGACAGGCTCACCACGGCGGCGACCAGCGTCCCCGCCAGCGCCCACACGGCCAGCGTGTTGTCGGCGCCGAAGCGTCGGAACCAGCGGAACCCGTAGACCGTCGACACCGCGTTCCCGATCGGCAAGGAATTCGTCAAGGCCTGCGAGCCGAACGTCAGCTTGAAGAGCGTCCACCACGGCGGCGGTAGGTGGCCCGCTCGCAACAGCTCGCGCTGCATCAGCGCGAAGGAGACGTAGGAGAGGATCTCGGCGGCGAACGCGGGCGGTACCCACCACCAGTCCATGGTCTTGAAGACGTCGGCGAAGCCGGACAGCTCCGAGCCCTTCGACGACAACACCCAGACGGCGACGGCGACCAACGCGAAGCCGATGGCGATGCGCACGGCCGGCCACGCCGCCACGACCCAGCGCGGCAACCGCCGGCGACCCTCCTGCGCCGCCTCGTCCGCCCCGGCGGTGCCCTCCGCCAGTTCCGACGCCAGTCCCTCGACCGTCGAGAGCCCGTCGCGCGAGGGCTCGACGATCTGCCCCCCCTCTTCGCCTGCGCGCGTCGCCACTCCACCGGTCCCGGTCGGGCCGGCCGCCGGCGGCGCCGGGTCCGGCTCCCCCGTCGGTCCGCTACCGGGCCCAGGCGTCGGTGAGCCTCTTCCAGGACAGCTGCAGCGTCTCGGGCAGGACCCGGGTCTCGGCCACCGACGTCATGAAGTTGGTGTCGCCGGACCAGCGCGGCAGCACGTGCAGGTGCAGGTGCCCGGGCAACCCTGCCCCGGCCGCCCGTCCGAGGTTCGCGCCCATGTTCAGCCCGTCGGGATCGAAGGCCTTCTCTATGGCGGCCACCGAGTCCTGCGTCGCAGACCACAACTCGGCGGACTCACGCTCCGTCAACTCCGCCATGGGCCCGACATGGCGCAGGGGCAACACGAGGACGTGACCACTGGCGTAGGGGTACGCGTTCATGACGACGAAGGTCAGCGCGCCCCGCCAGACCACCAGGTTGTCCTCCGAAGGCGAACCGCTCTCGGCCAGGCGGCAGAACACGCACTCGGACTCGTCGTGCGGCGACACGCCCGCACGCTCGCGCTCGGTCGCCCCGACGATGTACTCGCGCCGCCACCCGGCCCAGAGATGCTCCAGGCTCATGCCGCCCCGGAACCCGCCGCCGGCGCCCTGTCCTCAGGCAGCCCCCGCCGCGCCACCTCGTCCCGCACCTCGTCGAGGAACGCCCGCAAGGGCACGTCGTGCTGCGGCTTGGGCCAGCCCCGCCGGTTCACCCCGACGGTCCCGCCGGCCACGTCATCGTCACCGGCCACGAGCACGTAGGGGATCTTGGCCAAGCGGGCCCGCCGGATCAGCGCGCCCATCTTCTCGCCGCTGTCGTCGAGCTCGGCCCGCAGCCCCAACGCCCGGCACTCCGACACGACGGCCTCCGCATACGGGACGTGCCCGTCGGTCACCGGGATCACCCGCACCTGCTCGGGGCACAGCCACGTCGGCAACGCCCCCGCGTAGTGCTCGATCAAGACGGCCATGAACCGCTCCACCGACCCGAACAGCGCGCGGTGGATCATGATCGGCCGGTGCCGCGCGTTGTCGGCGCCGACGTACTCCAGCCCGAAGCGTGCCGGCAGCTGGAAGTCGAGCTGCACGGTCGACATCTGCCACGTCCGCCCGATGGCGTCCTTGGCCTGCACCGAGATCTTCGGACCGTAGAACGCGCCACCACCCTCGTCCATGACCAGTTCCAGGCCCATCTCGAGAGCGGTACGACGCAAAGCCTCCGTGGCCACGTCCCACTCCGAGTCCGACCCCACGGCCTTCCCCGCGGGCTTCGTCGAGAGCTCCAGATAGAAGTCGTTCAACCCGTAGTCGCGCAGCAGGTCCAACACGAACCGCATCGTCCGCACCAACTCCGAATCCATCTGCTCGGGTGTGCAGAAGATATGGGCGTCGTCCATGGTCAGCCCGCGCACCCGCGTCAGCCCGAGCAACACGCCGGACTTCTCGTAGCGATACACCGTGCCGAACTCGAAGAGCCGCATCGGCAGCTCCCGGTACGACCGCTGTCGCGACCGGTACACCAAGATATGGAACGGGCAGTTCATCGGCTTGAGGTAGTACTCGTTGTCGCCGTCGAGCGACATCGGCGGGAACATCCCCTCGGCGAACCAGTCCAGGTGGCCCGACTCCTCGAACAGCGCCGCCTTCGTGATGTGGGGCGAGTTCACGAAGTCGTAGCCCGACTCCACGTGCCGCTGCCGCGAGTACTCCTCCAAAAGGCGGCGGATCAACCCGCCCTTCGGATGGAAGACGGCCAGCCCCGACCCGATCTCCTCGGGGAACGAGAACCAGTCCAGCTCGGCGCCGAGCCGCCGGTGGTCCCGCCGCTCCGCCTCCTCCAACTGGTGCAGGTACGCGGCCAGCGCCTTCTCCGACTCCCACGCCGTCCCGTAGATCCGCTGCAGCTGCGCCCGCTTCTCGTCACCCCGCCAGTACGCGCCCGCGACCCGCATCAGCTTGAAGTGCCCCAACCGGCCGGTCGAGGGCACGTGCGGCCCCCGGCACAGGTCGATGAACGCATCCGAGTTCCGGTACGTCGAGACCACCCCACCGCCGCCGGCGTCGACCTCGTCCGCCCCCGAACCGACGGCCGCGATGATCTCCTCCTTGAACGGCTGGTCGGCGAAGATCTCGAGGCCCTCCTCGAGCGAGTGCTCGTGCCGGACGAAGGGCTGGTCCTCCTTGATGATCACCCGCATCTCGGCGTCGATCCGCTCGAGATCCTCCTCAGAGAAGTGCACACCACCCGGCAGCTCGAAGTCGTAGTAGAAGCCGTTCTCGATCACCGGCCCGATGGCGTACTTCGCACCCGGCCACAACCGTCGCACCGCCTGCGCCATGACGTGCGCGGTCGAGTGCCGCAACACCTCCCGACCGGCGTCGCTGTCCGCGGTGACGATGGCGACCTGGTCGCCGTCGCGCATCTCGGTGCTCAGATCGACCTCCCGGCCGTCCACCACGGCGACGACCGCCGCCTTGGCCAGCCTCGAACCGATCTCCCGGGCCAACCCGCCCGCCGTCGTGCCCTCGGCCAGCTCCTTGACAGAACCGTCAGGCAGACCGACCGAGATGACGCCTGGCATCGTGCACCCTTTCTTTCCGCCGAAGCCCGCGGAACCGCAGGTCCGGACGCCGTTGTGAAAGCCCAAGGCTACTTGACCCAATTTCTGCTCCTGGCCACCCCGCCGGCCCCGCCGGACCGGTTCCGAGGAGCACCTGGCTCATGCCGGGCCCACGGTTACGGGTGGCGGTGAACCGCTCTGTACTCGTAGACGGTCGTTGTGAGGATGCACGATCCGGGAGCGATGACCTCGACCCGCAAGACGCCGGTGCTTCTGTCGAAGTCGACCCCCTCCGCTTCGAAGGTGCCGGTACAACTGCTCCGTTGGGGGATCGGCCCCAGGTCCACGACACGACCCTTCACCGTGTTCCCGCGCAGGGAACCCGGCAGGTCGATCTCCAGCAACGGTTTCTCCACGGGAAAGAGCGTCTTCGAGTCGTCGTCCGAGGCGCAGATCAACCTCGCCGGCGTCACGAAGTCACAACCTTGGATGTCGTTGACCTTGTGATCGAGCTCGATGTACCCGGCCAGCGGCAACGCGCCGCCGGTACGGGGGGTCTCGCGGTTGAGGAGCGGCGTCGGGTAGATCTGCAGGTGGCGCATCGTCTCCCACTCACCGCCGACCATCCACTGACTGTCCGGCGAGATGGCGACGAACGAGTTGTTGTACAGCTCACCTCGGACGAGGTTGTGGACGTACTGGTAGGTCGCGCCGGACGGCGTCGTGACGAGGAACATCTTCGACGGGCCCGAGCTCGGACCTTGATAGGCGTCGATCACGTAGCCGTGGATCGAGTCGGGATCCCCGATATGGCCCCAACCCTGTGCGTTCAGGGCGCTCGGCACCGACTGGATGCCCCGGTACAACTCGTAGCTGCCGCCGTCGCGAGCTGATCGGGTGACCGTCGCAACGCCTTCCCCCGCACCGAGCGTGTTCTCGTCGTAGTTCCCGATAGCGGTCCAGCCGGTGATAGCGCTCTGCGAGCCGGTGGCCGGCGACGGCACTCGGAATCCCGTGCCCGCCAAGACAGCCGCAAGTGCGACTAACAACACGAACCGGTTGATCACTGGGGCCCCCGATCGACGGTCATCTTCCTCCTATGGTGCCAGCTCTCGGCATGTCGAGGTCCTCGGACAACGCCGCCCGCGCCGCGTCTAACGCCGCCGAGCCGTCAATCAGCAACGCTCCGCCAAAACGCCAGCCGCCTCGACGACCGTCACGCTGGCTACCAACCGTACGCGGCGCCGATGACACGGTCGGGTGCAGTGCGTCTTGCCGCCCGAAGGCCCCGCGACTCCATTCACCGTCGAGCATGGACGGTCCCACCCCGCGCTCTGGCGCCGATCCGTCAGATCCAATGCATTATCTAGTGACGAACGATGCCGGTTTCGGTCTTCTTTGATTTTTCTTTGGCGCCGATCGAGATCTCCTCCGTCGGCCGCATGTGGGTATCGCCACCATCCGCCGAGGAGCTCGCGGAGCCATTTTCGCGTGTGGGACATTCGGATCGGATGGTGCCGACTGAAATTACCTCGCGACGGTACCTTTAACCCTCGTATTCGCTCCCCGCGGTTTTGGCGGACTTGTCGCGTCGGACCAAGTTTCAGGTGGGCTCGGAAGTCGCCTCGTTGACGAGCATCAAGGCACATCCTTTGCTCCAACGATGGTGCCGGCGAGAAAAGACGCTCGGGCCGCCCTCGCGGTCCCTGACCTACCTCAGGGGGCCTGCGGGAACAGGAAGCCGCCAGGTTGTCGTCGAGTGGATTCGATTGCTGGGTCTTGGGGACGTGCTAGCCGTACCGGAACGTGATGGTGGCCGAGGTTCCTTGGTTGTTGAGGGAATCAGTCGCCTCCGCGGTGACGGCATAGGAATCGCCTGCGTTTTGTGCATTCAAGTTCGTGGTTGACAACCCCGCGTAGCTCCAACTCGTGGTGCCCATAGCGGGCACGAAGGTCTGTGTGGTGGCGCTGAAGGACGAGCCGTTCCACCATTTGTTCGTGGTGGTGTCCTCGATGGCCACCGCCGTTGTGGAAATCGTTCCGGCCGAGTTCGACGACGCAGTTCCAGCGATGGGTCCAGACCAGGCGGTACGACGGCCGCCGCCACTGCTGTAGTAATGGGTGCCGCTAACCGGATAGGTGACGTTCACGGTCGGCGTAACCGTTTGGAACGTGAAGATGTCGTTGGACTCGTTATACGGCTGGGAGGAGAGGGTTGTGCCGTTGTAGCCCTGGATGGTGGGCAGCGTGATCACGGGGAAGTACTGAGCGTTTGCGGTGAGGCCTGAGCTGGGGACCGTGACCGTCATTGATGTCGGGCTGTTAACGGTGGAAGAAGCGCTAATGGCGGGACCGGTCGGATTCGGATTCCCGTTGGCGTCGAGACAGCCAGGCTGAGGGCCGCCATTCTGATCGAGACAAAAATTCACGGTGGAACCGGTCAGGAAGTTGTCACCGGTGAGATTGATCTGGGTTCCGGCTGCGCCGCTGGTCGGGCTGAGATTGATGATGATCGGAACCTGAACGCCGTAGTTGAAATCGAGAGTCGGAGGTTGGGTGCTATCGCCTCCGATCGTGTCCACTTGGACGTACCAGTAGCCAGCTGTGGTGACCGCGGGCGTCACGGCCGTGATGCTCGTGTCGGAGACAACATTCACGTTGTTGGCCATTACGGGAGAAGCCCCCGAGCAGTTCGAGTTGGTGGCGGCGGTGTCACAGTAGAGCCAGACCTGCGCCGCGAAGTTAGGGGTACTGAAGAAGCCGGTGCCGGTGAGAGTGATGGTGGAGCCACCGGTGATGTTGCCGCCGGGGACGCCCCCGCTTACGGAGGTTCCCGAAATGGCGGTGACTGTTGGCGTGACGTTGCTGTAGTTGAGCACGCCCCCTGGTTGCACGAACAAGCTGGTTGCACCCGGCGTCGGATTTCCACCAGCAGTTGCCATCCCAGGCGTCGTAACAGTTACGAAGTAGTTGCCAGCGAGCGATCCCGTCGGTACACCGGACGTCACCGAGGGTGCGGGAAGCGAGAGCGTCGTGCAGGTGCTGTTCGGACCCGTGCAGTTCGACGCACTTACCTGGGATGCGGGCACGGTGACGACCGCGTTGTTGCTCGTGGGGGCACCCCCGGACTCCTCGGTGAAGTTCACGCTGGAGCCCGGCAAGAACCCGGTTCCAGTGACCGTGATCGGTGCTCCGCCGGCGATGGAGGTTGTGGACGGCGACACGGAGGCCACGACCGGCACGGTCGGTCTCCACGTCCAGCTGACCTGGGTCATGCTCTGGCCGCAGTAATTGTAGAAGTTGCACTGCACGGGGTTCACCAGAGGTACGCCGACCCCCGGTGGGTAGTCGTCGAAGACCTCAACGACTTGCAAGAGCGGGGCGGCTGCGCACGCAACGTTTGAGACGGTGTATGGGCAGGCCGAATAGGTGACGATCCGCGTGTTTGCGCTGAATGGCTGCCAGATCATCGAGCACCAGACGTAGATCTGGGTGTCGTTGCCGATCTGAGGCGGTTGCTGCCCGGTGCCGTTGTTGAACCAGCAGTTGCTGGGTTGGGAGGTCGCACTAGCCGTGGTACCCCCGAAGGCGTTCTCCATCTGGCTCGCGAACGTGATACGTGACTCTTGGATAGCCAGGTTGACCGCGCTCGTCGCGTCCGCTTCTTGAACTCGCTCGCTTGAGAAGCTGATCGTCGCGGTGAGGCTCGTTCCCACCCAATTGAGCAGACCGAGAACAATGAGGCTGACCGCGACGAGGAAGACCAGCGCCAGAACGAGAGTGGCACCCGCCTCGTCCTGAGCCATGACGTGACGGCTTCGTCGTGATTGTCGAGTCTCGGTCACGGCGATCACGTCATCGTGACGCTGTTACTCGTGACTGAGCCCAGACCGCCAGCGGACGCGGTGATCGTGTACGTCCCAGCCCTAGAAAGGGTAAGGGTCGTGAATGTCGCGAGCCCGCTCGCATTGGTGTTAGCTGTCCCACCGTTTGAAATGTGTCCACCCGGCGGACCAGTTGCCACTGACATCGTCACGGTTGTGCCGGATTGTGCAACGCCGTTTCCGAATTGGTCCTCGACCTGAACAGTGACGGCAGGGCTTATGGCAGTGAAATGAGAACCGCCGGTCGGCTGCTGCACGAAGGCGAGTTTGGAGGCCGCACCAGGGCTCACGGTGAACGTATTCGAGTTCGGTGCGCTCACGCTCACAGTCGAGTCTGTAGCCGTGAGGACGTAGGTGGTCCCGGCGGTGTCGAAGGTGACACCGTTGAAGGTGGCCACGCCGTTGTTCAGGGTAGCCGTCATGGTGGCGGTGCCGGTGTTCGAGAAGGTGCTTTGCGGCGAGCCGGCGAGGATGCCGAGCTGGACCGAATCAGCAGAGTTGTTGACCTGGTTGCCGAAGGAGTCGAAGCCGGTGACCGTCACACTGAAAGCGCCGCCTGCTGTCTGCGGCGAGCTGATGGGGCTGATGGCCAGTGTGGCCACCGTGGTCTTGGCCTTGACCGTGAAGGTGTTCGAGTTGACGGTGCCGAGCCCGCTCGAGGCCGCCTTGATCGTGTAGCTGCCCGAGGTGTTGAGGACCAGGTTCGAGAAGGTGGCCAGGCCGCCGGCACTCGTCGTGGTGCTCAGCGTCGAAGTGCCGGTGAAGGCGCCCGGACCGCTGTTGACCGTCATGGTGACCGTGGCGCCGCTGTCGGCCACCGCGTTGCCGAAGGTGTCCTCGACCTGGACCGTCGGGGCGGGGCTGATGGCGCTACCCGCCGTCGTGGTGCTCGGCTGCTGAACGAAGCCCACCTTGGAGGCGGCGCCCGGCGTCATGGTGAAGCCGTTGGTAGTGCCGCTGACCAGGGTGCCGTTGATGGTGGCCGAGGCGGTGACGGTGGGAGACCCAGACTGAGTGTCGGCGTAATAGAAGGCGGGCGAGCTCGAGGAGCCATTGGCGATTGTGACGGCAGAGGCGCTCGATCCGTTCGAGACTGTCGTGAAGAAGGTGGTCCCCGTCGAGCTCGACGACAGCGAAACGGTCGCCGCGGCATTCGAGTTGGTGACGGGATTGCCGAAGTTGTCCTGGGCCTGGACCTGGAAGGGCCCGACGTTGGCCGAGGACGTGACCGTGTGGTTGCCGCTGACAGTCGACGTGAAGACCAGCTTGGTGGGAGTGCCCGCGTTCACCGTGAAGGTGTTCGAGTTGACGGTGCCGAGCCCGCTCGAGGCCGCCGTCAGCGAGTAGTTGCTGCCCGCAGTGTTGGTGACGAGGTTGGCGAAGGTGGCCAGGCCGCCGGCGTTGGTGGTGGTGCTCGTGGTCGAGGTGCCGGTGAAGGAGAAGCCGTTGGCGCTCATCGTCACCGTGACCCCGCTGCCGGGCACCGCGTTGCCGAAGGTGTCCTCGACCTGGACCGTCGGGGCGGGGCTGATGGCGCTGCCCGCCGTCGTGGTGCTCGGCTGCTGGACGAAGACCACCTTGGTGGCGGCCGCTGCGTTCACCGTGAAGGTGTTCGAGTTGACGGTGCCGAGCCCGCTCGAGGCCGCCTTGATCGTGTAGCTGCCCGAGGTGTTGAGGACCAGGTTCGAGAAGGTGGCCAGGCCGCCGGCACTCGTCGTGGTGCTCAGCGTCGAAGTGCCGGTGAAGGCGCCCGGGACCGCTGTTGACGCTGATCGTCACCGTGGCGCCGCTGTCGGCCACCGCGTTGCCGAAGGTGTCCTCGACCTGGACCGTCGGGGCGGGGCTGATGGCGCTGCCCGCCGTCGCGGTGGTCGGCTGCTGGACGAAGCCCACCTTGGAGGCGGCGCCCGCGTTCACCGTGAAGGTGTTCGAGTTGACGGTGCCGAGCCCGCTCGAGGCCGCCGTCAGCGAGTAGTTGCTGCCCGCAGTGTTGGTGACGAGGTTGGCGAAGGTGGCCAGGCCGCCGGCGTTGGTGGTGGTGCTCGTGGTCGAGGTGCCGGTGAAGGAGAAGCCGTTGGCGCTCATCGTCACCGTGACCCCGCTGCCGGGCACCGCGTTGCCGAAGGTGTCCTCGACCTGGACCGTCGGGGCGGGGCTGATGGCGCTGCCCGCCGTCGTGGTGCTCGGCTGCTGGACGAAGACCACCTTGGTGGCGGCCGCTGCGTTCACCGTGAAGGTGTTCGAGTTGACGGTGCCGAGCCCGCTCGAGGCCGCCTTGATCGTGTAGCTGCCCGAGGTGTTGAGGACCAGGTTCGAGAAGGTGGCCAGGCCGCCGGCACTCGTCGTGGTGCTCAGCGTCGAAGTGCCGGTGAAGGCGCCCGGACCGCTGTTGACCGTCATGGTGACCGTGGCGCCGCTGTCGGCCACCGCGTTGCCGAAGGTGTCCTCGACCTGGACCGTCGGGGCGGGGCTGATGGCGCTACCCGCCGTCGTGGTGCTCGGCTGCTGAACGAAGCCCACCTTGGAGGCGGCGCCCGGCGTCATGGTGAAGCCGTTGGTAGTGCCGCTGACCAGGGTGCCGTTGATGGTGGCCGAGGCGGTGACGGTGGGAGACCCAGACTGAGTGTCGGCGTAATAGAAGGCGGGCGAGCTCGAGGAGCCATTGGCGATTGTGACGGCAGAGGCGCTCGATCCGTTCGAGACTGTCGTGAAGAAGGTGGTCCCCGTCGAGCTCGACGACAGCGAAACGGTCGCCGCGGCATTCGAGTTGGTGACGGGATTGCCGAAGTTGTCCTGGGCCTGGACCTGGAAGGGCCCGACGTTGGCCGAGGACGTGACCGTGTGGTTGCCGCTGACAGTCGACGTGAAGACCAGCTTGGTGGGAGTGCCCGCGTTCACCGTGAAGGTGTTCGAGTTGACGGTGCCGAGCCCGCTCGAGGCCGCCGTCAGCGAGTAGTTGCTGCCCGCAGTGTTGGTGACGAGGTTGGCGAAGGTGGCCAGGCCGCCGGCGTTGGTGGTGGTGCTCGTGGTCGAGGTGCCGGTGAAGGAGAAGCCGTTGGCGCTCATCGTCACCGTGACCCCGCTGCCGGGCACCGCGTTGCCGAAGGTGTCCTCGACCTGGACCGTCGGGGCGGGGCTGATGGCGCTGCCCGCCGTCGTGGTGCTCGGCTGCTGGACGAAGACCACCTTGGTGGCGGCCGCTGCGTTCACCGTGAAGGTGTTCGAGTTGACGGTGCCGAGCCCGCTCGAGGCCGCCTTGATCGTGTAGCTGCCCGAGGTGTTGAGGACCAGGTTCGAGAAGGTGGCCAGGCCGCCGGCACTCGTCGTGGTGCTCAGCGTCGAAGTGCCAGTGAAGGACCCGGGACCACTGTTGACGCTGATCGTCACCGTGGCCCCGCTGTCGGCCACCGCGTTGCCGAAGGTGTCCTCGACCTGGACCGTCGGGGCGGGGCTGATGGCGCTGCCCGCCGTCGCGGTGGTCGGCTGCTGGACGAAGCCCACCTTGGAGGCGGCGCCCGCGTTCACCGTGAAGGTGTTCGAATTCGGTGCGCTCACGCTCACAGTCGTGTCAGTAGCCGTGAGGACGTAGGTGGTCCCGGCGGTGTCGAAGGTGACACCGTTGAAGGTGGCCACGCCATTATTCAGGGTGGCCGTCATCATCGTCGTGCTGGTGTTCGAGAAGGTCGTCTGCGGCGAACCGGAGGCGATGCCGAGCCGGAGCGAGTCGGTGGAGTTGTTGACCTGGTTCCCAAACGAGTCGAAGCCCGTCACCGTCACGGTGAAGCCGCTGCCAGCTGTCTGCGGCGAGCTGATGGGACTGATGGCGAGTGTTGCCACCGTGGTCTTGGCCTTGACCGTGAAGGTGTTCGAGTTGACGGTGCCAAGCCCGCTCGAAGCCGCCGTCAGCGAGTAGTTGCTGCCCGCAGTGTTGGTGACGAGGTTGGAGAAGGTGGCCAGGCCAGCCGCGTTCGTGGTGGTGCTCGTCGTCGAGGTGCCGGTGAAGGAGAAGCCGTTGGCGCTCATCGTCACCGTGACCCCGCTGCCGGCCACCGCGTTGCCGAAGGTGTCCTCGACCTGGACCGTCGGGGCGGGGTTGATGGCGCTGCCCGCCGTCGCGGTGGTCGGCTGCTGGACGAAGCCCACCTTGGTGGCGGCACCCGGCGTCATGGTGAAGCCGTTGGTAGTGCCGCTGACCGGGGTCCCGTTGATGGTGACCGAGGCGGTGATGGTGGGGGATCCGGACTGGGTGTCGGCGTAGTAGAAGGCGGGCGAGCTCGAGGCGCCATTGGCGATGGTGACGGCCGATGCGCTCGATCCGTTCGAGGTCGTCGTGAAGAATGTGGTCCCCGTCGAGCTCGACGACAACGAAACGGTCGCCGCGGCGTTCGAGTTGGCGACCGGGTTGCCGAAGCTGTCCTGGGCCTGCACCTGGAAGGGCCCGACGTTTGCCGAGGACGTGACCGTGTGGTTGCCAGTGACCGGCGAGGTGAAGACCAGCTTGGTGGGCGTTGACGCCACAACGTTGAATTGCTTGGAGCTTGCCGACGTCACACCGGTGTGCGTCGCGTCCGTGGCCGTAACGCTGTAACCGCCTGCAGTGTTGATTTTGAGATTGTTGAAGGTCGCAATGCCGTTCGAAGAAGTAACCGTCGTGGTACCGGAGGCGAAGCTGCCGCCTACGAGCGCGATCTGAATTGAGTCTGTGGAACCGGTATTGCCGGTGGTGATTTGGTTGCCGTATTGGTCCTGGACGGATACGGCAATGCTGAATCCCTGGCCGGCCGGCACCGACGAGGGTGGCTGCGCAGTAACGGCGAGCATGTTCTCGCCCGCAGGGGTCATAGTGAAGCCGCTGGTGGCGCCGGAGACCGCGTGCGTGTTGACCGTTGCCGTCGCGGTGATGGTGGGTGTGCCTGACTTGGTGTCGGCGTAGTAGAAGGTCGACGACGTCGACGATCCGCTTGGGATGGTGACGGCACCAGAGGCGCTACCACCGGAGGTGGGTGTGAAGAACGTCGATCCTGCCGAGCTACTCGAGAGCTGGAGGGTGACTGGCGCGCCACTGTTCGTGACAGCGTTCCCGAACGGGTCTTCGACCGTGACTTGGAAGGGTCCGACGTTTGCCGACGTGCCGACCGCGTGGTTGCCACCGACAGTCGAGGTGAATTTCAGCTGGCTCGGTGGCGCCGGTGTCACGGTGAACGAGGTCCCGGCCGAGCTGACGCTCGGGTGAGTCGTATCCGTCGCGGTGATCGTGTACGAACCCGCGGTGTTGATCTGAAGGCTATTGAACGTCGCAACACCACTGGAGGCCGCAGCTGTCTTAGTGGATCCACCGGTCGAGAAGGTGCCCCCTGTGAGCGTGAGCATGATGCTGTCGTTCGAACCGGTATTCCCAGTGGTGATCGGGTTGCCGAACGAGTCCTCGACAGTGACGCCCACGCTGAAGGAGGTGCCTGCACCGAAACTCGATGCAGGCACTGTCGTGAATACGAGCCGATTCTCCGGTCCCGGATTGATGGTCTCGGTTTGCAAGCCTGACTGGAGGCCCGATGCGGAGGCGGTGATGATCGGGGAGCCTGCCGTCGTGTCGCCGTAATAGAAGGTCGCCGTGGACTGTCCCGATGGAATTGTCACGGAGGTGATCGGTGAGCCACCCGCAGTGGCGGCAAAGTTTCCCGTCGAAGAACTCGAGCCTAGGTTGACCGTCAGAGCACCCCCCGGATCGGCGTTTCCGAACGCGTCCTGCTCTTGGACCGTGATCATGCCGAGAGTGGCGCTGTTGGAGGCTGCGCCGGAAACCGGTGCGGTCGTGAACGCGATCTTCGCTGGCGGCGCGGTCGAGATGGTGTAGTTCGCATTTGCTGAACACGTGCCACAGGCGGGGTCTGTCGCCGTAACAGTGTATGTGCCTACAGTGCTCATGCTGCAGTTACTGAACGAGAAGAGGCCGTTGTTCTCGATGCCCGAGCAATTGTTGGACAGGGACCCCGGGCCTGAGGCCGTGAGCGTCACTGAGGACGCGTCGCCATACACGATGTTGTTGGCGGCATCCTCGACGGCGATGATTGGCTGTGGGTTCACGGATGCGTTGATCGTGCCAGTGCCCGTGGTCGAGGTCGTAGGCTGTAGGAAGACAAGCTTGGCCGGGGTTGTTCCAGCTGTTGGAGTTAGCGGCTCCGGATCATAAATGACCGTGCTGACGGTCCTGCTGTAGGTGCCGCTCGTCAAGGTGATGTTCCATTGCTGTGGGTTGGTTGCGACCGTGCACGTGGCAGACCACGCCGACCCGTCCCAGAACTGCACTGTTGGGCTTCCCTGCGCCACATGAAAGGAACCGGTGAGAATGAAAGTCGGTGAATACGGGAGATTGCCGGGAGCCGGGCAGGCCGCAAATGCGTTGTCCGACGAATCCTGGATCTGCGCTATCACTTCGTCAGTGGCGGCTCGCAGTGATGCGTCCTCGTTTGCGAGTTGGCGGTGCTCCGCCGAGGCATTGATCGATGTGCCGAAGGCAGTGATTAGGGCGACGACGGCGATGCCGAGAACGACGAGGGCGAACAGGATCTCAACAAGGGTGTCGCCCGCTTCCGAGTTGCGGGAGTCGCTTTCGCAGATTTGCCTGACGCGTCGCCGAAAGTTTTTGCAGATCATACGAGAACTCCAAAGAACAGAGCCTCGAGACCGGCTCCTTGCATCGTGACGCTGACCTTCTGTGAAGCCGTCGAGTTCTGGGGTTCGCTCGATTGGAGCATCAAGGTCCCTGTCTTGTTGAGCTGCTGGTTCGATTCACACAGAATCGAACTGACACCGGTGGCATAGGTCGCGGAGTTGATCGTCAAAGCCGCTGAGGTTGCCGGAGGCCCGGAGGACGGCGACCCCACACCAGCACTTGTGGGCGGAACCGATCCCGTCCAGGACCGGAGGCCGGAGTTGTTCGTGAACCCATTAGCGTCGTCGTAACAAGCATTGCCATAAAGGTCGGCCGATCCATTGTTGGGCAAGATCGACCAGTTGATGCTCGGGCTGGTGGTGTTGCTGTATTCCATCCACTCGTTCGTGTCAGTCGACTCGGCGTCCCCCGTGACCACGGTCCACCCGGATGCAGGATGACCAGCAGCATCGAGCACCTGGATGTCGGTGAAGCTCGCCGTGACCAACGTCGAGGCGTTTTGATACAGAGCGGGCTTCCCGGGGATGCCGGTATAAAAACCGTTGTTGCCGAGGAATGCCTCACTGTCGTCGCCGCTGGGGTTGTAGTACGTGGGGATGATCCATGGCTGGACGTCGTTCGTACTGACATGGAGACAGAAGCTCACGGTGTACGGCGTGCTCGTGATGCCAAGCTGAAAGAGTTGGCCTGTCTGGGTCGGTTGGCCCGACGGTGTACAGGTACCGCTCGAGGCCTTGGACCAGTTGTAGCTGCTGAAGTCTGCGAAGCAGAGCTGCGTGGCATAGGTGCCGCTGCCGGGCGTCGCAAACCCACAGCCCGTTGACGACGGAGTACTTAGCGTCGAGGCTGAACCCTGCGACTTGGATAGGCCGGGAAGTCCGAGGAGCGAGTAGCTGAACCCACTCTTCGTCTGTTGCCCGTTGACGTCGAATTCGACCTTCGTTACTCCCAACGACGCGAACCAGGTGGAGGCGAAGTCAGTCGTGATGTTCGCGAAGTTTCCCTGAGCATTCTTTCCGCCATAGATCGTGACGGTAGGCGACCCCGTGTCGTGCGCCAAAGTGTTCGCAGTGACGGGCGGCGTCGTTGCAGTTGGCGTCCCAAAGCTACAAAGTTGACGAGTGAGCATGTACGTCGTGGCGTGCGTGGTCGGATCTGTGACCGCGGTTGACACGTAAGACACGACGGTGTCATATCCGCCAACTGGCCCACCGGATGCTGGAGTAGTTGGGTTGGCGCCCCACTCGAGCCCAAGGATTTGCGTGCCGGTGGTCGTGGGAGTTGGGCAAGCGACAGCGGATTGCGTTGTCATCAACTGAGCACTCTGGACGTCGCGGTTGAAGTCGGTGGACGCAATCAGTGCGTCGTTCGAGTCGCCGATGCGGTTGGTCACGTTGTTCTGGAGGGACAGCAACGAGATCAGCGCGGTAGCGATGGCGCCAAGGATGATCGGCATCACAGCCACGACGACGATCAGCTCGACGAGCGTGAACCCGGATTCGTCGCCTCGCTGGCTACAACGCCGGTTGGGTTTCCGAAGCACGGCCGTCGAGCGGTTGCGGTCGGCGCGCCTCATGGGTGGATCACCATTTCAGCGCGGGCATCGGCGGTTGCATAATCCATGGGCGCTGAACTTGGCATTGAGGTGTCGCCAGCTGGACTTAGTCCCAGTAGCCGGCTCTGGCGGCCCACGAACAGGCGCGACAGGGCGTGCAGCGACCCGTTGCCCGAACGTGTTCGCCAAATTCGCCGATTCGCCAAGATTCCCACTCCTAAGGGTGGACCGCCCCACCCGCGTTGCAATTTACCCCGAATTCCGAGGTGGGAGAACCCGGCCTTTGGTCCCTTTCTTTATGCTCTCCGGGCTCCGTCCAAGTTCGATGCCGATGGCGGATCTTGGGCGACACTTCAAGGTCCTGGCTCCCTGGCCAGCGGTTATGTCGTGCAACCGCCTAGAATTCTTAGGGACCGACCTGGAGGCTGCCGCGAGTTCGACCAGGCGGAGAGCGGACAACCAGAAAGCCTCCGCCACCGCAACAGCGGGAACCCCGAAGCCGATATCGCTGAGCGGGTGCATCATTCGGCGGAGAGGTGCTGCGGGTAGGGACGTCGTCAACACCAACGAAGAGTCTGGAAGCTCCTCATGTGGAAGCCATTGCTTCCCCCTGCCCGGGCTGGCGCTCTCTCAGCTGATCACCCGCCACCACCGCGCTCGCCGTTCGCCATCCAGGCTGTCTCTTTCCTCTGGATGATCCACGCCTACTACGTCAAAGTCCTCTGCTTCGACCTGGCCCAGTACAAAAGGAAAGCCCCCGGACAGTACAGATCCACCGCCTCCCCGGTGAGCGATGTTATGAGCGCAGATTGCGAGTGTCGTTGTGCCGAACCTCAGCGCATCACCGCGCCGTCGGTCAAGAATTTTCCGCGGCTGGTCAGGCGGTTCCACGACGGCATGGCCTCCCGACCACAACAGACGGCTAGAGCTGAATGCCCAGCAACGCCGCTCCGTCGGCGACCGACCTTCCTTTCGCCGCCTCCGCGTCCAAGGCGGCCAACGCCCGCGGCGTGTCGAGGTCCTCCGCCAATGCCGCCTGCACCGCTTCCAACCCGGCCGAAGCGTCGCCCGAGTGGACGACGCTCCGCCACAACGCCAGGCGCGCCGCCGCTGCCGGCATGTCCTCGCCCGTCCGCCAGTCCCAATCCTTCCGGTAATGGTGCGCCAGCAACGCGAGCCGCACCGCCGCCGGGTCCCATTCCTTGCAGAGGTCCCCCACGAACACCAGGTTCCCCAATGACTTGGACATCTTCGTACCGTCCAACCCAACCAGACCCACGTGGAACCACAGCCGCACGAACGGCTGCCCGGTCACCGCCTCGGACTGTGCCGTCTCGCATTCGTGGTGCGGGAACACCAGATCACGTCCGCCGCCGTGGATGTCGATGGTCTCCCCCAGCTCTCGTAACACCAGCGCCGAGCACTCGATGTGCCAGCCCGGCCGCCCCGGACCCCACCGCGACTCCCACGCCGGCTCGTCCGGCAATGACGGCTGCCACAGCACAAAGTCCAATGGGTTCCGTTTCGCCGGGTCCTCGGGCTTGCCCCCGTGCTCGGCCGCCAGCTCCAACATCTTGGTCCGGTCGAACCCACTCACCTCGCCGAAGCAACCGAACGTCGCCACGTCGAAGTACACCGAACCATCCGACTGGTATGCGAACCCGCGCTCCAGCGCCACTCCGATCAACGACAGGATCTCGCTGATCGCCGACGTGGCCCGTGGCTCGCTCCACACCGGCAACAGGTTCAACAACGCCATCTCCGCGTCGAAGCGCGCCATCTCCTCGGCGGCCAGGTCCAGGTAATGCACCCCCAACTCCCGGGCTTTGCGCAAGATGTCGTCGTCGACATCGGTCACGTTGCGCACACACCTCGTCTCATGCCCGCGGTCCTGCAGGACCCGCTGCAACATGTCGAAGTAGAGGTACACCGACGCGTGACCCAGGTGTGCCGCGTCGTAGGGCGTGATGCCGCACGAGTACATCGTCACAAGCGGCCCCGGCTCGAACGCCACGACCTTCCGGCGCGCCGTGTCGTAGAGCCGCAATCCGAATTCCAAACGGGCTAGATCCCGGCCAGCCGCAACGTCGAGTGCGCCTTGTGCCGGATGTTCAGAGTGATACAGACCGCCGTGAACGCCTCGATGGCAGCCGCCTGGTTCAGGCTCCCCGCGTCGAGCGGCCGCAACCCTCTCATTTGCTCGACCAGAGCGACGGTGGCCGCCGTCGCCTCCGGGTGGTCCGAGCACACGAGCACATCAGCTTCCAACCCCGATTCGAGGTTCTCCATTTCCGACGCCGGCAGATGGTGGAAGGCGGCCGCCACCAGCGATGCCGGCAGCGCCGCGTCGACCGCCGCCGCCACCGAGCCTCGGGGCGGGATGAGCGCCAGCATCTCTCGACCCTCTTTGACCAGGGCGTTGGCCATCGAGACGACCACCTTGCCCGCCAACGGCTCGCGCAACGCCCGCACTGTCGTCACCACGCCGTCCCATGGCGTCGCAACAAACACGAGCTCGGCCGCCGCAGCGCCGGCATTGTCGGCGCCTTCGAGCCGATCGGCCAGCGAGGGCACCTTCTCCGACAATTCTCCGACAATCCGGGCAGCCCGCTCAGCGTCGCGTGAGCCGACCGTGACTCGGATGCCGGCCTCGGCAAGCCGGACCGCTACCCCGCGCCCGGCCGGACCGGTCCCTCCCAGGATTCCGACGTTCATGGCCACACCTTCGCATAACCTCACTGGCCCAGTGGGACTCCTCGACGGCAAACGGCTCCTGATCACCGGCGTCCTGACCGATGCCTCACTGGCTTACGCCACCGCCAAGAAGGCCCAGGAAGAGGGCGCCGAGATCATCCTCTCGGGCGCAGGGCGCGCCCTCAGCCTCACCCGGCGGACGGCGCGGCAAACTGCCCACGGAGCCCGAGGTCCTCGAGATCGATGTCACCTCACCCGAGCAGCTGGCGGCCGCGGGCGAAGCCGTGGCCGACCGCTGGCCTCGTCTCGACGGGATCCTCCATGCCATCGGCTTCGCTCCGCCCGACTGCCTCGGCAGCGGTATGTTCGAGGCCGGCTGGGACGATGTGTCGGTGGCGCTCAACATTTCCGCCTACTCGCTGAAGGCCCTCGTCGAGGCCTTCCTCCCCCTCCTCGAACGCGCCGCTGCCCACGGGGGTGCCTCGGTGGTCGGCCTCGATTTCGACGCCACGGTCGCTTGGCCGGTCTACGACTGGATGGGGGTCGCCAAGGCGGCACTGGAGTCGCTATCCCGCTACCTGGCCAAGGAACTCGGACCCCGAGGTATCCGGGTCAACCTCGTGGCCGCCGGGCCCGTTCGTACGATGGCCGCTAAGTCCATCCCGGGGTTTTCCGCCTTCGAGGACACCTGGGGCAACAGGGCGCCACTGGGATGGGACATCCACGACGCCAGCGCCGTCGCCAAGGCCTGTGTGGCCCTCTTCAGCGACCTCTTCCCCATGACGACAGGAGAGATGATCCACGTCGACGGCGGGGTTCACGCCGTCGGTGGTTCCGCCTGATGGCGCCAGTCATCGGGCGCGGCTGCTCGTCCCACCGTCACAACGAAGGCCCAACTAGGGACAAACGTTCGTTCGAAATTTGCTCTTTCGGACCGGGAAGGTCGGCCTCCGCCGACAGTCCCCGGCCTTCCGGCTGTTTCCTTCTCGAAGCGGGCGACAGCGCACTGGCGGCGCTGCGGGGCGTGCCAAGGGAGAGCCATGAGCATCTCGGAATCGAGGGTCGGAACTGTCGTGCCAACCGCCGCCAGCGGGTCCGCCGACCAGCCAAATTTCGCCATTCCGCCGGAGCTGCGTGTCCCTCGTCGCCGGCAGCACCCACGCCACGCGTCGCCCCATCGGGCCATCAGCGACCGCGAGCTCACACTCGTGCAGATGTCGTGCGACTTCGTGTGCGCGTGCATCGCGCTGCCCGTCGCATTGGTCATCCTCTCGGCCCTCTCTTCGGTGCCGACCAACACGCCTTCGCAGTTAGCGTTCAGCATCAAGCTCGACTCGTTCTTCCCCGTGGCGGTCGTCCTCGCGCTGGCCTTCGGCGGTGTCTACCGGGTGACGCATCGACAACTCCAGCCCAGCGCCTTCCTCGAGTTCCGGGAGCTGGCCTTCGGCGTTGGATGCGGCTGCGTCCTCACGCTCGCCGTCGGTTCGTTCTTCCACGCCACTTTCGGCACCATTGAGCCGATCGCCACCCAGCTCGTTGCTGCAGTCATCGTGACCATTGGGATTATCACGATGGGGCGGATCGTGCTGCGGTTCTTCCTCCACACACTGACCACGACGCGGGTATTGGTTGTCGGTGCCGGGCAGACGGCCCACCGGATCATGATGAACGTCCGCCAGAATCCCGGCATGACCCTCGTTGGCCGTGTTGTCGACGGCGACCTCGCCGACGACGACGTGCTCGGACGAGTCTCAGATCTGCCCGACCTCTGCCGACGGCTCGACGTGCACCGGATCTTGGTGGCTGCCAGCGACCAGTTCTCAAAAGGGTCCCTTGACACTTACCGCAATTTGCAGGACTTCGTCCACATCGCGATGGTGCCGCGCTATTACGAGCTAATTAGCTGGCGCTCTCGCCTCACGGACCTTGGTGGCATGCCCTTCCTCGAGATCGCGCAGCCCCACCTGAGCCGGTGGGACCGTTTCATCAAGCGGGCGTTCGACCTGTGCGTTAGCGGGAGCGTGCTCCTCGTCTGTTCACCCATCCTGCTCATAGTCGCAATCGGTGTGAAGCGGAGCTCGCCGGGACCAGTGTTCTTTCGTCAGGTGCGCCTTGGCCGTTACGCGCAGCCCTTCATGGTGACCAAGTTCCGTTCAATGACGACAGAAGCATCAGGCGGCCGCACTCGCCGCGACGACGACTCAGGCACTCCGGGCCGGCCTCTGCACGAAATTCGTAACAAGCATGACGAGAGCTGGCGCATCACGCGCTTTGGGTCCTTCATTCGTCGTACCGGCATCGATGAGATTCCGCAGTTCATCAATGTCTTAAAGGGTGAGATGTCCGTGGTCGGTCCGCGCCCGTTCATCCCGAGCGAGTCACGCGTCGAGAGCTGGGCGGTCCGCCGCTTCGAAGTGCGTCCAGGGATCACTGGACTCTGGCAAGTCTCGGGCCGCAACGATCTGACTCGAAGCGACCTCGTCCAGCTCGACTACCTCTACGTCTCCTCGTGGTCGATGTGGTGGGATCTGAAGATCATGTTCGAGACCCCCAACACGATGGCCCGGGGCATCGGCGCCTACTGACCCATGACAAAAGCGGCCTCAGCACTCCGCTCGGGACCGCAATTCAGGATCCACTCGACAACGAATTCGCCCTCCAACACGGGTCGAGACCTGGCCGATGCATTTGCAAACAAAGGCGGTGACGCAGACGTCACCAGCCCGACCTGTCCGTCTCAAAGGACCTTGTGCGCCACAACTGCAGTTAGACGCCACGTCGCGTGCAAGACAGGTTTGTCTCACTCTCATATTTCGTTTCACCGGGGGAATCAAGCATAAATATAGGTTGCACGTTAAGACCGACCGTAAGTGCCCAGCCCAGAACGTGTTTCACTCACGTCGAGATCGGGTCTAGGTACGGCGCTGGGTAGCGCGATCCCGATTTTGTCCAGGGAGGTTGGTAAGGGTGTGGCGGCAATCTCAAAAGCTTGCAATGACTTTTTCGGTTAGTACTTGCGCGGCCGCCTTGCTGACTGCAGGAACGGGAGTTGCAAGCGCGGCGACGCGGTTTCGCTCGGGGACTCGAGCTCACCTGCTCGCCTCCACTAACCGCATTGCGCCGAACGGAACAGGGTCTCCCGGTTTCCATTTCACGGGCCCCAACGTCATGGCCTCTGTCGTCGGGCTGT
Source organism: uncultured Acidimicrobiaceae bacterium (assembly GCA_963828455.1). Taxonomy (GTDB): domain Bacteria; phylum Actinomycetota; class Acidimicrobiia; order Acidimicrobiales; family RAAP-2; genus Bog-473. The sequence continues at coordinate 480,893 of CAWHFH010000006.1, read as the reverse complement.
TGGCAGTCCTGGCTTTTGTCTTCCTCGTGGTCACGCTCATCCGCCGGCGAGTCCAGTCTCACGTCCTCGCCCCCGCCGCTTGACGACGACCTCATCGACTTCGGGCTGGATGGCCCCTTAGTCCGTCAGCCGGCATCGCGGGCGACGCCGACCTCTCCGAGGCGGTGGAGAGGCCTTCCCCCGCCCAATAGGTCCACTCCCCCATCCGGAATCTCTGGGTTGGCGTCGAGAAGCGGTTCCATCGCTATCTGACCGGATCCCCGTGAACTGATCCACCCCTTGTGCGAGTCCGATGCCCAGATGGGACGAGGAGGACAGCACAGATGAAGAACCGGCGGCACACGCCCGAGCAGGTGATCCGCAAGCTGGCCGAGGGCGACAAGCTCTTGGCCCAGGGCAAAGACCGTCGAGGAGGTGTGCCGGCACCTCGAGATCTCCGAGTCGACCTTCCATCGCTGGCGCAACCAGTACGGCGGCATGAAGGCCGACGACGCCAAGCGCCTCAAGGAGCTCGAGCGCGAGAACGCCCGGCTGAAGAGGATCGTGGCCGACCAGGCCCTCGACATCGACATGTTGAAGGAGGTGAACCGGGGAAACTTCTGACCCCGGACCGCCGCCGGCGGGCCGTCGTGGCCCTCCGAGAGCGGTTCGGGGTGTCGTGAACGCAGTGCCTGTCGCGCTCGTCGGCCAGCCCCGGTCCACCCAGCGCCTCCCCGCGCCGGTGCCCTCCGACGACGAGCTGGCCCTGCGGGCCTTCTTGCGCGACTTCTCACGACGCCGTCCCCGCTGGGGCTGGCGACGGGCCGCCACCGAGGCGCGCAAGGCCGGCTGGAGGGTCAACAACAAGCGCATCCACCGCCTCTGGCGTGCCGAAGGCCTGCGTGTGCCCTATCGCAAGCAAGAAGCCCCGCTGCGCGGCATCGGCGTCGCCGTCGGGGCTATCTGCCCGATCCGGCCGAACGTGGTCTGGGCCCTCGACTTCCAGTTCGACCAGACCGCCGACGGGCGGATGCTCAAGCTGCTTGAACGTCATCGACGAGTACAGCCGCGAGTGCCCTGGCCATCGAGGTGGAACGCTCCATCGACGCCGACGGCGTCGTGGCCTGCCTCGAACGCCTGGTGGCCGAACGCGGCGCACCCGCCTACGTGCGCTTTGACCATGGCCCCGAGTTCATTGCCTATGCCGTCGCCGACTGGTGCCGCTTCAACGGGACCGACACCGTGTTCATCGACCCGGGCTCGCCGTGGCAGAACGCCTGGATCGAGAGCTTCAACGGCCGCCTACGCGACGAGTTCTTGAACGGCCAGCGCTTCGACTCGCTGTTCGAGGCCAAGGTCCTCCTTGAGGACTGGCGCATCGACTACAACATCAAGAGGCCGCACAGCGCGCACGGCTGGCTCACCCCGGTCGACTTCGTCGAAGCCTGGCTTCACCGACAGCAGCTCACACTCGCATAGGGAGTGGCTCAACAATCGGGTCCGCTCAATCTCTACTTCACCCGTCAGTTCCTTCAGTTGAAGGTGAGATATACGACCGAAACGCAAAGCCCTGCCTTTGCTACGGCTGACTGTACGACAGCGACCAGGTTCCAGCGTGGTTTCCGTTTGCCACAACCTCCAGGTTTATCGACTCCGCGGAGGTGATGCTCACACTTCCAGTGCTCGTACAGCTGGTGCTTCCCGGGTTAATGGTGCACGTAAGTGCCGTGGCGGCCCACACCCCGCCAGAGACCACCCCCACCGTCGCGGAATGCGCTGTTCCACTGCTAGTCGTCAGGTTGAAGGTAAGTGTCAGCAGATGCTGCCCAACGCCAGGTGTAATCGTATTGGCGGTTTTGGTGCTGGATCCCGTGCCTATTGCATTGATGTTGTAGTAGAAGGTGCCATTTGAAAGGTTTCCATTGCTGCCTCCGGAATATGGCACCACAGTAAGGGACATACCCGATCCACAGGTCGAGGTCGCGGTGTTGTTGTTGGAGTCGCCGCCATACGAGGCGTACCACCAGTAGTCACCGCCGCTACTCGGGGTGAATCCTGCGCTCGGATGGTACGTATTGTTGCCGCTCACCGTTGCCGTCCCCACCGTGGTGCCGCCGCTAGTGCAGGTAGTTGGGGCGGTGCTCTGTGGGCCGAACACCGTGAAGGTGATAGTTCCGCTCACCGCCGGGCTGGTGGTCCCGCCCGACAGCAACGAACTGATCGCGCTGGCGGCGATAGCCGTGCCGGCGGTGCCGGTGCCAGGTCCGGTGGCCGTGATCGTGGGGCTGTCCTTGCCCACAACGACCGTCTCTTGGCCCGTCCCACACGGGGTGGTGAACCCGGTGTTGTTGGCGTCCCCGGCGTAGACCGCCTTCCAGTAGAAGGTGCCCTGGGCGGTCGTCGTGAAGTTGCCCGAGGTCGCACTTGCGCTGCTGATGGCGTTGGTCGAGGTGAACACCGACGTCGTGCAGGCGCTGTTGGAGTACAGCGTGAACACGATGCTGCCGGTCGGGTTGAACGAGCTGGTCAGCGTCGCCTGGTCCGAGACGGTCCCGCCGATGCCGACCCCCGCCGAGGGCGTCGTCGTGATCCCGGTGGTCGCCTGGGCGACCGCCACCGTCTCTTGACCCGTCCCACACGGGGTGGTGAACCCGGTGTTGTTGGCGTCCCCGGCGTAGACCGCCTTCCAGTAGAAGGTGCCCTGGGCGGTCGTCGTGAAGTTGCCCGAGGTCGCACTTGCGCTGCTGATGGCGTTGGTCGAGGTGAACACCGACGTCGTGCAGGCGCTGTTGGAGTACAGCGTGAACACGATGCTGCCGGTCGGGTTGAACGAGCTGGTCAGCGTCGCCTGGTCCGAGACGGTCCCGCCCACCGTCACGCCCGCCGAAGGTGTCGTGGTGATCCCCGTGGTGTCCTTGCCCACAACGACCGTCTCTTGGCCCGTCCCACACGGGGTGGTGAACCCGGTGTTGTTGGCGTCCCCGGCGTAGACCGCCTTCCAGTAGAAGGTGCCGGCTGCGGTCGTCGTGAAGTTGCCCGAGGTCGCACTGGTGCCACTGATGGCATTGGTCGAGGTGAACACCTGCGTCGTGCAGGCGCTGTTGGAGTAGAGGGTGAACACGATGCTGCCGGTCGGGTTGAACGAGCTGGTCAGCGTCGCCTGGTCCGAGACGGTCCCGCCCACCGTCACGCCCGCCGAAGGTGTCGTCGTGATCCCGGTGGTCGCCTGGGCGACCGCCACCGTCTCTTGACCCGTCCCACACGGGGTGGTGAACCCGGTGTTGTTGGCGTCCCCGGCGTAGACCGCCTTCCAGTAGAAGGTGCCCTGGGCGGTCGTCGTGAAGTTGCCCGAGGTCGCACTTGCGCTGCTGATGGCGTTGGTCGAGGTGAACACCGACGTCGTGCAGGCGCTGTTGGAGTACAGCGTGAACACGATGCTGCCGGTCGGGTTGAACGAGCTGGTCAGCGTCGCCTGGTCCGAGACGGTCCCGCCGATGCCGACCCCCGCCGAGGGCGTCGTCGTGATCCCGGTGGTCGCCTGGGCGACCGCCACCGTCTCTTGACCCGTCCCACACGGGGTGGTGAACCCGGTGTTGTTGGCGTCCCCGGCGTAGACCGCCTTCCAGTAGAAGGTGCCGGCTGCGGTCGTCGTGAAGTTGCCCGAGGTCGCACTGGTGCCACTGATGGCATTGGTCGAGGTGAACACCTGCGTCGTGCAGGCGCTGTTGGAGTAGAGGGTGAACACGATGCTGCCGGTCGGGTTGAACGAGCTGGTCAGCGTCGCCTGGTCCGAGACGGTCCCGCCCACCGTCACGCCCGCCGAAGGTGTCGTGGTGATCCCCGTGGTGTCCTTGCCCACAACGACCGTCTCTTGGCCCGTCCCACACGGGGTGGTGAACCCGGTGTTGTTGGCGTCCCCGGCGTAGACCGCCTTCCAGTAGAAGGTGCCGGCTGCGGTCGTCGTGAAGTTGCCCGAGGTCGCACTGGTGCCACTGATGGCATTGGTCGAGGTGAACACCTGCGTCGTGCAGGCGCTGTTGGAGTAGAGGGTGAACACGATGCTGCCGGTCGGGTTGAACGAGCTGGTCAGCGTCGCCTGGTCCGAGACGGTCCCGCCCACCGTCACGCCCGCCGAAGGTGTCGTGGTGATCCCCGTGGTGTCCTTGCCCACAACGACCGTCTCTTGGCCCGTCCCACACGGGGTGGTGAACCCGGTGTTGTTGGCGTCCCCGGCGTAGACCGCCTTCCAGTAGAAGGTGCCGGCTGCGGTCGTCGTGAAGTTGCCCGAGGTCGCACTGGTGCCACTGATGGCATTGGTCGAGGTGAACACCTGCGTCGTGCAGGCGCTGTTGGAGTAGAGGGTGAACACGATGCTGCCGGTCGGGTTGAACGAGCTGGTCAGCGTCGCCTGGTCCGAGACGGTCCCGCCCACCGTCACGCCCGCCGAAGGTGTCGTGGTGATCCCCGTGGTGTCCTTGCCCACAACGACCGTCTCTTGGCCCGTCCCACACGGGGTGGTGAACCCGGTGTTGTTGGCGTCCCCGGCGTAGACCGCCTTCCAGTAGAAGGTGCCCTGGGCGGTCGTCGTGAAGTTGCCCGAGGTCGCACTTGCGCTGCTGATGGCGTTGGTCGAGGTGAACACCGACGTCGTGCAGGCGCTGTTGGAGTACAGCGTGAACACGATGCTGCCGGTCGGGTTGAACGAGCTGGTCAGCGTCGCCTGGTCCGAGACGGTCCCGCCGATGCCGACCCCCGCCGAGGGCGTCGTCGTGATCCCGGTGGTCGCCTGGGCGACCGCCACCGTCTCTTGACCCGTCCCACACGGGGTGGTGAACCCGGTGTTGTTGGCGTCCCCGGCGTAGACCGCCTTCCAGTAGAAGGTGCCCTGGGCGGTCGTCGTGAAGTTGCCCGAGGTCGCACTTGCGCTGCTGATGGCGTTGGTCGAGGTGAACACCGACGTCGTGCAGGCGCTGTTGGAGTAGAGGGTGAACACGATGCTGCCGGTCGGGTTGAACGAGCTGGTCAGCGTCGCCTGGTCCGAGACGGTCCCGCCGATGCCGACCCCCGCCGAGGGCGTCGTCGTGATCGTGGGGGTCGCTTTGTCGGTCGTGGCTGACACTGTGGTGGATGTCGCGCTGATCCAGTTCGACAACGTGCTGTAAATGTCGAAGGAATAGTTTGTCGCAACCGCAAGGCCACTTATAGTGCAGCTTCCAGTGTTACCCGAGATTGTGCACAATGTCGGTGAAGTCGTGCCATCCGCGTAGACGTTGTAACCGCTCGCGGCGGGTGACGGAGAAGACGGCCCGGACGCTACCGTCACGGTGATGCTGGTGCTTGATGCGGCGACTGCCGACGCGCTGGCTGGCGCAGTGAGCGTGCTCGAGCTAGCAAGCTGAGTCGCAGTGGAGGTTGCACTGAAGTACGCCCACGCGGCGAGACCACTCGCGAAGACGATGCCGAGGATCACGAACGCGGCGGTAAGGATGCGGCGCTTCATGAGGTCTTTCCTGTGGCTATCAGCGGAATCGAGAAGGTCGTACCCTGACATCCGTCAAGCGCAGCCGTGGTCATCGAGACTGTTCCGGGTACGTTCGCAAAACTTCCTGCGGCGATTGGACTTCCCGGCAGCGACCCTGCCGTGAAAGTGACCACACTGGGTGTGCAGGTGCCCTTGCCAGCTGTCTGGACGGTTGCGGTTCCGTTCTGGATCAATGAGGTAATCGTCAGGGCCGCCGAAGCACTGGTGTTTTTCAACTTCACTGTCACTGCCACGGAGCTTCCGGGATAGAGCCCTGAACCTGCCGTCACGCTGGCGGTCATCGTGACCGTTCCGGTGCTCGCTGCCCCTGTGCCGTTCCCCGAACTGGTGAAGTACGCGTAGGCCGCGCCGGCTCCCAGCCCAATAGTCAAGGCGGCCACAGCGCCGATGAGCACCCGAGTCCGCCGCCTCATGGCGAGACCACAGTGCAGTTGGTGATGGTGTCGTGGTAGTAGCCCGCCGTCGTGCCGTGGTAACTCGACGGAGGTGCGGGTAGGTGGCAGACATTGGTGTGGTGCGCCTGGCCGTTGTAGGTGTTGTAGGTGCCCGAGCCGAGATAGATGGTCTCGTTGCCCGCCCCGCCCGAGATCGTGTCGTGGGAGCCCGCGATGTGGACAGTGTCAGTCCCGCTGCCGAGCTGGATGCTGTTGTCCGAGCCGGTGCCGACGCTGATCGAGTCCGTGCCGTTGCCCACCTTCATCTCGGCATCCGAGCCGTTGCCGACGCTCACGGTGTCCGAACCGTTCCCGAGAACGACGTTGTCCTCAGAGCCGTTGCCAAGCGTCACCGAGTCGGTGCCGTTGCCCGCCAAGACTTCATCGGAACCATTGCCGAGGGTCACCTTGTCGTTGCCGTTGCCGAGGACCACGGTGTCGGAGCCGTTGCCTGCGGTGATCCCGTCGTTGCCGTCCCCGTCGCTGATGAAGTTGTTCCCGTCGCCGGCGTCGATGCAGTCGCTGCCGTTGAAGCCGTTGATCAAGTAGGAGCCACCGAAGGCATAGATGAAGTCATTGCCATTGGTGCCGAGGATGACGGGGAAGCTCGGGTTGCCGAAGAGGTAGTTGCCGTAGCCACCGCTGGCGCACACGCTCGGGACGCCGATGACCAACTGGGACACCACGTTGGACGTCGAGCCCACGTAGTTGCCCGTGGCTCCGTAGATCGCCTCGACGTAGGTGGTGCCCAGCGGCAGGGTCGAGGTCGAGTAGGTGGCCTTGCCGCCCGAGAGGGTCTGGGTCCCGAGCGTGGTCTTGGTCGAGCAGCTGTTGGTGGTGCAGCGGTAGAAGGTCACGGTGCCGCCGGGCGTCCCCGAAGAGGCCGAGACCGTGTCAGTGAAGCTGACCGAGGTGCCGAGGACCGAGGGGTTGGACGAGCTGGTGAGGACCGAGGTGGTGCCGAGGGCGTTGACCACCTGGGCCACGATGTTCGACGTCGAGCCCTGGTAGGTCCCCGAACCGCCGTAGATGGCCTCGACGTAGGTGGTACCCACGGGCAGCGCCGAGGTGGAGTAGATGGCCTTGCCGCCCGAGAGGGTCTGGGTCCCGAGCGAGGTCTTGGGCGTGGCGCACGTACTGGTCGTACTGCCCGCCCCGCAGCTATAGAAGGTGACCGTGCCGGTGGGCGTGCCCGAAGTAGCGCCGACCGTGGCGCTGAAGCTCACCGAGGAGCCGTAGGTCGAGGGGTTGAGCGAGGACTTCAAGGTGGTCGTCGTCGCCTTGAGGCTCGAGGTGTTGACCACCTGGGCCACCACGTTGGAGGTCGAAGCGGTGAAGTTGGTGCCCGAAGCGGGGTAGACGGCCTCCACGTGGGTGGTGCCCGTCGGGAGTGTCGAGGTACTGAAGGTGGCCGCGCCGCCCGCACCGATGGTCCCGCTGCCGAGCAGGTTGGAGCTGCTGTAGGCGCACTGGGCCGAGGTCGGGCAGGAGTAGAAGCTCACCGTGCCGCCCGGCAGGCTGGCGTCGGTGCTCGGGTTGGCCGCGGTGACCGTGGCCGTAAAGGTGACCGACTGGCCCGAGTTCGACGGGTTGGGCGCCGAAGTAAGGGCGGTCGTCGTCGAGTCGGTGTACTGGGCACTGCCCGAGTAGGTGAAGTGGTAGATCAGGTTCTGACAGTCGGGCTGGGGCGCTGCCGTTGTCGTTCAGCTCGATTGGCACGCCGGTAGCTGTTGGCCGTCCCGCCGGCAGCCACCGTGAGGGACCCCGCGAAGGTCGGAAGCACAAAGTTGCTCCCCGCGCAGTCGCTCGGGGGCGGAGCCGGGTAGTTCGTGGTGTCGAGGGCGGTGGTGATGCTCTCGACGGTGATGGGTACGTTCAGCAGGTTCTGGACGGTGAAAACAGCGCAGCGCGGGGTGCCGGGGTAGAGGGAGGCCGTCGAACCCGAGCACGCTGGAGACGAATAAATGTTGCTGGTGATGGTGAAGCTCGATCCGCCAGAAGTCAGGTCGAAGCCGGGGTGCGCCGGTGAGGCGGAACGGGGGCCGAGGACGAACGAGGAGACACCGATCACGAGGGCCGCGACGACGAGCGCGATGGCACCCGATGCCATCACCGACTTCGTCCTCTTGAACCGCTCTGGCTTCATTGATTCCTCAAGTGCTTTCACTGGGATGGGCAAGCCCACCGAGGGACCTCAGGTTCCGCTCCTGCTGTCCCTCGCTGACCTCGCCCGGTGGTTGGCCGGGCCACGGACTTTCCGTGGCCCGGCCTTCCGACCGAGATTCACATCAGAAGGAAGCGAACCTCCTTCTGCGTTCGCCTGTGCTAAGTGACGTTCAGGGTGACGTCAGGCGTCTTGCCTTGGCATGCGTTCTGGTTGATCCCCGAGTCCTGCATGGTCACGGTCACGACGTCGGTCGCGGTGTTGCCACCTGCGATGGACGTGTGGAAGGCGGGGGTGGGTGCAGCTGCCACGGCGGTGAAGTCCGCTGCGAGGCAGCCCGAAACCGGCACACCGCTCTGGGTGATGTTGCCACTGCTGGAGTTGACCGACGCCACCGCTGTGTTGAGAGCCTGAGCGCCCGAGCTGTTGTTCAGGACTGTGAACGTGATGGTTTCACTTCCCGCTCCCGGGTAGATCGGTCCACCCACAACGGTGCCCGGGGTGACGGTCCATGTGCTGGCCGAGACCCACCGAACCCTGACCCGCTCCCGAGCCACTGCTGGTGAAGTATGCGAAGGCCGCACCAGCCCACGCCGAGGGCAAGCCCTGCGGCGAGGCCGATGGCGGCCACTTTCTTGTTCATGAATCGCTTCATCGCGTTTCTTTCTCCTTGTTGTGTTTGTTGCTAGGGGTTTTGTATTGCTCTGCTGCGTTTGGCTTTGTTGTTTCTTGTTTTGGACGCCGTGTCCGCACCGACATCTCCCTCGGGCCGAGCGGACACAACGGGTCCGAGGACAGCAACGCCTAGAGCAAGAACCCAAAAGGGTTTGGGATCCGCCCGCTTCGCCAAGTTCGCCAAGTCCGACGCCCGTTGCCGGGAGCCGTGACAACAACGTAACTGGGGTCGCACTGATCAGGGCAGAGCAATTGGTCACTTGCTTTAGCCAAAAGTGGCAAAACTTCCCGCATCAGGGCTTTAACGCGGCGTCGGTCTTTGAGTAAGAGCACGCGGTGTCGGTCTTTAGTAAGGAGCCGGGAGCCTGGGGAATTGTTGTGTGGTTGTGACAGTCAACGGAGGACCTGTTTGTTCGATCTCCGGCGATGCCGGCCGTCAAAGAGTCGGGAAGGATCGAAAGGGACTAGGCGCGAGCTCGTGCATGATGCGAGGCGTTCGCCTATTGAGATGTCGGAGGGAGGCCGCAGGGAGGAGTACGCCACACGGCACCCGGTGGAAGTGAATGCCGACGAGTGGGGGTAGGGATACCTGGAGATGGGGAAGAGGACGGTTGATAGCCGACGCATGTCAGCGGAGATGGAGGAGTAGATCGCGCGTCTGCGCTGACGACATATCGTGGTCTGCGGGGCGTTGTTCTGGCGATCAGCGCGTTTCCTGAACGTCGTGACCTACTGGGCGCCCGGACGGAGTCGATCGTCACTCTTCGCCGCGTAGCTGACGCATGCCGGAGTCGATGACGGGTATCCCGTCCGACCTTCGCACCGCCTTGAACAAAGGGTCGGCCCAGGCCCGGTCTCTGCGAGAAATCACCGCATGTTCGAGCAATGCCCCGGCAGCTGGCACACGATCTCGCGACACAACCAGCCATGCGCCAGTTCGCGGAGCGACCGATGTCCCTCGGAATTCTGACTCCCTGACGTCCTGGCCACCTGGCCATTCGTTTGGCCGGTCCGACCTCGAAACGTGCCTGCGGGATCAGCGCGACCGGTACTCCGAGTAGAACTCCCCCACTCTCGGAGGCGGTACGCGGAAGCGAGGCGGAAGGCAGGTATCGTTCCGGCTGTCATGTCACCGGGGCACGCAGGGTAGTGGTGCACCCGCTCTGGCTGCTGGTCGTCGTGTGCGGGGCGTTCGGGCTGGCAATCGGTTCTTTCCTGAACGTCGTGATCTACCGGGTGCCGCGGAAGGAGTCGATCGTCGCTCCCCCGTCGGCTTGCCCCTCGTGCGGGTCGGAGCTGGCGGCCCCGGACAACATCCCGGTGCTGTCGTGGATATTGCTGCGGGGGAAATGCCGGACGTGCGGAGCCCGGATCTCGTGGCAGTACCCGGTCGTGGAACTGCTGACCGCGGGGCTGTTCGCAGGGGTGGCGGGACGGTTCGGATACGACTGGGCTGTGCCGGCGTATCTTGCGTTGTTCGCGGGGTTGGTGGCGCTCTCCTGGATCGACGTCGAGCGCATGGTGCTGCCCAAGGCAATCGTCTACCCCGTGTCCGTTCTCATGGCGGGATTGTTGCTGATCCCCGCCGGCGTATACGGCGCGTGGCACTCCTACTGGGTGGCATGGGCGTTCGCCGGGGGCGTGGTTCCTCTTCTTCTATCTGATGTGGCTAGCGAGCCCGCGGCTGCTGGGATTCGGGGACGTACGCCTGGCGCCTGTCTTGGGATTGAGTCTCGGCTGGCTGGGGTGGCGCTACGTCGTGTTGGGATTCTTTGCCGCAAACCTGATCGGTGCGCTGATCGGGTTCGGGTTGATCGTGGCGAAGAAGGTCGAGCGCCAACAGAGAGTGCCGTACGGGGTATTTCTGGCACTGGGCGCCGCTGTCGCCGTGTACGCCGGTCCCGAGCTGATCGCCTCCTTGACCCACAGTGGAACCCCGTGGAGCGTCAGATAGCACTGTGCCACGAGTTCGATGAAGCGCCATTGTTGCGTTGGGTTTCTTCGCAGCGAATCTCATCGGCACGATGATCGCATCGAACTGATCGTGTCTTCAACGAGATCGGGTGCCCGAAGCGTCTTTAAGCAGGTTTCTTCGCTTTTGGCACCATCTGTGGGTGCCCTTAGGCTAAAGAGACCGCTCCGGACTGGCCGTAGAACTGGTAGTGGTAACGCCAATGAAGGGCCGGTCCGGCGAGTCTGCGGTCAAGTCCGAGGCCCGATTGGCCCTCTCCCGCGCCGCCTGAACCAACGGTTCCGCTGCCAGAATGATCCCAGCAGGCAGAAGCAGCAACTGCAACAGCCATGACGGCAGTGGTGCCCGAAGGTTCGCTGCCCAAAGGGGCCAGTGCACAAAGGCGAGAAGCGTGATCGAAAGACCCGCAACTAAGTACCAGCGAACTCGCCGGCGATGGACATCCCAAACAATGATCCCGAGAATCGCTGCAGTCGCGACGAGGGGCAACGCGACCGCGACCGGGTGGCTCCACGACCGGGCGTTGAAAGCTAACCCGAATGGAACCGGGTTGAATGCCAGTGCAACTATGGCCGACCACATCAATGTCTCGCCGATACGCCTGCCTCGAACCACGCAGAGAATTCCCAACATCACAGCCAGGGCCATGAACTTGTATCCAAATAGACCCTGCTCAAATACCAATCGGAGGCTGAGCGATGTCGCTAAGAGCGATAGCAAGATAGCGGGATCAAACACCCGATCACGCAGACGATGACCAGCCCACCAAGCCATGGCAACAGATAGCAAGACCGGTAACACTCTGGAACAAAAGACCATGGGATGACCCCGAAGCCCCGTTTCCCACAAGATGGTGCCGCCGAACGTGTACCAATCACCCGTTCCCAAGATCAAACCATTCAAGGCATTCCGGCCACCGAGGGCGACGAATGGAAGTCCAACAAGAAGCCACGTGCCCACCGCGGGACCTGCTACGCGCCAGCGCCGATTACCCGGCGCCAATACGAACAAGGGTGCGAGAACCAACAGTGTGAATTGTTGAGACGCGAGAGCGAGGCCAAGGAGTACGCCGGACCAAGCCCACCAACGTCGCTGGAAGCACGCGGTACCGCCCAGAATTAATCCCATCGCAAGCATGTCCTGAGGGTGGAACTCGTTAAGAATCGGCCCCCAGACGACAGGTGTGAGCGCAACGATGAAGACGCCGAGCACCTCCCATCCTCGCCTGCCGCGCCCCGATGCCCTGAGGACGGCGACGACTCCGGCCAAAAGAGCAAACCAGCTCAGATAGCCGATACCGAGCGTCGGCGACAGCACTCGGTTCGTGTGCGCCCACGAGAAAATGTCAAAGACGGCCGGCGCACAACCCTGGCCCAAGGCATGGGCCGACGGAAATGGAACGCTGCCGCCAATTCTCCCCACTGCGGCGACGCCTCCTGAAATCAGGGGCCACAATGGCGGCACGTGAGGACCTGGAAGGAAAGTGGGCAGGTAGTTCCGAGCTATTTGCCCGCTGACGTGCGGATATGCGCATCCAAAGTCGCCGTGTTGAATCGCCCACGTTGAATAGATCGACTCACCAGCGTCGTTGCTCGACGGACCGCCAAGGAGCGCGACGATGCCGAGAAAGACGATGGTCGCTAGTAGCCAACCGAGAAGGCAGCGCCTTCCCAATAAAGGTTGATCCAGTGACGCGGCGATGCGACCAAACCCATGCTCTCCGGCCTTGATGACAGGCCCATCACTTCTCGCTGGCATCTCTTAAGAATTGATCGCTCGTTTCGTGGTTCGCGGTCACCGAACAATCTCCATCCGGAGTCCCTGCTCATCCCACTCGGGGTCCTCGGGAATACGGAGAGCTGCCCGAGCAAAAATCCGCCGTGCTGTCCACATGAAGGCCGCGACATCAAGCATATGCGAGTAGGGGATGCGGGGCAGCCTGCAATCGTAGACCCGTTCCCCCCCGGGCACCTTATTCTCGAGCAAAGCTCGTCGCTCCTCTTGTCCTGCTTCGGTTCGTTTTGACCAACGCAGCGGAGCGTCCTCGTTCAGCTGATAGAAGCTCATCTCAGAGGAGACCTCGTAGACGGTGCGCTGCCGATACGGTGCCATTTCCGCCGCGACTTCTCTGTGGCGAGGGAGTAGCTTCCGAGAAACGGCGCTCAACCCGGCATCGGAGCCGTTCGCCTTCTCATCGAGCTGGGCGCGGACTGGAGCGCTCTGGATCGCACCCCCGCGTCGGCCAAGCAGGGCGCGCGCCTCCCGATCGCAATCCCGACCACCCACACGAAACGTCTCTAAGCAGCCTACGGGCGCACTCAATGCGATCGTTGCAAAGGTGGGACGTTGATCGAGGACATCAACAAATGTCTCAAAAACGCGGGGGTCTTCGGGTGCGAAGATCGTGCCATGGAGCTTTGCCGCAGCCACGAGCCAACCCGAGGCGCAGGGCTTCACGCCGGCCACTAGGTCGTACGGAAGCTCGGGACCCCTCCTGGCACGAAGGGTGGAGGTCAACCGGAGCGACCTGCCGCGATGGGCTGCTGCGTCAGCGGCCGGGCCGGCGATTGCTCGCCTGCCATCTGCCTGTTCCGGTTCAGCGAGCGGTCGAGCTCCTTCGGGTGTACGGAGACTTCGAGTGCGTCCTCGTAGGTGATGGTGCCGGCGCTGATAAGGGCAGCCAGATTCACCTCTAGTGTCTGCATCCCCTCCCCCTGGTTCGTTGCCATGATGTTGAGGAGTTGGTTGGACTTGCCCTCCCGGATGAGATTGCGAACCGGGTGCGTCGCCACGAGCACCTCAAAAGCAGCCACCCGGCCGCCCCCGATCCTTGGAACAAGACGCTGGGCGATGATCGCACTCAGAGATGCTGCCAGCTGCACCCGGATCTGATCCTGCCGCCAATCCGGGAAGACGTCGATCATACGGTCGACCGCCTGTGCGGCATCGTTTGTGTGGAGGGTCGAGAACACGAGGTGACCGGTCTCGGCCATGGTCAGGGCTGTCTGAATGGACTCGGTGTCGCGCATTTCGCCAAGAAGCAGGACATCGGGGTCTTCACGAAGGGCGGACCGCAGTGCACGCTCAAAGGAGGGGCTGTCGAGACCGATTTCACGCTGCGTTACCGCGGACATCTTGTGCTCATGCAGATACTCGATCGGATCCTCGATTGTGAGCACGTGCAACGCACGCGTGTCGTTGATGCGATCGATGATGGAGGCCAGCGTCGTCGACTTTCCCGATCCGGTCGGGCCAGTCACGAGAACCAAACCTCGAGGAAGGGTAGCCAGCCATTCCGCCACTGGTGGCAGACCCAGCTGCTCGGAAGTCGGGATTTCCGTCGGGATCATCCGCAATGCAAGGGCGGTGTACCCCTTCTGGGTGAAAGCACTGGCACGCAGCCGTGACTTGTCCTCCCAAGAAAAGGAGAAGTCCACATCCTTTGCCTCCTCGAAGATCTCTAGCTGAGACGAATCGAGCAGGGAGCGGACGATCCGGTCGACTTCCTCACCGGACCACGGGGCAGCACCCTCGATAGGACACAGGCGGCCATCTACTCGAAGTCTGGGGGCCGAGCCCCCGGTCAGCAGCAAGTCGGAGCCACCCTGCTCCCACAGCGTTTGCAGCCAGGGTGAGATCGATTCGTAGTTGACGGGCTTCACGAGGCACTTCCTTGTCTGGCGGGCCGGATACCGTTGTGCCCGGCCATCGAGGCCGGGCACAACGGTCATTGAGTACAGTCTGCCGTTGCCGGCACTTCCACTACTACAGGGCGTTGCAGAGGGCTTGGCCGCCGGCGTCGTAACTCGTCGGTCCAGTTGTAGTTGTCACGTCCACTTCACCACCGGCGGCGAGCGTGATCGAATAACCGTTGTTGGCGACCGTTGCTGACGGTGCCGAACGCAGGAACTTCGTGTTGAAAGTGTTCGCGCTCAGGGACGCCATGTTGGCCGGGTAGTGATTGTCTGTGTTTTGCGGCCACGAGTGGAACGCTTCTACAGCCGTCTCGACCGACTTGGCGTCCGAATTGCAAGCCGCCTGCTTGCTCTGACCGGTCACGCCGCCCAGGGCGAAGACGACAACTGCCGCCAAGATGCCCAGCACGACGATGACGATCAGAAGTTCGATCAGGGTGAACCCGTCGAACCCCTCCTCGGCACGCCGCGCTTGCAGCTCGCGATGCTTCTCAAACCAACGCTGAATCACGGTTGTCAAACCGCCTTTCTTTCAAGAGAAAGACCCTTTGCGGGTCAAACCATTTCGCCAATGTTTGAACTCTGTCGGCATCTTTTCGCCAGGCCTTGAGGGCCTTTGTAGCCTCGAGAGGTCCCTCATAGTACGCAGTTCAAACCCCGGTTGACAAGGGTATTAAGTCCCATAGGCCCTGGTGTTACCCATATTTTGGCGCCTGAAGGTTCTTCCCTGGCTTCGTGCAGGATCGCGATGAGGTTCGTTGAATCGTCTGCCGTCAACCGGCGACGTGCACCTGTTTGTAGATGCCGTACATCGCTGAAACCAGAGCCACGGCGACGAACCCGACGATCACACCCATGAAGATGATCACGGCAGGCTCAAAGAGACTCGTGAATCGTTTTACTCGGATGTCAACCTCACGGTCGTAATAGCTGGCCGCCAACGCCAACTGCTCGTCTAGCGTGCCGGTTTCCTCGCCAACCCTGAACATCTGGCGAGCGGCTCCAGGGAACAGTCCGGTGCGAGCAATGGGTTGTGACAGGCCCTGTCCCTCCATCATCTCTTCGCGGACCTGATCGAGCCCGTCTCGGTACACCGCATTGTTCGACGCCGCGGAGGTCACTCCCATCGCTTCTGGTAGCGGTACTCCGGCACGCACCATCGATGAAAGAATCCTGCAGATCCGTTCGAGGACCACGGCTTGGACGAGGCTTCCCATGACGGGAAGCTTCAGCACAACCGAATCGAGCCAGGCTTTACCCTCGTCCCAGCGCCACAGCACCATCAGGCCCACGACGAATAGGACGATGAGTCCCAGGATCGCGAACCACCAACTCGAAATAAATCCCGTGACGCTCAGGAGCATCCGAGTTGGTAAAGGAAGTTTTGCGTTGAATGAATCGAAGAAGGTTCTGAAGCGCGGCAGTACGAACGTTGCCAGGACGATGACAGTAACGATCGCCATGACGAAGACAACCGCCGGATAGATTAAGGCACCAGTGACCTTGCTGCGTGCTTCGACGTCGCGTTCGATGTAGTCGGCGAGCTGTTCGAGGACTACGTCGAGCGTTCCCGTCAACTCGGCGGACCCCAAGATGCCCAGGTAGAAATCCGGGAAAGCTTCTGGGTGCGCGGCTGCAGCAGAGGCGAAGGTGTCGCCGGATTGGAGGCGCTCGATCATGTCGAGCAGCGCCGACTTGAAGAGCTTATTAGTAGTCTCTTCGCTGATCACCTCGAGCGCTTCCATGATCGGGATGCCCGCCTTCACGAAGACACCGAGTTGGCGGGAGAAATGCATCAGGTCCTTGCGTGGGACCTTCTTCTTCGTGATCTCGAACTGAAGGACGTTCCTCTTCTCTTTGACATCGACTGATTGCAGGCCGCGGTCTAACAGAGCCAGGTGGGCAGCTCCGCGCGAAGGCGCCACCTCAGTGCCGGAAATCCGGCTGCCTGATGCGTCTAGTCCGCTGTAGCTGAACTTTTCCACTGCTTACCGCCTTTCGAAGCGCATCGCCATCGCCCCTTTATCCCTCTGTCGCTCTGCGCTTTACAAAGCGTAAATACTGCGTATTACCTCGGAAATCGTCGTCACATCTTGAGCCGCAAGACTGATCGCCTCTTTCCGGAGAGTTCGCATTCCCTGCTTTTGAGCCAATCGCCGCAGCTCATCCTGGGTGGCCCATCCTACGATCAGCCGCTTGATTTCTGGTGTCATCTGCAAGAGCTCGTAGACGCCAATCCGGTCTTGATAGCCAGTATTCCCGCAGAAATTGCACCCAGTCCCGTGGTAAAAGTCCTGTTTTGGTGGTCCGCCGGTCTCCTCATAGAAGGCCAACTCCTCGTTCGTAGGTGTGTAGCGGGTCTTACAGGATGGGCAGATTCGCCGAACGAGTCGCTGGCCCACGATGGCTAGGACCGAGGAAGCAATGAGAAAGGATTCGATTCCCATGTCCAAGAACCGGTGGAGTGCCGAAACGGAGTCGGTGGCGTGTAGCGAAGAGAGCACGAAGTGCCCGGTCAGCGCCGATTGCACGGCGATACGCGCCGTCTCGACGTCCCGGATCTCACCAACCAGGATTACGTCCGGGTCCTGGCGCAGGATTGACTTCAGACCCGTTGCGAAGGTCAATCCAGCCTGCTCGTTGGTTTGAATCTGGTTGATTGACGGGAATATGAACTCGACCGGGTCCTCGATGGTCATGACGTTTCGCGCGGGGTCGCTGACTTCGGTCAATGTCGCGTACAGGGTCGTTGTCTTTCCGCTGCCCGTCGGTCCAGCGCACAACACCATGCCGAAGGGCGCCCGCGTAAGTTTCAAATATGTCTCGTGAGTGTCGTCAGGCATTCCGAGCTCATTAAGTCGGAGCACTGAACGGCTCTTGTCCAGGATCCTCAACACGCACTTCTCGCCCCAAATGGTCGCCGCGGTCGCGACCCGAACATCGGTGCTCGCACCGTCGATCTCCGTGGTCAACTGACCATCCTGCGGGCGTCGCCGTTCGACGATGTTCATGCCTGCCATGATCTTGATGCGGCTCACAAGTCCAAGACCCATGCCCGTCGGCAGCATCAGCACCTCTTTGAGCGCGCCGTCGATCCGAAATCGGACTCGGACGACGTCCTGGGACGGTTCGATGTGGACGTCCGATGCCCGGTCTCGCTTGGCCTGCGTCAAAACGCGAGCCACAACCTGGACAACGGGCGCGGCGTCATCGACAACTTCGACTTCTGGGGTGTCCGCGCTCGCGCCGCCGAGCGATTTCGACTTCCTCGAACACTTGTACCAGGCGGTCCACGCCACCGATGGCGCGATAGCTACTGTCGATGGCCCAACGGATGTCTGACGGCGGTGCGAGCACGAACTCGACCGGACGCTCGGCCACCTGGGACACCATTGCCTTGGCTTCTTCCGAAGGCCCCGACGCGCTGGCCAGCTTCAGGGTCGGACCATCAAGGCGGAGTGGCACGATCGTGTAGCGCCGGATCAACTCTTCGGGAACGAGTTCAATCGCATCCGGCTCGGGGTTCTCTCGGCGAAGGTCGACGACCGGAAGACCCAGCACCTCTCCGAGGACGCTTGTGAGCTCACGCTCGCCCACTACGCCCATCTCTACGAGTACGTCGCCCAAGGGCTGTCCCGATTGCGCTTGGTGAATGCGGGCCTGACTCAGTTGAGACTCGTCGGCCATTCCGCGCGCCGCCAACAGGTCTGAAAGCTGTCCTTCCATCTCGAAATCAAGCCCTGCGGACGCTGGGCGGCCCGCTTCATCGGCCTTCGTCGATGCATGCCGTGCTCGGCGCGGTTTTGCCGGCTTATCGCGTTTCTCTTCCGCCGCCGTCCCGTTCGCAACCCCGGATGAATGATCGCCGTTTAAGCGCGCGTCGGCCCCTGGATCGTCTACGACGACATCGACTTTTTCAGTTGGCTGGTCCTTGCGACCGAGCTTCACGTGCGCTCCACGATCAGGAAGAGATCAGCGACCCCTATCGCACAATCCTAGTTGCCTACCCTGACCTGGCGATACGGTCTTAGGTCACAGAATCCACGGGCGGTCTCAGGAAGGCACGGGATCGAAGGGCGCAAGAACGCCTCTCTTGTGAGGCGTGTTACGCAGTCAGTGGCGCACTCGAGATGGCGTCCACCAGGGACTCGTACGCCCGGTCGAACTCCTGCTCGGTGTGCGCTTTGCAGCAACGGCGCACCGCACGGCGGAGATACCTCTCGCGTCCACCCAAGTCGGTTGCCTGAATCACGAGCGCAATCACTTCGTCGCGGCGCTCCTCGAAGGTCCGCGTGTCTTCCTCGGTGAACATGTCGCTCAGCGTCACGGTCCGCCCTCTCGTCAGCCATGGGCCGTTCTTGTGTTCCTCCATCGTAAGGAGGCCTCGACCAGGGGGTCTATGGGACTAATTGACTACCGGCGAACCCCCCATGCTCAGGTTCGGCTCCCGGGGATGAAGTTGTGCGTTCGTTGGGTCGGCGCACCCCGTTTGGGCCCGCTTTGCCCTCACCTGGACCTTCTCCCGGTAGGTTCGCCGTTCGTGGCAATGCGTGGACACGGGATGGGTGGCGCCCGCGGCGCGTGGGGTGGGATGCGCTCCATGCGCCAGGACAGGTCCGTCCTCCGGCACCGGGTCAAGAAGGGCACCGCGAGGCGGATGCTCACGTTCGCCGTCCCGTACAAGAAGATCCTCGCCATCTTCGTGCCGGTGGTGATCCTCGGTGCGGTCATCGCCGCCGTGAACCCCCTGATCCTCCGGGCCCTGATCGACAACGGGATCCTGAAGAAGAACGCCGACCTGGTCGTGTGGCTGGCGGTCCTGGTCGCCGTGCTGGCCTTGTTCGATGGCGCGCTCGGACTGGCCGAGCGTCGGATCTCCGCCTACATCGGCGAGTACCTCATCTACGACATGCGGGCGAAGGTCTTCCGTCACGTCCAGCGGATGCCGCTCGCGTTCTTCAGCCGAACGCAGACCGGCGCGCTCGTCAGCCGGCTGAACAACGACGTCATCGGCGCGCAACAGGCCTTCACCGACCTCCTTTCCAACGTTGTCGGGAATCTCGTGACCGTGGTGATCGTGATCGCCGCCATGTTCTTCCTCAGCTGGCAGATCACCCTGGCCGCGTTACTTCTGGTACCCCTCTTCCTGTTGCCCGCCCGCTTCGTGGGTCAACGTATCGGCGCGCTCACCAAAGAGGGGTACGACCTCAATTCCGAAATGAACATGGTGATGCAGGAGCGCTTCCAGGTCGGGGGCGCCATGCTCGTCAAGCTGATGGGACGCCCCGATGTCGAGGCGGAGACCTTCGAGGCCAAGGCGGGACGGGTGCGCGACATCGGGATCGCGCAGGCCACCTACGCCCGGGTCTTCTTCGTCGCCCTCACCCTCACCGCCTCCCTTGCGACGGCCATCGTCTATGGCGTGGGCGGCGTGGCCGCAGTTCACGGTGCGCTGGCCGTCGGAACAGTCGTCGCCCTGACGAGTTACCTGACCCGCCTCTACCAGCCGCTCACCCAGCTCTCGAACCTCAACCTCGACGTGATGACGGCCCTCGTTTCCTTCGAACGCCTCTTCGAAGTCCTCGACATCGTGCCGATGATCGAAGAGGCCCCGGAAGCGGTCGCGGTGCCCCGGGGTGGTGCCTCGATCGAGTTCGAGCACGTCCGCTTCACGTATCCGTCGGCGCAGGAGGTCTCGCTGGCCTCGCTGGAGTCGGTTGCCGTGCTCGAAGCGGGGTCGCGCAGCGAGGTGTTGCACGACGTGAGCTTCACGGTCGATCCGGGAGAGATGGTGGCATTGGTCGGGCCATCGGGTGCGGGAAAGACCACAATCTCGGCCCTCGTGCCCCGCTTGTACGACGTGAACGCCGGCAGCGTGCGCATCAGCGGCATCGACGTGCGCCAGGCCACGTTCGCGTCACTGCGTGACGTCGTGGGCGTGGTCACTCAGGACCCGCACCTCTTCCACGACACGTTACGGGCCAACCTCATGTACGCGCGCCCCGAGGCGACCGAGGCGGAGGTCTACGAGGCGCTCGCTCAGGCACAGATCGGGCACATCGTGGCCGATCTGCCCGACGGGCTCGACACTGTCATCGGCGAGCGCGGCTACCGGCTCTCGGGCGGCGAAAAGCAACGGGTCGCGCTGGCGCGGCTGCTGCTGAAGGCGCCGGACATCGTCGTCCTGGACGAGGCAACGGCCCACCTCGACTCCGAGTCGGAGGCGGCGGTCCAACGCGCCCTCCGCCAGACCCTGTCCGGGCGCACGTCGCTCGTCATTGCACACCGGCTCTCCACGGTGCGAGAGGCCGACCAGCTGCTGGTGATCGACGACGGGCGCATCGTCGAGCGGGGTACGCATGCTTCCCTGCTGGCGGAGAACGGGTTGTATGCCGAGCTCTACCGCACGCAGTTCGCCGACCAGGAATCGGAGGGCCAACCCGCGGGCGGCCCTGCGCTCCCGGCCGGCAAAAAGTAGAATCCGTTCTAATTCCACCCTGGGACGATCGGCCAACCGGCTTACTCTTCTGGTGGAAGTTCTGGACGCAGCAATTAGTCGGACATCGAGCAGGAGGTCTCTCCCGTGCACAACGAGCTTTGCGAACGCCTCGGGATCGAGTTCCCCATCTTCGCATTCACCCATTGCCGCGACGTGGCCGCTGCGGTGTCGAACGCCGGTGGTCTCGGCGTTCTCGGCGCGGTCGGGTTCAGCGCCGAGGAGCTCGAGGTCGAATTGAAGTGGCTGGATGAGCACGTCGGCGACCATCCCTATGGCGTCGACATCGTCATCCCCGGTAAGTACGAGGGCATGGACGAGATCGACCCGGTGAAGCTCGAAGCCGAGCTGCGGGCGATGATCCCCGACGAGCACCGGACCTTCGCGAAGAAGATCCTGGCCGACCACGGCGTCCCCGAAATCGAGGGCGGCCCACGACGCGAGCTGCTCGGCTGGACGGCGGCGACGGCGGCGCCGTTGGTGGACGTGATCCTGCAGCACTCGAAAGTGAAGCTGGTGGCCAACGCGCTCGGCACGCCACCCGACGACGTCATCGCGCAGGTCCATGACCACGGGATGTTGATGGCCGCACTGGCCGGCTCGGTGAAGCACGCATTGAACCACAAGGCGGCGGGGTGCGACATCGTCATCTGTCAGGGCTCCGAAGGGGGTGGGCACACCGGTGACGTGGGGTCGATCGTCCTTTGGCCTGAGGTCATCGACGCGGTGGCGCCGCTACCGGTGCTGGCGGCCGGTGGCATCGGCTCGGGACGGCAGATGGCAGCGGCGATGGTATTGGGGGCGTCCGGCGTGTGGACCGGCTCGCTCTGGCTGACGGTCGAGGAGGCCGACGTCCCGCCCAAGCAGATGGAGTCCTACTTGAAGGCAACGTCGCGCGACACCGTGCGCTCGCGTTCGTTCACCGGCAAGCCCTGCCGCCTATTGAAGAACGACTGGACGGACGCCTGGGAGGCCCCGGGCAACCCAAAGCCGCTCGGCATGCCGCTGCAGATGATGGTGGCGATCGACTGCGTCTCCCGCGGCCACGCCTATCCCGAAGAGGCCCGCGACGTGAACTTCAATCCCTGCGGGCAGGTGATAGGGCAAGCCACCTCAGTCCGGCGGACCAAGGACGTCGTGCTCGGGATGGTCGAGGAGTACATCGAGGCGACCGAGCGGCTGCAGCGGGTCAACGAGGGCGCCTCGGCCTGAGTCGCCGTCGCTGGCGCCGACAGAAAGCGACATTGCGCGCTCGGATATACGGGCTTCGTCGCTCACTCCCGGGGGCCTAAGGTCGCCGGTATGGAACTCCATGAAGCGCTCTACACGACGCGCGCGATGCGCCGGGTGCGCACGGACCCCATCCCGCTCGACGTGCAGGCCCGGATTATGGACGCTGCCATCCGGGCGCCGTCCGGTGGCAACCAGCAGAACTGGCGCTTCTTGCTGCTGGACGACGCCGAGAAGAAGGCTGCGCTCGCTCCCTTGTACCAGCACGCGATCGGTGAGCTCTGGCGGGTCGTCTACAAGCCGCAGCTCGACGCCGCCGCCGCCAAACCCGAGTCGCCGGAGTCGATCCAGTTGTTCAAGGTGCAGAAGTCGGCGCAGTGGTTGGCCGACCACTTCGAGGACGTCCCGCTGTACCTGTTCCCCTTCAGCCAGCACGACCCGACTGGCGGCTCGATCTACCCCGCCGTGTGGAACGCCATGCTGGCGGCACGAGCCGAAGGGATCGGCAGCTGCCTGACCGCGCTGCTGCAGTTCTTCCATCCGGCCGAGACATCCAAAATCCTCGGGATCCCCAACGACGAAGGGTGGATTCTTTCTGGCACGGTGAGTTTCGGCTATCCCACTGGCAAGTGGGGCGTCGGAGCACGTCGCCCTGTCCACGAAGTCACCTACCGCAACGGCTGGGGTTCCGACGTGGGCTTCACAGTGCCCTCTCCTCTATGGCCGGGGTAAGCGTCGTCGCTGCGGCGTTCGGGGGCACTGTGCTCCGGCTGGCTGTAAGCCCAGGTGAGGAGGTGCCAGCCGGCGCCGACCTCCTGGTAATCGAGTCGATGAAGATGGAGCACGTCATCGAAGCACCGGTGGCCGGCTCGGTCCGCTCTTTTTCAGTGTCCGTCGGAGATGCCGTGCAAAGCGGCGATGTGATGCTGCACTTCGCGCCATCGGCTGTCGAGCACGTCGACACGGCTACGACCACGGCCTCGGCCGAAGCGCCAGCGGAGCGAGGAGAGATACGACCGGAGCTCGCAGAGCTTCGCCGGCGAACCGCGGCCACGCAGGACGCCGGTCGACCAGAGGCGACCGAACGCCGGCACGCGAGGCCGACGCACGGCTCGGGAGAACATCGAGGACCTGTGTGACCCGGGGACCTTCGAGGAGTACGGCCGCTTCGTCATCGCGGCCCAGCGCGCGCGACGCGGCCGCGATGACCTGATCGCCAACACGCCGACGGACGGGCTTATCGCCGGCCTCGCCCGGGTGAACGGCGACCTGTTCCCGCCCGAACAGGCGCGCTGCGCCGTGCTTTCTTACGACTACAGCGTTCTGGCGGGCACCCAGGGCCAGATGAACCACAAGAAGAAGGACCGCCTCTTCGAGCTCGTCGAGCGGCTCGGGCTCCCCGTGGTGCTCTTCGCCGAGGGTGGCGGGGGCCGACCGGGTGACACCGACACCGCGAGCGTCACCGGTCTCGATACCGCTGCCTTCGCGCTGTTCGGCGCGCTGAGCGGCAAGGTGCCCCTTGTCGGCATCGTCTCGGGCCGGTGCTTCGCGGGCAATGCGGCGCTCCTCGGGTGCTGTCACGTCATCATCGCCACGCCCGACGCCAACATCGGGATGGGTGGCCCCGCCATGATCGAGGGTGGCGGCCTCGGCGTCTTCGCACCCGAGGACGTGGGGCCCATCTCGGTGCAGGTGCCGAACGGCGTCATCGACGTGTTGGTGGACGACGAGAAGGAGGCGGTCGACGTCGCCCGGCGCTACCTCTCCTACTTCCAGGGCGACCGTGCGGACTGGAGCGTGCCCGACCAGACACTGCTTCGTGACGTCGTTCCGGCCGATCGGCGCCGCGTCTACGACGTACACCGAGCGCTCGAATTGTTGGCCGACGAAGGGTCGGTCCTGGAGTTGCGGCCCTCCTTCGCCCCCGGAATGGTGACCGCGCTGGCTCGCGTCGAGGGGCGAGCGGTCGGTGTCATCGCAAACAACCCGATGCATTTCGCCGGCGCGGTCGACGGCCCGTGCGCGGACAAGGCGGCGCGGTTCCTGCAACTCTGCGAGGCGTTCGGCTTGCCCGTTCTTTCGCTGTGCGACACGCCTGGCTTCATGGTGGGGCCGGAGGCCGAGGAGACGGCGCTCGTCCGCCACGTCAGCCGGATGTTCGTGGTCGGCGCGTCTCTCACGGTGCCGTTCTTCTGCGTGATCCTGCGAAAGGGCTACGGGCTGGGTGCGCAGGCCATGGCCGGCGGATCCTTCCATCGCCCGATTTTCACGGTGGCGTGGCCAACCGGTGAGCTGGGTGGCATGGGTCTCGAGGGTGCGGTCCGGCTCGGCTTCCGGCGCGAGCTTGACGCCATTACGGACGAGGCCGAGCGCGACGCGGCCTTCGAGGGAATGGTGGAGCGCGCGTACCAGCACGGCAAGGCGCTCCACGTGGCTGAGTATTTCGAGATCGACGACGTCATCGATCCCGCCGACACCAGGGCACGAGTAGTCCATGCGCTCGAGTCGGCAAGACCGCGGGAAGGGTGGGGCGGACGACGTCCCTTCGTGGACACGTGGTAAGGATCGGCTGTGACTGAGGCCGTCGAACGCCTGCTCGAGGAGCTCACCCTCGACGAGAAGTGCTTGCTCACCGCTGGCGCCAGTCTCTGGTACTTGCCGCCGGTCGAGCGGGTCGACCTGCCCGCCCTGAAAGTCTCCGACGGACCCATGGGGGTGCGCGGTGACAGTTTCGGTGGACGGAGATCGTTCTCCTTTCCGTGCGGGACGGCGGTCGGCTCCACCTGGAGTCCGGAGCTAGTCGGCCAACTCGGCGAGGGGCTGGCGGAAGAGGCGCGCTCAAAAGGGGTCCACGTACTGCTGGGTCCGACCGTCTGCATCGTGCGGACGCCGCTGGCCGGCCGCACGTTCGAGTCCTTCTCCGAGGACCCGTTGCTCACGGCGCGCCTCACCGTTGCCTACGTGGGCGGCGTGCAGTCGCAGGGCGTGGCGTGCTGCATCAAGCACTACGCCTGTAACGACCAGGAGCATGAGCGGATGAGCATCAGCGCGGAGGTGGACGAGCGCACGCTGCGCGAAATCCATCTCGTTGCGTTCGAGGCCGCGGTACGCGAGGCCGGGGTGTGGGCGTTGATGACGGCCTACAACAAGGTGGGCGGCATCTACTGCGGCGAACAACCCGAGCTGTTGAACGGGATCCTGCGCGGCGAGTGGGGGTTCGACGGTGTCGCTATGTCCGATTGGTACGGCACCCACTCGACGGCGCCGGCCGCCCTTGCCGGCCTCGACCTCGAGATGCCTGGCCCCCCTTCGTGGCTCGGGCCAATCCTGGCCGCCGCGGTGCGAGAAGGCACCGTGGACGAAGAGGTGGTCGACGGCCAAGTCCGCCATTTGCTTGACCTGATGGCCCGGACCGGCCTTCTCGACGGGCGGTACGACGTATCGGGGTCGGAGCGAGAGGACGACGATCCCGCCCGGCGGGCGCTGGCGCGTCGGGTGGCGGCCGAAGGAACGGTTCTGCTTGTCAACGACGGGTTACTCCCCCTCGACCCGACGTCGGTCGGCCGAGTGGCCGTGGTCGGACCGAACGCGCTGCAGATGGCAATGGGCGGCGGGAGCTCAGAAGTCACACCACACCGGCGGCGCAGTGTCGTGGACGCGCTGGCGGAGCGGCTGCCACAGGCGTCCGTGACCTACGAGGCGGGCTGCCGCATCGAACGCGGCATCCCTCCGATCGACGTGCGCCTGCTGACGCCGATCGACGGTGGGGCGGACGGGTTCACCATCGAGTACTTCGACGGGCCCGATCTGCCGGAGGAGGGCACGCGGGCACCTGTGGACATCGGAGTGACCCACTCGCCCCGAGCCGTGTGGATCGGCCCGCCGCCGGGGTTCGAGGCGGGCCAGTGGTCGGCCCGGCTGAAGTCGACGTTCACTCCGGACACCTCGGGCATCTGGCAGTTGGGGCTGGAGTCGGCCGGACGTTCGGTGCTGAGGCTGGACGAAGATGTCGTGCTCGACAACAGCGACCCGCAGCGAGGTACTGGGTTCTACGGAGCCGGCAGCGAACCGATCGACGTGCGACGGGAACTCGAGGCGGGGCGGTCTTACGCGCTAACGGTCGACCTGTGGCCGCGGTCTCGCACCACTCCGATCATGGGGGCCATCGTGCGGGCCGGGCGCCCCGAGCCCGACGACGAGTTCGCCCGCGCGGTCGAAGCGGCCGGGGCGTCGGATGTCGCAGTGGTAGTCGTTGGTCTCAACGGCCAGTGGGAGTCCGAGGGCTACGACCGCCCGGACCTGCGGCTGCCCGGCGTCCAGCGCGAGCTCGTCGAGGCGGTCCTCGACGTCAACCCGCGCACCGTCGTCGTCGTGAGCGCGGGCTCGCCGGTCGAGATGCCCTGGGCCGAACGGGCGGGTGCGGTCCTCCTGCCCTGGTACGCCGGCGAGGAGGGAGCGGACGCGTTGGCGGACATCGTCGTTGGACTGAGCGATCCGGGCGGGCGACTGCCGGTCACCGTGCCGGCGCGGCTCGAGGACACGCCGACGGCGGGCGCGCCGGAGTGGTACCCCGGCGTCGACGGCAAGGTCGTCTACGAAGAGGGTGTCTTCGTCGGGTACCGCCACTACGACACCAACGAGATCGAGCCGGCGTTCGCGTTCGGCCACGGCCTGAGCTACGGCGACGTGGTGTGGGAGGGCGTCGACATCGAAGCGGAGAAGGTGACCGTGCGGCTGTGGAACCGCGGTGATCGGCGTGGCACCGAGGTCGTGCAGGTCTATCGGGGCAATCTCGGATCGCAAGTGCCGCGGCCGGCGCGGGAGCTGGTGGGGTTCGTGAAAGTCGGGATTGACCCCGGCCAGCGGCAACAGGTGGAAGTCGGGCTGGACGCTGTCGCCTACCGGTATTGGGATTTGGACACACACGGCTGGCGGTCCGATCCCGGAAGCTATGAGTTGCTCGTCGGGGCCTCGTCGCGGGACATCCGGGCGTCGGCCGTCGTCGAGTGGGACGGGCGGTGACGTCGGAGGAACTGCGGACGTGGACGTGGACGTGGGACCGGCTGCTGGTCGAGCCGCGCCGTCCGCAGGTCATCCGGGAACGCCCGAACGCGCCGTGGTTCGCCGTCGCTGCCGTGTGCGTGGGCGCCTTCATGGGCCAGCTCGACGCCTCCATCGTGACGGTGGCGCTGCCCACGCTGCAGAAGACGTTCGACGCGTCGGTCGGAGCGGTGACCTGGGTTGGGCTGTCGTACCTGTTGGTGTTGGTGGCGACGGTGACGGCAGTGGGGCGCTTCGCCGACATGTGGGGTCGGAAGTTGCTCTACGTGTACGGGTTCTTGACCTTCACGGGGGCGTCCGCGCTGTGCGGGCTGGCCCCGGGACTGGGGTGGCTCTGTGGCTTCCGGGCCTTGCAGGCGGTGGGGGCGGCGATGCTGCAGGCGAATTCGCTCGCGATCATCTTGCTCGTGGTGCCGGCGGCGTCGTTGGGGCGCGCGATCGGCTTTCAGGGGGCGGCGCAGGCCTTGGGCCTTGCGTTGGGCCCGACGATCGGCGGGTTGTTGCTGGCGGCCGGAGGATGGCGGCTCATCTTCTACGTGAACGTGCCGTTCGGATTGTTCGGTGCGGTCGCCGCGGTGTTGCTCGTGCCGCGCTCGCGGGACCTGCTGGCGCGGGTGCGCTTCGACTGGGCGGGCCTGGGGATCTTCTTCCCGGCGATGGTGGCGCTGCTGTGCGCGATCTCGTTCGGCGCGACCTCGGGATGGGGGTCGCCGCTGATCGTGACGTCGTTCGTGGTGGCCGCGGTGCTGTTCATCGTGTTCGTGTGGCACGAGCGGCGCGACAACCAACCGATGCTCGACCTGGCGCTCTTCCGCAACACGCGGTTTTCGAGCGGAATCGCGAGCGGGATGGGCTCGTACCTGGTGATGTTCGGCGTCCTCTTGGTGGTGCCCTTCTATTTCGAGCGCGCCGTCGGCGTGGGGACGGCGCTTTCGGGGCTGGAACTGATGGTCTTCCCCGTCGCATTCGGCGTGGTGGCGCCGGTTGCCGGCCGGGTGGCGGATCGGGTGGGTGCCCGTCCCCTGTGCGTGGGGGGGATGGCGCTGGTGACTGTGGCGATGGTGCTGCTCGGCGCCCTGCGACCCTCGACGGGAGGGTTCCTGGTGCTGCTGGCGTGTGTCGGCGTGGGGATGGGGTTGTTCACTTCGCCCAACAACGCCTCGATCATGGGGGCCGCCCCCGAGCAGCAGGCGGGGATGGCGTCCGGCGTGCTGAACATGACGAGGGGCCTGGGCACGGCGCTCGGCCTCGCGGTCACCGGCACGATCTTCACGGTGGCGGGTGGCGACATCGTGAAGGCGGGGGCGCGGCGGCAGAGGCCGCGCACGCGTTCTCCGTGACGGCGTACCTGCTGGCGGGGATTGCGGCGGCCGCCGGCATCGTGGCGGCCGCCCGCTCGACCGGGACACTGCGGAACGTGCGGCTGTCGGCGGTGGAATAGGCCCAACGGCCGTTCGACTCCGGCGCCCGAGCGGTCAGTTGTCTGCGTGAACGGGTCGGTGCCGAAAGGGTACGAGGGCCGAATCGTTCTCCTGACGAGGAATTTCGACCTCCTGGACTTCGATCGCGCCCCGAGCCGGGCCCGGTCGCAACGGGAGATTTTGGAGGGATCACGTGGCCAGCACCGAGCGCGCGCGACACCAGGCCATGCGGGTCTGGGAGACGCCGCGGACGTTCTCCAACTGGGCCACGGTGCTTGCCGACATGGCCCGTGAGAAGGTGGGCCGCGGACCCGAGTCGCTGACGTTCAACACCCGGGAGGGCCTTGTCATCGAGTGCCCCAACCGGGCGGGGGCGCGGGTCCCCATCTACGAGATCTTCGCCGAGGACTGCTACCACTTCGAGTGGTTCCTCGGCGCACTCGCGGGCCAGCCGCTCCAGGTGCTCGACATCGGTGGTCAGATCGGCGCGTTCGCGTGCCGCCTGGCGCAGCTGGAGCCGAAGGCGACAATCCGCACCTATGAGCCGTCCCCCACGAGCGCATCGGTGTTGCGCGGCAATGTGGAGCGGAACGGGTTCGGCGACCGCATCACCGTCGTGGAGGAGGCGCTCGCCGCGACGGTCGGGAGCGCAGAGTTGGACGACAACGAGGGCGGCAGCGGCACGAACAGCCTCGTCGAGCGCGCAGCGCAACCGGGGGGCCACGATCACCGTGGCCACGACGACGTTCGACGCTGCCGTCGCCGCGTTGCCGGCGCCACCGACTGTGGTGAAAATCGACTGCGAGGGTGGCGAGTACAACCTGGTGGCGGCCTCCTCCCCGGAGAATTGGGCGGCCGTGGAGCGCTTGGTCATCGAGTACCACAAGGTCCCCGGCCACTCGTGGGACGAACTGCGTACCTGGTTCGGCGGTGTCGGGTTGTCCGTGCAGCACGAGGAACGCCTCGGTGAGGACCTCGGCGTCGTCTGGCTGTCGCGGGAGCCGCTGGCGCCTTGCAGCCTGACGCCTCCTCCGGGCCTATGGTCCGTCAGTGCAACTCTTCGACGCGGCGGCGGACGAGTACGACGCGGCTCGTCCGTCCTATCCGGATCTGGTCTACGACCTCCTTGAGTCCGTAGCCGGACCATTGCCGGGCAAGGTGGTCGGCGACGGTGGCACCGGGACCGGCATCGTCGCCCGACAGCTGCTCGAGCGGGGCGCCCGCGTCATTGGTCTCGATCCCGGGCCCGGCATGCTGCGGTACGCGGCGCGGCGCAACCCTCGTCCTCTCCTCGTGGTGGCCGAGGCCGGCGCGGCGCCGTTTGGCACGGCCTGCCTGGAACTGTTGTGTTTCGGGCAGAGCTGGCACTGGGTCGACCAGGAGGCGGGGGCGCGGGAGTCGGCGAGGGTGCTGCGAACGGGAGGGTGCTGGGCGGCGTGGTGGAACCATCCCTGGGCGGACGGTGAGCTGTGCTTCGAGCGCTACTGCAAGCTCACTGCCGAGCGGTGCGCCGGCTGGTCACGCGACCAGCGAGATACCGATTGGTGCGCCGACGCCATCCGCCGTGACGCGGGCTTCCTCGCTCCGGAGCGACACGACATCGAGTGGGTGCGCCGGGTCGGGGTCGGCGAGTGGCTGACCGATCTCAGGAGCCACTCTCACGTCATCGCCTTGAGCCCGGGCGAACGCGAGCAGCTCATCGCCGACATCGGAGCCGTGTTGCGCGAGCGGTTCGACGAGACGATGACCGTGCCGTACCAGACCAGGGTGTGGCTGGCCCGGCGACGGAGCTCCTGAGCGTCGAGCCCGCCGAACGGCGTCGAGATCCGTCGGACGACGGACCCGCGGCCCGGTCTCAGTAATGCCAGGCCCGCACCCAGTCGACCTTCGTGGTCACTTCCTTCGGGAAACCCCCTTGAAGGCAAAACTTGTGGGGGAATTGGCCGAGCAACCCGGTCGTAAGGAACTCCCAACTGAGGCCCAGGTTCCGCCTAAACCGGCTCCACCGTCTCGAAGACGATCGGCGCCGGCAGGGCGCCGTTCTGGTTGTCCGCCTCCATCGGGACGACCGTGTCGGCCTCGTCCTCGCCGGCAATTTCCTCGGGGGTGATGCGGTGCGAGCAGCGCACGAGCATCGCGAACGCGGCCACCGAATAGACGGCGTACCCGACGCAGATGCCACCGATGGCTGCGATCACGCCCCAGAGGATGCCGGCCGTCACCGAACAGCCGAACAGAACCGGGATCATCACGATCGACAGGCGGAGGTTCTCCTTGGCCGCGCGGATCGAGCGGAGCCCGGCGGCAAAGGCCCCGGAGAGCGAGGTGAGCGCGAACGCAAGTCCCATCAGGGGGACCATCCGGTGGGCCGCCGGCCACGTCGGCCCCAGGGCCTTGGTCATGGTGCCCACCGGGATGAAGTAGATGAGGGCGCCCCAACTCAGCATGACCGTGGCCGTCGCGGCACCGGCCAGAAGGACGAAGCGCAGCGCCTTGCGGACGTCGACCTGGAAATACCGGGCCGCCAGGGCGACCATGGACGTGACGACGCCCTGGGTCAGCACCGTGATCGGCCCGAAGGCGACCTGTGCCAGCTTGAACTGGCCGATCACCGCGACCGAGAAGATCGCGATGAAGATGTAGATGGCCGCATAGGTCCAGGAGCTGACCAGCAGCCACTGGCCCGCGAAACGGAAGCCGACCTCGCGCTCGCTCCTGAACCAGAAGCGGATGAGCTCGCCGAGGTTGCGTCGCTCGAGGTGGTTCCACAGCGTGTAGGCGCCCACGGCCGCGCCGGCCGCGCTCCAGGACCCGAAGAGCCACGGGAGCGACACGAGGTGTGCGTGGCGCAGGATGAAGTAGCCGACCACGGACAGGAAGAGCCACGCGGCGTCGAGGCCGATGGCATAGGCCGGGTTGTAGCGGCTGATCCCGAGATAGCGCGCATAGTCCTGAGCGGAGAGCAGCGGGAGCGAGACCGCGAAGATGACGAAGGTGAGGCGGAGCTCGGGGCTGAAGGCTGCGCTGAGCGCGAGCACGAGGAGCGCCATGACCGACGAGCAGGCGATCCCCGAGATGTAGCCAGCACGCTCGTACTTCCGCATCACGCCCTCGTCGGTGTCGTGACGGGTCATGAGGCAGTCGCTGGTCAGGCTCCGGATGAGCCCCTGCGTGAGGATCCAAGTCGTGTTGACGATGGCGAAGACGCCCAGCACGTTGGCATGGCTGTAGTGGGCGATCCCGAACGACAATGCGAAGTTGTTGGCGCTCGAGAAGCCCTGGTCGACGATCGTGAGGCCCATGACGCGCTTGCGCGACGCCGTGGTGCGCAGCGACTTGGGGATCGAGCGGAAGCGCGTCTTCGCCCGCTCGGACCTTGTCCCGCCGCTCGCCACGGCGCGCGGTGCCAAGCCGTTGCGCGCCGGCGCAGCCGCGACCGGTTCCCGGACGCGCCCGTCGGCACGACGTTGGCCGTTGCCCTTGGCTGAGGCCGACACCAGCCCGCGCACCTCGAGCAGGCAGGCCACCGGGTCTTCCTGGCCGCCGACGGGCAATGCAGGGCCATCGGGTGGGCTCACCGAGCCCGTCGCTGCGCCTGCGTCCCCCGTCCTATCCTCCACGCGTCCTCGTCATCCAGGGTTCACCGCGTGATGGGCGTGGAACCCTCGCTCATCTGGTCGAAGATCCACTTGTAGGTGTTCTGCAGGCCGTCCTCGAGCGAGATGGACGGCGCCCACCCCAGCTTCTCGCTGATCAACGTGTTGTCGCTGTTGCGGCCACGCACGCCCTGGGGCGCCGAGGTGTTGTAGTTCCGCTTCAGCGTCACACCGGCGATGCCCTCCACGATGTCGACCAGCTCGTTGATCGTGACGAGCTGTTCGGAGCCGATGTTGAGCGGCTCACGCACGTTGCTCGCCGTCAGTCGCAGCGTGCCGTCGAGGCAGTCGTCGATGTAGGTGAAGCTGCGCGTCTGGAGGCCGTCGCCCCAGATCTCGATCTCGTTGGTCCCCTTCAGCACGGCCGCCGCCACCTTGCGGCAGATGGCGGCCGGCGCCTTCTCGCGGCCGCCGTCGTAGGTACCGAGCTCCCCGTAGACATTGTGGTAGCGGGCGACCCGGGTCTCGAGACCGAAGTCCTCGTAGAAGTGGCGCGCCATGCGCTCGCTGAAGAGCTTCTCCCAGCCGTATCCGTCTTCGGGCATGGCCGGATAGGCGTCGGCCTCGCGCAGCGGCTCCACCTCGGGGGACTCCTGCTTGCCCGCGGCGTAGACGCAGGCCGAGGACGAATAGAAGAAGCGCTGCACGCCCTGCTGCCGGGCCGCCTCGAGCATGTGGGTCGAGATCAGCACCGAGAGCATGCACAGTGCCTTGTTGTTCTCGATGAACCCCATCCCGCCCATGTCGGCCGCCAGGTTGAAGACGGTTTCGACGCCCTCGCACGCGCTCAGGCACACGGCCAGGTCCTGCAGGTCGCCCTGGCGACTATCGACGTCGTCGAAGCGCTGGTGCCACTCGCCCAGCGGCACCCGGTCGACGCCCCGGATGTTCTCGACGCCCATGTCGCGCAGCCGTGCCACCAGGTGGCCCCCGATGAACCCACCGGCGCCCGTCACCAACACGTTCATCATCGGACTTGTCCTCTCCGTTTTCCCTTGTCAGACGTTCCGAATCGCTTCGACTCCTCTTGAAACGTCCGGGCGACCCTCACCTTGTCGTCGCACCCGCGATCCCGGCGCCTGCCGCGTCCTGCTCGGCGCAGCCACCAGGTCCCCGAACGCCTGGAGGAACTGGTCGGCGGCGGTTTCGGGGTTGAAGGTCTGTTCGGCGTAGCGACGTCCGGCCTGGCCCATGGCGTGGCGTCGATCTGGGTCGTTCAGCAACGCGGAGGCCTCCTCGACGACCCGGGCGCGATCGGAAGGGTCGACCACGACGCCGGCCTCCTCGTTGCTCAGGATCTCCGCCACCGAGTTGTCCAGGGGGAGCACGCCGAGGACGGCTCGGCTCGAGCACAGGTAGGTCAGCACCTTGGAGGGCACCGAGAACTTGGACGCGTCCGGCTCGAGGATGGCCACGAGCAGGTCGGCGCTGGCCATCATCTCGGGGAGCTCCTCGTAGGGCTGGAAGTCGAGCAGCACGACGTTGTCCACGCCGCCTCGCGCCGCGTGCGCCTCAAGCCAGTCGCGTCCCTTTCCTTCGGACACCACGACCACGCGCGCTCCGGGGTGGGTGTGGCGCAATCCCGCCGCCAGCTCGGCCAGGATGCTCGGGTCGTGCTTCACTCCGAGCGTGCCCGAATACAGCACGACGAGGTTTTCGCTGAGCCCGACGCGTTGGCGCCACGCGTTGTCAGGTGGGTGGACGGGGAGCTCGTCGATGGGCGCCCAGTTGGGGACGATCATGGTCTTGCTGGCCACGCCCCACTCCGACAGGCGCTCGAGGAACGTAGGCGAGATCGCAACGATAGCGACGCTGCGCCGCGCGATCGTCCGCTCGATGCGGTCCGCGACGCCGGCGAGGACGCCGCCGAGCAGCGGAATGCGCCGGCGAACTGTGACGCCGATCGCCTCCGAGTAGATGTCCTGGTGCCAGAAGACCATCGGGATGCCACGTCGCGAGAGGCGGCGAGCAAGGACCGAGTGCGCGAGCAGGGGCACGTTGCTGATGACCGCGACCGCCGGGTCTTGGGCCGCGATCGCATGCGCCGCAGTCCGGCCGTACTGCAACTCCTGGCGGAGACGGGTGAGGGCGGCGTATTTGGCGAAGGTGCCGTCCATCTTGACCGGCTCGAAGATCAGGGTCGCCGGGTCCCCGGCCCCGTGTTCCAGGGAGCCGCGGCCCGTGGTGTACGAGGGGCAGTGCTGGTGGGTCACCTCGTAGCCGCGGCGAGCCAGGGCACGGCTGAGCTGCGCCTGGCCCGGGTGGCCGGAATAGTCATGGACAACGATCCGCGACGAGCGGGCAGGCAACGGTGTGGAACCCCCTGTCCTTGGTGAGACTCTCGATGGGGTAACAGGCGGAGAGGCAGGAACTTGCACTCCAGCTGCGCAAGTTCGCCCGCTGCGGGAGGGGTGGCCCAATGGGGTTAAAAGGGAAACTGCTAGGGCGGGCCGCTACGAGCCTGGGTCGCGACGCGGACGGACGATGGCCTGCCAATGGAGGGGCCACTCTTGGGTGCGCGCTACCGTGCGGCCCGTGAGAATCGTGGTCAATGCCTGGCCCGTACGCGATACGAGCCTGGGAGTGATGACGGAGAACCTCCTGCGGGGGTGGGACCAGTCCGACGAAGTGCACGTCGTCCTCCGCCACGGCATCGAGCTCGAGCTCCCCGCGCGCATGACCGTGCACCCCGTGCAGGGGACACGCATGTCGGTCATGGAAAGGGCGGTCCCAGCGCTCTGCCGGCGTCTAGGAGCCGACGCCATGCTGGGCGTGACGCCGGCCACGACCATCGGGCCGCTCCCTTGCCCCCGGGTCATCATCGCTCTCGATCTGCGCCACCAGATGAAGCCGCACCAGTTCACGTACCGCAGGCGCTTGTTGCGCGCGGTGTCCTACACCGCCGGATACCGGCGCGCCGACGCCATCGTGACGATCTCGCACCGCACTCGTGCGGACCTGCTGCGCCTCCATCCCTGGCTGCGGAACCACACGATCACCGTGGCCCAGCTCGGCGCCGACCACGTCCTGAGGTGGCCTGGCGCCGGCGAACGGAACCCGGACGGGTATGCGCTGGCCTTCGGTCAGTGGGGCAACAAGAACGTCGGCCTCGTCCTGGACGCGTGGGAACTCATGCGACGTGAGGGCGGCGACCCGTCACCCCTCGTGCTCACCGGGCTGCCCAGAGCGGAGCGGATAAAGGTGCAGGCAGACGTGAGGGCCAGGGGCTTGGCCGAGCTCGTGACCGTCCGGCCCTGGCTCGCCCCCGACGAGTTCCGCCGCCAGTTCACCGGCGCGTCGCTCCTTGTTTACCCCTCCGATTATGAGGGCTTCGGTCTGCCGGTCGTCGAGGCGCTGCGTCTTGGCATGCCCGTCATCGTCACCCCCGACCCAGCGCTCTACGAAGTCACCGGCGGCCTCGCCATCGTGATGGAGGGGTGGGACGCGCCCGCACTGGCACGAGCTGTGCCGGTCGCGTTCCGTCAGAGCACCGAGGACCTCGCGCCCGGCGTGAAGTACGCGTCCGATTTCACGTGGCGACGCACCGCGTCCGACGTTCGGGCGACATTGGTGCGATGCGTAGACGCCAGGAAGGCCTGATGCAGAAAAGGGGGGCCGGGCGAGCCGTCCTCGGCTACCCGGGCCAACCGAGATCGTCGAGCGTGTGCCTGATAGCCCGAATGTCGGCCTGTATGTCGCTCACGAGAAGCTCCGACTGCGACACCCGTTCGGGTTCGCCCATGCCGAGGACGTAGCGGTACTCGAGGCCGGGCACGGACTCGGCCAGCTTCCAGTAGCAGGTGTTAACGCCGCCAGAGGGAAAGAGCTCGACCACGGCCGCACCCGGAGAAGCGAATGTCAAGTTGACGAGACCAGCGCTGTGCGCGCCGACGATCATCGCCGCTTGGGCGAACGTCTCGATCTGCTCGGACGCGGACAGTTTGCCGGGATCCACCATCTCAAAGCCACGGCCGCTGAGGTAGTCCATTAGCTCGGCTTCGTTGTCGACGCGGCGGTTGTTCATGGAGTCGCCGCGCGTAATGTATATCGCCCGACTTGCGATTCGTTTGATCTTCGGCGGCAGCAGCTTGCGGCGCAAAAACTCGGCCACCCAAGGCGGGTTGACGATAGTCATGGCGGGGGGCGACGGGACAACCAGCGTCTCGGAGATCACGTGGCGGTTCTCGGAGCTATCGAGGACTCGGTCGAGGTCGACGCCCATCATTTCTAACAACTCGCGCTGGAAGTCGGTGGCCTTGGGCGCGTACCAGAGGTCGGGTGGTGCGACCTCGGGACACTGCTCGAGAACGCGGAGGCGTGGTAGCACGTCGATCATGAAGTGGTAGTAGTTGGAGTCGCCTTGCAGTGCGAGCATGCCGAGACGCCCGCCGACCTCAAGGGGCATGCCGGGGAAGGGACGTAAGAAGATCGGGTGCTCGCGGGCCCGACGGGTCCCGAAGTACAGGCTCACCTCGACGAGCAGGTCGTCGTTGCCCGTAATGACGGCATTGTGCGGCGAGAGAACGCGGCCGTGCGGGAGCTCGGCGACGGCAACGCGGCGGACGTGCTCGGAAAGCCAGGGAACGTAGTTCGCGCTGCGGTCGGGGAAGCCCTTTGGAACGGTGCGGGTGAGCATCTCAGGCGGGCGGACCGTGAGGCAGCGACCGCCGGTCGTGCCCGCGGCCTCCTCCATGCTCTCGACGTGACCCGTCGGTAGATAGCCGCCGCGCATAGAGCTGGCACGCACGGTCACCGGCGCGACCATCCGAGTGGCCTGCGTGTACGCGGGCTTGAGATAGGGCCACATCGGGCGCAGGCGCGGGGAGAGGCGGACCACGTCTATGTCTTGTGCGGGTACGGCCCGAGGGCGCCCGGCATGATCAATTTTGACCCCTCTTCCCCGCTCCCCCTCTGTCTTGCCAGACGGAGCCAGGGTAACCCATCGAGCGATCGTTCGGCCAGTTTTGGGGCATGCGGGCCACAGGCCGAATGCGATGGGGTAGGACCGGTCGGGCCTCAGGGACGCCGGCGGGCGAAGACGACGAGGCCCATCCAAACGCTGGTCGGCAGATAGCGCTCGGTGGCGCCGATGACCCTTCGCAGACGGGGCCACGGCTTGAAATACTGCTCGAGCCCGGTGCGATGGGCGAGCGCCCACTCGAAGTCGGCGTCGAACACTCGGGCCAGGTCCGCGCGCGTGTTCATCTTGTAGGCAGTTTGGAAGACGTCCCGGGCCTCCCGGCCCGGCTGCAGGCGGGCCACGGCGCCGGCATGACGCTCGTTGGGCACGATGAGCGCGACGACCGAGAGCAGCGAACGGCGACTGACCGTACGCCCAATGAAGCTGCCGCCTGGGCGCAAGACGCGGGCCAACTCCGTGACGAACGTGTTGGGGTCGGTCACGTGTTCGAGGACGTAGTCACTGACGGCGAGGTCGACCGACGCGTCGTCCAGAGGCCAGCGACCGTCGGCGCCGATAAGGCGGAATTCGTCGATGACCGGGTTGGCAGTGCCCGCGTCTTCGACGTCGATGCCGATGACTGTGCGACCCTTGCCCCGCAGGTCCTGCCAGGGCCCACCGGGCTGATCGAGCTCGACCGCGGCGCCGCGGCCGCACCCGACCTCGACGACGAGCTTGGCGTGTGCGGCGAGCGCCTGGGCACTCACGAAGAAAACGTGCGCGCTGTCGGTGCCCAAGATCCGGTCGTCGAACATCTCGCTGAGGCCGGTGAAGCTCGACGGAGCCGCTTTGGCGCTGCGGGCGCGACGTGGCCGAGTCGTTGCCCCCGTTGGTTCGGTGGTCGCCACGCGCTACGGAGAACCCCGGGAGGGCGCGGCGTGCCGGCCTCCGCGGCGGTCGGACGCCTCGATCGTCGCCGTCTCCGACATAGCGGCCCGCCCCACCGTCCCGCGGACACGGCGGGGTTGGCCGTTGACCGAGGTCTCCGGAGCGGTGACAAGGAGTGCGATCGCATCAGCCGAGGGCGCCGGCGGTGGGGCGAAGTCGCGGAAGGTCAAGGCGAGCAGGAACGGAATCCAGAACCATCGGTCGACCAGTTCAGGGCCTTGCATCGCGAAGAATAGGACGGCGATGCACGCCGCGAGGACCACATCGCGCATGGGGTCCCAATCCTTTCCGGCTCGTAATCGGCCGTGCAGGAGCCGACTGAGGGAGGAACCCACCATGATGACGAGGCCGACCAACATGAAGATGCCGCCCCCGTACCAGTACAACGCAATGAGGTTGTGCGGCGGGTAGTACACGTAGAGCGACTTGTCGAAGTAGACGGCCAGCGTCTGCTGGTCCAGCCCGTGCCCCGTGATGGGCTTTTGGAGGATCTCGCCCCACGCCTTATCGATGGTATCGATGCGAAGCTGCAGCGTCCCGCCGCCCGTTCCGGCGTTCGCATTGGTCGTCTTCTCAATGCGGGTGATGGGATCGAGTTTCGAGCCGCGGTCGATCACGCCGAAGACGAGTACGTACAC
Organism: uncultured Acidimicrobiaceae bacterium; assembly: GCA_963828455.1. Taxonomy (GTDB): domain Bacteria; phylum Actinomycetota; class Acidimicrobiia; order Acidimicrobiales; family RAAP-2; genus Bog-473. Next base: position 442,082 of record CAWHFH010000006.1, on the reverse strand, counting down.
CGCGGCGACCGCGAGCACGACGGACGCCACCGTCTTCACCGGCACTCCCCGGGCGATGAAGAGCACCAGCAGCCCGACGATCACCGTCCCCATGCCCGAGACGCTTGCGGCCAAAAGGAGTGCGGCGACGATCACGAAGACGCAACAGCTGAGGTACCAGTGCCGTCGCCAGCCGATCTGGATCAGCAGCCCGACGCCCATGATGATGGCCAGGGCGAACACGACGCCGGCGAGGTTGGGCTGGTTGCTCAGGCCGACCGCCCGCGAGTTGCCGCCGATGGTTCCGCTCCCCGCGGCGATCGACCCTGCTTTGGGGAGGAAGACATGCAGCGTGACCTGCAGGATCGCGACAAAGGCCGAAAGCGAGACACCGGCGATGAAGGACCCGATCGCGCGTTGGAGGTGCAGAGTCGTGCCGAGCTGCTGGCGGAGCAGGTACTGAAGGATGAAAAATACGTAGATGGCGTTGAACACGACGACGACCGATTGCGGAACCGCGTCGGCCTGCGTGCTGGCGAGCAGTCCAGCCAGGAGGAACATGAACGCGCCGACGAACCACGCCGGTGTCCGTGGGGCCCGGGCTGGCGGCTTGCGGGCCAGGATCAGGAAGACGAAGCCCAGCAGGAAGATGGCGTCGCTGACGTTTAGGCCCTTGGTGGCCTTGAAACGCAGTAGGGGCAGGAAGAACATGCCCACGTAGAGGAGGCCACGCGAGATAAACACGAAGAGGTCTTCTCGTTTCGAAGCCCTTTTCCAGTTCGTCCACGCTTCGGCCACCTGCACCCCCTAAAAATACAGGGGGGACTGCGGGGAGAGACAAAGAATTCGACTTGCGGACCCCTCCAACATTTCGAATCCTCCCTTCGTCGGAGATGAATCAATCGTTTGGCTGAGATGGAGAACCACAAGGAAGTCAAACCTTGCGGGTTAATCTCCCAAATGGATCAGGTCAAGAGTGAGACGGATGCCCCGCCAACCAGAGCGGAGACACAGCGGGTTCGGGCATTTGTGACTGAGAACCCCGACCGCATCGGCGCGCCTCGGCTGGCCGCGCCAGCCGGTGAGCGTTCCGGAATTGCGGAGTACGGACGTGTCCTGTGGGACCGCAAATGGATCATCATCGTCGTCTTCGTCCTCGGCGTGGGTGGCGTGCTCGGGTATTGCGCGGTCGCAGGGAAGACCTACACCGGCAAGGCCACCGTGCTGCTCGAGCCGCCCGTGTCGGCTCTCTTCTCGTCCCAGACCGCCAACAACGCGACCACCGCGCTCGTGAACGTGCAGGACGTCATCCAGGTCATGCAGAGCTCGTCGGTGTCCAACATCGTGGCCCGGACGATCCCCAATCCGCCCTCGGTATCTGTCGCTCAGGTGGGAACGCTCGCAACCACCGACGTGGTCACCGTGTCCGCATCGTCGAGCAGCCCGCAAACCGCGGCGGCAGCGGCGAACGCCTACGCAAACGCCTACATCAACTTCGAGCGGGGTATCGACAAGGGTGTGTTCAACTCCGCCGCAAACCAGGTGTCGAACAAGCTTTCGATATTGCAACTGTCGATCTCCAACCTGGACAACATCATCAGGTCGACGCCGGTCGGCGTCAGCCAGACCGCCGACGAAGTCCAGCTCGGTGACCTCGAGAACCAGCAGACCTCGTTGGAGAACCAACTGCAGGAGTACCAGTTTGCGGCAACCCAGGGCACGGACACCGAAGTGGGCCGGGTGATCTCCACCGCCACCCCACCGTCCAGCCCGTCGTCGCCGCACACGGGCGAGTACGTGATCCTGGCGGCGATCTTCAGCCTCATCTTCGGCATCGGCCTCGCCTTGTTGGTCAACGCGTTCAGCGACCGCCGGGTGTAGTCCCGCCCCGGCGATCGCCGGGCGACGAGACCGGCGGCTGACCATCCCGACGGCGCTGCGGCCGGGCCGCGCCAGCATGTCGTCGGAGCAGGAGGAACGGGGCGCTCCGGCTGGAACGCTGATGCACCCCGGTGCACCGGATGGCCGCCACCGCAGGTCAGGGCCAAGACCCACGTTCTCCTTGGGAACGAGGAGACGGCCCGGTCGGGGCCGGCAGGATGCCCGGGGGGTTTCGGATTGCCGGCGCAACATCGAAGACAGCACGTGACGCGCGGGTGGCGCCGCCAACGCAGGTGGCGCGGCTGGCGGGGCACGGTGTCGTGGCGCCTGTGCATGGGGACGTGCGCGCTGGCGATCCCGTTCTCCGCGTTCGTCGTCGGGCAGTTCCTTCCCGGCCCGCACGGTCCGGCCGACGTGCGTCTGGCCGCGCACCGCACGTCGTCGACGCGGTCAGTCGGCGGCCAAGGTGCCGGCGCACGTCGCGGAAAGGTCGAGGGCGTTGGCGTCGGTTCGAAGGGCGCAGCACCAGGCGCTGTTGCACGTGGGTCGGCGAGCAATTCGGGGCAGAACGGCGCCACGACGAGCAGCGTCGCTTCCGACCCCGCAACCTGGTCGCCGCAGCCGGCCGTATACGGCACGGGTGCGATGCTCGACCAGCCGGTAACCATGACCGACGGCACGGTGCTGAGGGCCGACGTCTACTTCCCGACAGCGGCCGGCACCACGACGGCGGCCGCCGGGCGTTTCCCGGTGTTGTTGCAGCAGACGCCCTATGGCAAGGCCTTCATCGTCTACGCGGCGGCGATCGCGCAGACCGACGTGAACTATCTGGTCGACCGCGGGTATATCGTCGTGATCGCCGACGTGCGCGGCACGGGCGACTCGGGCGGCACGTTCGACCTCTTCGACCCGGCCCAGTCCACCGACGGTGTCACATTGGCTCGCTGGGCCGCCGAGCTGCCCCTGAGCAACGGTGAGGTCGGTCTGTTCGGCGAGTCCTACATGGGCATCGACCAGTTCCAGACCGTGGCGGCGGCGGGCAGGGCGTCGCCGATCAAAGCGATGTTCCCGATCATTGCGGGGAACGACATCTATGCCGACACCGTGACACAGGGTGGCATTCCCGATGCGGAGTTCGACGCGACCTACATCGCATTGTTGTCGGGTCTGAACCTGACCAACCCGGCCTTACAGCCGCTCGTCGAGGCGGCGTCGAGCGGCGACACGCAACTCCTGGCGCTCGGGCTCCTGGGACTGACTCCCGATGTGGTCGCCCACAGTCCCGTCCTGGTCGACTTCTTGAAAGAGGCGCTCGCGATCGAGACGGGCCAGGGCCCGCAGGCGTACGACGACCCGTACTGGGCGGCGCGCAGCCCGGCGGGTGACCTGTCGGCCGTGGTCGCCGACCACATTCCCGCCTTCTTGGTGGGCGGTTGGAACGACCTCTTCGAGTCGGGCGAGCCCTTGAACTACGTCGGACTTCAGAACCTCTCCGACGGGCGACCGCAGTCGGCCGCGATGACGCCGGGCCAGCCCGTCACGCCGCGCTACCAGCTGCTGATGGGGCCGTGGCAGCACGTCACAACCGGCTCAGGTGTGAACATCTCCGCGCTCGAGCTCGAGTGGTTCGACACGTGGTTGCTGGGCGAGCAGACGCCCCTCTCGACGACCACGACACCGTTGCACCTCGACATCCGCAACTCGGGCTCGGGGACGGGGACCTGGGTCGACGCGGCGGACTGGCCACTGCCAAACGCCACTGCGGCCTCCTACTACTTCGGCGCCGGCCCGAGCGGGACGGACGGGGTGTCGCCGAACGACGGGACGCTGTCGACGACGGCGCCGACATCCGGTATCGGTGCGGATCGGGTGCTCTGGACCGGCGTGTCGAGCCCATGTGACATCCAGACGGACCAGTGGGGTGCGGGGGCGCTCGCGTTGGGATTCCAGTCGCTTCGCACGAACGACCCATGCGACTTGAACGATGTGACTCTGGGGGCGGGGCCGGGATCGCTGGTCTACACCTCGGCGCCGTTCACCTCGTCGGCGGTGGTGGCGGGCCCGATCGACGCGACGGTGTACGTGAAGGCGAACACCACCGATACCGAACTGGCGGCAACCGTCGAAGCCGTCTCGCCCACCGGCGAGAGCCTGCCGATGTCATCGGGGGCGTTGCTGGGGTCGCTGCGGGCTCTCGATCCGACCAGCACATGGACGGCGTCCTCGGGCGCCGTGTTGTTGCCGGTCCATCCCTTGACCCAGGGGTCGGCGCAGCCGATCCTGCCGGGCCAGGTGACGGGCCAGGACATCGCGGTCTTCCCGACGATGACAGAACTCCCGGCCGGCTGGCGGCTCCGGGTGACCATCACGACGGGAGACACGCCGCACCTGTTGCCGTCTGTTGCCCAGATGCCGCACTTGCTCGGTGGGATCTACGACCTGCAGCGCAATGCCGCGGCAGCTTCTTCACTGACAGTGCCGTTGGCGCCGGTCACCTCGTTCAGCGACCCCTGTGGCGACGTGTGCTCGCCGCAGGGCCCGTGACGCGCTGAGTTTCTCTCGAGGCCGTATTCGGTTAGGGGTGGCTGCCGAGTTTCGGTCTGCTGTATATGGGAACGGTCGGCGTCTTTCTCCGCAGTTGTATTTGTGGCCGGACGAACCACGACGCCCGCTTCGCTGTGGGTGTATACGGGCTGATCATTTGGCCAAGGGCGGACTTGAGGGACCATATAGACACACGGGACGGGCCCGGAAGCTGAGGCGTATACAACCGCGAGAGATTCTTGGGGCCGGCGATGGGTCGCGGGCGGGTGCCCTGGGAACCCTGGCATGAACCTGGCCTAAATTGGCTGCACCGTGCCGCCCGCTTCTCCTCCCGATCGACCCACGCCCGAGAGGCGGTTGGGGGGATCGGAGATGGGAGGCACGCCGGGTGGACCCCGGGCAGAACCGGGCGGCATCTCCCTCGAGGAGATCGAGGACGCGGTCGTCGACGGGGACACCGTCGTCCCAGCTCGGAGCGGTACGGCCAGGGCGGCGCTCTCGCACCGCACCTTCCGGATCGTCTTCTTGGGTGCCTTCGCCTCCAACATCGGCACCTGGATGCAGAACGTGGTCCTGGGCGCCTATGCCTATGACCTCACCCACTCCGCCACGTTCGTCGGCATCATCATCTTCGCCCAGCTCGGACCGACGCTGGTGCTGCCCATGGTCGGCGGCCTGCTGGCGGACAAGGTCGACCGGCGGCGTTTCCTGATCCTCCTCTCCCTCGAGCAGCTCGTGTTCTCGCTCGGGGTGGCCCTGGTCGTCACGTCGCCCCACCCCTCGCACGTGCTGTTGGTGGTGATGGTCCTGCTGGTGGGGTGCGGCAGCGCGATGTTCGGGCCCGCCTACTCGGCGATCCTCCCCGGACTGGTCGGCAAGGCGGACCTGCCCGGCGCCATCTCGCTGAACTCGGCCCAGATGAACGCGTCGAGGGTCATCGGGCCGGTCATCGGCGGCGTCCTGTACTCGCTGATCGGGCCGGCCTGGGTCTTCGTTGGCAACGCTGCGACCTATCTCTTCGTGGTGGCCGCCTTGCTGATGGTGACGCTGCCGGCGGTGCCGCACGCGAGCGAGGGAAGCAGATGGCGCCAGCTGACGGCCGGCATCCGGGTGGCGCGCCAGGACCCGGTCGTGGGCCGCTGCCTGGTCACGGTGTTCGTGTTCTCGCTGCTGGCGCTCGCCTTCATCGGGCAGATGCCGGTGGTGGCGGCGCACAATCTCGGCATCAACCTGTCGAAGTCGCCCGACTACGGCATCTTGTACGCGTGCTTCGGCACCGGTGCGCTGGCGGGCGCCATCTCCATCGGCACCGTCTTCGCCCGTACCTCCAAGCCGATGCTGGTGCGGGCGTGCCTGGTCGGGTACGCGCTGACGCTGTGCGCGTTCGCTCTCGAGCGCGGGGCCCTGCCGGCGTACATCAACGTCGCGGTGACGGGCGCTTTCTACTTCGCCTTCATCACCGCTCTGAACACAACGCTGCAGGCGCGACTCGCCGAGGGCGTGCGGGGCCGGGTCATGGCGTTGTGGATGATGGGCTTCGGGGGCACGGTCGGCGTCGGCAACCTGCTCGTGGGCCCCGTCGTGGAGGCGATCGGCATCACCGCCGTGCTGCTGTTCGGCGCTTTCGTTGCCTTGGTCCTGGCCTGGTACGCCGACGTGCGCCCGCCGGTTGACTCGGTTCAGGTCGTGCTCGGCGCCGAACTCGCCCAGTAGGCGTCGCGCAGGGGCTTCTTGTAGAGCTTGCCGTTCTCCCCTCGCGGGAGCTCATCGACGAAGTCGACCGACTTCGGGCACTTGTAATGGGAGAGGTGCTCGCGGCAGAAGGCGATGATCTCCTGCTCGAGCTCGGGGCCGGGAGTGATGCCCGGGGCGGGCTGGACGACGGCCTTCACCTCCTCCCCCATCTCGGGCTCGGGGACGCCGAAGACGGCGACGTCACCCACGGCCGGATGCAGCACGAGGACGGCCTCGATCTCCTGGGGGTAGATGTTGACGCCGCCCGACACGATCATGAACTGCTTGCGGTCGGTCAGGTAGAGGTAGCCGTCTTCGTCGAGGTGACCCACGTCCCACAAGGTGGCCCAGCCCTTGTCGTTGAAGGACTGGCGCGTCTTCTCGGGGTCGTTGTTGTACTCGAAGGTCACGCCGGCGCGGGTCCCGAAGTAGACGACGCCGTCCTCTCCGGCCGGCACGTCCTCACCGTCCTCGCCGCAGACGTGCGCCTCGCCCCAGATGCACCGGCCGACAGAGCCGGGATGGGTGAGCGCCTCCTCGGAGGTGATCCAGGTCAGGCCCAGGCCCTCGGTGCCCGAGTAGTACTCGTGGATGATCGGGCCCCACCACTCGATCATCCGCTTCTTGACCTCGGGGGCGCAGGGCGCGGCGGCGTGCACGACGGAGCGGAGCGACGTGACGTCGTGGGCGGCTCGTTGCTCGTCGGAGAGCTTGAGCATACGCACGAACATGGTCGGCACGAACTGGGCGTGGGTCACCCTGTGCTCCTCGATGAGCTCGAGGGCTCTTTCGGGGTCGAAGCGGTCCATCAGGACGACGGTGCCGCCCATGCGCTGGATGGTCATCGACCAGACGAGCGGCGCCGAGTGATACAGCGGGGCGGGACTGAGGTAGACGTCCCCCTCCTTGAACCCCATGATCGTCTCGAGCATCGGCACCAGGGTGGCCGAGGTGCCGAAGGGCTGGTGGGACAGCGGACGGCGGACGCCCTTGGGGTGACCGGTGGTGCCGCTCGAGTAGAGCATGGCGAAGCCTTCGAGCTCCTCGTCGAGGGGTGTGCCGGGGTGGGGGGCGACGAACTGGTCGTAGTCGGTGTGCCTGTCGGGGACGGGGCCGTAGCCGACGACGAGACGGAGGTCGACGTTCGGGGTGAGCGGGATCATGTCGGCGGACAGCGTCTTGAGTCCCGCTGAGGTGATCAGCGTGTGCGCACCGCAGTCCTCGACGATGTACGCGGCCTCCTCCGCCGTGAGGTGGGTGTTGACCATGGTGTAGTAGAGGCCGGCGCGCTGGAGGCCGAACACCACCTCGTGCGCGCGTTCGTCGTTGAGCATGAGCACGGCCACGTGATCCCCCTCCCGCAGGCCGTGGGCGTGGAGCGCCTGGGCCAGCCGGCAACTCCGTTCCTCGAGCTCGGCGAAGGTGACCGTTTTGCCGGTGGAGGTGATGACCGCCGGGCGGTCGGGATGGGTTGCCGCATAGATGCCGGGGCGAAAGCGCGTAGTGGCGTCAGCGGGGGCGGGTGCGGGTGCGGGGTGCGGGTTCGGAGGCGGGGCTCACGGCCTCATCTTCTAGCAGCCCAGGGGCAGAAACCGGGTCTGGTACCCTCGTCCCTCCGGGCGGAGGGCGGCACGGTACGTGCTGTGCGATCTGTGACCGCCCGGCCGAACGCCGTGACCACGCGCACCTTCTGCACAGTCCTCTCGACGAACTACCTGCCCAAGGCGCTCGCGCTGGCCGAGAGCCTGCGGCGGCACGAGGACGGCGGCAGGCTCAAGATCCTCTTCATCGACCACGCGGACGACGAAAGCCTGCCGCAACTCGAGGGCGTCGACTGCCTGAGCACCGCGGTCCTCGGCCTGCCCCGGCGCACGGTCATGGAGCTCGTCATGTCCTACGACCTCGTCGAATTCGCGACGGCGATCAAGCCGCTGCTGTTCAAGCAATTGCTGCGTGACGCAGACCAGGTCTTCTACTTGGACCCCGACACGTACGTGGTCTCGTCGATGACCGAGCTCTCGCCCGCGCTGTCGGCTTCCGAGGGCGGGATCTTGTTGACGCCGCACTTCCTCCGCCCCCCGCCGCGCGATGCTGAGATCACCGACGGGCACATGTTGCTGGTCGGCGTCAACAACCTCGGCTTCGGCGGGTTCGATCGGCGCTCCGGCGAGATGCTCGACTGGTGGTGGGGCCACCTGCAGACCGAGTGCCTCTACGACCCGCTCGCGGGATTGTTCGTGGACCAGAAATGGATGGACATCGGCGCGACGTTGTTCGGAGCGGCGTCGCTCCGCCACGCCGGCTACAACGTGGGCGTGGCGAACCTGTCCGAACGCCCACTGGCACAGGACGCCGATGGGTACTACATCACCTCCACGGGCGACCGCCTTCGCCTGTTCCATTTTCATGCGTTCGACTCGAGCACGCCCAAGAGGCTCTCCGTGCGCCACCGACACACGACGGAGAACGAACTGCCGGACGACAGCTCGGTATTCCAGCTCTGCAAGGAGTACGCGGAGACCCTCATCGGTTACGAGGAGAGCCTGCCGCCCGCCGGGCCGTACCCGTACTTGTTCGACACGCGGGGGCGGCGGATCTCGCGCCAGCTCCGGCGGGCGTACGGCCGGGAGGCACAGGTCAGCCCGAGCCCTCTGCCCTCACCCTTCGAGCCGTCCGAAGCGGCCGCTTACGAGCGGTGGCGGCGGCGGGCCTGGCGCCCGATCGCCCGGGGGTTGCTCGACGAGACGGCCAAATGCGTCCGCATCGTCATCCCCGAGGCCTACGAGCAGGTGCGCAAGCGTTTCCCCGGATTGAGCGGCAAGCTCAACGAGCGCTTCTCGGGCGGGAGCGGGCTCTGGGGGTAGCAGGCTCCGGCGCCAGCGACGTCCGGAAGGATCGCCGGAGATCCTCGTTACCGAGGGTGGCATCCTGGTGAGGCTTTCCGGGGCCAGAACCGACATGCAGGCGCCAACCCGCGCCGTTCGAGGAGGAAAGGGCACCGGTGGGACGAATCGTCGACGAACTGAAGTACGCCACGGCCTACGCGAAGAACATCCGCAGCCGGCAGAAGGCACAGGGCTTCATCCCACGCGACCTCGGCGTGCTACGGCGGGCCCAACGGGCCGGCCGGGTGCACATCGGTCGCGGCACCTACGGGGTGCCGGGGCTGCATATGACGATGCTCGACAACACGCAGCTGTTCATCGGCAACTACTCGTCGACGGGGCCGCTTTGTTATCTCGGCGGCGGCCACCCGCCGGACCGGGTGACGACGTTCCCGCTCGCCGTGAACCTCGGCCTCGACAGCATCGGTGACGACGGCTTCCCGGCCCCCAGCAAGGACACCGTCATCGGATCGGACGTCTACTGCACCCACCAGACGGTCGTCCTGAGCGGTTGCACCATCGGCGACGGCGCGATCGTCGGGATCGGGGCGGTCGTGACGAAGGACATCCCGGCCTACGCCATCGTCGGAGGCAATCCGGCCAAGCTGATCCGCTACCGCTTCTCGGCCGAGCAGATCGCAGCGCTGCTCGAGATCCGCTGGTGGGATTGGTCCGAGGACGAGATCAAGCTGGCAGCGCCGTACCTGACCTCAAGGGACGTCAATGCGTTCATCGAGTACGCCCACAAGCGGAACCCAGGGTGGGTCGACCCGATGGCAGGCGTGGTGAACCCAGAGTGCCCGAGCTTCGAGAAGCCGCCGACCGACCGGGACCCGCACATCACCCGGCGCCTGCCCGAGGATGCCGCCGCGGCCGTGGCCGCGAACCTCAGCAAGACGGGCTGAAGCCGACTCGTCGCGCTACCAGTGCCGAGCGCGTCGCCGTAAGGACGATCGCAAATCCCGACTGGCAGTTTCGCTTGTGAGTACGGATTTGATGTCTTTCGAGAGACGCCTCGAACCGGCGAAATGGCCAGTCACCTCGGTGTCTTCACCAAGGGTGTTCAGGGTCGTATTGCCGCGTCGACGCGCCCTCGGCCACTGGCCACGAGGAGTGGTCCTAAATGGGCCAGCGGTGGCTGTAATTGAACGATTGAAGCTGGGCTGGAACGGATCGAGGCCCTCGAACTCCTCGGAATGACCTTGGCGCACCTCAACGACGCCGAGGCGAGAGCGGACACGTCACCTCGAGTACCGCTTCTGATGGCTATCCGGGATAAACTCGCCCGCGGACTCAGGCAGGAAGAATGAGCTACTCCGGCTCCGACGTACACGCGGCGACGACGGCAATGGACAAGTATCGAGGTGGAGACGATGGCGAAGCCGGCTCTGCCCTCGTCGTAGTCGGCCTCAGTGCAGAACGGGTCGAAAAAGAAGCGGCAATTCGCGACGACATGATTCGCGTCGCCCACCGGGCTGGCGCGTCGATCCGCCAACTCGCCGAAGTGTCGGGGCCCGGCCGAAAATCTGTGACGGCCATCATTTCATCAGCCCATCGTTGACCGGCGACAACACATGCTGGAGCAAAGGAAGGCGAGCCGATTGCTAGTCCCAGGCGAACGGGGGCATCCAGGTTTCTGGCTACGACGGCGACGCCCTCCACCTGGTCCGCATCGATGCCGCTGAACAAAGGATGGCCAGACATTTGCGGGCAAGTTCCGAGGTACCCCGACCACCTGCCTGCTGGTTGACGGAACTGCGGGTGGTCACGGCTAGGTCATCAAGGGCGGCCAGCCGTCCGCATCGGCAACACTCTCTAGCGTGAGTACGGAACGGATCGATATTCCAAGGCTTTTGTCGGTCATGAAAGTGGAGGTCACCCACCATTTCAATGCGCCCATCGACGCGGTGTGGGCACTCCTGACAGATATCGAACGGATGGCTGGGCTCGGACCCGAACATGTCGAAGCTCATTGGCTCGGGGAGGAGCGAGGGGTCGGCGCCCAGTTCAGCGGAAAGAATCGGCGCGGTGATGACGAATGGGAGGTCCCGTGTCACGTCACCGAGTGCGACCATCGGACTCGGTTCGCTTGGACGGTCCTTGAACCCGATAACCCTTCTTCACGATGGTCCTACACCCTGGCGGTAGAAGGCACCGGCACACTCGTTGTGGAGCGATTCGAGCACGGACCGAACTACAGCTTCACCCGCATTTGGGCGGAACAGCACCCGGCCGAAGCTTCAAGCATCATCCGAGAACGAGCGGAAACTCTGCGATCGGACATGAGGGCAACGCTGGCGAATGCCGAGCGCGTTCTCCTTTCACGGAACGCCTGATACCCAGGCGCCCCACACCCGCACCCGGTACGGGGGCGACAAATGTCTCACCTGACTACCATCGCCATGCCCCTGAGGACGACCCAGCAAGCGCTGATTTCGACGTGCCGCGATTTCTCGACTATGTCATACGCAACTGGGGCACGGGCCAGCTTCTTGGAGTCTTCGTCGATGCACCACCTACGCCGGCGATCCTCGAACAACTGGGACGGTACGAACGTGCTTGTGCGTCGCCACGTCTCGTCGTCGAGATCATGCGGTCGAATTTGGCAATCGACGCCCGGCCAATACTGCCAGCGATTTGGACGCCTGCGCTCGTCGTACACCGCTCTGACGATCCGATCATGGGCATTGCCCGTGGTCATGCTCTGGCCAGCGCACTACGGAACGCCCAGTTCGTCGAGCTTGCTGGCGAAATGCTTTGTGGGTGGGACGCCCGCGAGTGGGCTCCTGCGCTCGACGCAATTGAGGAATTTCTCACCGGTACGCCAGCTGCCGATAGCGATATCGATCGGATACTGGCAACGGTGCTTTCACGGACATCGTCGAGTCGACCCAAGTGGCCACGGAGGCCGGTGACCACCTATGGCATGACATCCTTGGTCGTCACGATTCTGAAAGTCGTCGGATCGTTGCAAAATTTGGGGGTCGTATCGGAAGCACACGGGTGACGGCGCCCTCGTGACCTTTGACAGCCCCACTCGTGCAGTCCATTGTGCACGAGTGCTGCGCGACAAAGTCGGGGGAAGGCATCGTGATTCGCGCAGGCCTTCACACCGGGGAGATCGAGCGACGAGAGGACGACATTGCAGGTATTGGGATCCATATCGGTGCACGTATCGCGGGATTGGCAGGGCCGGAGGAGGTTCTCGTGTCGCGCACCGTGCATGACCTAGTCGAGGGCTCGGATCTTCAATTCGACGACCGCGGCATGCAGACGCTGAAAGGTGTCTCGTCGGACTGGCAGGTATTCGCATCGATCTGAGCCAGTCCCGCTGCTGGCGACCCACAATGCGAAGCCTTTGCAGCTACACAGGTCCCCTGCGGACTGCGATCCCAGGAACCGCCTCGGGGCCGGCGGCAATGAAGTGGGGCAGCGCGCCTTGCGCTTTGCTCATTCGCCAAGAGGCTGATCAATCGGCACGGCTCGCACATGAAATCCACCGGTAGGACGTGATTGAGAGTTAGCGACTGAGGCCTCTTGATCCTCGTCCCCAGGGTCATTCTGATCCTCGATGACTCTGATGTGAACCGAGACCGGTCTTGGTGTTACCTGGCTTTCGGAGGCCTTGGCCAACTGTTCAAGCTGACGTTTCTCCCGACGTCGTCGAAGAGGGCCGCCTCTGGTCGTAGGAACATCGCCCTGCCCCATGAGTTGAGACTAGAGGCTAATGCGGTCAAGATAGAGGAATTGCGGTCGTGATGTGCCCGTTGTTCCCGCAGACTGGACTCCAGGCCGGCGATACGGGGATAGGCGGTGGCAGTCCTGATGGCAAGCTAGTCAGCGTGACGGGATATGGCCGTTTGCTCTTTTGGGCGTGGTCGTGGTCGTTGTTGGTGTCGTGATCATCCAAAAGGGCTGCGTGTCGACGGGCAGATGGAGCCGATCAAACAATCCGTTCTTGCGGACGATGGGCTGAAGTACTTCCCTGGCATCCGCGTACAGCTGAATCCTGGAACGCAGAGATCGGGGTTTCTAAAGGGAGGCTCCGATCTGATAGTCCGAACCCGGTCCTTTGGTTTCGGACTCGCTCCTCCTTTTCGCGGTGCGTACAGGTATTACTTCACCGCCGAAGACACCGAGATGCGGCTCAGGTTCGGAAACACACGCATCGAGACTGCATTCTCATAACGGGCCAAACGGGGCGGGAAACAGTCATGTTCCCCTACGGACTCCTGCCGAGGCCGCGCCGCGGCCCGTTACGGTCGTCACGGCATCACAGGTGTCGGGTGATGAGCTTTCCCGACGGCGTGATCACGTACCACTTGCCGCCCAAGCTGTCGAGGTCCTGCCCGGTGACGGCACCCGGCGCAGAATCGATGACCCAGGTGTAGAGGGGCCACTTGGCGTACGTGACTTCGACGGATCCGTCTTTGCGCTTAGTATTTCCGAGCAACGACGCGCGCACTCCGGGACCTGCCGGCGCCTTGCTGACACCGCTCGGCAGCACCAGCGGTGGCCACCCTGCCGCACACCTTCTATAGCACTTCGACGTACCGGAATGCTTGTCCGGCGCGAAGACGTAGAGCGTGAAGCCCTGGCCGTCGACGAGGATCTTGCCCAGACCATGGACGTTGGCCGTCTCGATCTCGTATACCGGCGTCGTCCCCGATGCTGCCGTCGTGGAACTGCCGGCTGCCGCGGCGGCGAGCGAACCACCGGTCGTGAGCACCGCGAGACACAACGCCGACGTGACGACGACAGCGTGCCGCCAGCTCGGCCACACGGCGAGTTCACTGTTCGTTCCCACTTTCACTGCCTTCCCCTTGCCATCGCACTCACATGTGTTCACGACCTTCGCGGTACACGGGTCCTCCGTTCCACGCTGCCCCAGGTCGGGACAACGTACCAGTCGCTGTGGCTCGTCGACCGGCGCCGCTGCGTGGCGCCGGCTCAGATCATCAGAGAAGCATGGTCCACGCTCTCGGAGCCTCCGGACCTCAAGACGATGCGCGCGAGGGCCGTCACTCGCGCCCTGGCGCGACCACCGTCCTTACCGATCGGGGCCGTTGGGATCGGGTCCCGAAAGTGTGCCACCGACCCGCGCGCAATGTATGGGGCAGGCCTGTTTACTCGTCCGGAAGCCGTGCGAGACTGAGGAGCATCGACCCTCCACTGTTTACCAGCGCTACGGATGGCGTCTTCTTCGCTGTCACCTCCGCCATACCAACGAACCCGAGTCGATGAATCCGGCCGTTCGAGATCGACCCAGTAGCCATGGTGCGTGCGTCTGGCTCGCCGTTTCGAGGGCTCCCGGTGCGGCTCTTGACGAACTACGACGCGGAAACTTGTTCTCTAAAGAACTCCTCGAATCGTCGTCTGGCTTGACCATGAACACACATGATTACCTGACCTCCCCGGCCGAGCGGAAGCATCCCACCGTCCTGGCGGATGGGGGCACACCCGGCCGGAGCCGCAAGGACAACGTCCAACTCACACGTCGTACGGGGTTTTGCGCAATGACTTGGCCCACGACGTAGCCCAGGTGTCAAGTGGCTTCAGGGCGGTTCCGAGCGACGCGCCCAGTTCGCTCAGAACGTACTGATCATCGTGCGTCCGCTCGACGAGCCCTGATGCCGCAAGATCCCGGAGACGGTCGTAGAGGACACTCGACGACATGCCGTCACACTTGGCCTGAAGGGCTCTCGCCCCGGTCGGCCCGACTCGAAGCTCCCAGAGGATTCGGAGCGCCCAACGCCGACCCAGGAGATCCATCGCCGCCATGAGGGGACGACCCGTGGTCGATCCCCGCACCTGCCGACCCGGCTTGGGGGTTTCGCTGCGGGCCATTCGGGCTCCCTCCTTGAGACATTGCATTTCGATTTACGAAACGTTACCGTGTCATTGTTTCGGAATACAAAACACCGGAGGACGTCATGCCCAGGATCAGCCCCGTGCAACCGCCATACGAACCTGACGTAGGACATCGCCTGGAGGCAATGATGCCACCGGGCGTTCCACCCATACTCTTGTTCCGTACCTTCGTGAAGAACCTTGCCATGGCGGAGGCGATGGGGACCTGGGGCAGCTACGAGCTGAGCAAGCGCCTGTCGTTGGCGATGCGCGACCGAGAGATCGTGATCGATCGAACGTGTGCACGCTGTGGCTGTGAGTACGAATGGGGTGTCCATGTCGCATTCTTCGCCGACCGGGTCGGACTGACTTCCGAACAGGTCACCTCATTGACCCACGGCGCATCAACGGACGCGTGCTGGTGCAGCCCGCGCGATCGCGTTCTGATCGAGGTCGCAGATGCCCTGCACGACGGGTCTCGCATTGATGACGCACTTTGGGTACAGCTATCCGAGGAGCTGGCTGAAGCCGAGGTCCTCGACTTGTTGATGTTGTGCGGCTGGTACCACGCGATCAGCTTCGCCGCGAACGGCGTTGAGCTCGCCCTGGAAGCTGGAGCGCCAAGGTTTGCGGACGTTCTTTAGGCTGAAGCGTCCCACCCACCGGGCGGTAGGTGACACCCCAGATCTCATTGAGAGCCCATGGGAATGCACCTTCAGGATGGCTCTGTGATCGTTACCCGCGAGCGAGAAGTTCATCGAGAATCTCGCCCTCGCGGTGATAGGCAGCAAGATGACCTTCGTCTTCCCCGAACCGGACCAACCGTGCGTTCGGAAGGCGGTCGATGAGACGCGTTGCCGCTGCCAGGGGGGCGTTAGCGTCCCTGGGTGCGTGCCACCAAGTCACCGACGCCCTGACCGCGCTCAGGTCGATGTCGTCCCATGGCGAGGCAATGGCGATGCCCTCATCGATCCAGCCGTCCAGACCTGGTCGCAGCGCCTCCCGCGCGGCGACGGCGAGCTCCGCTTGCCATTGGGGATCGGCCATGACGGCGCGGTCCGCGTCTGGCGCACGGTCCATGATCTCCCGGAAGGCCGCATTCGGATCCGCCAGCATGGCGGTCCGGATCGGCTCTAGCAGCCTGTACAGCCCCTCCACATCGCCCTGGCGCACCAGGTGATTCGCATCAGCATTGAGCCCGATCATCTGTCCGATCTCATCCTCCGTCGGCGGCGCGGCACCGACGAGAACTGTCATCGCACGGACGCGATCGGGATGCCGGGAGGCGAATGCCAGCTGATGTGGTGAGGACCCACTGGCACCGATGACGTGGACGGCAGCAAGGTCCAGCTGGTCCAAGATTGCGGCTATGTCGTCGGCTGGCTCACGGAATCGCCTTCCGAGCAATCGGCTCGATGCACCGAAACCTGGGCGCTCGGTGGTGATGACCCGCAAGTGCCGCTGCGTCCACGGGGTTCGGTCTGCCCGCAAGGAGTAACGACACCCGGGTGTTCCGGGAACCCGCAGGAGGGGCACACCATCCTCGTCCCCGAACTCGGACCAGGCGACAACTCGCCCGTCGGGACGTTGCAAACTGAGATCCCGGACGCCTACCAGAACCGCTTCGCTCACAGTCGAAGATACTTGCAAAGAGAGGGAGCGCTGACCGTCGGGATTGCCGGATACCGGGTGGTCGACCTGGCGTCAGTCCCGACGTTCCGCGATCTGGGATATCTCACTTCGCTCGGACGTGGCAGGGACTTACCGCCCCACCGAGACCGAGCCGGATCTCTTTGGCCACCGGCGAGAGCTGATCGAGTTGGCCCCCAGCTGCAATGATCCCGGAAGGGATATCGGAGGTTGGACGAATCGCGGCGGGTGACCGCGGAGTTGAGCAACTCGCCGCATGAACAAGAAGGGGTGACACACGAACACGTCACCGGCCGCGCCTGTGAGAAATATCTCACTACCTCTCGATGAAGGCAGCGGGATCTCCGACTCTTGGTCAGAGAAAGCGCCGGGCAATCGAGGAGCGTGGCGACCTCGTCGAAGCAGTCTCCTGTCGCTACTCCGCGTACGACTGGCCTGTCCCAAGTGGTCGGGCTCCGTCAGGTCATACCCCCATCTGTTGCGCCGCTGAACGGCGAGACTGCTCCGCGACACCCGAGGCAAACGCGGACCGGATGACGAGGTAGCCATTCACTACAAACCGCTCGGTGTCTGACGACGTCAGCACCCCAGGATTCTGGCGTGTCCGACCGAGCCTGGCAATGTACGAGGGCACCCTGGTCGCCGACCGACGTCGGAGACGAACTAATTGGATGCTCACTGCGGACCAGTGCGGTTCGTCCAGTAACCCGCGTCGCGGAGCGGGTCCGGCGCATTCTGCAGGATTAACGAGCGAAGGCAACCGATTCGTCTCGGACGAGTTGGACCAAATTGCCGAGGGCCAGATTGACGTCGTCGAGGTGGAGTCCCCATCTGGATCCGAGCACCGGCTGCACGACCGGTCGATTGTCCTTGGATCCGGCGATGTCCGTCACTTGCAACCAGGACGCGCCGCCTGAGCTCTCGCACTGGGCGCTGTAGAGGTTCGGATACGACACCCACGGAGTCCGAACGGTGTGCTTCGACGCTTCACCATATTCAAGGCTGGATCGAGAGCCGGGGAACGCTTTGGTTGGGAAATACGGAATCAATGAACCGATCCCCCCGGCCAGCGCGGCGGGGTTAGTGCAGAGAACCTCTAATCCGGCGGCGGAGGTAGGCGAGAGACCTGACAGTGCGCCGATGCTGGTGCCCACCCGACCGAAGAAGCTGTTGGCAGGTGGTAGCGAACTGAATGACGAGTAGGCCACGACGCAGCCCGTCTGGACGTAGCTTTCACATGCCGGTATGTGGACGAAGTCTCCGCCCACGACCTCATCGGTCGGCTCGGTCACATTGCCGCCCATCAAGAGCGCCGACACGAGCCGGTGGCGTTCTGAGGGGTTCGGATCGACCTCGCGTTTGATGAGTGCAATGAGGAGCGATGCGCCCTGGGAGTGTCCGATCAGAACGACGCCTCGGCCCTTGTTGTAATGGGAGAGATACCTGTTCCAAGCAGAGAGGACGCCGAGGTATGCAATAGCGGCTGATTGAGGACGGATCCCGCTGCTGATCGCAGAAAGAGTCAGTTGGGGGTACATCGGTGCATAGACGCGGCAAACTTGGGAGAAGCGCGAGGCCTGTGCGGTGGCGACTGCTTTCTCCTGGGGATCGATGTGGAGGTTGGCATTGGCCGTGCGTTGGGTGCTGACGGTTGGGTACACGTAGAAGCAGTCGATCGGAGGGTTCTTGGCTGGACTGGCCGGCTGGATGTACGTCGTCCCGTTCGCCCGAACGACCGTCGTCGCGAGATTGCGGGTGCATGGATTGTCCCGAAGTCCCGGACGGCACAGCCATACCTGCGATGAAGTCGAGGGGCTAGCGGCGGCCAGCTGGTTGCCAGCCTTATGGGTTGCTCCGAGGAAGCCCGTCATGACCATGGCAATCCCCACGACCAAGAGGGCATCCTTGGTGGAGGTTCGGATGCATTTCCGCCGGGTGCGATGACACTTTTTGGCCATGACCAATCATGGCTCAGAGCAAAGGTGCCCACTGTGTAGCTCATCGGGGTAACGGTGATTCCTACTGCCGAAAGCTGCGTGCGTCTCACGTGGTACAACGCCTAACACTTCTGGGTGAACCCATCTCCATTGGCCACCCTCGGAATCGCATTTCCCGGCCGGAACTGCCGGTTACTGAGCGGAACTCCCTTGGCAACCTGGACCAGACATCCCACTTGTGCCGTCGGGTGCGGCCGGGCAGCCGGCGTCCTTGGGCAACCCGGCTCACTTAGCGGCGGCGCCGGCTGCACGCCCGCTGCCCGTCAACGCGTCGAGGTGACGCGGATTGGACCAACGTGCACGCCGCTGTCCGAAAACCGGCTCTATTGAGTGAACAGCAACACGGCCGCATCCCCACGGATTCCAGGAGAGCGCCGATTCGCGTTACAACGTCAAGTCCAATGGCTGGGGTGGGTGGCTCCCCAGCGCCTGGAAACGGTGTTGCGTAGGATTGTTGCCGAGTAAGGGAGGGTCATGGAGCAGGCGACCACCGAATCACTCCAACCGCCGAAGCGGAAATTGAGGTGGTGGCATGTGGTCCTCATTGTCATCCCCGGGCTCTTGGTGATCGGCGTGATTACGAAGGCGGTGCTGTCACCACCCAATAACTCGGCTGGGACGAGTTCGACCTCGAACAACTTCACCGTCTCAGTGACCGGTAGCACTCGAGACCACGCGGACATTGATGTCAACTACAACGGCCGTTGGTTCCAATCGAACAATCAAAGTCTTCCGTGGTCAGACGCCCTCGGACTCGGAATCGTCAGCGTCGCCGCCGAAAACGGCGGAAGCAACGGCTCGATTACCTGCACCATCACGAACTCGAATGGCTCTGTGCGGGACACCCAGACCAGCACCGGCCCCTATGCAGAGGTGGCCTGCAACACCAACCCTGGGAATTCTGGTACGTCAGGCGGCGCTGGAAACTCCGGCGCTGCCGGCAACTCCTGAGACGAAAACTCCTACTACCTTCGACGAGGGAAACCTAACGAATCACGAGTGCACGAACTCTCGCAACCGGTCAGCCCGTCGAGACGGTTAGGGCGCCCCTACAGTCGGCGGCCCCGAACCGGCAGCGGGCTGAGGCACCCTTGGGTAGTGGACGGGACAGCGTTGGCACCTGGTCGTCGTTGCACCCGCCGGGCCGAGTTGACAGATGTGGACGGCAGGAAGAGCATCGTGTGGAAGGGGCACGGAATCGGAGCCACATATGCGTGCACGTTTGTCGATTGCCGGGTTCTTGATCGTCGCAGGACTGTCTGTCTTGATCACCACAGCTGGCGAGGCCGCAGGAGCGGCGCCAACCGGGTCGACCAACCTTCTTCGAGTGTCGATCTATGCCAACGAGGCGGTTGGCAGAGCCTGACCAACGCGCAGGGGCAGACGTTTGGCAACCAAGGCCAGTGCATCAGCTACTTCATCCATGATCCAGTCAGCCTCGCCGACCTGACTGGCGCGTTCTCCGACACGACGACTTGGACGTTCTCCAGTATGGATCGCCGGGTGCGGGGAGCCCAACGACGGAGCGCGCCCGGGGTATTGCCCGCTCGATCAGCTCGCACCAGTCGGGGCCGAGTGCATTGGCGGGCTGAGCGCTCGCCGGTCATACGCGACCCACGATGCAGTACGTCGGGTTCGGGAGCAGAATAAAGTCCCCGCCGGACCCGTAACCAGAAATCTCCTCCTCGGCGTAAGCCCGGTCGGGAGGTAGGGCTTGGCCAAGTCAGTGCCCCATCGACGAGGGAGCTCGGCCAGATGGGAACGCTCCTCCCAACGGACAGCGGGACGACCTTTGTGGGTCCATCTTGCTCGGTGACGTCCGAAAGCAGGGTCAAGCTCTGTATCTGGGTGGCCGGGTCGGACCTCTTGGGGACGACCTGACTGTGGTTGCCGAAATCGCGGTGGTGGCTCTGGTCGTAGTCCACGGCCCCGGCGTACTTGGCCCACCGCTCGGCTTCGTAGAGTCGGAGGTCGTCCGAGCCCAAGAAGCGCTCCGCCAGATCGAGGAGGTCGGGATGAAACGTCAGACGGTTCAAGTCCCAGGATCGCCGCGGTTCCCCGATGATGCCGGCGAACTGGCTCGTTCCCAGCCAGGCGTGGGTCGCCGGGTCGGCGAAGTACTCCTCGGGCCGAGGGAAGTGCAGCCACAGCTTCTCTCGTGCCAGCGCCAGTTCGTCGGTGCCGAGGAAGCCCTCGAAGGCGAGATAGCCCTGCTCCCGAAGGTCCGACAAACATTGTTCCGACCCCCTCATAGATGTCAGACGCTGTCGGTGTGTCGCTGCGCCTCCCAAAGTCGAAGAACACGGCAATCAGCGGCGTCTTCCTTGTTCGCCCGAGAGCAAGGCGCCAGCGGCCTGGCGTCAGGGGCTATGTGCCTCTGAGCTTGTTCGGTTCAGATGTCGGCCGAGCTGCGCTCCATGCTCTGCACGTCGAAGAAGATCGGAAGCAGGTATTTGACGTAGAAGGCGTGCACGGTCACTCCCGGGTACTCCAGATCTTCGTACCGCTTGATCGTGACCCGATCGTCCTTCTCGGCGTAGCGCTCGCACGCGACCAGCAGGTCGTCGACCTCGTCGCGGGAGTCCTGCAGCAATCCAAGATGGTCGTAGCCCGGGGAGCTCATCGGCTTCTTGCTCTCGGCCAACAGGATGAATTGATCCGGGTCCGGCAGAAGAAGGTGGCAGGACTGCCCGACCACCTCGGTGTCGAGCGCGGTCCATCCGAAAATGGAACCGTAGAAGGCGTCGACTTCCTCTCGGAACTCCCGGGTCAGGGTGCCGACCGGGAACGTCATCTCCATGTGGTTGAAGCGCATTGCAATCTCCCTTCTTCACGCTCTACCAATGACCAGAAAGCAATCCGAGTCGGTGATCGTAGAACTCGCGGTAGAGACCTCGACGGGCAAAGTGTCCCACGTTGTCCGTGTCATCCGCATCGAGAGAACGTCCCTGGCTCCGATACCTACTTCTTACTGAGTTTCTCCAGCCTCTCCAGGCTGGCCGTCATGGACTCAACCATCGAGTTCTTCCCGTTGATCCACGCCCCGCCATCGCTCACTAGGGAATTGCGGATGTCCTTCGTCACGGTGCCAAAGTCAAATACCTCCGTGACGACAGTGGCATCGTCACCGTCCGGAGTGAGGATGTAGCCCCAGCGATAGCCCGCGGGGATGCCGACTTTGGATGGATCATCACCTTCAGCCCGAGAAGGGTCTCCGGGGGCCGGTTCCCAAAAGATGCGCCGATCTGGCTCGAACTCGACCACATAGTTGAGCATGAGGTAGTCGTCTCCGAGACGATGCATCTTCATGGTGAAGGTCTCGCCCACTTCAGAGATGGGTCGATCGAGGACGGCCCCCCGGAGCATGCCAGACCCGTCAAAATCCATGTGACGTTGCGGATTCGCCAGGACTTCAAAGATGAGGGCTGCCGGTGCTTCAATCCTGCGTGATACTTCGATCGGCTTGATTTCCTCTGACATCGTCCGGTCCTCTCTACCGCTCTTGGCCTGCACGCACGATTGAGCAGGTCTCAGCAGTTCATGCAGTTGGCGTTGTAGATTCCGCAGATCCACTTCCGGTCAAACCATTCATTGTCGGGGACGATTCGAGGCATCCCACGTCGCAGCGTTACTTCAACAAAGTGGAGCATGCTCCCTCCGTGCTGCGCTGTGCCACCCGTACGGCGTTGGAGGCGAATTCGAGGTAGCGGCGGCTACATTCGATTTGCCACGAGGAATTGCGTGTAGATCGAGGCCACCACGCGCTACGCACATGCCGGCGATCGGAGACCCGTTGCGCCTGGCGTCAGTACTCCGAGGGCGGATAGCCGAGCTTCTCGATGAGGCCCGGCACGACCTTTTCGAGTGCTTCGTAGTGCTCGGGCTTGAAGACGTCGCGGTAGCTGCGCCGGTTGACCCGGTAGTGGGATTCCGAACCTGAAGCTCGCTCGGACAGGTCCTTGCGCTGAAGTGCCTCGCGCGACGTCTGGACCAAGACCGTTTCGAACTCGGTCGAGGACAGGTGGACGTTGCAGTGCGCCAGCATGCTCGAGACCGCCGCCTCGTAGTCGGCCTGGATGTTCTCCAGGCGCCAGGTCTTGATGCTCGCGTCCCTCTCATCGGCACCCACCCACGTGGCCATGTCGCGCAGGTGGCCCTCGCCGTTGCCGATCAGCCACAGCATTGCCTCGTCCATCGACTTGCCGTCGAGTGCCGAGCGGATCTCCCGCGCGTCGAGCACGGTGCGGTGCGTCTCGACCGACCCGTAGGCCGACACGACGATGTCGCGCGGATCCCGGAAGACGTAGATCATCCGATGCCCGAATGGCTTCGGCATCGCCTCGTATTGCTGGTAGGAGATGTACATCCCCGGCACGAACGTCCCGGCCGGGAACGCCTTCAGCGGTTTGAGCCAGTACCCGAGTTGCGGCAACGTGAGCAGGCCGGTGTGTTGGCGCACCACCGGGTGGTCGAACAGCGCCTTGGCCCACTGGCTCCCCGACTTAGGGCACGAGCCGGTGTAGATGTTGGCGATCTCGGACACCTTGCCGCGGGCCTCGAGCCCCTTGCCTCGGGCGCGTGCCATCGCGTGCACGCCGTACTTGATCGAGTTGCGCGCCCGCTCCCACTGGACAGCCTTGGTGACGGCGTCGCGCAGGGCGCCTTCGGTCGACACCGCCGGGTCTCGCCTACGCCTTCCGGCGCCAGTAGGCGCCGAAGCCGTCGATGTCGACGATCTCTTCGTCGATCCCGTGCTTCTTGCGGTAGTCGATGATGGCCTGGCCGGCTTGTGACTGGTGCGAGCCGAAGTCGTCGACGATGCAGTAACCACCGGGACTGAGCTTGGGATAGAGCGCCTCAATCGCCTGCCAGGTCGACTCGTACATGTCGCCGTCGAGGCGCATGAGCGAGAGATTGTCGATGGGCGCGCCGGGCAGCGTGTCCTTGAACCAGCCGACGAGGAACTTGACCCGCTCGTCGAGCACGCCGTAGCGCTCGAAATTGTGGCGCACCTGGTCCGCGCCCACGCTCAGGCCACCGCGCGTGTGCAGGTCGTCACCGGTGTCGGCCGGGTAGCGGGAGGCGTTGGGCGGCGGCAGGCCCTGGAAGGAGTCGGCCACCCAGACTGTCCGCGTCGTGTCCCCCCGGGCGAGGAGGTTGGCCTTCATGAAGATGCAGGCCCCACCGCGCCAGACTCCGGCCTCGAGTAGGTCGCCGGCGACGTCGTCGTCGAGCACGCTCTGGACGCAGTGCTGGATGTTCTCCATCCGCTTGAGCCCGATCATCGACTCGGCGCGCGCCGGCCAGTCGCGCCCCACCTCGCGGAGCTTGGGGTCGTAGGGCTTCTTGTAGACGATCTCGACCTTGAGACGGCCGGCCAGCTGGGCGGCCACGTTGGCGGCCCGGCGCTTGAGTGAGGTCGACCCCGCCGTGCGCACCCCACCCATGATCGAGTCGTTGTCCTCGGCCAGCGCGCCCGTCAGCGATCGCTTGAGCAAATCGAGGTAGAGGCCTTGCGCGTCGGTGGTCTGCTCGACAGGCACCGGCAAAGAGTAGTCGGGGGTCTGGACGGCTTCGGGGGCTGATGACAGTCGGTTCACGATTCGGGAACGTGCTGAAGGTCCGCCCCTCGCGGTCCGGTTGGACCGTCAGAGGTGGTAGCGCCGCGCTGCTTCTTCGTCGCGGTGGAAGATGCGGAGGTCCGGCAGCTCTCGTACCGCTTCGGCGGGGTTGCCGCGGTAGAAGGTCTGCTCCTTGGTCAGCTTGGTCGTAACGACCGAACCGGCCGACACGATGCTTCGGGATGGCACCGTCGTCCCGCTGAGCAGAATGCAACCGGACATGACGGCGCTGCGCTCTCCGATCACCACCGGGGCCGTGATCTGGATGTCGCGCACGAGGTCAAGGCTGTGCGTGAGGATCTGGCATCGATATCCCACGAGCCCGGCCCAGTCGCCGATCTCTACCCGATCCGAAACATCGATCTCGTGACCCACCGTAAGCTTGGACCACTCCCCGAGGATCAGCGACGGATCGTGTTCTTGCTTCTGGCGGGCGAGCACCTCACGCGCGATCGGGTGGGCCTGGATGTAATTCCTCGACGCGATCGTCGCGCCCCGTCCGAGCCGCAGCTCGTCGAGACCTCGGATCACGTTGAACGGCCCGATACTCGACTCGGGGCCCATGGTGACGTGCTTCACCATGATGACGCTCCGCCCGATGCGGGCGGTCGGGTCGATGTCCCACCCCAACACCTTGCGCCCGATCTCCGCCCGCAGCGCTGCCGGCAACACCAGCATCAGCAACGCGATCAGTTTTCCGAGCACGGCTGCGTCGCCTACGCCTTCCGGCGCCAGTAGGCGCCGAAGCCGTCGATGTCGACGATCTCTTCGTCGATCCCGTGCTTCTTGCGGTAGTCGATGATGGCCTGGCCGGCTTGTGACTGGTGCGAGCCGAAGTCGTCGACGATGCAGTAACCACCGGGACTGAGCTTGGGATAGAGCGCCTCAATCGCCTGCCAGGTCGACTCGTACATGTCGCCGTCGAGGCGCATGAGCGAGAGATTGTCGATGGGCGCGCCGGGCAGCGTGTCCTTGAACCAGCCGACGAGGAACTTGACCCGCTCGTCGAGCACGCCGTAGCGCTCGAAATTGTGGCGCACCTGGTCCGCGCCCACGCTCAGGCCACCGCGCGTGTGCAGGTCGTCACCGGTGTCGGCCGGGTAGCGGGAGGCGTTGGGCGGCGGCAGGCCCTGGAAGGAGTCGGCCACCCAGACTGTCCGCGTCGTGTCCCCCCGGGCGAGGAGGTTGGCCTTCATGAAGATGCAGGCCCCACCGCGCCAGACTCCGGCCTCGAGTAGGTCGCCGGCGACGTCGTCGTCGAGCACGCTCTGGACGCAGTGCTGGATGTTCTCCATCCGCTTGAGCCCGATCATCGACTCGGCGCGCGCCGGCCAGTCGCGCCCCACCTCGCGGAGCTTGGGGTCGTAGGGCTTCTTGTAGACGATCTCGACCTTGAGACGGCCGGCCAGCTGGGCGGCCACGTTGGCGGCCCGGCGCTTGAGTGAGGTCGACCCCGCCGTGCGCACCCCACCCATGATCGAGTCATTGTCCTCGGCCAGCGCGCCCGTCAGCGATCGCTTGAGCAAATCGAGGTAGAGGCCTTGCGCGTCGGTGGTCTGCTCGACAGGCACCGGCAAAGAGTAGTCGGGGGTCTGGACGGCTTCGGGGGGCAGCGGCCGCCCGGCTATCGTCACCGGCAGCGTAAGAATCTCGGTGGGTGTAGTTCACACACCCTGGTCACGGCCTTGGGCGCCACGGAGGAGCCCTCCCGAAATTGCCGGCGACCCGCAAGCCTCACCCCGCTGCTCCGTTGGTCGATGGAGGAGTTGCACAGGCCGGCGGCAGGCGGCACGACCGGCAATCCTCACCCCGTTTCACGGACGCATCGAACTCGAAAGGACATACCCCTGTGGGCACAGACCAGGAAAAGGCGCGGACGGTGATCGGCGACTTTTTGCAGCGCATCGACAAGGGCGCCGACGGCTGGAACGACGAGACGGAGCTCTGGGGTGAAGGCATCGGGCTCGACTCCCTGGAGGCGGCGGAGCTCTCGGCGATGCTCGAGGACGAGTTCGGCTCGGACCCCTTTTCGGCCGGTGGCGACCTGCCGGAGAAGGTCGGTGACGTCCTCGCCTTCTACTCCCCTGTGACGACCTAGATGATCCTGCTATTGGAAGCGGCGGCGTCCTCGTCACCAGACCGGGAGGCGGTCGTCACTCCGGAAGGGACGTCGACCTACGGCGAGCTTCTCGAGGACGCCCGTCGTGTCGCGACGGCGCTGCGCCGTCAGGGCTTCACCCGCTTCGCCGTCGTCGAGCCCGACGCCGGTTGGGTGCTCCGCCTGTTGGCCGGTGCGGCGCTCGCCGGCGCCGAGCCCTGCCAGTACCAACCCGACACCGACGCGACGGAGTTCGCCGACCACGCGTCGATGCTCGACCACAAGTTCGTGGTGTCCCGCCGTGAGGATCTCACCGGCCCCTTCGAAGTCGTCCGCCCGGAGACGTTGGTTGCCATGGACGCCGACACCACGTTGCGGGCGGGCGAGAGCACCGAACAACCACTCATGATCCGCACCACCGGTACCACGGGCCTGCCGAAGGCGGCGCGCCACGACTGGAGAATTCTGGTCAAGGCGGTCACGGGCGTGCGAACGACGCCCGAGCAGCGCTGGCTCCTCGCTTACGGTCCGCAACAGTTCGCCGGCATCCAGGTACTGCTGCACGTCGCTGCGAGTCGGGCGACGCTCGTCGCACCGTTCCCGCGTCAGCCCAAAAACGGTTTGGACGCGCTGCTCACCAAGGGCGTCACCTGTGTGAGCGCGACGCCGACGTTTTGGCGCTTCCTCCTTGCCGAGGCCCGCAGCCGCAAGGTGATCCTGCCGCCGCTCGAGCAGATCACCTTGGGAGGCGAGGCCAGTCCGGGCGACCTGTTGGAGGAGATCAAGACCACTTTCCCCGGCGCCAAGATCTCGCAGGTGTATGCGTCCACCGAGTTCGGGTCCGTGACGTCGGTCCGCGACGGCAAGCCGGGGATTGCCGTCGGCTCCCTCTGGAGCGAGGACCACCGGACGTCCAACGTCCGCGTCTCCGACGGCGAGCTGTGGGTGCGCGCGGGGGCGGGCATGCTCGGCTACGCCGGAGAGTCCTCGGCTGCGGCTAGCGAATCTGTCGATGCAGCCGGCACCGAAGACCCCGACGGCGAGTGGCGCCGCACCGGGGACCTCGTCGAGATCGTCGACGACCGCGTCATGTTCCGGGGCCGCAAGTCCGAGGTCATCAACGTCGGTGGGGTCAAGGTGCACCCTTTGCCCGTCGAGGAACGGATCACCGGCCTCGACTCGGTCGCCGTGGCCCGCGTCTTCGGGCGCCCCAACAAGCTCACCGGTGCCATCGTCGCCGCGGAGATCGTGCCGGTCGGTGGCGTCGAGGGTGCCGACGTCGAGGCGATCCGGGTGCAGATCAAGGAGGTGGTCGGGGACCTGCCGCGGGCCTGTCAGCCGCATAGCGTGACCTTCGTGGACGCGATCGAGACCAAGGGCGGCAAGACGATCCGGGGATTGCAGGACTGATGGCGGAGGCCGACGCGCAGCCACGGGTCGCTCTCGTCACTGGTGGCAGCAAGGGCCTGGGCGTGGGCCTCGTCGAGGCTTACCTAGAGGCCGGGTACTGCGTCGAGACCTGCTCGCGCTCGTCGAACGACCAGGTGAAGGCCTGGGAGAAGGACCCCGAGTTGAAGGAGCGCTTCCATTTCGCGGCGGCCGACGTCTCCAAGAGGGACGACGCCGAGCGTTTCGTGAAGGAAGCGGCCGAACGATGGGGCCACGTCGACGTCCTGGTGAACAACGCGGGCGTCGCCCGTGACGGCGTCATCGCCCTGTTCAGCGACGACGACGTCGACACCGTGGTCGACCTCAACCTGAAGGGGACCGTCTACGTCACCCGGGCCGCCAGCCGCGTCATGCTACGCCAGCACTCCGGCTCCATCGTGAACATCTCGTCGATCGTCGGCCTCTCGGGCTACCGCGGCCTCACGGTGTACGGCGCCACCAAAGCAGCGCTCGACGGCTTCACCCGTGCCCTGGCTCGCGAGCTCGGCTCACGCGGCATCACCGTGAACAGTGTTGCCCCGGGCTACCTCAGCACCGAGATGAGCCATGGCCTCGACGAGGAGCAGCTCGGCCAGATCGCACGGCGAACGCCGATGGGACGCCTTGGCGACCCCAGCGACGTCGCCCGCGCCGTCCTCTTCCTGACCGATCCCGCCAACAACTACCTGACCGGCCAGGTCATCGTCGTCGACGGCGGGCTCACCTGCTGAGCTGTTCGGCGCTCAACCGGCCGGTGGCCGGGCGAGGGGGTTCGGCATCGGTTCGCCGATCCGTTTGAGCGTGTTGCGGTCGACGTGATCGACCAGTCCTTCACGGTCGGGCATCTGCAGCCGCGTGTGCTCCTCGTAAGACCACGTGCCGTCCTTGTTCACCGTGACGCGCAGGCGGAAGCTGAGCGTCCGGAACGCCGACTCGAGGAACGGGTTCGACATGATGCCGTAGACCTCGGAGCCGCGGGTCGCCTCGACCTCGAACTGGGTGGCATCCGGTTCTGCGGTGCCGGCAGCCAGCAACGTCTGCCCACGAGGTATCGCCAACGTGTGGAGAACCCTGCGAGCCGCCGGCTCCCACAGCCAGTACCCCACTTGGTCGTGGAACGTTTCGACCTCGCCCGGCTTGACGATGTGGGTGTGATAGCGCAGGCCGTAGAACAACTGGGGGCCGTTGGTCTGCGCGTCGATGGGCTGCAGCTCGTAGCGCTCCAGGTACCGGTTGTGCTCGTTGCCGTCCTCGACGGGCCCAGTGATGTCCGAGCCTGCTCCCACAGGGTGGACGTCGGCGCCGTCCAGGCTGCTCCACACCCCGGCGAGAGGAGCAAGGGGGCCGAGGTTGGCCAGCGTGTCCTCGTCCGCGTCCGCCTCGGTGTAGATGTCTTCTCCGTAGTCATGGATGTTCTGGCCGGTCACGGGCGAGAGGCTAGCGACGCGAACCAAGAGCCGCCGTTTCGCCGGAGTGCGATGATCCTCTGGTGTTCGTGCAGATCTACGGGATCACGACCGTGGAAGATGCGGCCGCGGTCGACCGCCTGGGACCGGACTCGGTCGGGCTCGTTCTCGACGAGGGCGTGCCTACCTGGGATTCCGTCGATGCGGAGACGGCCCGCGCCATCGTCAGGGCGCTCCCGCACGTCCGCGTGGCGGCACTGTCCCTTTCCACCGATCCCGACCGGATCCTCTCCACCGTGAAGACGATCGGGCCCGACATCGTGCATCTGGCCCGGGCCGACGCGATCGACGACGGCACCCTGCAACGGATCCGGGCCAAGGTCGAGCCGGCCCAACTCTTGCTCACAGTGCCCGTCGACGGGCCCGGCGCGATGGACGTTGCTCGCCGGCTGTCGGAGGTCGGTGACTCTCTGCTGCTCGATACGAAGCACCCCCACACCGGCGTCGTCGGTGCCACCGGGCACACGCACGATTGGAGCATCAGCGCCGACATCGTGAACTCGCTGGACATCACCGTGGTACTCGCCGGTGGCCTCGGGCCCGACAACGTGCGCGACGCCATCACCGCCGTGCGGCCCTTCGGCGTCGACTCCGAGACGCGCACCAGCTTCGAGTCCGATCGCCGGCGGAAGGACATCGCCAAGGTCGAGTCGTTCATCTCCTTGGCCCGTTCGCACTGAGCGACCGGCGATCGGGCCGGCAGCCGGTCAGGCCAGCCGCTCCAGGAGCCATTTCGGTCCCACCACCTCCGCGCGCAGGGCCTCGACCCGCCGCCGGAGCTCGCGATCCGCGGTGACCAGCACGACCGCTTCGCCTTCGGGAGCACTCCTCACGACGTCGACGAGCGCGTCGTCGCCGCTGCCCGCGGCGTGCACCACCGTCACGCCGTCGGCCGCGCCGCTCGATGCGCCCCGGCGCGCCTTCCCCTCCAACACGACGACGACCGGTTCCGTCAGCCGCCCCGCAGCAACGCCCGCACGTACGTCGGCGACGAACGACCGGGCGGCGCCGGCGCGGTCCCTCCACCAGCCCGTCGGGCGGGACCCGATCACATTGGCTGCGTCGACGACCAGCACCGCTCCGTCTCCCGCGACCCGGCCGACTCAGCCGCGCTTGGGCGACCAGTCCCAGCGCCGCAGGCCGACGTAGACACCGGCCGCACCCCAGATGAGCATGACCAAGATGTCGTTCCACACCGACGTACCGGGGATCCCGTTGAAGGTGTCGACCGTCGCCAGGATCAGATGTCGGATCGGGAAGATGTCGGTGACCGTCGCCACCGCCGACCCCGGCTTCACCGGGAAGTAGAGGCCCGAGAACGCGATCACGATGAAGAAAACCAGGCTCACGATCGGGCCGGCGGAGTCGGCGTTAGGCACCAGCGTGGAAACGCCGACGCCCAGGGCGGTGAACGTCAGCATCCCGACGACCAAGACGAGGATGAAGAGCGCAACGTCGTGCGGCCCGTGCACCCCGTAGAAAAGCCCGACGATGAGCACGAGCACCACCTGGATGGCCGCGATGATCATCCAGTTCAGGAACATCGCCGACAGCAGCATCCACGTCGGCAACGGGCTGAGCCGGAGCCGCTTCAAAAGCCCCATCTCGCGCCGGTTCACCAGCGTGATCGCCATGACGTTGAAGCACGCCGCCATCACCCCGTAGGCCATGAATGCCGGCAGGTAGTACTGCCCGAGGTTGATGTGCTGGAGGAAGCCGACTGTCGAATGCTTCTCGATCGACTCGAAGAAGATGACGAAGATCAGCGAGAAGGCGATCGTGATGCCGGCGCCGATCGGGTTCAGCCAGAACGAGAGCTGTTCGAAGTAGACCTGCCGGCCGATGAGTGGCAGATCGCTCACGCCACGGAACGAGCCGCGCACCGGCACATCCGCCGTACTCACGACGCCGCCACCTCGTCACCCGCGCCCGCGCCCGCGCCCGCGCCGGCCGACCTCGTCAGCCCGAGATACACATCCTCGAGCGACACCCGCAGCACCGACAGCCCGGGCAGCGCATGCCCGCCGCCCAGCGCCCACCCCGTCAACTCGTGGAGCACCCGCACCTCGTCCTCGGTGCGGATCTCGACATGCCCGTCCTCGGCCGGCGTGGCCGCTATAGGCAGCGCGGCGGCAGTCACGCCCTCGGGCAGCCTGAACCGTATGGTGACCGCTCCGACGTCCCGCCCTCCGATGGAGCCCGGAGTACCACTGGCCACGATCTCCTGACCGAACAGCACCGCCACCCGGTCGGCCAGCGCCTCGACCTCGTCCATGTAGTGCGTCGTCAGCAGGACGGTCGTCCCTTCGCCCGACAGCCGTTTGATCAGCTCCCACGTGTCCCGCCGCCCGGACGGATCGAGGCCGGTCGTCGGCTCGTCGAGGAACAAGAGCTCCGGGTTGCCGATGATCCCCAGCCCGACGTCGAGGCGGCGTTGCTGGCCTCCCGAGAGACGCTTGATCCGGTCATCGGCCTTTTCGCCCAGGCCGATGAGCTCGATCACCTCTTCGACCGGCCTCGGGCTCGGGTAGTAGCCGGCATTGCGGGTCAAGACCTGGCGCACCGAGTAATAGGGCTCGATCGCCAGCTCTTGCAGCACGACGCCGATGCGGGAGCGCAGCCAGCGCTGCGTGCTCACTTCGGCAGGGTCGACCCCGAGGGTCTCGACCGTGCCGCTGCTCCGGGTCCGGAACCCTTCCAGGATCTCCACGCAGGTCGTCTTCCCCGCGCCGTTCGGCCCGAGCAGGGCGAACACCTCGCCCTTCTGCACCTCGAAGCTGACGTCGCGCACGGCAACGGCGGTACCATAGGACTTCGACAAGTGGTCAACGCTCACAGCCGGCATCTGGCCCGCACGCTAGCGCCGTCGTCCCGTCTCATCGCTTTGTGCAAACGCATGAGAAGGGATCGTCTGTTACGAGTACATGCGCATCTGGGTTCTCGATCCGGGATTCTCTAGAACGACGAATGGGCCGATTTCCTCTTCGGGCGCGCCATTTGTCTCCGCACAATCGTACTTTCCCGCAAAGGGACATCGAGCCGAACCACCTGTCAATTGCGCACAACCACCACCGACCCGCGCATGCGAATTCACGTTACGCCCATGATCGCCCGCCGGCCGGCGACCGGGGATACGTCGCCCGAGTAGGTTTGCTGCGTGACCGAAGCCCTCGGATCGGCCCCTGAATGCGGCATCAGCGAAAAGACGCTGACGGAACTGGCGCTCGCGGCAGACCCCGACGCTCCGCTCGCTGCTGACGCCGTTCCGATCGAAATCCACCTCTTACAGTTCGGCCCACTTCCACTCTGGTACATGCCTCCTGTTGCAAGGTCTGGAAGTGGCAGGTGGAGGCGGCCGATCGTGCTCGCCGTAGTGGGAGCCTTCGTGTTGATCGACGCCTTGGGCCTCTGCAATACCTACGGAGTTCTCAGTCTTTGATCGCGGTACCTGATCCACGGCGCGGTGTCCGCTGAACTGCTTCGAGCAGCAGAAGCCGCACCTGGGAGCGCGCCCCTGTCGCTCAGGAACGCTCGAAATTGTTCCTCGACCACAGACCACGTCCTTCGGATGGCACGAGGGCGTCGGCCATATCGCGCTCTACTTCGAACGGGGCTTTCGGTGGAGTAAGCCTTCACGGCGAACGGCTTCTAAGAAGCGGCTGCGACCTGATCCTTCGCCGTCCGCTCCGCCTCCCGCGCCGCGAGCACCTTCTCGAGCAGGTCACGCAACTGGCGCAACTCGCCAGACGTCAGCGACGCGAGGGCAGCCGGCGGCACCGACAAGACCGAGTCGATCTCAGCAGCGAGCTTCCTGCCCGCCGCCGTCAACACGATGATCTTCACCCGTCTGTCGTAAGGAGCCGACTCCCGGCGGGCCAGTCCATGCGAGTCCAAGTCGTCGACCAACGCCGTGACGTACGAAGGATCCACACAGATCCCCCGCGCCATCTCGCCCATCGACACCCCGTCCGACTGGGACAGACGCATCAAGGTCTTGATCACCCCGGGCGACAGCTTCGTGCGGGTCCCCAACGCGGCCATGCGCTCGGGGTGCTCGCCCTCGAACGCGACGCGACGCAGGCGCTCGTATGCGTCCTCGGCCAGGCCCATACCGCGATTGTCGCACCACCGGAACTATTTGACAACCCCATACATTTTAGTACTATTAACTATTCCGATGCCACGCCGCACCAAGGCCGACACACCTACGTTCACCCTGTCGCCCGCGCTCCGGCGCACCTCGACCATCGTGGTCCTGGGCTCGATCATGTCGATCCTCGACACGACGATCGTCGCGGTCGCGCTCCCTTCCCTGGCCCGCGACTTCCATGTCTCGGTTACCACGATCCAGTGGGTGGCGACGGGTTACCTGCTCGCACTCGCCCTGGTAACCCCTGTAAGCGGGTGGGCCGTCGACCGCTTCGGGGCCAAACGGATCTGGATGATGTCGACCGCTCTCTTCGTCATCGGTTCCAGCCTCTGCGGCCTCGCCTGGTCGGCCAACTCGCTCATCTTCTTCCGGGTGCTCCAGGGCTTCGGCGGCGGCATGCTGCTCCCGGTCGGTCAGTCGATCCTCGCCCGCGCCGCCGGCCCCCAGCGCATGGGCCGCGTCATGAGCATCATCGGCGTGCCGATGGTCATGGGCCCCATCATGGGGCCGGTCATCGGCGGTCTCATCGTGTCCAACTACAGCTGGCGCTGGATCTTCTATATCAACGTCCCCATCGGCATCATCACGCTGATCCTCTCCGCACGCTGGCTGCCCAAGTTCGACACCGACGAACGGTCCACGGCGCCGTTCGACACCCTCGGGTTCTGTCTCTTGTCACCCGGCCTCGCGCTTCTGCTCTACGCGCTCTCCGAGGTCGGGACGACCGGCTCCTTCACGAGCACGTCGGTGCTCTTGAGCTTCATACTCGGCGCACTGCTGATGGTGGGCTTCATCCTGCGCGCCGTCAACGCGAAGCATCCGCTGCTGGACCTGCACCCGTTCAAGAACCGCAACTTCACGATCGGCAACATCTGCATCTTCGTCATCGGCGCGACATTGTTCGGCTCGATGTTCCTGCTGCCGATCTACTACCAGGTCGCGCGCGGCCAAGAGGCCTGGCAGGCCGGCCTGCTGATGGCACCACAGGGTATCGGCGCCGCATGCATCATGCGTTGGGCGGGTGCGGTCACGGACCGGGTAGGCCCGCGTCGTGTGGTGCCCTTCGGCATCCTGCTCATGGCGGCAGCGACCCTGCCGCTCGCCTTCGTCACCACCTCGACCAGCGAGGTCCTTCTCGCTGCCACGTTGTTCGCACGCGGCTTGGGTCTGGGTCTGACGATGATGCCGGTGACGGCGGCCGCCTACTTCGACCTCAGCCACGCCGAGATCCCCAAGGCGTCGACCGTCATGAACATCGTTCGCACGATCGGCGGCTCGGTCGCCACCGCACTGTTCGCAGTCGTGCTCGAACGCCAGATCGTGAGCAACCTGACGGCAGCTGGGATCAAGGCCCCGGGTGGCTCGGCCGGCATCGTCGGCGCCACTGGAAAGCTTCCGCCTGCCGTCGCCGACCCGGTCGCCGCGGCATTCGCCCACACGTTCTGGTGGTCCTTCTTCGCGATCCTGCTTGCCTTCGTCCCGACGCTGTTCCTGCCGAACCACGCGCCGGTGCGGAGCGATGACGCCTCCAACGTGGACAGCGGGGACGGACCAGGGCCCGGACCCCGTGTGGCCGGGGCGATGTCGGACTGAGCCCTCGGCCCACCGTGCGAGCGACGGCGATGACCCGACTCACCGACCTGCTCGCCCGCGCGGGGTGTGTGGCCGCCGACGAAGAG
Source organism: uncultured Acidimicrobiaceae bacterium (assembly GCA_963828455.1). Classification (GTDB taxonomy): domain Bacteria; phylum Actinomycetota; class Acidimicrobiia; order Acidimicrobiales; family RAAP-2; genus Bog-473. The sequence continues at coordinate 407,120 of CAWHFH010000006.1, read as the reverse complement.
GCTGCCGAGTTACTGGCTGCCGCCGGCGGCGAGCGATCCAAGCTGGTCTCGCTCGTCCACCGGCGACTCCGCGGCGAGCCGCTGGCCTGGGTGACCGGGCAGGCCGCCTTCGGCGAGCTCGTCGTCACGGTCGAACCCGGTACCTACGTTCCGAGATGGCAGAGCCTGGAGCTCGCGGCGCGTGCGGCGGCTCGCCTGCCCGAAGGTGGCAGGGCCATCGACCTCTGTACCGGATCGGGCGCGATCGCGGCCGCCCTGCAGCTCCGCCGGCGCTCGGCGCGCATCGTGGCAACGGACAGCGACCCCGGTGCGGTGGCCTGCGCCAGGGCCAACGGCGTCCATGCCCTGCGGGGCGACCTCTTCGACTCCATTCCGAACGAGTTCGAAGGCACCGCCGACGTCGTCGTTGCAGTCGTCCCCTATGTCCCGACCTCGGCGCTCCAGTATCTCCCTCACGACGCCCGCGCGTACGAGCTGCCCTCGCACTACCACGGTGGGGTGGACGGCACTGATGTGCTTCGGCGCGTCGTCGCCGGCGCACCGAAGTTCCTCCGACCGGGCGGCGCGCTTCTCCTCGAGCTCGGTGGCGAGCAGTCCGAATTGGTGGGGTCGCAGATGGGCGAGCTCGGCTTCGGGCAGATCGCGGTCTGGGCCGACGAGGATGGCGACGTTCGCGGCATCGAGGCGACGTTGTCCTCCGACTGACTGCGCTATCCCGCCGTGTGGTTCACCGCTGAACGATCAACGGCGGGCGAACACCAAGGCAGCCGACGATCGATCGACCACGTGCCAGCGTGGGTCGTGGCTGAGGAAGACCGACAATGAGGTCTTGGGCGCCCACACCACGTACGACACCTGGTACGCCGACAACACGGGGTCCGGGTTGGTCGTCGTGTTCGTGATCGCGAAGAATTCGGTGAGGACCTTGCCCTCGAACAGGTCGGTGCGGCCGTCCACGAACGTCGCTCGATGCCGCGCAATGGAATAATCGCCCCAGGTGTACTCGGTGAAGATCCGGCCCGGATGGGCCTCGAGATAGTTGAAGGCCTGCACCGGCAGCGACGACGAGACGCTGCCCGCGGGCACGGTCGGCTGCGCGATGAGGGCGATGGCGAGCACGGCGTAGAACGCCACCGCGACGCGCCTCGCCGTCGCGGCCCAAGCGGGCCGCGCCGGGAGCGTCGCGGCCAGGCCGGCGGCGACCACCATCAGGTAGATCGCAAGGCGCTGGGTGCGCAGCGCTTCGACGAAGAGCGCCGCGGCCAGCGTGCCCTCGAGCACGGGTATCCGCTTGGTCCGCACGACTGCGACCATCACGGCGAGTGGGACGCAATAGGCGAGGACCACCATGAGCGAATGGAAGTTGGGTGAATTCCATTCGGCGATGTACTGGCCGATCTGGCCGTTCATCGACACGCCGATGTCGTAGGTCAGCAAGCCCGGGCCGTACGGCGTGAGGCACGACGCAGCCAGAGACCCGAGGAATGCGAGCGCCAGCGGGCCCGTGTGCGACGACTGCTGCACGCCGCCGATCCGGCCGACGATGCGCTCCGGGACGAGTGACCAGCCGAGCTCGAGACCGAGCACGATCAGCCCGATGAGGACCGAGCCGTGCGTGTTGACCCAGGCCACGCACAACAGCGGCAGGCACCACAGCCAACGCGGGTCGCGCCGCGCTTTGGCGAGCAGTAAGAGTTCGAGCGGCACCCACACGAGGGAGAAGTCGAGGCCGCGGTCCCCCGCCAGCACGCCGGAGACCCCCATCGCCAGCAGGACGACGATCGCGGCCACCCGGCCACCTCGGGCACCGAGGGCTCGGGCGTAGGCGGACGTGACAAAGAGGCAGAACCCTCCGAGGACGGTGGCGTACAACGGGTAGGCGGCGTTGCCCACCACCTTGGACAGGCCGGCAAGTGCGACCGACGAGCCCCACTCGTCGGTGGTCCAGCGGCGGTGGGCCTCCGTGTAGCTGAACGGGTCGAGGCCCATGACCGCATGGTGGGCGAGCATCCACTGGCCCGAGGCCAGCTGCCAGAAGACGTCGTTGGACAGCTGGTTGCTGAGTGCGACGAGCGCGATTATCCCGATACCGGCCGCGATCCCCACGAGTTCGATCACCCGCGGCGGCACACGTCGGATGTCGGTTCTCGTCTCGCGGCGAGCGGATGACCCCCGGTCCGGTGACTCGCAGTTGGAGGCGGCGTCCGCCGTCGGCACTTGACGTGTCTCGACGGCTCGGACGCTCGCCTGCACTGCTCCCCCCTCTAGCCGGATCCCCCTGCCGGCGCCCCTCTGAGCAAGGTACAACGCGCGCCAACAAAGGGACGTCGCAGGAAGGTTGCCATCGCGTGGCTTTGTAAAGCGTGCCTCGCCGGACGGGGCGGGCAACCGACGAGCCGGTGGCTCAGCAGCTCGGCTGCAGCACCACCGCCTTGAACATCGCACCCCATTCGTAGACGAACTGCTCCAGCCATTCGTCGATGCCCTGCGGGGAGAACGCCACTTCGATGACCTGTCCGGAATAGCAGCGACCGATGCGGAGGCGCGCCCGGCTGGCCTGGGTCGTCGGGACCACGACGACGATGCGGGTCCAGTGGTAGTCCTTTGCGAAGGCCTCGATCGCGTGCGCCTCCCCCTGCGTCGTCTGCGGGTTGGACTTGAAGCAGCTCACGTGCATCGTTGGCAAATGGCTGGCGAGGTACGACTGGTAGGGGCCGCAGCTCTGCCAGCTCTGCAGGGACAGCACGAGTCGGGGCGCATAGCCCTGCTTCGCCAGTGCGACGCCCTTCTCGAACGCGGGCGCTCCATGGCCGCCGAGCACGACGATGGCGTCAGACCGTTCGGGCGGGTTGAGGTCGGGATAGACGAACAGGATCGCCGTCATCACGCAGAAGCCGACGACAAGTACGAACACGACCGCGGCCACCATGCGCGCCCGCGTCGACTTGAGAAAGCGCATAGGGAAAGGGACATTGTGGCAGTCCCCCACCAGGCCCATAGGTCAACCCGCCTCCGAACGCTGAACCGGCGTGTTGCCGGACTCCCCTTGGCGGATTAGCGGTTCAGGGGGTCGCGGGGCAGTCCGAGAATGCGCTCGGCGATCTGGTTGCGCGTGATCTCGGAGGTGCCCCCAGCGATCGACATGGCGCGGGTCGCGAGCTGCGTATAACCGGCCAGTGCGTCCTCGCCGTCGAGAAGCGCCGTCGCCTCCCCGACCAGATCGGCCTGGAGGCGGGCCCGGTCGTGGCCGTGCTCGGCCAGCACCAGCTTCGTGACGTTGCCCTCGGGACCGGGTCCCGCGCCGACGACCGCACGCTGGGCGCGACGCAGGTTCAACGCCTTCAGCGCGTGCTCCTTGGCCAGGACCGCCCCGATGCGCGCGGATGCACCGGGGACGCGGTCGCCCCCGCGCTTGCGCAGAGCCAGGAGGTCCATGGGAGGGAAAATGCCACCGGTTCCCCCGCCGATCGACACGCGCTCGTTGCCCAACGTCGAGCGCGCCACCGTCCAGCCGTCGTTGACGGTGCCGACGACGTCGTCGTCCGGTACGAAGACGTCGTTGAAGAAGACCTCGTTGAAGTCCGCGTTGCCGGTGATCTGGCGGAGCGGGCGCACCTCCACACCGGACGCGTGCATGTCGATTACCATCGTCGTGATGCCCGAGTGCTTCGGCGCGTCAGGGTCGGTCCTCACGGTGGCGAGGCCGAGATGGCAGTACTGGGCTCCGCTCGTCCACACCTTCTGGCCGTTGACCTTCCAGCCACCATCCACAGGTGTGCCCCGCGTCTTGACAGCAGCGGCGTCGGAGCCGGCGTCGGGCTCGCTGAAGAGCTGGCACCAGACGTACTCGCCCATCAACGTCTTTCGGACCCAGCGCTCGATCTGGTCCGGCGTTGCATACTGGTTGACCGTCATGATGTTCCAGCCCGTGATGCCGAGGCCCGGGACCTTGACCCCCGCCGACCGCATCTCTTCGTCGATCACGATCTGTTCCACGGCGCCTGCGTCGCGACCCCAGGGCTGAGGCCAGTGCGGCACCAGGAGCCCCGCATCGACCAGCGCCTTTCGTCGCTCCTTCTTGTCCGAGAGGGCACCGATGCGGGCGGCCTCGGCGCGGATCTCCGTCCGGATGGCTTCGGCCTCGGGCGGCAGGTCGAGGGTCACGTCGCGCGTCGTCCCACGCTCGGCCTCGGCCGTCACGTCCACAGCGTCGTCGGGTGAGCCGAGCAGCGCGTTGAGCGCCAGTGCCCGCCGCAGGAACAAGTGGGCATCGTGCTCCCACGTAAACCCGATTCCGCCGTGGACCTGGATGTTCATCTGCGCGTTGTGGACCGCCGGCGCGAAGGCGAGGTGCGCCGCCATCGCCGCGGTCAGCTCGAACTCGTCCAGTGTGTCGGCGGCGGCGCGGGCGGCGTCCCACACGGTCGCCGTGGCCAACTGGGTTGCCACGAGAAGGTCGGCGCAGTGGTGCTTGACCGCCTGGAAGGTCCCGATGGTGCGGCCGAACTGCACGCGCTCTTGCGCGTAGGCGACGGCCATGTCCGTACAGGCAGCCATGACGCCCGCGGCCTCGGCGGCACCGAGCGTGCGCGCCAGGGCGTGGGCGCGGCGGGTTGCGCCTGTAAGCACGTCGTTGTCGGCGACGGTGACGGACGAGGCCGAGACGGCGGCGGAGCGGCGGGAGGGATCGATGTCCGACGAGGTGCCGAGCGTGAGGCCCTGGGCGTCGTGCCGGACGATGACGACGTCGTCGCCGGCCCGCAACAGCAGGAGGTCGGCGTGCGTGCCACCGAGCACGATCCCGCCGTCGCCGTCGAGCGTCCGCCCGTCGCGGGCCAGCGATCCGCCGAGGCCGAGCGCCGCCGTCACGGAGCCGTCGGCGAGCACCGGGAGGTAGGCGGCCTGTTGTTCGGGGCTCCCGCACCGTGCGATCACCGACGACGCCAGGGCGGTCGGCAGGAACGGCCCCGGCGCGACCTGGCGGCCGAGCTCCTCGACGATGACCACGAGCTCGCTCAGCGATGCGCCCCCTCCCCCGTGTGCCTCGGGCAGGTGCACGCCGAGCATGCCGAGGTCTGCCATCTCCTGCCAGAAAGAGGGCCGGGTCTCTCTCGACTCGAGAAGCGCACGGTTGGCGGCCAGGGCGCCCTGGGCCGAGAGCAGTGCCCGCACCGTGGCGGACAGCTCCTTGTGCTCGTCGGTGATCGCGATCGGCATTGGTCGCCCCCTTGTCGGTGCCCGCCAGCGTTGCTGCGACGCTACAAAACAGTGGTCCGGGCGCCCAAGTCGGGCGGCTACGATGTTCCTCGTGCAGTAGAGCTCCGACGCCGCGCCGGCCCTCATCGTCACCGAGCCGTGCGCCCTCGACGTTCGCGTCCTTGTCCCGTATCCGGACCGGAGCTCCGTCATGCCTTCTTCGACACCCTTTCGGCGAACATCGCAGTCGACCTCCCTGGCCACGGCCACCCTGACCGTGCGCCAACTGCGCTTCGAGCGCGGTGGCCAGACGGTCCTCGACGGCGTGTCGCTGACCGTCGGGTCAGAGACCTGTCTCGGCGTCGTCGGCCCAAACGGCGTCGGCAAGTCGACGTTGTTGCAACTCCTCGCAGGCCGGCTCGAGCCGGCGGACGGCGGTGCGATGCGCGTCGACCCACCGACGGCGACGGTGGGCTACCTGAGCCAAGAGCACGATCACGACGCGCGCGAGACGGTGCGTGACGCGCTGTACAGGAGGACCGGTGCCGCCGCGGCCGAGGCGGAGATGACCAGGGCGGCGGCCGCCCTCGGAGAGGGGCGGCCCCAGGCGGAGGACGACTACGCAACGGCGCTGGCGAGTTATGAGTCGCTCGGTGCCGCTGACTTCGAGGCACGGCTGGCGGGCGTGCTCGAGCAGGTGGGCCTGCCGGCGGCGATGGCGGACCGGAGCAGCGGTGCGCTCTCGGGCGGCCAGGAGGCGCGGGTAGCGCTGGCGGCGATTCTCTTGGCGCGCTTCGACATCACGTTGTTGGACGAGCCGACGAACGATCTGGACTTCGACGGTTTGGCGCGGCTGGAGAAGATGGTGGCGCGGCGGCGCGGCGGCATGGTGATCGTGTCGCACGATCGCGCGTTCCTCGACGGGACGGTGACCGATGTCCTCGAGATCGAGGAGCACACGCGGCGGGCGCAGGCGTACGGAGGAGGGTGGGCCGGGTATCTCGCCGAGCGGGCGGCCGACCGCGCCCATGCCGAAGAGGCGTACGCCGTGTACCGGTCGCAACGGAGCGAGCTGACGCGGCGCGTCCAGCGTGAGCGGCAGTGGGCCACGTCGGGCGTGAGCAAGGAGAAGAAGAACCCGCGCGACAACGACAAGGCGCAGCGCGACTTCCGCATCAACCGCACCGAGCGGCTGGCGTCGCGGGCGCGGCGCACCGAGCGCGCCATGGAGGCTCTGGAGGTGGTCGAGAAGCCCTGGGAGGGATGGGACCTGCGCTTCAGTATCAACGAGGCAACCCGGTCCGGGGCGGTCGTGGCGCACCTGGACGACGCGGTGCTCGAGCGGGGCGAGCAAGGCGAGCAGGGCGACTTCGTGCTGGGCCCGTTCACGCTGAATATCGCGTGGGCCGACCGAGTGGCGCTGGTCGGGCCGAACGGATCGGGCAAGACGACGCTCGTCGAAGCGCTGCTGGGCCGATTGCCGTTGGCCGCGGGGACGCGACACATCGGCCCGAGCGTCGTGATCGGCGAGCTGGGGCAGGACCGGCGCGTGTTGTCGGACGCTTCATCGAGCGTCGTCGACGCGTTCATGGCGGCGACGGGACTGCCGATGTCATCGGCCCGGTCGCAGCTCGCGAAGTTCGGGCTGAGCGCGGCGACCGTCGTGCGCCCACCATCATCGCTGTCACCGGGCGAGCGCACGCGCGCCGAGCTCGCCGCGTTCGCGGCGAGAGGTGTCAACTTCCTCGTGCTCGACGAGCCGACGAACCACTTGGACCTGCCGGCGATCGAACAGCTCGAGTCCGCGCTCGACGGTTACGAGGGAACGCTCCTCCTCGTCTCGCACGACCGCCGGCTCTTGGAATCCGTGACGGTAACGCGACGTATCGTCCTCCCAGGGCGTGACCAGGCGTTCAGGGGCCTGCGCGAGGACCGGTAACTTGGCCGCCATGAGTGCGGCGGATGCGGCGGGCTCGGTGGGCTCGGCGGGCGCGGGCGAGCAGCCGGCGCGGGGCAGCAAGGCCCGCGAGGCGGGCGCTGCGACGTTCGCCGCGTTGCGCCGCGCGACGGCGCGCAAAGCCGCCGAGCTGATCCGCAGCGATCCCGACGACGCGGCCACCGCGCTCGAGATCGGACTCGTCGACGAGGAGTGGTTGCAAGCGCCGGGCGAACGGCCGGTTTCGTCCAGCGCGCCCGGTGACATCTTGCGGCGGTTCGTGGAGCGGACGGTCGAGCGCCACCCGTCCAAGCTGTCCTTGCTCGGGTTGACCGCGGTCCAGCTGTTGTCCTCCGGTGACGACAACGGAGGTGGAGGCGCTGGCAAAGGGCCGGCCAAAACCCTGACCGTCGTCTTCACCGACCTCGAGGGGTTCACCGCCTACACGGACGAGCACGGCGACGCGGCTGCGATCACGCTGATCGGCATACACCACCAGCGGGCGGCGCCGACGGTGCGGCGCTGGAAGGGACGAATCGTGAAGCATCTCGGGGACGGGCTGCTCTGCACGTTCCCGAAGCCCGGTCTCGGCGTCCGGGCTGCCCTCGATCTCCAGGCGAGCGCACCCGACCCGTTGCGGCTGCGGGCCGGCGTGCACATGGGCGGAGCGACCGTGACGAAATCAGACGTGGTCGGCCACGTGGTCAACGTGGCCGCCCGGGTGTGCGAGACCGCCAAGGGCGGCCAGGTGCTCGCCACGGCGGAGGTGGTCGAGGCGGCCGTGTCGGCGAATGGCCTCCCGGAGGTGCGGTTCGGCCGCATGAAGTCGCGCCGGATGAAGGGGGTCAAGACACCGGTCCGCCTCTGTGAGGTGCGCGCCGTTCCCGAGCCCGCTCCGGCGCTGGGCGCCTGAGCCGGGGCCGACGATGCGTGCGGCCGGGCGGGAGTCGATGGCGCACTGGGGTGTAGCGTGAGCCGGGGGTTCGGGCCTAGAGGCAGGAGGACCGTGACCCATGGGCGAATTCACGAGAGGGCGTGGTTCCCGCGCGGGCCATGACGACTCCGTGACGGCGCACGACCCCGCGCCGGCCGGCGCCGCGCCGGCGACGACGACCGAGACGGCCGCGCCCGACTTCGCGACGCTCTTCGAGTCCCTTCCCGGCTGCTACCTCGTGCTGGATCCCGACCAGACGATCGTCGCCGTCAGCGACGCCTTCCTCGTCGCCACCTTGTCGGTGCGCAACGACCTCGTCGGGCGCTACATCTTCGATGCCTTCCCCGACAACCCCGACGATCCCGACACCGAGGGCGTGCGCAACCTGAAGGCGTCCCTCGACCGCGTGGGGCGCGAGCTCAGGGCCGACTCCATGTCGGTCCAGAAGTACGACGTGCAACGGCCAGAGGCGGCGGGCGGGGGCTTCGAGGAGCGCTTCTGGAGCCCCCACAATTCGCCGGTCCTCAACCCCGACGGCTCGCTGGCCTACATCATCCACGAGGTGCAGGACGTCACGGACTTCATCCGCGCCGTGCGCGAGCGGGAGAGCCGGCCCCCGTTCGAGCTCGCCCGCCTCAATGCCATGGAGGCCGAGGTCGTGCGCCGGGCCCGCGAGGTCGCCGACGCCGGGCGGGCGCTGAAGGAGGCCAACGAGCAGCTCGAGGTCCTCTATGCGCGCTCCCAGGAGCTCGACCGCCTCAAGACCCAGTTCTTCTCCAACGTGAGCCACGAGCTGCGCACCCCCCTCTCGCTGATCCTGGGACCGGCCGAGCGTCTCCTCGCCGACGCCGACATCGCGGCCGACGATCCCAAGCGGCACGACCTCGAGGTGATCCTGCGCAACGCGCGGGTGTTGCTCTCCCACGTCAACGATCTCCTCGATACGGCCAAGGTCGAAGCGGCCAAGCTCGATCTCCGGTACGCCGAGCTCGACATGGCCCGCCTCGTGCGGCTCGTCGCCAACAGCTTCGAGACGCTCGCCGTCGACAACGCCGTGCACTTCATCGTCGTGGCGCCCGAAGGCGAGGTGGTGGTCGAAGTCGACCCCGGACGCATCCAACAGGTACTGCTCAACCTTTTGTCCAACGCGTTCAAGTTCACGCCGGCCGACGGGACCGTGCGGATCGAGATGCGCGACGTGCCCGGCAGCGACGCCGTGCGCGTCGAGGTCGCCGACAGCGGCCCGGGCATCGCGCTCGAACACCGCGACGAGGTGTTCGAGCGCTTCCACCAGATCGAGGGCTCGGCCAGGCGCAGGACCGGCGGCACCGGTCTCGGCCTCCACATCGCCCGTGAGCTCGTGCAGCTCCACGGCGGCTACATCGAGGTGGACGACGCGCCCGAGGGCGGTGCGCTCTTCGTCGTCGAGCTGCCGGTGCGGGCGCCCGCCGGGACCGAGGTGCGCCCCGACGGCGACGGTTCGCTCGAGGACATGCCGCACGACAGGGTGCTCGACGCGCACATGCCCGCCGGACGCGCGGCGGCGTTGCCGCACGACGGTTTCGGGGGTGCCGCCCCGGGCCCCGGGGCGGAGGAACCGCTGGTCCTGGTGGTCGAGGACAACACGGACATGAACCAGTTCCTGTGCGAGGCGCTGGCGTCGGCCTTCCGGGTGCACGCCGCCTTCGACGGTCGCGAGGGCGTCGAGATGGCCCGCCGCCTCAAGCCGGACCTGATCGTGTGCGACTTCATGATGCCGGAGCTCACGGGCGACGAGCTGGTGCGCGAGGTGCGGGCGGACTCGACGATCGAGTCCACGCCCGTGCTCATCCTGACGGCGCGCAACGATTCCACGGCGCGGATCAACGTCCTGCGGGTCGGCGCCAACGACTACATGTTGAAGCCCTTCTACAGCGCCGAGCTGCGCGCCCGCGCCGACAACCTGATCAAGGTCCGGCGGGCCGAGCAGACCCTGCGGGCGCTCGACATGGCGAACGAGCGCGACCGCATCGCCCGAGACCTCCACGACCTCGTGATCCAGCGGGTCTTCGGCGCGGGCATGCGCCTCTCCTCGATGGTCCCGGCGATGCCATCCGCGACCGGCGAGCGCTTGCGCGACGTCGTCGCGGAGCTGGACAACGTGATCGCCGACATCCGCACGACGATCTTCGACCTCACGGCGCAGGAGTCGGCGGGGCGGGGTGTGCGCACCGACGTCCTGGCGCTGACGAACGACGCGGCTGAGCGCCTGGGCTACCGCCCGCGGGTCAGGTTCAACGGCGCGGTCGACACGTTCGCCGACCGCGAGGTCGCCGACCAGTTCTTGGCCGTCCTGCGCGAGTCGCTCTCCAACGTGATCCGCCATGCCGCCGCCACGGCCGTCGAGGTGACCGTCACCGCCGACGGCAAGGAGCTCGTGCTCGTCGTCGCCGACAACGGCGTGGGCCTCGAACCGGACGCGCCGCCGCCGAGCGGGTTCGGGCTCCGCAACATGGGGGCGCGGGCGGCGACCCTCGGGGGCACGTGCTCGGTGCGCCCCAACGAGCCGCAGGGCACCGTCGTCGAGTGGCGGGTGCCCTTCGGCTGACCACCGCCCCTGACCCCCGGACCCGGTCCGGCGGACGGACGGGGTCGCCGACCGGAGGTCGAGGGCCTTGCACAGATCGCGCGCGATCCGAGCACGCTCGTGCACGCGATCACAGCAGGTAACCCCCGTTCCTGCGCACAAGCACCGCGATCGCAACCGGGATGCGCCGGTACTCCACCCCTCCACCACCACAATGTTGTGCAGTGGTAGTCGGAGTCCGAAGTTGCGGTCCAGCGGACCTGGGGGAGGGATCGGACATGACGCACAGCCTGAGCGACGCAGAGCAGATGGTCCGACAACTGATCGAGGACACCAACCACTCGCACTTCGAGGCCAGCTGGTGCTACGAGCTCACGAGCGACGTGGACAACATCGAGGTGGCGACCGACGGCGACGTGAACACCCTGCGGATCCACCCGTGCTGGCTGCGCTACGTCGTGGCCCAGGGCGACTTCAAGTCCTGCGTCGCTGACGAGATCGCGGCCTGGCGCCTGCTGGCCGAGCTCACCGGTACCGCCGCCTGAGCATCGTGGCCTGAGCGTCGTGGCCTGAGCGTCGTGGCCTGAGCCCCTCGTCCCGGGCTCACCACACCCATCATCGGACCCTGATCGTCCCCTCGGGCGGGCTCGCTTGTCGTGGCCCGTCTCTCCGGCGGCACTTGGGACTAGGTTGCCGTTCCGACAGCGCGTCGGCGGTCCGCCGGCGCAACGCCGAGCCGATCGGGGGTCCCCCATGGCAGAGGTGCAGGGCACCTGTGAGCCGCGCTTCGAGTCCGTCCGCGCCACGCTGGCGGGTCAGCTGGACCGGGGTGAGGACCTCGGCGCATCGGTCGCCGTCTTCGTCCACGGCGAGCCGGTCGTCGACATCTGGGGCGGCTGGGCCGAACAGGACAGGACCAGGCCCTGGGAGCGCGACACCCTCACCAATGTCTGGTCCACCACCAAGACCATGACGTTCCTGTGCGCGCTGATGCTGCACGACCGTGGCGAGCTCGACTTCCACGCCCCCGTGGCCACGTACTGGCCCGAGTTCGCGCAGGCGGGCAAGGAGAAGGTGCTGGTGCGCCACGTCATGGGGCACACCGCCGGGTTGTCCGGCTGGGACGAGCCCCTGGCCGCCGAGATGCTGGCCGACTGGGACTTGTGCACGCGGCTGCTGGCGGCTCAGGCGCCGTGGTGGGAGCCGGGCAGCGGGTCCGGGTACCACGCCGTGACCCAGGGCTACCTGATCGGCGAGATCGTCCGCCGCATCACGGGCGACACCATCGGCGCCTGGTTCGCCCGGGAGGTGGCGAAGCCGCTCGAGGCGGACTTCCATATCGGGCTGCCGGCGAGCGAGGACCACCGGGTGTCCAACGTGATCCCGCCGCCCCCAATCGACCTCGACGCCATGGAGGGCCAGGTCAGCGAGCTCATGCTCAAGACCTTCATGAACCCGCCCATCGACGCGTCCATGGCGCACCACGAATGGTGGCGCCGCGCCGAGATCCCCGCCGCCAACGGTCAGGGCAACGCACGCTCGGTCGCCGCCGTCCAGTCGATCATCGCCGGCAGGGGGCAGGCGCGGGGCGTCCGGCTGTTGTCGGCGGAGTCGACCGATGCCATCTTCGAGGTGCAGGCCGAGGGCATCGACAAGGTGCTCGGCGTCCCCCAGCGCATCGGCATGGGCTACGGGCTGAGCAACCCGCCCGACATGCCCATGGGCCCGCGTGCCTGCTACTGGGGTGGCTACGGCGGCTCGGTCATCATCATGGACCAGGACTACGAGTTCACCGTCTGCTACGTCATGAACCGCATGGAGTCCGGGCTCGTCGGCGATCTCCGCGGCACCAACATCGTGGCGGCCGCGGTGACCAGCCTGTTCTCGTAAGCGCGCCCGGGCTGGAGACCCGAGTCGTTCCTCGCCCGGCGCCGGCACGGGACACAAGTCGGGACGTCAGGACGACGGAGCGATCGTCGTCAAGAACATGTCGACCATCGGGTCGATCAGTCGCAACCACCGGTCGCCTCCCGGGTCGTTGGACGTCTGCTGCGAGGCCAGCCCGGCCACCATCGCGGTCCACATGTCGAACTGCGACGGGCGGGTGACGCCAGCGTGGACCAGCCGGGCGCGCGCCAGCTCCAAGACCGACACGGCGGCGGCGTACGCCTCCGGGGAGGGTTCGAAGTCAGGTAGCGAGCGTTGAAAAAGCAGCTGGTAGCGAGCCAGGTCTTCGACGCTGAACTCGACGAGGGTGCGCGCGGCTCGCGCGCAACACCGAGCGGGGGGTGGTGCCCCACCGCGCCGAGCTGAGCCGCTCGAGCAACTGCTCGTTGCCCTGGACGAACATCGCGTCGTATATGGCGTGCTTCGACTCGAAGTACCAGTAGAGCGACGGTGTCTTCATGCCGATGCGCCGTGCGACGTCACCGAGCGACAAGCCCCCCAGCCCGTTGATCCGGGCCAGGTCCCAAGCGGCCTCGAGGATCTCGGCCCGGGTGGCGTCGCGCCGTTCCGCCTGTCGGTTTCGCACCGATTTCTCTATCATCCCTTGATTAATCTAACGCTATTAGTTATGGTGAGGCAAGGAATCGAGAAGTCGGAGGCGGCCATGACCCAGCAAGTGTCAGATCCCAGGCGATCCACGCTCGATCGGAGCACCGCGATGCGGCTCGCGGCCACCGAGTACGGCCGTGTCACCGAGATGTTCGACGCGCTCACCCTTGCGCAGTGGGCGATGCCGACCAACTGCCCCCCGTGGGACGTCCGCCAGATGGCCAGTCACATGCTCGGGGTGGCCGAGATGGCGGCGTCCCCGCTGGAGCAGCGCCGCCAGATGCACGCGGCGGCCCGGCGCGGCGGCGACTTCGTGGAGTCGCTGTCCGCGGTGCAGGTGGACAAGCATGCCGCGGCACACCGCCGACGAGATCAAGACCTTGTGGAAGCGGACGGCCCCCCGCGCCGCCCGGGGCCGCCGCATGATCCCCGGCTTCATGCGCCGACGGGCGTTGCCGCAGGTCCAGACCGTCAATGGCACCGAAGAAACCTGGACGATCGGATTCCTGACCGAGACGATCCTGACGCGGGACCCGTGGATGCACCGCCTCGACATCGCCGTCGCGACCGGTGTGAAGCCGACGCTGACGGCCGATCACGACGGCGCCATTGTCGACGATCTCGTCCGCGAGTGGGCGGCCCGGCACGGCGAACCGGTCAGGCTGCACCTCGACGGGCCCGCCGGAGGAACCTGGGAGTTCGGGTCGGGCGGCCCGCTTCTCGAACTCGACACCCTCGAGTTCTGTCGTCAGACCTCCGGACGCAGTACACCGGCCGGACTGACCGAAACGCAGGTGCCCTACTGATGGTCACGCTACGCATCGAGCACGCCATCACCGACCTCGACACCTGGTACGCGGCATTCGGTGCCTTCGCGGAAGTCCGCAAGGAGGCCGGGGTGCGCGCTGAGCGCCTGCTCCAGCCCGACGGCAACGAGCAGTACATCAGTCTCGATCTCGACTTCGACGACGCGGCACACGCGAGTGCCTTCGAGCAATTCCTCCGCACGAACGTCTGGTCGTCACCCGACGCGTCACCGGCGCTGGCGGGCGAGGTGAAGACCCAGATCCTCGTCGAGGCACGGGTGGGCCAGGACGGCTGACGGTCGCCTAGGTCGACGGCGCATATACCGTCGTCTGCTCGCACCGCGCCCCGAGGCGCGTCCTAAGCCCGCTGACGAACCGGTCGGCCGTGGCCGGCGGCAGCTTGGCGATGTCGGTGGAGACGTTCAGGACCATCTCGCCTCGGTAGGTCACCGCGGCGGTGAAGGAGACCTGGTTCGGGCCGGGCACCATGGTCGCACCGATCCGGCGGAGCCACGGGGGATCGCCCGTGTCGTCCACCCGCCCGAGGCTGCTGATGGTGATGTTCTGCGGCGTCGAATCAACCCACTGCGCGAACGTGGCGAGTCCCTCGTCGGTCGGCGGGTAGGTCGCGGTGCGCGCGAAGCGGTAAAAGAGGTGGCTCTCGCCGCGGGCGACCTCGCGGGCGATCTGGTCGGCGATGTCGCGCGGAAGCGTGTCGTGCGTCGCCTCCGAGACGAGAAAGGGCGTGGCCACCATCCCGATGGCGAGCTGCATGTCGTCGAACGGCAGCGGCGGCTCGACCCGGTGGCGCAGGTCGGTCGCGCTCGCCAGGCAGATCCAACGCGGCTCGCCGTCGTCGAAGAGATCGGCCGCCGACTCGAGGAAGGCGGTATCGACCACACCGGTGACGGTCGCTCCCGCTGTTTCGGCGCGCGCCAAGAGCGCCTCGAGGGCGGCGCCGTCGACGACGAGCAGGTCGTGCCGGGGAACCGTGGCGCGGGCGTGGCGGTCGTGGAAGGGGAAGACAGCCGGCGCGGGCTTCCCCTCGCGCTCGGCCCGGACCGCGCCGAGGACGTCGACCGCGGCCCGCGGCGAGGCGACCTCCGGGGTGAAGCGCGAGTGCAACGCGGCCGGCACCTCGTCGGACGGGGCGAGGGCCGCGTCGTCGCCGTCGAGGGCCCGGGCGAACTGGCGCATCAGGTTCATGCCCGAGCTGCCGTCGAGGAAGACGTGGTGCATGACGATGGCGACCACGGAGCGGTCCTCGCCGGGAATCGGGAAGGAGATGCAGCGCACCAGCGGGTGGGGTGCCTCGGCGAAGGGCAGCACGTGCATCTCGGCGATGGGCACGGTAGCGCCGTGCTGCAGCGGCCGCACCGAGATGGGGATCGGGCCGTCGACCTTCACGAAGGTGTACTCGCCGTCCACCGGTTCGACCCGCGCCCGCAAGAGCGGGTGGCGCCGCTGGATGGCCGCGAGTGCGGTGGCCAGCTCGCCTTCGTCGAAGATGCGCTCGACGTTGGCGAGGAACACGCCGGTCATTCCGTTGAGCCGGCCGAGGAGCCAGAAATACTTCTCTGCGGGATCGAGGGCGCGCCAGACGCGCGAAGACGCCGCCATAGTCGGGGCGAGGCTAGCGCGCCTCCCTCAGGCTTCCGGTCGGCTTCGGGTCGCGCCTAGGCCCTGTCGGGCACGATGGCCTCGGCTTCGATCTCCACCTGCCAGTCGGGGTCGAGCAGCGCCGCCACCACGACCATGGTCGCGGCGGGACGGGTGAAGCCGAAGATCTCGGCGTGCACCGCGCCGACGGCATCGGCCGCGTCGACGGAAGTGACGTACATCCGGGTGCGCACGACGTCGGCGAGCAGCGCGCCGGCCTCGGCGAGCGCGGCGGCGATGATCTCGAAGCAGCGGCGGGCCTGCGCGCCGGCGTCGTCGGGGCAACGGCCCTCGGCCACGACGGGGCCGGTCCCGGAGACGACGACGCGGTCCCCCACCCGCACGGCGCGGCTGAAGCCGATGAGGGGCTCGAAGGGGGAACCCGAGGGGACGCGGCGGCGTTCGGCCATGGCGCATCCTGGCAGACGGAGGGGCCGGGGCCGAAACCCGCTGGACTGCGCCGGAAAGGCCGTGAACGGCCGTTACCATTGTGCGCCGAACGGAGGTCTCTGTTTTCTGTGGGTCAGTTGCGCCGGCTTGGAGCGGTGGTCGCCGTCGTCGCGGTGGCGGTGGTGACCGCCGGCTGCGGTTCCCGCACGGCGGGCCTCGGGGCGAACCCGCCGCACCACGCGCATCGCACGACCGAGGCGGCGTCGTCCCCCGACACGACGACCACGACGACCACGACGACCACGACGAGTTCCGACCCGTTCGCCGTGCCCGCCGACACGCTCGTCGCCACCCTGAAGGGTGACGTCCCCGGATTCCGGTACGCCGGCGACGCCACGCCGTCGATGACGGTGCCGGGCAGCTGGTACGGCTACCCGTCGGTGCTCCCGGTGATCGCCACCCTGCCGGGGTGGCTCGAGGTGCGGCTGGCGCAGCGCCCGAACGGGTCGACGACGTGGGTGCACCAGAGCGACGCGACGTTGTCGAACACGCCGTACGCCATCGTCGTCGATCTGGCGACCGAGCACCTGTACGTCTACGAGAACGGCACCGAGCTCATGGACTTCCCCGCCGGCATCGGCGCACCCGACGACCCGACGCCGACCGGCCAGTACTTCATGCCGATGATCTACCCGTCGCCGGGCCCGGGCTACGGGCCGTTCGTGTTGGTCACCTCCGACCACTCGGACACGATCACCGACTGGGAGGACTCGGGGGACGCCATCGTCGGTATCCATGGGCCGATCGATTCCGCCGCCGACGCCGAGATCGGGACGACGGGTGCCGCGATCTCCCACGGGTGCGTCCGGTTGCACGACGCGGACCTGGCGCAGCTGTCGGTGATCCCGGCGGGGACGCCGATCGAGATCGTCAACCTGTCCGTGGCGTAAGGGTTTTCTTCTCGGTCGTCCACCTCCGGCATCGGGCATCGGACAGCGGGCCGGCGCCGAACCGGCGCGGCCTGTCACGTTCTGCGGTCCCGGAGGGTCTCAGTGCTATGACACGAGCCGCAGGAGGACCGTGACCATGGAGCACACCGACTGGCTGAACGAGCAGTTCGAGCAACACCGGTCCCACCTGCGGGCCGTCGCCTACCGCATGCTGGGCTCGCTCAGCGACGCTGACGACGCCGTCCAGGACGCCTGGCTGCGCTTCAGCCGGGCCAACACCAGCGACGTCGAGAACCTCAGGGCCTGGCTGACGACGGTGGTTTCCCGGGTCTCCCTCAACATGCTGCGCTCCCGCCAGACCCGGCGCGAGGAGGGCTATGCACCCCACATGCCCGACCCGATCATCGACTCGCCCAATGGGACCGACCCCGAGCACCAGGCGTTGCTGGCCGACTCCGTCGGCGTCGCACTGCTCGTCGTGCTCGACACGCTGAGCCCGCCCGAGCGCCTCGCGTTCGTGCTCCACGACATCTTTGCGGTGCCCTTCGACGAGATCGCGCCGATTGTGGACCGCACGCCCGAGGCGGCGCGCCAGCTGGCCAGCCGGGCCCGCCGGCGGGTCCAGGGCGAGCCGACGGTGCCCGACACCGACCTCGATCACCAGCGTGAGCTCGTCGACGCCTTCATGGCAGCCGCCCGCAACGGCGACTTCGAGGCGCTCGTCGCCGTGCTCGACCCCGAGGTCGTGGTGCGCGCGGACTCGGGGGTCGGCATCGAGCGCGAGCTCCGCGGCGCCGCCGTGGTCGCCCGCAACGCGAGCGCCTTCCACCGCCTGGGCCTGCTGACCCGGCCGGCCATCGTCAACGGCGTCGCAGGGGCGGTTGCCTTGCGCGACGACGGCTCGGCGTTCTCGGTCGGCGCCTTCACGGTGAGGGGCGGGAAGATCGTGGCCATCGACTTCCTGGCCGACCCGGTCCGCCTGGCCGGCCTCGACCTCACCGTCCTGCAGGACTGAGCAGGACTTAGGTCGGTCCGCGCTGGGCACTGTCACACAATCGGGCCCCTCGCGGGTCTTATGAGGTGAGTACCCCATCGAGAGCCAAGAAGGAGAAGAGATCATGGACGTGCGCCTCAACATGTGGGAGAACCCAATCGCCCCCAAGCTCATCAAGTACATCAACTCAGCGGGCAAGGTCATTTCGGAGTCGTCACTCCCCCAGGCCACGCAGGAGTTGGTGAAGATCCGGGCCAGCCAGATCAACGGCTGTGGCTTCTGCCTCGACATGCACACGAAGGATGCGGCCGCCGCCGGCGAGGACCAGCAGCGTCTCAACATGGTGGCGGCGTGGCGGGAAGCCACCGTCTTCACCGAAGCCGAAAGGGCTGCGCTGGAGCTCGCCGAGCAGGGCACTCGTATCGCCGACTCCACCGGAGTCTCCGACGAGGTCTGGGAACGGGCGGCCAAGCACTACGACGAGGAGCAGCTTGGCGCGTTGGTCGCGATCATCGCGCTGATCAACATGTACAACCGGCTCAACGTGATCGTGCGCCAGCCGGCCGGCGATTACGTGGCCGGCCAGTTCAACTGACGGGGTTGGGTCGTTGGTTGGTTGGTTGGTTGGTTGGTTGGTTGGTTGGTTTCGTCCCGTCACGCTCGTCCGCCCGGCCTGCGGCTTCAGCTTCGGCTTTGGCTTTCTGGGTTCCTAGGCGAGCTCGTAGTCGGCCAGGTCGGGTTCGAGCGTGCGTGACCAGTAGGTGTGGAGGTCGAAAGGCCAGTTCTGGGTGACCCGCCCGTGCTTGTTGCGGTACCAGGTGGGCACGTCGGCCACCCCCCACACCATCTTCGAATTGCCCTCCTCCATTTCGGCGGCGTAGCGCTCGTGCACGTCGCGGCGACAGGACATGGCGCGGTGCCCTGACCGCAGCAGCCGGCCGATCGCCTCGACGGCGTAGTGCACCTGGCACTCCACCATGATGAGGATGCTCCCGTTGATCACGAGGTTGGTGTTCGGGCCGTAGAGCATGAAGAAGTTCGGGAACCCCGGGACAGTGATGCCGAGGTAGGCCATGGCGTCGCCGCCCCACTCCTCGTTCAGCTCCACGCCGCCTTCGCCGAAGACCTGCATCGGCGCCACGAAGTCCGACGCGGTGAAGCCCGTCCCGTAGATGAGGACGTCGGCCGGGTGCTCGACGCCATCGACGGTGCGCACACCGCTGGGCGTGATCGCCTCGATCGGGGTGGTGACGAGGTCCGTGTCGTCGCTGCTGCAGGCGGCGGCCCAGCGCCCGTCGTCGCGCAGCGCCCGCTTCGCGAACGGGGGGAAGTGGGGCACCATCTTCTCGTAGAGCTCGTCGTCCTCGACCTGGGCGCGGAGGGCGTCGAGCAACATCGAGCGCACGACGTCGTTGGCGGCGCTGATCGCTTCGGTGTCCTTGTCCCACTCGGGGTCGACGCGGGCGGCCACGAGAAGACCTTCGTGGAGGAGCCAGAACTGCATGATGCGCTCCCAGCGGCCGTAGTCGGGAAGACGTGCCAGGAGATCGTGGAACTCGGGCGGGAAAGGGTTGCCGTAGTTGTCCGTGGGCAACAGCCAGGGCGGCGTCCGCTGGAACACGTCCAGGTGCGCGACCTCGCTCGCAATGAGCGGCACGAACTGTGCCGCGCTGGCTCCGGTCCCGATGACCGCGACTCGGCGACCGGCGAGCTCGACTGCGTCGTCCCAAGCGGCAGAGTGGAACGACGGGCCTGCGAAGGATTCCCGGCCCGCGATGTTCGGGAACGACGGACGGTTGAGCTGGCCCACCGCGCACACGACGGCGTCGAACGCCTCTTCGGTCTCGGCGCCGTCGCCGGTCTGCACCTTGAGCGTCCAGGTGTGCGCCTCGTCGTCGTAGCGCGCCTCGGTCACCTCGCTACCGAAGCGGATGCAGGGGCCGAGACCGAACTCTTTGGCCAGACCCTGGAGGTAGGCCAACAGGTCGGGCTGGGCCGAGAAGCGCGACGCCCAGTCGTTGGTCTGCGCGAACGAGAAGCTGTAGAGCTGGTTGGGCACGTCGACGCGGCAGCCGGGATAGACGTTCTCGAGCCAGGTGCCGCCGACCTCGGTGTTCTTCTCGAACACGGTGACGTCGACGCCGGTCTGGCGCAATCGGTGCGCGGCGGCCAGCCCCGAAGCGCCGGCGCCGATCACGGCGCAACGGAACGATCCGCCGACGTCGTCGAGATGCCATGTCGGCGCACGGGGGTCGGTCCCGTCCGGCGCCAGCTCCTCGGTGAGGAACGGCTCCCATTGATCGACCGAGTCCGCCCCGACCAGGAAAGCGAAGACCTGTCGCAGCTCGTCTCGAGTCAGCGCGTGGTCGGGCGCACCCGCGTCCTGGTGCGCGGCCAGGGCATCGACGGCGACCCGGCGCGCGGCGTCCTCTTGTTCAGGCCCGAGGCCGCGTCCCGGGTGCAGGAGCTGCGTCTGGTCCGGGGCGAATTCGTCACGCAAGACCGAAAGGTCGCCGGTCCGCTGCGCGACGGCGCACAACAACGGGTGGACCTCGGCGGCAGCGACCGCTGCCTCGAGGTCCGGGCGGCGCCCTCCAGCTCTCTCGACCCCACCCATGGGACAGAAGCCTACGTTTCGCAGCCTGGCGGCTGCGAAACGGGGTCAGTGGCGCTTGCTGGCGAGGAACGGCGCTTGCTCTGTGGGCGCATACGCGAAGGAGGCGGCGCCTCGCGCGAGACCGTATACGCGCGAGGGTGTGCGCCGGCGCGTGAGACCGTATATGCGGCAACGACGAGGACACGCTGGGCAGCCCACTCGGATGTATACGGCACATGAAACGCCGCATATACAGTCCGCCGTGCCGCGCCGGGTCTCCCGCGTATACGGCCAGAACTGAGAGGCGGGGTACGACGCGATCAACCGCCAGCGGGCGGCATCTCGAGGGTGGTTCAGCCGCGCCCCATGGCTTTGACCAGCTCGGTCATCTGGCTGTTGACCTCGACCGTTCGGGGCAGCGTGTCCATGGCCGCGGCCAGTGTCTCGGCCGACCAGCGATCGTCGGTGTCGACGGACTCGGCGATGGACCATCCGGCGTAGATGCCGACCGTTCCGCCGTAGACGCTGAAGACTTGGCCGTTGAACGGGCAGGTCTCGGCGGCCAGCACGGCGACGAGCGGCGAGACGTTTTCGGGGTCGAAGACGTGCTGCTGCATCGACTCGCCCATCCCGGGGGTCTGGAGGGTGAGGCGCGTCCGCGCCACCGGCGCGATGCAGTTGGCGCGCACGCCGTAGCGGTTCAGCTCCATGCCGTTGACGACCGTCATCGCCGCAATGCCGGCCTTGGCGGCTGAGTAGTTGGTCTGACCCACATTCCCATGCAGACCGGCACCCGAGCTGGTGTTGACGATGGCCCGGTCGGTGACCGTGCCCTCCTTGGCCGCCTCACGCCAGTAGCCCGCGGCGTGCTTGGTCAAGTTGAAGGTGCCCTTGAGGTGCACGGCGATGACGGCGTCGAATTCTTCCTCGCTCATCGAGACGAGCATCCGGTCACGAAGGATCCCGGCGTTGTTGACGACGACATGAAGGTCGCCGAAGGACGAGACAGCCTGGTCGACCATCGCCTTGGCCCCGTCGAAGGAGCTCACGCTGTCCGTGTTCGCCACCGCCTGGCCGCCTGCCGCCGTGATCTCGTCCACGACCGACTGCGCCGCCGAGACATCGGAGCCAGACCCGTCGACGGCGCCACCGAGGTCGTTCACCACAACCTTCGCCCCGAGTGAGGCGAAGAGCAGCGCGTGCTCGCGGCCGAGGCCCCTCCCTGCCCCGGTGATGATCGCCACTCTGTCCTGCAACATTGGTTCGCCGTCCTTCCGATCTCGTCTGTGTCGCTTTGCCCGTGCAGCGAGCGCGAATCCGGGCGAGACCATTGCAATGGCGCCCCTCAGTGTCAAACCGACGCTTCGCGCCTCCGGCGTTCCAGGTAGCGGCGCTCGGCCTCGGTTCCGGCCAGGTCACGCGCCTCCTCGTAGGCCGACGCCGCCTCGGGGTAGCGGCCCAGGCGCCGCAGCATGTCGGCCCGAGCTGCGGGGAGCAGGTGGTACCCCCGTAGCTCGCCGCTGTCGGCCAGGCTCTCGACGATCGCCAGGCCCTCGGCGGGCCCGATGGCCATGGACACCGCGACCGCGCGGTTGAGCTCGACGACGGCGGAAGGGACCATGTCGGCCAGAGTCGCGTAGAGCCCGGCAATCTCCAACCAATCCGTCTCGGCTGCCTTAGTCGCCTGGGCGTGGCAGGCGGCGATCGCCGCCTGGACTTGAAACGGGCCGGGCCGGCGCAGGCGAAGCGCGGCAACGAGGAGCGATGCAGCCTCGTCGATCATCGACGCGTCCCAAATTGAGCGATCCTGGTCCTCGAGGAGGACGAGGTCGCCGGCCACATCCACCCGCGACACGGCCCTCGCAGCGTGGAACAGCATGAGGGCGAGCAGGCCGAGCGCCTCGGGCTCGTCGGGCATCAACGTACACAGCGTGCGCGTGAGGCGGATGGACTCGTCGGTCAACGTTCCGCGAATCAGATCGTTGCCCGACGTGGCGGCATAGCCCTCGTTGAACAACAGATAGAGGACCGCCAGCAGCGCCTGCGTGCGATCGACGAGCTCGTGTCCCGACGGCACCCGGAACGGGATGCCGGCGTTGCGGATCTTGCGCTTGGCGCGTGTCAGCCGCTGCGCCATGGTCCGTTCCGGGACGAGGAACGCGCGGGCGATCTCCGGGACCGTCATGCCTGCCAGGGTGCGCAGCGTGAGCGCGACCTGGGCCTCGAGCGCCAGCGCAGGGTGACAGCAGGTGAACATCAGGCGCAGCCGGTCGTCGGGCACGTCCTCGCTCGCCGCGCCCTCGTCGGCAAGGTTCAGCACGGCGGCCTCCTGGACCTTCGACGCTCCCAATTGGTCGCGCCGGATGTGATCGAGCGCCCGGTTTCGGGCCACCGTCGTGAGCCAGGCTCCGGGGCGGCGCGGGACGCCTTCACGGGACCACCGCTCGGCGGCCTTCGTGAAGGCATCTTGCGCGCACTCCTCGGCGAGATCCCAGTCCCCGGTGAGTCGGATGAGGCTGGCAACGACCCGACCCCACTCTTGCTGGAACGCATCGGTGATGGCCGACCGGACCTCGAGGGTCACCTCCGACTTCACATCTCCCAGATCGGCCTCACTTCGATGCTTCCGTGCCGGGCACCCGGGATCTTCGCCGCGACCTCGATGGCCTCGTCGAGGTCCTTGCAATCGACCACGAAGTAGCCGGCCAGCTGCTCCTTGGTCTCGGCGAAGGGGCCGTCCGTCGACAGCACTTCGCCGTTGCGCACGCGGACGGTCGTCGCGTCGCTGGTGGCGTGGAGCCGCTCGCCGCCCTGGAGGACACCCCGGTCGGACATCGTCTTCATCCACTCGACGTACTCGGGTGTGACGTCCTCGGTCGGGAGTGTGCTCTCGTCAACGGCAATCTGCAACAGGTATCGCATTAATCCTCCTCTTTCGGAGTTGGGGTTGGTTGTCGCTCCTACGACGATCGGGACGGGCCCGAAACGACACCCCGACAAAGAAATCTTGCCAAGTTGGCGGCCGTACGCTTGCTCGGATGGCGACCAGGGGCCGCGACGAGCTCCTCGAGCTCCAGGTCGGCGCAATCGCCGGGGGCGGCGGCTGCGTGGGGCGGGCACCCGACGGCAAGGTGGTCTTCGTCCGCCACTCCCTCCCGGGAGAGCGGGTGCGGGCCCGGATCACCGCTAAAACGAGCTCCTACCTGCGGGCAGATGCAGTCGAAGTGCTCAGCGCCTCGCCCGACCGGGTCGATCCGCCCTGTCCCCATGCCGGGCCGGGGCGTTGCGGGGGCTGCGACTTCCAGCACGTGGAACTGGACGCGCAGCGCCGGCTGAAGGCGGCGCGCATTGCAGAACTGCTGAGGCGGATCGCAGGCATCGAACGGGATGTCACGGTCGAAGCGGTCGAAGGCGACGACGCCGGTCTCGGGTGGCGGACTCGGGTCCGCCTCGCTGTGGACCGCGACGGCCATCCTGGATTCCGCCGGCACCGCTCCCATCGCGTGCAACGAGTCGACGTGTGCCCTGTCACTAGTCCCGAGGTGGGAGCGACTGGCGCCTTGCGAGCGGTATGGCCCGGCACAGCAGAGCTCGAGGTCGTCACCGGCACGGTGCCGGGCGAGGCGGTGGTCTCCGTGACGCCGCGCGGCCGCGCTGATCCGACGGCCCCAAACATCCACGCGGGCCTCACGGTGAAGGGCAAGGTGGGACGCGACCCCTGCGCAGTGCACATGGAGGCAGGCGGCCACAGTTACCGGGTCTCGGCCGGCGTGTTCTGGCAGGCGCATCGAGGCGCGGCCGAGGCGCTCCTCACCGCCGTCCTGGACGTGATCGGCGACTGCGAAGGGACAACGATCGCCGATCTCTACGCCGGCGCCGGCCTCTTCGCCGTCGCGCTGGCGCACAGAGTAGGGCCAGAAGGGTCCGTGCTCGCCGTCGAACGAGACCGCCGGGCGTGCGCCGATGCGCGCCACAACGGCGCCGGCCTCCCCCATCTCGTCGTCGACGAGGCCGAAGTGACGCCCGAGATGGTGGCGACGGGCCTCGGCCGGCCCTCGATCGTGGTGCTGGACCCGTCCCGCGAGGGCGCCGGGCTCGACGTCATGCGGGCGCTGGCCGGACTGGCACCGACCTTGCGGCGCGTCGTCTACGTCTCGTGCGACGCCGCGTCCTTCTCCCGTGACGCTCGCGTGCTGTTCGACGATCGGTGGACAGTCACCTCTCTCAAGGCCTTCGACATCTTTCCGATGACCGAGCACGTGGAACTCGTCGGAAGTTTCGAACCTCCGGCATGAGCCGGTTCGACCGACCGATGGCCGGTCAGTCCTCGGGGAGCGAGGCGAAGTCGCTCTTCGCCTGCTTGTACCAGCCCATTCCCTTGATCGGGTGCTTCCAACGGCCCTTCATGTCCTTCAACGCCGGCTCGTGGACGTGATCGCCGCCCTCCACCATCTCGTTGAGGTGCCGATCCTGCGCCTTGATGACGTCGTCCGCCGTCGCTCCGTGGTGGGCGAACTCACACGGTCCACCCAGCTGCATGCACGTCATTGTCTTCATGACGAAAATTGTAGAACCGCCGGCCACGAAATGCTT
The DNA here is from genome assembly GCA_963828455.1 of uncultured Acidimicrobiaceae bacterium. Lineage (GTDB taxonomy): Bacteria > Actinomycetota > Acidimicrobiia > Acidimicrobiales > RAAP-2 > Bog-473. The sequence goes on along the minus strand of CAWHFH010000006.1, from coordinate 381,944 downwards.
CTTCGTTCCTGCTCGGATCCGCCTCGGTTCAGGGCTCAGAGGAGCGGGCACAACGACGCTACGCGTGGCCGCCCACCTCGTGCTCGAGATGCCCCGCGCACTCGAACTGCAGCGTCGAGTGCTCCACGTCGAAGTGGCCCGACAAGCACTCCTGTAGGTGATCGAGCACCCGCCCGGCCTCGCCGGTGTTGAAGCACTCGTCGGTCACCACGACATGGGCCGTGAGAATCGGCAGCGACGAGGTCAGCGTCCAGGCGTGCAGGTCGTGCACCGATTGCACCTCGGGCAGCTCCAACAAGTGGGTGCGCACCTCGTCGAGGTCGATGTCCTCGGGTGTCGCCTCCAACAAGATGTGCAGCGCGGGCCGCAGCAGCTCCACCGCTGCCTTGAGCATCAGCGCCACGACGACCAACGACGCGATCGCGTCGGCCCGGTTGAACCCGCTCGTCACGATCACGATGCCGGCGATCAAGGTGCCGGTGAACCCGTACAGGTCTGTGAGGATGTGCCGATAGGCACCCTCGATGTTCAAAGAGCGTCGGTTGGCCCGTGCCATCGTCATGGTGGCGATCACGTTCACTGCCACCCCGACGGCGGCGACCACGATCAGTACGGCGCCGTGGACGTGGCCGGGGTGCAACAGCCGCACGATGGCGTCGTAGGTGACGAGCGCCGAGATGATCAACAATGCGAGTCCGTTCCCCGCCGCCGCCAGGATCTCGGCCCGCTTCATCCCGTAGGTGTGCGTCCCTGTCTCCGGACGCGCGGCTAGACGAATCGCAATCAACGACCCTGCGATCGCGCCGACATCGACGAGCATGTGCCCGGCGTCGGCGAGCAGTGCCAACGAGTTGGCGAAGATCGCCGCGCCGACCTCGAACGCCATGAACCCGACCAACAGCACGAGCGCCAAACGGAGCGCGCGCCGATCGGTGTCGACCGACGGCTCCCCGGCGCCGTGCTGGTGCGCGTGACCGCGGCCCTCAGCCATCGCCCGTCACGTGGCCGGCGTGGGTCAGCACCTCCTCCACGAGGCGGCGAACGTGGGCGTCGTCGACCACATAGAAGATCCGGGTGCCCTCCCGGCGACTCTGCACCAGGCGGGCCAGCCGGAGTTTCGCCAGGTGCTGGGAGACCGCCGCAGGCTGGGCACCCACCACTTCGGCCAACTCGTTCACGGAGTGTTCGCCCTCGAGCAGGGCGCAGATGACACGGAGCCGCGTCTCGTCGCCCAGGAGTTTCAGCATCTCGACGGCCGAGCTGACCTCCTCGTCTCCAAGAAGCGTAACTATCTGCGCAGGCATGCAGACAGCCTATCCCTGACGCGACGAGGGCGGCTCAGGGGGCGAATCGTATGGGGAGCATCTTGGTATTGACCGGATCAGTGGAGCTGGCGTTGTTCACGATGACGTAACAGCTGTGCCCCGCGTCGCAGACGCCGTTGCCGATGGCGCCGGTGCCGACATGGATGACCACCGATCCCGACCCGGTGGGATCCGGGGTGAGGATCGCGGCGTGGGCAAAGCTGCACCCGGCCGAACTGGCGGTGGCGATCTCCACGTGCGAACACTCGAGAATGTTGACCACCTTGCCGGGCGAATAGCCATGCCATCGAACGGTGACCGCCTGACCGTTGTGGAGACCGGTGGCGGGGGTGACGCTCGCGTGCAGGTGGACCCCAGCGACCTTGGGAACGGGCAGGGTGGCCCGGGATCCCGGCGTCCAGGCCGTGTGCACCGTCGAAAGGGAGGAGCGCCCGTCGGCCGAGACGGCTTGCAGCGCCACGTGCTCGTGTTTGAGGAACGCATTGAAGAACGCCGTCGTCGATTCGACGACGGCGCCTGACGTCGGGCCTTCGACACCCGACGCCGCCATGTGGGCCACGGCACCTGATCCGTCGGAGGGGCTGTCCCACTTGAGCGCGAGCAACGCCTTTGGCCCGCGGGCCTGGTTGAAGACCGCGACGGCGTCGGGGTACGGGACGAGCCCGTCGTGGAGATCTTGGACGATGAGAAGCGGCGGCGCGTCGGCCAGCTGGTACCGGCCACGACCCAGGCCCTCGGTCGTGCCGGCCATCACGACCGCGGCCTTGACCCGCGTGTCACGACAGCAACTGTTCCCGATCAAGCCCAAGGTGGTTATGGCCCCGTTGGAATGTCCCGCGGCGCCGATCTCCTTCGGGTCGACCAGGCCCGAGAGGGGGCCGCTGGACGCCGCCGAGGCCTTGAGGACCTGATCGATGACGAAGCTCATGTCAGCGGGCTGGTTCCCGATGTCCCCGCCGTCGGCACCGCCGGGCGTGTCGTTGCTCGAGAGGGGGAACAGAGGGGCGGCCACCACGTAGCCGGCCGCCGCCCATGCGGTCAGGAGTTGCTGGTAACCCTGGGGCGAGGCGCCCAATCCATGGGCGAAGACGATGAGTGGGTACGGACCCCCAGCCGACGTCCCGGGGTACCAGATGCTGGTCACAAGGGTCCGCGAGGGCTTGGCGGCCATGCCGCCCCACGACGCGGTAGGCCGCGAGGGGTCGACGAAGGTCATCGTGGTGGTGGCGACGGGCACGGACACAGGCGGCGCCGCCGAAACGACCGGCGGAGTCCCGCCGACCGCAAGCCCCAAAGCCGGGAGAAGAAGGGTGAAGGCTGTGAGCGCTCCTATCCTCGAACGCTGACGTTTCGCACCCATCGTGAGGATCTACTCCGGGACCAGGAGCTCAGTGCGAGAACGCCGACGGCGGCGGCATCTGCACATTGCAGGGCTGCTGGACCGAGCCCTGAGGCAGCGCCGCCTGCATGATCTTGTTCACGATCGGACCGGCGATCCCGGCGCCGTCCGACGAGATGTTCTGGAACGGCACAACCACCGCGATCGCGATCTGCGGGTTGTTGGCCGGGGCGAAGCCGATCATCCAGTCGTGGTTGGTGCTGAGCCCGGTCTGCGCGGTTCCCGTCTTGACGGCCGCGCACAGATAGCCCGGGAAACCCACCCCCGAGGCGGTACCGCTGATGGGCACGCTCTCCATCAGCGCGGTCACTGCTTGCGACGAGGCCGGGGACTCTGAGCGTGGCATCGGCTTGTTCTGGTAAGCCGTCACCAGAGCCCCCGTGGAGTCGCGGATCGAGGACATGAGGTGCGGCGTCATGATCACCCCGCCGTTCGCCACCCCGGCGGCGATCATCGCATTCTGCAACGCGGTGTCCGCGATGACGTCCTGACCGATTGAGGCATAGCCCTGCAAGGCCTGCGCGCTCTCGGGCAAGGTCTGCAGCGTGGACTTGACCACACCACCCGTGGGCTGATGACCCTCGGCCGGCAGGTCGACCGGCGGGACCGAGTTGATTCCGAACAGCTCAGATTGCTGACGCAGGTTGGAGACGCCCGCCTGGATCCCGAGCTCGGCGTACCCGGGATCGCACGACTCGGGCAACATCTGCACCATCGTCCCCCCGCACGGAGTTGAATTGGCCGGGCTGTTGCCGTCGTTGCAGACAGTCCGGTTCGAGTCGGAGAAGCCCTGACACGGCTGGACCGGGTAGTCGAAGCCGATCAGCGAGGGTTTCAGGTTGTAGACCGTCGACGACGTCACCACCTTCATCGTCGAACCGGGGAAGAAGGTCTCCGAGTCGGCAAGGGGGCGCAAGGGATAGAAGCCCTCGTGGTCCTTCTGCGTGTACGTGTAATACGCGAGGTTGTTGGCCTGTAGCGACGTACTGACGAGCTGGTTGGGGTCGAAGGTGGGATTGGAGACCATCGCCAGGATGTCGCCGGTCTTCGGCTCGATCACCACCACCGCCCCGTCGTTGTTCCCCGGCGTCGAAGTGAGCGCGTTCCACGCCGCCTGCTGCAGGGCCGGGTTGATCGTCAGCGTGACGTTGTCGGTCGTCGTCGGCAGCTTCTCTCGGAAGAGGATCTGGCTCAGCGTGCTCGGCGCCTGCTGGTGCGAACCGAGATATGAGTCGTAGTAGTTCTCGATGTCGGTCCTAGCGCCGGTCAGCGCCGAGGCGTAGCCGGTGATGCCGCTGTAGAGCGGTCCCTGCGGGTACTGGCGGACGTAGTCGTAGGGATAGTCGGTGCGATTGGTGCCGGGCGGCGTGGCCACAGACTTCGCCAGGACGGTGCCGTCGGAGGCCAGAATTTCGCCGCGCGGGTTGATGTCCGCCAGTACCTGGATGCGTGGGTTGTACGGCGAGGTCTGCAGCGCCTTCGCTTTCACCAGCTGGATGTTGACGAGCTGTGCGATCACCAGGCCCAAGCAGGCGACCATGATGACGCCGAGCCAACGGATGCGGCGGCCCATCAGTTCGCCGGCCACTTCGTGGACGACCCGGTCACGCCGAGCATGGTAGGCGGCACGACCCCGCATGCGGCTTCATCCCCACCGACCTGCCGCATCGGCCCTACCCCAGGTGCAATCTGTCGCACACTCCGGTGTGGGCTGGTCGAAACCAATTCACCATGTCGTTGCCACCTGGTTGCACACCGCGGCCGGTCACGCTCGAGAATGCGCTCGACGTTCAAGGCCGCCCGCCGTGTTGCCGATTCTTGTGCATGGGCCGTTTCTCTTCTCTTCTCCCGCCGTCGCCTGTCTCCAAGCGCGTCACGTCTCGTCATCTCGGCGCGGCCGCACTGGGAATCGCCGCCGCGCTGCCCCTGCTCGCCCTGGTCCCGGCGGCCACCGAGGTACAGGCCGCCCCGACGTGCCAAGGTGCAGCGGGCTTCACGGACTGTCAGACTTGGTCGGACGCGCTCGGTGACGGCAGCGGCTCGGTCGCGCTGTCGTCACCCAACGTCGCCAACCTCGACGGGCAGCCGTCCGCGATCTTCGGGACGCAGGCCGGAGAGGTCTGGGCACTCCACCTCAACGGGGGCGGGGCGGTGCATGGCTGGCCCTACAACGCCGGCGCGCCGATCAACTCGTCGCCGTCGGTCGCCGGCATCAACGCCGGCGGGCTCGACACCGTCTATGTCGGGAGCGGCACCGCGGCGCAGCCGACCGTGGGCGGCTATCAGGCCATTTCGCCGGGTGGTGGTGACCAGTGGTTCGTCAGGTCGTACAACCCTCCGACCGACCCCGTGCCCGACGTAGGGATACAGGCGTCGCTGACCGTCGGCAATTACGACGGGGGCTACGGTGTCGAGGCCGGGAACCTCGGCCAGAACACCTTCGCCCTCGGCGCGGGCAACGGCGCGACGTTGGGCGGGTTCCCCTGGTTCTCCGCCGACTCCGTGTACTCGACAGCGGCCCTGGCGGACCTCTACGCCGACGGCAACAACGAGATCATCAGCGGCGGTGACTCGAGTGCAGGCAGCGCCTACGGCCAGACCTACAGCAACGGGGGCCACATCCGCATCATTTCGAGCGCCGGCAACAGTGGCACCCTCAACCCGGCCGGTGGTCTCATCTGCCAGTACAACACCAACCAGAACATCGACCGATCCTCGCCAGCCGTCGGCCAGTTCCTTGCCGGCGGTGGCGTCGGCATCGCCATCGGCGACGGCAGCCTCTTTGGTGGGGCGTCGGACAGCAACAAGGTCTTCGCCATCAATACGGGTTGTGGCCTCGCCTGGAGCCAGACACTCAACGGCGTCACCGCGGACTCCCCAGCGCTGGCCGACGTCCAGGGCAACGGGCAACTCGACGTCATCGAGGGCACGACGTCCAGCACCCTGTACGCCCTCAACGGCAGCAACGGCGGCGTCGTCTGGGCGGCCACGACGAGCGGCCAAGTCATCGGTTCGCCGGTGACGACCGACCTGACGGGCGGCGGCTTTCAGGACGTCATCGTTCCCACGACCAACGGCATCGAGGTCTTCGACGGCAGGAACGGCGCGTATGTGACAACGCTGATCGGAAGCCAGAACACGGCCTACCAGAACTCGCCGTTGGTCACGGACGACCCCGACGGACACATTGGCATCACCGCTGCGGGCTATCAGGCCTCCGGCACCGTCGTCGCCCATTGGGAGATCGACAACACGAGCGGGTCGGGGTCCTCGGTCTACGAGCGTGGTGCGTGGCCCCAGTTCCACCACGACCCGCAGTTGAGCGGCGACGCGGGCACGCCGGCGCCGACGATCGAGGTGCCGTGCAACGCGCCGAACTCGGCGCCCAACGGCTACATCCTGTCCGCCACCGACGGTGGCGTGTTCAACTACGGCAACATCCCGTTCTGCGGCTCGACGGGCAGCATCCACCTCAACCAGCCCGTCGTGGGCGCTGCCCTCACCGCGGACGGCGGCGGTTATTGGGAGGTGGCGTCGGACGGCGGCATCTTCAGCTTCGGCAACGCCGGCTTCCACGGATCGATGGGCGGCACGCCCCTCAACCGCCCGATCGTGGGCATGGCAGCCACCCCAAACGGCGGCGGCTACTGGGAGGTGGCATCCGACGGCGGCATCTTCGGTTTCGGCAACGCGCAGTTCTTCGGCAGCACTGGAGCCATCCATCTCAATGCCCCGATCGTCGGCATGGCCCCGACACCGGACGGCGGTGGCTATTGGCTCGTCGCGTCCGACGGCGGCATCTTCGCTTACGGCGACGCCAAGTTCTTCGGCTCCATGGGTGGCAGTTCGCTGAACCGACCGGTGGTCGGCATCGCGGCCGACCCGGCCACGCGCGGTTATTGGGAGGTCGCGTCGGACGGCGGCATCTTTGCTTTCAACGCACCGTTCCATGGCTCGACCGGGAGCATCCGTCTGAACGCACCGATCGTCGGCATGGAGGCGACGAAGGACGGCTCGGGCTACAGGTTCGTGGCCACCGACGGCGGCATCTTCTCCTACGACGCCCCGTTCTTCGGGTCAATGGGCGGAAAGCCCCTCAACAAACCGGTCGTCGCCATGGCCGGGACCTGACCTGGACTCGCCCACCCGCCGGGGTCGGACCCCTCCCTACGGCGTGACCGCAGCCGCCAACTTCTTCGGCGCCCAGAGGTAGTGGGATTCGACCAGCAACTCGCGCGCCTCGTCCCAGTCGACGGTGCCCACGTCGAGCCGGCATCCCACCCATCCGCAGGGGCCCGAGGTACGGCGGCACGAAACAGCGCTCGGGGTCGGAGGCCACCAGGGCACCCTGCTCCCCCGGCGCGACCTTGACCGTCAGGACGAGCCGGCCGTCACCGTGGTGGTCGTCGGTGAAATAGGCGAAGTTCCGCTTGCGCACCGTGAAGGCGATGTGCCGCCCGCGCTCGCCTCCGGTGCGCTCCTCGACCTTGGGCAAGCCGGCGCACTCCGCACGCAAACGTCGGACGGAGACGTCCGCTCGGGGACGGGCCATTGGCCCGACGTTAGGCGTCGAGATCGATCGCAACAACAGCCCACCGCCCGGACAGGTCGATCGCAGGCGGCAGTAACGTAACGATCCTTCCGTCGACGGTCGTGTTCGGAGGTGGGCGTGGAAAATAGTACAGAGGATCCGGAGAAGCTCATCGAACGTCGTCGCAAACGCCGCGTCCTGGTCATCAGCATGCAGCGCGCCGCGAAGAGAAACGCCATCGATCGTGCAATGGCCGACGCGCTCGACGATGCGCTGAACGAACTGGACGATGACAACGAACTCTGGGCGGGCGTGCTCACCGGCACGCCCGACGTCTTCAGCGCCGGCAGCGATCTGACGGCCCTCGGCGACTACGTGACGGAACGGGGCGGCGAGTACGGCATCATCCGCCGCGCCCGCCGCAAACCGCTCGTCGCTGCGGTGGAAGGGCCGGCACTCGGCGGCGGCCTGGAGATCGCGTTGGCGTGCGACCTGGTCGTCGCGGCGAAGACGGCGCGCTTCGGTTTGCCCGAGGTGCGGATCGGCGTCGTGCCTACCTGCGCCGGGTTGTTCCGCGGTCCGCGCGCCCTTCCGCTCAACGTGGCCCGTCAGCTCATTCTGACGGGACGGCCGATCAATGCGGCGCGGGCCTACGAAGTAGGGTTCGTCAACGTCCTGACCGAACCGGGCCAGGCCCTGAACGAGGCGGAGCGACTGGCCCAGGAGATCTGCGAGAACGCGCCCGTGTCCGTACAGTCCTGCCTCGCCGCGGTCAACGCGCTGGCCGGCGCCGAAGACGACCTCGGATGGGAACACACCGACGCCGCGCTGAGCGCGGCATCGTCTTCGGACGACGCCCGCGAAGGTGTGCGATCGTTCCTCGAGAAGCGGCCGCCGGTGTGGACGGGCCTCTGACTCCTACGAAGGGTGCGTCTCGCGGCTTTCCGACCTATCGGTCGAGCCGCTGCGCAGCAGCAGGGTCGTGACGGACCAGAGGATTACCGCGCCGAACGGAGGCGAGCACGAGCATACGGCCGATGATGTTCCAGGCCCCCGGGTCGTGTCGCCAGGAGTGCGAGCATCAGCTCCGGCTCGTTGCACGCATAGGCACACTTTCAGCCTCTGCCGCGTCGGCGTCAAGCGTGCACCCTGTGACCCTTGTGACGGTAAGACCGGCCCGCTAGGCAAGACCGGCCAGATGTTCTTAGGATGTATTCAAGTCGATCGCGCCTTTGGCCGAAGTCATCGCATGGGATTTTTGTCCTCCGGTCGACGCTGCGCCGAGTCTGGAGGATGACCGTGGAGAACCGCAGACGGGCAGAGCGCCAGTCAGCCGTTTGGATCGGGTTGTGCCACGTCCAGGGCGACTCGCTCGACCACTGGCGGGACTGCGGCGTCTTCGACCTCTCGGCGTTCGGCGTGGGCATGGACCTCCGACACCCTGATGCGTCGGATCTGGTGGGACGCAGTGTCTCCGTTCGCCTTCCGATCGGTCTCTCCATAGACATGACGCTCACCGGTGAGGTGCGGAACGCGAAGGACGGCCCTGACGGCATAGTCCGGATCGGCATCGAGTTCGAGGACGTCTCGGACACCGAGCGCTCAATCGTCGACCTCCTCGAACGCGACACTCTGCGCTGGGAAAAGCCCGACTGGCCAACCTGATCCAGCCGTCGTGGGGTTGACCGCTTCACGCTGGTGCTGGTCTGCCGGTCACGAGCCAGGCACGACGGAAGCCGTTGCCTGAACAGGTGCGCAGTACCGCGCGCCTGCCCCGCCACGGGGCATGTCCTTGCAAGCTCCGTGCAATGACGCTCCTTAAACCTGACTGTCGGGGTGCGAAACGCCGTTCACTATTGGCGAAAGCACGGCTGGAGGAAACCATAACGAGTTGTCGAGCGAAGAGCTCCATTGGAACGCGCAGGCGGTCGCGGTAGCCGCGTCCGCTCTGGGTGAGCGGGTGGCGGCGGCGACACGATAGAGCAGATGACCACGGAGATGGCGGCGGAAGCGGCAGGGTCGGCAAGATCAACCGCGGGACCGGCAGCTCCTGGTCCTCTACGTCCCGATCGTGGGCGGGAACAACAAGTCCTGCAGGCGGCGTCGACGAACATTGCCGCTTCCGGATGACCCGGCATGTCGCAGCGCCTCGCGACCTTCACGAGCGCGGCGTGGTCAGCGACGAGAAGTTCGCCTCTCAGAACGCGAAGATCCTGACCGGCTGACGCCGCGTGCCAAGGGGACAGCCTGGACTCCCGCTCGTCAGGATGCGGGCGCCTGCGGCAGCCCCGGACGAAATGAGTTCCGTGCAGAGTCCTATGTCGCCATGTTGGTCGAACAACATGGAGCCCGATACTACGGTTCCGTCGTCACCGACGACCGCACGATCGGCGCGGACGCTGACCCATTCGCGCTCGGGCTGCCGAGTGAGGCCGAACCAACCTCTATCGAGCGGTCGGCGTCGCCACCCGTGTGGAGTTCCGTCGCCCGGCTCTCGAAACCGGTTCAACCAGCCCGGGTCTCCGGGAGGAGCAATAACTCGGACGTAGTAGGCGACGGCGCCTCCGAGGCGCTCGTGGGCAATTCGAGCTCGATGTTCACGACGTAGACAGCCGTCGCTTCGAGCGACGATCCGGTCTTCGGTTGACAAGTTCGCGGACTGCCTCTGCACCTTTCGACCGCCCTCGAGCGATGCGACATCGAGTTTGAGCGGCTTGCACGGCACCGTGGCCGTGATGTCAACCCTGACCCGAGCCACGGTCCAGTCGTCTCGGTCCAAGACGGCGCCGAACAAGGCGGTGACGGCCGCCCTGCAGTGCACCCGGACGCCTCGTACCCACCGCATAGGACGTGGGCCGCTGCTTCTCACCGTCGGGCACGAAGATGGCCGGCTCTTCATCTGTGCGGTCCGAAGCCATTGCCAACTCCAAAATCGGATCCTGCTGCTCCGCTCAGTTCGGTGAGTCGAGTCGATTTCATCCCCGACCCGCAAAATTGCAGCAAAAGGGTCGGTCGGCCCCGGGACCGGCCGCCCGGAAGCCCACTTCGGGCCGACCGCGCACCTCTCGTAAGGGGACGGACCCGATATCGTTTCCTGGACCTACCGGCTCTTAGAACTCGTCGTGGGACCGGCCAAGGACCAATCACCGTGGGAGCGCCCGCCACCATGATCCGCACCGCTCGGGGGACGGCTGTCGGTTCCATCAACGTCTGGGCCGCTCTCGGCGCCCTTGGATCGGCCGGCATCGCCGTGTTCGGCACGAGCATCGGCGCTGTCCCACGTCCGGGACCGGATCGCTATTGGGACCACTTCGCCGGCGTCGGGAGCACCCTCATACACCTTGGCTTCTACGCCGCGGTGCTCATGCTGCTGGGAGCGTGGGTGGCGGTCGGCCTCGAGGCCAGGCGAGGCGGCCTGACGATCGCGCGCTGCTGGGTCCTTCTGGGCTGCTGGGGGCTCCCGCTCTTCCTAGGTCCACCGATATTCAGCCGAGACGTGTACAGCTACATCGCCCAAGGACTCCTCGCGCACCACGGCCTCAACCCGTATCACGTGGCGCCCTCTTCGCTCGGGAACGGCCGCCAGTTGGCGTCCATCGCCCACGTGTGGCGGAATACGGCCTCGCCCTACGGACCGCTCTTCGTCGCGGTCAGCCGGGGCACGGTCGCGGTCGCTGGTGGTTCCCTCGACGTACAGGTCATCGCCTTCCGCGCGGTCGAACTCCTGGGCGTGTCGGCCATCATGGTGTTCGTGCCGCGCCTGGCGAGGCGATTGGGCACTGATCCCGGGATCGCCCTGTGGCTCGCGGCACTGAGCCCGCTCGCCCTGTTCAGCTACATCGCCTCGGGGCACAACGACGCGCTGATGGTCGGTCTTCTCGTCGCGGGTGTGACTCTCGCCATGGAGGACCGGCTCGCCCTCGGCGTCGCGCTGTGCGCCCTCGGTGCGCTCATCAAGCTACCCGCCACCTTGGCCATCGTTTTCCTGGCCGTGGTCGCGTTCCGGCGTGCGTCCGCCGACGAGCGGTGGCGCGTGTTCGTCAAGGCGGTGGTGGTCCCCTGTGTGGTGTTGATCATCGGGACCGTCCTGGCCGGCTACGGATGGACATGGCTCAGTCTGGCGGCATTGCGCGTTCCGGCCGAACTCCGGATTTTGGCCACGCCCTCGGTCTCGCTCGGCGTTTTCTTCAGCGCCATTGCGCACCTCATCGGGATCCCCGTGTCGAGAGGCGTCGTGGTGTCGGCGACGCAGGTGGTCTGTGGACTGATCGTCGGGGCCGGCACACTGTGGCTGCTCTGGCACGCGCAGCGTTCGAACGTAGTGCGTGTAATCGGCCTGGCGTTGCTGCTCTTCGCGGCCGGCAGCCCCACGCTGTGGCCGTGGTATCTCGTCTGGGGGATCACAATGCTGGCGTCGACAACCGCGCAGCGGTCCAAGATGCTGGCGGCGGTGGCCGGCCTGGCCATGCTCGTCGTAGGAGCCGGGGGCTCTCCGATGTTAAACGGGTTGGCGTACGTTGTGACTGCCCCGCTCCTCTTGGCCGGTTGCGTGTTTTTCTTCTGGGACCGGCATTGGCAGACCGTGGTTATGGGCCATGTCGACTGAATCCCCGCCGACGGACGGTGCGACAGAAATCGGAGTCAGCGATCCCGACAAAAGCGCTCTCCGCAGCCTGAGGGCTCACAGCCCGAGCCCACCGCCGGCGCCCGAGGGTTGGTTCCAACGGTTCCGGCACTGGTTCCTCTTCTGGCCGGTCGTCGCCTACGTGGCGGCCCGGGTCCTCACGTTGGCCACACTCGCGGTCACGGCACCGATCAACCACAACACGCTGTCGGGGCGGGTTGCCCGCTGGGACGGCAAGTGGTTCCTCCGCGCGGCGGAACAGGGTTGGCCACGCCATCTGCCCATGATCCACGGCCATGTGGCGGGCAACACCACCGCGTTCTTCCCCGTGTTCCCACTCGCTATCCGGTGGGTGTCTTCGGCGACGTTGCTGCCACCGTTGTGGGTCGGAGCGACCATCAGCGCCATCACCGGTCTGACTGCCATCATCGCCATCGGCGTCTTGGTCCGGCGCTTCGCGGGGAGCGATGGGGCGACGCGAGCCGCGCTGCTCTTCGCTCTCTTCCCCGGAACCTTCGCGTTCAACCTTGCCTACAGCGAGGGCATTGTGCTGACCTGCATCGCGCTGGGACTCATGGCTCTGATGGACCGCCGGTGGTGGCTGGCCGGTCTGCTGGGGATGCTGGCCACGGCGACCGCACCGATCTCGTTGGCCTTCGTTCTCAGCTGTGCATGGCGCGCGGGCTGGGCGGCCTGGCGAAACCGCAGCGTGCGCCCGTTGGTCGCCCCGGTGCTGGCGGTGAGCGGCTTCCTCGCATACATGTTCTGGCTCTGGCGGCACACGGGTGTCCTGAACGCCTGGCGCCTCACCGAGCAGGGCGGGTGGAAGAGCTCGCCATCGCTCAGTTACCCGTTCCGGATCATCTGGGCCTTTATCAGGAATCCCGTCAGCCCGACCATCACAGGCCAGATCTTGTTCATCGGAACCCTCGTCGCCGTGGTTGGCGCCGTGCTGGCAATCCGCCAACGGCAACCGGCGCCAGTCCTAATCTACGGTCTGGCCGCCGGACTGCTCGGCGCCATCTCCGCCCCTGTCGGCCTGCGTCCGCGGTTCGTCATGCTGGCCTTCCCCCTCGTGGTGGCCTATGGGACACGACTGCGCGGTCGTGCCTACGCGGCGACACTGGTCGTGTCGGGCGCGTTGCTCGTTGCCATGACCGCGCTCGAGTTCGTCTCGCTGTCCGTGTTCCCTTGATGGGCGAAGAGCCCGTATCGCCTAACGTCGTCGACAGTTCGACCGATCGGGTGTGGGATGAGCCGGGCACCCTCGCTCTGCGCGGCGGCTGGACCCTGGTCTGGTTCGCCGTCGCCACAACGGGACTTGGATTCTGGAGTTCCTGGACCTCATGGCCCGGAGCGGCGGCGGTGGCCCCACTCTTCGTCCTGGCCGGGCTACTCGGCATCATTGCCTGCTGGCTCGTGCCCAACCCGCGGTCCCGTGCTCTGCAATGGTCCGGGCTCGGCGCAGCGATCCTCGCCGTCGGAGTCCCCCAAGCGATCGCCATCCACGTGCGGCGCTACTACACCACGGACTCAGCGGCCTTCAACCAGTTTGCCGCGCGGGTTCTCATACACGGCAAGAACCCCTACACGACGTCGATGTCGGGCGCGGGCTACCTGCTGAATCCGCCTTCGCATTTCTGGACGTACATGGCCAACGGGAAATACGTCACGCAATTCTCCTATCCGGCGGCGTCCTTCTTGCTCGAAATCCCCGCCCGGGCGCTCGGCTTTCATCACGAGCTGGCCGACTGGACGGACCTGGTGGCCTGGCTGGCGACCGGCCTCCTCCTCTTCTTCTTGCTGCCGGCCAGCCTGCACTGGTTCGCCACACTGGTGCTGCTGGCGGGGGCCTTCGTCGGCACGTTCTCCGCCGGGGGCACCGACGCTCTGTTCATCCCTTTTCTGGTGGTTGCCGTCTGGCGTTGGGACCGGTTTGGGACGGGGCGGGCCGCGGGCCTGGCCAACTGGATAGGGCCCGTCGCCCTCGGGCTGGCCTGCGCGGTCAAACAGACCCCATGGTTCTGCGTTCCGCTACTCCTCATCGGCGTGGGCATAGAGGCGAGGCGCAGGGGTGAGCCCGTGTGGCGCGTGCCGACGCGCTATCTGGCGCTGACGGTCGCAGTCTTCGCCGCCTGCAATCTTCCGTTTATCGTCTGGGGACCGCGCGCCTGGGTGGACGGCGTGCTGCTGCCATTCATGAAACCGCTGGTGGCCGACGGCCAGGGTTTGGTCACCCTCGCCATTCATGGACTGACCGGTGGTGTGGTGATGCCGCTGCTGTCCGTGGCCGCCGCATTGGCGTACCTGGCTCTGCTTGCCGCCTTCGTCATCTGGTATCCGGCCATGAAAGTCGTGTGGCTCTTGGTCCTTCCGATCGTGCTCCTGGTGCCAGCCCGCAGTTTCTCGAGCTACCTCGTCGACTTGTTCCCTGCGGCCTTAGTCGCCGTGGTGACCGTGCGCCGGGTCGAAGCCGTTGATGGCGCGACAGCCGACGCAAGATTGGACACCGGGAGTTCGGCCCGGCGGTGGTCGGTCCGTGCAGCCGTCTGGATCCCGGCACTCGCCGCGGCCGTCGTCTGCGCGCTGGCCTTTACTTCGGCACCTCTCGGCGTCTACGTCGTCGGCGTCCGCACGTCCCAGGGGACGCTGCGCCTCAATGCGGTCACCGTTACCGTGCACAATTCGACCGGGCAGAGTGTCACGCCGCGCTTCATGGTCGTGCTCGACAGCTCGCATCCATCGGGATTCTGGACACCGGCACACCGTAAGGGCCCGGTCGTGCTCACGGCGGGACAGACGGCCACCGTCACATTGGAACCCCCGGAGTTCACCTGGTCACCCCTCCACGGGGACCACTGGCTGGTGGAGGCCTACACCACGCCGCCGGACTCGCTCAGCACCTCGGCCCCACAGGTGTGGAAGCTCGGCAAGCACATGTAAGCCATTTACCGGGAGTGTTGCGCGACTGGCGATGCCACCGGGACTTGCAGAACGACCGAGCGGGTATATCGCTCTGTTCAGCAATGCTCCCAAGTCGTCGCGGTTGTCGCTGTCCTCGAGATCGCCGGCGCCGCTGGTGGCGATGTCGTGCTGGTCGGTGGCGGCTACGGCATCGACGACGCCCTCCCGGGCAGAACACCGGCCACGGCCGCCCCGGTTTGCGTCGGCGCCGAATCTCGACCCTCCGCCGCCAAGGTCCTCGTAGCGTCGGCAGACACGGGCGCGGGAGGTTCTTTGCCGTCACCGCCTGGAATCCGCACAGCGTGAGCCTCGATGCCGGGCGCCTCTCCACGCTATATCTGCTCAAATACGAACGTACCTCTAGACCTTCCCCGCCCGCTTTAGGTACGGCGGTACGGGCGCCGCGAACCCCCTATATCGTCGGCAAGGACCCATGTTAAGGCCGACGGTAAGCTCGCATCGCCCGTGACGAGACGCGGGGGCGACTCCTTGAAGGTCAGGAGTTGGCTGCGCCCATAAGCCCGGTGCCACGCCCACCGGGCCGGGTCCTTTTGATCGATCGATCGGTCGCAGCGACGGCAGCACACAGATGATGGCCGATGAGATCCTCCATCGGGCGGACCCAACGCGGTTATCCGCCGAGCTGGCCTGCCTGGGCGACGGCCGTGGGCGCGACAGGTCCGTGCCGAGGGCTTCCCGGTGTACATCGTCTGGCGCACACGATGGGGGGGACGTTCCCAACATGGTCTCGATCGTCCGCAAGCTCCGCGACATCATCCGGACGTCGTGCAGCGATGTGGTGCACGCAACAGAGAACTCGTCGTTCCTCTACGCGAGCCTCGGCGCCCGCAGGGCCGGCGTCCAGACGGTTTGGCCGGTGTACCACCCCCTGGCTGGGGCATCGCTCCTTCGCCATTCGCCAGATGCGGCTCATTCAACTCCTCGGACATCTCCGACCGTCCATGTGATCATCTTCGGGTCGAGCACGGCGCCCAACGGACTGCCCCGCCCCGCTCCGTGCCGACCAGGTGATTTCCCTCGTGTCGATCTCGCACGCGTGAAGAGCAGCAACGCCCCGCGGGCCCGGCGCGCCCTGGGCATTCCCGACGACACGCACGGCTGATCTTGATGTTTGGTCGAGTGGACGTGTACAAGCGTCAGAAGGATTTCCTGCGGGCGGTTGGGGTTGAGATCGTCGCCCTCCCAGTGGCTGATGGCTAGACGGTGCGAGAAGACCTTTCTCGCGCCAAGATCTCCGTGTGAATCGTCGATGGCACCACCTTAGAAGCCGAACAGCTTACGAGAATGCCCGTTTGAGGGTGCTTGAAGACCGGGTAATTCAACCGGATGGAGCGGAAACCTTCTACACCGTCTTAGAGGAACATCAGGGCGCTGTGGTTGTCGTTGCTGTCGATGACAGTGATCGGATTGTCTTCGTGCGCCAGCACCGCTATCCAATTGACGAAGTGACGCTCGAGTTGCCAGCCGGTGAAGTCTCGAGTGAAGGTGGCTCGATCGTCCAAAGCCACAAAGAACTGTGGGAAGAGACTGGAGTCTCCGCGGAGGAATTTCGACGTGCTTGGCCGGGTCGCGCCGTGGCCCGCGCGTGCGCGTAGGTGGTGCGATGTCGTTGTGGCCAGGCGTCTCGATTTAACGCACCTTGGCTCGCATGGACAAGAGGCAAATGAAGCCATTGGAAGCGTGTCGCTCTTCGGTTCTCGTGAAATCTCTGAGTTGATTCGCTCGGGCGAAATCTTCGACGGACCATCACTGTCAGCGCTGGCCCTATTTTGGAGTTACTCGAACGCTTCGCAGGGTCGTAGGTCGTAAGGCCGCCCCTCCGGCGTTGATATGGAACGGTCCGACGATCAATGGCACCCCCAGTCCCAAGATGGACGACTGGAGACTGCGTAAAAGCTTGTTCTGAGGACCGTCCTGCTTTGGAGCTGTGAGCAGTCCAGTAGGCTGTTCACTCACAAGTGCGGTGCTTGTTGGCGCTAACAGTGCAGGCCACTTCGGCGTACTGCAATTCCGCGCGGTACTGATGCTCCACGTGTCTACGGTCGTTCACCGGCCGAGAGTCCAAGTGATCATTTGAGCCATAGCTTGTGCCTCAGAGCCGTGGGGTGGGGGGCGAATCCCGTGACGCCGAAACACGTACTTGGATCCTTGCGTCCCTCTTTGTGACGCCGGGCCGCAGACGGTCTGGTCAACACGGCGGGCCAGCGAGAGAGCGAGAATCCATCAAGATTTCATGATCGGAGACAGTGAGCTTGATCGCTAAGGTGCGAACAAGGAACATGGAGCGATTGTCGAGATCACGGTGGCTGCGCAGGAGTTCGTCCTGAGTCGGTCAGCTGGGGCCACCGGAATGCGCTTGTCGGCACTGCCCTGTTTCGATATCCGACCTGCCCGGACAGACACGACGTCCGCTCAGTCATCGGAGCCCGTAGCCTCGTGGGCATGGTCGTGTCGACTGCGCCATCGAACCGCCTCGAATCGCGTCGTCGGGTCGGCCATCAAGCCGAGGCGTTGATAGAGCTGCTCTTAGGATGTTTCTTGCTCGGTGCGGCGACGCTCGCCGGGTTGGTATTCGTTCGCCGGCCGTGGCCCAACCGGGTGGACGCCATCGGACTCAGGCTCTTACCCGCAGACCCATCCTCTGGATGGGCGGCCGACGTGGCTCACCTCGGTTCGGTGATGGGCTTGATCGTCGGAGTCACAGCACTCTGCGCCGTGGCAGTCATGTCCAGGAACTGGATGAGGGCAATGTCATGTCTCATCGCTCCAATAGCAGCGGTGCTGATCGTGCAGACCGTGGCTAAACCGCTCGTCGGCCGCCAATTTCGCGGGCACTCTGTCGTACCCGTCAGGAACAGTGACCGCCGTGGCTGCGCTCGCCGCCGCTGCCTTCCTGCTCGTGCCTAGGGTAGCCAAGCCCCTTGTGGCAGTGGCAGGTGGAGTAGTTGTTGCAGCGGTCTGCGCTGCTGTCGTGGCCCTGCGTTGGCATTATCCGACCGACGCCTTCGGAGGCCTGTGCGTGGGGGTGGGAGTCGTATTTTTGGTCGATGGGCTTCTGATGTTGATCCGCAACCAGCGTCTGGTTCGCCTGCGCAGCTAACGCGATCCGCGTCGCAGGCATCTGTGGCGCCGTTTTCCAGAACAGCGCAACGGCTCGGTGAGCGATTCGATCTAAAGCTTGACATACCGAACATGTGATAATCGGCGAGACGCCAGCCTAGGGGGGCGATCACGAAGCGTCTTCGCCGTGTTAGCGGTCGGATTGGCACTGTTCGTTTGGCCGCATACACGATCTACGGTGCCACACTTACTAGGCCGTCTGACCCGGTGGTCCTCGACGGGTGCGCGCTACCGAAACGACTCGGTATTGATCCGATGCATACCGTCGGCTTCTCGTGGGACGGAGCGGCATGGCATCAGATTCCGGTCCAGGTCGACCAGCGCGACTAGGTGAGTCCGGGCCAGATCTACAACCTTCCGGCGTCGAACTATCCCACGCTGTACGGAACGACGAAGCCGGCCAAGATCATGGCGTACACACCGCCAGCCAGCTCGACGCGGGGGTACACCTGGAGCGCGAGCGCGACGTTCACTCCTAGACACGGACACGGCGTTCGACTCGAACGACCAACTCTCGTTTCTCGCAAACGACACCGGGCAGCAAATCAATGGCACCGTTGCTAACCCTTCCGCGGTTGACGGTACGACACGGGAGGAAATCAAGGCCGCCGACCCCCTGGCGCCCTCGCAAACCGGCTACGTCTATCTGTTTCACAGCGACACGCTGACGGGCGTAGCGCAGGGACGGACGGTGTCAAGTACACGTTTAGCCTCGACTCACGTTCGTACACGGGCACGTACAAGATGGGCAGCGGATCGTTGGCGCCCAACAATACTTGGGGCTTCAATCCAGGGCACTCCACTGTCTCAACACCGTCGTACAGTCAGAGCTTCGGCGATCGGTGGCTCAACAACGGATTGTCGATTACCGAGTCACGAGCCGACGGTGCGAACTCTCTCGAGCGCACGCACTATTGAACACATGCAGTCGCAGCGAAGACACCTTCGATGGTGGCGCTGACAACCCAGACGAGGGTGCGTTCATCGTGAAGGTCTCCGGACCAGTGCGCGCGATTCGCTCGTACATTGGCGCGAACGGTTACAAGTACACCGTTAATACGGATATGCTCTACCCCGACCGTGAGTACACAGTTACTGAGCTCAGAGGACATGCCGGGCTTCCGGGATACGGCAGCGCCGACGATTTTGTGACTGGTACGACAGGCTCATTTACACGGATCCGGCCAACAGCGCTGTTCCAATCGATGGGACACCGGACGCGGTGACGCCGATTTCGTACACGACGGGATCGGTTGCTCCGCCGGCGTGGCAGATCGTGTCCAGGTGCTCAAGGCTCGCTCGTAACCGTGCGTTCTCTTGATACTGATATCAGCGGACTCGACGCAACAACGGCCTACGAGGACCGCAACCGGGCCTCTCCTCCGCAGTGCAATGGCGACCGTGCGGCGTGGGGAGAACACGGTATGAATCTGACCTCTCCGATCGGTTCCGTGTCGATCACCGACCCAACGCTGACGGCTACTCCTGCCACTCTTGTACTCACTCGCTATCGCTACTTCGAGGGCACCAGCTTGTCACCGAGCAACGCAGCGACACTTAGCTCTGAAGCGGCTGGGGAGCCTCGACGTGGACAAGAGTCAATTTCTGCGCATACAGGCTCAGCGCCGGCGCAGGGGGTGACGGCTGGCCTCACCCCTCGGCGGATAGAGCGAGGCCAGCCAAAAATCACCCGTAACCCAGGGTTCTGCGGGTTCGTGGAGGATCCGACCCCCCCTGGGCTGCCAGCAGCGTGGCATGAGGTCTGCCAAATCAAATAGAGCACAACAGCCCTATTTGCCACAGAAGTGCAACCTTCACCTAAATCGCCTCCCACAGGCATTTCCGTTGCGAGGCCTACGAATGAACCAGTCGGAAATGTTGTCCCGCCGTAGTGACGACACGTGCCCTCTGGCCCTACGAACGGACGCGGCCTGCAAGCACGATCAAGAGTGCGGGACGGCGGCCAGGGGGAGCAGTTGTCTGGGTCGGTGGTCGCCGTCCCCAAATTCGTTTACCGGGCGGCGCTTACGGAGCCCGCGGCCGGGCTGGACAACTACGCGGCATCTCAAACGGTGTCGGTTCGTCTCGCTCTTCTCAAGCGACAGACCGCTACTGTCGCCGCAAAGCTCGTCTGCTCCTGGCCGACGTGCCGCCCCCGACGCACCAGCGTCGTAGTGGTCGGCGATTTCCAAGGACGCTCTCGCGCTGGCCCCCGGAGAAATACTGCGAAAGCGTGGTCGCCATGCACGAAGGAGTTCTCCACAAGCGATCTGAGGCATTGATTCGGACCCATTCACCGAGTTGTCTATCCGTTGTGCAAGCAGGTCGACAGGCTCTACACCGACCTAGTCCTGCCGGACCACATTTGATGTGTGGATTTACCGGATTGGTTTCGGCGAGGAGCTTGCTGAGGCATGGACCTGGTGAATTCTTTCTGCAGGGGCGGAGGCCGATTACAGCCAGTCGGCGCGCGGGATATGTGCCACGTGCCCTGTACGTGTTGAATGCCTGGACTCCTCCCTCGCCAATCCAAGCATTTGCGGGCTGTGGGGAGTACCGACGAGCCGGAAACGACGGGCGATCCGGAGTTTGCGAGCAAAGGAGAAGCGGACGAGCAAGAGCGGTGAATCCCTGACATCTGGTCTGGCGGGACTAGAGGACTCGAACATTCGACCTCAACCGTTTGAAGGTGAGGTAAACACGGATCCGAGACCAGATCCCACGAACCTCTATCAAGCACGAGGACGGCCCCAGACGACATCGACCGCACTCTCCGTTTTGGGCCTTTTCGGGGCAAGACCGAGGGCACGATCCTGACCTTGATCAAGGTATCCCCCGTCCCCCGTCTCGGGCCAAAGCAGATCGAATCACCTCGCACCTTCATGCCCGAAACGACTGCCGAGCCCCTCTCACCTCCGTGTACTCGCCCGAACACGCACTCATTGCGCGTTCCGGGAAGTGCGAGCGCCTGGCCCGTAGGACACGACGCCACTCCGAGTGCCAGACAAATCTCAAGTTCTCGACGAGGGAGAACGGCTTACGTTGCTCTTACGTCTTCATTTCTTGGCGAGACCGCATGCCCTCGGCGCCTTGGCCGTTATACGATGGAGCGTTTCCAACGAGCGTGGCGTCTTAGTCGCCGGAGAATTCTTGTCTTCCTTTGTAGCAACTGCACCCCCCGCAGAAGCCCTTGCGCGGCCCTGTTCAGCCGCCCTTTCTTTCCAAGCTGTGACCCATCGCTACGGGGACCGGATTGCCCTCGACCGGCTGGACCTCGAAGTGCCTCGGGGTGAAGTGCTTGCACTGCTCGGACCGAACGGGGCGGGCAAGTCGACCACCATCTCCGCACTGCTCGGCTTGGTCCGGCCCCAGGAAGGCCGCGTGGAGGTCCTCAGCAGCGATCCACGGCAGTCCGTGGCCGACGGTCGGGTCGGCGCCATGCTCCAATCGGGCTCGGGCGTCGGACTGCCCCCCGGAGTTCGCGTCGACCAGGCACTTGGTTTGGTCCGGCGGCTGTACTCCCAGCCGGCCGCGTATGACCAGATCGTCGAGCGCGCAGACATTGGTGGACTCCTCCGCCAACGGACCGATCGCCTCTCAGGCGGCCAGGCCCAGCGAGTCCGCTTCGCCATCGCGATCGCAGGCGACCCCGAGGTCGTGTTCCTCGACGAGCCGACCTCCGCAATGGACGTGGAGTCTCGGCGGGGCTTCTGGCGGATGATGCGCGATTTCGGGAACGAGGGCCGCACAGTAGTCTTCGCCACTCACCATCTGGCGGAAGCGGACGAAATCGCCGACCGAGTGGTAGTGCTCAACCACGGAAAGGTCGTCGCCGACGGTCCTGGAGCCACTCTCAAGGCTGCCGTGGCAACGCGGCGGATTCGCTTCGTCACCGACCGGCCGGATCGTGCCCAGCTCTCGCAGCTTGACGGCGTCACTGAGGTCGAACTCTGTGGCACAAGCGTCTGGATCGACTCACTCGATGCCGACGCCGCCATCCGCGATCTCGTCGGCCGCGGCATCGAATTCCGCGACCTCGAGATCACCGGCGCCGGACTGGAGCAGGCATTCATGGCCCTGACCCAATGCGGCGCCATTGCAGATGCCGTCGGGGTCAGGCCCGCCACAGCGGCGCTTGCGGTCGCCGTGGATGGTGAGAACCCGTGACCGACTTTGCGATCGCTCCGCGCAGCCTGTCCGATCCGAGCTGCCACAGCTCAGTAGGCCCCACACGGGGCGCCGGCTGGCGCAACAGCATGACGCCTCTCGTGGCTTTCGGCCGATTCGAGGTGGGGCGACTGCTGCGGAGCTGGAAGTTTCTTACAATCACCGTTGGGTTCCCGGTGATCTTCTACGTCCTGTTCCTCGGCGACCACACAGCAGGGAAGGTTGTCGACGGCACGGTGCCATGGCGCGTCTACCTAATGGTCTCCATGTGCTCCTTCGGAGCGCTGGTGGCCGCCCTTAATGCAGGTGGTACTCGACTGTCGATGGAGCGGGCTTCCGGGTGGGCTCGCCTGTTACGGATCACCCCGTTGCCGGTCTGGTCATACGTCGCCACCAAAGTGGTCGCCAGCATGTTCGTCGTGCTTCCCGTGATCGTCTTGGTCGAGGCGGTCGGGGCCGGCTTTGGAGACGTCCGCTTGGCTGCGACGACATGGATCGGACTGACTATCTTGCTATGGGCGACCTCGCTTCCCTTCGCCGTACTTGGCGTCTTCATCGGCTTTGTGGTCGCGCCGGAGGCAGCGTTTCCGGTTGTCACGGGGCTCATGTTCATCCTCGGCTACTTCGGAGGCCTGTTCAACCCGGTTGACCAGATGCCGGGCTCGCTCCAGTTCATCGCTCACCTCATGCCGAACTACCACCAAGTTTCCCAGTCCTTGGCCTCTCTCGACGGTCAGACTATGTCTCTCAGCCATTGGTTGATCCTGACCGGCTACGTGGCGGTTCTCGGATTGGCTATCGCATGGAAGCACCGCGTCGAAGAATGCAGAGGCCTCGCCTGACCGGATTGCCCGCATCGAAGTCGCGCTCCGACGACGGCTTGCGTCGGCGACAGAACGGATCGTTAGGCGGGACGAGTGGGCGCCAGAGAACTCGAAACTTCACCTCAGCCGCTTGAATCCGCTCATCGCCTATTTCTGAAAATGACATGGACGACGAAAGACGGCGTGGATTGCAACGATGTAGGCGGCAACGACGTCGGGTGGCATGAGCCGACTGTCGCGGCGCTCACGGAACGTCGACGGCGTTTGTAGGACATTTCATAGGACAGACCTGTCGCCGACGGCAGACCAACATTGGCCGTGGTTCGGGTGATCTCAGGAATCTCGTGGCGGCTTTGCGTCATGATCCACGCTCATCACCGGAGCCCGTGTCCCGCAACCTGCGGAGCTCGGATAGGGCCTCTCGATCCTTCGCCCGGTCGGCCGGCTCCTTGGCGATGATGATGTCCTCCAAGCTCGCGACCCGGATCGCGAACCCATCGCCTTGGATCACATTCGCCCGTTCCGCCAATTCCTCATAGGGCACGAGGCGGCGGCCATTGTGGTGGCATCGAGGCCGGCGAGCACATCGATCGACCTCGTAGCGACCCAGGACCTCAATCAGGCGCGAAAGGTCATGCGATGGCCCATCGATGCTCGACATCAGCGTCGGCGGCGGTGGTGGGCAAAGTCCTGCGAATGTCCTACGGAACTGCAAACTACGGAGTTGCTGTCAAGCCCCGGTACACGTTTGACCGTCTGCGGGATTTCTAGGACAAAGGTCTTTGGCCGGAACGCAAGAGGAGCCCATAACATGCCTCTGACCTGGCCTTTCAAGGCCAGTGGGCGCTAGAGGACTCGAACCTCCGACCTCAGCCGTGTGAAGGCTGCGCTCTAACCAACTGAGCTAAGCGCCCGGGGAATTGCGGACCCCAACCGTAGCCCGCGAAACCCGCCAGCCTGCGGCGGAGGCTTCGTTTTGGGGGCTTCGGATGGCGCCGGTACCCTGAGATACACATGGCCACGACCGACGACGACTACGAGGACAGCGGAGTCCAGCCGGGGTGGTTCTTGCGGCTCAAGGATGCCTTCTGGCCGTCTCCAGCCTCGAAGCCGGGCACCGACGGTCAACCCGAACGCATCCCTGAAGAGCAGCGCAAGGAGGTCATGCGGGCGCTCGATCCTCAGGAGGTCAAGCTCAGTTCCGGGGCGTTCATGCTCGCAACCATTGCCGGCATTGCCATTCCCGCTTACATCATCGCCACGAACAAGGTCACCAAAGCAGGCAAGAACACCATCGCGGTCGCGCCGGACGCCAAGCTCCTCGGGGGTGTCATTCTCCTTCTCTGTGTCCTCGGGTTCACGACCTTGTGGAAGCGCAAGCGCACGTTCGTCTCGTTCGACCTGTTCTTGATCGGCTTCGCGTTCACCCTCTTCATCGGGTTGATCGGGTTTGTGTTCATCCTCCTCGGCGGCTGGCTCATGCTGCGGGCCTGGAGGATCAACCGCTATGGGACCACCGATGCCAAGGCCATCCGCCAAGAAGCCGCGGCCCGACCCCGGGGTAAGGGCGCCGCTTCGACGTCAAAGAGCTCGAGCGCCAGCAGGAGTAAGACGTCGTCAGCGCCGAGTGTCCGCAAACCGCCGACCGCGAGCAAGCGCTACACGCCGAAGGCCCCAGCTCGGAAGAAGATCCCGAAGCCCACCCAGTAGCCGCGGTGGGCCGGATGGCTCAGCGGCTGGAGTCCACCAGCAGCGCCGAGCGGAGCAGCTGAAGCACGTCGGCCCGGCGGCGGACCAACGAGCGAGCCGTCGGCTCCTCGCCGAGCGCGCGCAGCACCTCGACTTCGGTCACCATCCCGATCACCGTGGAATAGATGGCGAGCAGCAGAAGGCGCGGATCGGATCGGCGCATCGAACCCGCCGCCATCTCCGCTTCCAAAAACGATGAGGCGCGTTGCACCAACGGCTCGAGGGCAAGCGTCATCTGCGTGGCCGCCGGCGGGCCGAGGCGCCCCACCTCGCGGAGCAGTCCCAATAGCTCGGGCTGGCGGGCGGCCAGGCGGAACACCGACCGCACGACCGCCTCGACGCGGTCCCACCCCTCCCCTGCCCGCTGGAGCGCGGTCTCCAAGGCCACCGAGAGGTCGCTGGCGCTGCGGGCGATCACAGCCTCGAGCAAGGCGTCCTTGGAGGGGAACCAGTAGAGGATCGACTGCTTAGTGAGCTCGAGTTCCTTGGCCACCGCGTCGAGCGACGTCGCCTCGTAGCCGCGGCTGGCGAACGAGGCCAGGGCAGCATTGAGGATGCGGTCGCTGGTGGAGGAGCTGGACACTTACCAAATGGTAGACAGATTCGGCCCGCGGTGGTAGACAATTCTGATGCCCATCGAGCGGGAGCTGCGCGGCAGGCGCTTCTTCATCACGGGCGCGACGGGGTTCCTGGGCACGGCGATCGTCGAACGGATCTTGCGCTGCCTGCCCGAGGCGGAGATCACCGTCCTCATCCGGCCGGGGCGCCGGGCCGACGCCAGCGCGCGGCTGGCCCGGGAGGTCATCAAGAACGACTGCTTCGACCGTCTGCGCCACGAGCTCGGTGACGGCTTCGCCGACGAGGTGGCCCGCCGGGTGCGCGCGGTCGCCGGTGATGTCGGTCAGGACGGTCTCGGCCTGGACGACGAAGGACGGGCCGCGCTGGAGGCGGCCGACGTCGTCGTCCACTCCGCGGCGACGGTGTCCTTCGACGCGCCCCTGACCCAGGCCGTCGAGATCAACCTGCTGGGCCCGTCACGGGTGGCGGCCGCAATCGCCGACTGCGGCTCGAAAGCCCACCTCATCGCGGTGTCGACTGCGTACGTCGCGAGCACGCACCAGGGCGAGGCCAAGGAGGAGCTGCTCAGCGAGAACCCCTTCACCCTCGACGTGCGCTGGCAGGACGAGGTCACATTCAGCCGCCGTCTGCGCGACGACCTCCAGACCGAGTCGCGCATGTCGGACAACCTGAAGGAGTTCCAGAAGAAGGCGCGGGACGAGGTCGGCGCGGCCGGCGACCACTTGATCGCCTCACGAGCCGAGAAGATGCGCGAGGAGTGGGTCAGCAACGAGCTGGTGAAGGCGGGCAAGGCGCGTGCGCTGTCGCTCGGCTGGCCCGACGCTTACCCGTTCACGAAGGCGCTGGGCGAGAAGGCGCTCATCGAGCAGTGGGGGGGCGAGGTCCCGATCACGTTCGTGCGGCCTTCGATCATCGAGTCGGCGCTCGCCGAGCCGCGGGCGGGCTGGATCCGGGGCTTCCGGATGGCCGAGCCGATCATCATCTCGTACGCCCGTGGCCTGCTGGCCGAGTTCCCTGGGGTGCCCGAGGGCATCATCGACGTGATCCCGGTGGACCTGGTGGTGGCGGCGATCCTGGCGGTCGCGGCACGAGGACCGGAGACAGGGAAGCCGAAGGTGTACCACGTCGCTTCGGGCGTGCGGAACCCGCTGCGCTACGGACGACTGGTCGAGAAGGCGACCGGCTTCTTCCAGCGCAACCCGCTCTACGACGATCGCGGCCAGCCGATAAGCGTGCCCGAGTGGTCGTTCCCCGGACGAGGGCGGGTGCAGCGCCAGCTCCGCCGCGCCGACGCGCTCATGACGTTCGCAGAGAAGTTGATCACTGCCTTGCCGATCCGAGGCAGACAGGCGCAGTGGGCCGCCCGCATAGAGGACCGCCACGCGATGGCCAAGCGCGCCCTCGGCTACGTCGAGCTGTACGGCGCCTATACCGAAACCGACGCGCGGTACCGGGTCGACAACCTGCTCGAGCTGTGGGACTCGTGCGGCGCTGAGGACCACGAGCGGTTCGGTTTCGACCCCGGCGTCATCGACTGGGACCGCTACGTGCTCGAGATCCACCTGCCGTCGGTGCTCGAGCACACCCGGGTGCGCACCAAGCCGGGGCGCTCGGTGGTGGAGAAGCGCTCCGACCGGCAGCGCAAGGCGATCCTGTCATCGGACCGGCACATGGCCGTCTTCGACCTCGAGCACACGCTCATGGCATCCAACGTCGTGGACACCTACGCCTGGCTGGCCAGCCGGCACCTGGGCCCGGCGCGGCGGGCCCGCTTCGTGGCCGAGCTCGCGCGCCAGGGCCCGGCGCTGCTCGCGCTCGACCGGCGCGACCGGGGCGACTTCCTGAGCTCGTTCTACCGACGCTTCGAGGACGCGCCGGTGGAGCGCTTGCGTGAGGACTCCTGGGAGCTCTTCCATCGGCAACTCCTGACGCGGTCGTTCCCCGACGGCTTCGCGCGGGTGCGCGCGCATCGTGCGGTCGGGCACCGGACGTTGTTGATCACGGGAGCGCTGGACTTCGTAATCGAGCCGATCCGGCCGCTGTTCGACGACATCGTCTGCGCGGAGATGGGCGAGCGCGACGGGCGGCTGACCGGACAGCTGACGGCGTTGCCCCCGATCGGCGAGGCGCGTGCGCTGCTGCTGGCGGACTACGCCGAGGAGCACTCGCTGTCGCTGGAAGACTCGGTGGCCTACGCCGACTCGACGTCGGACCTGGCCATGCTCGAGGCCGTCGGGTTCCCGGTCGCGGTGAACCCAGAGTCCCGCCTGTCCGCCATCGCGCGGCGGCGGGGCTGGCACGTGGAGCACTGGGCCAAGGCCGAGGGCGGATCGCACCGGCCGCTGCCGTTGGGGCCCTTCGACGTGAAGGCGCCGAAGTCGGTCATGGGGCGATGAAGGTGATCGGCTCGTGAACACGCTGTTGTTCGAGCGCTCGCTGCCGCGCTTCGCCGCGGCTCGCGTCGTGTCGTCGTTCGGCTCGGGCCGCGGGGCGGGCGTCGGCCCGCTGCGACTGGTGGAGCAGGACGCGCCCGACGCGCCGGCCGACGGCTGGGTGCACATCGACCCGATCCTGTCGGGCATCTGCGGGTCCGACCTGTCCACGCTGGACGGGCGCAGCTCGCGATACTTCGAGGACATCGTCTCCTTCCCGTTCGTCCCGGGCCACGAGGTGGTCGGGGTCGTGACCGACGAGGTGGTCGGTGCCGAGGGGGTGCCTCTGGCGGCCGGGAGCCGTGTGGTGCTACAGCCTGTCCTGGGGTGCGCGGCCCGGGGCATCGAGCCACCATGTCCGGCGTGCCAGGCGGGGCAGGTGGGGAATTGCGGCTACCTCGCCTTCGGGCACATCCGCCCCGGCCTGCAGACCGGTTTCTGCGCCGACACCGGCGGTGGGTGGTCGACCAGCGGGCTCGTCGCGCACTCGAGCCAGCTCTACGGGGTCCCCGCGGCGTTGAGCGACGCGGACGCGGTGACGGTCGAGCCCGTGGCGTGCGCGGTGCACGCCGTGCTCGGCGCGCCGATCGCCGAGGGCGACGTGGTCGCCGTGTTGGGCGCGGGAACGCTGGGCCTGTTGGTGACGGCCGCCGTATCGCATCTCGCCACCACAGGTCGCTGCCCCTCCCCCTCTGCGCTGTTGGTCGGGGCGCGGTATGCGCATCAGCAGCGGCTCGCCCGCGAGCTCGGCTGCACCGAGGCGCTGCCGCCCGACCAGCTGCCGCGCGCTGTGCGGCGCCACACGCGTTCACTGTCCTACGGTGGCGCGTCGGGCCTGACCGCCACTCTGTCGGGCGGAGCGGAAGTCGTCATCGACTGCGTGGGCAGCGCCGAATCGATCGCGCAGTCGTTGGCCATCGTGCGCCCGCGCGGGACGGTCGTCCTCGTCGGCATGCCGGGCAAGGTGTCGGTCGACCTGGCGCCGCTGTGGCACCGCGAGGTGCGGTTTGCCGGTGCGTACGCGTACGGGACCGAGCACGGTGGCGCCGGACCCGGGCCGGGCGTGTCGACATTCTCCCTGGCGCTCGAGCTGGCGGAGGCGCTGGGCACCGGCCGGCTCGTGTCCGCCACCTACCCGCTCGCCCGCTTCGAGGAGGCGGTGGCGCACGCGGGCGCCGCCGGCCGCCGGGGCGCCGTCAAGGTCGCATTCGACGTAAGGAAAGGTCAGACCCGATGAGCCGACGACCCGGCTTCGTCCTCGAGGTGGACACGTCCGCGCCCCCGACACTGTTCTGGAACGGCGAGGGCTTCACGCTCGAGACGCTGCCCGAGGGGAGCCGGGTGATCTACCCGCCCGAGCCGATCGAGCCGATCGAGGACCCGTACCGGGCCATCCGCGACGCCCTGCTCCACCCCGCCGGCGACCGCGACCCGCTGCCGGCGCTGTTGCGACCAGGCATGAAGCTGACGATCTGCTTCGACGACGTCTCGCTGCCGCTGCCTCAGATGGAGTCGCCTGACGTGCGCCAGATGGTGATCGAGACGGTGCTCGACATGGCGGCCGAGGCGGGCGTCGACGACGTCGTGCTGATCGCTGCGCTCGCTCTACACCGCCGCATGACGGAGGAGGAACTGCGCCACGCCCTGGGCGACCGCGTCTACGACGCATTCGCGCCGCACGGCCAGCTCACCCAGCACGACGCGGAGGATCCGGCCAACCTGCTCTACATCGGCGAGACCGACCAGGGCGAAGAGGTCGAGATCAACAAACGCGCCGCCACCTCCGACCTCCTCGTCTACGTCAACATCAACCTCGTCGCCATGGACGGCGGCCACAAGAGCGTCGCCACCGGCCTGGCCAGCTACCGCAGCCTCCGCCACCATCACAATCCCCAGACGATGCGGCACTCGAAGTCCTTCATGGACCAGCCCCGCTCCGAGCTTCACTCGTCGAACTGGCGCATGGGTCGCCTGATCGCGGAATCGGGAGTCAAGGTCTTCCAGATCGAGACGACGCTCAACAACGACACATTCCCGTCGAACTTCGCGTTCCTGCAGAAGCGGGAGTGGGAGTGGTCGCTGCGTGACCGGGCCACGTTCACGGCAGCGTCGAAGGCGTTGGACAAGACCCCGCCGCGCCTGGCCCGCCAGATCTTCCACGCAATCCGCTCCCCCCACGCGCTGACGTCGGTGCAGGCAGGCGAGGTCGAGGCCGTCCACGAGCTGACGACAGCCAACGTCTGGGCGCAGCAGGGCGTCGCGGTGGAGGGGCAAACCGACATCTTGACCATGGGGCTGCCGTTCATCTGCCCTTACAACGTCAACTCGATCATGAACCCGATCCTGGTGGCGTGCCTCGGGCTCGGCTACTTCTTCAACATGTACAGGGGCAAGCCGCTCGTGCGCGAGGGAGGCGTGGTGATCATGCGCCACCCGACACGCCCCGAGTTCCATCCCGGGCACCACCCGAGCTACATCGACTTCTACGAGCAGGTGCTCACACAGACGGTCGACCCCGTGCGGATGAGCAAGGAGTTCGAGGAGTCCTTCGCGACCGACCCGTGGTACATCCACCTCTACCGCACCGGCCATGCCTACCACGGGGTGCACCCCTTCTACATGTGGTACTGGTGCGCGCACGCCCTCCAGCACGTCGGACGGGTCATTGTCGTCGGCGGAGACACCAAGGCGGTCCGGCGCCTCGGCTTCACCCCCGCCAGTTCGCTCGACGACGCGCTCGAGATGGCGACCGACGTAGTAGGCCCCTCCCCCACGCTGACGCACCTGCACAACCCACCCATCCTGATGTCGGACGTGCAGTAATGGGCTCGTTGGTGTCATCGTCGTTGTCTTCGTTGACGAGCCGCGTGCGCGCCGCCCGCTTCCCCCTCGCCGCGCCGCCGTGGCCCACCTCCGTGCCGCGTCCGGACCCCGAGCGGCGTGTCGGCCTCGAGTACGACCACGAGTGGTCGCGCCGATATCCTGTGCGCCTGGCCCGCGCCATGGTGCTCGACAACATCACACGCCCGGGGGCCCGCCTGCTGGCGCCGCCGACCATCCGCGGGCTCGAACACCTGCAACACCTGGACGGCCCGGTGATCTTCGCGGCCAACCACGCGAGCCACATCGACACGCCGTTGCTGTTGACGACCCTCCCGGTCGAGTTCCGGCACCGCACGGTGGTGGCCGCGGCATCTGACTACTTCTTCGACCGCACGTGGAAGTCGGTGCTGTGGTCGTTCGCGTTGGCAGCCATCCCCATCGATCGCAGCCGGGTCAACCGCAAGTCGTCCGACACCGCGGCCGAGCTGATCGAGGACGGATGGAACCTCGTCATCTTCCCGGAGGGTGGACGGTCGCCGGACGGCTGGACCCAGCCGTTCCACGCGGCGAGCGCCGGCTATCTGGGCAAGCGCACCGGCCGTCCCGTCGTCCCCGTCTACCTGCACGGGACGCGCCACGTGCTGCCGAAGACCGGCGAGGCCAGGGCCATCGCACCCCGCAGTTCGGGGACCGAGTCACGCCGTGGCGGGCGCCTCCGCCGCGCCGCCATCGCCGTGTTGTTCGGCGCGCCCATGACGCCCGACGAAGGCGAGAACACGCGGCGATTCTCCGAGCGCATCGAGGCCTCGGTCGCCACGCTCGCGCGTGAGGTCCATTCGGACTGGTGGCAGGCTCGGCGCGCGGTCAGCACCGCCGACCCCTTGCCGGGTGCGGTCACCGCGCACCGGGGTCCCGAAGCTTCGGCATGGCGCCGCTCCTGGGCACTCGACGAGCCACCATCGAGGGACCGACGGCGGGAGTGGCCGGACTGAACCGGATCGGAACCACACCGGATCTGGGGCCACCGGACGCACGGCATCGGGATCGCCTGCTGCGCCTCGGTGGTCGGTCCGTCCACCAAACCACACAGTCACTCGTAGGTGGCGTCCCGTGCCGACGGCGTGAGCGATCCAGGAGCGGGGGGCGAGGAGTTCTGCCAGACGAGATCCATCGCGTGGATGGTCGATCACGGACTTGCGCCCGGCGAGACCGGTAACGGCGCGCAGCGTCGCCTGTACGTGACCTGATCGCGTTTCCGTCCGGGGGCCTGTCGCACGTGGCGGCCCGGGGGCTGCGGCGGCCCTTGCCGCGACCGAGATCTACTTCGCGGACCCTGCGCTCCCGAAGAGTCCCGACGCTGCCTACCTCAAGGTGATGCAGCTCGCAGGCGTGTCGGCGTCCGCCGGTCGGGCGGCCTTCCTCTCGGCGGCACGACTACGTGCACAGGTCTGGCGAACCGGCAACACTTCGAACAGATCGTCGGCGCTTCAGGCGCAACCTCACGACGTACGAGGCCTACCTCGCCTTGATCCGCGCGGTTCAGTACCACTGTCCCGCCCGCATCCCCGAGGCGATACAGGTCATGGTCGACGCCCTTGACCAGCTCCCTTCGACGGCCTGATCAATTTCGGATTGTCCCCCGGCGGCGGATCGCATCGCCGGTGTAGAGCTGCGCTGGTCGGCCACGTAAGCCACACCCGATGTCCAGCGCTCGGAGAGAGTTCTCCGTGTCGTCCGGTGCATGCCTCCAGGCGATGCCTCATGGTCAGGCGATGCCTCATGGTCAGGCGATGCCTCATGGTCAGGCGATGCCTCATGGTCAGGCGATGCCTCATGGTCAAAGGAACTGCGTAGATTGGAGCGGTGCAGCGTCGCACACTCACAGTCATTGCCCTGGTGAGCCTGCTCTCGTTCGTACTCCTGGCCGCTGACCTCGCCGAAGGCCACGGCGTGTACGGCTTCGAAGGCCCCTTGCTCAGATCACTGGGATCGCCGGCATCCGTCGACACATGGACCAACGCCGCCGACTTGTTTGCCGCCCCCGCGGTCATCGGCGTCCTCATCATGGCCTTCGCCTTCGGTGTGTGGCGACGGTGTGTCGGGCGGGTCGCGGTGTACGCGGGGTTCGCCGCGGTGGTCTTCCTTGTGAGCGAGCATGTCGCCAAGCCGCTGGTCAACGAGACGTACAACGGCAACCTCACCTTCCCGTCCGGCAACGTCACCGCCGTGTGCGCAACCGCGGTCGCGATGTGGCTGGCCCTCTACCCACGACTCGGGAGACGGGCCCGGAGCGTGACGCTCCTGCTGGGTGCCGCTTGGGTCCTGCTGATCTCCGTGGCCGTCGTCGGCGGTCACTGGCACACGCCGTTCGATGCCTTGGGTTCTGTGCTGCTGTCGCTCGGTGTCATCGCTGCGGGCGGCGCGGTGTTTGAGCGGGTGCTGCCCCGAAGCACCACTGGCAGTGACGATGGCGACGCGTTGACGTTGGCGACAAGAGAAGATCCCCACCGGATGCCGCAGGCACCCCAACCGTCGCGGTCAGCGACGTGGAGGCGCCGCCCGGCGAGGGTGTCTCCCTGAGACGCCACCCGATAGGACGCATAAGGCCCGTCATCCCGGGCGATCAGCGAACATCAGGCGCTCAGGGCGTCCGTGATCTCCCGAATTGCCGATTGCTCAGAATCGCTGACATCTTGACCTTGCTCCCGGTGGGCTGCTGCGACCTTGTCCGAAAGCGTCCCGATGAACCGGCGGTACTCCTCGACTTCTTCGGGCGTGGCCTTCTTCGCAAGGAGTGCGACGGAGTCTCGGAGGTGTTGGAGTCCCTGCTGCTTGAGCTCCTCGAGGGAATGCACGTGCGAATGATCACGCTCGGGCTTCGCCGCAACGATCTCATCGAGTAGCTGGCTCTTGCCATGCTCTTGGCGGGCTTCTGCATAGGCCTTGGCCATGGCGATCGTCTCTCGAAATGAACCGCCTCGTTGGGCCATGACCACGATCATTCCTGCGCTCGGAGGCGCTTCAAGGATCAACCGCCACTCCTCATCAGTGAAATCAGACTTGGATGTCATCGTCTCCCCGATCTCCTTTTGGTCACGAACCCCGAGTTCGAGTCTTGCATGGTCCAACATTGAGACGAAACCGCTATCCGGCGGCCCACGCCTGGCCATAGGAACTCCGGGCGCTACGTTGCAACGATGCGCATCGATCGGGTCGGCGACTTCACCCTCGGCTGGGGCGAATCGCTGGTGTGGGACGACCGCGGACAACGCCTCTTCTTCGTCGATTGCGCGGCACACACGCTGCACTGGCTCGACGACAACAGCGACGAGCTCCATACGCTCGCGCTCCCGTCCATGGCGGCGGGCATCGTGCCCATCGAAGACGGGACGCTGGTTGCGTGCCTCGACGACGGCCTCCACCGAATCGAGCCCGACAACGGAACGACCTCGTTGCTCACCGCATATCCGGATGGCCTCGGGGGCCGCGCCAATGACGCCTGCGCCGACCTCTCGGGCAATTTGATCACGGGCACGCTGAACCTGCAGAAGGCAGAGGGATCGTCGTGGTGGTACTCGTCGCGCCGCGGATGGCGGCTTCTCGACCCCGACATCTCCAACACGAACGGGCCGACGGTCGCCGTGCTGGGCGGGTCGATGACCCTCATCATCGGTGACACCTCGGCCCAGTACTACTCCTATCCCTACGACCCCCAGCAGGGCACGGTCGGACCGCGCACTGTGTTCGGCGACGTCTCCGGACTGGATGGGTCACCCGACGGTGCCACGCTCGACGACGACGGAGGTCTCTGGTGCGCCCTCGTGGGTGGGGCACAACTGGCACGGTTCACGGCCGCGGGGCTCGACGGCACCGTCGCGGTGCCCGTGGCCAACCCCACCGACGTGACGTTCGGTGGGCGACGGCTCGACCGGCTCTACGTCGTGAGCGTCGCCGGGGCCGACCCGTACGGTCCCGGGCTCGACGGCGCACTGCTCGTCATCGACGACCTCGGCGTGCACGGACGCCTCGAGCCGCGTTTCCGGCTGGGCTGAACAGGTCGCGCATGCAGACGGTCATCCTCGGCAGCGGCGTCCCCTTTCCGATCCGGAACGGGCCGGCGCGTCCACGCTCGTTCGGACGTCGGCCGGCGACCTCCTCTCGACTGCGGGCGCGCCGTGCTGATGCGCCGCCGCGGTCGGCGCGAGCGCCGCGGCGCTCCGCGGTGTTCCTCACGCACCTGCACAGTGACCACATAACGAACTTCAACGACGTGGTCACGACGGCTGGATCATGTCCCTCGAGCCGAACTCGTTGCCGGTATTCGGTCCCGGCGGCACGGCCACTCTGGTACAGGCGACCGAGGCGATGCTCGAGCCCGACATCCGCTACCGCATCACCCATCACGACGATCTCTCCTGGCCGCCCTCGGCCGAGGTCACCGAGTGCGAGCGAGGCAGTGTGCTCACCGACGGCGCTGTGCGGGTCACCGCCGCACCCACCGACCACGCGCCGGTGCGCCCGACGGTCGGTTACCGGGTGGACGACGGGAACTCCGCCGTCGTCATCGCCGGCGACACCGTGCCGTGCCCCGGCCTTGACGAGCTGTGCGCCGGCGCGGACATGCTGGTCCATACCGTGATCCGCCGTGACCTGCTCGAGCCGCTGCACGTCCCCCGCCTCAACGACGTTTTCGACTACCACTCGACCGTCGAGGACGCGGCGCGGTCCGCCGCACGCGGCGGTGTCGGCACCCTGGTGCTGACCCATCTGGTCCCCGCGCCGCGGCCCGAGGCCGAGCAGGAATGGTCGGATCGCGCACGTGTCCACTTCGACGGCACCGTTGTGGTGGCGCGGGACCTGGTCACCTTGAGCGTCGGCGCCTGAACAGCCGGGCTCTCAGAAGACGATCGCGCCCGCCTGGGCACGCGGATCGTCCGCCCGCACTATCTCTTTGCCGAGCGGTGCCAGGGCCACGGCAGCCAGCTTGAAGTTTCCGAGGCCGAGCGGGATCCCGATGATTGTGAGGCAGAGGATGATCCCGAGCACCACATGGGAGAAGGCCATCCAGATCCCGGCCAGCACGAACCAGATCACGTTGGCGATCGTCGACGGTGCGCCGGCACCCGACCTGCGCACGACGGCCCGGCCGAAGGGCCACAACACGAACGCAGCCAGACGGAAGCAGGCGAGCCCGAACGGGATAGTGATGATCAGCACGCACAACAACACCCCGACGAGGAGATAGCCCATCGCCAACCACAGCCCCGACAGCACCAGCCACAGGATGTTGAGCACGGTTCGCATACCGCTCCTCTCGGTTTCCCATACTGTCCTACATCGACGCCTTACCGGCGCAACCGGCGCAGCCCTCGCCGCCGACGCGCCGCGCCGAGCCGCTCCTCGCGCAGCCTCTCTACCGCCCTGTCGTCGAGCGGGGCGAGCGGCGCGTCGCCGAGCGCCCACGACAACAGGACATCGGCCAAGGCGGGGTTGCGGGCTAGTACCGGCCCGTGCAGATACGTCCCGACCACGCGGTCCTGCAGCGCGCCTTCGCTCGAGTCGCCGTTGCCCACGCCGGCGGTGACACGGCCGAGCGCCACCGTGCCCTCGCCCAGTGCCGTGACCCCGCCGTGGTTCTCGAACCCGGTGAGCGCCGGGATCGTCGAGGCCTGCACCAGACCCTCCAGCCCGACGGGCTCGGCCACCACCTCGCCCACCGCCCGCGGCCCCGCACCCTTCACCGTCTCGATGTCAAGGAGCCCGACGCCCTCGTGTGCCTCGCCGTCAGCACCCGGGAACGAACGACCCACCACCTGGAAGCCGGCGCACACGGCCAGCACCACGGCGCCCCTCGCGACCCGCCGCGCCAGTGTGCCGTCGCCGATGAGCGTGCGCGCCGCGCGCACCTGGGGCCCGTCCTCGCCGCCCCCGAGGCAGTAGATGTCGGCCTCGGGTACCGGCGCGTCCGAAACCGCCTGCAACAGTTCCACGTTAAGCCCGCGCCACGAAGCGCGTCGGGCAAGGATCAGCCCGTTGCCGCCGTCGCCGTAGGTACCGAGGAGGTCGGGGAACAGCACCGCCACCCGCAGCGCAGCCGGGCTCACGCCGGCGCCCGGAGCAGATCGTGGAAGGCCGTGTAATTGCCGATGACGTCGACGAGCACGTCGGGTCCGCCACTCGCCGCCGAGACCACCGCGCCAACGGGCGAGGGCTCCGTCGTGTGCGCCACCTCGGCGTACTGCAGCCGCACCGACAGGTCGCGGTAACGATCGCCCGTCGCGACCACGGTCCGGTCGGCCAGCCGTTCGAAGGGCACGTCCCACAGCCAGCTCGGGTCCGTTCCGTCGGCCACCCGCGCGTTGATGCTCACCACGAGCGGCACCGGCGAGCCCGCGACGAGGTCGAGCAGCTCGTCCCACCCGGCCGGGTTCTTGGCCAGCATCAGCCGCGCCTGCGCCGCCCCGAAGGACCGCACGGTGAAGCGCCCAGCCACCTCCTGCACCGACGCCATCGCGTCCAGCGCCAGCAGCGCGTCGATCCCACACGCCTCCGCCGCCACCGCGGCCAGCAGCGCGTTCGCCTGGTTGAACCGCCCCGGCAGGGCGAGCCGGAGCTCGTGGCGCCGGCCGTCCGCCCACACCGCCGTCGGCACCCCGGCCCCACCACCACCGGCCACCAGGTCCGCCTCCACGTCCGGTCGGGCGAACCCGCAGTCGCGGCACACCCAGGCGTGGCCCTCGCCGAACTCGATTCGCCCCTCACAGGCAGGACAGCCCACCGCGTCGTGCTGCCAGCGCAGGCCCGCCCCCACCCAATGCACGTCGGGCGCGGCGCCCGCCCCCCACACCACCAACGGGTCGTCGGCGTTCGCAATTACGTGCGTCCGAGGCGCCGCGGCCAAGGCCGCGCGCCAGCGGCCGGCCACCATGCGCACCTCGTTCGTCCGGTCGAGCTGGTCCCGCGACAGATTCAGCAGCACGACGGCCGCCGCTCCCGTGGCGGACAGCACCCGCGGCAGCCAGACCTCGTCGGTCTCGAGCACGGCTCGGGGCGCAGTAGAACCAACCAGCGCGGCTACGTGGCCCGGCGGCATGTTCGAACCCGTCTCGTTGCTCACGACGGCGTCGCCCGTCGCGCCCAATGCCACCGTCAGCAGGCAGGTGGTCGTGGTCTTGCCGTTCGTCCCCGACACCAGCGCGACCTGCCGGCCCGCGCTCAGGTGCTCCAGCAGCCGCGGGTCGACCCGGAGCCCCGCACGCCCGCCGGCCACCGTCCCCTGCCCGCGCCCGAGCCGGCGTGACGCCGCATTCACCGCGCGCGTCGTCGCGCTCGGCGAGACGGGTCCTCACTTAGGCGGCTTGGTGCGCGCCAGCTCCTCGGGCGTCGGCTCGTGGCGCACCCGCGACTCGGCCGGGAGCAGCGCCCTGATCGCCTGCATGATCGCATCGGTGTCGGCGTGAGCATCCGTCAGCGACAGCAGTACCGGCTTACCTACCCGGACCGTCACCTTGGGCGGATTCCGCACGAGCGTGAAGTCGGGCACGCGCGCGCCGCAC
The DNA here is from genome assembly GCA_963828455.1 of uncultured Acidimicrobiaceae bacterium. Classification (GTDB taxonomy): domain Bacteria; phylum Actinomycetota; class Acidimicrobiia; order Acidimicrobiales; family RAAP-2; genus Bog-473. Next base: position 343,830 of record CAWHFH010000006.1, on the reverse strand, counting down.
GCGCCCACACCTTCTCGGTGCCCCATAGCCCGACCGGCACCACCGGCGCGCCCGTCGACGCCGCCAGCCGGGCCGTCCCCGTCTTACCGTGCAGCACGGGGTCGAAGAAGTCGTAGCCACGCGGGATGGTGCCCTGCGGCAGGACGATCACCACCTCGCCCGCCTTCAGCGCGGCCTCGGCCTCGCGCAAGGGCTGGCCGCTCCCGCTGCCGCGGTCGACCGGGATGCCTCCGATGGCCCGAGCGATCAAACCCACGACCGGCGCGTCGAAGACCTCCTTCTTGGCCAGGAACCGCACCGGCCGGCCGATCGCACGCGCCACCAATGCCAACGCGGCGACGTCGAAGTAGCTGCGGTGGTTCGCGGCCAGTAGCACCGGACCCCGAGCGGGCACGTGCTCGACGCCGGCGATGTCGAACCGCGCGTAGGGGAAGGACAACGCGCGCACGAACGGCCGCAACATGTGATACGGCTCGAGACCCAGCACACTCGGCACTCCTGGCGGACGGTCCCAATACTCCACCGACCAGCGTCGAGCGCTCGCCACCACGAACAGTGACGGGTCCGGGTTCACCGCATGCGCCGTGCCGACACTCGACAGGAGCGGCACGTCGAAGATGCTGTCGCTGCACGCGTGGCAGTCCGCGAGATCCACGCCGTGGTCGTCCGCCCACTCGTGCACCGCGCGCAGCTTGCCGGTGCCCCAGACGAAACCTTCGTACAGGCGCCCGGTGTAGCGGCCGTCGCGGGCCTCGTACGCCGTCGCGATCAGGTCGTCGAACCCGAACGCCTCGGCGAACGGGGCGATCATGTCCACCGGCGTGGTCGTCGACAGCACCAGCCGGTGCCCGTCAGCCCTGAAGGCGGCTAGGCGCTGGGGCGCGAACGGGGCCACGAGCTCGCTCAGGGCGGCGACGGCCCGCCGACCCGCCGCCTGGACCTGCTGCTGGCTCCAGCCCCGGGCCACCCGGGCGGCCGCTCGGACGAGGCCCATCGCGAAGAGGTTCTCCCCCAGGCGGTCGTTGATGGCGTAGAGGATCTTGTCCCCCGGCAGCCCCCGCCCCTCGGGCAGGACACCCTCTGCGACCAGGGCCTTGTTAAGGACCTGGCCCGACGCGTGGGCCAGCAGGGTGCGGTCGAGGTCGATGAAGACGGCGCTCTTGGCCACAGTGCGCAGCCTAAAACAGTCAGCCCAGGCTGTGAGGGGTGTCCAAGGGGTGCCCGGCCCAACGCCGCCGCAGCCGGATCGCCGGTCCGACCAGGATGAACGTGTGGTGGAAACGGGCCCGGAATTGTGAGAAGGGATCGCCGGGGGGGAGGGCGATCCCTTCTCGAGACTCACCAGGGTAGGAGGGGGGGCATCCGAATCCCTGTGGTCTGAATTCCATTTTGCCGAGGTATCGGCGATCAGTCAAGCAGTTGTAAGAGATACTTATCATCATTTATACTGATGGGTAACAGAACTCTGGCAAGCATTTCTAAGGGAGCGGCCGATGGAGCTGAAACACCTGCAAGCACTCCTCGGTATTGCCGACACCGGCAGCTTCTCCGCCGCCGCCACCTCCATCGGCACGGTGCAGTCCAATGTCTCGGCCCACGTCGCCCGCCTCGAGAACGAGCTCGATGTCATGCTCGTCGACCGGGCGTCCGGCCGGCTCACCGAGGAGGGAGAGGTCGTCGTCGAACGGGCCCGCCGGGTCACCAACGAGCTCGAAGCGATGGTGGCCGACGTGACCGCGCTGCGCGCCGAGGTCGTCGGCACGGTCCGCCTCGGCATGATCGGCACCACCGGGCGCTGGCTGGTCCCCCAGCTCTTCGACCAGCTGCGGGCGCGCCACCCCCACATCCACCTCAACGTGACCGACGGCTCCAGCGTCCCCCTCGAGCAGGAGGTCGCCACGGGCCAACTCGACCTCGCCGTCGTCACCTTCCCCCTGAGCGGCGACGAGATCATGGCGGCCCAGCTCTTCGACGAGGACCTCGTGCTCGTGCTCCCTCCCGGCCATCCCCTGGGCGCCGAGGCCTCGATCGCGCTCGAGCGCCTCGCCGAGCTCGAGCTGCTCCTCCCCGCCCCCGGCACCGCTCTGCGTAACGAGATCGACATGGCCACCGTGCCCGCGCGCGTCACCCTGACCCCGGCCATGGAACTCGATGGCGTCCGGCTCATCGCCTCGCTCGCCTTCGACGGTTATGGGCCGGCCATCCTCCCCGCCACCGCGGTGCCCGGGCACCTGCGCGACAGCTTTCCCGTGCTGCCGGTCGACGGACTCCCCCGCCGCCGGGTCGGCGTGGCACAGCGCCGCCGCGGCCTGCCGTCCGCGCCCGTGCGCGCCGTCATCGACGTGCTCGGCGTGGTGGTGAACGATGTGCTCTCCATGCCAGAGGGCATCCACCCGACCTGACGTCACGACTCACCGGTGGGCTCACGACGCCCCGCCCGGATCGGTCAGAGCGTTCGGACTTGTTGGCCGAGGCGAGCGTGGCCTTCTCGCCGGTGTACTTCACCCACCACGTCACAGGCGCCCAGTTACGTGGGCTGTGGAACCCTCCACATAGTCCAGATGGACGGGCCGTCGCCGGGCAGCTGCACCTCGTGGACCACCTCGAAGCCGTGCCGCCGGTAGAAGGGCACGTTGCGCTCCTTCGAGGACTCGAGGTAGCACGGCAGCCCGACGGCGTCGCAATGCGTGAGGACGGGCCGCATCAAGGCGCCGCCGATCCCCTTCCCCTGCAATTCGACCGCCGTCCCGAGCGTGGCGAGATACCAGTGCGGCTCGTGCGGATGCATCGACTCCATCTTGTTGAGGATGCGCAGCGTCGTCGGTAGCCGGTTCCACACGTAGGGCAGAACGGGGAACATTGTAAGGACAGCCTTCACTCCGGTCAGCAGCGGCTTGCCGGCGGGGGCCCAGATGGCGGACCCGGCGTAGCCCTCGGCCACATAACAACCGCCGAAGGGGAGATAGTCGGCGCGCATCTGGGTCGCGAAGAACGCGCGCAGTCCGGCGTCGCGCTTGGCCTCGTGCCGGAAGATGTGGCTCGTGACGGGGTCGTCCCAGAAGGTCTTGGCGAGCTGAGCCGCCATCGAGTCGACGTCGGCCCCGGTCGCCCTGCGGACCACCGGCAATCCCGGGGCCGCTCCGGGCGTGGGCTCTACTGGCAGGGCAGCTTCGGGAACCATGACGGGGTCGATGGTGGCATCGTCCCCGGCCACGCGCCACCCGGAGAGCCGATGGCGTGCGCCTGCCCCAGCGCGAGCAGGTCCGGCAACAGCCGCAACCCGACGTACTCGCCGCCCGATTGGGAGAAGTGGACCCCGTCGTTACAGCGGACGTTGTAGGGCCCGATGGTGGGCGAGTACTTGCCGCCGGGGTCCACGACCTCGTTGAGGTCGAACACGTAGACCTTGCCGTCCGCCGGCGTGCCCGGCCCTGTCGTCGACGTCGACGCCACCTGGCGGATGGTCGAGTTGTCGATCTGGACGCGGGCCGGAGCGTCCTCGGGCCAGGGGCCGCCCGCGGGCTGGGACCCGCTGTCGTAGTAGGGCGACGTCATGAGCACGACGGTGGCGCCGCGGGAGCCCAGCACGCTCACTGCCTCCCGGTACCGGCTCGCGACGTAATCGTCGAAGGACGCCTGGCCCAAGTTCTGCCACCTGTTGCCGACCTCCTGGTCGAACGTCTCGCCGCGGGCGACGTACACCACGACGTCGGGGTTGTACGCGTCCACCCACTGGCGCCACGTGGTGAAGAGCGCTTCGGGGTTCGTGCTGCTGCACGGGGGGTTGGGCGGCACGGTGTACCAAAGCACCTTGATCTGCTCCTGCATCGAGGCGGAGCACCCCGGGGCACCCTCGTTCGCGAACTGCACGTTGTCGTGACTGCGCTCGGCCAGGTCGGCCAGGCCGACGCCCAGCGTGCCGGCAACGGAGTCGCCGACGATCAGCACCTTGACCTGCTTGCCGGCCGGGCCCCCCGACGGCGGCAGCGGCAGGGACAAATAAGTTTGCACCGGCGCCGTCGTCGTCGTGGTCGCGATCGGCGACGATGTCAACCGCCCCGGCCCGACCGGCTGCGTCGTCGTTGTCGTCGCCGGCGTCTGGATGTCGATCGGCTTGCCGGCCAGTTCGGTCGCCCCCACCGGCACGAGTGTGCTGACGAAGACCGCCGCGATGGCGGCTGCCGCCCCGACCGGCGCCGCCACCCACGAACGCCAATTCCTGAGCGCGCCGCGCCGGATGGGCATCTCGACGAGGTCGTAGCTCAGCGCCGCGATGGCCACGGTGATGCCGACCCGGGCCAGGAACAGCGGGTACACGCCCCAGTGCAAGCGCTGCCCCGTCATCAAGAGCAACACCGGCCAGTACCACAGGTACATCCCGTAGGAGATCCGGCCCCACTGCGGCAGCGGCGGCAGCTCCAACAGCCGCACCGCCAGCGAGCGCGGCGCCACCGCGCACGCCAGCACCACGCCGCCGGCCGCCAGGCTGGCGAGGAGGAAACCGCCGCTGAACGCGAAGACCGAGGTCTCCTGCACCGTCGTCCACAGCACCGCCGAGCCCGCCACGCCGAGGATGCCGGCGACGCCCGCGCATGTCTTGAACCATCGGCGGTTGCTCCCCTCGCGCCACAACGTCAGTCCGATGGAGATCGCCGCGCCGACGAGCAAGGCCTGGGCCCGGCAGTCCGTACCGTAGTACGCGCGCGTCGTGTAACCGTTGGGCGCGAAGAACACCATCGTGAGTGCGGACGCCAAGGAACCGAAGCACGCCACGCCGAAGAGCGCCTGGAGCCGCAGGCGGCGCTCCCACTCGGGGTCGACCGTGGCGGGCGCCGGCGCCGGCGTGAGCACCATGGAGCCGCCCCCGAGGATCTCGATGGAGCGCTCCTGGCGCGCCCGGCGTCCCCTCGCTCGCCGAGGTCGAGCGTGCCCGCCGTGCCCACCGCCGCAGCGCCACGCGTACAGGCGCCCGCGTCCCAACTTCAGCACGGCGAGCACTGCGAGCGGCCAAACCAGATAGAACTGTTCCTCGATCGCGAGCGACCACGTGTGCAGCAGCGGCGACTGTCCCGAACTCAGCGAGAAATACGTGGCGCTCGTGTGCGTCGAGTACCAATTCGACACGTAGAAGACGGTCGCGAGGGCGTAGCCCAACATGTGCGGCGCCTGGAACAACGTCGGGAAAAACGCCATCACGATCCCCATGACCGTGACCAACACGAACAAGGCTGGGAGCAGGCGGCGGGCCCGGCCGGCCCAGAAGCGCCGTAGGCGGATCGAGCCGCTCGAGCCCCACTCCTTCACCAGGAGCGAGGTGATCAAGAAGCCCGACAGGACGAAGAAGGCGTCGACGCCGTAGTACCCGCCGGGCACGGAGTTGAGCCCGGTGTGGAAGGCGATGATGGCGAGCACCGAGAGCGCACGGACGCCGTCGAGCCCCGGGATGCGCCCAAGACTCGTCCGGGCCCCGTGTGCGTTAGCGTCCGTGCTCATGCGTGGGCGTTCCCTCTCCCCGGCACCCCGGTTTCCTCCATTCCACCTACGGGGAACGCCCGTCCACGCTTGGCCTCACTCTTCGCCCGATGCCCTGCGTCGAACCCGCCCGCATTTCTCCGTCGTGCCCGCCCCGTACCGAAGCCTGGCCGCGGTGACCCCTCGCAACCCCAGGTGAGCGCCGCGTGCTGAGAATAGGGATCCTCGGGGCCGCCCGGATCGCACCTACCGCTCTCGTCAAGCCTGCCAGCCGGACGGGCCGGGTAGTGGTCACGGCGGTGGCCGCCAGGGACAGCACCAAGGCTGAGGCCTTCGCCAACAAACACAAAATTCCCCGCGTCCTCGACTCCTACGCCGCCCTGATCGAGGACTCGGACATCGACGCCGTCTACAATCCCCTCCCGAACGGCCTGCATGGCTATTGGACGATCGAGGCGGTCAAGGCCGGCAAGCACGTGTTGTGCGAGAAGCCCTTTACCGCCAACGCGAACGAGGCGCGGGCGGTGGCCGCCGCGGCCAACGGCACCCCGGGTCTGATCGTCATGGAGGCGTTCCACTACCAGTACCATCCGCTGGCCAAGCGCCTCGTCGAGATCGTTCGTTCCGGCGAACTCGGCAACATCACCAACATCGACGTCGCCTTCTCGGCGCCCCTCTGGAAGAAGGGCGACATCCGTTACCAGTTGGCCCTCGCCGGCGGGGCCACGATGGACATGGGGTGTTACCCCGTCAGCCTGCTGCGGCTGCTCGCGCCCGGACCCCGCGTGATCAACGCCTCTGCCAAGCTCTCCTCACCCGGCGTCGACCGCGCCATGGACGCGCACTTCTCGCTACCCGACGGCGGCCGGGCGCACATCGGATGTTCGATGTTCTCGTCCTCGATCCTTCGGATGCACGTGGACGTGATCGGTGACAACGGCAAGGTCTCGGTCTTCAACCCATTCAGCCCGCAGTACGGCCATCGGATGAAGGTGACGACGACCCTAGGCTCCCGCCGGGAACGCTTCAGCCGCAAGGCGACCTACGACTTCCAACTCGAGGCATTCGTTGCGGCCGTCGAGGACGGTACGTCATTTCCGACCACAGCGACCGACGCGATACGCACCATGGAGCTCATCGATTCCATCTATCTGGCCGCCGGCCTCCCGGCGCGCCAGCCGACCCCACCGCAAGGACCCGTCACCGGTCACCCCACCAACGGGCCGCTCGAGCAGTGAGCCCGCTCGCCGCCGACGAGCTCGGTGCGCTGGCGGACGCCGCATTGGACGCCACCTCGGGCTGCCAGGCCGCGGAAATCCGGGTCGAGCGCATCCGCAGCCAGACGATTCGCCTGCACGACGCCCAGCCCGAGACAACGGCGGACGGCAGCGACTTCGGCATGGGCGTGCGCGTCGTTGACGGTGGCGCCGTGGGATTTGCCGCCTCGGTCGACGTGCGGCTCGAGGAGGCGGCCCGCCTCGTGCGCCAGGCGCGCGAGATGGCGCGCGTCACCAGTCAGGCCGGTGGCGGTCGCGTCGAGCTGGCTCCGGAGCCCGCGCACGGCGACGTGCAGTGGTCCAGCGCGTTCGCGGTCGATCCCACCATCGTCTCCATGGCCGACAAGATCGCCCTCCTCTCCGAGTGGAGCCGACGCCTCGGCGAACGCGAAGCCGTCGCGCACACCTCGGCGTCGCTGCTCGCCGTGTCCGAGCAGACCTATCTGGCCGACCTCAACGGGACGCGCGCCACCCAGCATCGGGTGCGTCTCCAGTGCCAGCTCGAGGCGCTGGCGCTCTCGGACGCGGGCTTCGAGACCATGCGAACGATCGCTCCGCCCGTCGGCCGCGGCTGGGAGTACCTGACCGGCCCCGCCGCCGAGGGGAACTGGGACTGGGACGCCGAGATCGACCGGATCCCCGAGCTGCTGGCCGAGAAGGTGGCCGCGCCATCGGTCGATGCCGGCACCTACGACCTCGTGGTCGACCCGTCCAACTTGTGGCTGACGATCCACGAGTCGATCGGCCACGCCACCGAGCTCGACCGCGCCATCGGCTACGAGGCGGCGTACGCGGGCACGTCGTTCGCCACCTTCGACAAGCTGAACAAGCTGCGCTACGGCTCCCCGGTTATGCACGTCACGGGGGACCGCACCGTCGAGCACGGCCTGGCCACCGTCCTCATCGACGACGAGGGCGTCGAGGGCCAGTCCTTCGACCTCGTGCGCGACGGCATGTTGGTGGGCTACCAGCTCGACCGCGCCATCGCCGCTGCCATGGGCTTCGGACGTTCGAACGGGTGTGCATTCGCCGACTCACCAATGCACGTCCCGATCCAGCGCATGGCCAACGTGTCGCTGGCCCACTCGGGCGAGGACGGCCCGAGCACCGAGGACCTGATCGCGGGCGTCGACCGCGGCATCTACGTCATGGGTGACAAAAGCTGGTCCATCGACATGCAGCGCTACAACTTCCAATTCACCGGGCAGCGCTTCTACCGGATCGAGAAGGGGAAGCTGGCAGGGCAGCTCAAGGACGTGGCCTACCAGGCGACAACGACCGACTTCTGGGGCGCCATGGAGGCAGTCGGCGGCGCGTCGACCTGGGTGCTGGGCGGGGCGTTCAACTGCGGCAAGGGCCAGCCGGGCCAGGTCGCGCCCGTGTCGCACGGCTGCCCCTCCGTCCTCGTGCGCGGGGTGAACATCCTCAACGCGCGCGCCGAATCGGGACGCTGAGCATGACGATCCGACCCCAGTCCTGCCTCGTTCCCGCAGCTCCCCCATGATCCCCGCCCAGGAGGTCGTCGAGGCCGGCCTAGGTGCCGCGTCGAAGGCCGGGGCCGACGGCTGCGTCGTCCTGGTCCACGAGGGGAGCCATGCCGACGTGCGCTTTGCTCTCAATACGACGACGACCAACGGCGTCCACCGCGCCCGCGAGGTGAGCGTCGTCGTCATCGAGGGCGAGGCCGTCGCCACCGCAACCCGCGCCGGTGTCGTCGGAACCGACGGCGTCACCGAGATGGTCACCGATGCCCTGGGCGACGCCCGTGCGTCCCCGCCGGCCCAGGATGCCTTCGCCCTCGTCGACGCCACCGGCGGTGCGCCCGGCCGCCGCAGCTTCGACCAGGACCCAGAGGACACGGACGCCTCGGCGCTCGACGGTGTGCTCTCGTCGCTGTCTGGCGCCTTCGAGCGCGCCCGCGCCCGCGACGCGGTACTCGCCGGCTTCGCCGAGATCGACGTGGGCACCTTGTACCTCGGCAGCTCCACGGGACTGCGCCTCTCGCACGCCCAACCCACGGCGGCGGTCAACCTGGTGGGGCGGACCGCCGACGGCAGCGGCTCGGCCTGGGTGGGCGTACCGAGCATCGATCCTTCGCTCGAGTCGATGGAGCAAGAAATCTGGCGCCGTCTCGACTGGAGCAAGAAGCAGATCGCGCTGGACGCGGGCCGCTACGAGGTCATCCTCCCCCCTTCAGGCGTGGGCGACATGATGGCGATGATCGACTACGACGCGCTCGGCGGCCAGGACACCGAGGACGGCCGGACGGTGTTCTCCAAGGAGGGCGGCGGAACCCGTCTCGGCGAAACGATCACCTCGCTGCCCTTCACGCTCTACAGCGATCCCGACGAAGAAGGCGTGGAGTGCCTGCCCTTTGTGGCGGCGGGTGCGTCGAGCTCGGAGGTGTCCGTCTTCGACAACGGGCTCCCGTGTCCCCGCACCGACTGGCTCGCCGACGGGGTGCTGGCGCGCCTGCGCTACCACCGGGCCGGCGCGGCGAAGTCGGGCGCGGCGATGGCGCCGTACATCGACAACCTGATCCTGCGCTGCGGAGATCACGACGGCGGCTCCGTCGATCAGATGGTGGCGCGCACGGAAAACGGCCTGCTGCTGACCTGTCTGTGGTACATCCGCGCGGTCGACCCGGCCACGCTGCTGATGACCGGACTCACCCGCGACGGGGTCTACGTGATTGAGAACGGCAAGGTGGTCGGGGCGGCCAACAACTTCCGCTTCAACGAGAGCCCGGTCGACCTGTTGGTGCGCGCCACCGAGGTGGGCACACCGGTGCGCTCGCTCGGTCGTGAGTTCGGCGAGTACCTCAACCGTACGATCATGCCGCCGCTGCGCATCCCGGACTACAACATGAGCACGGTGAGCCAAGCGAGCTGAGCCTCCGATCCGCAGCGCCTGGGACTCCGTGACTGCGCCTGGTCCCGACTCTTAGCTCCGCACGTGGCCGGCCCACGAGGCGACACCCTCCTGGACACGATGTTGTTCCTGGAGAAGTACACCTGGCACAGGGCCTGGACGGACCCGATCCACGAAAAGTTCTTCTGGGAGCCGGCCTCCGGTTGTTGGAGGGTTCGGCGGCGCGGCGAGAGCCACACGCGCACGCCGTTCGGCAACGACGACTGGGTGGCAGACTTCGACGCCGAACTCGGCGAACGAGCTGATCGGGGTGAGGCCACCGAGCCCATGACGACAGTGGCGTGGCTGATGTGGCACATGGCCTCGGTGCCCGGTCGGTGGGCGAGTTGGACTTCCCGGGCGGCACGCAGCCCGCGGAGAGCGGTTGGACGTCGCCCTACCTTGCCGATCATCCCGTCTTCACCTCGGCCGACGAGACGGCGCAGGCGCTGCGCACCGGTTGGCGGGCCCTGGACCGAGCACTGCAGGCATCGACGGACGAGCGCTTGGAACGACAGACCTGCTTCTGCAGGTATCAGGGCACCCAGGAGCTCCAGCTCCGGTCGACCGGATCGTCGCGTTGTTGCTCAACGAGATCGGCCACCCATGGCGCCCAGGGGTGCAAGCTCTGCGGCCTGTATCAGTCGCACGGCCGAGGCGCTCCGCCGTAACGCCTTGAGGTAACGGTCTCTTTGTCTCGGCCGCCGTGCGTGACATTGATAGTCGGTGGAACGAGCGCTGTCACACTAAGGACATGGCGGATGACCCCTCCACGTTCCATTGGGAGGACTGGACGTGGGACGAGTCGGTCTTCGAGGGCACGGCGCCGTACTACCGCCAGGGTCGGAACCCCTACTCACCGACACTCGCCGAAGCCTTGGCTACACATCTCAGCCTGGACGGCCAGGGGCGCCTGCTCGACGTCGGATGCGGCCCGGGGATCGTCGCACTCCTGTTCGCACACTTGTTTGACGGGGTCGTCGGCCTCGACCCGGATCCCGGCATGGTGGCCGAGGCCGACCGTGCGGCGGGCGACGAAGGGATCGACAACACGACCTGGGTGCGAATGCGAGCCGAGGAGCTTCCCGCATCTCTCGGTTCGTTCCGGGTCATCAGCTTTGGGCAGTCCTTCCATTGGATGGATCGCCCCCGGGTCGCCGCAGCGGTACGCGACATGCTCGATCCGGGCGGCGCGGTCGTTCAGGTCGACCTCTGGCATACGAGCCCGCCGGGTACGCAACCGAAGAAGGGGCTACACCCGTCGGTTCCGGAGGATGCCATCGACGAGCTGCGTCGGCGCTGGCTCGGACCGCATCGCCGGGCGGGGCAGGGATTCCGGGACACGTCCCCGAGCGGAGAAGACGAAGTGTTCCAGGGTGCGGGTTTCACACCGGAACAGATCGTCCTCGTGCCAGATGACCGGCGCATCACGCGTTCGGTCGATGACGTCGTGGCGTGGGTCCTTTCCACTTCTTCCACCGCGCCCCACCTTTTCGGCGACCAACTCGATGACTTCGTTCAGGATCTCCGCTCCCTCCTGCTCGCGATATCGCCTGACGGCCAATTCACGGTCGCCATGTCGGACAACCGGCTACGAATTCGTAGGCCAATCTGATCCGGCGGGCACGTCTCTACACCGGTTTGCGCACCTCGAGCAGAACCCGTTGGGCGGTGGAGAAGAAGGACCCCTCGCGTTCGATGTGTTCGTACATGTCACGAAGCCGCTCCTCGTATTTCTGGACCGAGAAGTCGGGCACCGTCCAGTGCACCTTCCTGAGGAAGTAGACAACCGCGGCGACGTCGTAGAACTCAACGCGCAGCGCACAGGACCGAAGGTCGACGACCTCGAGGCCGGCCTCTTCGGCTGCCGCCCGCATGGATTCGCTACTGCGGCGCTGGTTGACGGGCTGCGGACCCATCATGAAGTCGGTGAGCTCTCGGTTGGTCCCCGCCCCGATCTGCTGGGAGAAGTAGGTGCCACCAGCTCGGAGAACCCGGGCGATCTCCTCCCAAAGGATCACGACGGGGTGACGGCTCACCACGAGTTCAAAGGTGTCGCCGACGAACGGGAGCGTCGGTTCGTCGGCCACCGCGACCACATGCGCGCCAAGGGGAACGAGGCGCGCATGGGCGACCGCGATATTGGGCGGCCAGGATTCGGTGGCGACGAGCAGCGCCGGCGGATGAGGCGCCGTGGCCAGGACCTCGCCACCACCCGTTTCGACGTCGAGCGCGCTGGCGACGAGACCCATCCGCTCGCCCATCAGAGCGGCGTAGCCCCACGGCGGGCGCTCCTCGCTGGCCCGACCGTCGAACCAGGAGAAGTCCCACCCTTCGGTGGGCGTCGCAGCACCCTCGGCGACGAGCGCTGCAAAATCGTCCGTCATGACCGCCGTTTCGCAGGGAGGATCATCAGCCCATCCTGTCGCGGGATCGATCCGAGGAGTCCCTCTCTCGACCGTCAGCTGGTCCAATTCGGGCAGGTCCCGAGACGGCCCGTCTCGAGCAAGACACGGCCCAGCGCCACCCACGCGCTCGAGTAGTAGCTCGGGTGTGCGCGGACGAGCGCCTCGGCCCGGGACAAGAGGTCGAGCGCCTCGTCCCGGTTCCCTGCAGCCCAGCCGCTCGCCGCTGCGGCCACGAGCCCCACCGGTGACTTCGAGCGCGCCGCGCTCTTGGATCTCGCCCCGCCGGAGGCCGAGCTCGACGGTCGCCCGGCCGCGGAGAGCCGCTGGTCCCAGGACCGGCCACATCGAGGCGGCCGCCTTGCGTTCGGACGCAGTGCACGAGGCTGCCCAACGGATGGGAACGCGCGCCGCATCGAAGCCATAGCGGTCGTTGCTCCCGCTTCCCAGCGGCCTCACGTCGGCCGGTGCTGCGCTTGTGAGCTGCACCCAGTCCGGCGGCAATGCGTCCGTCCCAAGGACCTGCCCGACGAGTGACCGGGTTCCGGCGGCGAGGGCCCCGAAGCCCTGGGCCCGACCCGGAAGCTGCGCCAGCGCGGCCAACTCCCATGGCGAGGCGTAGCTCGGATTGACGTACGCCGGTGGGCCCACCGCCCAGGGGCCGGCAACGAGCACCGGGCCCCTGGGGGTGCCGACGGTCTCGTCCCCCGCGATTGCCGCCGCCATGGCCGCAGCAGAGGCCAGATCGGCCGGTTCGTGCAGGCGGGTTGTCGCGAGCTCGAGCGCATACGCAGCGTCGACGTCTGCATCGGTCGCGGACTCGCTACTCGTGATCGAGCCGTTCGCCCAGTGCCACGCCATCAGGCCGTCCGGCTGGAGGAGGTGGGCACGGGTCCATTGCCAAGCGGCATCGAAATGGCGCCGGTCGCCGATGGCGACACTCAGCAACATCGCGTACGCCTCTCCCTCACTGACCGTGTCCCCGCCCTGGTCCCACCGCGCGACACGGCCGTTCGGTAGCTCATAGTGACCGAGGAAGGAGAGCGCCGCACCGAAGGCCTGATCGACAGCCCAATGCGGCGTGGCAGCCGGAGAGTCAGAAGCAGGTGCCCGAGGAGAGTCGGCGTGCCGGTGGCCGGCCTGTGGGGCCGGTTCGCCCGACGTGCCGATACCGATCGCGATGGCGCCCGCGAGAACCCCGAGAACCACCAGCGCGCACGGGATGATCCGGGCGAGTTTCGCCGCTCTGCGATGGGGTGACGGTCGCCGTGGCGCCGAAGGCGGGAGGTCGGCCCGCGGCTCGGGAAGACGCTGCCGGGTCGGGCTCAGCGGCTTGACGACGCCACTCTCCAGCGGGTCGGTTTCGCGGCGGCGTCGCCGGAGGGCAGCTCGAGCACGGTCGTCTCGTCATCACGACCGGCAGCACCCTGTTCGGGCGCGGCGGACTTCAGCTCAGCCTGAGCCTGCCGCGGTCGCTGCTTCGCCTGTTGTCCTTGTTGTGCCGCCTGGGGCACCTGCGCCGGTGCTGGCGCTGGGGCCGAAAGGCCGTCACCGAGGTTGCCCAGCCGCTCGTGCAACACGCCGAGTTCCTCCATGACACGCTTCCTGTGCGTCCCAGGTCGTCGCCTCGGGCGTACACGTCACCACCGACCCGAGGCGGTAACGAGATCCGATGACGTCTGGGCTCATATGGTCGTCCTCACTGATCGATCGATGGGTGCGGGTTCCAATCGGGCGTGTCGATGTCGAACGGCAGCACGCGACGCGACGGATCCTCCTGGGCAAAATGGATTTCGAACGTGGGTCTCAAACGTCCGACGCGCAGGGCCGCATTGTCTTCCGTCTTCGCGGCTGGGGTCCCTATACCCGTACCGCCGCGCACTATGCGGCAACGGGGCGCATTTCATGAACGCGCTACGCGCGCCCGACCCGCCGTCTCAATACGCAGAGCTGAACACGAGTTGAATTGGAAGTTCAGAGCGCGGCGTACACAGCATCGATCAGCGCGCGATTGCGCGTGCTTTGCCAACGGGGGATGACATGGTTCATGACATAGCCGAATGCGACCGTCGCGTCAGGATCGGCGAAACCGACGGCACCTCCGGTCCCGAAGTGGCCGTAGCTGTTCGGGTTGGGACCGAACGGCCGGCGCGGCGTGGTCGGCTTGAAGCCGAGGCCGAATGTGACCTCCTCGTGGAGGATCGGGCAAAAGCCTTCCGATTGCGCCGTGACCGCCTCTGACAACAGTTCAGTTGACAGGAGGAGGCCGGGCTGGAGCAGTGCGTCGTACATGCGCGCCACACCACGTGCGGTCCCGTGGCCGTTGGTCGAGGGTACCTCGGCGGCGCGCCACTCGGGCGTGTTCGCGACGCCCATCGACGAATACCCGGGCGGGTTGAAATAGCTGAGCAGCTCCATCTGCTGATCGCCCTCGAGCCCGGAGAGATCGGGCAACGTATCGCTGTCGTCTCCGCCACGAGCGACGAACAAGACGGTGGCGCAGCGTCGCTCCTCCCCCGCCGGGACGCCGACATGCACGTCGGCGCCGAGCCGTCCCGTCACGGCGGCCAGACGCTGGCGTACGGATTCGCCGCTCACCCGGCGGATCACCTCGCCGACGAGGTGCCCGTACGTGTTGGTGTGGTAGGCGTGCCGCGTCCCAGGCTCCCACCACGGCTCGGTGGCTGCCAACGCGTCGGCCATGCGGTCCCATTGCCAGAGATCGTCGTTCAAGAGTGGTTCGCGGATGGCAGGTACCGCGGCCCGGTGACACAGGGCGTGGCGCAGTGTCGCGGCCTCCTTCCCTGCGGCGGCAAACTCCGGCCAGACGCCGGCGATCGGGTCGTCGAGCGCGATGAGCCCGCCGTCGACCAGCTGGAGAGCGCAGAGCGCGAGGAACGCCTTGCCGACGGAGTAGAAGTCGACGAGCGTGTCCAGCCCGAAAGGGGTCTGCGTCTCGACATCGGCCCATCCGCCGGCCAGATCGACCACGGGCGCGCCGTCGACGATCACGCAGACCGCGGCACCCACCTCGTCGCGCTCGGCGAAATTGCGGGTGAATTCCTCTTTGACCAGGGTGAATCTCGGGTTACAAGTCCCGACGACGGGCGCGTCCATTAGCCCGACTCTGGCGTACCGCCGGGTGGTGGGACAAACCGCCACGGAATGGTGGCTTCGACGGCCGGCGCTGCAATTCCGGGAGGCGACCCATATGGTCGCGGCGCTGTATATACCCGCGAATCTGCTCATCCGTACAGATTTTGAACAGGACGGGCTGCTCGTTTTCAGGTTCGAGTAGAAGGGTCTGCTCATCTCCGCAACGAATGAGCAGGATGCGCGTATACGACGAGAAGAGCCCCGCGGGGCTCTTCTCAGACCTTGACGCCCGACCGCCGGATCGTCGACTCGTCCGTGCCGAGGTACGACTCGATCACCGCCGGATGCTCGAGCACCTCGGCCGGCGTGCCCTCGGCGATGACCTCGCCCAGCTCCAGTGCGATCATCCGGTCGCAGATCGCGGTGAGCAACGGCATGTCGTGCTCCACCACCAGGATCGAGCAGCCGGTGTGCTGCTGCACCCTCATCAGCAACGGCCCCATGGCCTCCGTCTCGCGCTGCGCTACGCCGCCCGACGGCTCGTCGAGGAGCAGGACCCCGGGCTCCTGGGCCAGCACGCAGGCGAGCTCGACGATGCGCCGGGTGCCCGTGGAGAGCTCGCCGACCAGCTTCTCGGCGAACGCGCCCAGCCCCATCAGTTCGATCAGCTCATCGGCCTTCGAAGACGCATCCGCCTCCGAGTCGAGCGACGCCGGCAGGCGCAGGCCCGCCGCGATCATGTCGCGGGACTGCAGGTGCCGCTCGAGCGCCACCTCGATCGTCTCGACGACCGTGAGCGACGGGTAGAGGCGGGCTTCTTGGAAGGTGCGCCCTATGCCGGCCGCGGCGCGCATGTAGCCGGACCAGGAGTCGATGTCCACGCCGCCGAGGCGGATGCGTCCGCCGTCGAGCGACAGGAAACCCGATACGCAGTCGAAGAAGGTGGTCTTGCCCGCGCCGTTGTGGCCGATGAGCCCGAGGATCTCGCCGTCGCGCAGCATGAGGCTGATGTCCTGGATCGCGGCGATGCCACCGAAGCTCTTGCGCACGCCGTTGCACTCCAGGATGGAGGGCGCCTCCGCCGAGGGCGGGATGCGCTTGTGCGGGTCGGCGACCAGCAAGGCCGAGGACGCGCTCGTCTGCTCGTGACGGTCGGTCGGCCCCGCGTCGGGCGTCACGACGGTCCCTTCGACCGAGCCGGCGCCGGCGATGAACACCGAGCGCAGGATGTCGGGACGCTCGAGGAGGTCGACCGTGCGCCCGCTGAAGCGCACCTCGCCCTTCTCGAGGAAGACGGCGCGCTCGGCCAGCTCCAACGCGACGTTCACCGACTGTTCAACCACCACGATCGTGACCCCCGACTCGCGCAGCCGCTTCACCACCTGCAGCAGTTCGCTCACGATGGTCGGTGCCAGCCCCAGCGAGAGCTCGTCGATCATGAGGACCTTCGGCGTGACCATCAGCGCCATCGACAAGGAGAGCATCTGCTGCTCGCCGCCCGAGAGGTTGCCCGCCTGCTGGTGGGCGCGTCGGCTCAGTATCGGGAAGAGGTCCAAGACGCGCTCCTTGGCCTCCGCGACGGCGCGGTGGTCCTTGCGCACCATCCAGGTGCCGAGCCGCAGGTTCTCCTCGACGGTCAGCGTGGGGAAGATGCCGCGGCCGCCCGGCATGAGCGAGAGGCCCTGGCGGGCGATCGACTCGGCCTGCTGCCCGTCGATCCCGGCGGCGCCCAGCCGCACCGAGCCCCCGCCGACCCTGACCAGGCCGCTGGCACCCTTGAGCAGCGTGGACTTGCCGGCGCCGTTCGTGCCGAGCAGGGCCACGATCTCGCCCTCGTGCACCTCGAGGTCGACACCGAAGAGGATCTGCACCGGGCCGTAGGAGACCTCGACCTTGTCGCACGAGAGCGCCACCGGCGTGTCCGGGACGAGGCCGTTCGAGCCGTTCGTCGACGGCGCCACCCGGATTTCCGCCCCGACACCGGTCGCCACCGCCGGTACCTGGTCCGTCTGCTCGTCGGCCGTCGCCGTCGCCGGCGCGGGCACAAAGCCTTCGTGCAACGCAGCCGCCCCCTCCCGGTCACCCGCTTCGCCGAGCGCGTGCTCCAAGAGGGACGTCTCCTCGGGCGCATGGTCGACGAGCTCGACCCGCTTGTCTGCCACCAGGCTCGGCACCAGGATCTGCCGGCGGTTCGCCACCATCTTGAGCAGACGGTCGCGGATCGACTGCACGCCGGCCGCCAGCCCGCCCGGGAGGAACAGCAGGATCACCAGCAGGCCGAACCCGGTGAACACCAACTGGTACTGCGGCTTCCAGAAACTCAGCACCTCGATGAGCGCGACGCCCATCAGCACCCCGCTGATCGAGCCGAGCCCGCCGATGACCGCCATCGAGAACACCACGAGGCCGTACGAGGGGTCGAAGGTGTTGAAGCCGACCGCGCCGAGCAGCACCGCGTACAGCGCCCCGGCGATGCCCGCGACGGCACCGGCCAGCACGAAGCCCGACAGTTTGGTGCGCACCGGCGGCACCGACATCGCCGCCGCCGCCTTCTCGTTGTCCCGCGTCGCGAGCAGCACCCGGCCCGAGCGGGCGCGCCGGAGCCCCTGCACGAACAGGATCGTCAGCACGAGGAACGCGAGGCAGAGGAAGTACATGGCGGTGTTGGACGCCAGGTCGAAGCGCCCGAAGAGCACCGGTCGCGTGAATTGCTGCGGGATGATGTTGGGGAAGTACGTCGGGTTGAGGAAGAAGTTGTTGACCGCCACGCCCAGGGCCAGGGTGACCGCGGCCAGGTAGGCGCCCCGGATGCGCAGCGCGGGCACCCCGACGATCACCGCCAACATCGCACCGGCCGCGCCCGCGGCGGCCAGGCAGAAGAACAGGTCGATGTTCGCCTTCTCGATCATGTCGCCGGCGACGACGCCCCCGACGCCGGCGAAGGCGAACTGGCCCAGGCTCACGTTGCCCGACCACCCGGTGAGCACGACGAGCGAAATGGCGATCATCCCGTACACCAGCGCACCCGTGTACTCCAGAGTGGTGCCCGGACCGAATATGAACGGGACCATGACGACGAGACCGACGGCGATCGCGAACGCACCCCAACGGCCGGCCACGACTTCGGGCAGGCGGCGCAGGGCGTCGGGGATCGGCTTGAGGATGCCGGTCGCCGAGAACGTCTCTTCCGCGTCGTCGGCGCGGCTGCGCTTCTTCTGCAGGAGGAGCAGGCCGAGGAGGATCGCCACCAGGTTCACCACGTCGCCGGTCGCGCTGCCGTACCGCGGCAGGTTGAACTGGAACAGGCCGCTGGTGATGCCGAGCGCCACCCCGGCCCCGAAGGCCAGCGGGAGGTTCTCCATGCCGGCGATGATGGCGGCGGCCAGTGCCGGCAAAATCAGGGTCGGCCCGGCGCCGGCCGAGATCGTGAGGCCGTTCGACGGCGCGCTCAGCACGGTCGTCAACGCCGCGATGACTCCCGCGATCACCCAGACCAGCGTCGACAGCCGCCGCACCGGGATGCCCAGTAGCCGGGCCCGGTCCGAGTTGTCGGCCACCGACCGCACGGCGACACCGGCGTCGGTACGCAACAGGAACCACCCCAGCGCGACCAGTACGACCGGCACGGCGATGACGATCAGGAGGTCGTTCCCGTTGAAGGAGTCGGGGAAGATCCGGACCGTACTGCTGCTCAGACCGGTCGAGAAACCGCCGACGATCGCCGGCCCGTTCAGCCAGCCGGGCACCAGTAACTGGATCCCGCCGAACAGCTGCGCCAGTCCGATCGTCACCACCATGACGATCAGGCGCGGCGCCGTGAAGAAACGCCAGCGGATGATGGCGTCGACGAACAGGCCCAGCACCGCGCCGCCCACCAGTGCGATCGCGACGCAGACGCCCCACGGCACGTGGTGCGCCAGGTACAGCTCGACGCCGATCGTGGCCGACAGGGCGCCCATGGCCCCGTAGGAGAAATTGATGACGCGCGAGGCGCGGTACGTCAGCACGAGCCCCAGAGCCAACAGCCCGTTGATCGCGCCGAACTCCGCGCCGACGAGGATCTGCCCCCGCGGCGCTGCGTGCGGCCAGATCGCCGGGACCACGAAGAAAAGGATCAGTGCCGCCGCAACCGTCTCGACGACCCCGCGCAGGCGCGCCGGCGTGCGGGCCCACAGATTCGTCACCTTGGACCAGATGTCTTCGACCCGTTCGGGGACGTCGAGGCGCATCAGCAGTCAGCCCGGGCAGTGGCCGTTGCCTTCATCCGCTAGTACGGGAAGCCCTGGGGCAGCGGCAGCGCGCCGCCGCCGTAGGATCCGATCTTGGTCCGGGTCTTGGAGAAGACGTAGGCCCCCTGTTTGTCGTTGTAGGGCGACGTCAAGTTCGGGTTCCAGTAGATGAAGGTCCAGTCCTCCTGGGGAGTGAAGTGCCCGGCCGGGAAGCCCCACGTCCCGTACAGCGCATTGGGTGCGCCCGCCTGGCTGCCCGGATAGGCCCGCATGCCGTTCTCGAACGACTGCGGCGTCAAGTTCGGGCCGGCCATCTGGATCCCGATGGCCATCTCGTACATCTGCGCGTAGATGATGTCGACGGCGTTCGCCGGTTCGGTGTTCGGGCTCACCTGCTTGTAGGCGGCGTAACCGAACGTCTGCTGCTTGGGCAGCGTGACGCCGTTGTAGCTGACGCCGAAGGCGTGCGACCACTCGCTCTGCTGGAAGAGCTGGCCCACGATGTCCTGGTCGGTCAGCGCCACGCCGGCCACGACCCATTCAGGGGTGTAGCCCTGCTCGGCTGCCCGGGAGGTCAGGTACACGGGGAAGACGGGGTCGCAACCGCAGAACACCGTGGTGATGCCGTCGTTCTGCAGCTGGCTGATCACCGTGGCCGCCTGGCTCGACAACGTCGAGAGGTTCAGCTGGTACTGGATGTTGTCGGCGATGGGGTGCCCGGCCTGCTGCGCCGCTTGGACGGCGCTCTGCGCCGCCGTCTGGTACCAGGGGTCGCTCGGGGCGATGATCGCCACCTTGCGCGGCTTGCCCTGCAGGCTCCCCCCGGCATAGTCCGCGTTCCCGCCGGCCATGGACTTCAGGTACAGCTCCGAGGTCGCCGACACCACGTCGTTGGACTCGGTGTCGAGGCTCCACATGTACGGGGCGTACTGGCCCATGAACGCAGCCGACAGGTAGGGCACCCCGAAGTTCACGACGTGCTGCTGCGAGAGCGCGACACCGTAGGGTTCCGACGCCCCGTTCAGCTCGGCGAACGCGTGCAGCTGCTGGGCGGACGTCACGGCGTCGGCGTCCGCCTGCTGCTGGCCGCTCCCGAGGAGTTCGTTGGTGATGGAGCCCTGCCCGTTGAAGTACTCGATGTTGAGCTTGCGGCCGTAGAACTGGAAGTGGGTGTTGAAGTACTGCGCCAGCGCGGTGATCGTGCGCTCGATGTCCGCCGTCGTGTCCACGATGTTGGCCCCGCCGAGCGAGGCGAGCGTCTGCTGGAAGCTCTCGGAGTCCGAGGTGATCCGGTAGGTGACGTTGATCTGCGACGCCGACACACCCGCCGACGTGGCGCCCCCGTTGTTCCCCGAGAACGAGATGCACGGCGGCGAGTACGGGTCACCGGCCACCTGCTGCCCGGCGCACGCGCTCGTGTGGCCAGCGGCCGTCGAGCTGGCCGCGGCCCCGCTCCCCTTCGCGCCTCCGGCGGCCCCCGCCCCGCCCGCCGCGGCGCTCCCGCCGGTCGTCGAGCCGGACGTCCCCGCCGTGCCGTTGGTCCCGGTGCCCGCGCCGGTCCCGCCCGTGACCCGTTGCGTCTCGTGCACGACGTCCTGCTGGGGGGCCTTCGTCGGCACCAGCATCGCCATCAGCACGAACGCCACGAGCAGCGCGGCCAGCGGTCCGTAGCCCTTGAGCAGGCGGCCGTTGTTCTTCACCGCCGAGAGCCGCAGCTTGCTGCCGCTGCCCCCGGCGGCGGCCGCGCCCGCGCCCGCACCGTTGCCGTCTTCGCTCACGTGATTCCCTCCACTGCTCCCATCAGTCGGTCGCGGCGTCGCTGCCGCAGGTAGTCCCAGACGAACAGCGCCACGACCAGGCCGAGCGAGGCGAGCCCCATCGGCACCGCGGCGTTCGTGCCACTGCAGCCCCCACCCGACGGCCCCAGGCTCACGCAGGCCGTCGTCTTCGAGATAGGCCCGAGCGACTCCTTGGCGCCCGACCCCGACCCCGACGCCGCGGTCCCCGAGGTGCCGGCCGTGCCCGGCGTGCTCGAGCCCCCCGCGCCGCTCGAGCCGGTGAGGGCCCCGAGGCCGCTGGCGCTGGCGCCCGTGTTCCCGCTCGTCGTGCTGACCGAGGCCGCCGGCCCGTTCGGCAACGACCCGCTGCCGAACGGCGACTGCTCCGCCAGGTCGTTCGTCGACGCCGACGCGCCGCCCAGGCTCACGTTGAGGTTGCCGCCGCCGGCCAACACGCCTATGCCGATGTCACCGACCAGGATCGGCGTCGCGAAGTTGCAGTTGATGCCCAGCAGGCCGTTGACGATGGCGGAACGCACCGTCTGGACCTGGCCCAGGTTCGTCCCGACGACCTCCTGCCCCAGCGTGTTGTTGTCGATGCCGACGGTGAGCGGCGAGATCTGCACGGTGCCGTCCTGCAACGTCGACATCGTCGGCCACTGCACGTTCAGTCCGACGGGCGACAGCGCCGTATTGAGGATGTTCAACACCGTCTGCGGGTTGGCGGACGAGGAAGAGGTGAGCTGCGAGGTATCGACCTTGACGCCGGCGACGGTCAGGGACCCGATGCTGAAGGTGCCGGTCGCCGTTGTGGCCGCGCCCGTCTGCTGGGTCGCGGTCCACGTGAGGTTGCCGAGCTGGACAACTCCTTTCGCCAAGGAGATCGAGCCGATGCTCGACGTCGCCGTCGACGTGCGGGTGCTGCCGTTGTCGATCGAAGTGTGCGAACTCGACGTCAGGCCCGAGACGGTCAACAGGCCACCCGGCACCGTGATGTCGGTGACCTTCGTGAGCGAACTGGCCGACGGTTGGGTCGTGACGACGGCCGCCTCGTTGCCCGCGCCGACCGGCGAGGTCGCCGGCGTGATGGAGCTGTTCTCGCTCTGGTTCCCGTTGACCGATTCGACCTGCACCGGAGCCGGAACGTCCTTCGAGTTGAGCTCGGGCGGTCCGCCGTTGCAGCCCGCGGCCTCGAGCGCGGTGCCGATGGCGCCGAGGTCGATCGTCTGCGAGAGCGACTGCGCCTCCATGCTCTGGTAGTCCGAGATAGAGATGCCGAGGCTGATCGCGTAGTTGAGGCCGCCGGTCGTTGGCGCCACCGTGATCGCCTGCGCCTGTGCCGTCGCGTTGCCCGGGACGAAGGACGTGTCGGCCCCCGAGTTCGACCCGAGCTCGACGATGCACACGGCGGCACCCAGGGCGCACGCCAGGCCGATGCGGAATGTGGCGGGGGTGTAGCGACGTCCGCGGAACCGCGTTCTCAGCGACCGGGCTGGTCGATTCACCCTGCGTGCCCTCCCCGTGGATCTCCGCTTCGATCCTGGGAGATCAACGATCGTTCGGCGCGTTCCCTACGGGCGACTTTCGCCTGTTCGGACCCGCAAGGCAGGGCAACCGGCCACGTCGGCACCGCCGGGCCGCTTTCCGGTGGCCGGACGGGCAGAACTCCAGGCCAAGCCCCCTGGCCACGCCACCAGGGTCGCGGCATCGGCCGACCGGTCCCGCCATGGAGAGCCCCGCCGCTCCCGCCGCTCATCCCCTTGCACACCCCCCGCAGGATGTCGCCCCGGACGCCCGCCCCGGACGCCGTGACAGTAGTCAATCGCCCCGATCGTTGTGTGGAGGGCGACGGGCGCCTCCGCCCTGTTCCGACACTTCTCGAAGAAGAGGTACCCACCGGTCCAGGCCGTCAACCCCCACACCCTCGACCTTCCCGCGATCGTCCGCACGGCGCAGGGTGACCGCGTCGCTCGACCAGGGCCGGCCCAGGAACGCAGCCACCTCGCCCGACGTGAGTACGCCGCCTTGGCGTCCGAGCGACACGACGCTGTCGCCCGCCAACTTTCCCTTGTAATCCTCGTCGGTCGCGACGAGATACCGCTTGGCCTCGACGTGCAGGGCAACGATCCCCGCCACCCGCTCCCCCAGCGCCGCCCGCACGGCCGCTGCCCCGACGGCGGCGTGCGTCTCGTCGCGCCCTCGCGGCAACAGCTGGCCGACGTCGTGCACCAGCCCCGCGACCGCCAGCTCGCGGTCGTCCGGCTTGTCCCGCCGCAAGATCGCCGCCGTCTGCAGCGCGTGCTCGAGCTGCGTCACCGGCTGACCCGGGCCCAGCGATCGCCCCTCGCCGGCAGCCAGCACGGCCACGATCTCATCGACACTTAGCTCAGGCTCGTCGCGCACCCGGCCATTGTCCCCCCGTTGCAGGTACGGTGGCGCGTGCCCTGGTCGCCACCGTCGCGCAGCCCCTGGACCGACAAGATGGTGTCGCTCGGCCGTGGCCTGGGCGATGACGGACGTTCCCTCGTCTCGCTTCGAGCCGAGGATCTGCGTGCCGCCGCCGCCACCACGACGGGCCTCGACGACTTCGGGGACACCTGGTGGGAGGAGCCCTTCACCCGGCTTTGCGCCTCCCTCGATGACGAAGCGCGCCTCCACCTGCCCGGCCGGCTGCGTACCCGCGGCGAGCTCCAGCTGATCCTCCAAAATCGGCTGCGCATGGTCAACCTCTGGACCACAGAGCCTGCGGTGCTCCGCGAACGGGTCCACGGCCCGATCGTCGTGACCGGCTTCGGACGTTCCGGCACCACGCTGCTGCACGAGCTGCTGGCATGCGATCCTGACAATCGGCCGCCACTCCTCTGGGAGCTCCTGTACACCGTCCCCTACGACGATGCCTCCGGTGACCTCTGTGACGACGAGATCAAGCTCATGGACGAGATGGTCCCTGCCTTCACCGCTATGCACGAGAACGGTGGACGGCTGCCGACGGAGTGCATCTTCTCGTTCGCGCACCAGTTCTCGAGCGACATCTTCACGGGCCTGTACAACGTGGCGGAGTACACCGTCTGGCGCAGTGGCATCGACCAGGCGCCGATCTACGACTGGCACAAGCGTCACCTCCAGACGCTCCAGTGGGTCGCCGACCGCCCGACCACGCGCTGGGTCGTGAAGGCGCCCTCACACATCTCCGCGTTACCCCTCCTGTTCTCCACCTATCCCGACGCCCGGGTCGTGCTTATGCACCGCGACCCGCTGCGCGTCATCGGGTCGCTCTCCGACCTCATGGCCACGCTGCACTACATGCATTCGGACCATGTCGACCACGCTGTGTTGGTCGAGTTCATGGCGATGGGCATGGAGATGCAGATGGACCCGGTGTCGGCCGAACGCGACGCCGGCTCGGTACCCAACGACCAGATCGCCGACGTCCTTTACAAAGAGCTCGTGGCGGACCCTCTCGGCGTCATCGAGCGGCTCTATGCGTCGTGGGACCTTCCGGTCACACCCATTTTCCGTGCCTCGCTCGACGCGTACCTCGCCGCGCGGCACACCAACCGCACCGGCGGGCACGACTACTCGTTCGCCGACACGGGTCTCGATCTCGCCACGCACCGAGCGCTCGTTGCTCCCTACCAGGAGCGCTACGGCGTACCCTCGGAGGTCTGATGCCGGCCTGATCGCGGCCGCCCGCGGCTGGGCCATCCCGGCCGACCTCTCGAGGGGCAGCGTAAAGCGGAGCGAGCGCAGAGAGAAGGGCGAAGGATGGACTGGAAGATCGAACAGATCGTGGTTCCCGTCGCGGACGTCGACCGGGCGAAGACGTTCTACGAGTCGGCCGGCTTCCACGTCGACGTCGACCACCGCGCGGGCGAGGACTTCCGCGTCGTTCAGCTGACACCTCCGGGATCGGCCTGCACGATCGCGCTCATGAAGAACGAGGCGGCCGCCGGCACACTGAAGGGCCTCCACCTCGTCGTGCGCGACATCGACGCGGCGTTGTCACAGCTCCGCGACAAAGGCGTCGCCAGTAGCGACCTGATTCACTTCGTCCACGGCGTCCCGACCGACGGGCCGGGTCCCGAGCGGGCCGACTACGAGACGTTCCCCTCCTTCAGCGACCCCGACGGCAATAGCTGGCTCGTCGAGGAAGTGCCCAGCCGGCCGAGTTGAGCGGCGCGGGAATTGACGTCAGAGATCGGCGGCCTTGACCACCTCAGCAGTGGGATGAGGCGGCCCGTCCGCCAGGATCCACCGCACGATCATGTAGCCCTCGAGCCGACCGCCGGTGTCCAACCAATTCTCGACGTTCGGGCCGGGGTTTTTCGGCGCGAGGACCAGGCGCCATGAGCCGTCGCTCGAGCGTTTGGCCTTCTTGTTGTTCAGGTTCGTCGTGGCGTAGCGGTAGTCGAAGCTCTCCATCCACGGCGATGTCAATGTCAGGCCCCAGTAGAGGAACGGCTTGTCCGGCTCGTTCACCGTGATCACGAGCGCCTCGTCCTCTGCCACCTCGAAGCGACCGCCGTGGTACGTCATCTCGGCGTTGGTGTGCGTCCGCACCTCGTCCTCCTGGGCCGCGACGTGTGCCGAACCGGCCTGCCCGCTGAACGAGTTCATGTTGGCGGCAGCGTCGCGCCACATCTGCATCGCAGTACCACCGACGAACGTGAGGAACATCGCGGCGAACTCGAGCTTGGGAGCCAAATCGTCGACCGAGAGCAGCGGTGGGGGCACGACCTCACCGGGCTCGGGCACCAATTCCATGCGCAGCCTCGAGAAAGCCTCGGGCTGTTTGTCGAAATGCGTCTCGCGAATGGCCAACTGCGCCGTGCCCGGTTCGAGCACGACAGCGTTGCGAGGCCGGGGGTCGGGCATCTTGTCCGGCGGTGCAATGAGGATGTCGACCTCACCATTTGGGCCGAGCTCGAACTCGTCGATGTTCGTCTGGACCTTCGTACCTGTCCGGCCACCCACCTGGCCCTGGCCGAACGCCGTGCCGAACGTCATCCCGAGGTAGGCGCAGTCGCCCCGGTACCCGGTCATGCGGTAGGTCCGAGAGTCGTCGAGGACGCAGAAGAGGTAGTGGGTATCGGGATTGTCGACCAACAGCTTCTTGTACTCGTCCTGCAACAAGAAGATCTGGGGATGCAACGGGTCCGACCCCTCCACGATCCAATCCAGGGCGAGCCGTGAAAGCCGGGTCACCCACCTATAGCCCTCGGCCAGGTCCGTCTCGCTTTCTGGGACCCCGGTCGCCTGGCGCACCACGTCGAGGGCGGCCGTCTGCGCCCGGATCCAGGCGTCGAACGCTGCGTTGAGGCGGTCATCCTGCATGGAGCGGCACGCTACCGGCGTTGAGACCGAGTCGCCCGATTCCCGACGTGCCCGGTAGCTTGCGGGTCGTGACCGACACCGCGACCGAGACGACCAGCACGGAGGAGCTGCTCAGTGAGCTCCGGGCCTGGTTGGAGAACAACTGGGACCCCGACCTGACCGTGGGGCAATGGTGGGAGCGCCTGGGTCTGGCCGGGTGGTCCGCTCCAGGCCTGCCGACGAGCGCCTACGGCAAGGCCATGGCCCGCTCGGACAGCGTCCTGGTCCAGAAGGAAATCGCCAAGTTCGGCGCGCTGGGCGCGCCGGCGGGGCTGGGTCTCCTCCTCGCCGCACCGACGATCGCTACGCACGGGAAACAGGAGCAAGTCGACCTCTATGTCCGTGAGATCGTCACCGGAAAGAAGGCCTGGTGCCAGCTCTTCAGCGAGCCCCAGGCCGGATCGGACCTGGCCGGCCTCCAGTCCCGGGCCATCAAGGATGGCGACGAATGGATCGTCAACGGCCAGAAGGTGTGGACGTCGGGCGGCCAGTACGCCGATCTCGGAATGCTTCTCGCCCGGACCGACCCCGAGGTTCCCAAGCACCAAGGGATCTCCTATTTCGCCTTCGAGATGCTCCAAGACGGGGTGGACGTCCGGCCCCTCAAGGAGATGACGGGGCACGCACTCTTCAACGAGGTCTTCATCAGCGACGCCCGCGTGGCCGACTCTGCGCTCATCGGCGGGCTGAACAACGGGTGGGCGGCCGCCAACACCACGCTGGCCAACGAACGGGCCGGCCTCGGTTCCGGTGGCGGCAACGCGGCCGGCGGCGGGATCGCCCAGCCGGGCACGGTCATGGGCATGCTCGACAAGCGCGTCGGTGACGTCGTCGGGCCGGAGCCCAAGGCGGGAGGCAAGCAGAGGTCCCAGAACCCGGCCGGTGCGCTCGGCGCCATGCGGGGCGGTGCCGGAATGCTCATCTCGCTGGCCCAGTCGCGTGGCCTGAACAAGGACGCGGGGATCCGCCAGGACCTGGCGCGCCTCCATACACTCGGTGAGATCGGCCGCTTCAACGGCCTTCGGGTCAAGGCGGTGAAGGAGAAGGGCGGCGACATCCCGGGCTTGCCCAATGTCTCCAAGCTGTCGATGAGCCAGATCGTGCGGCTGACCCGCGACCTCGGCCTGCGCATCTTGGGCCCGGCCGGGATGCTCCACGCGTACGACGCGGAAGGGAAGGCGGAATTGCAGCAGTCCACGCGCGATCCCTTTGCCGGCGGCGTCACCGAGATGGCGCTGTTCGCCCAGGCGCCACCCATTTACGGCGGGACCGACCAGGTACAGCGCAACATCATCGGCGAACGTGTGCTCGGACTCCCTAAGGAGCCCAGCAACGACCGCACGACGCCCTTCTCGCAACTGCCCAAGAACGCCTGATCCCGACCGCGGCAGGGATGGGGCCAAGGCCGGGGGGCTGTCGAGGATGAGCAGGATTGACCGGAGTCTGCGCGGTGCCGCCGCCATCGTTGGCGTCGCGGACGACGTCTCCCCGACCGGCGAACTCGATCGCTTCGGCCGCGACCTCGAGGTCGCCATGGTGCTCGACGCTCTTGCGGACGCCGGGTTGACAGTTGCCGACGTCGACGGCGTCTGCCACCCCGAGTCGGCCGTGGCCTTCGCCGAATACCTCGGCGTCCACCCAACCTTCGTCGAGTCCACCATGACGGGTGGCTCCAGCTACGAGGTCCACATCGAGCACGCGGCCGCGGCCATCGCCGCCGGCATCTGCGACGTCGTGGTCAGCGTCTACGCTGCGACGCCGCGGAGCGACCGGACACACGGCCGCCGGCGGGAATGGCGCCGACCCGCAGGACCCAATCCGATGGCCGAATGGGACCTGCCCTACGGCCTGCGCACGCCGATGGGGCCCTACGCCCTGGCGGCGGCGCGGCACATGCACGAGTTCGGCACGACCTCCGAGCAGCTCGCCCAGATCGCGGTCAGCACGAGACAGTGGGCCTCTTTGAACCCACGGGCGCGCTACCGCGATCCGATCGAGATCGACGACGTGCTCGCCTCGCCGCTACAGGTCAGCCCGCTGCACCTCCTCGATTGCTGCCTTGTCACCGACGGGGCCGGCGCCTTCGTCATGACCAGCGCCGAGCGGGCGCCCACACTCGCCAAACCACCGGTCTTCGTGCTCGGTGCGGCGACGTGCACCGACCACATGGTGATAGGGCAGATGCCCGACCTCACCACCACCCCCGGCGCCGTGTCGGGGCCACGCGCCTTCCGGATGGCAGGCATGGAGCCTGCCGATGTCGACGTGCTCATGGGATACGACAGCTTCACCATCACCGCATTGCTGCACCTCGAGGACCTCGGCTTCTGCAAGAAGGGCGACGGCGGCCCGTTCGCCGCCGACGGCCACCTGGGTCCAGGTGGATCCCTCGCGATGAACACCAACGGAGGCGGGCTCTCGTTCACCCACCCCGGGATGTACGGCATGTTCCTGATCACCGAGGCGACGCGACAGCTCCGCGGCGAATGTGGAGAGCGCCAGGTCGAGGATGCGAACGTGGCGGTGGCACATGGCTCGGGGATGTTCCTCTCCGTCATGTCCACCGCGGTGTTCGGCACGGAGGCGGCGCTGTGAGCCCCGAACCGGCGGCAGGCGCGGCGCCCACCCGGTTCGAGCCGCCAGTGGGCGTGGAAGCCGCCGCGTTCTGGGAAGCCACCCGCGAGGGCCGGCTGCTGGTCCAGTGGTGCACGTCCTGTGACCGCGGCGTCTTCTATCCCCGCGTGTTCTGTCCGCATTGTGCGGCCGGGGCCGATGCGCTCGAATGGCGCACCGCGAGCGGACGGGCGACCGTGTACGCCGCCGTCGTGGAGAACCGGCCCGAGGCCGCCGGCGCCAATTTCTCGGGCGGCGAGCCGTACTGTGTGGCACTGGTCGACTTGGAGGAGGGGGTGCGCATGCTGACGAACGTCGTGGGGTGTCCGCCCGACGAGGTCCGCTGTGGCATGCCGGTCACCGTCACGTGGGAGCCGCTGAGGGACGGCCGGCGGCTGCCGCTCTTCAAGACGGGACAGACAGCATCATGAGGCGGCGGCCATGACCCTGCCCGACGACAAGCGCGCCGCCGCCGCCCAGGGCATGCTCCACGCCTGGTGGGCGGCACGCATCCCCGACCGTCTGGCGGTGATCTCCCCGCACGGTGACCGCACCTACGAGGACCTCAATCACGAGATCAACCGGATGTCCCGCGCGCTGAGAGCACGCGGGCTTCGGGCAGGCGACGCCATCGCCTTGATGTGCACGAACCGGCCCGAGTTCCTCGAGGTCCTCTACGCGGCGCAGCGCATCGGTCTCCGCCTCACGCCGATCAACTGGCACCTCACGGGCGAAGAAGCGTCGTACATCATCGAGAACTGTGGGGCCAAGGCATTCGTCTGCTCGGGCGAGCTGGGCGAGCGTGTCGTGAGTGCGGCGGAGGCCTGCGGCCCGGGGCTGGTGAAGATCAACACCGGCGGCTATCTGCCGGGCTTCGAGATGTACAACTCGGTCGTGGCCGAGGAGGACGGTGCCGACATCGACGATCCGGTGATGGGCACCCAGATGCTCTACACGTCGGGTACGACGGGCCGGCCCAAGGGCGTGCACCGGCCCACCGCTGCGACGAGCGCGCTGGCCATGGTGAACTTCAGCGGCTACGACGAGGACTGGGCGACGAGCACCGACGCCCACCTCTTGACCGGCCCCTTGTACCACGCCGCGCCTTTGGCCTTCTCGGTCGCCGTCCCCTATCTCTACGGCGTGCCGATCGTGGTGATGGACCACTGGGACGCCGTCGAATCGCTGCGGCTGATCGAGACCCACGGCATCACCCACACCCACATGGTGCCGACGATGTTCCACCGTCTCGTGGCCCTGCCCGAGGAGACTCGGCAGCGTTACGACACGTCGTCGCTGCGCTTCGTCATCCACGGGGCCGCGCCCTGTCCGGTGCCGATCAAGCGGCGCCTGATCGAGTGGCTGGGCCCGGTCGTCACCGAGTACTACGCCGCCACCGAGGGACTCGGGACGTGGGTGAACTCGAAGACCTGGCTCGAGCACCCCGGAACGGTCGGGCGGCCCATGGTGCCCGGGCTCGTCAAGGTGGCCGACGAAGAGGGCAACGAGCTGCCCGCGGGTGAGATCGGCCTGGTCTACCTCCAGGCGCCGGAGGCGACGAGGTTCGACTACTACGGCGACGAGAAGAAGACGGCCGACGCGTTCCGGGGCGACTATTTCACCCTGGGCGACATGGGATATATGGACGAGGACGGGTTTCTGTTCCTTACCGATCGCACGGCGAACCTCATCATCTCGGGCGGAGTGAACATCTACCCCGCCGAGGTCGACGCCGTGCTGCTCGAGCACGCTGCCGTCGGCGACGTCGCGACGATCGGCGTACCCGATGAAGAGTGGGGCGAAGTGGTCAAGGCGGTCGTGCAACCGGCGGAGGGCGTCGAGGGCAGCGACGAGCTGGCGACCGAGCTGATGGAGTTCTGCCGCGCCCACCTCGCCCATTACAAGTGTCCGCGCAGCGTCGATTTCGTCGCCGACCTGCCGCGGGAGGATACTGGGAAGATCTTCAAGAGGAAGTTGCGCGAGCAGTACCGGACCGCCGCGGCCGGTGGCTGACCAAACACCAAAGGAGCTGGACAACGTGGGTATCTGTGACGGTCGGGTCGTCGTCATCACCGGAGCGGGCCGGGGCATCGGCCGTGAGCACGCCCTGCTCTACGCCAGAGAGGGCGCCAAGGTCGTGATCAACGACCTCGGCGGCGAGATGGACGGGAGCGGCTCCTCGACGGGGCCGGCGGGCGAGGTGGTCGACGAGATCCGCGCCATGGGCGGAGAGGCCGTGGCCAACGGGGACGACGTCTCGGACTACGACGGGGCGGGTCGCCTCATCCAGACGGCGATCGACAACTTCGGGACGATCGACGTGCTCGTGAACAATGCCGGCATCCTGCGCGACCGCATGCTCGTCAACATGACGATCGAGGAATGGGACGCCGTGATCAAGGTGCACCTGCGCGGCACCTTCGCGCCGACCCGCCACGCCGTCGAGTACTGGCGCAACCGGACGAAGGCGGGCGAGACCAACGACGCCCGCATCATCAACACGACGTCGCCGTCGGGCATTTACGGCAACGTCGGGCAGACGAACTACGGCGCTGCCAAGGCCGGCATCGCGTCGTTCACGATCATCGCCGCCCAGGAACTCGGTCGTTACGGCGTGACGGTCAACGCCATCGCACCCGCTGCGCTGACCCGCATGACCGAGAACCTCGGGATGGGCGACAGGTCGACAGAGCGCAAGCCGGAGGAGTTCGACCCGGTCGACCCGGCCAACATCGCGCCGATCGTCGTGTGGCTGGGCAGCGCCGAGTCCAAGGACATCACCGGCCGCGTCTTCAACGTGATGGGCGGCAACATCAGCGTGGCCGAGGGCTGGGTGGCCGGACCGGGCGAGGACAAGAAGGACCGCTGGGAGCCCGAGGAGCTGGGCAAGGTTGTGCCCGATTTGGTCGCCAAGGCCGCGCCCAACGCCAACATGGGCGGACGGCGCGGGTAGTTTCGGTCCCATGGTCGCCGAGGTGACCCCTCCGCTCCCGGCCCGGCAGGACGTCGAGGTCTCCGTCCAAGTCATTCACGACAACGCGGAGCGCCTGTTCCTCTGGGACTACGAGCGTGACCGCGGGCAGCTCGTCACGCTCTACAACAAGGCCATGGGGTCGCAGTGGAACAGCGTGAAGGACCTCGACTGGTCCATCGAGGTCGACCCCGAACGGCTGGTGGCCGAGCAGGAGAGCCCGATCCTCGACGTGGCGCGGCTGGCGGGCACGCTGCCGGGGTCGCCGATGGCGAAGTGGACGGAGAAGGAGTACTCGCAACTCGGTATCGAGTTCTTCAAGGCGAACCTGTCGCAGTTCATGCACGGCGAGCAGGGCGCCATGATGACGGCGGCCAAGATCGTCGAGACCGTGCCGTGGATCGATGCGAAGTACTACGCGTCGACGCAGACAATGGACGAGGCTCGCCACACCGAGGTGTTCGCCAAGTACCTGCGGACGAAGCTGGGCGATGCCTACCCGATGAGCCCCTTTCTCAAGGCGCAGATCTGGGGGCTGCTCGAGGACCCGCGATGGGACATCGCATATCTGGGGATGCAGATCGTGATCGAGTCGCTGGCGCTGGCGGCGTTCGGTGACATGCTCCGCCGTATCAAGGAGCCGCTGCTCAAGAAGCTCTTGCGCTACGTGATGTCCGACGAGGCGCGCCACGTGGCCTTCGGCGTCCTGACGCTGTCGGAGTACTACGGCGACCTGAGCGAGGCCGAGCTCCTGGAGCGACAGGAGTTCCTCGTCGACGCGACCTTGAACCAGCGGGCGCGGGCGACAACGCCCGAGGTGTGGGAGCGGCTCGGGACGACCGGCGAGGCTGTTCTGCCGTTTCTGCTGCAAGCAGCGGAGCAGATGAAGACGAATTTGATGGGCGGCTTCGCGCGGGGGTTCTTCGCCAAGCTCGTCCCCAACGTCCGCAAGCTCGGCCTGCTCGACTCGAACAATGGCTGGCTGCGCCAGCGCTGGGGCGAGGCCGGGCTGCTGGAGTTCGAGTTCGCCGACGACACCGGCTCGGACTACGAGGCCTACGACGAGGTGGCCAAGGACCGGGCTGCGGTGCCGGCGGAGGAGTAGACCGGCCGTCGGAAGGCGCCCGTCCGACCGGTAGGTCGGCTCGTGCTCGAAATGCAGTCAGCGCGGCTCGACGGGAGGACACGTAGTGCCGAAGGCGATCAAGGGGAATGCATCGCGAAGGCCTCCAGAGCCGGCGGAGAACCACTCGGAGATCGACGAGTGGTTCGGGCGACAGATGCCGCACATCCAGCCCATCGTCAAGAAGTTGGACGAGACGATCAGAGCCACGATCCCGGGCCTGCACTACGCCGTCAAGTGGAAGAGGCCGTATTACGGGCTACCGGAACTCGGGTGGATCATCGAGCTGGCCGCCTACGACGTCTCCGTGAATGTCGTGTTCCTTGGCGGTGCGGACTTCGACCGACCACCGCCACTGGGGACCACCGACCGGACCCGGTACGTCAAGGTGACCACCATCGAAGAGGTGCAGGCGCCGGAGTTGCACCAGTGGATCGAGGAGGCGGGCGGCACACCGGGTTGGCGGTGAAGACGGTCGCACGTGTGGGCTTGCCCGATGCATACGCTCGCAGCAGTGGTCTGCGGGTCAGCCGCCGAAGCGGAACCGGGTCTGGGCGAACTCGCCCTTCGCGAAGGACAGCACCTTGCGGGGACGGACCTCGAAGACGTGGGCAATGCCCGGTTCGTGGTGGAAGGCTCCGTCGCGCACGTCGTAGTGCCAGTCGCCGTCGTATTTCGTCTCCCACATGGCGGCGAGCGAGCGCAGCAATGCGTCATCGGTGACCTGATCCGCGCGTCCCTCGACGACGACATCGAGACCGGCCTTCCAGCGGTTGTTGCCCGTGGTGAGCGCGCACTGGCCATTGGCGCGCAGGTTTCGCGCTTTCTGTTCGCCGGGACCGGTGCAGAAGTAGAGCGCGCCGTCGCGCCACACCGCCGGTAGTGGCGTGACGTGCGGACGACCGTTTGTGCGCACCGTCGAGATCCAGAACAGCTCGGCAGATTCGAGCACGCGGACGACCTCCTCCCACGGCGTCGGCGTGGCGCCGGGCGCGCTGAAGCTGGCGTGCAGATCAGGTGTCGGAGCAGGCGATGCCATGACGAGCTCCCTCATCAGTTGTCGAGCGCCGTGTACGCGCTGGTCCAGAAGTCCTGGATGACCGCTGCCACCCGAGCGATGTCACCGGTCTGGCTCCATTTTGCCGCGGCGGCCTGTCCCGAATGTGCGATTAGTGCCGAAAAGCCACCCCAGGCCGGCAGCGGGGTGACCACTTCCCGACGCACGGAAGAAACGTCAAGGTATGGCTCTGCCCGAGAGGGCTGCCCTTTTCGACCCTTGGCTCGGTCAAGCGACCCGGGATGATGGAGGGCCTTACGGACGGCCGGCTCCGCCGACCGTCACCCGAACCGCGTCGATACGACCTCGCGGTGCGCGCAGCACCGCATCTCGCTCGTGTTCTGGAGCCACGCAGATGAACAAGGTCCGCCTGTCAGTCCCTCCGAGCACGCATGCCACCGGCGCCTCGCCGGCGAAGTCCACGACGTGAGTGAGCTCGCCGCCACGTCGCAGTCGCACCACCCGACCGCCGATCGGGTCGGCGACCCATGCCGCTCCATCGGTATCGAGGCAGATGCCGTCAGGGGGAGCGAAGCCGAGTCCATCGGTTGGCGGTGGGACGGTCGCGAACTCATGTCGTCCGGACAGTGAACCGTCCGCTTCGACGTCAAACATCGACAAACGAAAGGCACTACTTTCGGCTATCAACAGGGTTCGACCGTCCGCGCTAAGGGCTGGCCCGTTTGGAGCTCCGAGGTCATCAGCGACCACCATAAGGGTACCGTCGGGATCGATCTTGAAGAGCTGGCCGGGACTGATCCCGGCGCTGAGGTCGTCTGGGTCCATACCCATGTCCCCGACGTAGGCGGTGCCGTCGTCGGCGACAATCATGTCGTTGACCACGCCCCGTGCGACCGCCGCAAGGTCGACATGTACCGCGACCGTACCGTTGATCTCCAAGCGGTAGACAACGTTGCGCCGCATTCCCACGATCAAGAGCCGACCGTCAGGAAGCCAGCCGATGCCTGACAGGTCGTCATCGCCGACCTCGAGGATTGTCTCCACCTGAGGACGATCGAGATCGCGAACGTCGACCCGCAGCACCCTGTGCCCGCGAAGATCGCTACACCAGAGCGCTGCCTCGTGCCACCGAGGCCCCTCGGCGAACCACAGACCGTCCACCACGGTGCGTACCATTGCTCCCCACGATGCGGTCGCCAAGGTCACTCAGTCCCTACGACACAAACAGGACGACGGCACGAACACTTGACGCAGATCCGGCAATGTATTGGGGGGCTTACGTTGCGATCAGTGTCAGTACTTACGGTTCGATATCCGCCTCGCCAGCCAAAGCTTGAATCGTTCCCATCGACTTTGCGGGGTGCTCGGCACAATTCGAAATTACACCAGACCGTCCGCGACCAACTAGCCGGCGCCCTCGACGAATCTCTTCAGCGCCCGGAGGTAGGCACCGGTTCCCCCTCGCTGAATGCCGCGACCGATCGGGCCCGACAGGCGGACGAGGAGGTCACCAGGTCGCGAGAACGCCTCGATCTCGAACTGCACGGCGTCGTCCGGCGACATCGAGACCGCGAACGATTCCTCGCCTTGCTCGGGATGCCCGGGCAGGGTGCCGTACGCGAAGCCCCACCGGGTCTGGCCGTCGATCACGCCGACCACCCGGCAGGGGACGGCGACGGAGGCCACGGGCGTTCCCAGGGTTAGGACCACCGTTGCACCGGTGCGAATCACCTGATCCTCGGGAAAGACCCGCATTCCGGGCAGACGATGCGCTTTCCACGTCTGGAGACCCGTGACCGCTCGTTGAAACGCGTCGGCGCCCTGCCCGATCACCGCCTCATAGTGGTCGTGGTGAAATCCTGCCGGCTTCTCGCCGGCGAGGGTGGCGCCGATGTCGCTGTAGGTCGGCTCGGTGCTCTCGAGGTCTTCCAGCAAGCGCGTCATGGCGGCTGAATCCGACGGCCGCACGAACCTCATGGTCCGGTGGTTATCTGGTCGTGTGACGGTAGTGATGTTGCCGGAGCCGGTGAGGGGTTTGATCGATTCAAGGAAGTGGGGTTCCCGACGGGCAACGCGTGATGGCGGCCCGAAGACCTTCGGAACCTATCGCTCGAACCCATACACAAACTGGAGCTCGCTGACTGGGTGCTGAACGCGCGAAATCCAGCCAGTCGAGCTTGCTGGACGGTTGCTGTGAGTCTCTAACGCAGGGGCGAGAGGCTGGTCAGAGTCGACCGCATGTTCTCGCTGTAGCTGACGCCGCCGGAGGTCGCGACGACCTCTTCCTTCTCCTGCACGATCAGCCCGTTGCTCGGGACGATCCAGAAGTCGGTCGGGTTCGTGCCGGCCTGGCTGCCGTCGAAGGCCAGCGTGAAACGGGTGTGTTCGACGGTGACGGAGTGGCCGGCGATCGACATGGTCGACTCGCCCAACGCCTCGCCGGCCAGCGCTACCTTCTCGGCCGGGCTCTGCAGGGCACATGTCGCAGTCCATTTCTGTCCTTGCGTCGCATGTGCCGGCAACAGATAGGCCGTCGCCGGGCAGAGCACGGTGGAGGTCGTGTTGGCGCCGGCGATCGACTCCTGGGTGACGAGGCGCGGCACGTTGAAGCCGTCCGGGCTCGCGCACTCGGTCGTCGTCTCGGTGTGCTGCGTGAGGGGCACCCAGCTGACGGTGACGCAGTTGCCGCCCGTGACGATCATGGACGTTGTCGGGGGGAACGACCGGTCCATTCCCGGAAGGCTGAGGCCCTCGCCACCGCTCGTCCGGTACGAGTAGACGCCCGGCGACGGCAGATGATTGCGCAGCGTCTGGAGCACCTTTTCGGTCTGCTCGCGTCGGTACATGCGCAGCGCCTCGCGCAGACCGACGGGCGACGACACCGTGCGGAACACCAGGGCCCACGCCGTCCCGCCAGCAGAACTGACGATCACGAAGGCCAGGATCAGGACCGACAGCACCCGGTGCTGCTGGACCCATTGCCAGACGACCACGGTCAAATCCTACCCAGGAGGCGCGAAAGTGAATCTGACACGCCGGTGTCAGGCCTTGTCCGGCACCCAGTTGCCGTGGAACCCGACCGGGACGCGCTGAGGGAGCTCGACCACGGCCTGCGGTTCGCCGGCAGGATCCGCCGCGTTGAGGACGTAGAGCGCGGACGTGTCCTTGTCGGGTGAGTACACGAGCGCGAGCAGCCACCCGTCGTCCTCGACGGCGTCGTCAGCGCGGGGGACGAAGACGGCCTCCCCCACGACGGCGCCGCGACCGAAGGATCGCTCGACCGAAGTGCCGCGCTCGAAGTCGTGGCACACCAACATCGACTCGGTCCCCAGGATGTCGTCGTTCGTACCGACAGCGACGGCATAGCCGTAGCGGTGCGGCAGGCCCACGACCCGTTCGTCGACACGCGGGAACTCCTGTCCGTGGTCGTCGAGACGCTCTTCCTTGACGGCGCCACCGTCGCCGTCGAGATGCCAGCGCTCGAGCGTCGGTGCGCCCTCGCTCGGACCGAGCAGCTGCGTGCGGAACATGGAGGGGTGCCGCACCACGTCGAGAACGATGCCCTTACCTCCCGGCTCGTCGTAGGCGTTCATGACGTGGAACACGTAACAGGGTTCGACGTCGTGCCAGACCACCTCGGTCGAGTCACCTTCGCGTGGCAGCAGACCGACCCGGGATTGATAGCCGTCCTGCCACCGGTAGGGAAAGCTGGCGCCCTCGGTAACGGCCTCCATGCTGAAGACGACCGGGAGGTCCAGCAGGACGATGGCGCGTTCGGTGATCGCACAGTCGTGCAGGCTGACCGATCCGCCGAGGGTCACTCGGCGGGACGATCGCACGCGTGCCGATGTGTCGATGATGCTCACGTCTACGTCGTCACCCCAACCCCAGAAGTACGACACCGCGTAGAGCTCACCGCTCTGCGGGTCGCGCTTAGGATGAGCCGTGTAACCGCCGGCCAGCGTGCCGTCGAAGTCACACGGCCCGACCGTTTCGAGTTCGTCGGTCAGCTCGTAGGGCAACGAGCCTGACTCGACGATGGCGAAAGTGCGGCCGGCGTGTCCGATGACGTTGGTGTTCGCGGCGAAGTCCATGTTGCCATGGACCGGGCCCGGCTTGGGCTCTTCTCCGAGGGCCTGTGCGACCACGGGCGCGCGCACCCAGCGGTTGCGGTACCACTCGGCGCGGCCTTCCCGGAGGCGGATCCCATGGACCATGCCGTCACCGGTGAACCAGTGGTAGGTCGCCGGATCGGGCGCCATGACCGGGTTCGGACCGTTGCGCAGGTAACGCCCATACAGCTCCTCGGGAATGGAGCCGGAAACGGCCAGTTCCGTGGCCGTCAGCTCCTCGTGTACGGGGGCGTAGTTCCCTTGCAGATACGGGTTGGTGACCGTGGTCATAGATGCCCCTTCCGTTCGGGGAACGAGGGGTCCAAGAATAGGCACGAATGGGCGTGTGAACAACGTGTGACCGCATCGGGTGCTCTCTCGAAATCACCGCGCGTGCTCTGGAGGCCGCGCTATGGTTCTCATCGAGGGCACCACCAGCAATGCTTTGGAAATCCCTCTGGCTCGCAAGAGCTACCGGCCATGGCCCCCGCAAAACGGGCCAAATCTGGCCAGGAGAGGAGTGGATTTTTCAATGGCAACTGGTTCCGTGAAGTGGTTTAACGGTGAAAAGGGCTTCGGCTTCATCACCCAAGACGGTGGGGGTCCCGATGTATTCGTGCATTACAGCGCGATTTCAGGTTCGGGCTACCGCAATCTCGAAGAAGGACAGAAGGTCGAGTTCGAGACGAACCAAGGCCCCAAGGGGTTGCAGGCCGCCAACGTGCGCGCCATCTGAGCGTCTCACTTGCACGCTTGACGACAGAACCCCGCCTCTTCGGAGGCGGGGTTCTGCTCGTTCGTGGCTCTCGTGTGTGGTGTCGGGCTACCAGTAGGGCCGGCGCTGGCGGGTGGTCACCTCGAGCACGGCGGACGCGTACTCGGGTCGGCACACGACAAGATCGGGTAGCCAAGCATCGGGGTCGCCGTACCGCAGCGGGTCCCCGTTCAGGCGGCTGGCGTGGAGGCCGCTGGCCAGCGCCACGGCGGCCGGTGCACAGGAGTCCCACTCGTACTGGCCGCCGGCGTGCACGTAGATTTCGGCGTCACCGAGGATGACAGCGGCGATCTTGGCGCCGGCCGAGCCCAGCGGGACCATGACCGCGCTCAACGCCTCGGCCACGTCGTAGGCGACTTCCGGGGGTCGGCTGCGTGACACCACGAGCCGCGGCGGCTCGCCCGTCGGCGGCTTCAGCAGCGGGGGCTCCCCCGTCGACAGTGTGATGTCGAGCGCGGGCAGGGCAACCGCGCCGACTGCGGGCGCGCCCCCGACGGAGAGCGCGACGTGCACGGCCCAGTCACTGCGCCCCCGCTCGCGAAACTCCCCGCGTGCCGTCGAGCGGGTCGACGATCCACAGCCTGCCCTCGCTGGCAACGTGCTCAAGACCTTCCTCCGACCTGACGTCGTCACCCGGATACAGGCGGTTCAATTCCTCGACGAGGAGATCGTGCGCCATGTGATCGCCGGCCGCACCCAGGTCGCGCGTGCCGGACGGCGGCGACTCTCGCAGTACGATCAACGCCCGGCCGGCCAACGCGGCGAGCGCGGCCGCGTCGCGGTGCTCCGCTGCGAGGTCGTCGGACATGGCTCCTTGTTCTAGACCAAACGCCTGTCGGTGGCCCACCTCGTGAGCTCGTGACGGGTCGAAAGCTGCAGCTTCCGGAGCACCGAAGAAACGTGCGATTCGACCGTCTTGGCCGAGATGCTGAGGTCGCGCGCCACCTCCTTGTAGGTGTAGCCGCGAGCGATCAGGCGCAGGACCTCACGTTCGCGCGGAGAGAGCTGGTCAAGCTCCGGGTCGAGACCGGCAGCCGGCGCGGCGCTGCCGTGCGCGAAGGCATCGAGCACGAACCCGGCGAGGCGGGGCGAGAAGACCGCGTCACCGGCGGCGACGCGGTACACAGCCTGCAGCAACTCGGGTCCCGAGATCGTCTTGGTGATATAGCCGCGTGCCCCGGCACGGATCACGTCGATGACGTCTTCGGGAGCGTCCGAGACGGATAGGGCGAGGAACTGCACCTCGGGATGGTGAGGCAGCACCCCGCGCAGCACGGCGAGGCCGCCACCGCCCGGGAGGTGCACGTCGAGCAGCACGACCTCGGGCAGGCGCTCGCCGATGAGCTCGATCGCGGCGTCGGCCTCGTCCGCCTCGCCGACGACGTCCACGGCGTCACCCAGCTCGGCCCTCACGCCGGCACGGAAGACGGCGTGGTCCTCGACGAGGAAGATGCGAGGGCGCCCCCGCGGCGCGGGGATCTCGCCGCGCGTGCTCGACTTGACCCGCTCGCGTCTTGGCATGCAGAGCTGGACCTCGGCCCCCTCGCCCGGGGCCGAGCGGATGACGGCATCACCGCCGAAGCGGGCCACCCGGGCCTCGATGGACTGTGCGATGCCCTGGCGGTCCTCTGGAACGGCGGCGCGATCGAAGCCCTGGCCGCGGTCACGCACGTAGATCTGCACGGTGTGCGGCTCGACTTCGGCGAACACGGACACCTGGTCCGCCGCCGACCACTTGGCGGCGTTCACCGTGGCCTCCCGCGCCGCATCGAGGAGGGCCCGCAGCGCATCGTCGAGCTCGCAGTCACCGACCACGACGACCTGCACCGTGATGCCGTGGTCCGCCTCGACCTGCCGCTGCAATAGGCTGACCCCCTCCCCCAGGAAGGTCGCCTCGTCGCCGATCACCCCGGGCGGCCGTCCCTCGAAGAGCCACGCGGCGCAGCTCTCGCTCCTGGGCGCGGGCTAGACGCACCACGTTCTGGGGATCGTCCGACGACCGCTGGATCAGGGCCAGCGTCTGGAGCACCGAATCGTGTACGTGCGCGGCCATCTGGGCCCGCTCCTCGGCCCGGACGCGCGCCTGGCGCTCCGCGATGAGGTCCCGCACCAGGCTCAGCCACCACGGCCCGAACACGATCACCGCGGCCGCGACGACCAGCGCCGCACCCCCGACGGGCTTCAGGGCGGCGATCGTCGTGTGTCCCTCGACCAGCAGCACGATCCCCAGGCCGCCGATCGCAAGGCCGACGACGATGCGCGCGATGAGCAGGTGGCGCCGGCCTTGTCCGTGGACGTCGGTGCCGAGCAGCGGCACGACCTCGTGGTCGATGAACGCCTTCTCCGACTCGTTGGCGTTGCGCCAGATGAGCACGACGAGGCCGGCGGCGAGCAGGGTGGGCCAGCTGATGAACCCGAGGAACGACATGTGCAAGGTGCTCGTGATCACCGACAGCATGATGAGGACGGGGAGCAGCACGGCGACCACGAGGCGGATGCCCCGCTTGTCCCGGATGGCGCGCGCGTAGATGTTGCTCGACTGTCCCTCCATCGGGATCATCAGCCAGGCGACGGCGTAGACGAAGACCATGATCCCGCTGGCGAGGCAGCACAGCACGGTGCCGATGCGCACCCAGGTGACGTCGATGCCGGTGGCCTGCGACACGGCGCCACACACCCCTCCGAGCACACGGTTGTCCTCGTTGCGACGCAGGGACCGCAACTTGCGCGGCGACGTGCTCCTGGCCGTGGTGGCGATGGCGATAGCGATAGCGCGACCAGTCGTGGCGGCCCCAGTGGCGGCGCCAGTCGCGGCCCCCGAGGCCGTAGCACTCGGATTCCGGCCCGACGGCGGGGGGCGCCTCGGGCGCAGCGGGACTTCCGCGATCGTCTGGGAGCGCGACGGGCAGCGGTTCGGTCGGGCCCCCGCTCTCGGTGAGCGGGAACGGGCCGGAATCCTGTGCCTCTGCGATACCTCGATGATCGCGCGGGCCGAAGAGGCCGAGCCATCAGGGACATCCCTGAGGGATCGGGGTCCCCTTCAGGGTCCGACCAGGGTCTTTCCCGATTCACCGGAGGCGTGTCCGAAGTCAGAGTGACCTCATGGACACCGCAGCGAACGAGACCCCCGCAGGCCCCGGCGACGCCCCTGGGGCCAGCACCACCAGCTCTTCCACGACCACCTCCCAGCCACCCCCGGGCCAGGCCGCCGGCCACGGCCACAGCCACGAGATGCGCCTCCATCGCCGCCGAGGCGGACGCATGCTCGGTGGCGTGGCCGTCGGTCTGGCCGACTACTTCGACGTGGACCCCGTCCTCGTCCGTGTCGGGTTCGTCGTCCTGACCTTCGTTGGTGGCCTGGCCGTGCCCCTGTACCTGGCCGGCTGGGCACTCATCCCCGACGAGGACACCGACACCTCGATCGCAGAGGAGATCCTCGCCCGAGAGCGCCCACGCGGCGCCTACTGAAAACCTTCGAGAACGTCACATCAGAGCGATACCAAACGTCTACTACTGACAGAGAAGGAGACGACGAACGATGCGCTACCGCTGGGATCCCGCCTACCCGATGGGCCGGCGGGACGCCACGC
Source organism: uncultured Acidimicrobiaceae bacterium (assembly GCA_963828455.1). Lineage (GTDB taxonomy): Bacteria > Actinomycetota > Acidimicrobiia > Acidimicrobiales > RAAP-2 > Bog-473. The sequence continues at coordinate 301,088 of CAWHFH010000006.1, read as the reverse complement.
CCTATGACGCGGGGCTGCGGGCATCCGACGACGAGCGCAATGCCGTCGCCGACAGATTGTCCCGCCACTATGCCGAGGGCCGGCTCGACGAGGCCGAGTTCAAGACCCGACTCGACGCGGCCATGTCGGCCACGACACGCGGCGATCTGAACGGGTTGTTCCACGACCTCCCCAAGCTGCCGGAGCCCGCGCTGCAACCGCCGACGCGGCGCCGGCGCGCCGTGCCGTGGCTCTTCCTGCTCGCCTTTGTGGCCGTCGTCGCCGTGGCCACGCTGCCCTTCTATCCGATGTACCACGTGCCGTGGTTCCTGTTCGCGATCGTCGGCTTCATCCTGTGGCGCCGCGCCGCTGGCGGCCACTGGCACCACCACCACGCCGGCGGGCAGACCCGGCCCAGCTCCGTCATGGACAACTGAGCACCCACAGAAAGGACCCGATGCGCACCCACCTCCCCCATCCCGAGCGCACCCCCGACGACCCGATCGTGGACGACGACCTCGCCGACGCCTTGCGTGCCATGCCGCTCTTCGCGGGCCTGCCCGACGAGGAGCTCGAGGAGCTCGCCGCCGAGTGTGAGCTCTGCACCGCCCACCCCGGCCAGGTCGTCCAGGCCCAGGACGTGCCGGTTCGCTACTGGCACGTCATCACCGGCGGCCACGCGGTCGTCCAGCGCGACGGCACCCCGATCGGTTTACTGGGCCAAGGCGACTCCTGGTCCGAGCACTCCTTGCTCAACCAGCTGCACTCGTCCATCGCCGTCGTGGCGCTCTCGCCCCTCACGCTGCTGACGATCAGCCAGCGCCGCTTCTTCGCGGTGCCCGAGCGCCACCCTGTGCTGGCCGGCCGACTGGTGGCCCGATCGGCCACGTCGGCCGACCGTTTGGCCCTGCCGGTGTTCAATGCCCTGGTCCACCTGGACCTGGCGAGGATCGAACGCACCGAGGGGCACCCGGGGGGCCAGTACGATTAGGGCCGCCCAGCGACGCCAGTGAGTGGCGGCGTCGCCTTCCTCGCAACCGTCCGAAACCCAAAACCTCCGGAGGAGAACCCTTTCATGCGCACCCTGGCCGGTTGGTGCGTCCGACACCGGCGCATCGTCCTCCTTCTGTGGGCGGCTGTCCTCGTCAGCTCGCTGGTCCTTGTCAGCGGGTTGCATGCTGACTACACGAACAACTTCAACTTCCCCCACACAGAGTCCTCCGACGCCATCAACCTGTTGAAATCGGCCGCACCCGGTCACTCGGGCGACACCGAGGAGGTGGTCTTCGGCACCTCTGGCGGCACCACGCTGAGCGATCCCGCGGTCGGCCTGCGCATCACCACGATGGTCGACAAGATCAACGCCCTGCCCAACGTGACCCACGTCACGAGCCCGTACGACTCGTCGGGCAACCTTGTCAACACCGCCAACGTCAACGCGGACCAAACCGTGGGCTTCCTCCAGGTGAACTTCGACAAGCTGCCGAACAAGCTCCCGGCGAACGAAGCGACCAACTTCGTCCATACCGTCACCAGCACGTCCACCTCCGATCTGACTGTGTCCGTCACCGGGTTGCTGGCCGAGCAAGCCAACAACCAGTCGTTCAGCAGCAGCGGACTCGGCGTCTTGTTGGCGTTGATCGTGTTGCTCCTCGTGTTCGGGTCCGTCTTCGCGGCGTTGCTGCCGATCATCTCCGCGCTGTTCGCACTGGGGACCGCTATCGGCATCATCGGCCTGCTGAGCCACGTCATCGGCATGCCCGAGTTCTCTCCCGAGCTCGTGCTGCTCATCGGCCTCGGGGTCGGCGTCGACTATGCGCTCTTCATCGTGACCAGACACCGCCAGGGGTTGATCGCCGGCATCGACGATGAGACCTCGATCGTCAACGCCGTCAACACGTCCGGGCGCGCCGTCCTCTTCGCCGGCATCATCGTGTGCATCGCGCTGCTCGGGATGTTCGCCCTCGGAGTGAGCTTCCTCTACGGGCTTGCGGTCGCTGCCGCCATCGGCGTGGCCTTCACGATGATCTCGGCCCTGACGCTGCTGCCAGCGCTGCTCGGGTTCATCGGGCCGAAAGTCATGAGCCGCAAGCAGAAGCGGAACCTGGCCCAGAACGGCCCGCGCATCGTCGGCGCCGACAACAAGGGCTTCTGGCCGAATTGGGCCGACCGGGTACAGCGGTACCCGTGGCTCTCGGCGTCGCTGGCGCTGATCGTGATCGTGGTCATCGCCCTACCGTTCTTCTCCCTGCGCCTCGGCTCGGCCGACCAGGGGACTGACCCGGCCGGCACACCGACCCGCGTCGCGTTCGACACGCTGTCCAAGGGTTTCGGTCCCGGGTTCAACGGGCCCTTGATGCTCGTCAGCGTCGTGCAGCCCGACCAGCGCGACGTGATCAACACCGTCGTCCACGACGTGTCGCAGCAAGCCGACGTGGCCAAGGTCGCGCAGCCGCTCTTCATCCCGTCCAAGACGGGCAGCGGCGACGTGATGCTGCTGAACGTCTTCCCGAAGACCGCGCCTCAGGACGCCGCCACCACCGACCTGGTCAACCATCTCCGGTCCGACACCCTGCCCCAGGCCACCGCGGGCTCGGGGGTGAAGGTCCTCGTCGCCGGCACGACGGCCATCTTCATCGACTTCTCCAACGTCTTGTCGTCCAAGCTGCCGCTCTTCATAGGCCTCGTGGTCCTGCTGTCGTTCCTGTTGTTGATGACGATCTTCCGCAGCTTCGTCATCCCGTTGACGGCGGCGGCGATGAACCTCCTGTCGATCGGCGCCGCCTTCGGCATACTCGTGGCGGTGTTCGAGTGGGGGTACGGCGGCAGCATCATCGGCCTCACCGGCACGAGCCCTATCGAGGCCTTCCTCCCGGTGATGCTCTTCGCAATCCTCTTCGGTCTCTCGATGGACTACCAGGTTTTCCTGGTCTCACGGATGCACGAGGAGTACATCAAGTCGGGCAACAACAACCGCGTCGCCGTGCGCAACGGCCTCGCAGCCACGGGCAAGACCATCACGGCTGCCGCGCTCATCATGATCCTCGTTTTCGGCTCGTTCATCCTCGGCGGCGAGCGGGTGATCAAGGAATTCGGCATCGGCCTCGCCGCCGGTATCCTGGTCGACGCCATCCTCATCCGCATGTGCATCGTGCCGTCGCTGATGATGCTGTTCGGCAAGTGGAACTGGGCGTTCCCGAAGTGGCTCGACCGTGCGTTACCGCGTCTCTCCGTCGACGCCGACGACCTGGCGGCGCACACAGTGGACGAGGGCGGCCCCGAGCCCGAACGCGCGTTGGCCGGAATCGGCAAGTCATAGTCGGATCGCCCGTATGGGGTTCTCGGCGTCGCTGCCTCGAGTATCCCGAGGTTCTCTACATCCGAAACTGCTCAAAGCGTGAGAATTCGAGCAGAGCGTTCTGGTCAGACTCGTCGTCTGCGCAAGGCGCTCTGCTCAAAACGGGCGTCCTGAGCAGTCTTTCGAGTAGACAGATCGCGCCTCGTGCCGCCGGGTTACCAGGCGTAGTCCTCGGGCGCCGTCTTGTAGCCCGGGAAGATCTCGTCCAGCCGCTCCAAAACCTTGTCGTCCAGCGTCACGTCGACGGCGTGCAACGCCGAATCGAGATGCTCGGGCGTCCGCGGCCCGACGATGGGCCCCGTCACGGCCGGCCGCGTCAACAGCCAGGCGAGACCGACGGCGCCCGGCTCCTCGCCGATCTCGTCGCACAGGTCCTCGTACGCCTCGAACTGCGCACGCTTGGACACGATCCTCTGCTGCAGGTGCTCGGCCAGGCGCCGGCTCCCCTCCCGCTGCTTGCGCACGACGCCACCGAGCAGCCCGCTCGCCAGCGGCGACCACGGGATCACGCCCAGGCCGTAGTCCTCGGCCGCCGGCAGCACCTCGAGCTCGATCTTGCGTGTCAGGAGGTTGTAGTGCGACTGCTCGCTCACGAGGCCCAGGAAGTTGCGCCGCTTCGCCGCCTCCTGCGCCTTGGCTATGTGCCAGCCCGCGAAGTTCGACGACCCGCAGTAGAGGATCTTGCCCTGGTTCCGCAGGACCTCCATGCCCTCCCAGATCTCGTCCCACGGCGTCGCCCGGTCGACGTGGTGCATCTGGTAGAGGTCGATGTAGTCGGTCTGCAGCCGCTTGAGGCTGGCGTCGCAGGCGCGCCGGATGTTCAGCGCCGACAGCTGCCCCTCGTTCGGCCACTCCCCCATGTTCCCGTAGAGCTTGGTGGCGATGACCACTTTCTCGCGTCGGCCCCCGCCCTGCGCGAACCAGCGGCCCACGATCTCCTCGGTCGCGCCGCGGCCCTTGGAGCGGCCGTAGACGTTGGCCGAGTCGAAGAAGTTGATCCCCGCGTCGAGCGCCGAGTCCATGATGGCGAAGGACGTCGCCTCGTCGGTCTCGGGACCGAAGTTCATGGTGCCCAGGCAGAGGCGGCTGACGGTGAGGCCGGTGCGGCCGAGGTGTGTGTAACGCATGTCGCCGAACCTAGCGGCGGGAGTCGCGCCCCGCAGCGGCGCTTGATCTGGGAGGACGGCCGACCGCCGGACCCGTCCCGGGCGGCCGGACTCGGCGGATCCGCAGGGGCTCGGAGCAATTTGGCCGAGTCGCCCGGACGGACGGTAGTTTGAGAACACTCTTTTCGACCGAGCTCTTGGGGGCTTTGATGGCCAAGCAGATCCCGTTGGTGGACTACCTGGTGCTGGGGGACGACCCGCATCTGGTGGCCCACGAGTGCACGTCCTGCGGGGCGCGCTTCTTCGACCGGCGCAACGCCTGCGCCTCGTGTGGGAACGCCGAGTTCAAGCCCGCCGACGTGGCGACCACCGGTGAGGTGCGCACCTTCACCATCGTGTCCTTCGCGGCCCCCGGCATCCCGGTGCCCTTCGTGGCGGCGGTCGTCGACTGCGAGGGCACGAGCGTGCGGGCCAACCTGATCAACGTCACCCCCGACGCCGAGCACGTCAGCACCGGCATGAAGGTCCGACTGGCGACCGAGGTCATCGGCGCGGACGACGAAGGCACCGAAGCGGTCGGCTTCGGCTTTGAACCACTAGGAGGGTAAGCACGATGGCATCCGCTTCCGAAGAGCTCTGGATCCTGGGCATCAACATGACGAAGTTCGGCAAGCACCCGGACAAGGACCTCGTCGACCTGGCCTCTGAGGCCGTGCAGGGCGCGCTCGCCGACGCCGGCGTCACGATGAAGGACATCGGCATCATCGGCGCCGGCAACCTCATGATGGCGATGGCCCCGACGGGCCAGATGGTGCAGAAGCAGTTGGGCCAGACCGGCATCCCCGTCTACAACGTCTCGAACGCCTGCGCGACGGGTGCCACCGCCCTGCGCGTGGCCGCCATGGCGGTCAAGGCGGGCGAGACGGACATGGGGCTCGCCTTTGGCGTCGAGAAGCTCGCCGGCGCGGGTCTTCTGGCGGGCGGGAGCCGCTCGGCCGACTCCAACACCTGGACCCCGCATGGCCGCTACGGCGCGGTGGCGGCGGTCGACGGGCGCATCGGCACCGAGATCATGCCCGGTGTGTTCGCCCAGATCGGCCTGGAGTACGGGCACAAGTACGGCGGCACGAGCTTCGAGCTGTTCGCCAAGATCGCCGAGAAGAACCACTCGCACTCGACACTCAACGCCAAGGCGGCCTACACGAAGAAGATGTCACTCGAGGAGATCATGAACGACGTCATGATCGCCTACCCGAACACGCGGCCGATGTGCTCGGCCAACTGCGATGGGGCGGCGGCGGCCGTCATCGTGTCCGGGTCCAAGCTCAAGACGCTCTCGAAGGAGCAGCAGAAGCGGGCGGTCAAGATCTCGGCGTCGATCCTGACGACCGACCCGTTCGAGGAGGCGTGCCAGATCCTCCCGAACGTGAACACGCTGACCCGGAATGCGGCGAACCAAGCCTACGAGCAGGCCGGCGTCGGTCCGGCCGACCTCGACCTGGTCGAGCTGCACGACTGCTTCGCCACGGCCGAGCTGGTGCACTACGACAACCTCATGCTCTGCGAGGAGGGCGGCGCGGCCGACTTCTTCAATTCGGGCGCGACGTGGCGCGACGGCACGACCCCGGTGAACGTCTCGGGCGGGCTCGAGTCCAAGGGCCACCCGATCGCGGCGACCGGGATCGCGAACATCTGGGAGGTGGCGACGCACCTGCGCGGCGAGGCGGGCGACCGCCAGATCCAGGGCGCGAAGGTGGGCCTGGCCCACGTCATCGGGCTCGGATCGGCGTGTGGCGTGCACATCTTGGAGAAGTCGGCGGCCTGAACCGGGCTCGGTTCCGAGTCCGCCGTCGGCGCCGGCCGTGACGGCCTCGCCGGTCTACGACAGGATCGGGCGGGAATACACGACGAACCGGCGCGCCGACCCGCGCTGGGAGGCGCTCGTTTCGGAGCAGATCGGCGAAGCGCGGCACCTCGTCAACGTCGGCGCAGGGACGGGGTCCTACGAGCCGGCCGGCCGCGAGGTCGTGGCGATCGAGCCGTCGGTCGTCATGCTCGAGCAGCGAGCACCGGACGCGGCGCCCGCGGTGCGGGCGGTTGCCGCGGACCTGCCGGTGGTCGCCGGGTGGGCGGACGTCGCGATGGCGATCCTCACCGTGCACCACTGGTCCGACTGGGAGCGCGGCCTGGCCGAGCTGTGCCGGGTGGCGCCCCGACGGATCGTGTTCGGCATCGACTTCGAGGTCCATTCCCGGTTCTGGCTGCTCCAGGAGTACCTGCCAGAGGTTCTGGAGCACACTTTGCAGTGCGCGCCGACGGCCGAGACGATCGCCCAGGCGATCGGTGCCACGACGTCGATCGACATGCCCGTCTACCGCGACCTGCAGGACGGGGTGCTCGGCGCCTACTGGTGCCGGCCCGAGCAGTATCTCGACCACCGGGTCCGCGCGAACAACTCGGGCACCGCGCTCGGCGCACCCGGAAACGACGGCGCTCGGGATCGCGCGGCTGGAGGCCGACCTGGCGAGCGGCGCCTGGCACGAGCGCCACGCCGATCTGCTGGAGCGCGGCGCGATCGACATGGGGTACCGGCTGCTCGTCGCCGGCTGAGCCGAAGCGGGCTGATCCGATGGTGACGCTGCGGCCGATGCGGCCCGAGGACCTCGCGCTGGTCGAGCGGTGGCTGGGCGAGCCCCACGTCGCCCGTTGGTACCTGGCGGGGACGTCGCTCAAGGCCGAGCTGGAGGACATCCGTCTGAGCGTCTCGGGCTCGCAGGCGGTGCACTTGTTCGTGGTCCACCACGACGGCGAGCCGGTCGGGTGGTGCCAGTGGTATCTGTGTGCGGACGACCCGGAGTGGGCGGCGGAGCTCGGCGCGGAGCCCGGTGACGTCGGCGTGGACTACGCCCTAGGCGACGCCGCGCGGGTCGGAGGTGGCATCGGGACGGAGCTGATCGGTGCCCTGGTCCGGCTCGTGCGGGCGGCAAGACCCGGCTGCGCCATCCTCGCGGACCCCGACGCGCGGAATGCGGCGTCGCGGCGCGTGCTCGAGAAGAACGGATTCGGATTGGTCACTGTCAAGGCGATGGACTCGGAGCCCACCGACGACCCGATGGCGGTCTACCGGCTGCCGGCGGAGTGAGACGGCTCACCTCATAACCGCCCCGAGCAACCGCCCCGAGGCGGCGGTCGAGGACGCTGGACCGCTTATCGACGGGTGAACGTCAGATGCGTGACACCACTGGGCGACGAGACAGCCTCAATGTCGTAGCGCTCCTCGATGCGCTCGAGGCCGTCCCAGAGGCGTACGCCTCGTCCGAGCAGGATCGGAACCTGCACGACGTGCAGGATGTCGATCAGGCCGGCGCCGAGAAAGTCGCGGACCACTGTCGGCCCACCGCCGATCTGCACGTCGAGGCCGCCGGCTGCCTGCAAGGCGAGGTCGAGCGCCTCCTGCGGACTGGCGTCGACGAAATGGAACGTGGTGCCACCTTCCATCTCGAGCGACGGACGCGGATGATGTGTGAGCACGAAGACCGGTGTATGGAACGGCGGGTTCGGCCCCCACCACCCGCGCCACTCGTCATCGGTACCGATATCGGTCCACGGTCCCGTCTGGGGGCCGAACTTGCGGCGGCCCATGATCTCCGCGCCGATGCCGACGAAATGGCCTTCGGCGAACGCATCGTCGATGCCCATCGTGCCGCCCGGTTGGCCGGTCATCGAGTGCCAGGCTCGGGTGGGAACCCTCCACTCGTGCAAGCGGTGTCCAGCGTGGCCGAACGGCGCGTCAAATGACTCGCCTTCGCCAGTCCCGAACCCGTCCAAGGAGATCGAGAAATTGTGGGAACGAACCTGGGCCATGCTGCCTCCTGAGTGTGTTTTGTGATCCTAGGAGGCAAGCGGAACTACGCGAAGCGCTTCGCCATCCCTTGGGCGCCTCGGCGCGTCGCACGTTGCAGATACCAACGGAGAACGCCGGCCAGCGGCCGCAAGGGGCTACGCAGTGCTACCCCCATGGTCTGGGTCAACACCGACTTCGACGGATCGGCCGGATCCGGCGCGACGGACCAGTCCTCCACGAGTGACTCGAAGCCTGGGACGGAACACATCAGGCCCGAGAACGTCACCCGCACGCCGTCCTCCCAATTCACGAACACCTCCTCGAACCGAACACCTCCAGCCTTCACCTTGCGCTTGGCACCGATCCCTGTTGTCAAGGGACCGACGACCACGGTTTCGGTGACGCCGGTACACCAGGTGTGCCAATTGCCGATGTCGGCGAGCACGGCGAACACGTGGGCCGACAACGCGGGTATAGGCACCTGATTGGACACCACCAACGGCGCCTGAGCCAGCCAGCTGCTGTCGCGCGCTTCGAGGTGGTGGGTGGGCATCTACGCCGACCAGAACCGGTCGCCTTCGGCGGGCAATGCCTCTACCATCCGGTACTCGGCCATCCTGCCGTCGTCGGTCAGCCGGATGAGGATCCCGGCGAAGTTGTGCAGCGACCGGCCGAGGCGTTCAGCCTTGATCTCGACCCTGAAGAGGACCATGCGGTCGTCGATCTCGTGCACCTGGGTCACCTTCGCCTGGAACGAATCGGCCATCGCAGCGAAGTCGGAAAGCGTTGCCCGAGAGCCTCATTGCCCTCGACGAGATCGGTACCGCCACTGGCATTCGTGATGAAGGCCCGTACATCGGGAGCGAAGGACGACCGAACGGTCGCCATGTCCGAATTGTCCATCGCTTGCACCAAGCGACGGACGAAGGCGGCCGGAGATTCGGGTGCCATCCCCTTTGTTCTACCCCGCGCGGCTGGACGGGTCGACGAAAAGGGCCACCTCGGGAATCCCAGTGACCACCCACTCACCACCGCAAACGCCCTCGGCTCCGTGTTAGACACACGCGGTGATCAAGCTCACGTTCGCCGTACGGCGGCGCGCCGATGTCATGCCGGCCGACTTCCACAGCTATTGGCGCGATCGGCATGGGCCGTTGGTGAGGTCGCTCCAGTCGGTACTCGGCATCCGACGCTACGTGCAGACGCACCGCATGGAGACGCCATTGAACGACGCGCTCCGAGCCAGTCGGAGTGCGCTCGAGCCGTTCGACGGCGTGGCTGAGCTGTGGTGGGACGACCTCGACGCATTCGTTGCGGCCACCTCGACGCAGGAGGGCGCAGCTGCTGGACAGACCCTCCTCGAGGACGAAGCTCGGTTCATCGACCTCGAACGCTCAGCCCTGTGGCTCGGGCAGGAGCTCGAGATCATTCCGTTGCGAGCAAACCGTGAATAGGGAACTTCGGCCGACCTACGAAGCCCGCTCCGCCAGCGGCACCGGCCGGGCCAGGCTCCAGCTGAACGTGTCCTCGATTTCGGCCAGCTCGAGTGGCGTCGCCAGGTCCGCGACGGTCGGTCCCACCCGATCGGCCACGGACTGCAACAGCGCAGCGTCGAAGCCCCACAGGTTCACTGCATTGCCCCCGAGAATCGAGCGCAGCTCGTCTTCGGGCATCCCGCCGAAGATGTAGCGCAATGTCTCGCGGTGCACGGGTGCCGCGCCCTCCAGGTGCGGATAGTCCGCCCCCCACATGAGCTTGTCGATCCCGATCTCGTGGCGCATCTCGGCCTCGTAGCGCTTCATCAGAGAGCCGCCGAGCCATACGTGCTTCTCGAAGTACTCGGACGGCCGCATCTTCAGATACGAACGGACCGGTGCGCCCCCGTGCGTGTCGAAGAACGACTCCATGTCGCGGATCAGCGACGGCAGCCACTGCACGCCGTTCTCCGTCACGACCACTCGCAGGTTGGGATGGCGGTCGAACACGCCACCGAAGATCATGAACCAGAGCGGCCGGCGCGTGAAGACGAAGACCTCGTAGAGCCCGAGCATCCCGCCGTGCGCCTCGTCGTACAGGAACTTCGTGTCCGTGGCCGAACCGGAGGCCCCGGTGTGCAGCGTGACGACCATGTCGTTGTCCTCGCACGCGCTCCAGAACGGGTCGTAGTAGTCGTCGGCGTACCCGGGCAAGCGCGACGTCACCGACATTGCCGGCAGCATCACGCCACCGGAGATGCCCTGGGCACGCGCCCATCCCACCTCCGACACGGCGCGGTCCATGTCGTGGAAGTCGATCGGCATGCAGCCGGCCCGACGTCCGGGCGCGGCGGCACAGAAGTCGGACAGCCAGCGCAGGTACGCGTGCAGCGCCGGCCATACGACCTCGAGCCCCTTGGCGCTCACGGCCCCGAGATACATGGCCGGCGACAACCCGCCGGCCAGGATCGGCCCCGGCAACGTCACCTCGGCATGGATCCCCTGCTCCTCGAGCACCTTCAGCCGGCGGCCGTCGCCGTTCCCGGCCACGACCCACTCTTCGTCGTAGTGCGCCAGCCAGCCCTTGGCGGCCGCGGTGTCGACGCCCATCCCGGCGAGACGCCGCGCCGCCGTCGCCCGCACCGGGTCGGGGTCGTCGATCTGGCCCGGGTCGAAGCCGCCGAACATGGTGATAGCGGTCGCCGACATGTCGCCGAACGCCGCGACGGCGTCACGCTCGGCGGGGTCGACGTAGGACAGGAACTCGTCGAGGCTGTCCGGCGAGGCATGCGTGTCGGCGGAGACGACCACGTAGTTGCGCCCCCGCATCGATGTGTCCCCCGGTCCCGCCGCCTCGGTCGTGCCATCACCCATGGCAACCGTCTCCCTTCACCAGAGACCCTGGTCGGTGCCCGCACACTACCGCCGGGCCAACGGACACAACGGACGGTGCGTGCCAGGTAGCTTTGGCGCCGGTCACCCATGCACACCTCGTCCACCCTCGTCCTCGTCCTGGCCGTGTTCGGAGCCAGCCTCGTCGAGATGGTGGAAGCGCTGACCCTGGTCGTCGCCGCCGGTGTGAGCCGAGGTTGGCGGTCCGCACTCGAGGGCGCGGCGGCCGCTGTGCTCGTGCTGGCAGTCCTCGTCGTCGCCGTCGGCGTCCCGCTCATCCGCTACCTCCCGATCGACGCGCTGCGCGTCGTCGTGGGCGCGCTCCTGTTGGTCCTCGGAATGAACTGGCTGCGCAAGGCCATCCTGCGCTCGAGCGGCCACAAGGCCATGCACGACGAGGATGCGATCTATGCCGAGACGGTGGCCGAGCTCAGCGAGGAGTCAAACGCCGGCTCGGGACGCCCCTCAAAGGGCCGCGACCCCGTCGGATTCGCCGTCGCCTTCAAGGGGGTGTTCCTCGAGGGGACCGAAGTGGTTCTGATCGTGATCAGCCTCGGCGCGGCCCAACACCGCCTGGGACTCGCCGCGCTGGCCGCGGCGGTGGCGATCGTCGTGGTGATGATCGTCGGCATCATCGTCTCGCGCCAGCTGAGCGAGGTACCGGAGAACACGATCAAGACGGCAGTCGGCGTCATGCTGAGCAGCTTCGGGGTCTTCTGGGTGGGCGAGGGCGCGGGCATCCACTGGCCGGGTTCTGACCTGGCCATCCCGGTGCTGGTCGGCTTCTGGCTCGTCGTCTATTTCTCGTACACGGCGTTGCTGCGCAGGTTGTTGCCCGCACCAACGAAGGCTGTCACCGAAGAGGCGTCGACGACGTGACGGGCGCCATCGCTCGAGCCGCACGCTGGTTGGGACGCTTTCTCTGGGATTTCATCGTCGGCGACACCCCGGAATTGGCGCTGGCAACCGGGGCCATCGTGGCGTTCGCGTTCCTGCTCGCCGGCAGCGAATGGCTCGGTGCGATCCTCCTGCCGCTGCTGGCGGCTGGGTTCTTGCTGGCCAGCACGCTGCGGGGACGGAAACGGGCCCCGAGCCGCTCGGCGCGCTCCTGACCTCAGCGGGTAGGCCCCTGGCCTCTCGGCCAGGGGCCCCACCGTTAGAACCGGACGTGCGGATCTCGCATCCGGCTCACCCAAGGCTGCGCCCTACACGGGCGAGAACCGCGCCGCACGTGCCATCGACTCCAAGCTGACCAAGCCCAGCGCCGTGAGCTTCCGGTTCGGGAGCTTTTGGCGCGAGATCAACCGAGCGGCGGAACCACGAGCCTTCGAACGCAGGCGGGTCCGAATGCATCCATCGAGATCAGAGAACAACGACACCACATCGCCCATGGCGAAGTAACTGCCCCACCCGCGAACGAGTGGGTTGAGGTCCTCGATCATGTGTAGGAGTGAAACGGGCGCCTGCCGTCGTGTTCTGGCACGCACTTCGTCTTTGAACCGCCTCACGGCGGCAGGTCGGGGCCGAAGGAACCTCCCGTGGTAGGTGAAGGGCCCGCCTGGCCCATCTCACGAGCGCCGGCGTCGACGCCGGCCTCGAGCCGACACGGGCGAAACGCAGGGCCAAGATCTCACTCTCCGTCCTGGTCGGTACGCAGCTCCTGGAGCGGCCGGCTCGCAAGGGGTCGATCGAGGAGGTCTTCGACGAGCTGCGACACTGGGTGGCCGCGGAAGCTCCGCCTGCACGTAGGCGAGGCTCCAGGCGTAGCGTCACCCCCGGTGCGTCCGTTCCGTTTCGGCTTTCAATCGACCTCGGACGACGTGGCTGAGGTGGCGCGCACGGCGCGGGAAGCCGAAGCGGCGGGCTTCGACATCTTCCAGGTGGGTGACCATGTCGGCGCCCAGTTGAGTCCCTTCGTTGCCCTGGCCGCGGCGGCGGGCGCCACGACGACCATCCGCATCGGCACTCTCGTCCTCAACAACGACCTGCGCCATCCGGTGACGGTGGCACAGGAGGCGGCGACGCTCGACCGGATGAGCGCTGGCCGCGTCGAGCTGGGTCTCGGTGCAGGGCATTCCTTCCCCGAGTACGCCGCCATCGGACTGGTCTTCGACCCGCCGGCGGTGCGCAAGGCGCGACTGGCCGAAGCGGTTGAGATCCTCCGGCCGCTTCTCGACGGGCATCCGGTCGACCACACGGGCACCCACTACCGGGTCGCAGCTGCCCAGACGCTGCGACCGGTCCAGGCACGCCTGCCCATCCTCCTCGGGGTGAACGGCCGCGCCGCGCTGGCCCATGCCGCCCGTCACGCCGACACCGTCGCGCTCACCATGCTCGGCCGGACCCTCGAGGACGGCCAGCACCATGAGATGCGTTGGGAGGCCGAGCGCCTCGACGCGACCATCGACCACATCCGAGAGGCCGCGGGCGATCACCGGCCGCAGCTGGAACTACATGCCCTCGTCCAGGCCGTGATCGTCACCGACGCCCGCTCGAGAGCGGCGGAAGACCTGGGCAAAGAACTGGCGACGCCGTCGTCCGACGTCGTGACCACACCCTTCCTCTGCCTCGGCACGCACGAAGAAATGGCGCATCACCTGCTGACGTGTCGAGCCCGCTGGGGTATCAGCTATTTCACCGTGCGCGACATCGATGCCTTCGCACCGGTCATGACGCTGGTCAGAAGCCTGAACGGCAGCGCATGATCGAACCGTAGGATCACGTCGTGAAACCAAGGCGGGTGCGGCGCGTCGAAGTCCCACAGTTGATCGCGGCAACCTTTGCGCGCAGCACGGCGAATTACGTGGCAGCGTTCGCGTTGACGACCGACACCGCAGAGACGAGGACGCCGCCCCATTGGCGAGGGAGGTGTTCGACGGCGCGCCTACGGCCCTGCGCTGGTGCATGGTCTTCGGGTGGCGACACGCGCTCGGGTTGAAGCTCGGGCCACGACCGTCTGAGGATCACGTGGTCGGCTGGGCGGTCGCCGAAGGCGATCTCGTGGCGGGGAGCACGGAGTTGCTTGCCGAGTCGCGGTTCCTGCGCGCCCGCAACATCGTGATGGTCGAGCCCTCGACGGTCACGTGGGTGACCCTCGTCCACTACTCTCACGCAATCGCGCGCCCGTTGTGGGCGATAGCCCGGCCGATCCACCGCCTCACTATCCGCTCTCTCCTGTCGCTACCAGCCCGGGTGGCGGAGGTGGCGCCGTCGCCGTCCGAAAGTGCAGCTTGAATGGCGCAGGAAGGAAAACGCCGGGGCAGGCTCAGGGACATCACATCGGACACAGGGGGATCGGGCATCATGTGGTGCTCGCCGACGGGGAGGAGTTCACGGGATGGAACACGAGGTGCGCGGGGTGGTGGCCACGGCAAAGGGCGCACCCGTCACCGTGGAGACGATCGTGGTGCCCGACCCCGGCCCGGGCGAGGCGGTCGTCGCCGTAAAGGCCTGTGGCGTCTGCCACACGGACCTGCACTACCGGGAGGGCGGCATCAACGACGAGTTCCCGTTTCTGTTGGGTCATGAGGCCGCGGGCGTGGTGGAGGCGGTAGGCCCGGACGTGAAGGGCCTCGCTCCCGGCGATTTCGTCGTCCTCAATTGGCGTGCCGTCTGCGGTGAGTGCCGCGCCTGCCGGCGAGGGCGGCCCTGGTACTGCTTCGCCACCCACAATGCGACGCAGAAGATGACCCTGGCCGACGGGACCCCGCTCTCTCCCGCCTTAGGCATCGGCGCGTTCGCTGACAAGACGCTCGTTGCCGCCGGGCAATGCACGAAAGTGAACCCGTCGGCCCGACCCGAGGCAGTGGGCCTGCTCGGGTGTGGCGTGATGGCCGGCCTCGGCGCGGCGATGTTCACCGGCAGTGTGGAGCTCGGCGACAGCGTGGCCGTTTTCGGCTGCGGCGGAGTCGGGTGTGCCGCCGTCGCCGGGGCGAAGCTCGCCGGCGCGGCCGTCATCATCGGCATCGACCTCGACCCCCGCAAGCTCGAACTCGCCAAGGGTTTCGGCGCGACCCACACGGTCGACGCGGGCGCGGCGGATCCGGTCGAAGCCATCAAGGGGCTGACGGACGGCAACGGGGCCGACGTGTGCATCGAGGCCGTCGGCAACCCGAAGGTGATGGAGCAGGCGTTCATGGCTCGGGACCTGGCTGGAACGCTCGTACAGGTCGGCGTACCGACGCCCGGCATGCGCATCGACATACCCATGATCGAGTTCTTCGGCCGTGGCGGTGCGCTGAAGCCGAGCTGGTACGGCGACTGCCTGCCGTCGCGTGACTTCCCGATGCTGGTCGACCTGTATCTCGACGGTCGTCTCGACCTCGATCGCTTCGTCAGCGAGACCATCGGCATCGGCGACGTCGAAGCTGCGTTCGCCCGCATGGAACGCGGCGAAGTGCTGCGCTCCGTCGTCGTCGTGTGAGCCTCCCGCTCGCACCCTTCGGGCCGCGTCGCGGCACCCGTGGCATGGTCGCGGCGGCGGACCAGCTGGCCGCCGTGGCGGGCATCGGTGTGCTGGCGGACGGCGGCTCCGCGGCGGACGCTGCTGTCGCGACGGGTGCCGCCATGGCCGTGGTCGGACCGCACCTGTGCGGCCTCGGCGGCGACGTCCTGGCCATGGTCGCCGCGCCGGGGCGACCGCCCGAGGCGCTGCTCGGAGTGGGCCGGGCCGGCTCCGGGTCCGACGCGGCGCGCATGCGCGCCGAGGGCCTGACGACGATGCCGTTGCGGGGAGACATCCGCAGTGTCCAGGTGCCCGGCGCCGTGGACGGCTGGCTGGCGCTGCACGAACGCCACGGGCACCTCCCGCTGGAGCGGATCCTGGCGCCGGCGATCGAACTGGCCGAAGACGGCTTTCCGGCTTCGATCATGCTGGCGTTCGCCACGCATCTCGTGCACGACCGGCCCGGTGCCGGCGAGCTGTGCCCCGACGGCCCGCTCGAGGTGGGCAGCATCGTGCGCCTGCCTGGTGTCGCCCGCACGCTGCGCGCGATCGCGCGCGAGGGCCGCGCCGGTTTCTACGGCGCAGAGTTCGGGCGCGGCTTGCTCGAGTTGGGGGCGGGCCACTTCTCGCAGGACGACCTGGCGGCGAGTGCCGCGGAGTGGTGTGCGCCGCTGCGGCAGACGGTATGGGGCCATGCGTTGTGGACCGTGCCGCCACCCTCCCAGGGCTACCTGACCCTCGCCGGCGCGGCCGTGGCGGAGCGGCTGGGGCTCGGTGCGGATGCCGCGGAGCCCGATTGGGCCCACCTGCTCGTCGAGGCGTGGCGTTCTGTGGGGCACGACCGTCCCCAGGTGCTCTACGACGGGGCCGACGGGGACGCGCTCCTGGACGAGGAGCGCATCGCCCGGGCGGCGGCGCGGGTGTCCGCGGAGATCGCCGCGGGGCCCGACGTGGTGGGCGGAGCCGTCGATGGTGCGCCGGGTGTCGCCCGGATCGGCGACGGCGACACCACACACCTGTGCGCCTGTGACACCGACGGGCTCGGCGTTTCGCTGACACAGTCCAACGCCCTCGACTTCGGCTCGCATCTCGTGGTGCCGGCGACCGGCGTCTTCCTGCACAACCGCGGCGTCGGGTTCTCGCTCGTCGAGGGCCACCCTGCCGAGGTCCGGCCCGGGGTGCGGCCGCCGCACACCCTCTCCCCCATGCTCGTGACCACCCCCGACGGCCAGCTCACGCACCTGGTGGGCGCCATGGGGGGCGACGCCCAGCCGCAGATCAT
Source organism: uncultured Acidimicrobiaceae bacterium (assembly GCA_963828455.1). Lineage (GTDB taxonomy): Bacteria > Actinomycetota > Acidimicrobiia > Acidimicrobiales > RAAP-2 > Bog-473. The sequence continues at coordinate 284,208 of CAWHFH010000006.1, read as the reverse complement.
CAGCCAACTGCTGGCGCGGCTCTTGCGTTGCGGCGAGGATCCGGCCCGCGCCATCAGTGCAGCACGGCTGACGCTCGACGCGCGGTCGGCCGGCCCGTTCCGGCTCTGGTGGGGCGACGACCTCACGGTGCTGATCGAGGCCGACGCGCCGACGGAGTGGTTCGAAGGACTCGCGACGCGCGCGGGCACCGGGTTCGGGCGATCAGCGCGTTCGACCCCGTCGCTGTCGGCTGTGCCCAGATCATCGCCGTCGAGCAACGGCCCGGCGGAGACCAGTGCCTGGTGGCCGCGTCGGACCCGCGCAGCCCCGAGGGCGTGGCGGTGGCGCGGTGACGGTGGCGGGAGGTCCGGCAGGGGCGCGCCGCACCGGGGCGCCCCTGCGCGTGGCGTCGCTCGCCAAGCAGATCCCCCACCCCGAGGCGATGCAGATCGAGGACGGCCGGCTCGTCCGCGCAGGCGTCGAGCTGGAGATGAACGCGTACTGTCGCCGCGCCGTGGCGGAGGGGGTCACGCTGGCCGCCGAGACAGGCGGGTCGTGCACGGTCGTGACGCTCGGGCCTCCGAGCGCCGAGGACGTGCTGCGCGAGGCGATCGCGTGGGGCGCCGACGCGGGGCTGCATCTCTGCGACCCCGTGTTCGCCGGTTCCGACACCCTGGTGACCGCACGGGCGCTCGCCGCGGCCGTGCGGACGACCGGCCCCTACGACCTCGTGCTGCTCGGACTCAATTCGCTCGACGGTGAGACCGGTCAGGTCGGCCCAGAGCTGGCCGAGCTGTTGGACCTTCCCTTCGCCGGTGGTGTGCGCCGACTGGAGGACCTCGGTGACCGCCTCCGCCTCCAGCTCGAGCACGACGACGGCGTGCAGGACGTCGAGGTCGTGCTGCCCGCGGTCCTCTCGGTGGCGGAGCGCCTGTGCGACCCGTGCAAAGTCGACCCGGCGGGACGAGCGGCCGTGGCCGCATCACGCATCACGCGGGTCGACGCGGCGGAGCTCGGACCGGGGCCATGGGGGGCCGAGGGCAGCCCGACGGTCGTGGGCGAGATCCATCCGATGGAGCACGACCGGGCTTGCCTGGTGTTGGAAGGGCCGATCGCCGAACAGGTCGATGAGGCCGTCCGCCTACTAGAGGCACGTGGGGCGCTCGGCGACGGGACGGCTGCGCATGCTCCCGGGTCGTCGGCCGGCCCTTTGCGTGACAACGGCGGGCGGCCGCGCCGCATCGCGGTGCTCGACGAGCCGGGACGTGGCGAAGTGGCCATCGAGCTCGTGGCGGCGGCAGCGCGCCTCGGCGATGACGCGGGAGCGGTGGTGCAGCTCCTACGGCCGTCGGCCGGAGAACTCCGAGCCGATGCCGGGTCCGGGGCACCCGCGGGGACGGATGCGGTGATCGCGCTGGACGGGTCACGCGTGCCCGAGGACGTGGCCGACGCGGTCACGACGTTCGTCAGGGAAACGTCACCGTGGGCGCTCCTTGCCCCGAGCACCGCGTTCGGGCGCGAGGTCGCCGCCCGCGTCGCCGCCGCCACCGGGTCCGGGCTGGTCGGCGACGCGGTCAGCCTGCACGTACGCGACGACACACTCGTGGCCGGCAAACCGGCCTTCGCCGGTGCCCTCGTCGCCGACATCACCTGTCGAACGCCTACGCAGATGGTGACGGTGCGGCCGGGTGTCCTGCCGGCGCTCGGGGACGCGAGGGACGGCTCGGAATCCGCCGCATCTCCAGTGATGCGCGACGTGGGCACGCGTGGGCGTGTACGGATCCTCGGTGAGCGCCGCAACGACGACGTCGAGACGCTGGCCCGGGCGCAGGTCGTGATCGGCGTGGGCACCGGCGTGTCGCCAGACGAGTACGAGACACTCAGCCCGCTGGCCGCTGTCCTGGGCGCCGAGCTGGCGGCGACCCGCAAGGTGACCGACAAGGGATGGGCGCCTCGGGCCCGCCAGGTGGGGATCACCGGCCGGTCGATCGCGCCGCGCCTCTACGTCGCGCTCGGGCTCAGCGGGAAGTTCAACCACATGGTCGGCGTGCGCGGGGCGGGCACGATCCTCGCGGTGAACGCCGACCGCGGCGCCCCTGTCTTCGAACACTGCGACGTCGGGATCGTGGGCGACTGGCACGAGGTGGTGCCGAAGTTGTCGCAGGCCCTCGCCGCGCGCCAGCGGGCGCCCGTGCACGGGGCGCCCGTCAGCTGACGGGGCCCACCCGGGCGGCAGCACGCACGCACGCCACGACCTCGTCGTTGGAGGCCCCCGGACCGAGCACCGCCGCCACACCGTGTTCCAGCAGGGTGGCGACGTCATCGGGTGGCACGATGCCGCCGATCACCACGGGAGTGTCGAGGCCGGCGGCGCGCAGCGCTTCGATCACGGCCGGAGCCAGCGTGAGGTGGGCACCGTTGTGCATGGAGACGCCGACCACATCGACGTCTTCTTGCGCGGTCATTGCAGCGATGGTCTCGGGTGACTGACGCAGACCCGCGTAGACCACCTCGAAACCGGCGTCACGCAAGATGCGGGCGACGACGCGCAGGCCGCGGTCGTGGCCGTCCAGGCCCACCTTGGCCATGAGCACTCGAAGCGGCCGACCGCCCCTGTTGGACTCCACCTTCAGGCGACCTGGCGCTCCACGTAGGTGCCGAACACGGTCTCGAGGGCATGCATGGCCTCGCCCACGGTCACCATGTGGCCGGCGGCCTCGATGAGGGCGGGCATGAGGTTCACGGCCGGGTCGGCGGCATCGGCGGCGATCCGGTTCAAGGACCGCCGGACCGCATCGTCGTCGCGCGCCTGCTTGATCGCTGCCAACCGGGCCAGCTGGTCCGTCTCGACGGCCGGGTCGATGGCGAGGGTGGGCGGGGCGGTGCCCTCGTCCTCGACGTAGGCGTTGACGCCGACGAGCTTCCACTCGTCGCGGGCGACCTTGGATTGGAACCCGTAGGCGGCATCGGCGATCTCGGAGACGAACCAGCCGTCTTCGATGCAGGCGATCACGCCGTCGAGGATGGAGCCCGAACCCTCTTCGAGCAGGTGCGCGAACACCTCTTCGGCCTGGCGCTCGAGCTCGTCGGTCAACTCCTCGACGAACCAGGACCCCCCGAGCGGGTCGGCCACGTGCACGACGCCCGACTCCTCGGCGATCACCTGTTGGGTCCGCAGGGCCAGGCGGGCCGCATGCTCTGTGGGCAGGGCCAACGCCTCGTCGAAGGAATCGGTGTGCAGGCTCTGCGTGCCGCCGAGGACGCCCGCCAGGGCCTCGATTGCGACGCGAATGAGGTTGACCTGGGGCTGCTGGGCCGTCAGCGAGACGCCGGCGGTCTGGGTGTGGAAGCGCAGCTGGAGCGAACGGGCTTTGGTGGCGTGGTAGCGATCGCGCATCCAGCGAGCCCAGATGCGCCGGGCCGCGCGGTACTTCGCGATCTCCTCGAAGAAGTCGATGTGCGCGTTGAAGAAGAAGCTCAGCCGGGGTGCGAAGTCATCGACGCCTGACCCGGCCTCCACGGCGGCCTCGACGTAGGCGAAGCCATTGGCCAGTGTGAAGGCCAACTCCTGGGCGGCGGTCGACCCCGCCTCGCGGATGTGGTAGCCCGACACCGAGACCGGGTGCCAGCGTGGCAGCTCGGCCGCGGCGAAGCGCACGACATCGGTGACCAGCCGGACCGAGGGCCGCGGCGGGAAGACGTATTCCTTTTGCGCCTGGTACTCCTTCAAGATGTCGTTCTGGATCGTGCCGCTCAGCGCCGAGCGGGGCACGCCCGTCTTGTCGGCAACCTTGACGTACATGGCCAGGACCGGCGCTGCCGGCGAGTTGATCGTCATCGACGTGGAGACGGCACCCAGGTCGATTTCGGCGAACAGGGTCTCCATGTCGTCGAGGGTGTCGACGGCGACGCCGGCCCGACCCACCTCGCCGTTGGCCAGCGGGTCGTCCGAGTCGCGACCGAGCAAGGTCGGCATGTCGAACGCGGTCGAGAGCCCGTCGCCGCCGGCCCGCAGCAGCTCCTTGAAGCGGCCATTGGTGTCGGCGGCTGACCCGAACCCGGCGAACTGGCGCATGGTCCAGAGGCGGGAGCGGTACATGGACGCGTACGGGCCCCGGGTGTAGGGGAACTGGCCGGGCAGTTCGGCCTCGGCCGGGCCGTACACCGGCTCCAGGGGCACGCCGGACATGGTCTCGAAGCGCGCCCCCCGCTTGGTGGAACGTTCGTATTCGGCCTGCCAGCTGTCTCGATCAGCCACCTGGCAATCCTACCGGGGGGCCCGCGACCCCCTCTAGCCGGCCAGTGACCCCCGGACGATGCGCAGATCGGGCGCCCCCGGATTGGCGTTGGCCACGAGCAGCTTGTCGAAGGACGCGGCCGAGACGGGCCGCGCGAAATAGAAGCCCTGCGCCACGTCGCAGCCCAGGTTTCTCAATTCCTCCAGCTGTGCCACCGTCTCCACACCCTCCACCACGGTCGTCGACCCGATGGCGTGGGAGAGCGCGACGACGGCCGAGACGATCGCCGACTTGACCTGGTCGCGCTCGATGTCACGCACGAAGCTCTGGTCGATCTTGACGACGTCGATCGGGAACCGGGCCAGATGGCCGAGCGAGGAGTGGCCGGTCCCGAAGTCGTCGATGGCGACCCGGACCCCGAGGGTGTGCAACCGGTTCAGGATCGTCGACGTCAGCTCCACGTCGTCCATGGCCAAGCCCTCCGTGATCTCGAGGCACATCCGGGCCGGGTCAACCGACGTGGCCTGGATCACGGTCGCGATCTCATCGGCGAGGCCGTCCTGCTGGAACTGCCGGGCCGAGAGATTCACGCCGACCTGCAGGGTTAGGCCGTGTGCCTGGTGCCACGTCCTCGCGTGCAGGCACGCCTGCTCGAACACCGCGCGACCGATCGGCAAGATGGTGCCGTTGTCCTCGGCCAGTTTGATGAACTGCGCCGGCAGCAGCAGGCCGTGTTCGGGGTGGTTCCAGCGCACCAGCGCCTCCGCACCGACAATCCGGCGATCCGCCAGCGAGACGAGCGGCTGGTAGAGCACTTCGATCTCGTCGCGCTCGACGACGTGGTGCAGGGCGGTGTCGAGGTCGAGGCGACGGGCGGAACGGCCACCCATGATGTCGGCATCGAAGATCGCGTACTGGCCGCCTCGCCCGCGCTCCTTGGCCCGGTACATGGCGACATCGGCGTCGTGGAGCAGGTCGTCGCGGGACCTGCCGTAGTCGCTAAGCGCGACACCGATGCTCAAGGAAGTCACGAGCTCGTGACCACTACCGAGCGTGACGGGATCGCGCAACGCATCGAGCAGCGCATCGACGACCACGACCGCGTCGTCCCGCGAGTAAATGCCCTCGAGCAGGATGACGAACTCGTCACCACCGAAGCGCGAGAGCGTGTCACCAGCGCGCACCGCCCGCCGCAGGCGTTCGCCAATGACGCGTAAGAGCTCGTCTCCCACCTGGTGGCCCAGTTTGTCGTTGACGAGCTTGAAGTGGTCGACGTCACAGAAGAGCACGGCCACCTGACTGCCCGAACGGTCCGCCTGGAGCAGCGCGTGGTCGAGGTGGTCCAGCAACAGCCGCCGGTTGGCCAGACCCGTCAGCGCGTCCTGGAATGCGTGACGGGCCAGTTGCTCCTCGAACGCCTTGCGTTCCGATGTGTCGCGGAAGACTATTACCGCGCCCGACGACGAGCCACCGACGACGGGTGACGCCGTGACGTTCACCGAGAAATGCGAGCCGTCCGAACGGTCGAACCGGGTCTCGTGAACGGTGACATTGCGCCGCAGCGACATGGCCCGCATGGCGGGGTCGAGCAAGAAGCGTGGCGTCTCCCCCGCCGAGAGCAAGGGTTCTTCGTCGCCGGCGCGCAGGCCGAGGGTGTGCCACCCGAGCATGCTGGCGCCAGCGGGGTTCATGAACGTGACCTCGCCGCTTTCGCTGATGGCGCACACACCCTCACCGAGGCTGCTCGTGATGGTGGACAGCTGCTCCCGCTGGCGCTGCACCTCGCGGTAGAGGTGGGCATTGGACAGCGCCACGGACCCGACCGAGGCCAACGCGTCGAGCAGGGCGCGGTCCTCGGGGCCGAAAGGCTCGGTGGGGCTGCGACCGGACACGCCGAGCCACATGGTCCGGTCGTCGAGTGACATGGAGGCCCACATTCCGTCGCCCTCAGGCTGCGTCGCCGTCAGGGTCACTTCCGGCGAACGGAGCAGCGCACCGACGGCAGCCAGTACGGCATGCCTTGTCTCCTCGGTGCCCATCGACCGGTTGACGTCGAGCGTCGCCTCGAACAAGCCACGGAGCCGGGCCCGGTCGTGGAGCGCGTAGAACTGCCCGGCCCCGAGATAGCGCACGATCAGCAGGGGCAGCACCGCGATCGGAACGTACGCGGGGTCGCGGTCGAGCAGCAATGCCGTCGGTACGGCGATGGCGATGCCGCCGACGACGACCACGAGCTTGCTCCTCAGGCCACCGAACACCGTGTGGCGCCACGGCACGCCGAGCGTCGTCATGATCGAGACGATGGCTGCGTTGGTGACCAAGAAGTAGCCAGCGGCACCGGCAAGGGCGGCCGCGACGCCGGCATAGCCCACGTAGCCCTCGGGCTTCCCATGCAGCGCGGTGAAGACGAGGGCTGCGACTCCGACCGAGGTGATCACCTGCCCGGACTCGAAGATCGATTTCGCGACCGGGCGTCGCTTGATGGTCTGGGCCGCCACCGTGACGACGGCGAACACCACAACCGTCACGGCCGACGGCACGAGCAGGATCAGGAGGACGAAGAACCCTTCGTCGAAGTCGATCCCGTCGGACTCGCCATCGGAGTAGAGCGTCAGCGGCCAGATCCGGCTGGCCGCCAGAAGCGCGCCGAACACGGCGGCAAAGGTGACGTCCATGCCGCCCGGCCAGCCGGCGTTCGCCATGGAGACCAACGCCACTACCAGCGTGAACAAGCCCGCGGTCGCCGAGAGCGCGACCACCACCCGCGACGACCTCGGGAGACTCACCTCGTTCTCCGCTCCGCCCGTGCTCTCGTTTTCAAATCCAGACCCGTTCCGGATCGAGCCGTTCCACGTCGAGCCGTTCCAGGTGGACCCGTTCCAGATCGAGCCGTTCCAGGTGTCGACGTTCCACGACGACAAGGCACCGGCTGCCTCCATGCTGACGGTGTGTCCGATGTGGGTGACGACTGTGGGCACCGCCTGGTTCAATGTCATCGGCGCAGAGCCCACCGCAACGGCGGCGTTGGGGATGCCGTGACCGTCGACGAACGGGTATCCCACTTGACGTGGTGTTGTTGTCCCGAGCACCATCCCCTTCACCGTGTTCGGCATATATGACGGTTCGGCTGAAAGCAGCAGCGTGGCCGCCCCGCATGTGACAGCAGAGCTGAACGAAGTGTCGGAACCGACGAAATTGGGTGCTCAGCGCGGCAACGCCGGCAAGAACGAATCCACCCAAACGAACCCGACGACGACCCACCGCGTGACAGGTGCTGTCCATCGCCATGCTTCCCCCTCCGCCCAACTTCCTCCGCCTCGGAAGGTAACACCGGGGTTACGGGACATCAATGACTTTGTCGGTCTTTATAGGCCAATTGGCCCTGAATTTGGCCCAGTTGTTCTTTCTGTGTCCGCGCTGGCCAGCGATTGTGGGCATCCGGTAGCAATCGGGTTGCAGCTGCGTTCCCGGTTCGATCTGTTCAACGCTGCCGCTGGTGCCGCCCTTGGAGCTGTTCGGCCTTGTAGCTCCTGTACCTGTGCCAGAACACGACGGCGACGGCAACCACCGCGAGCGCGACCAGGACGTAGCCGGCGTAGCTGAAAGCGTGGACCACTTCGTCATACGTCTTTCCGAGGCTGTAGCCGATCGAGGCGAGCGCGGTGCACCAGATGGCACAGGCGATCACCGTTAAGAGGAAGAACTTCCCGATTGCCATCTCGCCCAGCCCGGCGGCGAACGACACGAAGGATCGCAGTAGCGGGACGAAGCGGCCGAAGAACACGACCGGCTCGCCGCGCCGGGCGAACCAAGCTTCGGCGCGGTCCAGGTCCTTGTGGGTCAAGAGCACGTACTTGCCCACCCGCTCGACGAGTGGCCTGCCGCCATAGCGGCCGATGCCGTAGCCAGCTGCCGATCCGAGTACCTCACCCAGCGTGGCGAGGACTATCACAATGGCCAGATTCAACGGCCTGCCGCCCTGTACTTGGCCGCTGGCCAAAGCGCCACCTCCGATGATCGCCAACTCGGAGCCGACAGGTAGCCCCATGGACGAGATGAAGCTCAGCACGAAAACGGCGGCATACCCGGCTGAGTAAAGAAAATGAGTCACGGTTTATCTTGCTCCCGCCAGTCGTTTGGCGGTCATCATTGGCGCCAGGGCTGTGGGGCGCAAGCTCAATAGCTGCGCCTCAGGGCTGAATTCCATTCGCCTCAAGGTGGAAATCTGTTGGATCGGGAGCCCTCCTAGGACCCCCATTAGCGGCGCGAGGACCCGCCTGAAGTCACGATGGGCTTCGTCGTGGTCGGATTCGGCGCAACCGCCGTCGTCGTCGTGGTCGTCGTTGCCGAAGCTCCGGCTGTCGGGGTGGGATACGCGGGGACACCGGAAGTGTTGGGCAACACCGTTGATCCTGGCGTGCCGAGCTGCGGTCGCGGTGCAGGCGCTGCCGCGCCGGGATGCTCCGAGGCGACCAAGACGCCGATCCAGGCCGTCGATCCGCCCGCCCCCAGCACGATCGCTCCGGTGAGGAACCGGATGCGAGCCAGCCCCCGGTGGCGGGCTCGGGGCTGCGTGTGGACGCCGAATGCGACGGACAGACCCAGGATGGCGGGATACCTGGACGCGGGAGGGCGACGAGCTCATCGGCGTACTCGACGTCATGAAGAGAACCTGACGCGCGAATGACAGGTCCCGGTGTTGATCGACGACATCCACCTCGTAGCCTGAGTGCATGTCGCTCAGAAATTGGAACGTCGCCGTGAGGCTCCGGTCCATCGTCAAGGACCTGTTGTGGCTGGCTCGAGCCGACGACGAGCCCGTCCCAGCGGACGCGCTCACAGTGACTGACGTGGCCGCGGTCGTGGACCCCTGCGTGCAAAGCTTCGGCGCCGTGGCGACAACCAACAACTTGGATCTAACTTTCGAACCGGTGGGTTCAGGACCGCTCACCGTGCAGGCGTCAGATGCATTGATCGAGCGCCTTACTGGTGTCCTCATCGACAACGTGTGCAAGTTCGCTGGTGACGGCGGACGAGTCGAGGTGAGTGTCCGGTGCGCCGGAAACCGTGTGACCTTGCGTGTCGACGATTCGGGACCCGGAATTCCGGACGCTCAGCGCGAAGCCGTATTCGACCGTTTCCATCGCGCCAACGATGCTGTCGTCGGCACCGGGCTCGGCTTGGCAATTGCGGATACGGTCATCAGATCGACCCAGGGCTGAGCTGCCGCCGCGCCGTGCAACGCCGGACAGGGATGCCGACCGAGACCGAGCGCCCCCTTACGGATTCCTTAGCCTCAAGGCCCTGCGATTCATCTTCCCGTCAGCGTCTAACCACTACGATGGGGACATGGGAAATTGCCCTGGGCTTCGGCGCGGCCATATAGTTCCTGGCCAGCGCGTTGCCGTCTCCGTCGGGGACGTAACGGCCACAACGCCGACGTGACCCGCAGGGTACGGGCATTCCCGTCATGCCCGAACGACGCGCTGCCGGTCATGGAGCGCCCATGCTGAGTCCCCCGATCGAAGATGATCTCGACTTCGAGCTCGATCAACCAAAGCCCGCATTGCATCGAAAGTCCCGTTGGTCGCGCTCTCGAAAACACCGACGGCGCCGGCGCATATTCGCGGCGATCAGCCTGGTTCTGGCCGTCTTCCTTATTTGGCTGGCTGTCTCTCTTGGCGGTGCGCTGACAAACCCAGCGCTCGGCAGCTCCGCTGGCGCTCGTCTCGCCGAGTGGTTCCGCGAGCACGGCGCGGCGTCGATCGTCAACTGGGCAGAGAACGAGTGGTACTCCCACCATCCGCCGAAGATCGGTGGTGCGCTACCCAAGGGGACTATCCACAAGCCTAAGACGACCACAACTGTTCCTACAGCGACGGTGTCGCACCTCCCCGCGCCTGCACCCATTGTGCCGATCGCCAGCCCGCCTGTCGCCGGCGAAGGACAGTGGTCACCGGCCGGCCGCCTTGTCGACGGCGTGCCCGCGGTGTACACAACTGAATTGCGACCTAGCGCAATCCATACCAGTTACGTGGTTGGCGTGGCATGGATGGATACGACACTTTTGAAGGCGACGCTCTACTCAGGGAGCCAAATCCCGGGAGGCGGTCCGTACACGCATACCGCGCCGATCGCTCCTACGGATGCCACGTCGTTGGTGACGGCCTTTAACGCGGGATTTCTCATGTCCGGGGCCAATGGCGGTTACTACACGGACGGCAAGATGATCGACCCACTACGCACGGGAGCTGCCTCCTTCGTCGTTTACAAGAACGGGTCTTCCACCGTTGGGCAATGGGGACGGGACATGTCCATGACTCCCGACGTCGTGTCCGTGCGCCAGAACCTCGATCTCCTCGTCGACAACGGCCAGGTGGTGCCGGCGGCGTATAACTCGAGCGCGACGCAATGGGGCGCAACCCTCGGCGATGCGCTCTACGTGTGGCGATCAGGTCTGGGTGTGACGGCGAACGGGGCTCTGGTCTATGTGGGTGGCCCCGGTCTCGACATCGTCGATCTTGCCAACATCCTGGTCAAGGCCGGAGCGGTACGGGCCATGGAGCTCGATATCAACACAGATTGGGTGAATTACAGCATCTACCAGCCGTCGACGCCGACGGGACAAGCCAGTCCCACCAACGGCACCCTATTGTTGCCGGGCATGACTGGCGGACCGTCCCGTTATTTCGCGTCCTGGTGGGCCCGCGACTTCATCACGATGTCAGCGGGCACCCCGAGCCGCGGGTGACGTTGTGTACGACGCATTCGGCCACCCACAATCGGTCGTGGTCCTCGGCGGCACGTCCGACATCGCGCAGGAGATCGTCAAAATCCTGGCCGGGCAAAGATGCCGCACCGTGGTGCTCGCGGGGCGTGACGCGTCGGCGTTAGAGAGAACCGCCGGCGAGGTCGGCCACTCGGTTCCCAATGTTGCAACCGTCAGCTTCGACGCTACCTCGACTGACGACGTCGACAAGACAGTCCGGCAATGTTTCGACGCGGCGAGCGAACCTGTGGACCTCGTGATCATGGCGGTGGGTGAACTGGGTCTCCAGGAGACGGACGAGACTGATCCCAAGCGCATCGCGCGCATGATGACGGTCAACGTTACGTGGCCCTCCGCTGCGCTCGCCGAGGTTGCTGCCCAGCTGCAGCGCCAGGGTCACGGCAGGATCGTCGTACTGTCCTCAGTCGCGGGCTTCCGGGTCAGGAGGTCGAACTTCGTGTACGGCTCGACGAAAGCCGGCCTCGACGGCTTCGCGCTTGGGCTCAGCGAATCTGTGCGCGGCACTGGGACCTCGGTGCATGTCGTACGGCCCGGGTTCGTCCACACAAAGATGACGGCTGGACGACCGGCTGCCCCATTCGCCGTGGGACCCGAGCGTGTGGCACACGATGTCGTCCGCGGTCTTGAGCGTGGCGACACGGTCATCTGGTCGCCGGGCGCGTTGCGGTATGTCTTCTCGGTCTTTCGGCTGCTTCCGCAAGCTATCTGGCGGCGCCTCCCCGGCTGAGGACGCATGCTGTTCATTGAGTACGACGTCCGTCCCGACGGCGAAATCGAACTTATCGCGCTGGTGAATGCCGTTGACGAGGACGGGCAGGACCCTGACGGAGCGTCGTGGCTGCAATGGAGAGTCGCCGAGTTCGAAGACGACGGACTCGGTTGCGTCGGTGTTTCGCCGGCCGACCTCGCTTTGATGGAGCAGACGGACGACCCGGATCAGCTCCGGGCGATCGTCGAACGCGTCATCCTCGCCGATCGGTCCGTCAAGGAGGGCGGAGCATGAGCACCACCCGGTCGCAGCTCTACCGAATCGCGCGTGACCTCGGGAACATCGAGGCGGTCGAACACGGGTACAGCCGCGGCGGCCTTTCCGGCGCCGCCGGCGGGGCAACCCAAAGAGAGACCAGACGGATCATCTACCGCGAGGGAAACCGGCAGATCAACCGATTTGTGCGCGCAATAGGCCTAGCTCCGAGACGCCGTTAGCTTTTCTTGGAGTGCCCGAGGGCTCGCAGGAGCTGCGCCCTCCCCATCTTGGAGCGGCCGGAGATGTCCCTTCGCTTCGCCTCTTCGTAGAGCTCGGCCCGGGTCTTGGGTGTCGACCCGCCCATCCGCTTGCGGCGAGCCACGGCGGCCCCTTGCTTCCCGAGGGCCACCCGAGTCTTCTTCGGCATATTCGCAATCGACCTGCTGCTCCTCGCCGCCGCCGCTGCCTTCCTGACGTTGCGGCGCGCGGCCGTGCGTTGCGCAGAACTGGTCATGTCGTCGTACCTCCGTGTGCCAATTCGAGATGCTGCGCTTTGGCGGTCTCGGCGTCCGCTTGGGAGCGGAAGTGCCCGAGCAGATCGTGACCCGGGTCGGTACAGCGAGCCGTCCAGAGAATCGTCGTGGGCTCGTCGGCCGCCGGGATCTCGCCGATCACCACTTCGCTACCTGTGTGACCAGCGGAGACGCCATTCTCCGCCGAGCCGACCTCGCCGGCGGAACGCGTCTCCTCCCCTTGAGCCATCTCATCGGCCGCCGTCGGTTCGGTCCCTCGATTCCGCTGATTCATCGCCCTATTGGCTGATCGCTGCCAATACCTCCCCAACCTTCTCTGTCGGCAGGTTTCGAGCGACATCTGCCTGACTGATCATGCCCACGACGTCCGTTCCGTCGATGACAGGCAAACGTCGGACCTTGTACTTCTTCATGACCTCGAAGACTTCTTCGGCCGAATCGTCGGCCCCAACGGTGACGACCTCAGGCTGATCGGCGAGCTCCGCTAAACGGGTCCTTTTGGGATCCTTCGATTCCGCGACGACCTTTACAACGATGTCCCTGTCGGTCACGACTCCGGTCAGGTGGCCATCAGGCTCGCACACCGGAATCGCGCCGATATTCGCTCGAGCCAATTTCTTCGCGGCTTCGGCCGCGGTGTCAGTCGTCTTCAGGTACTCGATCCCCTTCGTCATGATCTCGCGAGCGCTTGTCATCCGGCGGCTCCTCCTCTAGGCGGTCATTCCCTGTCCTACCCGGCCGATATGGGAACAAACAAAACAATCTCATGGCGACATCTGAGCCTTGCCCGATGGGCCATGTGGTCTCCACACGTTCTGTCGCTGGGAGAGGTGCATTCACCTCACGCGGCATTCGCGCCCGGACATCTCGCTGAAGCAGCTCGGCATTATGGTGCAACCGGCGACGCTTCGCCTCAGGCAACGCGACAAGGATCGAGCTACATATTTTCGGGATACAAAGGACACGATTCGGGTACAGGGATTGTTCGGCGCAAGCCCGATTTCTCCATTTGCTGAAGCGTCTGGGAACCGCGCCCAAATACGCCCGTCGCTCGGGATCACTTGCCAACGAGGCGTTGGGCGTTGCGAAGGACCTCGTCATTGGGGCGGAGGGAGTTATGTCCTGCATCATTGCGCTCGCTCTTCCCGGTGCTCAGGACACCTCCGCAGCGGACGTTGCGCAAACCCTTTCGCAAGCCCATGGGACAAAGCGATGCGGATTCGTCATCGCCCAAGAGGAAGTGCTGACATTTCCGGCCACAATCCGACGGCAGCCTGATTCCGCTCAGACCACCGAGTAACCCGAAGAGCGCCGACCGGACACCTGTCTGCTCCTGACGGACCATCGAATCCGAGGCACCTGCCGTTTGTCCGTGCATCCGGTCGGGTAGGGGCCATCTGGGAGGTAAGCCGCCCCGAAATGCAACCGCCGACCGCGCGGCAGCAACTCCAGAACGGCAGCGCGACGACGCCTCGCGCGCCGACGACGCTTCTGGACTCCTGGACGCGGCCGGTCGTCCGGGAAGTCATGCCCCAGGTGGACGGTGGAACGCGGCCAGCGAAGGCCACGGTGGGGGAACGATTGAAGATCGAAGCCGATGCCTTCATCGACGGCCACGATGCCTTGTGGTGCGAGGTGCGGTATCGGCACGAATCGAGCCGCCGTTGGACATCCGAGCCGATGGAGGCCTCGTTTGACGATCATTGGTACGGGTCACTCCCAATAGAGGCGACGGGGCGCTACCAGTTCGTGGTGCGAGCTCGCATCGACGCCTTCGCGAGCTGGCGTGACGAGCTGAGGGCCTGGGCCGACGCGGGACAGGACCTCTCCGGCCATTTGCATACGGGCGCTGTCCTGATCGAGGCCGCGGCCGCCGGCGCGAGAGCTGCTGAGCGTCGCATGCTCCAGGAGCTCGCTTTGGCCGTACGCCAAGCCCCGCGGGGCCTCGACAGCCTCGTGCCTGCTGGACAAGTGGCTCCACTACGAGAGAGTCCGGACTCGGGCGATGCGACTCTGCGCGAGATCCTGCTCTCGGCCCGGTTAGCGTCCTTGATGGGGCCGCTAGCTGACCCTTCCACGAAGGCCGATTCGGCGACCTACGAGGTCATGGCAGTCCTCGAGAAGGCTCGCTTCAGCACTTGGTACGAAATGTTCCCCCGATCGGCGTCACTGTCTGGGCATGGGACGTTTGCCGACGTGCGAGGGTACCTCGATTACGTCGTAGAGATGGGGTTCGACGTGCTGTACCTGCCACCCATCCATCCGATCGGTTTGACGGCACGCAAAGGCCCCAACGGAACGCCCGTCGCCGGATCGGACGATGTGGGGAGTCCTTGGGCCATCGGTGCCAAAGACGGTGGTCACACCTCCGTCCACCCGCAGCTCGGGACGTTGGCAGAGTTCCGAGAACTGCTGGACGCTGCCGCTTCACGAGGCATCGACGTGGCCATCGATCTCGCATTTCAGGCCTCTCCCGATCATCCGTGGGTACGTGAGCATCCATCGTGGTTCCGGCAAAGACCAGATGGAACGATCCGCTATGCCGAAAATCCCCCGAAGCGCTACGAGGACATCTACCCCTTCGACTTCGAATCGTCGGATTGGCGCGAGTTGTGGACGGCGCTCTTAGATGTTGTGTGGTTCTGGATCGACCAGGGAGTGAAGGTATTCCGAGTCGACAATCCCCATACGAAACCGTTCGCGTTCTGGGAATGGCTCCTGGGTGCCGTCCGGGCGGAAGCACCAGACACCATCTTCTTGTCCGAAGCATTCACCAGACCTCGAGTCATGGAACACCTGGCGCGCATCGGCTTCACCCAGTCGTATACCTATTTCACCTGGCGCTCTTCGAAGTGGGATATCGAGAGATACTTCACAGAGCTCACGAAATCCGAGCTCGCATACTTCTTCCGACCCAATCTCTGGCCAAACACTCCCGACATCCTGAGCGAGGACCTGCAGACTGGCGGGCGTGCGGCATTCATCTCCCGTCTGGTCCTCGCCGCGACACTCAGTTCGAACTACGGGATCTACGGACCCGCCTTCGAATTGCAAGAGCACGTGCCACGCTCCTCGGGGTCAGAGGAGTATCTGCGGTCAGAGAAATACGAGCTTCGCGCCTGGGACATCGATAGTCCCGCCAGCCTTCGCCGATTTATCGCTCTGGTCAACAGCATTCGCCGCGAACACGACGCCCTGCAGTACAACGACTCTCTGCGGTTCCACTGGACCGACAACGATGCCCTCATCGCGTACACCAAGGCACGCGAACTCGAATCCGATCGAGACCTGGTCTTGACGGTGGTCAACCTTGACCACCACGACGTCCAATCCGGATGGGTCGTCCTCGATCTCGAGGCGATCAAGTTGCGCGCCGACGTCCCTTACATCGCCCACGATCTCTTGTCAGATGCCCGCTATGTCTGGAATGGGGAATCCAATTTCGTGCGGCTCGACCCGGCCAACGTGCCGTGCCATATCTTCGCCCTGACCCAGCCGGCACGGGGTAACGGAGATGTCCCGTGACGACAACGCAAATAGTGGGTGAACGCCGCGAAACCCAGCCAAGCCGAGTCCGAGAACATCCGACCTGGTACAAGGACGCAATCATCTACGAGCTCCACGTGCGCGCCTTCAACGACGGCGACGGCGACGGGATCGGGGACTTCAGAGGCCTCATCCAGAAGCTGGACTACCTGCAAGACCTAGGCGTCAGCGCGATCTGGCTTTTGCCCTTCTATCCCTCCCCGTTGCGGGACGACGGGTACGACATCTCGGACTATCGCCAGGTGCACCCGTCGTACGGCTCATTGAGAGACTTCCGTCAGTTCCTCCGGGCCGCGCACGGACGGGGTATGCGTGTCATCACCGAACTTGTTCTCGCACATACCTCCGATGTGCATCCCTGGTTCCAGCGGGCTCGCCAGGCCCCTCCTGGATCCGCATTTCGCGATTTCTATGTCTGGAGTGACACCCCGGACCGCTACAAGGATGCGCGGATCATCTTCAGCGATTTCGAGGTGTCCAACTGGACTCATGACCCCGTAGCGGCGGCCTACTTCTGGCACCGGTTCTACTCGCACCAGCCGAGCCTGAACTACGACAGTCCCCTGGTCCGGCAAGCCATGTTCGATGTCGTCGACTTCTGGCTCGCCATGGGAGTCGACGGGCTGCGACTTGATGCTGTGCCATATCTGTATGCCAGAGAAGGCACTACATGCGAAAATTTGCCGGAGACGTTCGAGTTCCTCCGCCAGCTACGCGCACACGTCGACGAGCGCTTTGAGGACAGGATGCTCTTGGCCGAGGCCAACCAATGGCCTGAAGATGCTGTGGAATACATGGGCCGAGGCGACATGTGCCACATGGCATTCCAGTTTCCTCTAATGCCTCGCATGTTCATGGCGGCACGTCAAGAGGACCGCTTCCCGATCGTCGACATTCTGACCCTGCTTCCGACTACTCCTCCGGATTGCCAATGGGCCCTGTTCTTACGCAATCACGACGAGTTGACGCTTGAAATGGTCACGGACGAAGAGCGGGACTACATGTACCGCGTCTACGCACAGGATCCACAAGCGAGGGTGAATGTCGGTATCCGGAGACGCTTGGCTCCGCTTCTCGGTAACGATCGAAAACTTATCGAGATGATGAACGGGCTTTTGTTTTCGATGCGCGGAACTCCGATCATCTACTACGGCGACGAAATTGGCATTGGCGACAATATCTATCTAGGCGATCGGAACGCCGTCCGCACCCCGATGCAGTGGAATGGCGACCGAAACGCTGGATTCTCCAGTGCCAACCCACAACGGCTCTACCTCCCCGTGATCATCGACCCCGAGTACCACTCGCAGGCGGTAAATGTCGAAGCACAGGCCCAAAACCCCAACTCTCTCCTGTGGTGGATGCGGCGGTTGGTAGCACTGCGACAGCGATACAAGGCCTTTGGACGTGGCACCATCGAAATGCTGTACCCCGAGAATCGCAAGATATTTGCGTTCATCCGGCAATACGAAGACGAGCGAATCCTATGCATATTCAACCTCTCGCGTCACGTGCAATGCGCCCAGCTCGACCTATCGTCGTTTCGTGGTGCCGTCCCGATCGAGATGTCAGGAAACCAAGAATTCCCATCGATCGGGGAACTGCCTTACTTCATCACGCTGGGTCCATATGGCTTCTATTGGTTCTTCTTGGAGTCTGAACCTGATCCGACACCACGGGAGACTCTGGCCTTCTCCATACCCGGCCGATGGGAAAGTCTGTTCGAGGGAGCTAATCGCCAGCAGTTCGAAGCATGCCTCCCGACATACATCAAAGAACGCCGATGGTTTGCCCACAAGACCAGGTCGATCAGCGCGGCGAAGATTCTCGATTCAATTCCCATCCCACCGTCCCCATGGGACAAGCGATCGAATGACGGCGCCACTGCCGCCGCCACCGTCCTGATCGTCCAGTTGGACCTCGACTTGGGCTCTCCGGAGCGTTATGTCGTGCCTGTGGCATATGTCAATGGCCCCGAGGCCGAAGAAATGCGCAAGTGGCACCCCGAAGCCGTCATTGCTGACCTGCGCGACGGCTCTTCTGAAGGCGTCCTGGTCGATGCTCTTTACTTCCCCAATTTCGTCCATGCGATGGCCGATCTCTTGGCGCGGCGACGCGTACTGTCAGGATCTAGTGGCCAAATCATCGGTGCGCCAGCACCAGGGATCCGACAATTCACTACATGCCTGCGCGCGGCCTGTTCGACGACACCTCTCACTGGAGAGCAATCCAACTCGTCGGTACTTCTCGGTGGCGAAGCCATCATGAAGGTGGTCCGACGCTTCGATGAGGGAATCAACCCCGGCGTCGAAGTCGGCCGCTATCTCAGTGAAGTGGCGCAGTTCCCGCACGCCCCACGCGTTGGCGGTAGCGTCGAATACCGCCGACGCGGCGATTCGGCTTCATCAGCCACCTTGGCGGTCCTGGAGGAGTTCGTGCCAAATGAAGGGGACGGCTGGCGTTACGTCGTCGACGCTCTCGAACATGGACTCGAAGAAGCATTGGCTACGGCCCCGGACGCAGACGATCTGCAGCACCATCCACGCGGACTGCTGACCAGCGACCGGTGGGAGCTCGAGCCGGCACATCCGCTGGTCGGTCCACACATGGAATGGGCGTCTCTCCTCGGGCGGCGGACCGCCGAACTGCACCTCGCGCTGGTGTCCTCTCGCAACAATCCGGCGTTTGTCCCCGAGCCACTCACGTCCCAGGATCGGCAGGCCCTCTTCCATGGGGCTCGGAGTCTTACACGCCAGGTGTTTCGCGACGTCGCATCCAAGGGCACCACCAGTACCGCGGTCCAGAGCGTCCTGAATCAAGAAGAGGAGATCATCGACCGTCTGCGCCGTTTCAGCGCGTCGCCGGTTCAAGCTTTTCGGATCCGATGTCACGGCGACTTCCATCTCGGGCAGGTCCTATGGACGGGCAAGGACTTTTTCGTGATCGACTTCGAAGGCGAACCAAGCCGATCACTCGGGTTCCGTCGTCTAAAGCGTCCCGCGGCATACGACCTCGCAGGCATGATTCGATCGATCCACTACGCGGGACAAGCCGCAGCTCTGCGGATCAATGTCGAATTCGGTGCGACAACCGAGGCTGGCCTTCGGCGGACTTACGACGACTGGCTTGCCTTTTGGCACCGTTGGGTAGCGGGCCGCTTTTTGGATTCCTACCTCGAGGCGGCGGCTTCCAATCCCTTCTTGCCCTCGACTAGGTCCGAGGTCATCGACCTACTCGACTTTTTCCGGCTAGAGAAGGCCGTGTACGAGCTGAACTACGAGGTGAACAGTCGCCCGGCGTGGGTCGACATCCCCGCCAGCGGTATTCTCGACATCCTCAGCTCAGAACCGTGACACCCGTGGGTGCGGGATTTTGGGAACTGGCGGCGTTCCATGGGGTCATCACGTCGTACACCGATGTCCACGGGAAGGTCCAACGAGCCTCTCCCGACGTTGTCATCTCCTTGCTCCGAGCCCTAGGCGTCCCGCTCGATACGTCCGATAACGCCGCCTCACTTTTGCGTTCTGAAAGAGAAGCGGCCCTCCAACGATGCCTCGAGCCCGTAGTTGTGCACCGCATCGGACGCACTGACACGGTCGCCGCCACCGTGCCCGACTGGTGCGATCTGGGTGCCATGTGGCTGTCGATCGAGCTTGAGCAGGGCCACACGGTGCGTGCGCGGCTTTCCGAAGCGATCACCAGCGTTGCCGCCGCGGCTGAGGCAAACGGCATGCGCTACCAACGGTTGTGTCTCGATCTGTCGCGATTGAACGGCGAACCACTGCAGCCGGGACACCACGAAGTGACCATCGAAGGAGCTAGGCCGATTGGTACCGCTCGGTTACTGTGCGCCCCCGCTTGCCCCGCCGCAAGCAGGCAGACGGGCGTTTTCATGCCCCTCCACGCCGTTCGGACCCCGACCGACTGGGGCATCGGGTCCTATTCCGACTTAGAACGTCTCTCTGGCTGGGCCGCGTCTGCGGGCTTTGACTTAGTTGGGACCCTTCCCCTCTACCCCGCCTTCCTGGATCCACCCGCAGATCCCAGCCCCTATTTGCCGGTCAGTCGCCTGGCGTACAACGACGTGTTCATCGATCCCGTCGCACTGCCGGAGTTCGCTGCCTCTCGTGAAGTCCGCGAACTGTGCTCGTCGTCACCCTTTCGTGACCACCTCGCCTCGCTTCGGTCATCGAGACTGGTCGACTACGAGGAAGTGGCGAGGCTGAAACGTATCGTCCTCGAAAAGTTGGCTCATGTGGCCACGTCGGGAGCGTTGCCGCATCGACAGAACGAATTGGCAGAGTTCGCCTCCCAACGCCCCGAACTCGAGGGCTACGCGCGCTTTCGCGCGAGGCTCGATTCTCCAGCCGACGAAGAACCACCCCCGGCGGTGGCCTATTACCTGTATTGCCAATGGGCAGCGCACCAACAGCTGGTGGACGCTGGCCATCATGCGGGTCGCTACGCCGACTTTCCGGTGGGATCACATCCGGAAGGGTTCGACCCCGCGTGGTATCCAGAGTCCTTCGTTCCCGGTCTCCATGGCGGTGCTCCGCCGGACCAGTTCTTTCCCCTCGGTCAAGACTGGGGATTCCAGCCACTCCATCCAGAACGTATCAGGGAGGACGGCTATGCCTTCTTAACCGCTGCGCTGCGTAGGGCCTTTCTGCATGCCGATTGCCTTCGCATCGATCACATCATGAGTCTGCAGCGTCTCTTCATGATTCCCGACGGCAGCAGAGAGGGCGCCTACGTCTCCTACCGAGCCGAAGAGCTGCACGCGCTCGTCGCTCTCGAGGCAAGTCGGGTCGGTGCGGTGGTCGTCGGCGAGGACCTGGGGACCGTACCGGAAGAGGTCCGACCGCGAATGGCGCGTGACGGCATTCTTCGCACCTGGGTCTTCCAGTTCGAGTCGACGGCGGAACAACCACTGCCATCCCCACCAGCCCAGAGCCTGGTCAGTCTGGGAACGCACGACCTCCCGCGATTTGGTGCCTACCTGTGGGGTGAAGACATCCACGAGCGGGAAGCGCGTGGACTGCTCTCGGCGGCTGTTGCCGTTACCGAGTGGAATAAGAGGAGCCGATGGCGTAAGAGCCTGTTCGACGCGCTGCACCTATCCGGCCTTGACGCAGACCCAGACAAGCTCACCTCGGCCGCGCTCGAGGCCTGTCTCCTCCGTCTTGCCCGCAGCTCCGCCGCGATCGTTCTCGTCGATGTCCAGGAACTCTGGGACGAGCGCGGACAGGACAACATCCCGGGGTCGGGCCCCGGCGGATCAAATTGGCGCCGTCGTAGCTCGCGCACTGTCGACGAGGTCGAAACGGACAAATGGGCGGACAGGGTATTTCAAGAGATGGCACATGGGAGGCACGCTTGACCACGCTCCACCGGGCTGCGACATCCGAAGCGCTCACGGATCAAGACATCTACTGGTTCAACGAGGGCACTCACCGTGGACTCGGCCGCAAGCTTGGTGCGCATCCTCTCCCCAATGGGGGCGCTCGTTTTGCCGTGTGGGCGCCCAATGCGGCCGGCGCAAGCGTGATAGGAGACTTCAATTCCTGGGATGCGAGCGCTGATCCGTTGACTGCCCGCGGCGTCTCGGGCATCTGGGAGGGCACGGTGCCCGAAGCCGCGCTTGGGGACGTCTACAAGTTCGCCATCCGGACGAACGGAAGCGACGTTCTGGAAAAGGCGGATCCCTTCGCGCACTGTACGGAGGTGCCGCCTCGTACGGGCTCGGTCATCTGGGATCTCGACTACGAATGGCATGACGCGTCGTGGATGGCCGTTCGGGGTGGGTCACAGCGTCTCGATGCGCCCATTTCGATTTACGAAGTGCACCTCGGTAGCTGGAGAAGGCGCGCAACGGACGGCAACTCGCTCAGTTATGCGGAGCTCGCTGACCCCCTAATCGAGCACGTGCACCGTTGCGGATTCACTCACGTCGAGTTTCTGCCTGTTATGGAGCACCCGTTCTACGGATCTTGGGGATATCAGACCACCGGATATTTCGCTCCAACAAGGCGATTCGGCAATCCGCAGGACTTCATGGCACTTATCGACCGGCTGCACCGTGACGGCATCGGAGTCATTCTCGACTGGGTTCCCTCGCACTTTCCGTCCGACGCTTTTGCCTTGGCTGACTTCGATGGAACACATCTCTTTGAACATGCGGACCCTCGCCTCGGATTTCACCCCGATTGGAACAGCCTGATCTTCAACTACGGCCGGCACGAAATCCGTAGCTTCTTGTTCTCATCGGCAGAGCATTGGTTGACCGCCTACCACGCCGACGGCCTTCGAGTCGACGCGGTGGCATCGATGCTCTACCTCGACTATTCGAGACGACCCGGCGAATGGCTGCCCAACAGAGAGGGCGGCCGAGAGAACCTCGAAGCCATTTCATTCCTGCGACAGCTCAACACCGGAATCTACGGCGACCACCCAGATGTCCAGGTCTTCGCTGAGGAGTCGACGGCGTTTCCCGGCGTGTCCAAACCCGTCGAATTCGGTGGCATCGGCTTCGGGCTGAAATGGGACATGGGATGGATGCACGACACTCTCGACTTCCTCTCACGTGAGCCAGTACACCGGAAGTTTCACCAAGGTCAATTGACATTCCGCGGCGTCTACGCGTTCAGCGAGAACTTCATCCTTCCGCTTTCGCACGACGAAGTCGTCCACGGGAAGCGCTCGTTGTTATCCAAGATGCCGGGCGACGATTGGCAGCGCTTCGCGAACCTCCGCCTGCTCTACTCCTATCAGTTCGCGCTACCCGGCAAGAAGCTGCTCTTCATGGGAGACGAACTGGCTCAATGGCATGAATGGGACCATGAGGCGGACGTCGACTGGGCGCTGGCCAATGTGTCGCAGCATGCCGGCGTGCTGAACTTGGTAGGCGACCTCAACCATTGCTACCGCACCGTCCCCGCCCTGCACGAACTCGATTGTGATCCCCGCGGTTTCGAGTGGACGCTACCCAATGACGCCGAGGCCAGCCTCGTGAGCTTCCTGCGGTTTTCGTCCGGTGGCTCGCCGCTTCTCGCGGTGTGCAACTTCACGCCGGTCGTCCGCCACAACGTATCGGCCGGCGTCCCGACCGGAGGTTTCTGGGACGAACTGCTCAACAGCGATGCTTCCGAATATGGTGGGAGCGGGGTTGGGAACCTCGGCGGAGTGGAAGCACATCCCTTACCGAATCATTCGATGCCGTACTCGCTCACCTTGACCGTCCCACCGCTAGCCTGCCTTCTCTTCCAGCCGCAGTGATCACCCGGCCTATCGGGGCAATACCGACCGATTCGGGTGTCACGACCTTCGCTGTCTGGGCTCCGTTCGCGCGCTCCGTGGACATACGCCTTCACGAAAAAGGCGAACCGGTTGCCATGGAGCGGACTTCGGACGGCTACTTCCGTGGCGAGGCTGACTGCGACACCGATTCGAAGTATTGGTTTGTTCTCAATGGCGGGGAGGATCTTCCGGACCCCGCGTCGCGTTCGCAGCCCGACGGCGTCCACGGCCCGTCACAGATCGTGGACCTTGGCCAGTTCTCCTGGGCGGACGGTGGTTTCGTACCGCTTCCTCTCCGGGACAACGTGCTCTACGAACTACACGTCGGCACGTTCAGCCACGGCGGCACCTTCTCTTCGGCGGTCGAATATCTCGACACTTTGGTAACCCTCGGGATCACCGCGATCGAACTCATGCCCGTCGCACAGTTCCCCGGTGCCAGGAATTGGGGGTACGACGCCGTATTTCCCTTCGCGGTGCAGGCGTCGTACGGTGGACCCCGCGGTCTGCAGCACTTCGTCAACGAATGCCACCGGCGAGGCCTGGCAGTGGTCCTCGACGTGGTGTACAACCACCTGGGCCCAGAGGGAAACGTGTTGCCCTGCTTCGGACCTTACACGACGGACCGCTATCGGACGCCGTGGGGACAAGCCATCAACTTTGACGGAGCCGAATCCGACGCCGTCCGCGAGTATTTCGTTGCCAATGCAATGCAATGGTTCTGTGACTTCCATGTCGACGGCCTGAGGCTCGATGCGGTGCATGAATTCATGGACCGGAGTCCGTGGCCATTTCTGGTAGACCTCGCGGCAGCCGCAGCAGACGTCTCTGAAGCGTCAGGCCGTCCCTGCTGGCTCATCGCCGAGAGCGCAAGCAACGACCCGCGAACCATCACACCAACCGGCGTGGGCGGAATGGGAATGGACGCTCAATGGAACGACGACTTCCATCATTCTGTTCACGTTGCAATGACATCAGAACGATTCGGCTACTACGCCGACTTCTCAGGCGCCCCCGATGTGGCACGCGCCATGGATCAAGGCTTCGTTTACCAAGGCCAGCGCTCGAAGTTCCGGAACCGCCGTCACGGCGCACCGTCACTTTCGATAGATCCAACCCGATTTGTAGTGTTCGACCAGAATCACGATCAGGTCGGGAATCGACCCGACGGCGCTCGCCTCAGCACTCTTGTCCCACTAGATCGGCTGCTGCTGACCGCAGCGCTATTGCTGCTCGCGCCAGGCGTGCCGCTCCTCTTCATGGGAGAGGAGTACGGGGAGACCGCTCCGTTCACCTATTTCGTCGATCATGGTGATCCCGATTTGCTCGAGGCTGTTCGCCAAGGGCGCACCCACGAGTATGACGGACCCAAAAGCGATGCGCCGGACCCAGGGGACCCGGAGACATTCAACCGCGCGGTACTCAACCAGTCCTTACGGACCGAAGGCGCGCATCGGACGATCTGGGAGCACTACCGCTCGCTCCTCTCGTTACGGGCCGCCGAACCCGCCTTGCGGCGCTCTTCCCGCGAGACGTCCACGGCCCAAGCCTTCGGCCCCGTCGTCATCCTCACTCGCACCCATGGCACAACCACGGTCGTGGCCTTCTTCAACCTGTCCGGCTCGGCGCAGCGCGCTCCACTCCCGGGATCCGCTCTTTGGGAGGAACTCTTGACCGAAGCCGCGACGAGTACCCATGGGGCTGTCGAATTGGCTCCGTGGCGCTTTCGCCTGTTCCGTATACATGCCGTCGACGAGGGCGTTCGATGAGAGTTTGGCCTGGATCCCCTTATCCCCTCGGCGCGACTTGGGACGGCGAAGGCGTCAACTTCGCCCTCTTCTCCGAGCACGCGACCAGCGTGCGCCTCTTGTTGTTCGAAGACGCGCAGGCGGGTGTCGCTTCGACGGTGATCACACTCAACGAGACCACAGACCAGGTCTGGCATGTCTATCTGCCCGATGTCCGACCGGGTGCCTTGTACGGCTACAAGGTGGACGGTCCGTACGAACCCGAAAATGGTCACCGCTTCAATCCCTCAAAACTGCTCATCGACCCCTACGCCAAGGCTGTGAGCGGGCCGATCCACTGGAACGACGACTTATTCGGATACACACTCGGCGATCCCGACGAAGATCTCTCCCGAGACGGTCGCGACTCAGCCGCCGCCCTACCCAAGTCGGTTGTGATCGACCCTTCCTTCACTTGGCAGGACGACCGACATCCCCGCACGCCGTGGAATCGAACCATCATCTACGAGACCCACGTGCGTGGCTTGACCATGCAACACCCCGGAGTTCCAGCTCAGCTCCGAGGTACCTACCTGGGACTCGCGTCCGATCCGATCGTCGACCATCTCCTCGGTCTCGGCGTGACAGCGGTGGAGCTGATGCCCGTGCATCACTTCGTGGCCGAACGAGAACTCGTAGAGCGCGGTCTCACCAATTACTGGGGTTACAACTCGATCGCATTCTTTGCTCCGCACGTCGGATACGCCACAGGTGGGCTCGGCGAACAAGTCAGCGAGTTCAAGTCGATGGTCCGCACCCTGCACCGTGCCGGCATCGAGGTCATTCTCGACGTCGTCTACAACCACACCGCCGAAGGCAATCACCTCGGACCCACCCTCTCTCTGAGAGGCATAGACAATGCGGTCTACTACCGCCTCTCTCCTGACAATCCCCGCTACTACGAGGATTACACGGGGACGGGCAACTCCCTGAACGTCCTCCATCCCCGCGCAATGGGTATGGTCACAGACAGCCTGCGTTATTGGGTGACCGATATGCATGTGGATGGCTTCCGGTTCGACCTGGCACCGGTACTCGCGCGTGGTGTTGACGACGGTCAGGACAGCGCGTTCTTCGACGTTCTGCGACAGGACCCAGTCTTGTCGACCGTGAAACTCATCGCCGAGCCGTGGGATGCCAGCCCCGAAGGTGACAGACTGGGTCATTTCCCACCGGGCTGGTCCGAGTGGAACGGAGCATTCCGCGACTGCGCTCGCAGGTTCTGGAGAGGTGACGCGGGAGTCGTTCCGGAAATGGCATCGCGTCTTACCGGCTCAAGCGACATTTACGCTCCGAGTGGTCGCCGCACCTACGCGAGTATCAACTTCGTCACGTGCCATGACGGATTCACCCTGACCGACCTGGTGACGTACGAGAGGAAGAGGAACGAGTCGAACGGCGAGGACAACCGGGACGGGACGGACGAGAACTACAGCCGGAATTGGGGCACTGAGGGTGAGACAGATTCTGTCCGGATCCAGCGGACCCGCGATCGGATGAAGCGGAATTTCCTCGCCACTCTGTTCCTTTCTCAGGGTGTCCCGATGTTGCTCGGCGGTGACGAGATCGGCCGGACGCAACATGGCAATAACAACGCCTATTGCCAGGACGATCCGATCAGCTGGTTCGACTGGGACGTCGGCGAAACCGGCTATGACCTGAGCAACTTCGTCCGTGATGTGATCGGTGTGTTGAAGGGGAATCCGATTCTGCGACGACGAGCTTTCTTCACAGGACAACCGGCGCAGGGTCACCGAACCAAAGACGTGACGTGGTTGCGTCGCGACGGGCTCGAAATGATGGAAGACGACTGGACCGACCCGGGGCTCCACAGCATCGGGATGCTGCTCTTCGGATCGGCCACCGACGAGGTGGACATCCGAGGTCGTTCCTATGCTGGCGACTCCCTTCTGGTATTGCTCAACGCTGGGAGCCGTTCGCTCGTCTACACCCTGCCGCGCATGGAGCTGGCGGGATACTGGGTCGAGGTCCTCAATACGACCCACCCCGGGCCGTGGGGTCGGATCGTGAAGAACGACGTGGTGTCGCTCAACGCACACTCGACTGTGCTTCTGCGTCACAGCGAACGCCACCAGACGTGAATGCACCCGGCCTCGGCTCTACCTATCGCATTCAAGTCCAGGCCCTCGGATTCAACAAGACCAGGACCCTCGTTCCGTATCTCGCCGCGTTAGGCATCCAAACTTTGTACCTGTCCCCGGTGTTCGCGGCGGCTCCCGGAAGCAGCCACGGCTATGACCTCATCGATCCTCGGCGCCTCGACCCCGATCTGGGCACTGAACGGGATCTCGAGGCCCTTTTCGACGACCTCCAGGCGCACGGCATGCGTGCCCTGCTGGACATCGTCCCGAACCATATGGCTGCGGTACCCGAAAATGCGTGGTGGTGGGACGTGTTGCGCCGAGGAAGTGAATCGGTCCATGCGTCGGTTTTCGACATCCATTGGTCGGAACTCCAAGGACGCGTCCTTGTTCCAGTGCTCACCCGCCCGTTAGCGGATGTGATCAGTGCCGGTGCGATCGAAGTCGATGTGGCAAAGGAAGAGCTCACCGTGGACGGTCTCGGGTTTCCTCTTCGAGCCGGATCAAACCACGGCGATCATGCCGCAATCCTCCGGCACCAGCACTACCGTCCCGCCTATTGGCGTACAAGTGCCACACAGGGCAATTATCGACGGTTCTTCGACATCAATTCGCTCATCGGAGTGCGAGTTGAGGATCCCGACGTCTTTGCAGTCACGCATTCACTGATCGCAGATTTGAGTCGCCATCGGGCAGTCGCCGGAGTCCGTGTCGACCACGTCGACGGCCTCACGGACCCGGCTCAATACCTGAATCGCCTAAAGAACCTTCTCCCAAGAGACGCTGTGATCCTGGTCGAGAAGATCCTGGGCCAGGAGGAAGCGGTCTCGCCGAAATGGTCTGTCGACGGGACTTCGGGCTACGAGTTCGCTGACCGCGTGATGGCCTTGTTCATCGACTCGTCGGGAGCCGCACGACTGCGCTCGGCCGGTGAAGCAATGTGCGGTTCGGACGACGTCTCCTTCGCAACGCTGGCCCGGCGCGGCAAACGGGAGGTGCTCGAACGGTCATTCTGCGCGGAACTCGACTATTTGGCACGGCTGAGTATCGAGGTTCTCGATGCCGAGACACCCGGGCACGACCTTTCGGAGCATCACATCCGCCAGGCATGGACCGAACTCACGGTGGCACTACCTGTCTACCGAACCTATATCGACGACCACGGCGCTTCCGAGATGGATCGGGCCTGCATCGAGGCGGCATCGGCGACGGCTCCCGACGAGCCCGAAGTCCGTCGGGCTTCCGAGAGCCTACGGAGCGCTCTTCTCGAGCATGCCCGAGCCGGGAGCCCGTGGCTTGTCGTTGCCCATCGATGGCAGCAGCTCAGCGGGGCGACGATGGCGAAGGGGTCCGAGGACACCGCTACCTACCGGTACCCGGGGTTGTTGGCCAGGGCTGAGGTCGGAGGTGATCCCGACTCCGAGGAAGATGGTGTGGACGGGTTCCACACGTTCGCCGACCAGCGGATCGGGGGCCTCAATGCCACGTCGACGCACGACTCCAAGCGGAACGAAGATGCGCGATGCCGCCTCGCCGTCCTGTCAGAGGCGGACCAGGAGTGGCTGACCATGGTCCGGCGGTGGCGCGATCGCTTCACCGCAGGTGAGGCCGCCCCGCATCCGACCGAACAGCTCGCAATCTTTCAGTCGTTGCTGTGCCTGTGGCCCACCGCGGACGACGAACTCGACGACGGGAGCCTTAACCGCATCATTCAGCAGGCCATCAAGAGTGCCCGCGAGTCGAAATTGCGGTCTTCTTGGACCGAGCCGGACGGAGACTACGAAGCTGGACTCGCACGCTTCGTCAGCGTGGTTTACGACGACATCGTGTTCCGACGAGAGATGACGGAGTTCAGTCGCCGCATCGGCCCGGCGGCACTCGTCAATTCCATCGCGAGCGTGGTGCTGAAGGTGTGCGCCCCCGGCGTACCCGACTTCTACCAGGGAACTGAATTGATCGACCCGACCCTCACCGATCCGGACAACCGCCGACCGATTGACTTCGTTGCTCGGGCGGACGTGTTATCGGCGTTGCCCGCGCCCTCAGTGCCCGGGGCGAGCGATCTACTTTTGCGCTGGAACGACGGCCACTTGAAGACGTACGTCACGAGGACGCTCCTCCACGACCGCGGGAGGTTCGATGCGCTTTACGCTCGCGGGAACTACGAAGCGCTCCCCGCAACGACAACCCACGTCGTCGCGTTCCGCCGCAACCTCGACGGCGACAACCTCATCTGCGTCGTTCCACGCTTGACCTATCTCCTCGCCGGCCCCGAGAATTTCCCGACAGGGGTGCAGGCATGGGGACGAGACACCCTGAACATCCCGCCGGATGGTTCGAGTCGATACCGGGAGCTCCTGACGGACCGCCGGATCGAACCGGGCGTTCAGGGCACACTCTTGTCCGAAGTGCTGGAAGTGTTGCCTGTTGCGGTGCTTCGGACTCTGACCTGAAGGAGGGGCTGTGCGGTATCACTCCCCCCCATTGCAGAGCTACAAACCCGGGCCCGGCTTCTTACCGCCGCGAAGGGGGTCTTTGAACGCGACGGCTTCCTAGACGCGAGGATCGTCGACATCGCGGAGGAGGCCAACCTCGCGCCGGGTGGCTTCTACCACTACTTCGACCCCAAGGAGGAGCTGTTCCTCGAAGTGCCGCAGACGCAAGACGAGAGGCTCACGGGCGCCGTCCGGCGACGCGTCCGGCGGACAGGACG
The DNA here is from genome assembly GCA_963828455.1 of uncultured Acidimicrobiaceae bacterium. Lineage (GTDB taxonomy): Bacteria > Actinomycetota > Acidimicrobiia > Acidimicrobiales > RAAP-2 > Bog-473. Next base: position 254,256 of record CAWHFH010000006.1, on the reverse strand, counting down.
AGACTTCACCCGCTGAGAGCATCCGCCGGGCTAATCGCATGTAGCTCGAGCGTTACCGCGACGAAGCCGCTCTGATGGGGCTCATCGAACAAGTCTCACGTATTGACGAAGACGTCGACGAAGCGCGGATGGCGACCACGAACCATTCCGTCGAGCGCGCCGAGCGGTCCATCCGCAGACTGCGGCGTGAAGGAAACTTCCATCGTCGACTTGATCCCTCTATGGCCGCCGATGCGCTCGGTTGCGATGATCGCCCGCGTCGCCGAGCTCTGGCTAGTGCGAGGCTACGGCGACTACGACTTCGAACATGCAGTCGAGCAGCTGGGTCTTCTCCGGGCGAACGCGCTCGGTCTCGTCGATGATGCGGTCGAGCGCGAAGGGTCGACCGAATGGGTCCACGTCGGTAGGCGACGTCGGCTGACCAAACGCGGCCTGCCTGGCGCGAGGGATCATCCGCCCGCTTCGGGTGTGGGAGTTGAGCTACGTATGCCGTTCAAGCACTTCAGGCAACCAAGGCTCCAGGCCGTTCACCGGAAGTCTGATCGTGACACGGCAAAACCACTAAATGCCGGGTCGGGCTCCGGCGCGGACGAATGCAGTCAGTCGATCGACCACATCGTCTCTCGTGCCGGTAACGGCGACGCGGTCGACCCAGTTCTCCCGAGTAGTCGACCCGTTCGGATGTCCAAAAGCGGCGGAGCAGGGTGCCCCCACTGCAAACGAGTGAAGAAATTTCTTGTCGCGCACAGTGTCCCCTATGACGTGGGTCGACCTCGACGAAAACCCGGAAACCATTCCGGGGTTCCCCGAAGGAATTTCTGGATCGGAACTCGTCGAGCGGTTCGTGGCCCAGGCCCGTCGCTACGGGGTAGAACTCCTATCAGCCTGTCAGTTGCGCGGCTTCCTCTGGTCAAGAACTCGTTTCTGCAGCAGTAATGGTGGCCACGGGGTCGAAATATCGCCGTCTCGGCGTTCCGGGTGAGGACGACCTGATCGGCAGCGGCGTGCATTTCTGTGCCACCTTTGACGGGCCCTTCTACAAGGGAGCCGATGAAGTCGTCGTCATCGGTGGAGGCAACTCGGCCCTGGAGGAGGGATTGCACTTGTCGGAATTCGCGAAACGGGTCCGAGTAATCGCACGGTCAGACCTTTCGGCATCTTCGGTACTCCAGGACCGCGTCCGCTCCGATCCGCAGTTCACGGTCCACACAAGCATGGATATCATGGCTCTGGAAGGTGAGCGCGGCCGGTTCAGTGCGGTGGTAACCCGAGATCGCGAAAGCGGCGAGCCCATCGCTACCCCGGCGCCGCTGCATTCGTTTTCATCGGCCTCCAACCGAACACCGAGTTCCTCGGTGGCGCGGCGGAGAGGGACTCCGGCGGGTTCCTCGTGACGAGCGACACCATGGAAACGTCGATGTCGAGGGTCTTCGCCGCCGGGGACGTGCGTGCAGGTTCGACGAAGCAGTTGGGATCAGCAGTCGGTGACGGCATCGCCGCTCTCCTCATAACACGCCGGCACCTCGAAGCTGATCGGTACAAGGCGGTGGCTCTGGTCGACGCCTGACCAGAATCGCTACGGTGGCTTGATGACCGGGCCGCTCGAAGACATACGCGTCGTCGAGCTCGGCGTCTGGGTCGCCGGCCCCGGTGCCGGCGGCATCCTGGCCGACTGGGGCGCCGACGTGGTCAAGGTAGAGCCGCCTGAGGGTGATCCTGCCCGCGACTTCGGACGGATGTTGGGCGGGGACCTACCGACCAATCCCGTATTCGAACTCGACAATCGGGGCAAACGGAGCATTTCCCTCGATCTCTCGGTCGAGCGAGGGCTGAGGGTCGCTCATCAATTGGTGGCGGAAGCCGACGTGTTCCTCACCAACCTGCGCCCAGCGGCGCTGGGGCGCCTAGGACTCGGACCGAAGGAGACGTGCGATCGTCATCCGCGCTTGGTCTACGCAATCATCACGGGTTACGGCCTCGATGGTCCCGAAGCCGACAGAGGCGCATACGACATCGCGGCGTTTTGGGCCCGCGCCGGCATCGCCGAGTCCCTACGGGCCCCGGGCGGTCCACTGCCGTTCCAGAGAGGTGGCATGGGCGACCACACCGTGGCAATGACCGGTGCCGCCATGGTCAGCGCCGCCTTGGTCGAGCGGGCACGGACTGGAGAAGGCCAGCTCGTCTCGACGTCACTCTTGCGACAAGGGGTGTACACGATCGGCTTCGATGTCAATGTCGCGGTGATGTGGGGTCGAACACTCGGTATTGGCACCCGAGAAACCATGTACAGCCCGGTTCTGAACAACTACTCGGCGAGCGATGGCAAATCGTTCTGGATCGTCGGTCTCGAAGGCGATCGCCATTGGCCTGCGCTGGCACGGGCAGTCAGGACATCCCGAGTGGATCACCGACACGCGGTTTGGCACCGCCAGAAACCGAGCTCTCCATGCCGGCGAGCTGATCGGACTGCTCGATGAGATCTTCGCCACTCGGACGCTCGACGAGTGGGCAACGGTGTTCGCCGAGGAACCGGAACTCTTTTGGAGTCCCGTGAACACCATCGAGGACGTGGTTGCCGACGAGCAGTTCCATGCCGCGCACTCCGTGGTGGACGTTCCGGATGAACAAGGGACCTTGCCCATGTTGGCGACTCCCGTTGACTTCGACGGCAGGCCACCGGTGCCCAGCTGGCGCGCGCCTCTGCTGGGCGAACACACCCGAGAAGTCCTTCGAGAGTTAGGGCTCGACGGAGACGCCGCTGCGTCACTTGTCGGCGACGGCGTCGCGGTCGCCCCGTGACCTAAGCGGAGAGCGCCCCACCCAAAGCCCCGCAGGTCATTGGACGGCTCCGTCGATTTTCGCCTGCATCACCTCATCGGCGTCGAGGCCGAGTTCCGCCAACACGTCATCCGTGTCTGCCGCGAATTCGGGGCCCCGGCCAAGGGGGTTCGGGATGCGATCGAACTGGGCAGGGGACGAAATCAGCGGCAACGACACCGAGTTGTCGTATTCGACCGGCTGGACGAAGCCGTTGGCGACGGCCTGGGGGTCCGTCGGCAGTTCCAACACGTTCTGCATCACGTCCCATTGGCCGGATTGCGAGCCGAGTGCGGTGCGTGCTTGGTCGAGGGTCATGGCCGCGAACGTACGCTCCAGCTCGGCAATGGCCTCATCGTTATGGGCTCCTAGGGCCTCCGGCGTGCTGAAGCGCTGATCGACCCGCAGGTCCTCCCGGCCGACGGCCACGAGCACCTCGTCCCAATAGCGGTCCCGCTGCAGCATGCACAGCGAGAGCCAGCGGCCATCCGCCGTCTGATAGTTGTTCACCAGCGGGTTGAAGATCTGTGGATTCGCACCACGGGAACTCGGAGGAGCGGAGTCGTCCACGGGCGGCTGGGCCATCATGACGGCGGCGCCGACGATGGGCATCTGCAGACACCACATCGCCGTTCCCAGCAGTGCCACGTCCACAACCGCTCCCTCGCCTGTACGGGCCCGGCGGAACAGGGCGGCGGCCACACCACCGGCGAGCGCCATGCCGCTCAGCGAATCGCCGAACGCACCGGCGGGTTGTCCGATCGGTCGTTTTGCGCCCGGCGGGGTCACGGTCGCGCCCACGCCACCGCGGGCCCAGAAGCTGATGGAGTCGTAGCCGCCCTTTTCGGCCTCATCGCCGAGGGCACCTTGGCCGGTGCCGCTCGCATAGACGATCGATGGGTTGACCGCCCGGATGTCGTCAATGTCGAGGCCCAGTTGGCGCCGGGTCGGTGGGAGGTAGCTCGTGAGGAACACGTCGGCCCTCTCGGCAGCTTTCAGGAGGATCTCGCGGGCGCGGGGATGCTTCAGATCGAGGGCGACGCTTCGCTTCCCCCGGTTCCACGCTTCCCAGGGGAACGAGGGCCCTGATCCTCCGCCAATGCCGGCGTTGACGAGGCCCCGGATCGGATCGCCCGTCGGGGGCTCGATCTTGACGACGTCGGCCCCCCAGTCGGCCAACACAGCTCCGGCGGATGGAACGAAAGCCCACGCCGAGACCTCGAGCACCTTGACCCCCTCCAGCACTCTCTCCACCGTCAGACTCCCTTCATCGCTTGGCCGCAACGAAGCTAGGCAACGACTCCCGCGACCTTCAGCTCGATGATCTTCTCTTGCTCGTAGCCGAGTCCCGCCAGGATCTCGTCGCAGTGCTCGTTGAACTCGGGACCACGCTTCGGTGCCGCCGGCGACCCGTCGAACTGCACCGGGGTCGTCACGAGGCGGTAGGGCGTGCCGTCGGCTGTCGCCGTCTCGCCGATGTAGCCGTTCGCCACCGTTTGAGGATCCTCCACGACTTCGAGGGTGTCCTGGGCGAAGGACCACTGGCCCTCGAATTTCTCGAGGCGTGTGCGCCACTCACTCAATGTGGACGCCAAGAAGATCCCCTTCAGGATCTCGCGCGCGACGCCGGCGTTCTCGGCCAACAGCTCAGGCGTAGCAAACCGCGGGTCGTCGATGAGGTCCTCGCGACCGACGACCCTGCAGGCACCGGGCCAGTAATGGAAACCCTGGAGGCACGAGAACGCCAGGAACCGCCCGTCCTGGGTCCGATACGTGCCGACGAGCGGATTGAACGGGGCGGTTGCGCCACCCGGACCAGGACGCCAGGCACGGTCCAGCTGCAGGGAAAGGGCGATCGCTGGGCTCATGGCCCACATGCCGACGCCCAGGAGCGAGACGTCGAGCGTCTTGGCCTCTCCCGTCCGTTCCCGATGGAAGAGCGCCCCGAGGATCCCTCCCGCAATCGTCATGCCGCCGATGGAGTCGCCGTATCCCGGCGCGGGCTGGCCGGTGAGGTAATCGGCATCGGTCGTCGTCGACCCCGTGGCGCTCGTACCGCGGCACCAAAAGCTCAAGAAGTCGTAGCCCCCGCGATTCGCATCTGGTCCGCGCTCCCCAGAGCCCGTGCCAGCGACATAGATGATGTTGGGATTGCGGGCGCGGATGTCCTCGGGCCGGATCCGCAACCGTTCCCTCACCGCGGGAAGCTTGTTGGTCAGGAACACGTCGCTCGTCTCGGCCAGCTTGTATATGAGCTCGATGCCGGCCTCCGTCTGGATGTCGATCCCGATGCTCCGCTTGCCCCGATTCGAATGCTCGAGAAGGACGTGCACCGCGCCGAAGTTGGGCATGACACCACTCGAGGCCAGGCCCCGCATGGCGTCGCCGCGCTCGGGGTGCTCGATCTTGATGACTTCGGCTCCCCAGTCGGCCAGGATGGCGGACGCGGCGGGAACAAACGTGTGCTCGGCGACTTCAAGGATGCGGACCCCTTCCATGATGTCGGCCAAGGCAACTCCTCCTCTTCTCCGCGACGAATCGTCATGATTCGCTGCGATCGGTTTTGCTCAGATCGACGCCCATTCAAACAGATAGGGCGCGGGCGGCGCGGCGCGGTGGGGCCCCGGAAGACGGTCCGGGCCGACCGACCAGAGTCAATCCGGCTGACCGGCTTCAGCCCGCTACCGCTCGAAGGTGGTTTGATGTCACCACGACATCAAGTCGGAATCCATATGGGAATCGGTCGGTAAAGAGAAACACTGATGCGCTTCGGTATCCACCTGCCGCAGTATGGGCGTGCCAGCAGCGGACCCTCCATTCGGCGCGCCGCGCTCCTGGCGGAGGAGCTCGGCTTCGACGACGTATGGGTCAGTGACCACGTTTCCCAGCCGGCGAACCAGACGTACCCGTCTCCACATCTGTTCGATCCGTTTCTCACGCTGGCGACCGCGGCCGCGGTGACCACCAGGATCGGGCTCGGCACCAGCGTGCTCGTGGCCAGCCAGTATCATCCCGTCTGGTTGGCGAACGCCGCCGCATCCCTCGACTCGCTGAGCGGAGGGCGGCTGCGACTGGCGGTGGGGGTGGGTTGGAGCGAGGCAGAGTTCGATGCTCTCGGGCAGCCCTTCCACAATCGCGGCAAGCGCACCGACGAGATCCTCGAGGTTCTTCGGGCCTGCTGGACGACGGACCCGACGACGTACATGGGCAACTTCTACGAGGTCGATCACCTTCGTGTCCTACCCAAACCGGCACATCCGATCGACATCTGGATCGGCGGTTCCAGCGAGGCGGCCTACCGCCGGGCCGCGCGCTTCGGCTCGGGGTTCCAGGTCATCGGCCTCAAACCGGACACCGTCGTCGAACCGCTCGCACGCCTGCGGCGCGACCATCCCGATCCAGACGACTTCACCATCTCGCTGCGAACGGGCTGGGATCCGCAAGGGATGGACCCGGCCGAGATCGCGGCCGAACGAGCCGGTTTCGAACAAGCCGGCATCCAGCACGTGGTCGCCGCACCTTGGCGCACCGACCTCGAGTCCTGGCTGGAATCGATGCGGCGTCTGGCCGGGGTCCTGCGGCTGGGATGACGAAGTTCCCGAACGTGTATGTGAAACGTGTACGAGAGAGGAGAGATGAATGGAACTCGATCGAAAGGCCGCAACGGTCAGGGGACCGTCGGACTGGTTCACCGGCGACGTCTTCATCGACTTTCTGGCACAGACCCATGGCGCTTCGCCGGCGTCGGTGGCCCACGTGCATTTCACCCCTGGAGCCCGCACGGCCTGGCACAGCCATTCGATTGGCCAGAGCTTGTACGTCACGGAGGGTGAGGGGCGCATCCAGTCCCGCGGCGAACCGGTTGTCGTCCTGCGGCCCGGCGACACGGTGTTTGCGCCCGGTGGCGAGTGGCACTGGCACGGGGCCGGACCCGATCACCTGATGACGCACCTCGCCGTGAGCGAGGGCGAAGCCGATTGGGGTGAGCACGTGACCGACGTGGAGTACCGGGGCTGACTGCGCCACCCCTGTCGACGGTCAGTTGCGGTCTCGGCTCAGGATGCAGACGTTGGTACCCGACGACATCGACACGACCTCGGCATCCTCCACCTGGTTGACCGCGGTCCCCCGGACCTGACGCACGGCCTCAGTGATGAGGTTCATGCCATGGAGGTAGGCCTCTCCGATCAGGCCGCCGTTGGTGTTGACGGGAAGCGATCCGCCCCGGGCGACAGCACCACTCGCCACGAAGCCCTTGAGGTCGCCCTCCTTGCAGATGCCGAGCGACTCGAGGCCCACGTAGACGTGCGGGGAGAAGGCGTCGTAGATCATGGCTGCGTCGAGGTCTTCGGGCCCCAGCCCCGCCATGGCATACGCGCGTGAGAGTGACCCAGGGTCCCGCCCGACGCCTTGGGCGGCCCCCAGCACGACCGCCGGGGTCTGCTTGAGGTCGCGCGCCCGCTCCGTGCTGGTCACCACCAGAGCCACGCCCCCATCGGTCTCCTGGCAGCAGTCGAAAAGGCGGAGCATCGGCTCGACGATCCATCGCGACGCCTGGTGGTCTTCGACGGTGATCGGCCGCTCGTAGAACCAGGCCGCGGGATTGGTCGCGGCAAAGTCGCGGATCCCCACGATGTAGTCGGCAAAGTCCCGGTTCGTCAGGCCACGCGCGCGCATCCAGGGCAGCGTCTGCAGCGACAGGATTGCGGCCGGGCTCAGCGCCCCGTACGGCGCCATCCAGTTCGCAAAGTCCCATCCGGTCCCCCTCGTGGGCGACAAACCCGGATCGCGCACGACCGAATCGATTCCCCGAGCGGGCGTTGAGCGCCCGGTAGACGAGGACATGCTTGGCAACACCCGCCGCAACCGCCGAGACGGCGGCGAACACGGTCGCCGCAGATGCAGCCCCGCCATGGGGAACGCGCGCGGTATAGGAGAGCTGGGGAACGCCCAACGTGCGCATCAGCTCGTTGTCCTCCGTGGGATCGATGGTGAACGTCACCATGCCGTCCACGTCGTCGACCGTCAGGCCGGCGTCGGCGAGAGCCTCCAGCCCCGCCTCCGCCGCCAGCTGCAGCTCACTGCGTCCCGACGACTTCGAGAAGTCCGTTTGGCCGATGCCCGCGATGGCGGCGACCCCCCGCATCAGCGACCTCGCGGACGGAAGAGCGGCACCGCGACCTCCGGGTCGTCCGTGCCTGCGAAGAGCACTTCGACCTCGATGCCGATGTCGACCTCGTCGGGCGGGATCTCAACGATGTTCGAGGTCACCTGCGGGCCCTCGGCGAGCTCGACGCTCACCACGGCGATGGGCATCTCGAACCATGGGTTGGGCGGGTGATGCACGATCATGAACGATGTGATGCGTCCCAGCCCGGACACCAGCCGGTTCTGGCGCTCGGCGCTGTGGCAGACCGGGCACAACGGAACGGGCGGGTGGGCCAGGGCCCCGCAGTCCCCGCACGATTGGATGCGGAGCTCACCCCCTGCCGCAGCGCGCCAGTAGAAGGCGTTGTCCGCGTCGAGGACGGGGGCCGGACGCGTGTAGCCCGGCGCAGTGTCGGTCACGCCGCCTGGAGCCCGTACATCCGCGCGGCGTTGCCCGCGACGATCAGGTGGCGCTCGTCGGCCGGGATGTCGGCCATCATCGAGTCCACCACCGAGCGCGAATTGGGCCACGAGGATGCCGGATGCGGGAAATCCGTCGACCACATGACGTTCTCGATCCCGACCTCATGGCGCTGCTCCAGGCTGTGGTGGTCGGCACCGATAAAGGTCAGTGCGATCTGGTCGTGAAAGGTCTCCGACGGGGGCTTGGTCACCCCCGGGAACAGATGATCGCGACCTCGGCTCCACGATCCGTCGAGCTGACGCAGCCACACGACGAAGATGTCGAAGGAGGGCTCGACGAAGACGATCCGGAGCTTGGGAAAACGCTCCAGCACCCCGGTCAGGAGCCACAGCGACACGTTCTCGACAATCATGACGCCGGGCATCAGGTTGAAGATCATCTTGTAGGGGGTCGGATCAGCCCGGTAGAGATCGAATAGGGAGTTCTTCAACCCGAGGTGTTGGCTAATGGTCATCTGCGTCTCGGACAGCGCCGCCCACAGCCGGTCGTAGGACCCATCGTGGTAGGGCTTGAACCCGAGCTCGGTTGGATAGTTCGGAAGCTGGACCGATCGCGCACCCAACTCGGCCAGACGCTCGACTTCGGAGACCGCGTGGTCGATGTCGATAATCGGGAGCTGGTAGCTCGCCACCAGCCGGGCGGGGTCGACGGCACAGAAGTCGACGAGCGCGTCGTTGAACGCGCGCGCCACCTCCTTCCAGTGGTCCCCGGACAAGTGGAACTGGCGGAAGGCACTGAGCTCGGAGTAGAGGACCTCTGCGAACACCCCGTCCTTGTCCATTGCCGCGAGCCGTGCGTGGGGATCCCAGTAACCGGGGTCCTTGGCGCCAGGCGCGAGGTCACCAAAATCCTCCAGGCTGCGTTGTTCGCCGCCTCGCTGCTCCAGTTCGAACTCCTTGAGGGTGCGCACGGCGTTCTCGTAGGAGTCCAGGGCGGACTTCGGCAGTCGCTCCTTCACCCAGTCCTCGGTGATCCTCACGTGCGAGTCCGCCGAAATCAGGCGCTCATCCATCGGTGCTCCTTCCAGTTGCGAGCTGTCTGCTGCTCAGGCATCGGTCATCCGCGGGCACGGTTGGCCGTCTCTTGCTTGATGGCGGCCACCGTCTCGTCGTCGAGTCGCAGTTCGGCAAGGAGTTCGTCGGTGTGCTCGTCGAGCACGGGGGCCTCTCCCGGCGGACGGGCGGGGGTGACCGAGAAATGCAGGAACGGTGTACCGGGCGGAGCCGCCAGCATCCCCGGCCTGGAGAGCTCCACGGGCACACCGGCTTCGTCGAGGGCGGCGAACCACTCGGTCGCGGTGCGCGCCGCGAAGACCTCTTCGAGAATCTTCGCGAGCTCGTCGTCGTTGGCGCGGCGTGCGGCGGCATCAGAGAACCTGTCGTCCGCACAAAGGTCCATCCGTCCCGTGACTCGGCAGAGGCGTTGCCAGTGTTCGGGGGTGACTGCGGCGAGGCAGAGCCAGCCGTCCCCCGTCTCGTAGAGCCGGTACAGGGCGTGGAGTCCGAGCTGCAGCGCGTCGAGCGTCGGGCGGTCGGGGCCTGAACCGTCGGGATACGCAAACGTGCTCGACGTACCGGCGAGGCAGGCGTACAGGATGGACGTCCCGACCGCCTGCCCTTCACCCGTCCGGGCGCGGTGGAACAGCGCCTCGGTGACGGCGATCGCCGTGAGGAATCCGTTCCCGAGATCCCCCATGGAGGTGCCGAAGAAAGGCTGTCCGCCGTGCCAGCACCCGCCGTCCTCCCATTCCTGGCCGGCCAGCGCCGAGCCGGACTGGTCCGTGCCGGGGAGGCCCCGGGCACTGCGATCCCGGTCGAAGCCGCGGCTGGCGCAGTAGATCAGGTCGGGCTTGATGGCGCGTAACGTTTCCTCGTCGACCCCGAGCCGCTCGGCGACACCGTGCCGCATGTTGTGCGCGACCACGTCCGCCGTCTCGACCAGCTTGTAGAATGCGTTGAGCCCGTTCGGCTTTCCGAGGTTGAGCAGCACGCCCCGCTTCCCGCGGTTCGCCATCTGCCCGATGCCGGTGTCCATCCAAGGGCCGTCCCACGGTGCCATCACCTTGATGACGTCGGCCCCGAGGTCGGCCAACAGCGACGTGCCGTAGGGACCCGCGAGCGCGAGACCGATGTCGAGCACCCGCAAACCCGTCAGTGGTCCCTGCGACCGGCCATCGGCAGGGGTCGAGCCGGCGGCGCGCAGATCCGAGCTCTCCGCCGCCTCTCGCATGACCTCGGCGGTGTGCTCGCCCCGGCGCGGCGCGGGCCCCTGCACGGCGCCCGGCGTCCGGCCCAGCTCGGTGATCACGCCGAGATGCCGGATGGGCCCGAGGTCAGGGTCCCCGACCTCGACGACGCTCCCCTCAGCCAGCAGAAGGTCGTCGGAGAACGCTTCCTCCGGCGTGCGGACGACCTGGACCCCCTCCTTGACACGTTCGCCCCAGACCCGCCATTCCTCCGCCCTGAATTTCTTGAACGCAGCCTGCATGAGCGGGAGGTAATAGAAGAGGACGACGATGTTCTCCGGCTCCATGCCGATCCGCGCCGGGTCGACGCGCCGATGCGTGTACTCGGGAGCCGGCGCGTCCTCCAACCGGTCGAACTCCGCCGCATCGATGATCGTCTGTGGCTTAATGGGCCACTGGTGCACCCACCGGCCGTCCCTGCACTCGAACAAGCCCCTCGGCGCCCCGCGCAGGTTCATCCACGTGGCCGCCATCGGTCCGCTGCTGCGGGTGTCCGTCGGGACGAAGGCCGCTCGCGGCAGCATGGAGGCTTCGATGTGCTGCCCGCCGCCGGTTCGTTCCCGGGCGACCAGCGCCGCGGTGATCGCCAACGTCCCGTGATAGAAGCCGTTGATGCTCATCCACGGCGAGGCGCTGAAGATGGGACCGTCCGACCGGGCCGACTGTTCCGCGCCCGGCGGTATCTCGACGTCCGGGAGGCCGAGGTCGCCCGTCGACATGATGCCGCCGCGCTGAGCCCAGTGCGACCCCGTCCTGGCGGCGGCCAACGCCTCGAGACCGGGACGTCCGCTGTGTTCGTTGTCTTCGCCGTAGGCAGTGATGGAGCAGGTGATGAGGCGCGGATTCCGCGCGGCAAGTTCCGCGTGCCCGAACCCGAGCCGCTCCATGACACCCGGTCGGAACGAATCGAGGACGATGTCGGCCCGTGCCGCGAGCTCGAGAAACGCCCGGCGGCCGTCAGGCGCCGTGAGGTCGAGGACCGCGCTGCGCTTGCCACGGTTCCACACCCGGTAGCCGGGGGACTGGGCGAAGAGGTCTTCCGGTGGCTCGATTCTCGTGACGAGGGCCCCCTGGTCGGCGAGCATCATCCCGACCATCGGCCCGGAGATCCCCCAGGCGAGCTCCAGCACCCGGACCCCCGTCAAGGCACCCGGCATCAGCGCCTCGTTATACTTAGCATAGGCTAAGTATTTCTCGAAGGCGCTCCCGGAGTCAAGCCCTTGAGGGGTCAACGATTGCGGATACCTACAGCTATTGTCCCCGCGGTGGCACGCCGCAGCGAGGTCCCGACTGCGACGACCTCCATCGCTGCGGTGGCGCGCATGTTCGAGGTCACCCTCGAATCAGTCGGACTCACGATTCAGAAGTACCGGGTCCTCGCCTACCTCGACCAGGCTCCGGCGACGCCGTCCGAGTTGGCGTACCGCCTCACCGTCCAGGCCCCGACCGTCACGCGGCTCGTCGCCGGCCTCACCGAGCGGGGCTATGTCTCGAGCGAGGTGGACGGGAGCGACCGAAGGCGAAACGTCCTGCGGGCCACCGGCGCGGGTCGTCGCGCCATTGCCCAGGCGAGTACAGCCAGCCAGGCGGCGCTGGACCGGATCCTGGCCCCGCTTCCCGCCCGCGACCGTGCGGCAGTCGACCGCGGGCTTCAGCTACTCGGCGGAGCGATGTTGGACTATTGGCGTCTCACACACCCGGCAACGCCCGAGGAATGAGACCCCGGTCGTTCACGGGGCGCCCGCGCGTGTCGCGCCAAACCGGTCCCGGAGCAGGCGCGTGTCGATCTTGCCGGCGACTGTGCGTGGCAAGGCCCCCATCGTCTCGAGTTGCTCGGGCCACGCCTGCCGGCGCAAGCCCTTACTTTCCAGGAACACGCGGACGGCGTCGAGCTCGAGCCGAGGCGTGCCGGGCACCAGCTCCACGACCGCACAGACACGTTCCCCGGTGCGGCGGTCCGGCAGTCCGAACACGGCCGCGTCGGCCACGTGCGGATGGGCCCGGAGCAACTCCTCCACCTCGGCGGTGCCGATGTTCTCCCCGTTGCGGATGACGACGTCCTTCAGACGCCCGGTGATCCTGACGTACCCCTCCTCGTCGATGGTCCCGAGGTCCCCCGTGCGCAACCATCCGTCGTCGTCGAAGGCATCGGCGTTCAGGCTCGGGTCGACGTAGCCGAGCATCGTCTGCGGTGCCTTGGCCCGGAGCTCGCCCTGCTCCCCCGCTTCACAAATCCGGCCATCGGGGGCGACGGCCTTGAGCTGCACCCCGGGAAGCGGACTCCCCTCGGTCTCCGACAGCTGCTCGTCGCGGTCGCTGGGCCGGCCCATGCTGAGCACCGGAGCTTCGGTCAGGCCCCAACCCGACACGATGCCGGCCCCGCCCGAATTCGCGCCGAACGCGCTCGTGCAAGCCGGCGGGCTTCGGCGCACCACCCCCCGGACAACAGCGCAGGTGCGGGAAGAGCGGCTCCGCCGGTCGCTGTGCCTGGATCTCCAGGTAGGCGAGATGGAAAGCCGTGCCCGAGCCCGCCATGGTCACACCCTCGCGAGCCAGCACGTCTGACGTGCGCTGCGGATCGAAGCTCTCGATGAGCACGAGTGTCGAGCCCGCGAGAAGCCCTGCCATGAGGTTGATCGGCCCGCCGATGTGAGCGATCGGGAAGGCGATGCCGCTCCGGTCCTCCGACGACATGGCCAGGTGCTCCACCATGCCGCGTGCGGCGGCGGCGAGCGCCGCGTCCCCGTGCCGCACGCCCTTGGGCAGGCCGCCGGTGCCCGAGGTGTAGAAGATCCACTGCGTCTCGCCAAGGTCCCGGCCCGCAGTCTTGGATATCCGCCGGGCGAGAGGCTCCGACGAGTCACGGACCACGTCGTCGATGGTGAGGACGGCGGCGCGGCCGCCGCGCGAGGTCGAGAGGTCCTGACACAGCTCGAGGTAGTCGAAGCCGCGCCACTGTGGCGTCACGATGAAGGCGTCGAGCGCGGTCTCGTCGAGGAGGTGCCCGATCTCACGTTCGCGATAGACGGGGATGACCGGTATCTGCACCGCGCCGAGGCGGCTGAGCGCCAGGGTCATGACGAGCGCGTCCATTCCGGTAGGGAGGATCCACGACACGAGCGAATCGCGACCGACGCCGGCGGCGCCAAGACGCTTCGCCACGCGTTGCGACGCGGCCCGGAACTCCTCGGCCGACATCGTGCGACCGGCCTCGTCGACCAGGAGCACGTGTTCCGGAGTTGCCGTGGCCCGCCAGTCCACGAGGGAGCAGAGGGTCTGGACCCCGACGGCGGGAGGCTCGGTCACGGCGTGATGCCGCAGCACGCGTCGATCACGGCCGCCAGCTCGGCCGGATGCGTGTCGTAGGAGCGGTGCCCGGCGTCGAGGTCGACCACCTTGGCCCCGCCCATGGCGGCGATCATCCGGTCCGCCAGTTCTGGAGGTATCACCTTGTCCCGCAGTCCTCGTACGTAGACCCGTGGAACCTCGGAGGGGAACCCCGTCCACGACACCGGTTCGAAGAGTACGAGGGGAGCCTCGAGGCCCATGCGCGGCCCGTTCTCGACGATCTCGAGATCGGTCTCGATGGGGGGCTCACCGGGTCGCAGCCCGCCGATGGTCCGCCCGCGCGCCGAGTCCAACGTGAGGTCCCGGTGGTCACTCGCCAGTGTCCGAATGTCGTCGCGGAGGTAGTCGATCGGGCGTTCGCCGTCGGCCGGCACGGTGGCCGAAACGAAGACCAGCCCCTGCAGCACCGGCTCCGGGCGGGCGGCCAGTGCCGCTGCGACCCCGGGCAGGACGTACCCGCCCGACGAGTGCCCGACCAGCACCAGCTCCGTCAGGCCGGCCTCTTCGATGTCCGTCACGACCGAGGTGACCCAATCGCGGATCGTGACCTCGGCGAGGTCCACGGGCTTGTAACGCCGTCCCGGCAGGTCGACGGCGGTGGACGGAGCGGCCAGCCGGCTGCGCACCGGGTCCCACATGGTTGAGGTGAGTGTCCCGCCGTGCACCAGGACGGCGACCCGGGCCGGCCCATCCGTGCTCACGGCGATGCGTCGGCCGGGGCGCGAGGAACGTAGGCCAAGGTCCCCTCGCCACGGCATTCGTACACGGGATCGTCGCAGTCGAGGCCCTCCGTGCGGAGCTGTCGCACCAGGATCTTGGAGGTGGCGGTGGTCGGCAGAGCCGACGAGACCCGCACGTAGCGCGGTACCCACTTGCGGCCGAGATCCGCCTGCTCGCAGAGGAATGCGCCGAAGGCCAGCCCGTCGAACGTCGCGCCCGGCCGCAGCTGCACCGCCGCCATCACCTGGTCGCCGACCGTCGGGTCCGGCACGGCGTAGACGGCGGAGACGACCACGTCGGGGTGGCGGTCCACGATGCGCACGACCGGTGCGGCGGCGAAGTTCTCGCCGTCCACGCGCAGCCAGTCGTCGCCGCGGCCGGCGAAGTAGAGATACCCCTGCGGATCCTTGTAGGCGAGGTCACCCGACCAGTACCACCCGTCGCGGACCCGGGCCCGGTTGGCTTCCTCGTTGTCCCAGTAGCCCTCGAAGTTGGGTGGAATCGAGTCCGACACGATTTCGCCGACCGCCTCCAGCGCGTTGAGCAGGCGGCCGCCCTCGTCGAACCGCGCCATCGCGCACTCTTGGCCGTCATGATCGACGACCAGGACGCCCGGCGGAGCGGGGCCGAGCGCGCCGGCCGGTGTGTCCGGGGTGCGCGAGATCGCGATGCCCCCCTCGGTCGATCCGTAGTTCTCCGAAATGGCACAGCCGAAACGCCGCGCGAAGCGATCCACGTCGCCGGGCGCGGCCTCGTTCCCGAACACGTCGCGCAGCGTGCTCTCGGCGTCGTCGGGCCGCTCGGGTGTGGCCAGGACGTACGAGAGCGGACGTCCCACGTAATTCCAGTAGGTCACCCCGTGCCGGCGCACGTCGGGGAGGAAGCCCGAGGCGGAGAAACGTCCACCCGTGGGAAGGGCGATGGTGGCGCCACCGACCACCGCGGGCGCCCAGCCCGACATGAGGCAGTTGGAGTGGAAGAGCGGCATGGACAGGTAACAACAGCTGTCGGAGTCGAACCCGTAGCGCTGGGCCAGCGAGGCGCCGATCACGACCATCCGCCCCTGGGTGCACCGGCACGCCTTGGGCGAGCCCGAGGTGCCCGAGGTGAAGATGAGGTAGCCCAGCGTGAGGTCCTCGACCATGTCGACGTCGGGGAGGTCGGCGGCCGCCGGAAGGCCCGGGTCGCCGTCGACCAGACAGATCCGCGGGTTGTCGGTGGCGGCGATCCCGATGGCCGGGCCGAGATCCTGGCCCTCGACCAGCTCCAGATGGGCGCGGTCGGCCACCAGAAGCTGGCAACGCGTGAATGCCAGTTCGCTCGCCAGGGCGGGACCGGGGTGCGTGGGGTTGGCCCCCACATAGACCGCACCGGAGAGCGCACAGGCGCCCAGCCAGAAGACATGCTCGGGGCCGTTGTCCAGCAAGACACCGACGTGAGGTGGCCCGGCGACGCGGCGGTCGGACCACCAAGCGGCGCGCCGGGCGGCCTCGGCGACCACGGCGCGCCAGGACCACTCGGTGTTCTCGTAACGCACGCCGGGGGCGTCGTCGGCCGCCCGGGCCGCCCAGGCGTCGGCCATCGACTTCATCCGCTTGCCCTCTCCGGTCGCCCGAGGCGTTGGCGCAGCTCGCCCAGGGACTCTTGGAAGGCCGGCCGCCCCATCGACCAGCGCTGCGCCGCGAGCTCGAGGGCGATCGCGGCCGCGGGTTCGTCGACCGCCGCAACCGAGGCCATGGTCCTCTTGGTCCTCGACACCAGCTCAGGATCTCGCGACGCCGCTTTCTGCGCCAACCGTCCTGCCTCTGCGGCCAGGTCGTCGGCTCCCACGCACCGCCATACCAGCCCGCGCCGCGCGGCTTCCTCGCCGTCGAGCACCTCGCCGAAGAGCGTGAGCGCAGCTGCGCCCTGCTTACCCATGACCTGCTCGAGCCGCCAGAGCGCACCGCCGCCAGGGTGGATCCCGACGTCGAGGAAGCGGAGGTCGAAGCGCGAGGCAGGCGTGCAGATGGCCAGGTCGCAGCAGAGGAACAGCGTGATGCCGGCGCCGACCGCCGCGCCGTCGATCGCCGCCACGGTGGGCAGCGGCGCCGCGTCCAGGACGTGGAAAGCCCCGTAGATCTCCTCGAGGCCGACCTTGGGTTCGAGCAGCTCGTCCACCGACCCGCCCGCGCAGAACACCGGTGGGGTGTTGCGCAGGACGAGCGCACGCGAGCCGCGGGTCGCCGCCCCTTCGACCGCCTCGCTCAGTGCGCGCACCAGCTCCCACGACAGGGCGTTGCGCGCCCCGGGGTCGTCCAGCACGACGGTCGTCACCCCGTCTGCCTCCTCGACGCGGACAGGTCCACCCGGCGTGCTCACCATCCCACCCGGACAGCGCTCAACGGGCGCGGGCATCGGGGTCGAACGGCGGGCGGCCCATCTGCTCGCGCACCGTGACCACGGGCGGGTTCGTAAGCACCCGGCGTTGCCAGTTGGCGCCGTCCACCACGAGCACGTGGCCCGAGATGAACCGTGCATAGGGCGACGCGAGAAAGGTGGCCGCCCACCCGAGCTCACGCAGCCGTCCGACACGCAGCGCCGGCTGGCACACGTCCTTGTCGCTCGTGCGATCGAGGTTGCCCTGTATGTCCGCCGTCATGTCCTCGTGGGGGAAGAGCCCCGGGACGAGCCCGTTGATCGCGATCCCATAGGGACCCCATTCCACGGCCAGCGTCTCGACCATGTTCTTCACCCCTGCCTTCGCCGCGGCCGAATGGGCGAAGCCCGGACCGCCGGTCCACGCATACGACGCGCCGACGTCGATGATCGACCCGGGCGTGCCCGCCGCGATGTGGCGGCGCGCGAACTCGCGTGAGCAGAAGAACGTCCCGTTGAGGGTGATGTCGACCACCGTCCGCCACGCGTTCGGCGACATGTCCTCAGCCGGAACCGGAAAGTTCGCCGCGGCGTTGTTGACCAATACGCCGGGGAGGCCGAATGCGGCCTCTGCCGCGTCGAAGGCGGCGGCGACCTGCTCGGGCTCGCGAATGTCGCATGTGACGGCCAGCGCTTGGCCGCCCCCCTCGGTCACGGCAGCGACGCCGGCGTCGAGGTGCTCTTGGCTACGGCTGGCGACGACCACTGCCGCACCGAGGCGGGCGAACTCTACGGCGATGGCCTTGCCGAGCCCGGTGCCCGCGCCAGTGACGAGGACGGGCACGCCGTCGAAGGTCCCCGGCGGCAATGCGGTCGCCCCGGGCGGCGGCGGTTCGGGCAGTCCGGGCACGTCAGCTCCCTTTGTATTCGGGCGGGCGGTCCTCGGCCCGAGCGGCCCGCAGCTCTGCCATGTCGTCGGAACGGGCGATGAAGGTCTGGGCGATCATCTCCTCGTCCATGGACGCGACCACCTCGGGCACGGCCAGGTGGCCCAGGATCCGGCGCGCCGCCCGCACCGTCACCGCCGGCGCGTCTGCGATCTTCACGGCGATCGCGCGCGCCTCCTCGTCCAACCGCTCGGGCGGCACGACGCGGGAGACGACCCCGTGCCCGCGCGCCTCGTCCGCTCCCATCACCCGGCCCGTCAGCACCATGTCGGCGGCGACCCCGTGTCCGCAGATCTGGAAGAGGCGGGCCACGCCGCCGGTGTCGGGTATGACGCCGTGACCGACCTCGGGCAGCATGAACCGGGCGCCATCGGCGGCTACCCGGATGTCGCACAGCAAGGCTCGCTGGAACGAGGCGCCGATTGCCCAGCCCTGGAGCGCCACCACGATCGGCGCGTCGAGCTCGAAGATGGCGCGGATGCCACGGTGCCCGCGACGCATCAGCTCGTGGTGGGTCATGCCCGCGTCGGCGCCGCCAAGGACGCCGACATCGCGGCCAGAGGAGAAGGACTTCCCCTCGCCGCGCCAGATGACCGCCCGAACGTCCGCCTTCGTGCGCAACTCGGCCAGGACGTCGAAGAGTTGCGCGTCCATGGTGTCGTCGAAGGCGTTGTGCTTCTCCGGGTTGTCGTTGGTGATGGTGGCGATCGCGCCGTCGACTTCGAGCCGTACTGTTCCGGCCACCGTGTCGCTCCTCACTTCCTCGCGCTCCGCCCGTGCACCCGAATCCATCCGCGACGCCGTCGCGCGGTGCCACGGCGACCGGCGGGCGGATCCCGAAAATCAGATACCATATACAAATATGGTCGATGTGGCCGCTGAGCCTTCGGACCGGCGGTCGTCGGGCCCCCTGACGGGCATCCGGGTGCTGGCCCTCGAGCAGATGCAGGCGCTGCCGTTCGCCACCCAGCTCCTGGCGCGACTCGGCGCCGACGTGGTGAAGGTCGAGCCGCCCGGGGGCGAGTTGGGCCGCAGCTCCCAACCGTCGGTGCCCGATCCGAAGGGGCGCCCCATGGGTGCCACCTTCCTGCGGAACAACCTCGGCAAGCGCAGCATTTGCATCGACCTGAAGAACCCGGCCGGGCGCCAACTGGTGCTCGACATGGCGCCCCGCTTCGACGTGATCGCCGAGAACTTCCGGGCCGGGGCCATGTCCAAGCTGGGACTGGGGTTCGAGGATTTCGTCACGGTAAGCCCGCGCTGCGTCTACGTCTCGGTGTCGGGGTTCGGGAACGTGACCACCTCCCCCTACCGTGACCGGATGGCTTTCGCCCCCATCGTCGAGGCGATGTCGGGCATTTATGCCATGAAGCAGAAGGGGGACCATCCCCCGGAGGCCTCGCCCGTGGGAGGTTTGGGTGACATCAGTGCCGCCTTGTTCGCCACCGTGGGCCTCCTGGCCGCGCTGCGCGAGCGCGACCGGACGGGCCAGCCCCAACAAGTCGACGTCGCGATGTTCGACTCCGTGCTCGCGATGACCGACATCGTGTCCAACTTCTGGTCGATGGGCCTGAAGAACGGCGAGGTGGGTCCCCTCATCAACCACGGGTTCCGGGCCGGCGACGGCTGGATCATCGTCCAGGTGACCCGCGAGCACTACTTCGAGCGCCTGGCCGACATCATCGGCCACCCCGAATGGCGGACCGACCAGCGCCTGTCCAACCGTCAGGGATGGGTCGACCACCTCGAGGACATCATCCGACCCGCCATAGAGCAGTGGGCGTCCGACAGGACGAGGGAGCAGGCGTGCGCCGAGCTGGGCGCGGCCGGCATCGCCGCGGGACCCTGCCTGCGCGACGAAGAGCTCGTCGGCGATCCGCACGTGGACGCGCACGACATGCTGGTCGGCATCGACCGGCCGCAGGGAGGGGGTAGCCCGGTGCTCACTCCGGGCAATCCGGTTCGGATCCTCACTGCACCGGGCACACCGGACACGCGCGTGCCGTGGGTCGGCGAGGACACCGACGACATCCTGGGCAAGGAGCTCGGTCTGTCCGCCGACGTGGTCGCCGCGCTGCGCGCCGACGGCGTCGTCGCGTAGCGCCGGACTGGTGACGTTCCCCCAGACCGTCCCGGCCGCGCTGGAGCGGGCCGCCCGCGAGTTCGGCGATGCCGAGGCCGTGGTCGACCGCAACGACCGCTGGACCTTCGCCCAACTGCACGCGGAGTCGCTGCGCGTCGCCCGCGCCCTGGCCGCCAGCGGCGTCCGGCCGGGTGACCGCGTCGCCCTGTGGTCGCCCAACAGCGCACGCTGGATCGCCGCAAGCTTCGGCGTCTACGCGGCGGGCGCCGTCCTCGTTCCCGTGAATACGCGCTTCAAGGGGATGGAAGCGGCCCACGTCCTCGGACGTTCTGGCGCCACGCTCCTCCTCGCCAGTACGGACGCCGTGGGCACCGACCTCGTGGCCCAGTTCGACGGCGCGGGCCGGTTGCCCGCCCTCCGAGAGGCCGTGGTCGTCGAAGGGCCGGCGCGCTCCGGTGCCGTCGCCTGGGCGGACTTCGTCGCCCGCGGCGCGGCAGCCGCCGATCGGCCGCTCCCCACCGTCGGCGCCTACGACCTCGCAGACATCATCTTCACCTCCGGGACCACCGGTGCTCCCAAGGGAGCCATGCTCGGCCACGGTCCGAGCGTCCGTACCTACGAGGCCTGGAGCGACGCCGTCGGGCTCCGGTGCGGCGACCGCTATCTCTGCGTCTATCCCTTCTTCCACACCGCGGGCCTGAAGTCGGCGGTGCTGGCCTGCGTGCTCCGCGGCGCGACCGTCCTCCCACACGCCGTCTTCGACGCCGGAGTCGTGATGCAGCGGGTGGAGGAGGAACGCATCACCGTCCTGCCGGGACCGCCCACAGTGTTCCAGTCGATGCTCGAGCACCCCGAGCGCGCGCGGTTCGACCTCAGCTCGCTGCGACTCTCCGTGACCGGCGCCGCCACGGTGCCCGTCGAGGTGGTGCGGCGCATGCGCGAGGACCTGCGCATTGCGACGGTGGTGACCGGTTACGGGCTCACCGAGACGACGGGCACGGTGAGCATGTGCCGCCACGACGACCCACCCGAGGTGGTGGCCACGACCGTGGGCCGGCCCCTGCCGGGCGTTTCGGTGCGCGTCGCCGACGAGAAGGACTGCACCGTGCCGACGGGTGAGACCGGCGAGATCCTCGTGAAGGGTTTCAACGTCATGCGCGGCTATTTCGACGACGCCGACGCCACCGCAGGGGCCTTCGACGACGACGGGTATCTCCGCACCGGTGACATCGGCCACGTCGGCGAAGACGGGAACCTGCGCATCACGGACCGCAAGAAGGACATGTTCATCGTCGGCGGCTTCAATGCCTTCCCGGCCGAGATCGAGGGCATCATGCTGACCCATCCCGGCGTGGCTCAGGTCGCGATCGTCGGCACGGCCGACGCTCGCCTCGGCGAGGTGGCTCAGGCCTACGTGGTACGCCGCAGCGGCGACGCCGTCGACGAGCCCGGGCTCATCGCCTGGTGCCGGGAGCACATGGCCAATTACAAAGTGCCGAGGGAGATCCATTTCGTCGACGAGCTCCCGCTCACGGCCAGTGGCAAGGTGCAGCGCTTCCGCTTGCGCCAACCGGGCCCGTGAGATCCTGGCGGCGATGACGCATCCGTTCCGCGACGTGGCCGTCGTCGGCGTGTTCAACACCCGTCAGGCGCGCCATCTCCCGGGACACGACTCCTCGTCCATTGCGCTCGAGGCGGCACTGGGCGCCCTCGCCGACGCGGGGATCCACACCGGCGACGTCGACGGCGTGGTGGGGCAGGCGGCCGCGGACGCGGTGCTCGAGCTCGGGCTCGGCCCCTGCGTGCGCCGCCCCAACGGCCTCGGCATTCCGAGCATCGTCGACGCTGCGGCGCTGATCGCGACCGGCCAGTGCCGCGTCGTCTTGGTCCTGGCGGGGGGAGCGGGGCTGCGCAGCCACGGCGCTGCCGCGCCGTGGACCACACCGCCGAACGAGCTCGTCGCGGGCTTCGGCCTCTTCACGGCTGCCGAGTTCGCCTTGATGGCGCGGCGCCACATGGTCACCTACGGCACGACGGAGCTGCAGCTGGCCACCGCTGCCGCCGTGATACGCACCAACGGCCACCACAACCCCGACGCCGTCTATCACGGCCGGGGACCGTTCGGCCCCGAGGACATCTTGGCGTCGCCCATGGTGGCGGAGCCCTTCCACCTCCTCGACTGCGCCACGGTCTCCGAGGGCGGGTGCGCGCTCGTGCTGGCCCGCGCCGACGTCGCACGGCAGGACCAGCGGGCGGTCTGGATCCTCGGCTGTGGCAGCGACAGTTACGGGCCTGCCTACACGGTGGCACCCGTCTGGGACTTCACCCCGCGTCCCGGCGTGCGGCCGGCGGGCTGGGTGGGAGCCGGAGCGGCTGAGGCCTCCTTCGCCATGGCCGGGCTCGGTCCGGACGACGTGGACGTGGCGGAGTTCTACGACCCGTTCTCCTTCGAGATCATCCGCCAGCTCGAGGCGTACGGCTTCTGCGAACAGGGTGAGGGCGGGCCAATGGTCGAGTCGGGCGCCATCGGCCCCGCCGGCACGCTGCCCGTCACCACCGACGGGGGCACGATGTCCTACAGTCACCCCGGGATCGCGGCTCAGCAGTTCCAGCGCGTCACACGCGGCGTGCAGCAGCTGCGCGGCGAGTGTCCCAGCATGCAGGTCGACGGTGCCCAGGTGGCGTTGTGCTCGAACGGCGGCTCGGGCGCGCTCTTCACCGACGTGCTGCTCCTCGGCAAGGAGCGCCCGTGAGCACCGCTGCCGGTCTGCTTTCCCCTCCGCCTCCCGGCGGCTTCCCCATGCCCCGCCCATCAGACCGGTCAGAGCCGTTCTGGGGCGGCGCCCGCGAGGGCCGTCTCGTGCTGCCCCTCTGTACCGCGTGTGGCGCGCGCGCCCTGCCGCGCCTTCGCCGTGTGCCCGCACTGCACGGCAACCGCGCTGGCCTGGGAGCAGAGCGCCGGCCGGGGAACGCTGTACAGCTGGACGGTGGTGTGGCGCCCGCCCCACCCCGGCTTCGTCGCGCCCTACGCCCCCGCGGTCGTGGCGCTCGACGAGGGGTGGTGGTTCCTCAGCGCCGTGGTCGGCTGCGCGCCGGACGACCTCCGCGAGGGGCTCCCGCTCCAGGTCGAGTTCCACTCGGCCTCCGACGAGCTGGCGCTCCCCTATTTCCGCCCGGTCGCCTGACGCGCCGGGGACGCCTCTTCCCCCGTTCAGCCCGTCACGTCCCCGTGAAGTGGGGAGGTCGTTTCTCCAGGAACGCGCGCGGGCCCTCCGCGGCGTCGTTCGACGCCATCACCTCCATGCCCAAGCCGCCCTCGATGGCGAAGGCCTCCAGCTCCGGCAGGGATTCGGTCTCCCGCAGTGTCCGGAGGATGGCGGCGACGGCGAGCGGACCGTTCGCCGCGATCCGCGCCGCAACGGTGCGGGCGTGCGTGAGGGCCTGCCCGTCCGGGACGACGTGGTTGATCAGGCCCAACTGTTGCGCCCGCTGCGCGCTGATGTCCTCACCGGTCAGCAGCATCTCGGCCGCCACCGCGTAGCCGATCTGGCGCCGGAGTCGGACCGCAGAGCCGGCCATCGGGAACAGCCCGCGCTGCACTTCGGTCACGCCGAAGACCGCGCTCTCGCCGGCGACCCGGATGTCGGTGCCCTGGAGGATCTCGGTCCCGCCCGCCCGGGCATAGCCTTCGGCGGCCAGGATGACGGGCTTGGAGGGCCGGAACGTCTTCAGCCACGCGCCGAAGATCACCTGCGGCTCGTCCCGGAGTCGCAGGATCCACTCGTTGTCGGCGGCTCCCGCACGGAGACGCCCGATCTCGGCGAGGTCCATGCCGGCGCAGAACGTCGAGCCCCGTCCCGTCAGGACGCCCACACGGAGCGAGGGATCGCTGTCGAGGCGAACCCAGGCGTCGTAGAGCCGGCACAACACCTCTGCGTTGGTGGCGTTGCGCTTTTCGGGACGGTTGAGTGTGATCACGAGGACCGGGCCGTCGGCCTCGACCAGGACGAGCGGTTCGCCCTCCTGTCGCTGCGTACTGCTCACCGGTCGCTCACGGGCTACTCGTTGGACTGCCATTCGGGTCGTTGGACTGCCATTCGGGACGGAAGTAACCGGCGAAGCGCAGGTCACCGCCGCGCAGCTCGCGGATGGTGAGGAAGTCCCCCTTGTAACCCTTGTGGTCCCCGGGACCGAAGGTGATGTAGCAGCCGGGCCCGCCGTTCGTGGCCGGCATCCATCGGATGCGCTCGAGCCCATCGTGCACCCAGCGGGGCTCGGGAATGGCCGCGTTGGCGATCCCGTGGAGCGCGACGCGAGCGGTGTCGTAGGCGAGGGCCACCACCACGTTGCGCGCCTCGCGTCCGAAGCGCTTCGAGAACCTCTGCACCATCGCGTTGTAGTTCGGGTTGGCACCGTCCTCACCGAGCTGGTCTATGCCGTGCCAGCCCTCGATCCCCCCGGCCCACTCGTTCTTGTTCGAATAGAACATGAACGCCGTGCCCATGATCCGCGGCGGGTCCCACTCGAGCGCCTGCAGCGCCGCGCCGAAGTGGAAGCAGGCGTAGCCGTAGCCGCCGTAATAGAGCCCCTCGGTGCCCGCCTCGCGCATGGCCGCCAGGTGTTCTTGGAGGTCGCGGGGGTTGGGTTCGAGCTTGACCTCACGGGTGACCGTCATGCCCAGGCGGATCGCCTCGTCGCGGAAGAAGTCCGCGTAGTCCCGCCCCGACGACCCCGCCTCCCAGAACAGGCCCACCTTGCGGATGCCCTGCTGATACAGCCAGTTGGCGCAGATGACGCCCTCCGTCGGGATGTCGCCGTTGGCGATGGAGAAGCAGTAGTCCGAAGCGAACTTCCACGCGCCCGTCCACCCGATGCACGAAACCTTCAACTCGTTGGCGAGGTCCTGAATCGTGAGGCAGTTGTCCGAGATCATCGGCCCGAGCACCACCACGCACCCCTGCTCGACCAACCACCGGTAGCCATCGAGGAGCTTCCGGTAGTTCTCCCTCGGCAGGCCTCGGGCGTCGGCCACCACGAGCTGGACCGGCAGCGCGCGCCCAGACGCCCTCGTTCATGGCGTCCTCGATGGCCAGGATCGTCGGGTCGATCCAGTCGGCGGTCAGCTGGTTGAGGTCCATGTCGATGAGGATCCCGATCTTGACCGGTTCCCATGCGTCACCCTGCGTCTGCACGCCGCGGGTCGGCGGGTAGATCGTGATGTTCTGGACCGCCTGGTCCTTGGCCGCGCCCGTACCCTCGTACCAGAGGTTGGCGTCGCCGCCGCTCCCCTCCAGGAACGCCCGCGTCCCATGGGTGACCGAGGAGACCGCCCGATCCGGCTCGGCAATGCCGAGGTCGACCGGCTCGGAGAACATCCGCTCCACGTATTCGGGCTGTTGCGCCATCGAGGGTCCTTTCGATCGGTCGGGATGAAGGCCGGCGGGCGGCAGCCGGTCAGCCGGGGACGATGACGGGCAACTTGCTGTAGCCGCGCACCGTGCTGGTGAAGAGGAACTCGCTGCGGTCGTGGTCGACGTCCCACTCCGGATAGCGGGCCAGGGTCTCCTCGAGCGCGATCCGGCCTTCCAGGCGGGCCAGCGCCGCGCCCAGGCAGAAGTGGATGCCGTACCCGAACGTCAAGTGCTGATCGAACTGCCGGTGGATGTCGAAGCGGTCCGGGTCGGGAAACGCGCGCTCGTCCCGGCCGGCCGACCCGGTCAGCATCAAGATCTTGGAATCCGGTGGGATCTCGGTTCCATAGAGCTCGACGGGCGCCGTGGTCCAGCGTCCGTTGACCGGCGAGGGCGCCTCGTAGCGCAACAGCTCCTCGATGGCTTGCGGAATGAGCGACGGGTCGGTGGCCAACTCCGCCCGCTGGTCGGGGTGCGCGGCCAATGTGTGACCGGCCCATCCCAGCAACCGGGCCACCGTCTCGGTGCCGGCGGAGACGATGAGGATGGCGAAGGCCGTGCTCTCTTCGAGGGTGAGGGTGCGGCGCGAGCCGTCGGGCTCCGCAACCTCGGCATTGAGCAGATCGGTCAACATGTCATCGCGGGGACGGCTCTCTCGCTCCACCAGCTGCTCACTGATATAGCCGTAGAGCTTCATCATGGCCTCGAGGGAGACGTCGTTCACCATGCCCGCGCCGGGCTCGAGGTGGAAGATGCCGTCGATCGCCTCGCGTACCATGTCCCGGTCCTCCGGAGGGACGCCGAGCAGCATGGCGATCACGTTGGCGGGTACCAGCGCGCCGAAGTCGGCGACGAAGTCGAAGCCTCCCCTGCCCTTCTGCGCGTCGAGCAGGCCGGCGCACAACGCGCGGATTTGCGGTTCGAGCTCGGCCACCCGCCGTACGGTGAACGCGCGCGAGACGAGACGCCGGAAGACCGTGTGCTCGGGTTGGTCCATGAAGATCATCATGTGGATCCCGCCCATGGGCAATTCCGTCATGTGCTCCAGGACGGTCCCATGGGCCGAGCTGAAGGTGCGCGGGTCGAGCGACGCCGCCATGACGTCGTCGAAACGGCTGAGGGCCCAGAAGTCATAGGTCTCGTTGCGATAGATCGGGGCCTCGTCGCGCAGCCGCCGCCAGATGGGGTGGGGGTCGGTCTTGAAGGACGGATCGAGCGGATCCCAGGTCAGGGGCTCTCCTGCCGTGGTGACGACCATCATGAATACTTTATATGGGTTTCGGCTCTCGAGGCAGGCCGAGCACCCGCTCGCCGATCTGGTTGCGCTGCATCTGGTCTGTACCCCCGCCGATGCGCACGGACCACTGGCCCACGAACTTCTCGCGCCAGAAGCCGGCGTCAAGTGTCGTGCCGTCCGACGCCGCTCCCGCCGGGCCGAGGAGCGCCATCCCGAGGTCGCCGAGGAGCGCGCTCTGCCGAGAGATCGCCAGCTTCAGGATGGAACCCTCGGCGCCGGGCGCCCGGCCCTGGCTGACGGAGGTCTGCACCCGCAGGCCGAGATATCGCAACAGCTCAAAGCTGATGTACGCCCCAGCCACGCGTTGGCGCTCCACTGCGTCCAGGTCACGCCCGAGCCCGTCGACGAGGGACCGGACGTCGGCGAACGTCGTCCCACGCCCGCTGCCGATGGACATGCGCTCGCTCGCCAAGGTCGTGCGCGCCACCTTCCAACCCTCGCCCTCGGCACCCACCATGTGCGCGGCAGGCACCCGCACGTCGGTCAGGAAGACCTCGTTGAAGTGGGCGACCCCGGTCGCCTGGCGCAACGGCCGCACCTCGATGCCGGGTGATGTCATCTCGACGAGGAAGTAGGAGATCCCCCCGCGGCCCGACCCGGGGCCACCGGTGCGCGCCAGGAGGATGCCCCAGTCGGCGAACTGGGCGAAGGACGTCCAGACCTTCTGGCCGTTCACCACGTATTCGTCGCCGTCCCGCTCGGCCCGAGTGATGAGCGACGGCAGGTCCGACCCCGCTGCCGGCTCGCTGAAGAGCTGGCACCACAATGCGTCGCCGCGCAGCATCGGCGCGAGGTGCTCGTCCTGCTGCGCCGGCGTACCCCACGCCATGAGCGTCGGCCCGACCATGGCGAGGCCCACCGACAGGGCGCCGGCGTTCACCTCGAAGCGCGCTTCCTCCTGGGAGAAGATCATCTGCTCCATCGGTGTGCCACCCCGGCCCCCGAACGCCTTCGGCCAGGTGATGCCGGCCCATCCGCCCTCGTAGAGGGTGCGCTGCCAGATCCGGCACGAGTCGATGTGGCGGCGCTGTGACGCTTCGTCGGTCGGCAGGCCCACCCGTGCCGATGCCCCCTCATGGCGCCGGGCCGCATGGGAGTCCAGCCAGTGCCGCGCCTCGGCGCGGAACGCTGCCTCTTCTTTGGTGTCGTCGAAGTCCATGGTCTCCCGTTGTCGTCCGGTTGGTCCGTCGGCGTCCGACGTCGCGCCCGCTGTGGTCGCTCGCCCGCTCAGATACGTCGCGTCAAAGGCCAGCCGTTCTCTGCCATCACGGTGTGGATCTCGTCCTCCCCGTAGTCACACCGGCGCAGGTCCTCCGCGAACGCTTTGGGCTCAGCCAGGCCCTCTGCGTGCGGCCAGTCCGAGCCGAACAGGAGGTGGCCGAGACCGATCTCCTCCTTCAGCGCGCCCAGGTCGTCCTCGTAGAAAGGAGCGACCCAGACGTGGGAGCGGAACGTCTCGATCGGGTCAGATTCGAACGCGGAAGGCATCTGCCCATACGCCTTCTTCAGCTTCTTCAGGAGCACCGGCACCCACGACGCGCCCGCCTCGATGCTCGCCACCCGGATGCGGGGGAACCGGTCGAAGAGGCCGTGGCAGATCAGCGCGCCCATGGTCTCGTAAGGCGGGCGGTCCGCGGAGAGCACCATGCGCAAAGGGGAATGCCGGAACGCCTCGAAGGCGCCCATCGGCTCCCAGTCGGCGACGTAGCGCGCGTACCCGGCGTCACCCGAGTGGATCCCGACGCAGACGCCGGCCTCGTTCGCGAGTGCCCAGAACCGGTCGAAACGCCGGTCGGCGGGCGAGGTGAGGCCGGTCGGAGCATGCGCCGGCCCACCCTTGACGCACACGACCCGGGCGTCGAGGTCGAGCACCCGTCGGAGCTCGTCCACCGCGGCGTCCACGTCGACCAGCGTGAGCATGGGGGCGGCGAAAATGCGCTCCTGGTAGGCGTACCCCCAGTCGTCCTCGAGCCACCGGTTGAAGGCGCCGAAGGCGGCCACCAGGGCCGGGGGATCGTCGGCCAGCGACTCCTCCATGCCGACACCGAGGGTGGGAAACAGGAAACATCCGTCGACGCCCTGTGCGTCCATGACCGCGAGCCGGGCGTCCCGGTCCCTGTACTCCGGGCGGATCGGCTCGAGGTCGCCGAACAGCGCCCGCATGTCCTGGGCGTCCGGGTTGCGGCCCCGGAAATACTGGTCGAGGCTGCCGGGCTTGGCCACCGGGTCGAAGAGCGGGTTGGGGATGAAGCGGTTGACCTTGCCCCCCACCAGCAGGCGTTGCTTCCCGCCGATTTCGGCCCACTGCATGGCGCGCTTGGCCATCTTCGGATCGATGTGGCGGGTGTAGGCGTCGGGCGCCTCGTAGTAATGGTTGTCGGCGTCGAACACCCCGTATTCGGGGAGCACGGCGGTCACTCGTCCAGCCCCAGCACGCGCAGCGCGTTTGTGCGCAGGAACTTCGGCCAGATCTCGTCCTTGAACCCGACGTTCGGCATTTCGGTCATGATCCGTTCCACCGAGAGCCCCATGGGGAAGTAGCCCGCGTACATGACCTTGTCGGCGCCACGCGTATTGGCGAAGTCGATGATGTTCTTCGGGTAGTACTTCGGAGCGAATGCACTGGTCGAATAGTGCAGGCCGGGCCACTTCAGCATCAGCTTGACGGCGAGCTCCGTCCAGGGCTCGCAGCCGTGGCGCGTCACGAAGATCAGGTCGGGGAAGTCGAACATCACCTCGTCGATCAGCTCGACGTGCTGGCACGCCGCCTTCAGGCGCGGGCCCGGGACACCGGCACAGACGAAGACAGGGATGCCGAGCTCCACGCACTTGGCGTAAAGGGGGTACATCTTCTTGTCGTTGATGGGCACCTGGGGGAAGGCCCCGGCCGGGAACACCCCGACGGCACGCACGCCGTACGTCTCGTACTCCTTGACCAGTCGTGCTATCCCGGCCATGCCTTCGTTGGGGTCGGCCGACGAGGAGGCGATGAACCGGTCGGGATGCTTGGCGAGCGCCTCCAGGCCGACGCCGTTGCACCCGATCACTCCCCGCTCGATCCCCCAGCGGTCCATCTCGCGCAGCGTGATGCCGATGGGGTCGTCCGACCCTTCGAGCTCGCGTTCGGGCACCTGCTTGAACATGTACTCCGCCGGGAACGCCATCTTCTCTTTCGACTCGGCGTCCTTCGTCTGGCGCGTGATGAACTTGTAGACCTCCTTCATGTCGCCGTGGGGGAAGCCGATCATGGTGTCGACGATCCCGATGTCGGTTGGCATGCTCACGGCGCGATCCCTCCTGGCGGCCTCCGGGCCCGCTCTCGCACGGTACGGCGGCCGCGGTCGGCTCAGAAGCGTGATGTTAGAATTGGATTCTAGTTCTGACAAGCTGCCCGCCCAAGGGGGTGCGAAGGGATGACACAGGACACGGCCGGCGGCTCCGTCGCCACGTCGTCGGTCGCACCCGACGGCGCCGAGCCGCCAGCGACCCGGCTGAGCACGCGGCAGGCCGCCCGGCGTCAGCGCCTGCTCGACAGCGCGCTGGCGCTCCTGGAGGAACGCGATTACGAGCGGATCTCGGTGCGCGAGGTCGCCGAGGCCGCCGGGGTGGCACTGGCCACCCTGTACCACTACTTCCCGTCCAAGGACCACCTCTTCGCCGAGGCGCTGGTCCAATGGGCCTCGACCCTCGGGCCCGATGTCACGCGCCGTCCGCTGAACGGCGCGACTGCCACACAGCGCATCGAAGGGGCGCTGCTGCGCGCCGCCCGGGCGTTCGAGCGGCGACCGCAACTGGCGCGCCTGCTCACGCGCTTCGAGACGTCGGACGAGCCCTTCGCCCATGAGGTGCTGGTCCGGCTCGACGCCACGACCAGCGACGTGTACCTCGACCTGCTGGGCGACCTGCCCCGCGACGAAGCGCGCCGTGTCGTGCGGGTCCTGGACGCGGTGTTCGACAGCTCGTTGCGCGCCTGGTCCTCCGGACGCGCCACCACCGCCGACATGCGACGCTCGATCTCCGACGCCGTCGGCCTCCTCTTGGGCGACCGGCAAGCCAGATGACGGGGAGGTCCGTGCTCCGGGGTGTGCGGGTCCTGGACCGCAGCACCGGGATCGCGGGCCCGTACTGCACCAAGCTCCTGGCCGACGCCGGTGCAGACATCGTCAAGGTCGAGCGCGAGGCGGAGGACCCGCTGCGCGCGCGGGAGCGGCGCCCTGTTCGAGTTCCTGAACGCGTCCAAGCGGGCCGTGATCGACGACAGCGGGCTCCTCGCGTCCGCGCACGTGGTGATCTGCAACGAGCCGCCCGCCCCGGACGAGCTCGTTCACGCGCGTCCCGACCTCGTCGTGGTCACGATCACGCCGTTCGGGCGGCACGGACCGTGGGTCGGGAGGCCCTGGACCGAGTTCACCCTCCAAGCGGCGTGCGGGTCCACCGGGAACCGCGGGCTCCCGGAGCGGCCCCCGCTCGCAGCGGGCGGCCGGATCGGCGAGTGGGTGGCGGGCACCTACGCCGCGCTGGCGGCGCTGGCTGGACTGCGCGAGGCGCGGCGCTCAGGGCGGGGCGAGGACATCGACGTGGCCCTCCTCGACTGTATGGCCGTCACCATGACGACCTACCCGTCGGTCTTCGCGTCGTTTTTCGGCTGGCCGCCGCTTGCGGGGACCGGACGGAGCATCCAACTTCCCTCCATCGAGCCCTCGAGCGACGGCTGCGTCGTCTTCACTGCTAACAGCGCTCAGCAGTTCCAGGACTTCCTGGTGCTCGTAGAGCGTCCCGACCTTCTCGACGACCCCGAGCTGGCGCTGGTGGGTAAGCGGTTTGCGCGCCGCGACGAGTTCCTCGAAGCCGTGCGGGCATACACCCGGCGCAAGACCTCGGCCGAGCTGCTCGACCAAGCCGCAGCGTTCCGCATCCCCGCCGCGCCCGTGCTCGACGCGCCGGGCGTGCTCGCGTTCGCGCACTTCGCCGACCGGGATGTGTTCGTGCCATCGCCTTCCGGCCACTTCGCCCAACCTCGCGTGCCTTACCGGATTGCCGGCTTCGCGCCACACCCCTTCTCCCCAGCGCCGGCCCGAGGCGTCGACGACGGCGCGGTCGACTGGGCGCACGCCGCGCCGACTGACCCCGCACCGGACGACGCCTGGCGGCTTCCGCTCGACGGGGTGAAGGTCGTGGACCTCACCGCGTGGTGGGCCGGGCCCTCGGCCACCCTCGCGCTCGCCGCCCTGGGCGCCGACGTGATCAAGGTCGAGTCGGTGGCCCGGCCGGACCAGATGCGGCTCGCCGCCACCCGTCACCCGCCCGCCGACGCCTGGTGGGAGTGGGGACCCATCTTCCACGGCGCCAACCTCTCCAAACGCGACGTGACGCTCGACCTGGGGTCCCCCGACGGGCTCGCGCTCCTGCGACGGCTGATCGACACGGCCGACGTGCTGATCGAGAACTTCACCCCGCGGGTCGTCGACCACTTCGGCCTCGACTTCGATTCGCTCCGGGCGCGCAACCCGGGCCTGATCATGGTGCGCATGCCGGCCTTCGGGCTCGACGGACCGTGGCGGGACCGGAACGGCTTCGCCCAGACCATGGAGGCGGTGAGCGGCCTTGCCTGGCGCACCGGCTTCTCCGACGAGCTACCCACGCTGGTGCTCGGCGTCTGCGACCCCATCGCTGGAGCGCACACCGCCTTCGCCACGCTGCTCGCGCTCGACGCACGAGCGCAGACCGGCGAGGGGATGCTCGTCGAGTCGGTAATGGTCGAGTCCGCGCTCAACGTCGCCGCCGAGGCCATCGTCGAGTACGGCGCCGGCGCCCCGGCAGCCGGACGCCTGGGTAACCGCGGCCCGGACGCGGCACCGCAGGGCGTCTATCCCGGCTCGGCGCCCGACTCCTGGGTGGCCCTCGCCGTCGAGAACGACGGCCAGTGGAACGCGCTCGTCCAGGCCGTCGGCGCACCCCCGTGGACGGCCGACGCCGCGCTGTGCACCGCGGCGGGCCGGCGCGCCCGCCACGACCTGCTCGACGAGCACCTCGTGGCCTGGACGAGCGAACGCACGGCCGAGGATGCGGTCGAGGTGCTCTCGGAGGCCGGTGTGCCCGCCGAGGTGGTCATCGCAGCACGGGACGTGCTCCACAACCCCCAGTTGAAAGAACGTGGCCTCTTCGAGATCGAGGACCACCCGGTCACCGGGCCGCATCCGGTGCCGACCCTGCCGTTCCGGTTCGCCCACGTGCCCGGGTGGCTGCGCGCCCCGTCTCCCACGCTCGGCCAGCACAACGACGAGGTGCTCGGCGCGCTCGGGGTCGACGCCGAGGAACGCGACACGCTGCGGGCACGCCACGTCATCGGCGAGCGGCTCGTCGGGACCTGACATGACAGCGGCGCGAGAACAGGAGCAAGCGGAAGGAGCGCGCAATGCGACGAGCTGACGACATGATCCTCATCAGCGTGGACGACCACATCGCCGAGCCGGCGGACATGTTCGACCGGCACGTGCCGGCGAAGCACAAGGACCGAGCGCCACGCGTCGAGACCGACGAACGAGGCTTCCAACAGTGGTGGTACGGGGAGAAGCCCGGGCGCAACCTCGGTCTCAACGCCGTCGCGGGCAAGCCGCGCGAGATGTTCAACGTCAACCCCGCCCGCTACGAGGACATGCGGCCCGGCTGTTACAACGTCCACGAGCGCGTGCGCGATATGTCGGCAGGCGGGCAACTAGCCGGGCTCAACTTCCCCAACTGGACGGGGTTCTCGGGCCAGGTGCTCAACGAGGGTCCCGACCCTGCCCTCAACGAGCTCATGATCAAGGCGTACAACGACTGGCACGTCGACGAGTGGTGCGCCGCCCATCCCGAGCGGTTCATCCCCTGCGGGATCCTCCCGCTCTTCGACGTGGACAGGGCCGCCGCCGAGGTGCGGCGCCTTGCGGCGAAGGGATGCCATGCCGTCACGTTCTCGGAGAACCCGGCAGCTCTCCGCATGCCCTCCATCCATTCGGGCCACTGGGACCCCCTGTTCGCCGCCTGCTCGGACGAGGGGACCGTGCTGTGCTGCCACGTCGGGTCCTCTTCGAAGTCCGCATCCACGACGCCGGACGCGCCCCCGTCCGTGGGCATGAGCCTCTCCTCGCTCATGTCCACCTACTCCCTGGGCGACCTCATGTGGGCCGACTTCTGGTGGCGCTTTCCGGACCTGCGCTTCTCCCTCACCGAGGGCGACATCGGCTGGATCCCCTACTTCCTCCAGCGCGCCGAGCACATCCAGGACAAGCACTCCGGCTGGACCCAGCACGAGTTCCCCGAGGGGTATGGGCCGGCCGCCGTCTTCCGCGAGCGCATCCTGTGCTGCTTCATCAACGACCCGGTAGGCGTCAGTCTGCTGAGCCACTTCAACATCGACAACGTCTGCTGGGAGTCCGACTACCCGCACTCCGACAGCACCTGGCCCAATGCCCCCGAGGTCAACGAAGCGCTCTTCGCCGGGCTGGAGGACGACGTGGTCGACCGGATCACGCACCGCAACGCCATGCACCACTTCTCCTTCGATCCCTTCGCCGTGCGCCCGAAGGAGGCGTGCACGGTCGAGGCACTGCGTGCCGAGGCGGCCGACGTCGATACGGTCACGCGCGTGGGCCGCGCCCCCGACGAGAGCGACCGCGACTACTTCCGTTCGCTGAGCGCGGGCGGACGACCGGTCGCCAGCCCGCGCTAGCGGCCCGCGCCCACCGTCACCCGGCCACTCGCTCGTCGCCGGTCCAGGCCCGGACCGGGCCGGCGGCGTCCACCATCTCGGCGAGCTGCCGCGGGTCGGTGGCCAGTGTGCTCTGGACCTGTGCCGAGAGCACCGGCGAGACGAGGTCATCGAGGCGCGCCAGATGGTCCTCCGCATTGGACGGCTCTTCGTCCTCGTCCCAGGCCTCGATGCCGATGCCGACGCCGAGCCGCGCGGCCTCGGCCAGCACCGCGCTCCCCCGCTCCCCGACCCCGCCGTCCACCACGGCCAGCGCCGGGCGCAACGGGGCGACGAGGCGCGCGACCAACACGCAGGCCGCCGCCCATCCCTCCACGGGCGCGGCCGGGACCAACACCGAACCGAGCCGGGTGGTGGCGAAGGTGCGCGCGACCCAAAACCCGGCCGTGCCGGGGTCGGCGGCGACGAGGCCGGACTCGCCCAGCACCTGTGCGTAGTGGCGGGTGACGCGCGACGGCATGAGCGGCGTGCCGTCCGCCGTCCACCCGGCCTGGGTCACGGCGGCCAGCCGCTCCCGCAGCGCCGGCACGTCGGGGAAGTCGTGGGCCTCGACCGGCCACCGCTCCGAAAGAGGGCCCAGGGCCTCGGGCGCCAACTCCCGTACCGGTACCCCGCAGTCCCACAGGCGACGCGGCGCCTCGCGCTCGTCCACGCCGACCGCGAGCACGAGATCGGCCTCGGGGATCCCCCCCAGCTCGAAGTCGCGCGTCTGCAATCCGACGGTGGCCCAGTGGTGCCGGCTCTGCCAGTGGAGCACGCCCTTGGCCCCCCAGGTGTTGAGCACCCCCAGGTGACCGGCCGCGGCGAGCGCGCGGCAGCGCGCCGACCGCCCGCCGCTCCACCACGCCGGGACCCGCCAGCACGACCACCCGGGTCGGACCCGCCACGTCGCGCACCAGCGCCTCCTCGGGCTCGGTCCAGTCATCGGCGGGCGACGCACGGACCGCCGCGTCGCTTGCGACCGGTTGTGCGAAATCGACTCGCACCTGCAGCCGGATGCCGTCGCCGCGCACTCGTTCGGCCAGCAGCGGTGCCAGCGCGCGCAGCGTCTCGATGTCCTCGACCACCACCGGGTCGACCCGGTCGGCCAGGCCGTCCGTGCGGCCCGGCCTCGGGCCCGGCACAACGAGGGTCCCCTCACCCAGGTGGGCCGCGGCGGGAACACCGTGCACGGCGCGGTGTGCCTGGGCCAACAGCACCGCCACCGCCGGGTCGGTCACCTCGGTCACGGGCACGCCGTCGAGCGGGTGGCCGTAGGCGGCACCGATCCCGCCCGCAGCGAGGACTCGGCGCAGGAGCAGCGCGGCCGTCACCCTGTCGGGCCGCTCATCCTCGAGTGTCCCCACCCGGACCAATCGGCTGCCACTGCGGCGCCCGCTTCTCGGCGAACGCGCGCGGGCCCTCCTCCTGGTCGGGGTGGCCCCACATGGAGGTGAGCTCGGTGGCGCCCGCCTTACAGGCGTCGGTGAGCCCGGCCTCGAGCGCACCCCACAGCGCGCGCTTGGTGGCGGCCATGGCCGCCGGCGAGTTCTGGGCGACCTTCTCGGCCAAGGCCTGCGCCTCGTCGCGTAACGCGTCGGGCGGGTCGACGATCTGGCTGATCATGCCGAGCGCCAGCGCGCGCTCGGCGGACACGCGCTCGTGGCGCCCGACGAGGGCCATGCGCATGACCGCCTCGAAGGGGATCTTGCGGGTGAGCCCGATGGCCTCCATGGCCACCACCTGCCCCACCGAGACGTGCGGGTCGAAGAACTGCGCGTCGGATGCCGCGATCACGATGTCGGCCTCGGCCACCCAGTGGAAGCCGCCACCCGCGCAGAGGCCGTTGACCGCCGTGATGACCGGCTTCCAGATGTGGTTCTGCCAGGCAGTGAACCGGTAGTCGAACTTCTCGGTCGACTCGCGGTAGCGCTCGAAGCCGATGCCGTCCTCGGCGATCTCCATGACGTCCACGCCGGTCTGGAATGCTCGCCCCTCGCCGGTGTGCACGATCACGATGACCTCGGGATCGGCATCGAGAGTGCGCCACGCCGTCTCGAACTCGTCGCGCATGTGAGAGTTCATCGCGTTGAGCCGGTCTGCACGGTTGTTGACGAGCCAGCCCACAGGGCCGTGCCGCTCGAGCAACAGCGTGTCGAGGGTCGGGTAGGTCACTGCACCTCCACGGTCAGCATTGCCAGGGTCCTGTCACGGGTTCTTCGGCTCACCGGATCTCAGCGGGGCCGCGCCCTGAGGCTGAGCACGGTCGCCCCAACCTGGTGACGGTCCCGACCTTGGTGGGGCGACGACCAAAGAGGCACTCGGCAAGGTCGGCGACGAGCGTGGGTGTGGCCCTGGATCCTTCGAAAAACATAGGCGGAAACCTGCTCGAATCTCGCTGTTTGCGCAGGGCGTCCTGTTCGGTTTTCAAAAGTGAGCACAGGGGTGTGTTGAGTTCGTGCAATTCGAACAGGTTTTGGTCAAGGCCTTCGGACGACCTCCGCCCGAAGGCCGCCGAACTCGAAAGCGTATTGGGCTCGATCGTGGTGCGTGTGACGAGGGTGCGACGCCGCCAGATTCCGATGAGCCGTTCTTTCAGCGGATCTGTCACGGGTCCTGTAACGGGTTCGGGTTCTGTCGCGGACACGGTCGCGGTCGTCATCAGCGCAGCGACTTCCACTGCGGCGCGCGCTTCTCGGCGAACGCTCGCGGGCCTTCCTCCTGGTCGGGGTGGCCCCACATGGAGGTGAGCTCGGTGGCGCCCGCCTTGCAGGCGTCGGTGAGGCCCGCCTCGAGCGCACCCCACAGCGCGCGCTTGGTAGCCGCCATGGCGGCGGGCGAGTTCTGCGCGATCTTCTCGGCCAGCCCCTGCGCCTCATCACGCAGCGCCCCGGGCGGGTCGACCACCTGGCTGACCATCCCCAGGCCGAAGGCGCGCGCCGCATCGATGCGCTCGTGGCGCCCGAGCAGGGCCATGCGCATGACCGCCTCGAAGGGGATCTTGCGGGCGAGCCCGATCACCTCGTACGCGCTGACCTGCCCCACCGAGACGTGGGGGTCGAGGAACTGCGCATCAGAGGCGGCCAGCACCACGTCGGCGTCGGCCACGAAGTGCAGTCCCCCGCCCGCGCACACGCCGTTCACCGCGGTGATGACCGGCTTGGCCACGCCGCAGTGCCAGGACGTCATGCGCAGCTCGGCGCGCCGGGTGCGGCCCGACTGCTTGCGCAGGGCCTCGGGCTCACGGGCCAGCTGCACCACATCGAGCCCGGTCTGGAACGAGCGTCCTTCACCGGTGGTGACGATGACGCGCACCTCAGGGTCGGCGTCGAGCTCGGCCCAGGCCTCCTCCAATTCGTCGAGCATGCGCGCGTCCATGGCGTTGCCCGCCTGGGGGCGGTTGAACACGAGCCACCCCACGGGGCCGCGGCGCTCGACGAGCAGCGTCTCGTAGGCCACCGGCGTCAACTGCGCGGGACGTCGCGCCAGGCGACGCCCTTGAAGGGATCGGGCTCACGGGGCAGGCCGAGCACACGCTCGCCCAGGATGTTCTTGTTCACCTCTGTCGTCCCGCCCTCGATCGTGTTGGCCCGGCTCCGCAGCATCCCGCGCAGCTCGTAGGGGAGGGTGGCCGCCCAGTCGCCCGGCTCGTTGGGTGCGTCCCGTGCGTGGGTGCGCCATGCCGTGGCGGCGGCGCCGAGCATGTCGGTCGCCACCAGCTGGATGCGCTGGTTGAGCTCCCCCTGGTGCACCTTGCCGATCGAGCTCTCCGGGCCCGGCGACCGCCCGGCGCGCACAGTGGCCCGCACGCGCTGGTTCGTCCAGCCCCGTACCTGCTCCTCGCACCAGAGTCGGACGACCTGGTCGCGCTGCACCGGGTTGGCCCACCCGCCGGGCCGCCCTTCCGCCGCCAGGCGCTTGGCCAGCCGCACGAGCGCATCGGCCCCGCCGCCGCCGATCCGGTCGACGCCGCCGGAGCCCGCGCCCGAGACCATCTGGCGCTCGCCCGAGAGCGTGGCGTTCGCCACCTTCCAGCCCTCCCCGACCGCGCCGACCCGCTGCGCGTCGGGCACACGGGCACCGTCGAGGAAGACCTCGTTGAAGTCGACCTCGCCGCCGATGTGGCGCAGCGGCCGTACGTCGACTCCGGGCTGGCGCAGGTCGATCAGGAAGTAGGTGATGCCGTCGCGCTTGGGCGCGTCGGGGTCGGTCCGTGCCAGCAGCACCGCGTGGGTCGAGAGATGCGCCCACGTCGTCCACACCTTCTGGCCGGTGACGATCCAGTCGTCGCCGGCGCGCTCGGCGCGGGTGGCCAGCGACGCCAGGTCCGAGCCCGAGCCCGGCTCGCTGAAGAGCTGGCACCACCGCTCCTCGTTACGCACGATGGGCGGCAAGTAGCGGAGCCGTTGCTCCTCGGTGCCGTGCGCGAAGAGGGCCGGCGCCGCCAGGTTGAGCCCGAGCGGGTTCAACCGGCCGAGGTTGAAAGGGCGCAGCTCCTCGTCGAGCCGGCGCGCGGTTCCCGGTGCGAGGTCCAGGCCGCCGTACTCGACGGGCCACGTCGGGACGACCAGGCCCGACGCACCGTAGGCGGGGTACCACTCCTCGTACGACGCCCGGGTCCGCACGGTGCGCACCTCGGCGGGGCCGCCCCGCCTGCCCGCCGCCACCCATTCCGGGGGGACACACGTCTCGACCCAGTCGCGCACCGCGGCGAGCGCGTCCTCGAGCGGGGTCTCGGGACCGATCGCCAACCGGCCGTCCACCGTGGCACGCCTTGCGGGGCCGGCGGTCATCGGCCCTTGAACTGTGGCGGGCGCTTCTCGACGAAGGCGCCGAGCCCCTCCTTGAAGTCGTCGCTGCGCGACGAGAGCTCCATGGCGAGCGCCTCGTTCTGCAGGTGCTCGCGCAACGGCGCGGTGTCGCCCGCGTGCAGCAGCCACTTCGTCAGCCCGATCGTGACCGTGGGCGCCTCGGCCAGCCGGCTCACGAGCGCCTCCACCTCGGCGGCGAGCGCGTCGCCCGGCAGGGCACGGTGGACCATGCCCCACGCCGCCGCGTCGGCGCCGGACACGGCTTCGCCGAGCAACAGCATCTCGCGGGCCCGCACCTCGCCGATGCGGCGCGGCAGCAGCCACGTGCCGCCCGTGTCGGGCGTGAAGCCGCGCTGCGCGTAGGGCTCCCACAGCCGCGCCGTCTCGTCCACCACGGCGAAGTCCGCGGCAAGGGCCACGTGCAGGCCGATGCCGGCCGCCCAGCCCTGGACCTGGCAGACCACCGGCGTCTGGGTGGTCTGCAGCAGCTCGATCAGGCGGTGAGCCTCGGTGGGCAGGCGCCGCTGGATGCTGCCGACCCGCGGCCGCTCGTCGCCCGCATTGCGCCCGACGATGTCGAACCCCGCGCAGAAGTGGTCGCCCGCCCCGCGGACGAGGACGACCCGCACGGACTCGTCGGGCCCTGCCGCGGTGAGGGCTCCGATCATGGCGGCGACGATCGGGTCCGTGAGCGCGTTGCGCTTCTTCGGCCGGTCGATCTCGAACGCGAGCACGGGGCCGTCGCGCCGCACGTGGAGACCCTCGACCGACTGGTACGGGCCGGATGCGGATGCGGTTGCGGTCGGCCCGGTCATTGGGCGGCGTACCTCTCGCTGATGGCGGTGAGGACCGCTTGGAGGTCGGCGGCGCCGCCCGGCACCTCGGGCAGACGCACCGGGCCGTGCTCGCGGCTGGGCAGCAGGACGGTGGCGTGCCCGGGGGTCGTCTGCTCCCCGCGCTGGTTGACGGCGGAGAGCTCGAGGTCCACCGCGGGTCGTCGCGTCCTCGGCCAGGTA
The DNA here is from genome assembly GCA_963828455.1 of uncultured Acidimicrobiaceae bacterium. Classification (GTDB taxonomy): domain Bacteria; phylum Actinomycetota; class Acidimicrobiia; order Acidimicrobiales; family RAAP-2; genus Bog-473. Next base: position 213,842 of record CAWHFH010000006.1, on the reverse strand, counting down.
GTGGTCCGTCACCGTCCCCGACAGCCACTGGGTGTCGCCGACGAAGTTGAACTTGCGGAACTCGCAGTCGAGTTTCCAGAGCCAGGCCTCGTCACCCATCCAGTCCGTGCACAGGTGGATCAACCAGGTCTCGCGCATGCGCCCGTAGTCGAAGGTGGTCGGGTTGCCGGCGCGGCGCGCGAACTCGGGGTCCCAGTGCACCCGTTGCATCACGTCGGGCACGTTGAGCCCGTCGCGCTGGTAGAAGCGCGGGATGCGGGTCCGGTTCTTGTAGCCGAGGCGGAGGGCCTTCACTCCGTAGAGCCCCATGCCCACGCCGGCGTGCCAGCAGACCATGTCGGTGACGGTCATCGGGCCCTTCACCATCGGCCCGACGGTGTCGCCCACGGTGACGTCCTCCCACCACCGGGTCTCGGCGCCCCGCGGTCCTTCGGCGGCGTACTGCGCCTCGATCGCGTCGATCTCCTCGTCCGCGTAGGGGCGCAGCTCCAGCGCGTCGTTCTTCTTGCGGGCGTGGGCCTGCGTGCGCTCGGTGCGGATCATCAGCCGGTACTGCGCCGAGAGCGCGGGGCCGTCGACCTCGCGGAACACCTGGGCCATCCACTCGTGGACGGCGCGCCCGGCGAACTCGCTCGGCTTCTCCAGCACGCCGACCAGCGCGTTGCGCCGGCTGACCTGGCGGTCCGGCCGTAGGGGCGCCCACCACTCGCGCGCGCTGGCGGAATAGAACGCGTGCACGCCGCGCAGGGGGTCGCCCTTCATGAGGTCACGGTGCTCCTCGGGCACTTCGCGCACCTCGTCGACGCCGACCAGCGAGTCACCGCCCACCAGCGGTGGTGGGGCAATCACCCCGCCCCAGCAGGTCCCCTTTGCATAGGCCTCGTCGGACCACAGCGGGTTGTCGTCGCCGTAGGCCTCGGCCACGTGCCGGAAGGCATCGACGCCCGGGCGCACGTAGCGCGGCACGGGCACGGTGTGCGGCTCGGGGATGCCGATGCGGGCACGCAGCCGGGCGACGCCTTCCTCGGTGATGGTGCCCTCGGACACGAAGTCGCATATTATATGAAGTCCGCCGGACGCCGCCCCTGGGCGCAGCGCCGCGGGTACCTCCGAGACGGGATCACGGTGGCCAACGACAAGGTCTACATCCACGAGTTCATCGACATCACCGGCCACCACCGCGCCGACTACATGCACCACATGACGGCGAACTGGAGCCCGATCGCGCAGGAGGAGCGCCACCAGCTCTGCTACGGGGTCTGGGGCATCGTCGGCTCCACCGGGCCGTGGCCCTCCGTGGTGAACATGTGGGAGGAGGACGGGTGGGACGGCCTGGCGTCCTCCTTCGGCCACGAGCTCGGCCACGCGGACCTGCAGGACCCCAAGCTGGCCCGCTGGTGGGCGCGCGCGGCGGAGTTCCGCTCGGGCGGATTCGACCGCATCCTCGTGCCCGCGCCGTGGTCACCGCGCGATCGAGGAACTCTGCGCGCAGGGCGCCGGCGGTGTCGCCTACGCCCACGACCAGGTGACGGTCCCCGCGGGGTCCGCGAGCGAGTTCCTGGAGCTTGCCCGCGAGGCGGGTGGCGCGTTCTACGCCGAGCACGGCTGGCGGCTGATCGGGGCCTTCGAGACGGCCTTGCGCAACGACGACGAGGCGTTCCTGCTGTGGTCGATCCCGAGCTGGGACCGCTGGGGCGCCGCCGAGGCCGCGCTGCGCGACGGGCACCCCTGGCGCGACCGGCGGCGCGCCGCAGTGCGCGACTCGCGCCGGACCCTGCTCGTCGACGCGCCGCTGAGCCCGTTGCGGCTTGGGCGTCAGCCGGCCCGCAGTGACCGCGACGACAGCTGGTCGGAGTCGGAGGAGTAGGGGCGCTCAGCCGGCACGGCGCGGCGATGTCGTCCGCCAGCCGTTTGCGCAGCAGCTTGCCGATCTCGTTGCGGGGCAGCGCGTCGATGCGGGCGAAGGCGACCGGCACCTTGTAGGGCGCGAGCTCGGCCCGGCAGGCCGCTTCGAGGTCCTCGTCGCGGGCCGAGCCGACGACCACGGCCACGGGCACCTCGCCCAGCCGTTCGTCGCGGCGCGCGACGACCGCAACGTCGTCGACGCCGGGCACCAGGCGCAGCACTTCCTCCACCTGCTCGGGGAAGACCTTGTTGCCGCCGCGGTTGATGAGGTCCGACGTCCGGCCCTCGATCCAGACGAATCCCTCGGCGTCGACGCGGGCATGGTCCCCGGTGCGGACGAACCCGTCGGCGTCGACGCGGTCCTCGAGGGACGCGCCGCCCGCGTAGCCGGCCGCCATCCGTGGCGGGCGCACCAGGAGCTCGCCGACGTTGCCCATCTCGACCTCGCGCCCGGCGTCGTCGACCACCCGGATGTCGACGCCGGCGTGCGGCCGCCCGGCCGCGCCGAGCTTGTCGGGGTGCTCCCGCGCGTCGGCCGCGGTCCAGCCGACGACCTCGCCCACCTCGGCCTGTCCGTAGCTGTTCAGCACGACGGTCCCGAAGCGTTCCATGAAACGGCGGGCGGCCGGCGGTGACAGCGGCGCGGTGATGCTGCGGACGTAGCGCAACGGGGCCAGGTCGGTCACGCCGGGATCCGTCGCCAGCATCACCATGGCCGCCGGCGGCAACACGGTCGAGCGGATCTCGTAGCGCCGCACGAGCTCGGCGAACTCGCCGGTGGTGAACCGCGGCATGAGGACGATGGCGGCGCCCGCGCGCAACCCGAAGCATACGTTGTAGATCCCGGCGTTCAGTGCGATCGACACCGGCACCAGGTTCGGTGTCGGCTCTCGTGCCTCCTTGGGCGTGCCGCCGCCGTCGCCGCGCAGCGGCGCGAGCACACGGTCGAGGAGCTCGAGGTAGCCGCTGTGCGTCTGGAGGATGGCCTTGGGCGCGCCGGTCGTCCCGGACGTCCAGGTGACGAACGCCACGTCGCGGTCGTGGCGCATCGGGTCCGACAGCACGGAAATCCCGTCGGGGTCGACGAGCGCGGCCGGGCGGACCGTCGCCAGCACGTGATCGACCTCGGCCGGGGGGGAGCGGTCGTTCACCGGCACGAAGACCGCGTCGGCCAGCCAGATGCCGGCCATGGTCGTGACGAGCTCCGGGCCACTGGGCAGGCGCACCGCCACGCCCTGCCCGGGCCCGACCCCCGATGTCCTGAGCATCTCGGCCGTGGCACGCGCGGCGGCCCGGGCCTCCCCGGCGCTCTGCACCCCGTCGATCGTGCACAGCAGCTCGCGCCCGTCGGCGAAGGGGTGGTCGACGAGGAGTTTGCCGAGGTTCTCGATTTACATACAATATCCGGTCGCTGCTATCCGGCCCCGGGTGCGGGCCCGAAGAAGAAATGGGAGGGAGCACCAGTGGCCGACCGCGTCTGGGCCGGGGACGAGCAACTCACGGTCCCCCAGCTGTTCGGCCGCCGGCTCGAAACCGACCCGGACGGCGAGTACCTCGACGTCGCCGGGACGAAGCTCTCCGCCGGCGACGTCGTCGCGGCGGGCGACCGGTTCGGCGGGGTCCTCGACCAACTCGGAACGGCCCAATACGACCGCGTCGCCTCGCTGCTCGAGAATTCGGCGCCCGCGCTCCTCACCTGGGCCGGCACCGTGCGCGCCGGCCGTATCGCGGTCCCCGTCAACACGGCGTACAAGGGCACCTACCTCACCCACCAGCTCACCGATTCCGGCTCCCGCGTGGTCGTCGTCGCGGCCAGCTATCTCGACCGCGTCGCGGCCATCGCCCGGGACGTCCCGACCCTCGAGCATGTGATCGTCGTCGACGACGTGGACGCCGGCGACGACGAAGGCGGGGGGGGCGCAGCCGCGCCGGCACCCGCGCTCGGCCGGGTGGCCGTGCACCGCTGGGACGAGATCATGGCGGCCGCCGGCAAGGCGCCCGCCGTCGACGTCCGGCCGTCCGACCTGGCCACCTTCATCTACACCGGCGGCACCACCGGGCTGTCCAAGGGGTGCATGCTGACGCACAACTACCACGAGGCCCTGGCCCGGCAGATCGGCCTCTGCTGGAAGCGCACGGCCGACGACGTGACGTGGACGCCGCTCCCCATGTACCACTTCAACGCGCTGGTGACCGCCGTCGTGGGCACGCTCCTCTTCGGCGGACGCGGCGCCATCTTCCGCCGGTTCTCGGTCTCGCAGTTCTGGCCCGAGATGAACCGCGTCGGGGCCACCGTCACCTCGACCCTGGGGACGATGGCGTATCTGCTGGCGCACGACGTGGACCGCCCCGAGATGCCGGGGTCGGGCGCGCCCGAGGCCAACCGCACCTTGCGCCTGATGGGCGCGGTCCCCCTGCCGCCCGAGGTGGACGGCATTCTCCGGTCGCGCTTTGGGATTGAGACGTTCAGCGGCGCGTACGGCGTCACCGAGGCCAGCCTGGTCTCCTGGCAGCCGCCCGGGGTGGAGAACCGCCCCAACGCCGCCGGCGTCGTCAACGATGAGTTCTTCGACGTCCGGATCTTCGACGACGACGACCACGAGCTCGCCGCGGGAACCGACGGCGAGATCGTGCTCCGGCCGAGGCAGCCGCACGTGATGTTCGAGGGCTACTGGGGGCGTCCCGACGTGACCGTCGAGACGATGCGCAACCTCTGGTACCACACCGGTGACATCGGCCGGATCGACGAGGACCGCTACCTGTACTTCGTCGACCGCAAGGCCGACTACCTCCGGCGTCGGGGCGAGAACATTGCCAGCTACGAGGTGGAGTCGGTCCTGATGGGGCACGGCGCGCTGGCCGACGTGGCGGTCCACGCGGTCCCCAGCCCCTTGACCGAGGACGACCTGAAGATCACCGCCACGGTGAAGGAGGGCGTCCAGCTCAGCGAGGAGGAGCTCTTCCGCTGGTGCATCGACGCGCTCCCCTACTTCTGCCTGCCGCGCTACATCGAGTTCCGCCCGGCGTTGCCCCGCAGCCCGGTGGGGCGCGTCCTCAAACGCGAGCTGCGCGAGGAGGGTGTCACGGCGGCCACGTGGGACGCCGAAGCGGCCGGGATCGAGTACGAGAAGCGTTGAACGGGGGCCGGCCCGGCAAGGTCGGCCGTACCATTTGTGCAAGCGGTCCGATGAGGGCCGGAGAGGAGGTGCCATGAGGGCGGAGGACATGATCCTCGTCAGCGTGGACGACCACGTGGTGGAGCCGCCGGACCTCTTCGCAGGCCACCTGCGGGGGCGCTACAGAGACGAGGCGCCACGGGTGGAGCGCCGGCCCGACGGCTCGGACGCCTGGGTGTTCAACGGCGCGGTGATCCCCAACATCGGCCTGAACGCGGTGGCTGGACGGCCCAAGGAGGAGTACGGCGTGGAGCCCACGGCCTTCGACGAAATGCGTCCTGGCTGCTTCGACGTCCACGAGCGCATCAAGGACATGGACGCCGGCGGGGTGCTCGGATCCATGAACTTTCCCTCCTTCCCCGGTTTCAGCGGACGGCTCTTCGCCGCCTGCGAGGACAAGGGCCTGGCACTCGCGGTGCTGCAGGCCTACAACGACTGGCACATCGACGAGTGGTGCGGCGCGTACCTCGGCCGCTTCATCCCGATGGCGCTGCCGGTGCTGTGGGACCCCGAGCTGGCCGCCACCGAGGTGCGCCGGGTGGCCGCCAAGGGCTGCCACTCGATCACTTTCACGGAGAACCCGGCCACGCTCGGGTACCCGAGCTTCCACGCCGAGCACTGGGACCCCTTGTGGAACGCGGTGTGCGATGAGGGCGTGGTCGTCTCGATCCACCTGGGCTCGTCGGGCCAGCTGTCGGTCACGGCACCCGACGCGCCGGTCGACGTCATGATCACCCTGCAGCCCATGAACATCTGCCAGGCGGCCGCCGACCTGCTGTGGTCGCGGGTTCTCAAGGAGTACCCCGACATCCGCTTCGCACTCTCCGAGGGCGGCACTGGCTGGATCCCGTACTTCCTCGACCGGCTCGACCGCACCTACGACATGCACCGCGCCTGGACGGGGCAGGACTTCGGTGACCGGTTGCCCAGTGACGTGTTCCGCCAGCACTTCTTGACCTGTTTCATCGCGGACCCGGTCGGGATCACGCTGCGCCACGACATCGGGCTCGACAACATCGCGTGGGAGTGCGACTACCCGCACTCCGACTCGTCGTGGCCCGAAGCGCCCGAGGAGATCGCCCGCGTGGCGGCGGACGTCCCCGACGACGAACTGTCCCGCATCACCTACGAGAACGCCTGCCGCTGGTACTCGTTCGACCCGCTGGCACACCGGACCAAGGATCGCTGCACGGTGGCGGCGCTGCGCGCCGAGGCGCCGGGCCACGACGTCTCCGTCCGCTCCTTCGACAAGGGCCGCTTCGAGCGGAAGGGGACGGGCGCCGACCTCGGCCGGCTGGCGGCACGCGCCACGGCCTAGTCGAAGCGGCGGTTCGCCGTGGTCAGGCCGGCGTGGCGGCCGACACGTTGCGTTGGCCCTGGATCAGCGCACGGTTCGGCTGCGCGGGCAACCCGACCAGCGGCTGGCGCACCTCTTCGAGGGTCGGGCCGTACTGCTCGGCCAGGGGCGCCAGCGCCTCGACGTCGAAGTCGTAGAGCGCCGCCGCGTTGAGCCCGAGGATCCGGCGCAGGTCGTGTTCGGGCACGTCCTGGGTCACCTGCCGCAGGTGCTCGCGCGTGTAGGGCTCGGTGCCCTCGTCGTGCGGGTAGTCGCTGCCCCACATGAAGCGGTCCGGCGCGATCTTGCCGCGCACGTCCATGTCGGCCGGCTTCGGGAAGCTCACGCCCATCCACACGTTCTGGTTGAAGTACTCGGTCGCTGTGCGCGGGAGTGCCTGGTCCTTCGTGTACTTGAGCTCGCCGATGGAGCCCTTCTGCACGTTCGTGATCACGTAGTCCAGATGGCGGAGCGTCTCGGGCAGCCACGCCGCACCTCCTTCGGTGAAGGCGAACTTGAGGCGGGGGAAACGCTCGAACACACCCGAGAGGATGAGATGGACCAAGGGCCGCATGCCGTAGAACGCGACCTCGGCGATCATGAGCATCGGCGTTGCCTGGTAGCGGCCGTAATTCGGGAACCCGGTGCCGGCGTGCACGTTGACCGGGATGTCCATGTCCTGCAGCGCCGCCCAGAGACGGTCGTAGTCGGGGTCGTACAGGGGCTTGACCCACGTCACGTCCGGGGGAACCACCGGCAGGAGCACGCCGCCGCGCAGTCCGTGCTCCTTGATCCACGTCGCATCGGCGATCGCGTCGTCGATGTCGTTGAGGAAGATCTGTCCCACCCCGGCCCGCTGGGCCGGACGGTGGGCGCAGAAGTCCACCAGCCACCGGTTGTGCGCCTTGATCCCGGCCCGCCGGTGCTCGTAGTCCTCGGGCTTGGGCGGCCCGGCGAAGAGGACGAAACCGGGAAAGAAGGGTGGCACCGTGTTCGGGTAGATGACCTCCCCCACCACGCCGTCGGCGAGCTCGTCGGCGGAGCGCCGCTCGTCGTCCCAGTTGCGGACGCGCCGGTCGGTGTCGCGCAGGTCCTTCCACGGGTTCTTGTACTTCCCGCGCCAGGCGTCGAACTCCTCGCGGTACACCGGGTCGAGGTACTCCCGGTACTGCTCATGGCTCCCGCCGGCGTGCGTGTCCGCCGAGATGAGCGTCAGGGGCGCGGTCGATGCAGACGTGGCCATGCAACCAGCATAGGCGAGGTTAGAACCGGAGTCTAGTTCTTATTTCTGGACCCGGCCCCGCCGGGCTCAGCCGAAGTGGGCCGGCGTGGGCAGCACCCCGGCGGCGAACGCGTCGGCGCGGCCCCGCAAGGTGGCGGCGGCATCGACGGCGTCCTTCATGATCACGAACCGCCCGGCGCGGATGCCGTCGACGACCTGGGCCGCCAGCTCCTCGAGTGGCTGCCAGTGCAGCTGGCGCCCCGCCGACGCCGCCATCTCCTCGAGCTTCTCCGGCGTCATCGCCTCGGTCTCGCGGGGCCGCTCCCGGGCCAGGGCCGGCGGCCGCGTGCGGTCCGAGGTCCACAGGCCCGTCCGCAACAGCCCGCCGGAGGGGTAGAACACCGAGACCCCGATGGACGCGTTTTCCTCGGCGAGCTGAGCGGCCAGGCACTCGGTGAGCACGCTCACGGCCGCCTTGCTGGCGGCGTAGACCGAGGCGGTCGGCAACGGCGAGATCGGGCCGTCCGACGAGGACGTGTTCACGATGTGTCCCTCCCCGCCCGACTCGAGCATGCGAGGCACGAATGTGAGGAGTCCGTGGACGACGCCCGTCACGTTGACGCCGAACACCCAGGCCCAGTCGTTCGGGGTGGTCTGCCAGAGCTTCGCGCTCGGTGCGCCGACGCCGGCGTTGTTGCACAGGACGTGGCATGCGCCGAAGCCGCCGTAGACCGCGTCGGCCAACGAGGCCACCGACTCGGCGCTCGTCACGTCCGTGCGGTGCACGAGCACCCGGCCGTCGCCGGCGAACTCCGTGGCCACCACCTCGAGCGCGGGCTCGTCTACGTCGGCGACGGCGACCCGCATGCCCTCCCCCAGGAAGGCCCGGACCAGAGCCAACCCGATGCCACTGGCACCGCCGGTCACCACGGCCACCTTGTCCTGCAGATCCTCCATCGCGCTCTCCCCATCTTGACAGTTAAAGCCGGAGCAGTTTTGATAATAGGTACGGAAATGCGAGGAGAGCAATGCCTCCTCCGCCGCCCGGCCGTCAAGGGGGTCGCCATGACCGACGTTCGCACCGAGGACCAGGTAATCGAGGGTCTGGACGCACATTCCGGCGCCGGCATGCCACGGCGTCTCGACCTGATCCGTGACGCTTCTGTCCGCGCCCACGTCCGCAGCGAGGCCGGCCCGCGCTTCCCCTTCCCCGTCCCGAACGGCTGGTTCATCGTGGCCGACTCCGGCGACGTGAAGGCCGGCGCCGTCGAGCCGCTGCACGTCTTCGGTCGCGACCTGGTCGTCTTCCGCACCGAGCGTGGGGTGCCGAGGGTCACCGCCGCCTACTGCGCCCACCTGGGTGCACATCTCGGCGTCGGGGGCACGGTACGCGGCGAGATCCTCCAGTGCCCCTTCCACGGCTGGTGCTACGACGGTGAGAGCGGCAAGTGCACCGACATCCCCTACGGCTCGGGAAAGATCCCTTCCAAGGCCGTCGTCCGCGCCTATCCCACCCTGGAGCGCAACGGCATGATCTGGGCCTGGCACCACCTCGAAGGCAAACCGCCGTTCTACGACGTGCCCGAGGTGCCCGAGCTGTCCGACCCAGAGTGGAGCGATCCCCACACCGAAGCGTTCACCATCCGCACCAGCTGTCAGGAGATGGCGGAGAACAACCACGATGCCGTGCACTTCCAGTTCGTGCACGGCACGCCCGCCATCCCCGAGCAGGAGATGTTCATCGACGGCGGCTACAAGCGCGCCACGAGCATGGACGGGTTCTTCGTGCGCGAGACCTTCGGGCTCGGGCTGGGCGTTCTGCGCATGACGAACACTATGACCTTCCTCACGTCGACCACGCCGATCGACGAGGAACAAGTCCTCGTCCGCTGGATCTTCACCACGCCGAAGAGCGCCGGCCCCGGCGCGGCAAAGAAGGTCGCGGAGTCGTTCCTGGGCGGTGTCAGCCAGGACATACCCATCTGGGAGAACAAGCGCTACGTCGAGCGGCCCGTGCTCACGAAGGAGGAGCGGACCATCCTCGACCACCGGGCGTGGTGCACGCAGTTCTATTCGGACCCCGCCGACGCCATCGACTGAATCGTCCCCGGCCACGCGCAGAGAGAGGAACGAACAATGACCGGACTCACCGACGACAGCGGCCGCTACCTGGTGATCTCCTCTGACACCCATGCCGGGCCACCGGCCGAGCGCTACCGCGACTATCTCGACCCCAAGTACCACGCGGCCTTTGACGCCGACCTGGCCATGGCGCTCGAAATGAACAAGGCCCGTGCCGAACAGAGCGACGCGGGCGGGTTCGAGGCGAAATGGGAGGCTGAGACCGGCGACGGCGGCCGGCGGGCCTCCTGGGACCCGGCCGTGCGCGACGACGAGCTCGACAAGGAGGGCGTGGCCGCCGAGGTGATCTTTCCGGATGCCGACGTGCTCGGCGGCGGCGCCTCGGCGCCGTTCCACGCGGGCCTCGGATCCTCGGGTGACCTCGACGGCGAGTTGGTCATGGCAGGCGCCCAGGCGCACAACCGCTGGCTCGAGGAGCTCTGCGCCGCGAGCCCCGAACGCCGTTGCGGCGTGGCCACCGTGCCGATCCTGCACGACATCGACGCCGCCGTGGCCGAGATAGAGAGGTTGGCGAGCACCGGTTTCAGGGCCATGATGATCCCGACACTGTGGGCCGACAAGCCGTCGTACAACGATCTGCGCTACGAGCCGGTCTGGGCGGCCTGCGAGGCCAACGGCATGGTGGTCCACGTCCACTCGGGCGGCGCGTCGCGCGACATCTCGATGACGGCGCCGGGCCTCATCGCCATCTACGCCACCGAGGCATGGTGGTGGGCGGCCCGCCCGCTGTGGGCGCTCCTGTGGGGTGGCGTCTTCGAGCGCCATCCCGGCCTGCGCTTCGCCATCACCGAGGACGGGGCTTGGTGGCTCCCGGGCATCGTGGGCCGGATGGACGAGAAGTACCTGGGCGGGCACAACACCGAGAAGCTCGGCAATGCGTTCACGTCGACCATTTCGAAGAAGCCGAGCGAGTTCTTCGGGACCAACGTCTTCGTGGGTGCGTCGACGCCGAGCGCCGAGGAGATCCAGCGCCGCCACGAGATCGGTGTGCACGCCTTCATGTGGGGCAACGACTTCCCGCACCCTGAGGGCACCTGGCCCCACACGCGCAAGGCGATCGCCGAGGCCTTCGCCGACGTGCCGCCGGAGGAGGCGGCGCGCATGCTCGGGACGAACGCCGCCGCCGTCTACCGCTTCGACGTCGAGAAATTGGCGCCGGTGGCCGCGCGGATCGGGCCGTCACGGACGGAGGTGCACGGCGCGTCGGCGGTGCCGGCGACCTGATGCCCGCGGGCAAGGTTGGGCGCCCTGCCCGCATCGATCGCACAGCCATCGCGAAGGCGGTACTCGACCTGGGGCTCGACGGCATCTCCATGAAGGCGGTGGCGGACCACCTCGGCGTCAGCGTGGCGGGGCTCTACCACCACGTGGCCAACCGGCGCGAGCTCCTCGTTCTGGCCGCCGAACAGTCCCTGTCCGGTGTCGCCGCGCCCGAGGACACCGGCCAGCACTGGGACGAATGGCTGCGCGAATGGGCCCGTCACGTCTGCCGCTCCTTCGTGGAGGAGCCCGAGATCCTGGTGCAGTTCATGAACGGCGGGCTGCGGTGGGACGCCATGGGCGACGTGGTCGACTCGGTGATCAAGGTGCTCGGCCGCGCCGGCTTCGACCCGATCGAAGCGCTGACCGCGTTCGACACGGTGGCGCAGTGCGCCGTCGGCGCCGCGGTGCAAGAGATCCGCGTGCGCGCCGCGACGAGCGACGGGCGTTCGCTCCTTTCCGATCTGCACCGGGTGGTCGCGGGCCGCCCACCGGACGAACTGGTCGGCCTGCGCGCGCTGCTCGACCTATGGCCCATCCGGACGTCGCCTGACTTCGAGGACCACCTGACGACGGTGCTCGTCGGGCTCGCGGTGCGGCGGGGTGAGGACTGGAATCCCGTCGCCGAGCGGGGCACTCACTCCTCGGCCGAGGCCGACCCGTCGTCGCGACGTCCGGACAGCCTGACGGCCTGACGTCCGGACAGCCTGACGGCCTGACGGCCTGAGGACCGTTGCTCAGCCCGCGGCGGACGGGCCCTCGGTGCCGAGGATGGAGACGAAGGAGACCATCTCGCCCGGATACCCGCCCAGGTTGTGTGTCAACGCGAGATTCCGCTTGCCATAGGTCGAGATCCGCCGCTCCTCGGGGGCCTCGCCCCGCAGCTGCAGCCACGCCTCGAACATCATGCGGAGGCCGGACGCGCCGACGGGATGGCCGAAGCTCTTGAGGCCGCCGTCGGGGTTCACCGGGAGCTCGCCGTCGAGCTCGAAGGTTCCGGCGAGCTCCTCCTTCCACGCGCTGCCCCGTTCGCTGAAGCCCAGGTCCTCCATCAGCACGAGCTCGGTCGGCGTGAAGCAGTCGTGGACCTCGGCCATCGCCAGCTGGGACCGCGGGTCCTTGATGCCGGCCTGGCGGTAGGCCTCCTGCGCGGAGAGCACGACCTCGGGGAAGGTCGTGTAGTCGTAGTCGGGGTCGCTCACCCCGCTCCCGTCCCCGACCACGAACGAGAGGGCCTTCACGTAGAGCGGGTGCTCTGTGTACCGATGCGCGTCCTCGGCCCGGACGACCACGGCAGCGGCGGCCCCATCGGCGACGCCGGCGCAATCGAACACCGAGAGCTCCCCGGCGATGCGCGGCATGGCGAGCAGCTGCTCGACGCTCATCTCCTTGCGGAACTGAGCCCTGGGATTGCGCGCGCCGTTGGCGTGGTTCTTCGAGGCGATGCGTGCCAGTGCCTGCTTCACCTGGTCCACCTCGACGCCGTAGCGCTTGGCGTACGCGGGGACGATCATGGAGTACATGGCTGCGGCCGTCACCGTGCGGTTCGTCCCGTCGCTCGGCACCGGGAACGCGTTGGCGCCCTGGAACCCCGAGTCCTTGAGCTTCTCCACCCCGAGGGCCAGCGCGACGTCATAGGCACCGCTCGATACGGCGTAGGCCGCCTGGCGCAGCGCCTCCGATCCCGACGCGCAGAAGTTCTCGACCCGGGTGACCGGCTTGTCCTTGACGCGCAGTGGCCGGGCCAGCAGCAGGCCGCTCATGCCCGACTGCGCGGTGCCGAGCCAATAGGCGTCGACGTCGGCCCGGCCGACCCCGGCCGAGTCGAACGCGCCCTCGGCGGCCTGTAGGACGAGGTCGTCGGTCCCCAGGCCCCAGTGCTCGCCGAACTTCGTGCAGGCCATCCCGACGATGGCCACCTTGTCGGTGATCCCGTGCGAGCCCATCAGTCATCGCCTTCCCGGCACGGCCGCGCCTTCCAGAAGTAATTGTGGATCCCGTCCGCGGTGGAGAGCCGCCGGAAGGTCATTTCGACCCGGTCGCCCACCGCGACCTGGTCGGCGTCGACGTCTGTCAGCTCGACCGGGAGCCGCCCGCCGCCGTCGAAGTCCACCACGGCGAAGACCATGGGCGGGCTCGGTGTGTACGAGAGCCGGTCGATCGTGAACGTGGCGACCGTGCCCCGCGCGTCTGCCATCGGCTCGAGCTCGCCCTCGTCGGGCAGGGGCGGCAGGTGCATGCTGCCGTCGGCAGAGCGCGAACCTTCGAACCCGAATTTCCAGGGCACCGACCGCCCCGCCGCCGACGACGAGGTCCGCGCCGGCTCGGGGCGTCGGGGCGGCTCGACGGGCAAGATGCCGCGCCACGCCAGGTAGCGGCCGTAGGAGACGGGCCCCCCGCCGCCGACCTGCGTGCCGACGCTCGCCCCGGCGGCGTGCGCCCCCTTCAGCGCGCGGGTCGTGTGCAGCACCAAGGCCTCGGCGCCGTCGGCCAGCGTCAGCAGCACGATCGTGCGCTCCGCCTCGGCCCGCTCCAGGAGGTCGACCAGCAACAGCAGCGGGTGCGCCGCACCGGTGTTGCCGACTACCGGTGCCACGTCGTCGACCAGCCGGTCGGCCGGGACGCCGGAACGCTGCGCCACCGCTTTGCACGCACGGCCGTGCGGGCCGGTCACGATCAGGTGGTCCACGTCGTCGGGCCCGATGCCGGCGGCCTTCCACAGTCGATCCAACGCGTCGGCGCCGAGCTCGCCGTACCGCATCTCGCCGAAGCGCTCCTCCCACACCCGCGACCGCTGCTCGCCGGGCACGCGCCAGCGGTCCACGAACTCGCCGGTCACCGAGACCCAGGGTCCGAACTCGGCCACCACGTCTCCCTGCGTGTCGGCGCCGACCACCAGCGCAGCCGCGCCGTCGCCGAAGAACGACTCGTCGGGGCCGCCCGCCAGGCCGGTGCGAAGGTCTGCCGCCACCGCCAGCGCCGGCCCGCTCTGGGACGCGGCGGCGCGCAGTGCGCCCATGGCCCCGCGCACCGAGCCGACGAGGTCGTACGCACCTACGTCGACCGGGAGCCGCAGCGCCGCCTGCAGCACAGTGGCGTTCGTTTTGTCGAGATACGGGGGCGCCACCGTGGCGAACCACACCGACTCGACCGGGACATCGGGGACCCGCCGCCGCGCCGCCCGAGCCGCTTCCACCGCCATGGTCGTGGCGTCCTCGTCGAAGGAGGCGACCGACCGGGTCCCCTTGCGCCCGCCGCCGCCGGCCACGTCGGCCACCGTCGAGAGGTCGAGGCGCCGGAAAGGGAGGTACCCGCCGAACCCGATGATCCCGTGCACGACCGCAGAGTGTATGGCGGTCTGCTCAGGCCGCCGGCAGGCTGAGACCGAGCAGCGCAATGGCGTTGTCCCGCGCGATCTTGCGCACCGAGCCCGCGTCCAGGTGCCCGAATTGCTCGGCGGCCGCCTGCCGAGAGTCCGGCCAGGTGCTGTCGGAGTGCGGGTAGTCCGTCTCGAAGACCACGTTGTCGACGCCGATGTCGTCCAGGAGCGCCACGCCGACAGCGTCCTTGAAGAAGCAACTCGTCACGTTCCCGCGCCGGTAGTAGGTCGAGGGAGGCTCGGGGCAGTCGCGCTGCGAGTTCGACCAGCCCCGGTGTGTCGTCCACACGTCGTCCGCCCGCTCGAGGACGTAGGGGATCCATCCGATCTGGGCCTCGGCGTACATGAACTTGAGGCCGGGGAAGCGGTGGAGCGTGCCGGAGTAGAGCAGGTCCACCAGGCTGGCGGCGCTGTTGCCGAACAGGATGGTGGCCGCCACTGCATCGGGCGCGTCGGGCGAGGCCTGCGGGGTCTTGGTCCCCGATCCGATGTGCATGCACACCACGGTCCCTGTCTCCTCGCAGGCGGTGAAGAACGGGTCCCATGTCCCGCTGTACAGGCTCGGCAGCCCGAGGTACGTGGGGAGCTCGCTGAAGGCGACCGCACGCACACCCCGGGCTGCGTTGCGCCGGACCTCGGCCGCGGCGCGATCGGCGTCCCACAGCGGGATGAGGCACAGCGGGATGAGCCGGCCGCCGCTCTCCCCGCACCACTCCTCCACCATCCAGTCGTTGTAGGCGTCGATGCACAGCCCGGCCAGTTCCCGGTCCTTGCCCCAGAGGAACTGCTGGCCGCAGAAGCGCGGATAGTTCGGGAAACAGAGCTGCGCCTGCACCCCGTTGACGTCCATGTCCTCCAGGCGTTCCTTGACGCGGTAACAGCCCGGTCGCATCTCGTCGTAGCGCACGCCGCGCAGCTGGACCTCCTCGCGAGGAAAACCGGCCGCGGCAATCGTGCGCTTGAGCGACGCGCGATGGTCCTCGTAGCACCACCACGCCACCTCGGGCCCCTCCGTCCCGGGCTCCTCCACGTAGCTGCTCCCCACGAGCTTCGGCACCCCACCCGGGAGCAGCTCGATGCGCGGGCCGACATCGCGATAGCGGGCGGGCAGCCGGGCCGACCACACGTCAGCCGGCTCGACGACGTGTGCGTCGAGATCGACGATGGGAGGGATCCCGTCCAGTCCGGCACCGGCCTCCTCTCTCGTACGCGCCTCCACCGCATGCACCTCCGGTCTGGCTTCCCCGTTGGGGGCCGCTTCGATATATGATATACAAACCTCTCCGGAAGACCGGATCGGTGTTCCGGCCAGGCCTCTGCGCCGGGGGACCGGGCCTACCAACGGGGCCGCATTCCGCAGCGCGATCACCTGCCCGGGATTGTGTAGAGAATATGATGTATCCATGCCGAAAACCCCTGCTGAGGTGACCGGCTCTCCGAAATCCGCGCAGATCCCGGCTTCCGCCGTCGCGGTGATCCGCAAGGGCAGCGGCGAGCAGGCCGCCGCGTACATCCGCCAGCTCGTCTTCGACGGGCAGCTCCAAGAAGGCATGCGGTTGCCGCAGGACGAAGTAGCAAGGGCCGTCGGCGTCAGCCGCATCCCCATCCGCGAGGCGATCATCGCGCTCGAACGAGAGGGCTGGGTGACCACCCGTCTGCACCGTGGGACGTTCGTGAACGCGTTCGACGAGCACGTGATCCGCGACCATTACGAGCTGTTCGGTCTGATCTACGGCCTCGCGGCGCGCCGAGCCGCCGAACGGGCGGATCCCGAGGTGGTGGCTCGTCTGACCGAGCTCAGCAAGCAGGTCGACGCCACTGACGACCAGGTGAAGCTCGGCGAGCTCGCCTTGGCCTTCCACGCCACCGTGGTCGAAGCAGCCCGCTCCCCTCGTATCACGGTGGTGCTCCGCGCCATGTCGGCTCTGGTGCCCGGCCCTTTCTTCGTCCTCGTCCCCCGGGCGATTGAGCCCGAACGCAAAGGGCTGCGCGCCATCGTGCGGGCCATCCGCCAGGGCAACGCGGACCGTGCGGCCACCGAGTATTCAAAGATGCTCGCGCAACAGGCTGAATACGTCGTCGACCTCTTCCACGAGCGTCGTTCGCTCAGCTCGGCGGTCTGACCCCGCCGTCGTCAGCGTTCCGCGGATTCGCCCATGTCGCCGGAGTCGGGTGAGTTCCCGTTCTCAGCGTGCCCGCCGAGGTACAGCTCGGCCAGATGGGTCGCCACCTCGACCGCTGGCCCGGTGTGAACGACCCGTCCCCCGGTCATCACCACCGCCTGCTGGGCGACCTTGAGGGCGAACTGGGCGAACTGCTCGACAACGACGACGGTCGCTCCATCGCGCGCCAGCGCACCCACCGCGTCGTAGAGGTCCTCTACGACGATCGGCGCCAATCCCATGGAGAGCTCGTCGAGCATCAGGAGTTTCGGTTCCGTCGACACGGCGCGGGCAAGGGCGAGCATCTGCTGCTCACCCCCGGACAACGTTCCGGCTGCCTGCTTGCGTCGGGTTGACAATTGCGGAAACCGGCCGAACGCCCGCTCCTCTACCTGGCGTCGGTTGGTGCCCCGGTGGGTCATCATCCAGAGATTCTCCTGGACGGTGAGGTTGGGGAAGATGCCCTTGCCCTCCGGAATGAGGCACAGGCCCGCGTGCACCAGCGCGTGACCAGCACCAGCTCGCACCAGCGTACCGTCGAAGAAGACTTCGCCGGCGGACGGGTGGTTGAGGCCCGCCAGCACGGACAGAAGCGTCGACTTTCCCGCGCCATTCGGTCCGAGCACGGCAGTCACGCTCCCTCGGGCAATTCGCAGGTCGACGCCGTGGAGGACCTCGACGCTCTCATAGCAGCACCGGATGCCACGGGCCTCGAGCAGCGGGCTCGCCGCGTCAGCCACCCTCGGCCTCAACCAGGCTGCCCAGATAGGCATCCGCGACCGCAGGGTCGCCCCGTATCTCGATGGGGGTTCCCGAGCACAGGACCTCCCCGTGCACCAGGACGAACACGGTGTCGCACACGCTCATCACCAGGTCCATGTCGTGCTCAACCAGCAGAATGGCCAGGCCGTCGGCACTGAGCGTTCGCAGAATGCCGGCGAAGCGGCTCGTCTCCTCGGGATTCTGGCCCGAGGCGGGCTCATCGAGTAGCAGCGTCGTGGGATGGATGGCCAGCGCCCGCGCCAACTCCACCAGCCTTCCGGTGCCGGTCGGCAAGGTGTCGGCTCGGGCCTCGGCGACGCCATCGAGATGGACCCGTCCGAGGAGGCTGTTGGTCACTTCGTCCACCGATCCGTGCCCGTCGCCGGGGGACTGCCGCGCGTGCCGGCGACCGATGGATGCCGCGACCCGGACGTTCTCTCGGACCGTGAGCGTGCCGAAGAGCTCCAACCTTTGGAAGGTACGCCCCAACCCAAGCCGAGAGCGACGGTAGGGAGACACCCCCTTCAGATCCTGGCCGTTGAAACTGACGTCTCCGCGGCTCGGTTTGCGCATGCCCGTGATCACGTCGAAGAGCGTCGTCTTGCCCGCTCCGTTTGGCCCGATGAGACCCGTGATGGATCCGTCGGGAACCTCGAGCGAGACCTCCGAGAGCGCGGCGAGGCCCCCGAAGTTCACGCTGACGCCGCGCACGTCAAGCGCCATGTGTCCCCGTCCCTGCAATCGTCGACTCCTGCTCCCGCAGCGGGCTCAGGTCCTGGGGTGCGAGCGATGCATCGGCCGGCCCGGGCCCGGCAGCATGGGAAGGCACCAGGGCCGGCATGCCGAATGCGGCCGGCGCGTCCCCACGCCGGCGATCGAGCGCGTACGGGACGACGGAACAACCGAGCACGATGGCCAACAGTGCCCAGGCGAAGGTCCAGTTGGCGATCACGCCGGCCAGGCGGAGTCCCCAGAGGAGGAACACGGCGAGAGTTACGGTGCCGAAGAGCGCGCGGCGCCGGACGACCGAGCTCCACGCGGGCCGCAGGCCCGACGAGATGAGACCGTTGGGCGACGTCCCCACACCCACGGCACTGCCCCCAACGAGCACCGTCTGCAGCTGCGTGAGTGAGGGGAAGAAGTTGGTCAGCGTCGGCCCGCCCAGGAAGTAGCCCGCACCCACCCCAGCTCCCACGGCACCGATGCCGGCGACCACCATGGTCAAGAGCACGGTGAGGCCGGTGAGGAACTGGTAGATGTCGGGCGCGGCACTGCCCAGGGCCTCGCCGTACAACGCGCCACCGACGCCCGCAATGGCGGCAGAGATCGCGAAAACCGCGATCGGGAGAAGCCGTGTGTTCATCCCGAGGGTCGCACACGCCACGGGACTGTCCTTAAAAGCGAATAAACGGCTTCCGAACTCGGAACGGCGCACGAGAACCACGAGGGCGGCGAGCAGCACGAAGACGACCGCTCCTACGATGAACTGCCCTTCCTTGCTAGTGAGCGACCAACCGCCTATGTGGAATGGCACGAAATTGAGCGAGCCCGACCCGAAAGGCGCGAATTGGTGCCCGAAGAGGTCGAACGCCGGGAGGGGGAAGACCCAGGCATCCATGGCGGTCGCGAAGGCGGCTGTCGAGAGGGCGAAGTAGATCCCCGACAGCCTGAGTGCCGGAAGGGCCACCAGGACGCCGGCGATGGAGCAGATACCCGCCGCTGCGAGAATCGACAACGGATTGCCACCGAGATGGCCCACCACAATGGCGCCGATGCCCGCGAACGTCATCTGGCACAGGGAGAGCCGGCCGGCATAGCCAACCACCGGGACCAAAGAGAGGCCGACGATGGCCAAACCCCACACGCGATCGAGGCTGTAGAGGTCAGACTGGCTGACCACGGTCGCGGCCATGACCGTGAAGAGAACGACCACTGCCCCGAAGATCGCCGTGCCGCGCCACGTCGGCACCAGCGCGAGCTCACGGCTGCGGAGCAGACCGTGGCCGCGCAGCCGCGACTGAGGGAGCAACAGCAGCGAGACGAACAGGACGACCGCGGGTACGGCACCCTCAAATCCCTGCACGTAGGCGTTGGCGGGAAGGTACGCCACCGAATAGCTGACAGCGAGGCCGAGGATGATGGCACCGAGGAAGGTCATCGGGATGCTGCGCAACCTGCCGATGACGGACGCGGCGTAGGCGTCAACGATGAGCAGAGTCAGCGCCGTGGCCGAGAGCGTCACCGTCGGTGCGACCAATATGCCAGCCAGCGCGGCCAGGACGCAGCCGACAACCCAGGCCGACCGCGCGCTGCGAACGCTGCTGGCGCCATTCAAGGTCGTCAACGTCCGGTCGTCGACCGACGCGCGCATTGTCACCCCCATCCGCGTCCGGTAGAGAAGTAAGCGGAGACCGACGGCCACAGCCAAGGCGACGGCGAGGACGACCACGTCGTTGTACGAGATGCGGATCGCGCCGATGACGAGGGTGTCACCGGCGAAAAGGGGGGGAAGCGCGCGGTACGTCTGTGGATCCCAGATCCACTGCGCGATGCCGACCATGGAGAGCGCGAGGGCCAGCGTGACGACGAGCTTCGCGGCTTCCGACGTGCCCTCCAGCCTGCGCATGACGCCGACCTCGAGGATGATGCCCAAAAGGGGTGCCAGGACGAGCAGGCACACGGCGAACGAGACGAGGATCGGCCAACCCCATCCGATGTGCATTTGCCAATAGGCGTACGCCGCCAGCATCCCGATGGCGCCGTGCGACCAATTGAAGATGCCGGTGGTGGCGTAGGTCAGCGTGAGGCCGCTGGCAGTGATGGCGTAGATGCTGGCAGTCGCCAAGCCACCGATGGTGAAGATGATGAAGTCATGCATCAGGCGGCTTCGGTTCCCTCCCCCACGTCACCTGGCAACGATATATTTTATTCAGGCTATAGGAATAAAACCCGGTGTGTCATGTGCCGCGACGCCCTTCGGCGGCGCGGCCCTGATTAAATGCTCGCTCGCAGGAGCCTAGGGAGGACGGATGATGTCACAGAAGGCTACGGGAGGAATCCTACGCAGGACGCTGGCGCTCGCGGCTGCCGTGTCGATGGTTGCGGGTCCGGCGGCGCTCGCCGCTATCTCACCGGCCGGGGCTTCGGTCACCCCAGCCCGCACTCTGGCGAGCTCGTCGCCTGCCACGAACGGGGAGTGGCCCGGCGTCGGCAAGATCTGCGAGTCGGGGGCTGGTGGTTCCTCTTCGGTTCGCGGTCTCGGGACCAACACGATCCACATCGCCGTTCCCAACGACGCGTCCAACACGGTTGTGCCGGGCCTCGAGAAGGAGTTCGTGCAATTCGCCAATGCCTTCGCCGCTTGGTGTAACGCCTCGGGCGGCATCAACGGGCGTCATATCGTGATCGACAACCGTGACGCCGCGCTCTTCAACGCGGCACAGGTGACCAACGAGTCGTGCCAGAGCGACTTCATGGAGGTCGGGGGTGGCATGGCATTGGACCAGCCGTCGGTTCCGGTACGGGAGGCATGCGGGCTGGGTTCGATCACCGGCTACACGGTCTCCGACGCAAGCGCGGGAGCCACCTTGCAGGTGAACCCCAGCGGGATCAGCAACAAGGATGTCACTGCCGGCTGGTTCGCAGCGCTGGCCAAGAAATACCCCACGGCAGTGAAAGACGCTGCTATGGGAGCCGAGAACCAAGCAAGCATCCTGGAGCCCGAGAGGAAATACGAGGATGCGGCTCAGGCCATGGGCTGGACCGTCAAGAACTTCCAGATAGCACCGGTGGAGGAAACTGTATGGGCTCCCTACGTCCAGCAGTGGGCGACCAGTGGGTATCAAGCAATCTGGCCCTCCGATTCGGGGAACATGGCTCCCTGGTTCCAGGCGATGGCGACCGACAACTACAACCCGGCGTTCGTCATTCTCGGCGTACAGTTCTACGCGAAGTCCACCATTGAGGCCATGGCCGGGCTGCACCTGCCTCCTATCTACGTCGAGACCGGCTGGTGGCCACTCGAGATGGCATCGCAGAATCCCTCGACCGAGCAGCTACTCCAGGTGATGCACAAGTACGCCAAGGGTGACACTGTTGACTTCGACGACGAGGAAGCCGCCGAGTCCTGGCTGCTGTGGGCCAAATCCGCTTCGGCATGCGGCGCCAATCTCACGGTTTCTTGTGTGCTGAACAACGCGGCGGCGGAGAAGAACTGGTCGGCCGGTGGCATCCAGGCCCCGGTAGCCAAGCTGGCCCTGTCCAACCAGAATCCCCAGCCATCACCCTGCTTCGCCATTCTCCAGGCCAAGCCGAGCGGTTTCGTCTACCAGAAAGCCATCACGCAGCCGACGCAGAGCATCTGGAACTGCAACCCGAAGAACGTGTACACGTTTACGCCGCAGCAGGTGGCCGCACTGGCCAACAGTTAGCGCACCTTCAAGTCGCCCGACTTTCGCTGCGTAAACGCGTCCAGACGCTCGCGCAAGGCGCGGGCCGAGGTCTCGAGCTGGAGGAACACATTTCCGAGGGCCAACGCCTGGTCCGAGGACAGGCCCTGTGCTGCCCAGAGGGTCCGCAGGGTCGCCTGCACGCTGATCGCCGGCGATCCGGCGACCGGCGGGCGAGATCGTGACTGGCAGGCACCAGCTCGGCGGCCGGGACGATCTCGCTCACCAACCCGGTCTCGCGGGCGGTTCGGGCGGACATGCGCTCATGGGCGCCGGTCAGGCTCATGTGCACGAGATCCCGAAGGCCATCCTGTTCATCAGCAAGATGGGTTCGAAGGAGGCGGGGTCATCCCGTACGTGACATGCGGATCGAGAAGGTCGCATGCTCCGAGCCAATGATGATGTCGCTCTTCTCCGGGAGGTAGAAACCGCTGGCGCAGGCCATGCCGTAGACGGCCGCGACGATGGGCTTCTACAGCTCCTGACCCTTGGGTCCGACCTTGCGGCCGGGATCCTCGTAGGTGAAGGGGTCGTACTCCGTTTCGGAATGTCGCCGCGGTCGATCCCGGTGCAGAACGCCTTGTCCCCTGCACCAGTGGGGACAACCACGCGCACGCCGTCGTCCTAACGCAACCAGCGCCCAACCGCCCGGAGCTCGTCCTGCATCAGCTCGTTGAACGCGTTGTGTACCTCGGGTCGGTTCAGGGTCAGTTGTGCCACACCCTCGCTGACCTCGCAGACCACTGTCTCGAGGCCGGTGGGCATGGTCGACTCATTCATCGGAACTCCTCGGATCCACGATGACCCGCTCGGTCAATCCGTGTGACGCTGTACCAGTTCCACCAGGTAGTCGTCGGGGGCGGTGATGAACGACACCGTGGTGGGCCACCGGTCGAGACGGATCGGTTCCAGGATGGACTTCGCGCCGACCTCAAGGGCAGCCGCGTGGAGGGCAACGCAGTCGTCCGTGTTCACGTAGAGCTTCCACATCGAACCCATCCGGACCGGCTCGTCGTGCCGCTGCTGGGCCAACTGCAGCTTGGATCCCGTCCCCGGACTCTCCACGATGGCCTCGTGGGCATGCTCGATCTCCGTCCGACTGGTGCAGGTGAGCCCAAGTGCTTCGAAGAAAGAAATGGAGCGCTCGATGTCGGAGACGTTGATGCAGTATTGGCCCAGCCACGGTCCGTTGGTCGGACAGTCTTCCGGCCAGGGATCGCGCTCTACGAACTCCACGAGGTATCCGTCCGGGTCGCGCACGAAGCCGACCGTCACCGGCCACCGATCGAGACGCGCCGGCGGCGTGTCGACGACGGCCCCCTGTGCCACGGCCCGTTCGAACACGGTCTCGACATCGCGGGTGTTCACGTAGAGCTTCCAGAACGCAGTACCCAGGTCGAACGGTTGAGCCTCATCCTTCTGCTGGGCCAGCTGGAGTCTCGAACCGCCCTCGGGATTCTCGACGATCGCTTCCCACGCCTGTTCGATCTCAGTGCGGCTCGTGCACGTGAGGCCGACGGAGGTGTAGAAGGCGACGGAACGTTCGAGGTCGGTGACGTTGACGCAGTACTGCCCCAGCCAACTCTCCACTGTGTCCCTCCGGCATCGTCGCCAATTTCAACTATTCAATAATGTATATTATTTTCTCGCAACCGGGTCCAGTGGGTTGCCGGACAAGCGAGGTGCGCCGGCAGGGGGACCTTCCGACCCGCGTGGGCGAGCGCTGGACTACCCCCGTTGTTCGCTGTTCCCTAAAGGAGGATCGCGTGGGACTGTTGGACGAAAAGGTGGCGATCGTGACCGGAGCGGGTCACGGGATCGGTCGGGCGCATGCACTCGAATTGGCCAAACACGGAGCGCGGGTCGTGGTCAACGACCTGGGATCCACCGTTCACGGTGAGGGCAGCGGCCGCGACGCCGATCTCACCGTCCAGCTCATCGCCGACCGCGGCGGGACGGCGGTGGCCGACTACGGCGACGTCGCCGACCACGAACAGGCTGGGGCAATGGTCGAGCGCGCCATCCACGAATGGGGCAGCCTCGACATCCTCGTCAACAACGCCGGCATCGTGCGCGATGGTGCGATCTGGAATCTCGACGCGGCCGACTTCGACGCCGTCATCCGCGTTCATCTCCGCGGGACCTGGTGCTGCTCCTATCACGCCGCCCGGCACTGGCGCGACCGCGCCAAGTCCGGCGAGGAGGTGACCGGCCGCGTCATCAACACGACCTCCGGGGCAGGGCTCACCGGCAACTTCGGGCAGACCGCCTATGCCGCCGCCAAGGCAGGGATCGTAGGACTGACCCTCACGCTGGCCCAAGAGCTCGGCCCGTACGGGGTCACCGCCAACGTCGTCGGTCCGGCGGGCGCGACCAGGATCACCGGGACGATGCCGTCAGCTCCCCCGGTTGTGGAGCCCGACGAGATCCCCGAGGACGAGTGGCAGGCCATGGACCCGGCGACCAGCTCCCCCCTGGTGGCCTGGCTCGCCAGCGACGAGTCCCAACTCGTCAACGGGCAGGTCTTCCGTGCCATCCACGACAAGGTCATCTGGATGCACGGCTGGCATGAGGCTGCCGAAGTCTCCTCACAACAGAAGCGGTGGGACGCCGAGAAGCTCGGCAAGCTCCTCGCCAGTGACGTGTTCCGCGTGGCGACCCCCGGGCTCCGCTTTCTCTAACGATCTGGGGGCGACGTGACGAGTCCGCTCCGCAAGCTCTACCCGGACGAAATGCGCCTCAAGGGCAGACTCAGCCGAATGCGTAATCGGCGCGTTCCACATAACGGGTCCACTCCCAATAGAGGTCAAGTGGCCACGGTGAGAGTGTGAAGACGTTGCCCTGGCTGTTCTTGTAGTGGCTGTGCGCAATCGAAGGATGCGACCACACCAACTGACCGATCTCCGTTCGGTATCGGTTGGCGTACTCCTCGTGGGCATCGGAGCGGACCTCGCTCCAGCGCGCCGCGGAGGTCAGGGTCTCGCGGATCACCTCGAGCGCATAATGCACCTGGAACTCGGCGTGATAGAAGAGGCTGGCCCCAGCGGCGAGGTTGGTGCCTGGCCCGTAGACGCAGAAGAGGTTGGGGAAGTTGGGCATGGTAATCCCCAAGTACGCCGTCGGTTCGTCTCCCCACTGGTCACGCAACGAGATGCCATTGCGACCCGTCACGCTGAGCGAGGCAAGGAAGTCGTTGTGACGAAACCCGGTCGCGTAGCAGATGACGTCGGCCGGATAGTGCGTCCCATCCGTGGTGATCACGCCGTCTGGGACGATCCTCTCGATGGCGGTGCGTACGATCTCGACATTGGGCCGTTGAAGACAGCGCAACCAAGTACCGTCATCCTGCAGGATGCGCTTTCCTGTCGCCGGATAGTCCGGCACGATCTTCTCGACGAGATCGGGACGCTCCGCGACGAGGGACTGCATCGATGCCAGCAGGGCTTCTGACCGCCGGGCGTTGGCGGCATTGATCGACCTTTGGGTGGGGTCGTTGTGCTCAGGGTCAATGCGGTACGGCTCGATCCCCATCGCAATGCCGGCGAAGGTCATGATGAAGCGATACCACCGTCCATAGAAGGGCAAGTGACGCAGTGCCCATTCGTCCCCGGGGGGCACCGCGGCGTGGTACAGCGGATTGGGAATAATCCACTGAGCCGTACGCTGGAAGATGGTCAGTTGCGCCACCTCCGGTGCTATGGCGGGTCCGATCTGAAAACCGCTCGCTCCCGCGCCGACGAGGGCGAACGTGGTTCCGCTTATGTCGAGGTTCTCGGGCCAACGAGCTGAATGGAACGAGGGGCCGGCAAACGTTTCCATGCCGTCGATCTGAGGCATTCGCGGCAAATTCAGCGACCCGACCGCGCTGATGACGAAGCGAGCATCGAGGGTGTTCTCCGTGCCGTCCGATCCGACGAGTGCCAAGCGCCACAGAGCCCGTTCCTCGTCCCACCTGGCTTCGGTCACGGTGGTGCCGAACAGGCACTGGGATCTCAGGTCGTATTTGTCGACGACAGTGTCGAAGTACGCCCGAAGCTCGGGCTGCTGGCAGTAGTACTCGCTCCAGTGGTCGGCGGGCTCAAAAGAGAAGCAGTACTGGTGGCTTCCGACGTCGACGCGCGCGCCCGGATACCGGTTCTCCCACCAGGTGCCTCCGGGCCCGCCGTTCTTTTCGATGACGGTGAAGGGCAATCCGGCCTGTGAGAGCCGGATGGCGGCCAGGATCCCTCCCATCCCGCAGCCGATGACCACCACCGGTGTCGAGATTCTCTGCTCCTCGGTGATGTCGTGCCCCCAAGAGATGGCGCCGACATCGCCTCCTTCGAACTGCAGGTCGTCGAAGAAAAGTCCGGCCAGGCGGCCGTCAACGGGGCGGCAGCCGAGAAATCCCATCATCTCTTGCAACAGTTCCTTTGGGAGATGCACGGGCTCGCACCCGCTGTCTCGATAGGCGGCAATCACCGGCAGCGCGCGACGACGGATTTCCGCACGATCGTCGTCCGGCATCCCGCTTTGGATGTCGAGCGACATGGAAATACGCGGCCGAATATCCCCGCGAATAAAGGAGGGGTCACCGGTCATGTGCACGAGCGAGCACATCAGCGCCGGAATGCTGACCTCCTCGAGCGCCTTGGCGATTGCTTCGTCATCGTCTATGAACGGCTCGCCTGCGAATCTGTTGCGCATCATGACCCGCTCCCGATTATGACTGGGGTCAAGCAAGGTCTTGCTGGGGCCTCCTTGTGAACGACCAAGAAGGTCTTCTCGGAACGGATCCAGGCCGAGCACCGCGTACCCCCTGATAGCACGCAGTCAGGATACGGCGGTTCGGCATATGCTGCCGGAGGTGCGGTGCCGAGCCTTCTCACAACTGCGATGAGCCCGGTCGCCGTCGTGACGGGTGCGGGGCGCGGACAGGGCGCCGCCGAAGCAGAGATGCTCCGCTCGCGTGGGTGGGACGTGCTGACCACCGATCTCGTCGGAGAGGTCGATGTCGTCGCCGATGTATGCGATGCCCGGGCATGGACTTTGTTGGTCGAAGCCGTCCTCGACCGTCACGGCAGACTCGATGGCCTCGTCAACAATGCCGCGGTCCATCACACCCGCCCGCTTCTGGAAGAGCGTGCGGACGAAATCGAGCGGGTCTTCCGGATCAACACCTTGGGGCCATTCGTCGGCATACAGGCCGTCACCCCTGTCATGCAAGCCAGCGGCGGGGGTTCGATCGTCAACGTGTCGTCGTTCGCAGGCGCCCGCGGGCTCCCCGGCCACACCGCCTACGGAGCAGCCAAGTGGGCGCTGCGTGGCATCAGCCGGACCGCCGCCGTGGAGCTCGGACCTCGCGGCATCCGCGTCAACGCTGTACTCCCTGGCCCGATCGACACAGCGATGCTCCCCGTGCCGGAGGACCAGCGAGCCACGCGCTTCGCGCAGCTTCCGCTTGGCCGCGCCGGCACGCCGACAGAGGTCGCCGAAGTCGTGTGCTTCCTGCTTTCGGACGCGGCCTCCTACGTCACCGGTGCCGAGGTCGCAGTCGACGGCGGTATCGCGGCCTGACGACTGATAAGACTTCAACAATGACGACCGGAACCCTTGCACTGGGTCAACTCATCGACCAAGCCCAGCAAACCACAGGGCTGGACGACTTCGGCGATCAGTCGTGGAAAGAGGGGGCCGAGCGGCTGCTCTCAGACTTGAACGAGAGTGCTGCCCTCAACGAAGTCGGCCGCGTGATCGCTGCGTCCGACGTCGTCGAGTACCTCAGCGGCCGACTGCACGTCGTCGATTGGGTGAAGCGCAACCCATCGATCGCCGAGGCGGAAATCCGACCCCCGATTGTCGTCCTCGGACAACCCCGGACTGGGACGACGATCTTGTTCGATGTCCTGGCCCAGGACCTGGCAAATCGAGTGCCGCTGACGTGGGAGGTCGACCAACCTTGGCCACCGCCAGAAACAGCAACCTACGAGTCTGACCCACGAATTGAGGAGGTGGACGCCAAGCTGGCCAACGTGGACCTGCTCATCCCGGGGTTCCGCGCCATGCACGACGTGGGTGCCAGGCTGGCCCAGGAATGCGTGCGGATCACGGCCGCCGACTTCCGCAGCATGATCTTCGCGACGCAATATCGGGTCCCGGAGTACCAACGTTGGCTTCTTCATCAGGCTGACATGGGATCTGCTTATCGGTATCACCGAATGTTCTTGCAGTACCTGCAGTCGGCGCATTCTGCCGAACGGTGGGTGATCAAGTCGCCAGCACATCTGTGGTCACTCAACGCGATGTACGAGCAGTACCCCGAGGCTCTGATCGTTCAGACCCATCGCGACCCACTACGCGTTGTCTGTTCTCTGGCATCGCTCGTCGATCTTCTTCGTCGCCTCGCGAGCGACGACGTCTCGATCTCTGCGATCGCGGCCGAGTGGGTCGATGACATCGTCCTCGGACTCGACAGGGCGCTCGAGGCGCGAACTGACGGGACCGTGCCGGAGGGACGGGCCGTGGACATCCTCTTCGGGGACTTTCTTCGTGACCCGATGGCCGTGGTGAGGACGATCTACGACCGCCTGGGCATCGAGCTGAGCGACGCAGCGGAGAAGGCAATGCGAGACTTTCTGGCCGCCAACCCACAGGAGAAACACGGCGGCCACACGTACTCGTTCGCGGACACCGGACTCGACGCGGGCCTCCTGCGAGAACGGACGCGTGCGTACACGGAGTTCTTCGATATCCCAGAGGAAGCATTGCCGTAGTGTCGGAGCCGATGGCAGCGGGCGAAATGCGGGCCTGGCGAACGCACGCATACGGGGAGCCGCTCGAGGCGCTCAAGCTCGATGTGGTTCCCATTCCCCATCCGGGGCCAGGGGAACTGCGGATCAAGGTCGAAGCGATCCCGCTGAATCTCAACGACCTCGAACGGATCACGGGCGGCAACATGATGGTCCGTCCCGAACTTCCTTATAGCCCTGGCATGGAGGTCATGGGCACCGTAGACGCGTGCGGAGACGGCACGGGGCAGTGGGCAGACCGGCGAGTGGTGTCGATTCCCACCGGGGCGTACGGCGGCTTCGCCGAATATGCAATCTGTCCAGTCGCTTCGACCTTCGAGATGCCGGAGTCGATTCAGCTCCCCGATGCCGCAGCGCTGTTCTTTCCCTTTCATCTCGCCTGGCTGGGTCTCATCGATCGAGCCGGTCTTCAAGAGGGCGAGACCGTCCTCGTTCACGCCGCGGCCGGCGGGTCGGGTTCGGCGGCTGTGCAACTCGCAGTAGATCGCGGCGCCCGAGTCTTCGCCACCGCGGGCACCGATGAGAAGGTTCGCCTTTGTCAAGGACTAGGCGCTCAGGTGGCAATCAACTACAACACGAGCGACTTTGCCGAGATCGTGCTGAGGGAGACGGATAACCACGGGGTCGATGTGGTCTTCGACAATGTCGGCGAAGCGGTCTTGGAAAAATCGTTGCAGTGCACCAAGTACAACGGCCGCTACCTGATGATGGGCTTTGCTTCCAATAAGGCTGTCGCAGACGAGAAATCCATTGTGCCGAGACGAATCGCCTTGGGAAACCTCAAGCTTTGTGGAGTCCTGCTTTCGTACCAGGAACCGCACGCATTGAGCTTCCTCAAAACGGGTATGGGCTGGAATTTCATTCCCAACGCGATGGGCGTCCGGATCATGGGCGAGATCGTGTCACTGGTACGTTCGAAGAAGATCCAGCCGGTCATTGGGCGCGTCGTGGACTTCGAGGAGATCCCTGCGGCCATCGACGCAATGGCGCGGCGTGAGACTGTCGGCCGCACCATCGCCTTGATTGCGAAGTAATTGTTGCGCCGTCCAGCATCACCGCCGTCGACGATTCGGTCCCCCCGTATTTGCAATGCTCCATCCGGACCGCAATGTGATCCGAGTCCGAGCCCGTCGTCGAAGCTGACGACCTTCAGGAGTTGTGTTGTTGCATCTCCGCAACCAGAGACGCGGGCCAGCGCCCGCCGCAGAACACGGTGTCGCTGGCGACTAAGTTGTCCACCACGCCGAGGATGTGGGCCTGGTGCGCCATATGGTCGACACCGTTCTCGGTCCATGTCAGCGTGAATTCGACGAGTTCTCCGCCCAGGATCGGCGTTCGCTGTAGGGATTCGAACTGGCCCGAGTCGGCATACCACTGGGACAGCTGATCGCGGATGGCGCCTCCACCGCGGATAGCGAACCGCCAATTGGGAACAGTGGCGTCCAGCACAGCGTCGTCGGCGAAGATTCCCTCAGGAATGTCGCCGGAAACCACTCCGGCAAGCAATTGGTCGATGGCTCCAGTCGTTGTGTCAGATGGCATCTTCATCTCCTTTCGAATCGCAGTGAGGCTTCCCTCGAGGCCGTAGTGGGATCGTCACGGTCGTGCTTCGAGGACCAGGTTGAACGCGGTCTCGGCGGCTCGCCGGAACCGCGTGAAGCCACCCGCGGTCACCACTTCGCGGAGGCGGCCTTCCCCGGCTTGTGCCCCGAGCGCGGCACCGACCTCTTGGGAAAGGGACGCCGGGGTACATATCAGCGTCGAGGCGGAATAGAAGACCCGGCCGACCGGCGTGAGGTTGTCGGCGACGTCGTCATTGGCATAGGGCTCGACGATCATCCAGGTTCCTTCGATGGCCAGTGAAGCGAGCACGTGGCGCGCCGCGCCGATCGGGTCGCCCATGTCGTGCAGGCAGTCAAAAAACGCCACCAGGTCGTACCCCTGGCCTGGGTAATCCTTGGCGCTGGCGACTTCAAATGAGACTCGGTCGGCAACGCCCGCCTCGGAGGCAGCCTTGCGCGCCGCTTCGATCGACAGCTGGTGATAGTCGAAGCCGACGAATGTCGACTGCGGGTACTCCAGAGCCAGGATGATCGTCGAAGCGCCGTGCCCGCATCCGATGTCGGCAACCTTGGCACCCCGGAGCAGCTTCTCTTCGACACCCTCGAGCGCGGGAATCCATGTGCTGGCGAGGTTGGCGATGTACCCAGGTCGGAAGAAGCGCTCCGTGCCGCTGAAGAGATCGTGATGATGCTCGTGCCAGCCGACACCCTCACCCGTGCGGAACGTCTCGGTCAGCCGGTCCACTGCTCGGGTGGCGGCCAGCATGACCTGGAAGCCGCCGACAACGCATGCGGCGCTGGTCTCATCGGTGAAAGCGACCGCCTGTTCCTCGCTGAGGTAGTAGCGGCCGTTGCCCGCGTAGGTCACATAGCCACTCGCCGCTTGCGCAGCCAGCCACTCGCGCACGTACCGCTCCGTGCACTCCGCCCTGTCGGCGAGCTCGGAGCTGGTGAGTGCATGCTCCGCTGCACCGAGCGTGCGGTAGAGCCCAAGGCGGTCACCGAGTACGACGAGGGCGCCGGTCAGTATGGAGCCGAAGTCACCCACGGCCTGGTTGACGATTTCCATCAGTGTGTTCTCGTCCATCGGATCCTCCTGGGGTGACGGGAGCGGGATACAAAACCATGCTGACGGAGTGCGTTTGCGATGAGTTTGCAGCAAAGCCTGCATCCCCGACGACCGGCACCCCGCCCGACGATCTAACGGACGAGCGCCGAGAGCAAAACGACGAGCGGACGATAGGGGCGCATGATCGGCCGAATTGCCTCCACCAGGCGCGCCCTGATTTCTTCCCTCTGCTGGGGTTCGACCTGGTCGAGCCAGTCGGAAAAATTCGCTTGGCCGAGACGGTAAGCAACGAGTTGTTCGGGTTCGTTCACTCCGACATCCACCCGAAGCTCGCTGACCGCGATGTCGGCAAGCCCCGAGACCTGTGCCATCTGCTCCATGTCCTCAGGGGTGCCGAGGAGCGGCACTGCGGTCTGCTTCAAATCGGTGTACCAAGCAGGAACTCGCCAGCCTTCCTCTTGGGCAGCTCGGTCGATGGCGTCGCGAGCGTCGTTCTGGCTTGCGTTGGAGAAGACACAGGCCAACACGGCCCCTCCCGGGCGGGTCACCCGCACGAGCTCTGTGAGACCGGCAGCCGGATTCACGAGATGGTTCAAGACAAACGAGGCAACCACGTCGTCCGCCCCGCCGTCCTCGAATGGCAAGGCACAGATGTCGCCCACGACAGCCGGCGGCCGGTCCTCGGCTCGCCACGCCAACATCGGGCGAGAAAGATCGACGGCGACCGGCTGCGCACCCGCCATCGCCAGTGCGGCGCTTGCGACCCCTGTGCCGGCACCGACGTCGAACACGGTATGTCCCGAAAGAGGATGCGGGCAGGTGGCGACGAGGTGGTGCGCGATAGGGCCATAGACGAGGCTCGCTCCTTCGGCCCAGCGCTGCGCTGCACCGGCGTAATGATCGACACTCACGCCGTCAGTTGCGGCAAGTCCACCGTTTGCCTGCGAATTGCCCGCGCGACCTGGTGCTCCCACCATCGAAGCTCGGATTCGTCGCCCAGGGCCTTCTCCCAACCGAAGGTCACCATGATGGCAATGGTGCACAGATCCAGTTGGCGTTCGAACCAATCCGCGGTGTCGACGCCGTGGCGTTCGAGGTCCGCCCGGAAGCGTTCGATCGTCGCCTCCTTGCTCTCAGGCAGGCGGGCCCGATTGAGCGCCACGTACCAGCACAGATCCCAACACGCCGGCCCTGACCCGGGATAAGCCCAATCGAGCAAGATGGTGCGTCCGCCGGGGTGACTGCCCAGGTTGCCCATCTTCCAGTCTCCGTGCAGGAAGGTGCGTGGCGTCCCTGCCAAGGGCTCCGTGAGTGTCCTCGGTTGGCGCCAAACCAACTCGGCGACCTCGTACAGGAAAGCCGAACGCTCGGGCAGCCTTCGCCAGCCGGTGTCCGCGGCAACGATCACCCCGGGGGGCTCCATCACGGCTAGTTCCCGCGCCACGTTCGTGGCATCGAAGAACCGTAGACGCTCCTCCATGGTTGCGAGGTCCCCGGCCGTGTCCTCGAAGCCCCAGAAGCCGGCTGACAGCTGTGCGAGGTGATCGATGAACCCGGCATGCTGCGCGAGCGTGACTACGCCATCGCCCTCAGGCACCAGGTGGGAAACGACGTCTCTCATCAAGATGGAGAGGGCTGCGTCGTCACCGACGCCAGCAATTTCCATCGCGACCACGGTATGGTCGATGCAGGATGGGACTCGATCCATGATGCCCGCCTGCCAGATGCGATAGGGCCGGTGCACTCGGTCACCGGTGACCCGCATGATCCAATCGGTGGCTGGGCTGAGCCGCTTCAAGAAATACCGCTGGCCATCGATGGACAGCCTCTCGAAAGTGGAGGTGCTCTTCCCGTCGTCGGGCCGCACCGTCTCCCGCGTGGACGCCCGGACGAGCATCTCCGTCACCGGCTGCATGGTCACCATCCCATCATCCCCGATGGGGATTGCAGCGGGTTTGCAGTGTGGCTCCACCAGGTGTCCGGTCCCGGGAGACGCCGTCTCACGGTCGCAACCGATCGAGTTGTCGACGCACCTCCCTGGCCACACGTGCAGGATCGATTCCGGGCCTATGGCTTGCTGCGGTGACGATCGAGGCTGCGCACTTCTCAGCAACGAGCCACGCCTCGTAGGAGCCTGTAGCCAGAGCCACATCACCGAGGTCCCGCCAGCCATCGGGACCACAAATCGGGACGAACCGATCGACGAGGGAACCCAGGATCTCTGGATCTGAAGGTCTTCCCGCCGCAGCCTCGATCGCAACGGCGGCAAGAAGTGCCCTCTGCTCGTAACGGCGGTCACCGCGCTCTGACGAGTCGACTGCGACCGCACGGGCAGCGATCATTCCGTCGGTCCGACTCCCACTCAGCGCTAGGAGCCGCGAGGAGATGAGCCGGTACCGGTTGTGGTGCCGCCACGACATCGACCCGGTCCAGTCAGTGATGTCTACGGCCCGCCCTATGACGGCCGAGGCGCCGTCGAGATCGTCTAGGGCGAGGTGGCATTCGGCGAGGTCTAGGAGGGCAGCATAATGAGCCTCCTGAAACGTGGGACCGGGGGCGACTTCGACCGCCGGCAGATGCAATTCAATTGCTTCTCCGATCAGCCCGGCACCGCGGAACAGCCAGCCACGCATGTTGGCGGCGACCGGAGGAAAGCGCTTGTCTCCGGTACGGGTGACCAACTCGTCGAGCTGGTCGACCGCCTCCAGCGCGGCGATCCATTCACTTTTCATGCCGAGTGCATAGGCGCGTGTGAAGTAGCCATGGCCGGCGACGAACGGATGAGCCAGGTGGGGATCGAGCAGTCCTCGCTGAACAAGATCAACAGCGCGCTCCGGCTCGCCTCGGTGCACCAGAAGTTGCGCATGCCAGATTTGCAGCGTGCCCCTGATCCCAGGCGGAGAAACGTCGATGCCGCTCTGATAGCGGAGATTTGCTCCGTCGAGATCGCCTCTCGTGTGACGGATCCGGCCCGCCAGAGCGAGGCAACTGGCCTTCACTCCGCTCTCTTCCGCTCGTTCGACTCCCTCGTCTGCGTAACGCAAAGCTGTGTCGTAATCGCGGCCGTAATACGCGGTCCAACCTGCAAGCTCGAATCCGTCCACCCCCGCGCCCAGCTCGATGGCCCGAAGTGCGTCCACCTGCGCACTCGCCAGGTCGAGCCGGGCCAGGCGCAGTCGTCCCCGAGCAAGGCGCGCAGGAAAGGAATCGTCCAGCTCGATTGCCTGGTCGAGCAGCCGTTCTGCACTTCCCAATTCGAACCGCTGGGCCGCTCGTCCACTCGCCGAGACAAGAGCTGAGGCTGCAACCTCGTTCTCACCGCTGAGGTTCGCGTGACGGGCGAGGGCGAGTGGGTCGACCTCGGTACGCCCGGCCAGCTCTGCGACCGCGACTCGGTGGAACTCACGACGGCGCGGTGGTGAGGTTGCCGACTCAATCGCTTCACGGAACATTTCGTGGTTGAATGCCAGGGCCGCGCCTCTCGGCCGCAATAATCCCATGCGGGTGGCGGCCTCGAGGTCGTCGAGGACCGCACGCATCGGCCGCTCAGCGAGAACAGCGACGAGAGTCGCGTCGATCTCGGTACCACAAGCGGCCGCTGCCTCCAAGGAGATCGCAGCCACACCAAGCGCGTCCATCTGGTCCCGCACCGATCGGACGATCGAGGGTGGGAGCTCGCCGCTCGGCGTAGCAGCGAGTTCGCGTACGAACAGGGGGTGACCGCCACTACGCTCATAGGCCGCCGGTCCACGCTCCTCGCCGAATAGCTCGATCACGTCGGCAACGCTCAAAGGGCCCAACAAGATCCGCTGGGCTGCCGGTAAATCCGGCCCTGGCTCATTCCTTCGAGCGGCCACGACCATCAGCTGAGGAAGCTCATGCAGGGCGAACGAGAGGAACTCCGCTGTGCCATCTGCAGCCTGGTGCAGGTCATCGATCGTGAGCACCATGGGCCGGGTCCCGGCCGATCGTCGCAGCACCGCGAGCAACGCGGCAAAGAGCGCGGTCCGATTCGATTCGGCATCGCGAACCGTAGTAACAGCCGCACGGTCCGGAGCCGCACCACGACCCAACAGTGCTTCCAAAGTCGATGCCTCTGAGCCCAAGAGTTCACCGGCAGCTTCCCGCCCCAATGTCTGAAGATGGCTCGCGAGCGTGTCGGCTATAGGCTGGAGCGGAAGATCACCTCCGAGCTCGTCACAACGACCGGACAGGACGAGGGAGTGGAGGGCCGCCCCAGCGACCCAGGCTGATAGCAGCGTGGTCTTGCCCATTCCCGGGTCGGCCTCGATGACGACTGCGACCGCCTCTCCCTTCGCAGCACGCTCCAGCGCACGGTCCAAGAGTTCGAGCTCGCTTTCGCGTCCCACGACGGACCTGTCAGCCACGGATGTGCCGGTGACGATGGGCAGCAGCTCACCGCGCACGATCGAGGTATGCAAGGTCTCCGTGGCGGGCGCGGGATCGACGCCTAGATCCTCGGAGAGGCGCTGGCGCACTGCCGCGTAGGCCGCCAGCGCTGCGCCGGGACGGCCAGCCAGCGCGTCCGAGTGCATCACCAGACGCAGCGCGGCTTCGTCGTATGGGTCGAAATCCAAAACGTCCTGTGCGGCGGCGCGAGCCGCGCCATACTCTGAGGCCCGCAGCGCAGCCTCCGCAGCGAGCAGGCGAGCACGAGCCACGAGCCGATCGGCCGCCGGGCGCGCCTCGTCCACCCACGCGCCGTCCTCTTCAGGCAACAGCGTTCCCGTAGCCAGCGACAACGCAATTTGTGCGACCGCAAGTGCCGCCGCCCCCTCACCAGTGAGCAGCCGTTCCTCGATCTCGACAACGATCTGTTCCAGCTCCACCACGTCAAACCAGTCCGCCCTTAAGCAATAACCGGCATCAGTTCGGATGAGCCGATCTGAACCGATTACCCGCCTGAGCCTGCTCACGAGCACGCTCACTTGGTCCGCCGGATTGCGTGGCATCTCGTCGTTCCACACGACGGTCGCGAGTTCGTCGGTGGTTACTCCCCTGCCACCGGCAACGGCCAATCTCTTCAGGAGCAGTCGGGCCTTCCGAGTCCCTAGGGCTCGTTCCTCCAGCCCCTCGACAGCGAAACCACCTAGAACTCGCACCCGAAGCGGCCGGTCAGTCAAGTTTGACCGGCCCTGAACTGCCATAACGACAGGGTAGGTCTCATTGGTGTCGACCGTCCCGTGCTCCATGGCCCGCGATCGGCGCCCGTAGAGAAGGCACCGACCTCGCCCGACCACATCTTGAACAGGCCAACACCGGGAACCAATTAAGCGACGATTTCGGAAGAGGCACGCCCAAATGACCATTCCGGCGTAAGCCGGACGGCCGCGTGGGCGCTCTTGGCTTAGACGAAGGTCAACAACCTGGCGTTTTCCACCATGATCTTGCGCTGGTCCTCCAGGGAGAATGAAGCAATATTGGCGAAGAATTGCGTGGCTGCGCCAGCCCCTCGGCATGCGGCCAGTCGGAACCGAACAGAATCCGCTCAACCGGCAGGTGCAGCGAGGATCCCCGACTTCGTCCTCGACGATGGTGCCAGCCCAGCAGTGCTCAATGAATTGCTCGAACTGGATTCGAGGCCGAACATGCCTGGATTCTGACCATCCAACATGTGCAGCGAGTGGAGTACACCGCGGCACCCAGTCCGCACCGTTCTCTGTGTACACGACTCTGATGCTTGGAAACCTTTCGAACAGTTTGTGAGCCACGAGCACCGTGGCGAAATCCTTGATTACCGGTCTTCATAGGTGCGAAACTATCGCTGCTGACTGGACCGACGGCCACTCCGAACGGCGATGCCTTCCGGTGCGCCTTTCAGACCCCGTACGGGCGCCCTCCCAGGCAACATCCCCATATCCATCCTCGTCACCGCATACTGTCACGATAACTCTGCCTCCACTGACTTCCCGGCCCAGCAGGCTTCTTGTCGGAGGACACCTATTAAGGCACCCGACTATCACTTGACCGCTTGGATTGTAATCACGAGAGGGTCACTGCGAGGCCTCACTCCAACTCGCTCACAGTCATCAATGTTCAGAGCGTGAGTCACGGGATGCCGAAGATTCGCTCTTGATGTCGATGTCAGCGCACTCGTGGTCGTTCCGTCGGATGATGTATTACCGGAGCTCCTCGATCGAAGCCTCGATGTCAGGTTACATCAGACCCTCGCTTATGTCAGACGCCTTGCGACGGGAACAACCAGGCGCTTCAACCCCTGCGTCATGCACGTAGAACGTATCACGATTGAACCACTCAGGATGTGCGGCGGCACTTCGCAAGCGAGTTCGTTGCCAACCCGCTCCTTGCTGCTCTTCCCAGCGAACTGGTCGTGAACGCGCCCGCTACTAGCTTGGCTCGCTGAACGCCAGAGCGAATAATCGGACGGCCCATTCGGCACGAGCAGCGCCAGTTGGCCGGTGACCTGCTTCAGAACGACGCCCCGATCGGCCAACGCAGGGTCGCGGCACGGATGAAGGGTTCCGACACCCCTCAAAAGCATAGACGATTGTTACTACTGACATGTACGATCGTCTATACTCTCGAACATGGTTTCCAGGTTTCAGAGTAGTCCTAGCGTCGCAGGCAGCCTCATCCTCGCCGCTCGGCTCAAGACCGGCCTAACGCAGCGAGAACTTGCTGATCGCCTCGGCGTCTCCCAACCAACGGTGGCCGCCTACGAGTCCGGCCGGAGACAGCCGACCGTTCCCACCTTGATGAGATGGTTGCGTGCCGCCGGATTCGACCTTCGGATGACCCTCGTTCCTCACGACGACCACGACGAGGTCCTCGAATCTCTTGAGCGACTCCGTTCGCCGGACGATCAGGAGCGATGGCGCCGCTATCAACGCGAGCGAGTCCAGATGGCTCGCGACCGGCTCGTGCGAGCCAAATGACCAACCAGGACTCGGTGCCGGAACTGGACGCGGAGACCATCGTGGCAACGCTCAATAAATTCGGCGTCAAGTACGTCGTGATCGGGGCCTTCGCCGCTCAGTTGCAAGGTGCTCCCATTCCTCGCACCCGCGACATCGACGTGACACCGGCGACCGACGCGGCCAACCTCAAACGGTTGTCTGACGCATTACATAACCTTCACGCTCGGGTAAGGATGGTCGATGTGCCCGAGGGTTTACCTTTCGAGCACGACGGGCCATTCCTCGGACGGGCACGGATGTGGAACCTGACGTCTCCATTCGGGGAATTCGACATCTCCTTCGTGCCCAGCGGAACGGAGGGATATGACGACCTGGCCCGTCAGGCGCTCATCGTCGAATCACACGGAGAATTTGTCCCCGTTGCCGACATTGACGACGTCATCAGGTCCAAGGAGGCCGCAGGTCGACCCAAGGACATCATGCAATTGCCGATTCTTATTCAAACGGCCCGGAGGAGGAGGCTCGAGCGCGAGGGATACGACCCAGGACTTGAAATCGGTTTCTGAATACGGCATGTGTGCTCGTCCGCCTGACAGAGTTTGGGCGCGGCGAGACCTCCACTGAAATCCGATGAGCCGCAA
Source organism: uncultured Acidimicrobiaceae bacterium (assembly GCA_963828455.1). Taxonomy (GTDB): domain Bacteria; phylum Actinomycetota; class Acidimicrobiia; order Acidimicrobiales; family RAAP-2; genus Bog-473. The sequence goes on along the minus strand of CAWHFH010000006.1, from coordinate 175,091 downwards.
GAGGAGGGCCGACAACGATCCAGACTCGAGAGCGGAAGACGGGATTCGAACCCGCGACCCTCACCTTGGCAAGGTGATGCGCTACCGCTGCGCCACTTCCGCGTGGGACACCACTGTATCGCGCCCGCTCTGCCCTTAAGGGTGGCACGCACGGCGCGGTTGACCTGCAGGTTCATCTAGTCGACGCACACGCAGCACAGAGTCGCCGCGCCGCCAACCTCCGGTAGATTCTCGGCGTGCTCCAGGACGAGAACACCGCGGTGCTGCGCGGAGCCTTCGGTGCCGTCGCCAGCGAGTACGACCGGCTCCGCTGCGGCCCACCTCCCGAGGCCCTCGACTGGTTGCTCCCTGCCGATACGACTGACGCCCTCGAAGTCGGCGCGGGCACCGGCATCCTGACCAGGCTCCTCGTCGAGCGGATCGGTCACGTGACCGCTGTCGAGCCCGACGAACGCATGCGCGGAGTGCTCAGCACCACGACCGCCGGCGCCCATGTGCGAGCTGGGGTCGCCGAGGAGCTCCCCGTGGAGAATTCCTCGTGCGACGTCGTCATCGCTGCGTCTGCCTGGCACTGGGTCGACGAGGCACGCGCCGTGCCCGAGGTCGCCCGGGTGTTGCGTCCCGGCGGCCGGCTCGCCCTCGTATGGAGTGGCCCCGACCGTTCGGTGGACTGGATGCGATCGCTCTGGGCGGGTGGCATCGTGTTCAGCCCCGAGGAGCGCGACAACGTCGATCAGCGACGGCGGAGCCGTCACGTCGTGAACCTCGAAGCCGGTGGCCCGAGCCCGTTCCACGGTCCGGATACATCGCTCTTCCGCTGGACCAAACCCATGACACGCGAGGACCTCGTTGCCCTGTGCGCCACGTACAGCGTCGTCATCACCATGGATAAAGACACCCGCGAACGACACCTGAGCGCGATGCGGGCGTTTCTGGACAATCAGGAGTTCCTGGCCCGGCAAGACGTGATCGACGTGCCGATGCGCGCGTACTGTTGGCGGGCAGGCAAACGTTCGATCTGATCGTCGGCTTCGACGCCGCTGTAGGTGATCGCAGGGCACCCTGAGCGGCGCCTGCGACCACGCACGTCGCCTGTGAATCGTCACCCGATCGTCAGGAAACGCCACCAACGCTTTGCGGTGGTTGTGCGCCTGGCCACAGGTCCAGAGCGCAACGTGTGAGTGCCGCTCCGAACGGGGCGGCGCATTGCACGAAGCGAAAGGGCAGCAAACCATGAAGATCCGATTGCGAAACGTGTTGGCGATGGGTGCATTGACCACCGGTCTCGTCACCGGCGGTGCACTCGTCGCCGATGCCGCAAAGACCAGCACGTCCAACACGGGTACGACAGGCTCGAGCACGAGTACCAATAACTCAGGATCGTCCAGCTCGTCCAGCTCGTCCGGCTCCGGTTCGAGCAGCTCCAACTCCGGCTCCACGCACAACTGCCCCAACATGGGCAGCGGCTCGGGGTCTGGTTCTCAAGGTGCTCCTCAGGCTGCCGGATCCGGCTCCGCTCCGGCCTCCTAGGCCCTAGGCCAGCAGTCGGACACCCGGAATCCCGACGGGTGACAGAGAGGAGGGTGGGGCAGGCCGTCTCGCCAAGCGGCCTGCGCCACCGCCTCTCGGGAGCCTCGGATCGTGATGCCGAGCCTCCCTGAGAACGAGCTACGCCGTCGCTCCCCGCACGTCGAGCGCGCACGCCACGAGTTCGGCCAGCGCCTCGTCGATGTAGTTCCCGAGCTCCTCCAGCTCCGGCAGCAGCTTGCGGCAGGCGAAGAGCCCGAAGTGGACCCGGTCCATGTACGAGAACACCGTCACGTTGAGCCCGGTTCCCTCCGCGATAGGCCCGACGGGATACAGATCGACGACGCGGCTCCCGGCGCAGAACAGCGAGAAGTCGGGTCCCCGCACGCTCGAGACGGTCACGTTGAACGGCGGACGGACCTTGTCGAACAGGCGGGTGCCCGCGACGGCCCGCGCCAGCCGACTGGTCAGTGCCGGCAGTGCGATCTGTGCCAGGTCCCCGATGAACCGGCCCCGGTGCAGCTTCTCCTGCTCCTTGGCGACCCGGGCGGACTCGGAGATCGCGTCGAGCCGGCGCACCGGCTCTTCGACATCGCTGGCCAGCGAGACCAGCATCCCCGAGATCTGGTTGCCCAGCGCCTCGCCCCCTCCCTCGGGGCGCGTCGACACCGGCACCATCGCCACGAGGGGGTGGTCCATCGCCTCACCCCGCTCCGCCAGCAAACCGCGCAAGCCGCCCGACACGCACGCCAGCACGACGTCGTTCACCGTGGCCTCGAAGACGCGACCCACCAGCTTCACGTCCTCGAGCGGCACCGACAGCGAGCCGAACCGCTTGCGGTTCGACACCGCACCGTTGAACGAGGTGCGCGGCGCGCTGAAGAATCCCGGCGGCGCCTGCTCGCCCCGCCCGGTGAGCTCTCGGTTGTGCATCCCCAGGTCCGCCACCGCCTCCACGCCGGCCTGCAGTGTCGACAGCGTCGTTCCCGGTTGGTGCGCGAGCGAGGAAGCCGCGTGCTTCAACATCTGCGCGTTGGACGGCAACGCGCCTGGATGCCATTCCCGGGGCAGTGCCACGACGCGCGAGCGCGGGTTCAGATCGAGGAACGCCGCCAGGACGGAGGCGCCGCTCACACCGTCGAGAATGGCATGGTGGACCTTGGCCACCAGCGCGGTCCGCTCCGCCGCCAGGCCCTCGACGACGTGCATCTCCCACAGCGGCCGGTCGGGGTCGAGCGGGCGGCTCATCACAGACGCCACGAACGCATCGAGCTCGGTCTTGCCACCCGGCGAGGGCAGGCTCGCCCGGCTCAGATGGTCGTCGAGCTCGAAGTCGGGGTCCTCCACCCAGACCGGGTGGTGCAGACCGAAGGGCACCCGCACCGCCCGCTGTCGCATCGGCGCCACGAGATGGAGACGCTGTTCGATCACGCGGCGGATCTGCGTGTAGCGGGTCTCCGGTGAGAAGAGCGAGCGCCGCCCCTCGGGTGGGTCGAGCACCAAGGCCACTCCGACGTGCATCGGGGTGGTCGGCGTCTCGAGGGACAGGAACGCCGCATCCATCCCGACCAGGGAGCGCATCATCGCATTCTTGACCATCGGCGCCGACTCCGTCACCTGGGACCCTGAACCACTCGGACGGGAAAGGATCAGACACCGCTGTGGCCGAAGCCGCCGGCGCCCCGCTCGGACGTGCCCAGCTCATCTGCCGTCACGAGCTCGAAGACCACCTGGTCGACCCGCAGGATGACGAGCTGCGCGATCCGGTCACCCCGGCTGACCTCGTAGTCGTGCGACGGGTCGAGGTTCACGAGCACGACTTGCAACTCACCCCGGTAGCCCGAGTCGACCAACCCGGGCGTGTTCAGGCAGGTGATGCCGTGCCGCGACGCCAGGCCGCTGCGCGGCAGGACGAATCCGGCGTAGCCGGGCGGGATGGCAACCGCCACCCCCGTGGGCACGACCGCCCGGCCCCCGCCACACGCCAGCACGACGTCCGACCGGGCGACCAGGTCGGCACCGGCGTCACCGTCGCGCGCGTAGCACGGGGCCGGCAGATCCGGGTCCAGCTGGTGCAGGGGGACGTGCAGCATCGCCGGACATTACAAGGAGCAAGGGACGCCCACGGCCGCCGTCCGATCCGACAATCGCGCACCGCCGGGCAGTGCATCGGCGACCTACCACTAGCATGCCCGCGACATGCTGGCCTGGATCGATCTCGAGATGACAGGGCTCGATACGGCGCGCCACACCATCGTCGAGATCGCCACCCTCGTCACCGACGACAACCTGACCATCATCGAAGAGGGCCCGGACCTGGTCGTCCACGCCGGCCCGGAAGACCTCGCCCAGATGGACGACGTGGTGCGCAACATGCACACCACGTCCGGCCTCCTGGCCGACATGGAGGCCTCCAGCCTGACGCTGGCGGACGCCGGGGCCCAGACGCTCACATTCCTGCAGAAGCACATCCGCCAGCCGCGCACCGTCCCGCTGGCGGGCAACTCCATCGGGACGGACCGGCGCTTCCTGGCCACGTTCCTGCCCGACATCGAGGACTACCTGCACTACCGCTCGGTCGACGTGTCGACGATCAAGGAGTTGTGCCGCCGCTGGCGTCCCGAGGTGTACAGGTCGGCGCCCACCAAAAAGGGCGGCCACCGTGCGCTGCAGGACATCCGCGAGAGCGTCGGCGAGCTTGCCTATTACCGGGCGGCGCTCTTCGGCCGCGCCGAGGGAGCCGACCACACCGAGCGAACCGGAACCGAGGAGGTAAGCACGTGACCACTACCGACAGGGACACGCCCAGGCTGTCCATCGAGGACGCCAACGCCCAACTCACCGCTCCGGGCCAGATCTTCGAGATGGAGACCATCGAAATCCGCGGCGTCCCCACCCGCATCTGGAAGAACGCCCCCCCGACTCTGCGCAACGTGTTCGACATGTCGGCCGCGCACGGCGACGCGACGTTCATCGTGTACGAGGACGAGCTCACGACCTTCGCCGAGCACTACCGCATCGCCTCGACGCTGGCGCACCGGCTGCGCGACACCTTCGGCGTCGAACCCGGCGACCGCGTCGCCATCGTGATGCGGAACATCCCCGAATGGATCATGGCGTTCTGGGGCGCGGCCCTCGCCGGTGCCATCGTCGTGCCGCTCAACGCGTGGTGGAGCGGCGAGGAGCTGCGCTACGGCCTCGAGGACTCCGGCTCCAAGGTGGCCTTCGTCGACACGGAGCGTTTGGAGCGCATCCGGTCCTTCTTGGGCGGGCTCGAGACCCTCAAGGCGATCATCGTCGCCGACGAGCATCGCACGGAGCGGAAGGCGCCGTTGGCCGTGTACGAGCCGCCGGGCGGCACGCCGCCGATCCCCGAATGGCCCTTCCCGCTCGCGCTGGGCACCGTCGACGAAACGGCCACGCCCCCCGACGTCACGATCGACCCCGAGGACGACGCGACCATCTTCTATACGTCTGGCACCACCGGGCGTCCCAAAGGCGCCGTGGGCACGCACCGCAACATGGTCACGAACCTGATGAGCCTGTTCTTCCTCAACACGCGCGGCTCCATGCGTTTCGGCACCTCGCTCCTCGACGAAGCGGAGGAACCGAAAGACCGCATCCAGCCCGCCATGCTGTTGTCCGTCCCGCTCTTCCACGCGACCGGCTGCCACTCGATCATGGTCACCAACACCGCCGCCGGCGGCAAGATCGTGATGATGCACCACTTCGACCCCGACCGCGCCCTCGAGCTAATCGAACGGGAGAAGATCGGCACCTTCGGCGGCGTACCCGCCATGGTGATGCAGGTACTCGATTCGCCGAACTTCTCCAAGTACGACACCTCGTCCGTCCGCGGTGTCTCCTACGGCGGGGCGCCCGCCCCGCCCGACCTGGTCCGCCGGATCCGTGAAGCGTGGCCCGTCGGCCAGCCCTCGAACGGCTACGGCCTGACCGAGACGTCGTCGGTCACCTCGATGAACGCCGGCGGCGACTACGTGGCCAAGCCCGACAGCGTCGGGCCCCCGGTCCCAGTGTGCGACGTCGCGATCGTCCCGGAGGACTACGACAAGGACGAGCCCGACGACTCGATCCCCCACGGCGCCGACGTGCGCGGCGAGCTGTGGATCAAGGGTCCCAACATCGTCCGGGGCTACTGGCACCGGCCCGAGGAGACGGCCAAGACGTTCTCGAAAGGCTGGCTCCACAGTGGCGACGTGGCCCAGCTCGATGACGACAACTTCATCTACATCGTCGACCGGGCCAAGGACATGATCATCCGCGGCGGCGAGAACGTGTATTCGGTGCAGGTCGAGGCCGCGCTGTTCGAGCACCCCGCCGTCGCCGACGTGGCGGTCATCGGCGTCCCCCACGAGACGCTCGGCGAGGAGGTCGGTGCGGTCGTGGTGCTGCGCCCCGGGGCCAAGGTGACCGGCGACGAGCTCGGCTTGCACGTCAAGGCGCGCCTGGCCGGCTTCATGGTGCCGACCCACGTCTGGTTCCGTTCCGAGCCCTTGCCCCGGAACCCCCAGGGCAAGGTCCTCAAGCGCCAGCTCCGCGACGAGGTCGTCGCGTCAGCCAGCTGACTACCTGCTCGCGGCTCAGCCCCCGGCTGCGTCGCGGCCGGTGAGACCGAGCAGGCGGTCGAGCAACGGCGCGTCGTCGGACACCGGGACCGCCGCCGGGTACACGCCGATCGTCCGCCACTCCTCGGCGTGCGGGCTCACCTCGTCCCACACCCCCTGCACGAGCACTTCGGACAGGCTCGGTTCCATCCCGATCGCCCGCGCGATGTCGTAGGCACGCACCGCCCGGAACGAGTTGATCTGAAAGAAGTATTCCCGCACGGTGAAGTCGCCGAAGGAGAGGTGGGCCACGGCGCCGTAGTGGCGCACCTTCTCCGCCGCCGCGCACGCGTCACGGACGATCGCCTCGAAACGCTCGACCGGCGCGTCGCTTAGGAGGTCGCCGTCGAACTCGTCGCCCCCGCCTCCTCCATGGTCCGGCCCGCCAGCATGTCGGGCACCCAGGCGTCGTCGTAGGCGTGGTAGTTGATGACCTCCCGCAGGCTCGGGGCGGCGCGATGGCTGCGTGTGGCGAAATTCGCCGGCATCGTCATGTCCCACTGCTCGGGTCGGATCTGCGCCACCACCTCCGCCAGGGCCCGATCGGCCAGCACGAACACATCGGCTTCTTCCAGCGCCATCGCCTCATCCTCTCCTCGATCGTCAACTCGGACGCCATCGTCGGAGGCTGTGACGACTCATGGATGCGATCGAGCCGGCCCGCAGGCCGGCTCGATCCCCCAACTCGGTTCACCTGCCTCCCGGCGGGCGCCTGCTCAGCGATTCGGTTGCGGCGTGACCCGCAGGTACGGCTTCAGCGCCTTCCAACCCTTGGGGAACCGGGACTTGGCGTCCTCGTCGCTCACGGCCGGCACGATGATGACGTCCTGGCCATCGGTCCAGTTCACCGGTGTGGCCACCTTGTACTCGTCGGTCAGCTGCAGCGAGTCGAGCACGCGGATGATCTCGTCCACGTTCCGCCCCGTCGACGCCGGGTACGTCAGCGTCAGCTTGACCTTCTTGTCCGGCCCGATGATGAAGACGGACCGCACGGTCAGCGTGTCGTTCGCGTTCGGATGGATCATGTCGTAGAGGTCGGCGACCTTGCGGTCCTCGTCTCCGATGAGCGGGAAGTTCAGGCCGGAGCCCTGCGTCTCCTCGATGTCGCCGGCCCATCCCTTGTGGGACTCGACCGAGTCCACCGAGATGCCGATCAGCTTGGTGTTCCGCTTGTCGAATTCGGGCTTGGCCTTGGCGAACGCGCCCAGCTCGGTCGTGCAGACGGGCGTGAAGTCCTTCGGGTGGGAGAAGAGGATCCCCCAGCTGTCGCCGAGCCACTCGTGGAAGTTGATCGTCCCGTCCGTGGTGTCCGCCGTGAAATCGGGGGCGGTGTCCCCGAGTCGTACTGCCATTTCTCCTCCTGAGGTCGTGTCGCTCGGTATGTGAGGGCTGCACCTTACCGGGATCTCTGGCAATTGTCGACACGTTTGGTCATATTTGGCTCCGCCCGGCCCCGCCGGTAAAAACCGCCCCTCACCTGGGGGTCGGCCCGGTGCCGATGTGCGGAGGGACCCCCGTCCCATGCGAGAATGCCAACCGTGAGCGCCCAACCCGCCGCCGACGCCGACGCCACCTACCGCCCCTACAAGAGCAACACCCTGCGCATCGAGCGGGACGGCCCGGTCACCGTCGTCACCATCGACCGGCCCGAACGCCGCAACGCGGTCGACAGCGTCTGCGCCGACCAGCTCCGGGAGACCTTCCTCGCCTTCGACGCCGACGATGCGCAGTCGGTCGCCGTTCTCACCGGCGCGGCGGGCACCTTCTGCGCCGGGGCCGATCTCAAGGGGATCGCCGAGGGCGACCGCCGTCCCATCCCCAATGACGGCCCCGGGCCGATGGGACCGACCCGCCTGACGCTCTCCAAGCCGGTGATCGCGGCGGTCGAGGGCTACGCAGTGGCTGGCGGTATCGAGCTCGCCCTCTGGTGCGACCTCCGTGTCGCTGCCGAGGACGCCGTCTTCGGCGTGTTCTGCCGGCGCTTCGGGGTCCCGCTCTGTGACCTCGGCACGGTGCGGCTGCCGCGCCTCATCGGCCACAGCCGCGCCATGGATCTGATCCTGACGGGCCGCGCCGTCGTCGCCCCCGAGGCGCTCGACTTGGGCCTCGTCAACCGGGTCGTGGCACCCGGCGATGCCCGCACCGTCGCAGTCGCCCTGGCCCACCAGCTGGCCGCATTCCCCCAGTTCTGCCTGCGCTCGGACCGCATGTCCGCCCTCGAGCAATGGGGCATGACTGAGGATGAGGCGGCGGTGAACGAGGCACGCCTCGGGCGCGAGGTCATCAGCAGCGGGGAGACACTGGCCGGAGCGGCCCGCTTTGCGGGAGGAGAGGGACGAGGTGGCGCTGCGATCGACTGACCGGCGCGACGGCGGACCGACCCCATCAGAAACCCCCACCGTCGCCGCGTTCGACTTCGACGGCACACTGACCAACGCGGGCAGCGCGTTCCCGTTCCTTGTGAGTGTGCGCGGTCTCATCCCGGTTCTCCGCGCAGTGCTCGCGCTCTCCCCCGGCCTCATCCACGCCGCCCTCGTGGGCGGCACGACCGCCGACGCGGTCAAAGAAAACCTCTTCACCCGTCTTCTCGGCGGCATGCCCGCGGAGGAGCTGAACCGCCGCGCCGCGGCGTTCGCGCAGCGTCACCTCCAACGTCACCTCCGCGAGGACATGCGTCGGCGCCTCGAGTGGCACCGCAACCAAGGCCATTACACGGTGATCGTGTCCGCGTCGCCCGAGTGTTACGTCAGCCCGGCCGGCAGCGAGCTCGGCGTCGATGGCGTCGTGGCGACACGGCTGGCGGTCGGCGGAGGTGGCCTGCTCAGCGGCGGGTACGAAGGCAAGAACTGCCGGGGCTCCGAGAAGTACGCCCGCCTGGTCGGCCACCTCCGTGCGGTGGGTCCGGCTGCCGGTCCTTCGGGAGAGCAGCCGATCCTGTGGGCTTACGGCAACAGCCGGGGCGACCTTCGCCTGCTCGAAGCGGCTGACCACGGCGTAGACGTCGGGCGGCTCGGGCGCTTCGGTCGGCTCCGGCGCTTCCCCCGCCTGTCGGAGGTCACCGGCGGCGTCGAGACCCCCCGTCCCTCGTAGTCAGTTCCAGATAACCCGGGCTCGTTCGGCCGCGGCCCGGATATCCGCCCCTTCCACCACCGCCCGGAACTCGCCCGAGGCGGGCGGCGGCGGGGCGACGAAGATCTCCAACGGCCCGTCGGGCGGCAACGGAAAGACCCAGGCGCTGAATCGCCAGCCGCCACCTCCCCCACCACCTCCACCAAAGCCGACAATGGGTTCGGTTGGCACGCCGTTCTCATCCTTGGGAATTCCGGGAGCCCCCAGGTAGCCGCGGCCACCGCCGCGACCGCCGACCGACCGTCGGCAAATCGGACTCCAACCCGCATCATGCCCATGGGTCCCTGGCGAATTCTCTGCTGGATGTCATGCTGGCGATGAGGATTGAGTTGCAGCACGACGTTGACCCTGAACCCGTTGGGATACACATCCAAGCTCGGGATCGTCCAGACGGAGTCTTCGTCCTCGTGGAGCAGTGCATCGATCGCCAGAACGGCGGGCACAGTGCCTTCGGACGGACGATCCCAGGCGGGTGGGGCCCAGACTCGCTGCGACGGCGGAGTCGGAGGAGGGAGGGGCTCGAAAAAAGTCACTGATCGAAGAGGCTATTCCTCTTCCTCGAGATCCTTTCGATCGAACCCCTGCGTAATCGGCCTCCGTCGCTTGGTGCGTTCGTAAGATCAGGCCGACGACTCGCGATCTTGCATCGAGGCTGGGTCGATACCGACACCGCCTCCCGCGCTGCTGGCATACACCGCGAGGGCGAACCGCAATACGTCGACGGCCTCTTCGGCACCCCACAACAAGGCTCCCTCGCCCGTCCTGAGCCAGCGCAACCAGTGACGGCCCGAGTCCCGGAAACTACTGGCCCAGTCGTCGTCGAGCGCGTGGTAAGTCCGCATTTCACCGTCTAGGTAGGTCTCGAGGCTCGGTTGCTGGATGCCCCGGCCGGTACACCGGTTCACCCTTGAATACCCGCGTCGACCGGTGACTTCCCATCGCTCGTCGTTCGTGTAGTAGTCGGACCGGAGATACATGTCGGGCGCCAACGTGATGTCCCACACGCCGCGTATGCCGTTCTCGTGCTCCCAGACGATGGTGGTCGGAGCGTCGATCGCGATATCGGGTAGAACCTCGGTTGCGCCGACCCACGCTCGCACCTCTCGTAGTGGGCCGAACAGCCACAATGCCGTGGAGAGCTTGTGCCACCCGTCGTCGAACACCAAAATGCCCCGGCCGCGGCGCATCTGTGCGAACTGCCATTCGTAGCTCGACCGGGGCACATCCCAGCCGCCATTGCCGCTTCCCACCATCTTCATGTGGTACCCGCTGACAGCGCCGAGGTCACCCGATTCGACGGTCTCCTTCAGCTTCAGCAAAGGCTCATAGAAGATGTAGTTCTCCATGACCCGCAGCACGCGGTCGTTCTCTCTGGCCGCCTTGAGCATCCGGTGCGCCTCACTTAGGTCACTGCACATCGGCTTTTGCAGGTTCAGGTGCCAGCCGTAACCGAGCATCTCGCACACGCCGTCGGCGTGGAGCGGGACCGGAACCAGGACCTCGACGGCGTCGACGGCGAGGCCACTCGCTGCAAGGTCGGCGGCCGTGGCGAACGATTGCGCCTGAGGCCACTGTATCTGCCGTTGCGCGCGCCGCTCCGGATCGGGGTCGACGAGCGCGACCACTTCGACGTCCGGGTTGTCGATGTAGGCGCGGACATTGAGGTCGTAGATGCGGCCCAGACCCACGAAGGCAGCCCGGACCGGCCGGTCGTAGGGAACGAACGTCATATTGGCCTTGCTTTCTCTTGTGCGGAAGCTGCAGGCGGTGCGCGATTGTGCCACTACACCGAGACCATCGCTTCAGAGACAGTCCTCCATACCTTGGTGGTCTGACCAGAGGGCATCCCAGTCAGAATCGCAGGTCCGTCCTATTTTGCGTTCGCCGCACCACTGGCTCCCACCACCCAGGCCGACGAGAAGAGTTACGACACGTAGATCTTCCCGTCGCGCTCGGTCACGGTTCCTCGCCGAAGTGGCACTAAGGCCGTGATCGCCTGCTCGAGGGCATCGAATCCCGGGATCTTGGCAAAGACCCCTTGCGGACCGCGAACCATCTTGCCGCTGTGCACGTCGTACTTGGCTTGATGCCACGGGCACACGAGGCATCCGTCCTCGTCGATCGAGCCCCCGCCCAGGTCCGCCCGGAGATGCCGGCACCGCCGACTCACCGCGAACTTCTCCGTACCCGTGTTGCCCACCGCCCAGTGCCCGACGCCGGTTACCTTGCCGGCGGGAAGACAGTCGACGGGTCCAATTTTGGCCTCTGTTGCCACGGTCACCTCCAGCCCAGAACGGCCAGCGCGTCGACTGTTCGCCGCCCAGCACGCCAGCGACAGGGTCACACGAACACGCGAACTCTGTGAGGTCAGCCGGCGTCCGGCGGATGGATGTCCGTATGCAACCGGGTGAGCTTGGACGACGTGATCTTCCAGTCGTCAGCCACCTTTTCGTACGTCTCGTGGTAGTGCCCGTAGCCGGTCAGGCGCGTGCCGTCGGGCCAGATCACGATGTCGTTCAGGGCCCAAATCCCGGTCGCCGTCGTCGGTGAGGTGAGCTCGATCTCCGGCATATGACCCTGGTGCACCGTCACCGCACCTCTCAACACCTCTTGCAGGAACATCATGAACTCGTCTGCGCCAGTGACCACGCTCCCTCCCGCCTCGCTGGTGTCGAGCACGACGTCGTCGGAGAACACCTGGCGCATCGCTGACCAGTCTTTCGTGTCCATTGTGCGGAAGTACCGCGCCTTCAACTGCCGGATCGCCTCGATGTCCTCCATGTCGACGACCGTTAACCGGGGGTCACTGCCATGCTGACTGCGTGACCCGAGTACCCGGGCACGGCAGTGGTGACGTCGCCGAACCAGGGCGCGTCGCCGTATGCGAAAACCTGGCCACTGCCGTTCACAGCATCGAAGCCCTGCCCGCTGAAGTCCGTGACGAGCCCCGTCATCGGGCCCCGCATGGTGTTCAGTCCCGGCGAAACCGGGCTCACGCCCAGTTGGGGCGCGTCGCCGAACGGATAGACGGTGCCATTGGCACCCAACACCCAATAGCCACCACCGTCAGGCGTCGGCGCGACTCCGACCAACGCGGTAGCCGGAGGAGCACCACCCAGTGAGCCGAAGAAGCCCGCGTCACCGAACGCGAACACGCCGCCGTCGGACGCGATGAGCCAGTAGCCGCCGCCGTCATGGGTGGGCACCATGCCGATGATCGGTTTGTTGAGCCGCATGGAGCCAGTGCTGCCGTGGAAGGGAGCATCCCCATAAGAGAAGACCCCACCGTCCGACGCCACGAGCCAGTAGCCGCCACCGTCCGGCGTCACCGCCATGCCGACCATCGGTTTGTTCAACACGATGCTGCCGGTGCTGCCCATGAACTGGGCGTCACCGAAACTGAAGACACCGCCGTCGGCCGCGACTTCCCAGTACCCACCGGCATCGTGGGTCGCCGCCATGCCGACGACAGGCTCGTTCAGTCGCATACCACCCGTGCTGCCGTGGAACTGCGCATTGCCGAAACTGAAGACGCCACCGTCGGAGGCGTTGACCCAATAACCCCAGACCCCGCCGCTGGCCCCACCGACCTGTGTGATGTTCGAGAGGTTCTCGAGCTGGGCCGGTGTGTAGTAATGGTTGACGATCTGCGAATACGTGTAGTTGCCGTTCCCATGGTCTTGCCCAATGGCGTAGCCGAGCGCCCCCCACTGCCCCATGCCGATCCCGTGGCCCCAACCCTGACCCGTGATGTTCAGTTGGCCCGGAACCGCTGCGATGGTGAGGAGATCCGATTTGAGGCCGAGGTCGACATAGAACTCGGTCCCGGGGATCGTGATGGACCCTGAGCTCCCCGTCAGCGTGACCGTGTCCAACCGACCGAAAGGGAAGTCGTAGGGATGGCCCGGGTCGGCGGTTGCGCCAATGATGCCGGTGAAGGTGCCGATCTGTGGCCACGTGTTCGTAATGGTTCCGTCGCTCACCGATGTCGTCCAGTTGTGGTTGGAGTTCCCGGACACGGCGTCGCCGTCATCAGGCACGGGATTGAACGGAGACTCTTGGTTCGAGCTCGAGGTGTAGCCGCCGGTGGAAGATGAGTACTCGGTGGTGGCGATCTGTCCGCCCGGCATGATCATGACCTGACCGGCCGTATCGTTGGCCGCGGCGATGCTCGTGGCCGTTTCGTACTCGATACCGCGATAGGTCTGGCAGAAGAGATCACACGTGTCGGCGTAGCCGCCGTAGCCTCCGAGGTTTGCCAACACGTAAGAGCGGACGGCAATCGCCTGCGCCTCGAGTTCCTGGAACCCCCAGGCCATCGCTTGCGGACCGGCTCCTCCCAGGGTGCCCCAACTGGACGGTGACTCACCGGGAACGGTGTCGGCAACGTACCGCTCGAGGGGCAGTGTGTTCACCGTTCTCGCCGCGCCGCTGGAGTTGTAGGTCGCTGCCAACGTGCCGTACACCGTCGGGCTGTAGCTCGCCACACACAGTGTGAGCAATCCACCGACGGGTGACGCCGTGAGAGGGCCAATCTGGTTCGCGGACACCTGGGTCCACGGGCCACCACACCCAGCCCCGGTGTCGACGTTCCACGTCCCACCTCCGCTCTGCTGGAAGCGGACGGCTTGCGCATTGGACACGCCAGGGGCAGATACGCCCCCGCCAAAGCCCTGCACAATGACGTCGAGACCGTCGTTCTCCTGCATGTCGATGTTGACGTTGGTCGAGTCCGAAGGGAGGGACGCCGCCGCTGTCGGGGCCGGGCCGAACAGGGCGGCCGGCAGCACAAAGGCGAACGAGACGACGAGTGCGCCGAGAACCGCCCGCGTAGAACGTTGCCAGAATCCGGCGCGCAGGACAAAGGCTCGAGACGTCGGCACGGTGCAACCAGGCTAGGGCGTCGAGCACCGCAAACGGGGGCATGGGCGCAATCGGGGTGCCCGGTGCGCCGGTACACTGCTGCGCCGTGCGAGTCGACCAGGTGATTCCGTCGCTCGCCAGTCGCGACGCCATCGGTGTCAGCTCGCTGAACCTGCGCGATGGTTTGCGGGCGGCGGGCATCGACTCGGACATCTATTACGGCAGTTTCACGCCGGACGTCGAAGGGGAGGGGCAGCCGGTGATCGAGCTGGGGCGCGGCGACGCGTGGGCGGTGGCTGCTGTATCAAGCCTCGATCGGAAGCCCGGTCTACGACATCCTCGCTGCACGATCCGAGCCCAAGCTCGTCAACTACCACAACATCACGCCGGCGTCGCTGCTGCGCGACTGGGAGCCAGCGGTGGCGTACGAAGCAGCGCTCGGCCGCGAACAGCTGGCGCGTCTGGCACCACAGAGCCGCTTCGCCGTTGCCGACTCGGGGTTCAACGAAAGCGAACTGCTGGCGCTCGGATATTCCGACACAGCCGTCGTGCCGCTGCTCATCGACATGCACTCGAAGAGCGACGCACCCGATCCGGCTCTGACCGATCGACTGCGGCTTCGTAAGGAGCACGAGGGCGGGGCCGACCTGTTGTACGTCGGAAAGATCTCGCCGCACAAGGCACCGCACGACTTGGTGAAGATGCTCGACGTCCTGCGCCGCACCTACGACCCGGCGGCGCGGTTACATCTGATCGGATCTCCGCTGGGCGAGACCTACGAGCCGGCGCTGCGCGCGTTCATCGCCGAGCTCGGGTTAGAGGAGGCCGTGAACTTGCCGGGTTCGGTGTCCGGTGCCGAACTCGAGGCGTACTTCCGGGCCGCCGACGTGTTCGTGATGGCCTCGGACCACGAGGGGTTCTGCGTGCCGCTGGCCGAGGCCATGGGCCACGGCTTGCCCATCGTCGCCTACGGCGTCGCGGCGGTGCCCGAGACTGTTGCCGACGCCGGGCTCGTGCTGTCGGACAAGTCCGCACTGCCTTTCGCGGCGGCGGTGGGACGGGTCTTGGCGGACCCGAAGCTGCGGTCCCTGTTGGCGGCTGCGGGCCG
Organism: uncultured Acidimicrobiaceae bacterium; assembly: GCA_963828455.1. Taxonomy (GTDB): domain Bacteria; phylum Actinomycetota; class Acidimicrobiia; order Acidimicrobiales; family RAAP-2; genus Bog-473. Next base: position 159,839 of record CAWHFH010000006.1, on the reverse strand, counting down.
GGAGCGAGCAGCCGGGTTCGACCTGGCTGCCTCGACGGACCGCTTCGTGTCGCTCGTCCGGGAGGCTGTCGGGGCGTAGGAACGGGCGCCTTCGGAGTCGGGACTGACCCGCGCACTCCTCCGCGTCGACCCGCTCAGCGAGCGAGCGCGACGATAAGGTCCACCGCTCTGTCCGCTGCCGTTGTGAGATCGAGCTCCTTCACGCGTTTTGAGCCGGCCTCCGCCAACAATCGCCGCAGCTCACCGTTGGAAGCGGCTCCTGCGGCCGCATCCGCCAGCGCATACGGATCGGTCGCGTCGATGAGCAGGCCCGCGTCGCCGACGATCTCGGGCAGCGCGCCCTCGCGATTCGCCACGACGGGCACGCCCATTGTCATCGCCTCGATCACCGGGACCCCGAAGCCCTCGTGGCGCGATGCCATGATCAGGACGTCCGACGCGTCCATGGCTACGACCAGGTCCCCGTCGCTGATCCCGCCGCGGAAGGTGACCGCATCACGGATGCCCAGTTCGTCGACGAATCGCTCGAGCGCTCGGGAGTACGCGGGCACGACGGGTCGGCCCACCACCTGCAAGGTGGCATCAGGATCGTGGTGGGCCCGGGTGACGAGGAGCGCCATGAGGGCGAGCTCGATTCCCTTATTCGGCGCGACGCGGCCGACGCAGATCCAGCGGGCGCCGCTGCTCGAGCGCTCCGCTGCACCTGGGGCACCGGCGCCTGACGTCGGCGCGACCGCAGCGGGTGGCACGACTGCGGTGCGCGCGTAGCGCGCCGTGCGCAACTCGGCTTCGTTGAACGCCGAGACCGCAATGCCGAGACCAGTGCGAGGAGCGAGATCCGCCCGTTCGTGGAGGGCCCGAAGCTGGTGCCGGGCCATCGGGTTGTTCCACGCTGCGTAATACTCGGGCGGTGTCACGTTGTGGTAGTTGACGACCAGGGTCTCGCGGCGCCCGGCCAACCAGGGGGCTATCGCCGAGGCCGTGGCGAATTGGTAGAGCAGAACGTCGCCCCTCCGTGCCTCGTCGGCGTAGCACGGGAAGACGCTCGTCTCGGCCTCCGTCTCGGGGTCGACCATTTCGACGTATATCCGCGATTCGATGCCCCGGGCCACCATTACATCGCGGAGGCGCAAGGTGTGACGGCCTACCGCATCGTCACGGTGCAGCATCGGAACGAATTGGTGGATGGCGCTCATCTGCGCCGAACCCCAGCGTTCTCCTGGACCTTGACGAGGAGGTCGACAATGCGATCGGCCGCGTTGGGCAGGTCGAGCTCGGCGAAGCGGCGGCGGCCGGCCTCGACGAGCTTCGTTCGCCGCGTCGGGTCGGCGAGCACGCTGCCGATGGCGCCGGCCAGGGCATAGGGATCACGCGAGGCGACGAGGACACCCGCGTCGCCGAGGACTTCGGGGATTGCGCCCTGACCGTATGCGACGACTGGAACGCCGGCCGCCATGGCCTCGACCACCGGGACGCCGAAGCCCTCGTGCTCAGACGTGACCACGAGCACGTCCGCCGTGGCGTAGGCAGCCGCGACGGCGGCATCGGTGGCATACCCGGTAAAGGTCACGGCGTCTTCGAGACCGAGATCCGCGACGTACCGTCGGAGCGCCCGTTCGTACGCGTCGGTCGCGGGCTTGCCGACGATGCGGAGCGTGGCACCCTGGTCACTGTGATGACGCGCCACGGCCAGTGCGGCGATCGTGTGCTCGAGCGCCTTGTTCGGCGCGACTCGTCCCACCGCGAGCCAGACAGCGCCCATGCGGGCGTCATCGCTCAGGGAACCTGCGTCGGTCGTGACCTCCTCTCCCACCGCGGCCGACGGCGGCACGACGGCGGTGGCGGCGAAGCCCACCTCGGCCAAGTGCGACTCGTTGTACGCCGAATCGGCGATGGCAAGCGCCGTCCGTGACGCGAGCACGGCAAGGTCTTCTCGGGCGCGCTCCTGGCCTAGGGCGAGGTGGTGATCCCAGGGCGCCATGAGCTCCGGTGGTGTGATGTTGTGGTAGTTCACGACCAGGGTCTCGGAACGGCCCGCCAGCCAGGGGGCCATGAGCGAGGCGGTGGCAAATTGGTAGACGACGATGTCGCCACGGTGAGCTTGGTCGGCGTAGGAAATGGCCGGAAGGGTCTCGTCCGCCGTCTCGTCCCGCACGACATCCACGAAGATGTTGGATTCGAGACCCCGGCGGCGCGTCGCGTCACGCAGCCGCAGCGTGTGCCGGCCGACCGCGTCGCCGCGGTGAAGGACGGGGACGAAGTGGTGGACCCCGCTCACGTGGTGGGCGTGGTGGCGGAGACGCCGAACCGTTCGTCGCCGCCGGTCCCGGCCGGCAACGGCGTGACATCGACGAATCCGCTGCGATCGAGCAGGAGCTCCCAGGTCTCGACGTGGAGGGCCGCCCGGTTGACCATGTCGTGCGACGTCGGTGCATTGTGGGGAATGGGGCCGAGAGGCTCGGCAACGATCACGATGGGCGCGCCGCTTGCCAGAGCACGTTGGAACTCCGCAAGCAGCGGCAGGATTGCGTGCAGCGGCAGCCGGTCCACCACGCCGCTCACCACGAGGCCGCCGAGCGACGCGGCGGAACGTTGTGGCAGGTATTCGCCGATCTCACTGATCGTGACGTCACAGCCCCGCTCGAGGGCGCGCAGCGCCACGCCGCCTCGAGGTTCGACACCGGCGGCCGACACACCGCGTTGCGTGAGCGCGCTGACGAGCGCACCCTCACCACAATCCGCGTGCAGGACGTCGCCTCCGGCCGTCCCTGCCGTCACGAGTGAGACGAGCGGCTCGACCCATCCATCGAGCTCGCGCGCCGGCGCAAGCCATGCCGCACCATCGAGCGGGACGTCCTCTGTGCTTACGCGTGCTTCGAGGGTGCTGACGCGCGCATGCAGGAATCGGAACGCCTCGACGACATGCGTCATCGCATCCTCGACGTCCGACTTATTCTCCTCCTCCTCACTGCCAGAAGAGGGTCGACCCCGCCGGCCGCGCCGCCCGGTGGAGCCGCTCTTGGTTCGCAAGAGATCCGCGAGGTCCGACGTCCCTGGTTGGTAGGGCCCGTAGCGATCACCGAGATGCGTGAATGCGCCCATGAAATTCCACTCGTCACTTCCCTGCGGCGACAGACGAGCGAAGGAAGCTCGAAGCGCGGCTCCCGCCCGCGCGCGGTCCTCGGCGGAGACGCCGCTGGCGGTGGGTTCGTCGAGCGGTTCGTCGTCGTGCCCTGCGTCAGGCCCAGACTCGGAGGTCGACACGCCGGTTGATGCTAGCGGCGCGTCCTCGAGCTCCGAAATTTCATGAAGTTGCCAAGTTCAGCCCGGGTTTGGCCGCTAACTTTGCAGACTTGGCGAGAAGCACGAAAAGGAGTGAGCGCACCGTGACGCACTCATATGCAACGGCCGCGCGGCTCCTGTTGGCTGCGGTGGTCACAACGGGACTCGTCGTGGTCGTCGGCACCCTCGGAGCGAAATCCGTCGATGCGTCGGGAACGATCAGTCTGAGCCTCGCGTGGCAGCACGAGCTCGATGACGCGCCCTGCGGCGTGGCGCAAGCATCCCCGGCCGCGTTCAATGACAACGGCACCCCGGCAGTCGAGATCGGCGACCGGCAGGGCGATCTCTATGCATTCAGTCTCGCGAGCGGCGCCGTTCCGAGCGGTTGGAACACGGCAACCGGAACGGCAGTCGGTCCTGGTACTGGATGCAACCAGCCGACGTCCAATGTGGGAACGATCCTGCTCGGAAATCAAGGGATCCAAGTGCCCGGAAGCGTACCCATTGACTCCACCGCATCGGTTGACCCCAACAACGGCACCCTGTTGTTCGACGCAGGGAACGCCGCCGAAGCAGTGGACGGGGGGTATTACGACTACACCCCGGGTGGGAGCGAAGTGTGGAACCAGGTCGTCACCAATCCGTCGACCGACACCGTGCCCAACGGAGGGGTGCAAGCGTCTCCCAGCCTCGGCGACGCCGGCACGCTCGCGGAAGCTGGCTCACTCGGCCAGGTGACCTACGGGTTGAACACCGCCAACGGATCTCCAGCGCCCGGCTGGCCGCAGTTCGACGCCGACAGTAATTTTTCGACCGCCGCATCAGCCGACTTGTACAACACCGGCAGCAGCAATTTCATCGTCGGCGGCGCCACGTCACAGGGCTTCGCCTACGGGACCGGCTATGGAAATGGTGGGCAGGTGCGCGTCTACAACGACCATGGGGGCATCGTTTGTGCCGCAAACACGACCGAGGAAGTCGACTCGTCGCCGGCCGTCGGCCCGATCCTGGCGGGAGGTGGCTACGGGATCGCGACGGGGACCGGAAGCTACTGGGGGATCGTCAGTGGGCACCCGGTATCCGATGACAACGCGGTCAAGGTGTACGACACCAAATGCAACCAGGTGTGGAGTCAGACGTTGGATGGCTACACCGGCGGCAGCCCGGTATTGGCCGACATCCAGGGCAACGGCCAGCTGGCCGTGGTCGAGGGAACGGAGAGCCACAACGGCGGGTCCGGAAGCGTCTGGGCGATGAATGCAGCAACCGGTCAGGTCATCTGGAGCACGGACGTGCACGCCGGTGTCTACGGCTCCGTCGCGACGGCCGACTTCGGCGAGGGCTACCAAGACGTCATCGTGCCCACGACGCACGGCATCCAGATTCTGGACGGCAGGTCGGGTCAAGTTGTGGGGAACTTCGACGACGGATCCGGGAACGATGGGGTCCCTCTCAATGCGGTGTACGGATTCCAGAACGCGCCCCTCGTAACGCAGGATCCCAACGGGTTCATCGGCGTCACTGTCGCCGGCTATCACGCCGTCAAGAACGGGGACGGGACGGCGGTGCAAGGAACGATCCAACACTTCGACCTCTCCGGCTCGAACGGGAGCGTTGTGAACGAGAACGGCGCCTGGCCGCAGTTCCACCACGACACGCAGTTGACCGGCCTCGCCGGCGCCGGCAATGCACTCGCTGGCTGCGACCGTCCGGACGCAGCCCAGAACGGCTACCTGACGGTGGCGTCCGACGGCGGCATCTTTGCGTTCGGTCAGGACTTCTGCGGGAGCACGGGCGCCATCGCCCTCAACAAACCGGTTGTCGGGATGGCAGCAGTTCCGGGTGGCGGTGGCTACTGGCTCGTCGCGTCGGATGGCGGCGTGTTCACGTACGGCAACGCGCAGTTCTTCGGCTCGACCGGGTCGTTGCACCTCAACGCGCCCGTCGTCGGCATGGCCGCGACACCGAACGGCAAGGGCTACTGGCTCGTGGCGTCGGACGGAGGCATCTTCACCTACGGTGACGCGCAGTTCCACGGCTCCGCGGCCTCGGCGCCCAACCAGGACATCGTGGGGATGGCGTCGTCGCCCGATGGTGGCGGGTATTGGGAAGTGAGCGCGACCGGACGCGTCTTCGTGTTCGGCGACGCCGTCTTCGCCGGCGACATGACCGGCACGCACCTCAACGCGTTCATGGTCGGGATGGCGCCGGACCCCGTTACGGGTGGTTACTGGCTGATCGGGTCCGACGGCGGCGTCTTCTCCTTCGGGGCACCGTTCTTCGGCTCCACCGGCAGCATCAGACTCAACCAACCCGTCGTAGCCATGCAATCCACCGACGACGGGGGCGGCTACTGGTTCGTTGCCAGAGACGGGGGGATCTTCGCCTACGGCGACGCGCCCTTCCGTGGCTCCATGGGAGGAAGACCGCTCAATCAACCCATGGTCGGGATGTTCGGCTTCTGAGCCGCTGTTGCTCCACCAGGGGCCAGCGACGTCTCGCCTAGAGTGACCGCCCATGTTCCGGCGGCGCGAGGGCGAGCACACGGGTGAAGACACTGACAAGGCGCCGGCGCCGGCGTCGGCACGTGGCCCACTGCTCCCCTACTACCCACCCAAGGAGTATCTGGGTCAGCTCGACGACGCGCACCAGAAGGCAACCGCGGCTCGACGCGCGGGAGCCGACCTGCGCGGCTTCACCTGGTACCACGCGACCGAGCTGCCGGACGGAAAGGTGCTGCCCGGTGTCTGGGACCTCCGCGGTCACGAGCCCGAATACCTCGGCGGTGTCGACGTGGCGGGCAAGCGGGTTTTCGAGCTGGGACCTGCGACCGGTTACCTGACCTTCTGGATGGAGCGGCATGGTGCCGAAGTCGTGTCCTTCGAGGCCGGTTTCGACGTGCCGATCGACACCTTGCCGTTCCACGGCCAGGACAAGCCCGAAGAGCGGCAGCTGGTGATGGAACGGACTATCGATCCCAACCACGACGCCTGGTGGCACCTGCACCGCACGTTCCGCTCTTCCGCCAAGTTCGTGCAGGGGAACATCTACGACATGCCGGCCGACCTCGGGACCTTCGACGTGACCCTGGTCGGCGCGATCCTCCTGCACCTGCGCGAACCGTGGGGAGCACTGTCGCAGGCAGCGCAGCGCACATCCGACGTGATGATCGTCACCGAGCCCCTCCAGGACGACGTCGACCCACCCGAGTCCAACATCATGCGCTTCGCACCCTCGGCCGACCACCACCTCACCAACTGGTGGTCGATCTACCCCGGCGCGGTGGTGTCCATGTTGCACCGTCTGGGTTTCAGCGAGACCGAGATCACGTACCACACCCAGCGACACCATCTCTCGCACGACATGGGAAGCGACGCCATCGACCAGCGCATGTACACGGTCGTCGGGCGCCGTCCCTCCTGAGCGCCTCAGACCCGGCACGCCGACACGCCGGCAGCCCGGCAGCCCGGCAGTCCGGCAGCCCGGCAGCCCGGCCGCCCGGCAGCCCGGGCCGGGTCAGAACAGTCCCGGCGTCCCCCGACCACGATCGACGACCGAATTCAGGAAGGTGTCGTAGCGTCTCACAAGGACGGGCCAACGGAAATGGGTGTCCACGTAGGCCCGGCCCCGATCGCCGAGCCTGGCGCGCAGGGCGGGGTCGCCCAACAAGCGGTCCACCACCGCTTCGAACTCGGGGTACGAGGAGAACCACAATCCGCCACCGGAGCGTTCGGCGTGCTCGCGCGTCGCGCCGCACGAGCCGTTGACGAGCACCGGGACGCGGTCCACCCAGGCTTCGATCACGACGAGCGAGAACGACTCGAGCGCCGACGCAGAGACGGCGACCACCGAGTCGCGCACGATGTCCCACTTGTCGGCCTCCTCGACCGGGCCGGTGACGACGATGTCGGGGTGCGGCTCCGTCTCGTAGGAGATCGGGCCGACCAGCGCCAGGGCCAAGGGGCCGGGGTGACGCTCTTTGTAAGTGGCGAAGTATGCCGCCAGCATCTTGGACCCCTTGTGCTCGTCGACACGGCCGACGCTGACGAGATAGGGCCGGTCACCGAGGCCCAGCAGCTCGCCGCCCGGCCGGCCGGTGCCCTCCGAATCTCCCACCCCGAGGCCGAGCACGATCTGGGGTCGCTCGGCCACCGGGTACATGCGCTCGACCAGTGAGCGCTCCGAGTGTGTATAGAAGCAGAACGCGTCGGCGTCGCCGAACGTGCCGCGGAAGACCGAGAAGTAGAGGGCCGGCTCGTCGTGCGCCGCAGGGTGGAATACGGCGGGCATCGGCACGCGGCCGATGGTGGCGACGGTCGGGTGGTACAGGTACGGCGTGAAGGCGACGACGTCGGCGTCCGACGCGCAGACCGCGTCCACCAGCTGGGGCGAGACCGGCCCGTTGTACTCCACCCACCGCTTCCCCTGCTCCCTAGTCGTCAGGCGGGGCGCGAGGCGGAGCAGGCCGTCGAGCATGTAGAAGTCCATGGTCCGCCCTTTGGCGGTGGGATGGCGGTGCACCGTGACCCCGTTGAGCTCGCTCGTGCCGGGTTCGAGCTCGTCGTTCCAGGTGATGGCGTCGAGTGCCGCCGTGGTGTGCACCTCTGCCTCCCAGTCGGTCTGGGCACACAGATGCTCGGCCAGCCGGCGGACCGCGGTCTCGGCGCCCCCCATGATCTCGGTGCCGTAGCGGGGGCTGACGAAGGCGACCTTCTTCTTGCTCTTCGTCATCGTCTTCACGGTCGGGCCACCACACCGGTGATGGCCTCGACGAACTGGTGCCCGATCCGGTCGCCCTGAAGCTCAGCGGCGCGGCGAAGGCCGTTGTCGGCAAGGGTCCGCCTCAGTGCGTCGTCCGTGCACACCCGGTGGAGGGCCGCCGCCACATAGGCCGGGTCGCCGGACTCGAGCACGAGCGCCGCGTCGCGGACGGTCTGCGGGACCGCGCCGGCACCCGCTCCCCTGGCGACGATCGGGAGGCCGGCGGTCATGGCCTCGACGAGGGGCACGCCGAAGCCCTCGTGCACGGACAGGGAGAGGAAGACATCGGCCTGCTCGTAGTACGCGGCCAGTGCGGCGTCGGAGACCTCGCCGGTGAGGCGCACCGCGCTCGCCAGCCCGAGGTCGTCGACGTAGTCGTTGAGCGCCTTGTTGTACGCGTAGCTCGAGGTGCCCCCGACCAGGTGCAGCCGGGCCACGGGGTCGTAGAGGCGACGATACGTCCACAGCGCCTTCACCAGCTCGTGCTGCGCCTTGGACGGCACGACCCGGCCCACGAAGAGGATGTCCGCACCGCCGTCCGCGGCCCGGCGTTCCCGGAGCTCTGTTGCGACGCGGGCATCGGGGTTCGCCGTGACCCTGGTGTAGTCGGCCAACGCGGGGGTGACCGTGGTACGCCGGCAGCCGGCGCGCCTGAGCGTCTTCTCGCTGTAGGCGCTCCGGGCGAGCCCGAGCACCGCCTCGGGCGCCAGCAACGCCAGGTCGTCTGCCGCCTGCGCGGCGCGCGTCACGTTGCCCGGCTCCCATCCCTCGAAGAGCCCTGGGCTCGTGAAGTTGTGGAAGTCGAGGATGAGCGGCAGACCCTGCTCGACAAGGTACGGGGCGACCGCGGAGGACGTCGTGAACTGGTACACGGCGACGTCACCGTCGGCCGCGTGCTCCGGGTACGTCCAGTGCTTGTACGCCTCGGCGGCCAGGTCCTCGTGGACGGCCTCGGCAAAGATCTCGGAGCGCCAGCCCGCTGCTCGGAGAACGTCGCGCAGCTTGAGGGTGTGCGTGCCGGTTGCGTCGTGTGGGTTGAGTGCAGGGAGGAACTGGTGGACAGCCACCGCCCTCCCGGCGGCGGCGGGTCACCGGGTGCCGGGCTCGCGCTGCTCGTACGGCGTGATCCCGCTGCGGACGGCCGTGATGAGGAAGTCGCTTCCGTCCGGACCCTGCTGCGCCGCGGCGATGTAGCCGCCGTCCTCCAACAGGCGACACCAGGTCTCGGGGCGCAGCGGCCGGCCGGGTGCGAGGTCGGCGCCGTAGGGGGCGTCGGCCGCCTCCCAGGCGTCTCGCCCCACCGAGTGGATCACGAGAGAGCCGCCGGGAGCCAGCCTGGTGCTGATCGCGGCGAGGAGGTGCGTGCGCTCGCCGCCCGCCATGCCCTCCACCGTCCCGCTGAGCACGACCCCCCCGAGGCCGGCGGCGGCCACCGCGCGCGAGGTGCTCGGTCACGTGTTCGTCGCGCAGGTCCAAGGCGCCGAGCTCCGCCGCGTCGACGACCGGGGCGCGGGGGTCGATGCCGTATGCGTCCACACCGGAGTCGACGATCCGCCGGACCAGCCAGCCGTCGCCGCACGCCGCGTGCAGCACCCGGCCCGGGGCCTTGGCCAAGGCGGCGAGCGCGGGCTCGACCCACCAGGCGCCGGGGGCCACCGAGGTGGGGAACTCGACGATGGTTGCGTCGGGCACTCGTTGCGCCTCGATCCGGCGCTCGAGCTCCTTGAGGTGGTCGTCCACGATGTGGAGTGCCCGGCTCACGGCTGACGCGGACTGGCTCATCTGGTGCGTGACCCAGCCGACGTACCAGAGAAGCATTGTGCGCAGGCCCTTCTTCACCGCGGCGCCGGCGGCCCGTTCCGACTCGACCGGCACGACGGGGTCGATGAACGTCGCCGCGTCCACCAGACGCAGCGCCTCGCTCAGGTCTCCCCCGCGCACGCCAATGGGCGAGTGGGCGAGGAAGAGCTCGTCGAGCTCGCGCTCGAGGCGGGGCGGCAGATCGCCCGAGGCTCGGCGCAGGCGCACCTCCTCGGCGATCTCGGCCATGACCTGCTGGACGTAGGCCCCCGGGTCCTCCGGCGCGGCGTCGCCCGAGTGCCCGGCGTCGCTCATGCCCGCTCCGCTCCGTCCGTTCCCGTTCAGGCCATCGCGGCCGAGTCGAGGCTGCTCTCGGACGAGATGAGGGCGGCGTGCACGTCCATCCGCACCGCGCCGGTGACCTTGCTTGGGTTCATTACCTCGAAGGTGCCGGCGTTCTCCTGCCAGTCGTAGAGGATCCCGCTCCGGCTCTGGATCCCGAGCGCGAACGAGAACGAGCCGTCGAGCATCGGCAAGTTCACGATGCCGAAGTGCATGATTCCCGTGCCGACCGGGGCGTCGATCTGCACGCCGATGATGGATGTATCGGTGCGCATGACGTTGTTGCCGGTCTCGTCTCGGATTTCCAGCGAGAAGACGACGTCTTGGGTCGCCCGCAACGCTTCGAATTCGACCCTGATGGTCAGGTCGTCGCCGGTGGTCATGTAGGGCACGGTGTTGTCGCCCGAGTACACGCGGTGGACCGAGCGGAACCGAACCGGGCGTGCGGTGTTGCCTACCGGGTCACTGGCACCGATGTTCTCGTTTCCTACCGTCTCCGGGGTCGCGGGGACGGCCACGACGGCCGGGTCTACGATCGACATCCCCGCGCCTTCGGCCATGAGCCGTTCACGGAAGATGCGGGTTGCCTCGCCGGGCTCGCCCTCCGCCACCAGGTGACCGTGGCTGAGGACCACCCCGCTGTCGCAGATGCTGCGGACGGTATCGGCGGCGTGGGTCACCAGCAAGATGGTGCGCCCCTCCTTCTGAAACTGCTTGACCCGGTCGATGCACTTGCGTTGGAAGCGTTCGTCACCGACGGCGAGCACCTCGTCAACGACGAGGATGTCCGGATCCACGTTGACCGCTACGGCGAAACCCAACCGGACTGTCATGCCCGACGAATAGAACTTCACGGGGCCGTCGATGAACTCCTCGAGCTCGGAGAAGTCCACGATGGCGTCGAAGGCACGGTCGATCTCGCTCTTCGACATGCCGAGCAGGGAGCCGTTCAGGTAGATGTTTTCCCGCCCGGTCAGGTCCTGCTGAAACCCGGCACCCAATTCGAGAAGCCCGGCCAGCTTTCCCCGAACTGCGACCTCGCCCGAAGTCGGTTGCAGCACGCCGCAGATGCACTTGAGAAGCGTCGACTTGCCCGACCCGTTCCGGCCCAGGATGCCGACCGTCTCTCCCGCGTTGACCGTGAGTGACACGTCGCTGAGCGCCCAGAAATCCTCGGTGGACTTGCGACGACCGCCATGGATGATGCGCTCCTTGACCGTGTTGTACTGCCCGTGGGCCAACCGGAAGCGCTTGGAGACGTTGCGGACGTCAACCGCAAAGTCGCTCACGACTAGAGCTCCTCGGCAAAGTTGCCTTCGAGCCGTCCAAACACAGCCAAGGCAACAAAACAGAGGATGACCGCCAGGAAAAGGACCGCCAGGTCGAGGCCGACGTACCACAACATACCTTTCGTGGGCAGCACGTCGTACCTCGTCGTGACATGAGTGATGTGGTTCCCCACGTGGACCGTCGTGGTGACGTAGGCGGTCTGGACCGCATAGATGCAGCGTTGGAACGACAAAATCAACGGCACCATGGGATTGAGGAAATAGATCCAGGTCCGGCCTTCCGGCCCCAACTTGTTCCCGATGTACTGCTGATACGCATAGACGATCGGGCAGGCCCAGAACCACGCGGTCAGGATCACCTCGATGAGGTGCTGGGTATCACGCAGGTAGACGTTGATCGCAGAGAGCAGCACCGCGATCGCGGAGGCCAAGACAATTCCCGTCACCAGCGCCAAGAGGAGAACCGGGAGGTAAGACCAGTCGGGCCCCGTGTGCAGGACGAGCATGAAGATGACCATGACGATTGTCTGGAAGAAGAAGAACACGCAGGCCGAGCCGACTGCGGCCAGCGAGAGGATCTCCCGGGGGAACGAAACCTTCTTCACGATGCCGGCGTTGTTGACGACGACGCCGGTCCCCGTGAGGACGCCGAGCGAGAACAGGTTCCACAGGAGCAGACCCGCGAACAAGAAGATCACGAAGTGGGGTTGCTTGTTGTTCAGGACGATCGAGAAGACGACGAAATAGATGGCGAGCGACATCGCAGGCGCCAACATCGACCACACGAGGCCGAGGACCGAATTCTTGTACTTGACCCTGATCTCGGTGCGGACCAGAAAGACCAGGAGCTCACGCGACAGCCAGATCTCGCGCAGGCGCTGCCAGACGCTGATGGTGGGCGTGACAATGCGCGTGCCGTGGCCCTGGCGAGCCGAGCGTTCGCTGACTCCCGCAGCCTCGGCGGCCATCGGCGAGCGGTCCGCCACTCTCTCCTCGGGGGCCTCCTCGAATCTCCTGTCTGCGTCCGACGAGGAGGCCGGGACGTCCAGGGCCACGCCTATTTGTTCCCCGCCGCGGTGGAGGTCGCCGAACGGTCTATGACGCTGTCGATGAAGCCGTACTCCCTGCGCCTCTTCCGCGGTGAACCAGCGGTCGCGGTCGGAGTCCGTCTCGATCCGCTCGACCTGCTGCCCGGTGTGGAATGCGATCCGCTCGGCCATCATGCGCTTGAGGTAGATGATCTGCTCGGCCTGGATCGCGATATCGGCCGCCTGTCCCTGCATCGCGCCCGAAGGCTGGTGCATGAGGATGCGCGAGTGCGGCAGGGCGAAACGCTTGCCCGGGGCGCCGGCACACAGCAAGAACTGGCCCATGCTGGCGGCGAGGCCGACGCAGATGGTCGAGACATCGGGCTTGACGTACTGCATGGTGTCGTAGATCGCGAGGCCGTCGGTCACGGATCCGCCCGGCGAGTTGATGTACAGCGAGATGTCCTTCTCGGCGTCCTCGGCCTCCAGTAGGATCAGCTGCGCACAGACGAGATTGGCCGTGACCTGGTCGATCGCGCTCCCGATGAAGACGATGCGCTCCTTGAGGAGCTGCTGGAAGATCCGGCCGGAAGGGTCGAGATCAGCCCCCGCGGCAACGATTTGCGGAGCTTCAGATGGGTGGGACATGGGCGCGAGGCTAGTGGCCGCAGCAGGTACCCGTAGGCACAGCGCCGTAAGCTCCCAGGTCACCGGTACTACTGGGACCGCTGCGGGCGTGGCGGAATTGGCAGACGCGCCGGGTTTAGGTCCCGGTCCCCGGAAGGGGGTGGAGGTTCGAGTCCTCTCGCCCGCACCCTTTGCCATCGCTGCGTCGGACCAGCTCTGGAATAATCGGCCCATTCTGCGAGACCACCGCATGCAGAGATCCACCCGACCATGACGTGCGAACGCGTGGCGGAGACAGACATTCGGCCGATCATTGCCTGGATCGACGGGCCGGCCTCGTCAGCCTGCGCAGTCTGCGAGAGCACGGCCACCCAGCTGCTCCGCCCATGTCCATGCGGCACGGCCGCCGGAGGTACTTCCTCTGGAAGTCGACGTCGAACGCTGTGGCGACTGCGGTTCGCTGCGGCTCGTCGGCACGGAGCACGAGTATCCGAGCACGGACGACAAGATCGACGACTACCTCGAGGCGGGAGCGGGAATCGAAACGATCGCCACGGCGCTCGCCCGGGCCGGTGACGGGACGACCCGGCGCGTCCTCGACATCGGCTGCTACTACGGTTTTGGCGTCCACCTCGCAGAGGAACTCTTCGGTTGGCATGCCATCGGTGTCGAGCCTTCATTGGCGGGCGAGCGGGGGGGCAAGGAGCTCGGCGTCGACATCCGGCCAGGCCTCCTCTCGGAGGTGGGTGACATCGGCCAGTTCGATCTCGTCCTCGCGTCTGAGGTCCTCGAGCACGTCAACGAGCCGGCCGCGCTCTTGTCACAGATCCGTGACCTCCTCGCAGACGGTGGGCGCCTCGTGTTGACGACGCCGGCCGCCGAGGTGGTCACGCCCGGAAACGTGGAGATGATGCAGGCACTCAGTCCCGGCGACCATCGTTTCTTGGCGAGTGCCGCCGGGCTCGGGGTCCTCTTCGAAAAGGCGGGCTTCGGGCACCACGAGGTCGTTCGCCAGGGGGCGACCCTGCACGCCGTCGCATCCGAAACAGCGCAGGAGCCGATGCCGCTCACCGAGGTCGACTACCGAGACCTGCTCGGGTACTACGACCGCGCCGCCGACGCCGCCTCTCCGGGCTCTGCGCTGGCGACCGGCATGGCGGCACGTCACTTCCGCAAGGCCGTGATGATCGGCGACTTCGCGACCGCCGAGAAGAGCCGCCCTCGTTTGCGCCAGGCGCTACTTGCTCTGCGCGGATTCGATCTCGACGAACCTGTCGCCTGCACCGCCGAACTGCGGGCGGGTGGGCGGCCCCCTTGGAGCTTGGCTGGCTCCGCGTACTCCGCGGGCATGATGGCGTTGGTCGGCGAATCGGAACCCGGACGTGCTGCGGCGTACTTCGAGCTCGGTGCCGAAGCGGCGGAGTCGTGGTCGCGGGTCAACGGTGTGTTCGAAATCGACCTCTGGAACTTGCGCCAACTGTCACTCGGACACCGCTGCATCGCGCTGGCGCGCTCCGACCCGACGGGATCGGTGCCGGCGGCCGAGCGCCTCGCAGAAGTGCTCGACGCGACCGTTCCGCCGGAAGCGCAGCGCCTGGCGTGGTGGAAGACCCGCCTGTTCAACGAGCTCGTCGCCGGAGGCCACCTGGACGTTGCGACGGAGCTCCTGACTGCCGTCGAGCCGTCGGTCGAGACGTTGGCCGGCTCGACGGACCCGGAGTACCAACGAACTGGTCTCGACGCGCTGTTCCTGCTCGGTATCCGTGCCCTCAATACGGGGTCGCCGACACTGGCCCGCGCGTGGTTTGCGTACTGTGCGGCGTCCTGCGAGGCGATTCCCGGCACGAACGGGTCTGCGCGCCTCGCTGCGGATGCCCGGGCCCATGACGTACTGGCAGCCGCTCAAGGCGGCGTCGCGCCAATCATGCCCGAACGCTTCGTCGGCGACCCTCGCGTCGTCCTGCACATCGATACCTACTGGTGCGACGCGTCGGGTTTCTATCTCCGGGGCTTCGCGCATGCCGGCGAGCGGCCGGTTGAACAGCATCACGTTGCACAGCGGCGGCAGACATTCCAGTCAGCGACCCTCCGCACGGGAAGACGTCGCCGCCATCTACGACGACGCCGGAGTGACGGTGACACCGAACTGCGGGTTCGCCCTCTACGTCGAGGGTCGCCCGAGCGACGACGTATTCGTGGAGCTCGACACGACGGTCGAGACGCTTACCGCGAAAGTGCATCTTCCCGACCATCCCCTGCCGCTGTTCGAGAAGACGCCTCCGCACCGCGACCTCGAGCTGACCGCTCGGCTCCTCTCGCATGCCGGGCCCGGCCCGATCCTCTTGCTCGGGTGGAGAGTGCCCGAAGGCACCGACCTGGCGGAGTTCCGGGCCCTCTTCGGAGATCGAAAGGTCGTGAACGTCGACATCCACCCTGGGGAGAACGTCGACGTCGTCGGCGACGCGCACCAGCTGTCTCGCTTCTTCCGCCCGGGAGCCTTCGCCGCAGCGATGAGCGCCTCTCTCCTCGAGCACCTGGCCGCGCCCTGGTTGGTCGCGGCCGAGCTCAATCGGGTTCTCGCCTCCGGTGCACCTGTGCTGCACGTGGCTCCGACGACGTGGCCCGAGCACGCCCAGCCGAACGACTTCTGGAGGTTCACTGCCGAGGGCCTTGCGTTGCTGTTCGGTCCCGCGACCGGGTTCGAGGTCCTGGACAAGGAGTCCTTTGGATTTACCCGCATCCACCCCGAGCCGGACTGGCGTGCGGGATTTCTCGATATGCCGACTGTCCCAGCCAGCAGCTCGTGCTGGGTGCTGGCTCGAAAGACCGGGGAAATACCTCCCGGAACCATCAAATGGCCCTACGATCCTGCCGTAGGCGAGAGGACCGCCAAGGCGTACCCGGTCGAAGCGGTCGTCGGGAGGGTGCAGGACTCATGACCGACGGCGGCCCGATGGGCCACGAGAGCGGGTTGCAGATCTCAGTGGTGATGCCCCTCTACAACGGGCTCGCGTACGTGGAGGAAGCGTTGCGGAGTGTCATGGACCAGACGCTCCTACCCGGCGAGGTGATCGTCGTCGACGACGGATCGTCGGACGGGTCGGACGAGTTCGTCGAATGCCTCAACTCACCCGTGCCGATCAAGGTCGTCCACCAGCCGAACCGGGGCCAATCGGTGGCTCGCAACGCCGGCGTCGAACTCGCCAGCGGCGAGCTGATCGCATTCCTCGACCAGGACGACGCCTGGCGGCCGGAGCACCTCGAAGTGCTCAGGCGGGCCATCTTGAAGAAGCCGGGCATCGGATGGGCGTACCACGACTTCGACGAGATGGATAGCGCCAGCGGCACCATCACGCGCAGCTTCATCCACGAGCACCGCCTCGTGCATCCGAAGACGTCGCTGGCGGCGTGCCTCTCCGGCGATCTGATGGTCCTCCCGTCCTCGAGCATGTTGCGGAAGGAGGCTTTTGTCGAGGTGGGCGGGTTCGACGATCGGCTCGCAGGGTACGAGGACGACGACCTCTTCGTGAGGATGTTCCGTGCTGACTGGAAGCACACCTTCGTTCCGAAAGCGCTCACCCGGTTCCGCATCCATACGAACGGAAGCTCATCGACCACGCGCCGTTTTCTCGAGAGCCGCTTGGTGTACATCGACACCCTGATCGAGACCATGGCGGACTCGGATCGCCTCAACCGCTATTGGGTCCGCGATCTGGTCCTTCCCCGGTTCTTCGTGACCACGCTGGACGACTACGCCCGCGAAGTGAGCCGTTCGAACTGGGAGGAAGCGGCGCGCGCCGCCGCGGCCGCGCGAGCACATTGCCTCGCTCATGGAACCTCGCCTGCGGCGCCAACTCGAGATTGCGTTGATGCAGCGGCCAGAACTGTGCCGGCGCACGTTGCAGGTGTTGGACCGGATGCCGCGCAAGGTCCAACGCTACGTCCACCCGATGCTCCGACTGCGGCCCCAGGTCCGCTACGGATCGGCCCGCTCGAGCTGACCTTCGTCGCCTAACGTCCCCGGCGTGCCGCACCTCGTCGCCGCCCCCGACAAGTTCCGCGGCACCGCGTCGGCCGCCGAGGCCGCCGCGGCGATGGCCGACGCGGCCCGCAAAGCTGGCTGGACCGCAGACGAGGTCCCGATGTCCGACGGCGGCGAGGGCCTCCTCGATGCGCTCGGCGGCGAGCCGCACACCACGACCGTCAAAGGCCCCCTCGGCCACCCCGTCGAAGCCGAATGGCGCATGCGCGGCACCTCGGACGCCGCCTGGCCCACCGCCGTCGTCGAGATGTCGGAGGCCGCCGGCCGCTCCCGGCTCCCCCACCCCACGGGCGACGACCCCGTCCGCGCCGACACGACCGGCGTGGGCCAGCTGCTCCTCGCCGCCCGGGACGCCGGTGCCCGGCGCATCGTCGTCGGCTGCGGCGGCTCCGCCACGACCGACGGCGGCCTGGGCGCGGTCGAGGCGGTCGGCTCGCCCGACGCCCTCCGCGACATTGACCTGGTCGTCGCCTGCGACGTCACAACCCTCTTCACCGACGCCGCCCGGATCTTCGGCCCCCAGAAGGGGGCGACGCCCGAACAGGTCGAGCTCCTCACGCAGCGCCTGCGACGGCTCGCAACGCGCTACCGCACCGAGATGGGCGTCGACGTCACCACAGTCCCCGGCGGCGGTGCCGCGGGCGGCCTCGGCGGCGGGCTGTTCGTGTTCGGCGCCCGCCTCCTGCCGGGCTTCGACCTCGTGGCCGACCTCGTCGGTCTCCCCGCCCGCCTCGAGGACGCAGACCTCGTCGTGACGGGCGAGGGCCATCTCGACCCCCCGTCCTTCGAAGGCAAGGTCCCTGGCGGCGTCCTCGCTCTCGCCCGCGCCCGCCCGGGCCCCGCCGGCCCCGTTCCCGTCCTCGGCGTCGTCGGCGGCGCCGACCATTCCGTGCTCGCCCACCCACCCGGCGGCATGGAGGTCCGCAGCCTGGTGGCGCTCTACGGGCGCGCCCGGGCCCGCGGTGAGACGGTCGAATTGATCGGGCGCACGACCTCCGAGTTCCTGGCCACGTTTTGCCCCTGAGCGGGGCCATCGGCAACACTGCTTCGCCGCACCCACGACGGCAGGACAGGCACAAGGCGGCACAGGAGGCATCACCATGGGACTGCTCGACGGCAAGGTTGCAGTCGTCACCGGCGCAGGACGCGGCATCGGCCGCGAGGAGGCGCTGACCCTTGCAGACGAAGGCGCAAAGGTCGTTGTCAACGACGTCGGTGCAGGCCTGCACGGCGAAGGCGACGGCGACGTCCACCCCGCTCAAGAGGTCGTCGACCTCATCAAGAAGAATGGTGGCGAGGCCGTCGTCAACGGTGACGACATCAGCTCGTGGCTGGGCGGCAAGAACGTCGTGGAGCAGGCCATCGACACCTTCGGCTCGTTGGACATCCTCGTGAACAACGCCGGGATCCTCCGGGACAAGATGTCGTTCAATATGGACGAGTCCGACTGGGACGACGTCATCCGCGTGCACCTCAAGGGCCACTTCGCCGCCACGCATCACGCTGCGGTCTACTGGCGCAACCGGTCCAAGGCCGGTGAGGAGGTAACCGGGCGCATCATCAACACGTCCTCGGAGGCGGGACTCTTCGGCAATGCCGGACAGGCCAACTACGCCGCCGCCAAGGCGGGCATCGCTGCGCTCACCTGGGTGGAGGCCCGTGAGCTCAGCCGCTACGGCGTGACGTCGAATGCGATCGCCCCGCGCGCCCGCACCCGCATGACCGAGACGCTGTTCGGCGGCGACGGGATGGCGGCGAAGGAAGGCGCCTTCGACCAGTGGGACCCGAGGAACATCGCCAACGTCGTCGCCTTCCTCGCCGCGCCCCAGTCGGCGGACGTCAACGGCCAGATCCTCGTCGTCTTCGGCGCCGACGTCTACGTGATGAGCGCCTTCCAGGCCATCGGCCAGGTGACCCGGGACAAGGCGTGGACCCCCTCGGAGCTCGTTGCGGTCAAGGGTGACATGTTCAAGGGCATCAGTTCGGGGGTGCCGGACTTCAGCTTCATCTAGAGCGCTCGCCCGATCGCTACATGGAGAGCGCCGCCGAGCGACACTGGTGCACGTAGGCGCGCCCTTTCGGCGACACCGTGACGAGTTCGCCAGATCCGGCGACGCGCCGCCGCTCGACGAAGCCGCGGTCGTTCGCCTCTTCCCATACGGGCAGCCGCGGGCAGGAGGTCCGCCACGCGTCCATCACCTCGGCGTAGGGCCGCGGCGTCGGGCCGAGCCACTCCAGCAGGTCCAGGACCAGCGTTTCGACCGGTTCGCTCATTGGGTTAACCTCCGACGACCAATTGTAGAGCGCTGGTCCCACGATCCGAAACAGGACTTGCAGTGGGCGCGATCCGGACTTCAGCGTGAGGGAATCACCGTCACGCTGGTACGTACCGGACCGGTGGGGAGTCCCCTCTCTTGCAGGAGCCGTCGGTCACCAAAGGCATAGCGTGCGCCGCCACCTCACCGCGGCGGCGGGGCAATCCGATGCCGACGTCCTCCCTCGCCACCACAGTGCTGGACTTGGCGTAAAGAGGCAGACCCAGGTGACCCGGCCCGCGCCGGTCTGTTGTGGCGACTCCAACGACTCGCCCGGGGGCCACGGCGAAACAGATAGCCAAGAGCGAAACAGATAGCCAAGAGCATGGATGCGGAGCGTCGTCTGGCCGAAAGATGGACGGAGTAGCGGATCAGCTCGCACCCGTCCCGGCGGCCGCTGCTGCGCTCGCGGCCGGCGGCGCAGCAGCCGAGCGGGTCCCCTCGATGTCGAGGTCCGGCAGCACGTGCTTGAGGCGACCCGGCAGCCACCAGGCCGCCCGGCCGAACAGCGTCATGGCCGCCGGCATCATCGTCATTCGCACGATGAAGGCATCGATCAGCACGCCGATCGCCAGGCAGAAGCCGAGCGACTTCGTGATGGGGTCCGGGGTGAAGATGAAGCTCGCGAACACCGAGATCATGATGATCGCCGCGGACGTCACCACCTTGGCGCTGCGGGTGTAACCGTCCACGACCGCCGCCAGCGCGTCGTCGCCGTGGCCGAATTCCTCCTGCATGCGCGCCACGAGGAACACCTCGTAGTCCATGGCCAGGCCGAACAGGCCCCCGATCAAGAGGATGGGCAGGAAGCTGAGGATCGGCCCGGCGGCAGCCACCCCGAAGAGCCCGGCGAGGTGCCCGTCCTGGAACACGAACGTGACGGCGCCGAGCGCGGCGAGAACGCTGAGCACGTAGCCCAACACGGCCTTGATGGGGACGACGAAGGAACGGAACAACACGAAGAGCAACAGCACGCAGAGGATCACGATCACCGCGAGGTAGAGCGGAAGGACCGACGAGAGCTTCGACGAGATGTCGATGTTCAGCGCGGTCTGACCGGTGACGTAGGTGTGGAGCCCGTACTGCTTCTGTCCCTGGGCCGCGACCTGGTTGATGGAGTTGATCAGATCCCCGGTCGCCGGGCTGTTGGGACCCGTCTTTGGCACCACGTTGACCACGACGAGGTTGTCGCTCGGGTTGGCGATGGGCGGCCCGATCGACGCCACGTTGGGCAACGGGTGCGCCTTGACCGTCTGGTAGTAGTCGTCCAAGGCCTTCGTCTGGGTCGGGGTGAACCCGCCCGGCGCGTATACGACGACGACCAGCGGACCGTTCGCGCCCGGCCCGAACCCCTCGGAGATCAGGTCGTAGGCGCGCCGCGTCGTCTGGCTCGTCGGCTGCGAGCCCGCATCGGGCAAGCCGAGGCGGATGTTGAGGGCGGGCCATGCCACCACCAAGAGGAGGATGACGCCGGCGAGCAGGACGAGCACCGGCCGGCGGCTCAGCACGCCGACGTAGCGCCCGGAGAGCGGTCGGTACTCCGGTGCCTCGGCCGCCTCGATCCGGCGCCGGACCCGGTGCGCGGTCACCAAACGCGAACCGGTGAGGCTCAGCAACGCCGGCACCAGCGTCAGCGCGGCGGCGACCGCAATGACCACGGCGCCGGCGGCTGCGATCCCCATCACCGTCAGGAACGGGATCTGCACGATCGTCAGTGCCACCATCGCCACGAACACGGTCGTGCCGGCCACGCAGACCGCCGTGCCCGAAGTGGCGCCGGCCAGGGCGGCGGCGTCTGGGGGGGCCATGCCGGCCGCGAGCTGCTGGCGGAAGCGGTTCATCACGAGCAGCGAGTAGTCGATGCCCACGGCCAACCCGACCATGACCGCCAGCACGGAGGTCGTGCTCGTCTCGCTGACCACCGAGGTCAGCGCGAGGAGGGCCAGGTCGGTGACCGCCACTCCCGCGATGGCGGCCAGGAGGGGCACCAGCGCGGCCAGGTACGTGGCAAAGCCCACGAGCAGCACGATGAACGCGATCGCGATGCCCACCGCCTCGGTGTCGGCGACCGTCGAGGCCTGGACGACCGAGCCCCCGAAATTCACCCTGATCCCGGCGGCCTCCGCCGGTCCGCCGGAGTTGAGCAAAGCGTCCTTTGCCGCCTTGGTGACGTCGGCCACGGCAACCGGGTAGGCGACGACCGCGTACGCGATCCGACCAGAGCGCGACACCGTGCCGGTCTTGTAGGGATCCGACACGAACTCGACCTGTGGGTCCTTGCGGATGCCCGCCAGCGTCATCTCGACGGCCTGCTGCGCGCCGGGCGTCGTGAGCGTCGCCGGCGCCGACACGGAGAAGACAACCTGCGCTTGCGCCCCACCCGCCCCCGGGAATTGCTGATTGAGGAGGTCGAGCGCCTGCTGGGCCTCGGTGCCCGGGATGGTCACGTTGGTGCTGAGCGGTTGTTTGAAGGCGAGCGCGAGCGAGGCCAGGGCGACGATCGCCACCACCCATGCGCCGATCACCCGCCATCGGTGCCGGAAGCACCATCCGCCGAGTCTGAAAAGGGCAGAACCCATCGGCCGTTACCCGCCCTCCTCCTCGTCCGCTGTTGTCGGCAGCCAGCAGTCTCTCCGACGAGTGAGCGCCGTGCACGACTTCGGCCCCACAAGGGCGGCGCGCCGCGCGCGTGACGGACTTCCCAGCAACGGCAGGCGCGATAGGGCAGCATGTCCGCATGGCACACGACCGAAAGTTCCGCTTCGCCGCGCAGCTGAGCAAGGCACCCGACGCCACGGCGAAGTCCTGGGCCGAACAGGCCCGCAAGGCCGAGGACATGGGCTACAGCGCGTTGCTGATGCCGGACCACTTCGACGATCAGCTCGCACCGGTTCCCGCCCTCGCCGCGGTGGCGGCCGCCACGACGACGCTGCGGATCGGCGCCCTGGTCTTCTGCAACGACTACCGGCATCCCTTCGTCCTGGCCAAGGAGGCGGCAACCCTGGACCTCCTCAGTGACGGGCGCCTCGAGCTGAGCCTCGGTGCGGGCTGGAAGCGCACCGACTACGACTTTGCCGGCATGCCCTACGACCGACCCGCTGTCCGCGTCGATCGGTTCGAGGAGGCGGTCAAGGTTGTCCAGGGGTTGTTGCGCACGGACGGCCCGTTCAGCTTCCACGGCGAGCACTACGAGGTGATCGGGCACACCCTGACGCCGCGTCCGGTGCAGCAACCTGGGCCCCCCCTCATCATCGGTGGCGGCGGCCGGCGGGTGTTGTCCTTCGCCGCGCACGAAGCCGACATCGTCAGCATCAACGTGAACCTGCGCGCGGGCACCGGCGGTGTCGAGACGGCAGAGGACGCCACGCCCGACCGCACCCGGACCAAGGTGGGGTGGGTGAAGGACGCGGCCGGAGCACGCTTCGACGACCTCGAGCTCAACTCACTGATCGGCTTCGTCATGATCACGGACGACGCCGCGGGCCTGGCCGGACAGATGGCCCCGGCCTTCGGGCTCGACCCGGTCGACGCGCTCCACGTCCCGTTGGCTCTGATCGGTACCCTCGACGAGATGGCAGAGGAGCTCGCGTGGCGCCGTGCCGAGTACGGGATCTCGTACTGGTCGATCGAATCGGACGCATGGGAGACGCTGGCACCCGTCGTGAGCAAGCTGGCCGGTACGTGACGATCGTCACCACCACGGGGTGGGAGGCCATCGGGCAACACCGTGAGCTGGTTGGTGAGCGGATCTTCACCGTCGACGTGCCCCCCATCGGCCCGGAGGAACACGAACCGCTCCTGGTGTTGCACGGCTTCCCCACCTCGTCCTTCGATTACGCGGCCGTCCTCGACGGCCTGCGCGCCGGACGCAGGGTGCTGTTGGTCGACATGCTCGGCTACGGCCTGTCGGACAAGCCCGACCGCGGCTACACCATGGCGCTGCAGGCCGACGTCGTCATGGCGTTCGTCGGCGCGCTGGGCCTCGGCCGTCTCGCCCTGTTGACCCACGACATGGGCGACACCGTCGGTGGCGAGCTGCTGGCGCGGCGGGCCGAGGGCGCGTGGCCGGTGGAGATCACGCGTCGGGTCGTGACGAACGGGAGTATCTACATCGAGCAGGCCCAACTGACCGACGGCCAGTTGCTCCTGCTCTCGCTCCCCGACGAGATCCTGCCCGAAGGAGTGCCGATCGACGTCGCGTCACTGACGCAGAGCCTGCGCGACACGTTCAGCGCGCAGACGGCGCTGGTCCCACCCGGCTGGCCGGAGGATCCCGTCCCGGAGGCGGCGGCGCAGATCGTCCACGACGAGGGAAACCGCATCCTGCCCCGCCTGATCCGCTACATCGAGGAGCGGCGGGCCAACGAGCGGCGCTTCACCGGGGCCATCGAGACCGACCCGGCGCCGCTGCACGTCGTGTGGGGCCTCGACGACCCCATCGCCGTGCCCTCGATGGTCGACACGCTGATGGCGGCGCGTCCCGATGCCACGTGCGTGCGGCTCGAGAACGTCGGGCACTACCCGATGGTCGAGGCGCCGGCCCGCTTCCTCGAGGCGGTGCTTCCCGGGCTGACCTGAGCCCTCTGCGCCACTGAGCGCCACTGAGGGCCACTCAGTGCCACCCTGCGAGCGCCAATCGGGCGCGTTCGACGACGGCTGCGATCTCTTTGGGATCGGCGTCCGACCCAAGCATGGACTCTTCGGTGAAGGACACGTATGGCTCCGCGCCGTCGGCAAAGACGCGCACGTGCACGATGGCGGCGAGCGGGCCGCGTGCACGGTGCCGCTCGAGCATGGTGCGCCGCGTCCGCTCGCGCGTCTCGGGCGGGAGATCGCGCCACGAGTCCCCCGTCCAGCTGACCCAACCGCTCTGACCCTCGGCGTCGCTCATGCGACCATTGTGCGCGCCGAGCGGCGTCCTACGCCGGAGCCATGACCTTGAGGTGCGGGGACTCCTCGGGCAGGTTGGCGTAGAGGTCGGCGACCAGGTCGTCGCGCAGCGACTGCGTGGCGGAGTCCCCCCAGCGGTTCTCGAACTGGTACGGGTCCTCGTCCACGTTGTAGAGCTCGCCGGTGGCGATGCCGACACCGCCCGGGCCGGTGGACGACTGTTCGTAGATCACCGAGCACGGCCGCAGCACGCCCTCACCCCAAGCCTCCTCCAGGCCGTTGGGCTGGCCGGCGGTCGACGGCTCGTACACCGTGCAGAGCCAGCCGTCGCGATACACGGAGCGCAGGTGCATGCCGTAGCCGGGGAACTGGCTGTCCCACTCGCAGAGCATCCGCTCGCGTCCGGGGGTGCCGTCGGTGGTGGGAAGGGCGGCACCCTGCATCCAGGGCGCGGGCTCGATGCCGGCGATGGAGCAGAACGTGGGCGCGAGGTCGACCTGTCCGACGGGATCGCGGACCACCGCCGCCGGGAGTCCGGCGGAAGGGGCCGGCCGCCACACAAAGGGCAGCCGCATCAACGCGTCGGTGTGGTACGGGCCCTTGTAGAGCAGGCCGAAGTCGCCCTGCAGCTCGCCGTGGTCCGTGGTGAAGATGACGTCGGTGTCGTCGAGCCAGCCGCGGGCGCCGATGGTGGCGAGGACGCGGCCGCAGGCCTCGTCGATGAGCTCGTTCATCACGTGGGTCTTGGCGTTGACCTCGCGGATCTGGTCGTTGGTGAGACGGGAGGGGACGAAGGCGGCGGGGCCGCCCTCCATGTTGGCGAACGTGCCGTCGAAGTAGCCGAGCCAGTGCGGGGGCTTGGTGGCGAGGACCTTGCGGATGGCGTCGTCGCTGCCGGGGTGGCCGGGCGGCAGGTCGAGCTCCTGCCAGGGGACGCGGCCGAGCTCCGATTCGGGCGGGTCCCACGGGTGGTGGGGGTCGGGGAACGACATCCAGCAGAACCACGGCTCGTCGGCGCCGAGCGACGACAGCCAGTCGACGGTGATGTCGGCGACCCAGTCCGTGTGGTACCACCCGCGCGGGATCGGATTGTTCTTCGTCTCGGGCGCGCCGGTATCGCCGCCGGGGGTGGCCTGCAGGAGGCCGGCGAAGCTGTGCATGTGCTCGGGGTGGTTGGCGCGGAGCCAGCGGCCGTAGTGCGCGATCGGGATGTCGCCCCACGCGGCCGCGTGCATCGCCTGCTCGGCGCGCTCGAAGCCGCGCCACGGGCCGGTGTCGCCGCGGGCGACGCGCGCGTTCTCCTCGAAGCGTAGGTCGGGATCGAAGCCCGGCTCGAAGTGGGCCTTGCCGAGGAGGGCGGTACGGTATCCAGCTTTGTCGTGCAGGTAGTGCGCGACCGAGGGCGCGGATTCGGGGAGGGGGATGCCGTTGGCCGTGACGCCGTGAGTCCTGACGTACTGGCCGGTGAGCATCGTTGAGCGGGCGGGCATGCAGACCGTGTTCTGGTTGTAAGCCCTGGCGTAATTGATGCCGTCGGCGGCGAGTCGGTCGACCACCGGGGTGCGGGCGATGGTGCCGGCGTTGCAGCCGAGGCTGTCGTAGCGCTGCTGGTCGGTCGTGATGAAGAGGATGTTGCGCCGCTTGCCTGTGCTCGCCTTGCCCGGTTTGGCCGCCTTGCCCGGTTTGGCCGCATTGCCCGGTTTGGCCGCCTGGGCCGAGGGGGTGTCAGGCATCTGGCGCCTCACCCCGTGGCGCCAGTGCGTTCAGTACCGGTTCGCAGGCCAGGAGCACGGTGCGGTCGAGCCCACGCTCGCGGTGCGTGTGGGCCTCCTCGTACTTCGGCGACGTCACCATATCGATGAAGGCGGCCCGGCTCGGATACGACACCAGCGCCACCAGGTCCCAGTCGTCGGCTTCGGAGTCTCCGATGAGGACGTTCTCGGGCCGGCCCGTCCAGATCACCTTCCCGCCACGTGACTCGACCATCTTCACGACCTGATCGCTGTAGTCCCGGTAGGCGCTGGCGCCGGTGGTCTTTTCGGTGGGGGTGCCGGCGTCGGGTTTGGCGTCGGACTTGGCGAAGTGGAGCAGGTTGATCATCACCACCTCGCCTTCACTCCGGCCGTGGGCGAACTCGGTGAACTGCTCTCTCGTCGGCGTGATGGCCATGGCGGTCCTCTCTGTTGTTCTGTTGTGCTCGGGCGCTTGGCCGGGGTCCCGGGGCCGTGGCACGCCGGGCTCCGTCAGCCGCGCACCGCCCCCGCGATGAGAACTTCCATGACCCGTGCCGCCGAGGTGACTGACAGGCCCTTGCCCCGTCGGAGCAGCTCCCAGTTCTCCCAACTGGCGGCGACGTCGATGGCATCGAGCGCAGTGGCCCGCCGGTGGCGCGGCTTCTCCTTGAGCTCCCGTTCGAACACCTCGGCCACCTGCGTGCGCAGCACGAGGTGGTGCAACTCGAGCCCCTCGGCGATCCTCGCCGAGGTGGCGGCCATGCGGTCGGCGAACCGGCGTACCGGCGCGATGGTCTCGAACACATCGACGCGGTTCTTGACGAGCATGCGCATGCGGGTCGCCAGCGGTCCGGACTTGGGCAGGGCGATATAGAGGTGTGCGGTCCGCTCCATCTGGCGGAGGATGCCCGCGGCGTGGAGTGACTCGATGTCCTCGGTAAGCCGGAAGACCGTGCGCACCGAGATGCCCGAACGCGACCGCGATCTGCTGGGCCGTCGGTGCGTCGTTGCCGGACTCGACCAGATCGAGGAAGGCGTCCACGGCCCGCTCGTAGGAGTTGAGCCGCCGGCGGGTGCGGCCGTCCTCGGGGCCGGCGGGTTCGGCGTTTTCGGCGGGTTCGGCGGGTTCGGCGAGTTCGGCGAGTTCGGCGGCGGCATGCTCGGTGAGGGGCCCGACCTCGGCGTCGGCATCGGGCGCTGCGTCGCGAGAGGTCAGCGATGGCATGGACCAATGGTGACAATTGTCATGGTGCCTGTCAATACGTTGTGCAGTCGTTGCTCGTGTGATGGGGCGGTGTTGGGCATTACCCCGCCTCCCCCGCCTCCCCCGTCTCCCCGGCCTCCCCCGCCTCCCCGGTCAGCATCCGCCGCAGGTCGAGTTCGAGATCGTCCATCAGCTCGACCAGGAGCGCGAGCCGTTCCGCGGCGCCGTCGGCGGCCAGGAGGCGCTGGGCGTCGTAGGCGTTGACCGGGGCGACCCCGCACAGCTGCCAGGCGGCGACCTCGGCGTCGCCTCCCCCGTCGAGGACCATTCCGGGCTCGAGTGCCGGGCCGCCGCCGTGCTCCGAGAGCAGCGCCCGGGCCCGGCGGACCCGTTGCGCCGCGTCCTCGAGCAGTAGTGACCCAGGCTTCATCTCTTCGAAGGGAACCGGCACCGGTTCGGGCTCGCGCACCAGCGCCTGCGGGTAAGGGTCGTCGGGCAGCCACTCCTCGATCACGACCACCGATTCGCCACGCACCTCCAACACCCACCGTCCGTCGGGGAGCTCGGCCGCCCGGGTGATGACGCCGCGGGTCCCGAGGCCCGCCCGCTGGTCGCCGCCGCCGACCTCGGACCCACGTTCGATGAGCACGACGCCGAACCGGGGGTCGCCCTCGAGGCAGTCGTGCATCAGCTGGCGGTAACGCGGCTCGAAGACGTGGAGCGGCATCGTCGCCTGGGGGAAGAGTACGGCCGAGAGGGGGAACATCGGCAGCCGCGTCCCGGACATGCCCCACCTTGTCACCTCGAGGCCGCCGACGCCCGGGCCCTTAACGAGAAGGACCGGCCTCTTCGGCCGGTCCTTCACTCGTACTGATTCTGTCTGTATGCAGCTGGTCTGGTCCCAGCCTACGGCGTTGTCTGGTGCGGGGGCCGCCTTGTCGGCCGGCCGGCACACGCACCGGCGCGAGCGCGGCCATGAATACAAACGCCGGGCTTCATGCCAGACGAACTGCTTGCGGCGTCACCGAATGCGACTCGGCGACGCGTGCCTAACCCGGCGGATCGCCCTCCTCGTTCGAGCGTGTCGATGGCATCGGCAAGCTCCTTTCCACTCGGGGCAACGGCGGGTGCTCCAGTTGCCACTCGCTTGTAGTGCCAAGTATCTGCCTGCCGCGCCTGCATGTGAACCCCACACGAACAGGCCATTCGCGAACTCCCTGGTCGAACGGCGCGCCGTCACACGAACTTCATCTGTTGTGGTGTCGGCGTCGTTTTGCGCTTCCCGCCACCAGACGGTTTGCACCAGGAGTGGTCGCTGCCGCGGTCACCTACGATCGAACCCATGCCCCTCCCCACCCCGAAAGAGAACACCACCGCCGTCGTGACCGGCGCCTCGTCCGGCATCGGCACCGAGATCGCACGCGAGCTCGCCCGGCGCGGCCACGGCGTCACCCTCGTCGCGCGCCGCGAGGGCCGCCTCAAGACGCTCGCCGACGAGCTCGTCGTCGCCCACAAGGTGCGTGCCGAGGTCATCGCCGCCGATCTCACCGACGCCGACTCGCGCGCCGAGATACCCGGCCAGATCGAGGCGCGCGGCCTGACCGTCGACGTCCTCGTGAACAACGCCGGGTTGACCACGATGGGCCCCGTGCACCGGGCCGACCGCGCCGCCGAGCTGGCGATGGTGCGCACCGACGTCGAGGCCGTCGTCGACCTGTGCACGCTCTTCGTGGCCGGCATGGTCACGCGCCACCGCGGCGCCATTCTCAACACCGCGTCGACCGCGGCGTTCCAGCCGCTCCCGGGACAGGCCGGCTACGGCGCGTCCAAGGCGTTCGTCCTCTCCTACGGCCGGGCCCTGGGCGCCGAGCTGCGCGGGACCGGCATCACCGTCACGACGCTCTGCCCCGGGCCGGTCGAGACCGGCTTCGCAGAGTCGGCCGGGATCACCGATGCCGAGGCGAGCGAGTCGCTCCCCAAGTTCATGTGGGTGCCGGCCGTCGACGTCGCCAAGGCCGCCGTCGAGGGACTGGCGAGCGGACGTCCGGTGGTGATCCCGGGTGTCGCCAACCGCGCGGCGGCGGCGCTCGCCCACCTCACGCCCAAGGCGCTGATCCTGCCGATGTTGGCCCAGCGGCATCCGGCCCTGAAACCCGACAACTAACCTCGACCGGCGGGCCGGCGCGACGTACGACCGGTCCGGCATGGGGGTCCCAATGGCACAACTGGTCACCGAACTCGAGTCCGAGCTCCCCTATCTCGATACGGTCGGGCTCGAGCGCCACGACGCCATTGACGCGGTGAAGGCGGCCCGCGCCCAGCACTGGCTCGCCCGTACGGACATGGGGTACACCGTCACCCGGCTCCAGGACGTCACGGCGATCCTCCGCGACAAGCGCTTCCACTCGGCCCTCTCGTTCATCCAGCGCGACCCCGACCTGGCCGACTCCGAGTGGGCGGCGAACCGCCGGCAGTCCATCCTGACCATGGAGGGCGACAGCCACGCCCGACTCCGCCGGCTCGTGGCCCCGGCCTTCACCCCTGCCTCGGCCAACCGCCTGCGCCCGACCATGCGCAGCGTCGTCGGCGACCTGTTCGACCGCGTCGCGGGCAATGGCGAGTGCGAACTGGTCGCCGACGTCTGCGAGCCCTACCCCATCCCCATCATCTGCGAGCTGCTGGGTGCGCCGCCCGAGGACTGGAAGCTCTTCTCTGGGTGGGCCACGGACATCTTCCGGATCTTCAACAACAACCTCGCCGAGGACCTGCCGTTTATCGAGCGTGCGAGTACCGAACTCTACGAGTACGTGACCGCGATGGTCGCGGCGCGCCGCACCGACCCCCGGGACGACCTGCTGAGCGACCTCATCGCCATCGAGGAGGAGGGCGACCGGCTCTCGACCGACGAGATGACGATGCTGGCCACGGCCGTCCTCATGGCCGGAACCGACACGACGCGCAACCAGCTGGCCTGCTCGGTGGCGCTCTTCTGCGAGCACCCCGACCAGTGGGCGCTGCTGGGCGAGCGGCCCGAGCTCGCACCCCGTGCGGTCGAGGAGTCGATGCGCTACCTCGGGGCGGTGCGCGGGACCGCTCGGATCGCCTCGGAGGACATCGTCTACCGCGACGTGCTGTTCCCGGCCGGCACGCTCGTGTCGACCTCGCTCGCCGGGGCCAACCGCGATCCCGAGGCCTTCGACGACCCCGACGTCTTCGACATCACCCGCGAGCGTGGCACCGCGCAGATGACGTTCGGCGCCGGGATCCACTTCTGCATGGGCGCGGCCCTGGCCCGCGCCGAGCTCCAGGAGGCATTGCCGCTTCTGGCGCGGCGCATGCCCGGGCTGACGCGCAGCGGCGACATCGAGTGGAAACCCTCGAACTTCGGGATCTGGGGTCCGGCGCGGCTGCCGCTGCGCTTCGAGCCCAGCGTCGAGACCGTCAGCGCGTAGGAAAGAGCCCCTAGATCCGGCGTCCCATGAACGCGGCCATCTTGTCGGCCGCGGTCGCGCCGGCCGGCGCCACCTGCCGAGGCCCGAACGGCGCCTGCCCGTCCTCGCCGCGCAGGGAGTCGGGCAACATGGGGCTCACGATCTCCAGCAACTGGGCCGCGGTCGCAGAGTCGAGATCCGTGGACTGCCCCGTCGCCTTGGCCAGGTCCCAGCCGTGGGTGAACGTGTCGCCGCAGGCGATGTAGACGAAGGCGGCGCCGGGCAGGTCGCCGAAGGGCAGGTGCATGATCCGCTCCATCGCACCGTCAGCGGCGAACGCCTGCACCGCCCGGTCCGACCCGGCGTCGAACACCGCGACGACGTTGTCCGCGGTGAATGCCGGGAACGCGTCCTCACCCGGCGGCGTGCCGGTCTCGGCGATGGTGGCGAACCAGGTCGTCCCGTTGACGATATGGTCCACGAGCTCCTGGACGCTCCACGAGGCGCACGGCGTCTCGGCGCCCCCGAGCTGTTCGGGCGTCACGTTTGCCAGCACGCCCCGGGTCGAGGCGAAGCACCTGGCCAGCAGTTCGGCCGACACGCTCAGGACGGAACGGCCGCGGTTGCCTCGCCGACCACCTTGTCCTCGCCATCGGCGTTGGACAGCGTGACCGCGAGGTCGACGAGCTTCGTCCCGTCCTCCTCACGCTTGCCGGTGACGACGATCTTCGACGACAACACCTCGTCGGGCCAGGTCTGGCGGGCGAAGCGCACCTGGTAGCGCACGACATTGCCGACGCCGACGTAGTCGGTCAGCGCGGAGCCCAGCAAACCCATGGAGAACATACCGTGACCGAAGACGCTCGGCTGGCCGGCCGCCTGCGCCGCCACCTCGTCGTGGTGCATGGGGTTGAAGTCCCCGGAGGCGCCGGCGTACTTGACCAGGTCCGTGCGGGTCAGCTTGTGCGTGATCACCGGGGCCTCGTCGCCGACGTGCACGGCGTCGTAGGACAGCTTCTTCTCACCCATGGATTCGAACTCCTCCCATCACGACCAGATGTGCAGCCAGTGGTCGATCGACCACGTGTTCCATGCGTGCGTGCCGAGCACCACGACCGACGCAAGGATCATCATGAAGTTCTGGCCCTGCTCCGCCCAGTCCGAGATCATCAAGATGAAATACGTGACGTTCAACAGGATCCCCGCGATCGCCGCGACCGGCGTCAGGAACCCGAAGATCAGCCCCAGGCCGATCGCCAGCTCGCCGAAGACGACGATGTAGGCCATCGCTTTGGGCCGCGGCACCACGATCACGTCGAAGCCCTGCTTCACGAAGCCCCACTTGTGCTTCTCGGCGACCGACTGTCCCCACGAGATGCCCGCACCCCGCTTGAACCAGGCGGCCTTGTCCTTGTGCCGGAAGCTCTCGAACCACCACAAGCCCAGACCGATGCGCAGCACGGCGAGCCATTCGGCCGCCGTCAACCACGTCGTCGTGTTCACCCCGAGACCCAAATGCACCAAACCCTCCCCGCAGACTCTCCGTCGACCTATCAGACCCTGACAGAACTTGGCGACCTACGCGCGGTGGATGACGTTGAAACGGGTCGTCACGACCGGCTCACCCGTCTTCTCTTCGCTCCAGGTGGTCTCCTGCACGATGAACGTCATCGTGCGGCCCTTCGACTCTTTCTGGTAGGCGTCGGCGATCGTGCCCTCGCCCACCAGGACGTCGCCGACCTGCACCGGTCGGTGATAGATGAACTCCTGCTCGCCGTGCAGGATGAGGCCGCCCTTGGCCATCAACGGCCCCATGGCCTCGCCGAGCGGGTTCGCCACCGGGGCGTCGGACGGCTGGATCTCGTCGAACTTGCCGGCGAACTCCATGGCGAACGGGAACGTCGGCGGCGCCGGAATGGAACTGAACCCCGCCTGCTTGGCTGCCTCGGGGCTGCGGTAGATCGGGCTCGTGCTGAGCACGGCGTCGGCGAAGTGCTGCACCGGCGCCCGCTCGATGACGACCTTCGCCTTCTCGGTCGGCTTGCCGATGATCCCCTTGAGCACGTCTTCGATGGATGTGGCGCTCTCTGCCACCGTCTGCCTCCTGTCCCCACCGCCGTCTTCCGAACCCCGTCGTCCCGGCGGGCACCGGCCTTCCGGGGCCGATGCAGCGCCAAACCGTAGCGGGTCGCCTCCCCGCCGCCCAATCCGTACCGCACCGCCGCGCAACGGGTCGGACCAGGGCGATTCGGCGGTTCGCTGACTACCATCCCCGGTCGTGCCCGACTTCTTCGACGTGGTCCACACGCAGCGGGCGGCCCGCACGTTCCTGCCCGACGACATCGACGACGAGACGGTGGCGCGGGTCCTGACGGCGGCGACCCATGCGCCGAGCGCCGAGAACAGCCAGCCGTTCGTCTTCGTCGTCGTGCGCGACCCCGAGGTGCGGGCCACCATCGGCGAGACGACCGCCCGCCTTTGGAGTGGCGGCGCGCGGGCGTACGAGGAGGGACGCCTCTCGCCCGCCTTCCTGGCCGACGTCGACCGCGGAGCCATGGGCGGCGTCGCGGCCGCCCCCGTGCTCATCGTCGTCTGCGGTGACACCCGGCTCACGCTCGAGGCCGCCCTGCCGTCGTCGATCTTCCCCGCCGTACAGAACCTCTTGCTGGCGGCGCACGCGCTGGGTCTCGGCTCGACGCTGACCACCCTGCCCGTCGTCACCGGCGAGCTCTCGACGCTGCTCGAGCTGCCGCCCGAGGTCGTGCCGCTCGCGGTGGTGCCTCTCGGCCGTCTACCCAAGGCGCTCGGACCGCCCCGGCGCGGGCCGATCTCGGAGAAGACACATCTGAACCGCTACGGCAACCCATTCCTTTAGTCGGACTGCGACATATGCCAAATTCTGCTCATCTCGTCCGAAATGAGCAGAATGGCCTGCTCGGTTCACGGAACTGCGCCGGAGGAGTTGTTCGGTTCGTCCAAAACGAGCAGGAAATGGCGTTGGCACTCCGCGGGCCACATCCCCGGCCCTCGGTCCGGCGCTCCGACGGGGTCGCTCCCGAAGGGCATGACAACACCTGACGCCGCCGTCAGGCCCAGGGATAGGGTGAGCCGATGCAGGAGCACCGCTACCACGTGGACATCGATGCCACCGTCGACGAGCTGTGGCAGCTGTTCTGGGCCCGCATCCCCCACACCGAGTCCGGGGAGGTGACCATCGACATCCTCTTCCCCGGCAACGAGATCGGCGAGGGCCTGATCCGGCACTGCTGGTTCAGGGTGCCCCGCTACCTGCTGACCGGTGGGAAGGGGCAGTCGTGGGAGTGGCTCACCGAGGTGAAGCCGAAGGAGTCGTGGAAGTACGACGCGGTCGGGCGGCCGCTGCTCTCCGAGGCGGTCGGCCGCACGCGCCTGGAGGACCTGGGCGACGGCCGCACTCGTGTCCACTTCTCCGAGACGTACCATGTGTTCAATCCGCTCCTGCGCGCGCTGTTGGAGAAGCGCGTGCATGCGTTCATCTCCAAGGACAACGACCGGCTCATCAAGCAGTCGCTCGAGACGGGGGTCGGGTACCTGCGCCGGGCCAAGGAGAAGGCCGCTGCGAAGGCCGGCGAGACGCCGGCCCAATCCGAACCGTCGCAGTGACCGTCGTCGACCGCTGAGGGCGGGCTGACCGACGTGACCGATCGGGACCTGGGGCGATTCGGGGTGTGGTGGAGCGGATCGTGGCACGACGCCGACGAACGCGACCTCAACGTCGCGGCCGAACTCGAGTCCCTCGGTTACGGCACGCTCTGGTCGTCGGGCGGCTTCGAGCCGGGACTCCCTCCGCGCTTCGGCGAGCTGCTGGCCGCCACGGATCGTGCCGTCGTGGCGTCGGGCATCGCCAGCATCTGGACGACCACACCGGCCGACGTCGCCCCGGCGGTCGCAGACCTCGAAGAGCGCTTCGACGACCGTTTTCTCTTCGGCATCGGCGCCAGTCACTCGGCGATCGTGCAGGATTACACGCGGCCGTACTCACGGATGGTTGAATATCTCGACGGGCTCGACGCAACGGACGCGCCCATCGCGCGGGAGCGGCGGGTGCTCGCCGCGCTTGGGCCGCGCATGCTCGAGCTGGCGAAGGAGCGTGCAGCGGGCGCCCACCCCTACTTCGTCCCGGTCGCGCACACCGCGTACGCCCGTGAGGTGCTCGGTCCCGGACCGCTGCTGGCGCCCGAGGTGGCCGTCGTGCTCGAGACCGACCGCGATGCTGCGCTGCGGCGGGCCCGCGAGTACGCCAGCATCTATCTGCCGCTGCCGAACTACACGAACAACCTGCGCCGGTTCGGGTACACCGACGACGACATCGAGGGTGGCGGGAGCGACCGGTTGATCGAGGCCGTCATCCCCTGGGGCGACGCCGGCACGGTCGCGGAACGGGTCCGTGCGCATCTCGACGCCGGGGCTGACCACGTGTGCGTGCAGGTCGTCGCCGACTTCTTCACGTTCCCGCTCGCCGAGTACCGGCAGCTGGCGCCGG
Organism: uncultured Acidimicrobiaceae bacterium; assembly: GCA_963828455.1. Classification (GTDB taxonomy): domain Bacteria; phylum Actinomycetota; class Acidimicrobiia; order Acidimicrobiales; family RAAP-2; genus Bog-473. The sequence goes on along the minus strand of CAWHFH010000006.1, from coordinate 124,573 downwards.
CGCTGTCCGCTGGCTGAGCGCCGGTCAGCCGGCCGGCGTGCGTTGCGCCAACATTCGGGCCAGCGACCGGAAGGCCCGGCCCCGATGCGACATCGCGTCCTTCTCCGCCGCAGTCATCTCGGCGAAGGTCCGCCCCCCGCCGGTGTCCGGCTGGAACACCGGGTCGTAGCCGAACCCGTTGTCCCCCCGTGGCGCCTCCGCGATCGTCCCCTCCATCACGCCCTCGGCCCAGACTTCGGAGCTGTCGGGAAAAGCCACGAACGCGATCGACCTGAAGCGGGCCCTCCGCTCGCCCCCACCGTCGGCCAGCGCACCGAGCTCGCGCAGCAGCTTGTGCACGTTGTCGGCGTAGGTGGCGCCCGCGCCGGCATACCGGGCGGCGTGCACGCCGGGCGCCCCGCCGAGCGCGTCGATTTCGAGGCCCGTGTCGTCCGCCACCGCCGCGGTGCCGGTCGCCTGCATCAAGGCCTGTGCCTTCAACCGCGCGTTGTCGACGAGCGTCGCACCGTCCTCGACCACTTCGGGCACGTGGTCGGGCCGCGGCACCAGCTCGACCTCGAGCGCCTCGGAGAGCACGGCCACGATCTCCTTGACCTTGTCGCGGTTGGCCGACGCCACGACCAGGCGCAGCGGTGCGGGCGTGCCGTCCCCGCTCACCGAGCCGCGGGCAGATCCGCCAGGACCGCGGTCTGGAGCGCGGTCAGCTCCTTGATTCCCGCCTCGGCCAACCCGAGCAAGGTGTCGAGCTCGCTGCGGGTGAAGGCCAGGCCCTCGGCGGTGCCCTGCACCTCGACGAACCTTCCCGCCCCGGTCATGACCACGTTCATGTCGACCTCGGCCCGCGAGTCCTCGGCGTAGGGCAGGTCCAGCATGGGCACCCCGTCGATGATGCCGACGGACACGGCCGCCACCGAGTCGGTCAGGGGATGCGTCGAGATCGTGCCCGTCCCGACGAGCCGCGTGCAGGCGTCGTGGAGCGCGACGTAGGCGCCGCAGATCGACGCGGTACGCGTCCCGCCGTCGGCCTGCAACGCGTCGCAGTCGACGGTGATCTGCACCTCGCCGAGCGCGACGAGGTCGCACACGGCGCGCAGCGACCGGGCGATGAGTCGCTGGATCTCCTGGGTCCGCCCCGACTGCTTGCCCTTGGCCGCCTCCCGGGACGCTCGCCCTGGCGTCGATCCGGGCAGCATGGAGTACTCCGCGGTGACCCAGCCCTTGCCGGTGCCGCGCATCCAGGCGGGGACCCGCTCTTCGACCGACGCCGTGCACAGCACCTTGGTCTGCCCGAAGGTGACGAGTACCGAGCCGGGCGTCATGACCGTGTAGTCGCGCTCGAAGCTGACGGGCCGCAGCTGGTCGATGGCCCGCCCGTCCCGGCGCGCCGTGCGGGGATCCCCGCTCTGCTCACTTGCTCCCACTGCACTCCTCTCGAGATCCGCCCGCCTCGGCCGACACCGTAGGCCACGCCCGCGAGCGCGCTGGCAAGCACACCGGCCGCCGCCCTGCTGCGGGCCCGCGACTCAGTTTTCCCGCGCCATCGTCTCGGGGTACGAGCGGGAGTGGATCTCGAGGGCGGCCTGGACGTCGCGATACGTCTTGACTTCGATCACGTTGCCACTCGGGTCGACGATCTTGGCCTTGGTCTGCTCCGTCAGCAGGCCGGCGTCGTCGGTCCTTACGGGGGACACCCACTCGACCCCGCTCCGCTCCAGATGCTCGACGAGCTGGTCGAACTCGTCGCGACCCAGCGTCACGCCGAAGTGCCGCGCACTGCCCGGCACCAACCCCGTCGCCTCGTCGGGACGGTCGTGCAGCGTGAGCTGGAGGCCGAAGAACCAGACGTCGACGAAGCCGTCACCTCGACGCGCCGGCTGACAGCCCAAAACACGCACGTAGAAGTCCCGAGCCTCCTCGATGTCACGCACGGGCAACGAAAGATGGAGGATCGGTCGCACCAGGCTCAACACTACGACCGGTCAAGCCCGGCCGGCGGCGGCAAGGACGCAGTGGGCCATCTCCGCGGCGCGGCCCGCCCGGGGCACGGCCTCGGTGCCCTCGCGGCAGAACGACAAGGACGCGCCAACCGCCGGTGTCGACTTCGCGACCCCATGTTGCAACGTCCAGACCTGGGCGCCGGCCTCTTCGGTCGGCGCGACGCCCAGCACCATCGTCAAGAAGCCGGTCGCATAGACGGGGTCCCGGCTCGACCCGGCGACGACGACCCGGCCCACCTTCCAGCTGCGCAGGGCGTGCAGCATGGTGGTGATCTCGGCCCTGGTGCCGCTCGGCTCGGGCGCGCCGGCAATGGTGAGGTCGGTCATGATCCGGCGGGCCGAGCCCGGCGCCCCCTCTCCGACCGGACCCCCATGAGGCCCGGGCGTCTTCAACGCCGCGCCGGCCAGATCGAAGCGCATGTCGTCGACCGCCTGCCACAACATGGACTGGGTCACGCCGGAGACGGCGAAGGGGACGGTCAGCATCACCGTGCGCGCCGGCACCGACCGCGCCACGGTTCGCACGTACGTGGGGACCTTCACCGGGTGCACGGCGATCGGGACGTCGAACGTGACGAAGACGGGCACCACCGCAAGGAGCGCCACCGCGGCCGTCGCAGCGATGGTGATCGCGCCGCGGTGCGCCGCCGGCCGTAACGAGGCCGGCCCGTGATGGACGTTCAGCGCGTCGAGGCCGACGGCGATGAGGAACGCGACGAAGAGCACGACGAACAGTGCGATCTGGTCCGGCAGGATCTCCTCGAACAATGGCAGCTCCGCCAGGTCGCGCCACGGCAGCCACAGGTGATGGAACCATGCAGGCGCGCCCACCACGTAGGCGCCGAGCGTCGACCAGAACGCGACCACGCCGAGCAGCAGCAACAACCAGGCGAGCATGCGCCGGCGGGCCAGGACCACCGACGCGACGGCCGCGAAGAGGAGACCGCCGCCGAGATAGTCCGGCGGAGGGCCGTCGTGCCCGAGATAACCGGAAAAACGGATGTAGCTGTTGCCGGTGGCGCCATAGGCGCCGGGGATCACGATCCCCGACAGAGGCGCGCCGGCGAGCGGGGCGATGGCGAAGAGGATCCCGGTGACCGCCTGCGGTCCCGCCAACCCGAACCAGACCGGATAGGCCACGAGCGCTCCCGACACCACGAACGCGAGCGCGAGCGCGGGCAGGGCATGCGGGGCCCGCCCCCGGACCTGACGCCAGCCGACGGCCGTCACCGCGACGAAGCCGACCACGGCGAAGATGCCACAGAGGAAGAGCACTTCGGGCGAGACAAGGAACTGGCCGACGACGAGCGCGGCAAGCAACAGCCCGTCGCGGCGCACGCTGTGCTCCTGCCTGATCACGATCTCGTGCAGCAGGCTGAAGAGCAATGGCGGGAACACCAGCAGCGAGATCGAGACGTGACCGAAGACCAGTGCGGAATAGACGCCCGACGAGTACCCGAACACGAACGCCGCCGGCAGCGCTCCCCACTTCCATGTCACGAGAGGTCGGATGGCCACGAAACAACCCCAGGCGCTGAGGGCGGGCGCCAGGGTCAGCGCGACGTTGGTGGAAGCCACGGGTCCGAACAGCCAGGTGACCGGCGCCAGCACGGCCCCCACCAGCGGACCCGACGTGTTCGACAACAGGTTGGCGCCATGGGGCACGTTGACCACGCTCGAGAAGAACGGGTTGTGCAGATGGGCGATCGCCCAGGCCGGCCAGGCCGTGAACCAGACCTGTTGGGCGGGGTCGCCGCAGGCACAGGTCAACGTGTTCGCCGGGTGTCCCGACCAGACGTGCCACCACAGGACGACCGCGGGCACGGTGAACAGGCCGAGCAGCCCGAGGTGGAAGCCGACCGCCCTCGCCGCGCGCACGCGGGTGCTTCTGCCGGGTGGCGCGACGAGGCTGAGGTTGTCGAACGAGGAGGGTCGCGCGGGAGGATCAGTGATTGAGGCGTCGTCGGGCGGCACCGCAGTGGATGCATGCCTGCCGATCGTCACTCCGCGCAAGCGTAGTGCTGCGCCTCTTCAACACCCGGACAAATTGAGTGACGGATTTCTAAGATTGACCTGTGTCCTCGGAGAACCGGTGCGTCGTGGTCGGAGCCGGACTGTTGGGACTCGCGGCCGCGCGGTCGCTGTCGCGACGGGGCTGGTCCGTAGACGTGCTCGAGGCCGGCGACGGCATCGGTCACCCGCTGTCGGGGTCGAAGGGGGACGCTCGCATCTTTCGCCTGGGGTACCCGGAACCGCACCACGTCGAGATGGCGACCGCGGCGCGCACACAGTGGCGCGAGCTCGAGGAGCAGAGCGGGCGGCGGCTCCTCCACGTCACAGGTCAACTGAGCTTCGGCGACACCACCTCCATCGAAGCGCTCGCCGCATCGTTGGCCGACCATGCAGGTGCGGTGGAGCCAATCACCCAGCAGGAAGTGGAGGCGCGCTTTCCCGGCGTTGCCCTGCCGGGAACAGCACTCTTCGAGCCGCAGTCCGGCGTGCTCGCGGCGGACGAGTGCCTCCGGGCGCTCGTCGAAACCGGTCGATTCGAGGTGCAGTCCCGCGCCCACGTCACCCGACTCGAAGACGACGACCGAGGCGTGACCGTGCACTGTGCGGACGGGCGAGCCATCCGCGCGGACGTCGTCGTCGACTGCGCCGGGCCGCACGCGTTGGCGCTCCTCGGCGACCCGGCGCGGCTGGTCGGTGCGCCGCCGTCGCTCCCGCAGGTGGCCTACTTCGAGGCGGAGCCGTCACGCGCCGCCGACCCGACGCGTCTGCCCGTCTTCATCGAGTGGGGCGACACCATGGTGTACGGGCTCCCAGTGTTCGGATCGGGCGTGCACGCGGGCACGTTCAAGGTGTCGCACCACACGCCGGGAGCCAGGCTGCACGACTACGACCCCTCAGCAACGCCGGCGCCATCCCTCGACCAACACGACACGGCGCACCTGGACACGCTGACCCACGCGGTGCGCCGGCTGCTGCCCGGTCTCAACCCCGACCCGGTGGCGACGGAGCGCTGCGTCTACGACAACTCGGTCGACACCGACTTCGTGCTCGACCGGGTCGGCAACGTCGTCGTCGGTTGCGGCACGAGCGGCCACGGCTTCAAGTTCGGGCCGCTCTTCGGCGAGCTGCTCGCGGACCTTGCCGTCGGGACGCCACCAGCGTTGGATCTCAGGCCCTTCCGGATCGACCGGATCGACGCGATCCCCCGCGCATCGCAGCCCGACCAGGAAGGATCGCCGGCGCACTAGGTTGGCAGAACGTGCCTCGGTACGTCGCCCTCCTGCGCAGCGTGAACATCGGGGGCTACGGCCGCATGGCGATGCACGACCTCCGCGAGACGTTCGGATCCCTCGGCTACGACGACGTCGTGACCTACATCCAGTCCGGCAACGTCCTCTTCTCCACGAGTTCCAGGAGCGAGGACGGGATCGTCGAGGCGATTGAGCAACGGATCGCGCACGACTTCGGCGATTCGCCGGCCGTGCTACTCCGCAACGTCACCGATCTGCGTCGCATCGGATCGAAGAGCCCCTTCGCCAAGAAGGGAGCTGATCCCGCTCGCCACCACGTCACGTTCCTCGATGCAGCACCCACCAAGGCCACCATTAAGGCCCTCCAGCTCCCGCCGAGCGGCAAGGACGAGCTCGTGGTCGACGGGCGCGAGGTCTACGTGCACACGCCGAATGGCTACGCCGGCACGAAGTACACCGGCACCTTCATCGAACGACGCCTCGGCGTCGTCAGCACGACGCGCAACTGGAACACCGTGACGAAGCTCTGCGAGCTCGCGTCCCGCTGAGCCGCTTCAGAGGAATACGCGGGTGGATCCCAGCCCACCCCGATTGGTTCATGCAACGCAGCGTCCGAATACCGCAGCCAGCGTCAGCTGCCTATGCGTGCGCGACCCAGTTCCAGCGAGACCTGAGTCCGTCGAAAAAGTCCGAAAGTTCTAGCGGACCATTGCCGTCCATATCGAACAACCGTAGCCCGAGGTCTTCGCAGATGAGCCGGTAGATCGGCTCCGAACGTTCGCGGTCCTCGGCACCGTGCCATCCGTGCTCGAAGGCAATCGTGGGTTTGGCCGTTGAGAAGGTCCGCAGCGCCCCCTCCAACACCATGCGTTCTGCTCCTTCAACGTCGATCTTCACAAACGTCGGAAGCCAGCCATCGGGGAGATGGTCGTCGAGGCGTTCGGTCGCAACAGTGATCGATTCCGTGTGTGTGTCCCGTTCGGCCCAGCATTCTGCGAGGCCGCTATACCCGTCCAGGGCAGGGTCCGTCGCATGGAGGAATGGCGCAGTTCCATCCGTATTGGACAGAGCACGTTGCCGAATGTCCATCTCGGGAAACTCCGCTGCGAGTTGGGTGGCGAGCGGGGGCACCGGCTCGTATGCAATATGACTCCCCTCGGGAGCGATACGTCGGAACTCTCGGAGGAACAGACCTCTATTCGCACCCACGTCGAGACAGTTGGCGTTCCGTGGGAGACCGAACGCCAGGAGGAGCATCAGGTTATGATCGTCGGTTTCGCTGCGACTCTCGACCGTCGTACTGCGCTCGCCCCCCAGTCGCCGGACCAGCCGATCCCGGTACTGTGCAGCCTGCACTCTCACCCCGACGGCCCGTGGGAACGTCCCCATCGGTTCATCTTGTCACCAGGAGAGTCCGAGAGCCCCGAGCGCTCGCGCCGTGGAACCCGACCCGGCGACGCACCAGCACTGGCACCCGGCCGTTCTCGGACCTATGACGTCGAATCCTCAACCTCTGGTCGCCGAGTTCCGTGCTTGGAAGGCGGGAAGAGCGAGTGCATACATCCACCCTGGTTCCGATCAGTCGCCCCGCTCGGACATCCTCGTGATTCACCTCGTGGTTCACCCAAGGCCGTGCGTCAATTGCCCCGTCGTGGCGCACGAGGGAATGGACCACCTGTCACATTGCTAACTCTTTGGTGGGGCGTATGAACGACCCGGCCAGTAGGGCCACTCTTCGAACCGTGAACATCGGCCGTCAGTTTCGATTCGAAGGATCCACAAGTCTCGATATTCCTGATGGACCGGTTGGCCGTATTGCACCTCGGCCCGGACGACCGCCGTCTGATCGTCAACGGCGACGACCTCGGTGGAGAGGGAGAACATTTCGTTCGGCTCCCTGTCTTCCTCCCACATTCGGCCAATGGCGTCGACGCCGACCACCGGCTCCTCGTACGGGGAGTGCAGGTATATGGCGTCCGCCGTGAAGAGCGCCGGGATCGCAGAAGTGCCGGGTGTCCGCCACGCTTGCTCGTACGCCTCCATCCAGCCACGTACAGCCGGTCGATCGGTCATCGTCGCCATATTGACACGGCGCGTCAGAACTCTGCGGGAGCAAAACATCAGTTTCAAGTTTCAGCTTCCAGGCCCCACCCCATCTCGACCCACCTATCCTCTGCGAACGTGGCAGGTGTGAACGGGATCCGCTTCGGGCTTCATTTCTGGGATCTCCCGTCGGCGTCGTGGACCGAGCGCGTCCGTCGGTACGAACAACTCGGGTTCTCGTCCATCACGTTCACCGACCACCAGGTCGTGCCGCAGTGGGAACCCACCGCTGCGCTCGCCGCCGTGGCGGCGGTCACCGACTCGATCAGACTGGGCACGCTCGTCCTCGACATGGGCCTGCGCAATCCCGTGCTCACTGCGAAGGCCGCAGCCACACTGGAAGTCCTCTCCGATAGCAGGTTGGAGCTCGGCCTCGGCGCCGGATATGTCGCCCAGAACTTCGCCGCAACCGGTGTCCGTTTCGAGCGTGCCGGCGACCGCATCGCGAGGCTCGAGGAGAGCCTTTCGCTCATGCGCCGTCTGTGGTCCGAACCCTCGACCACCCTGCACGGACGCTTCTTCGAGGTCTCCGACGCCCCGATGGTGCTGAGCGAGCCCGTGACGCCGACAGTGTTGATCGGTGGCGGCGGGCCCAAAATGATGAACCTGGGTGGCCGGGTGGCCGACATCGTCTCGATGATTCCCAGGCAGGCGACGGGAGAATGGTCCGTCGCGGCCTCAGTCGCAGATTCGACGCTGGAACGTATGGCCCACAAGGCGCGCTGGGTGCGTGAGGGTGCCGAAGAAGCCGGCCGTGACCCGTCTGAGGTCGAGCTGCACACAATGGTGGTGCGGACCATCGTGGGTGACGACGTTGACGACGCCATCGCCAAGGAGTCGGCGGACACCGATGTACCCGTGACATCCATGGAGGATTCGACTCTGTACCTCACCGGGTCCGGTTCCCAGGTCCGAGATCGCCTACGGGATTGGCAAGCCCGTACAGGCCTTCGTTACATCTCGCTTTTCGATCCCGGGGAGGATCAGGTCGAGTACCTGGCCAAAGAGGTGGTTGCGCCGCTGCGAGATGCATGACGGCCTTCGAGCGCACGTCGACCGCCCACAAAAGCGCCGTTGCGGCAGATCGGGGCAGCTCCCATAGGCCCAGGCCACAACCGGCCGGACCGCGTCTCCTATCCCGCGTAGACCGTCCGCATCACCTCGGAGATCGTCGTCGTGTCCAGCGTCACGAGGTTGATCGCCTCGTCGCGTAGCGTGCGCATCCCCTGCTTCTCGGCCATGCGGCGCAGCTCGTCCTGCGTGGCCCACCCGACGATGAGGCGCTTTATCTCCGGCGTCATGTGCAGCAGCTCGTAGATGCCGATGCGGTCCAGGTAGCCGATCCCTCCGCAGAAGTTGCAGCCGGTGCCCCGGTAGAAGTCCGACTTGGCCACGCCGCCGCTGTGCTCCTCGAAGAAGGCCAGCTCCTCGGCCGACGGCGTATAGGCGGTCTTGCACGACGGGCAGATCCGGCGCAAGAGCCGCTGGCCCACGACCGCCACCACCGACGACGCGATCATGAACGACTCGATCCCCATGTCCAGGAACCGGTGCAGCGCGGACACCGAGTCCGTGCCGTGCACCGAGGACAGCACGAAGTGCCCCGTCAACGCCGACTGCACTGCGATCCGGGCGGTCTCGACGTCTCGGATCTCCCCCACCAGGATCACGTCGGGGTCCTGTCGCAGGATCGCCTTCAGACCTGAGGCGAACGTCAATCCCGCCGATTCGTTCGTCTGGATCTGGCTCAGCATCGGGAACACGAACTCGACCGGGTCCTCGATCGTCATGACCTTGCGGTCGCGATCGGCCACCTCGCTCAACGTGGCGTACAACGTCGTCGTCTTCCCGGACCCCGTGGGTCCGGCGCAGAGCACCAGGCCGAATGGCGAGCGGACCGTCTTGGCGAAGGTCTCGAAGGTGTCGGCCGGCATGCCGAGCTCCTCGAGGCGGAGCACCGATCGGTTCTTGTCGAGGATCCGCATGACGCAGCTCTCGCCCCAGATCGTCGACACGGTGGCGACACGCACGTCGGTGTCGACGCCGTCGACGTTCGAGGTGAACTGGCCGTCCTGCGCCCGACGCTTCTCGACGATGTCGATGCCCGACATGATCTTGATTCGGGACACGAGGCCGATGCCCATGTTCGCCGGCAGCTCCAGAACGTCCTTCAACGCGCCGTCGATGCGAAAGCGGACGAACACCGTGCCCTGCGACGGCTCGATGTGCACGTCCGACGCCCGGTCACGGATCGCCTGCGTCAAGATGCTGTCGACCACCTGCACCACCGGCGCGTTCACGTTGACCGCTTCCGGCTTCTCCACGCGGACGTCGCGCTTGCGGGTCCCCTGGACGGCCTCGAAGGCCTGCACCATCTTGTCGACGCCACCGATGGCCTGGTAGCTGCGGTCGATGGCCCAGCGGATGTCGCTCATCGGCGCCAGCTGCAATCGCACCGAGTGGCCGGTCGTCTCGGTCAACAGGAACCGCAGGTCGTCGCTCGGCTGCGCCACCGCCACGCGCAGGCCGTCACCGTCCAGATGCACGGGAATGGCCAGGTGCTCACGGGCCAACTGCTCCGGCACCAGTGCCAACGCGGCCGGGTCCGGCGCGTCACGCCGGAGGTGCGTCACTGCCATGTCGAAATAGTCCGCGAGCGCGTCCACGAGGCTCCGCTCGTCCAGCGCGCCGATGTCCACGAGCAGTTCACCCAGACGCTTGCCCGACGTCGACTGCATCGACAGCGCCGTCGCGATCTGCTCGTCGGTGACCAGCCCGCGCGTGACCAACAGCTGCCCGAGCATTCCCTTGTGCGGCCGCGGCACCCCGCTCGCGCCCGAGCCGCCTTCGGTGCCCGGCGCCGCGGCACCCGCACCACCCGCGCCCGCCCCGTTCTCGCTCACGCCACTCGATGACGACCCGACCTCAGCGGCCTCCTCGCCCGTTCCGGCCACGACCGCGGCCAGCACCTTCTCGGGGGCCTCGGACTCCTGCAATTCGTCGAGCACCACAGCGTCCTCGGACGCCGGACCGTTCCCCTTGCGGCGCATCTTCATCTGAGCTCCGATCCGTGGACGGGGGCCCGCGACGCGACAGGACACGCCTGCATTCCCCCTCTACTGCAGTTGGAATCGGCAGGAATTGGGCAGTCCTTGAGCATCGCCTCCGGCTTCGGGAAACGGCCGCCCCGGCTGCGCCGGACCCGTCCCGGCGGCCGCCGGCGGGCCGGCGACGGCGCCCCTCACCTGCACCTATGGTGGGTCGATGACTCGGCGCCATCCCACAAGAGAACAGCGATTCGACGGCCAGGTCGCCGTCGTGACGGGTGCCTCCAGCGGCATCGGCCGCTCTATTGCCCTGGTACTCGCCGCCCGCGGCGCCACCGTCGTGGGCCTGGCCCGGAGAAAGGACCTCCTCGACGAGCTACAAGCCGACCTGGCACGGCACCGCCCGGAGAGCGAGACGGCGGTGTGCGACGTCGGCGATCCCGATTCCTTCCGCGGCGCACTGGCGACCGCCGAGCGCAGGCACGGCCGCATCGACCACCTGGTCAACAACGCGGGCATCGACATCATGCTGCCGGTGACCGGCCTCGAGGCCGGCACACAGCCGGACCCGGCGACGGTGCGCCAGATCTTCGACGTGAACTTCTTCTCGATCGTCACCGGGACGTTGGCGGTGCTGCCGGCCATGCTCGAGCGGGGCGCGGGTGTCATCGTGAACGTGTCATCCGATTCGGCTCGGGCTCCCGAAGCGAAGCAAGGCGGCTACGCCGCGTCGAAAGCAGCGATCTCGGCGTTCAGCGAGTCCATCGCGCACGAAGTCGCGCCCGCCGGCGTCCACGTGCACGTTCTGTATCCAGGATGGGTTCCTACTGCCATGGGGCTGTCGGGCAACGAGGATGGGGGGACGCTGCCGCCCAAGGCGGTGCGCCGCACCGCTGAGGGCGTCGCCAACCTGACCGCGGACCGGATGGGTGGGACACGCATCGACATCAACGCCGCCCGGCTGCCGTTGCTGGCTCCCATTGCCCGCACGATCGCGCCGCGGGCGTACCAGATGAGCATGCGCCGAATGAGCACGACGGGCTAGGAGAGGAACGGCGCCCACTCCAGGGGAGAAGCCTCGCGACATGGATCTGGCTGAGCTCCTGACGCTTCCCGGCGTCGGGGAGGTGTGCGAGCTCCGTTCGGGCGTCGGTTTCATGGCCCTGCACGGCGGTTCGCAGGACCGGGGGACCCACGAGATCGCGAGCCGGGCGGCCGAACAGTCCGGCGCCTCCTACTACGCGATCGTCCAGCCCCGGGACCTGCGGGTCCATCTCACCTCACGGCTGCACGACCCCGAACAGTCGCCGGCGATGCAGGCGTTCCTCGACCACGTCGATGTCGCCATCTCCGTGCACGGGTTCGGACGCGACAGCTTCAGCTTCCACGTCGAATCCGGGACCCACCCGGTGATCGAGCCCTACGGCCCCGCGCGGCGCGGGCGCCAGACCGGTCCGCTCCGGGGGATCATCGTCGGCGGTCTCAACGCCCCCCTGGTCGAGACGGCCTGCCGGCTCCTCTGCGACCGCTTGCCCGGCTACCGCGCGGCCTCCGAACGCGTCCGTCTCGGTTTCCACCCCGGTAATCCGGTCAACCTGCCTTCCGCACACGGCGTCCAGATCGAGTTGCCCCCCGCCCTGCGCGGGATCGGCGACCTGGGCGAGGATCTCGTGCCGCGTGAAGACGGGATCGTCACCGAGGTGATCGCCGTTCTCGTCGAATTGGCAGACCGTGCCGACCACATGCGCGCGAGCTAGAGCCCAGCGACCCCCGGGCCCTCGAGATCCGGCAACACCTGACGCCGGTTGGCGACGAGCAGCAGGAGGTCGATGCCTTTCCCACGCACCTCCGGCCCACTCCCCCGAGTCCAGGCGACGTCCGTCGCCACGAGTCGCAGCCCCTGCTGCGGGGTCGCGTGCACGATCATGCGGCCCGCCTTCCAGAGCGCGTCGAGTGCAGGTACGGCGTCGGCGGGCGGCGCGTCCACATCGAGACCGAGTGGGCGCAGCGCGTCGGCACTGTGCACGAGGACGTCGACCAAGCCCATCGCCTCAGCGGTCCCGACGAGATGAAACTGTCGGTCGGCCGCACGCCGCAGCCGCTCCGCCAGCTCCGGCACCGGCACGGCTCCGAGGCGCTTCGCCGCCTTGCTCACTGAGCGGTCCGGCCTGAACCCGCCGCGCAACAGGTCGAGCGTCAACGACCCGTAGGTCATCTCGGCGCCCTTGACGAGGTGGGCCAGGACGTCGCGCACCCGCCAACCCGGACACCAGGAGGCCGCGTGCCACGCCGAATCGTCCAGCAATGCGATCCGGTCTGCGAACTGACGGCGCAGGCGTGCCTTCTCCTGCTGAATGTCCAACGCCTCCACGGCACTGAGTCTTGCAAGGCTTGCCGCCACTCACGAACGCAATGGCCCGGGCGCCCGGAACCTCTTCGCCCTCAGAGGCTAATTCCTCGAAGGACAACGCTAGAAATAAATGATCGACTTGGCCCGCTCGGTGACCTCGTCGAGGTCGTCGGTCCAGGCGCCGGTCGAGAGGTACTTCCAGCCGCCGTCCGCCGACACCACGACGATCGACGCCTCGACGCCCGGCTCCAACGACGACGCGCACTTCACTGCGCCGGCCAACGCCGCGCCCGAAGAGATACCCGCGAACACGCCCACCTCGGTCAGCCGGCGCGTCCACTCGATCGACTCGCGAGGACGTACCACGGTCTTTCGGTCCAACAAGGCCGCACCACCGAGATCCTCGAAGATCGGCGGGATGTAGCCGTCGTCCAGGTTCCGCAGGCCGTCCACCATCTCGCCCGCCGGCGGCTCGACGGCCCAGATCGACACCGCGTCGCCGAGCTTCTCCCGCAAGAACCGGCCCACACCGAGCAACGTCCCCGACGTTCCGAGACCGGCGACGAAGTGGGTGATCCCGGGGCAGTCACGGAGGATCTCGGGACCGGTCCCCTCGTAGTGCGCCTTGGGGTTGGCGTGGTTGCCGTACTGGTAGAGGAACACCCACTCTGGATGCTCCTCGGCCAACCCACGGGCCATGCGGACCGCACCGTTCGAGCCCTCTGTCCCCGGCGACTCGATGATCTCGGCCCCCCACAACTCCAAGAGCTGGCGGCGCTCGACTGAGACGTTCGTCGGCATCACGGCCTTGAGGTGATAGCCCTTCACCCGGCACACCATGGCCAGCCCGATGCCGGTGTTACCGGACGTCGGCTCCATCAACACCTGGTCGGGCTTACCCGGGACGAGCACACCCCGGGCCTCCGCGTCCTCCACCAACGAAAGCGCCACCCGGTCCTTGACCGAGCCACCGGGGTTCTGTCCCTCGAGCTTCATGTAGAGGCGCGCCGACGGGTTCGGGCTCAACGCAGAGATGTCGACCAGCGGCGTATTGCCGATCAGGTCGAGGACGGAAGCGGCGAGTGCCATGTGCGGCTCGGGTCCGGGCTCGGGGCGAACGGCCGCGCCGTCAGCCGCCCGCGACGGCGGGAAGGATGGACACCTCCGCGCCGTCTTTGACCGGTGTCTCCAGGCCCTGCAGATAGCGGACGTCGTCGTCGTCGACGTAGACGTTCACGAACTTGTGCAACGTGCCGTCGTCGGTGAGCACCTGCCCCGCCATGCCCGGGTGCTCGGCCACCAGCTTGGAGAGCACCTCGCCCACGGTGGCGCCGTCGACGGTGACGGCGCTCGCGCCGCCGGCGTGGCTGCGCAGGACGGTCGGTAGGCGGACTTCGACGGCCACGTGGCCTCCTCGCTCAGCGCTCTGGTCTGTTCTCGGTCTGGTCTGGGTCTCGACTCGGTCTCGGTGCTCCGCCGAGGGATCTGGCAAAAGAGCTGGCCGGACGGATTGTTGACTGATCTGGTAACGATTCTACAAGCCGGTCGCCGAGGGCGAGGCCCAGGTCCTAGTCCTGGTCGACGTCCAGGCCCGGGACCTCGAGACCGGGGACATCGACGGGCTCCTCGGTGATGCGCCCGTCCACGATGCCGTAACTGCGTACCACCGGGTGGGTGTCACGCAACGAGACGAGCACGTAGTGCCACCCCGGGTCGGTCGCCTGGGCCACGTCGGTCGGCGAGGGGTAGGCGTCGGTGTGGGTGTGCGAGTGGAAGACGCCCGTGATGTCGGCACCGAGCTCCCGGGCGGCCCGGTCGACCCTGAGCATGTCCTTGGGGTCGATCTCGTAGACCATGGCCGAGGCCGCCGCGTTGGGCGTCGGGAAGAGGTGGGCGACCTCGTCGGCTCCGTAGGACCCGACCAGGAGGCCGCACGCCTCGTCGGGCAGACCGGCCAGGCAGTGGGCGACCATCGCCATGTAGAGGTCCTTCGGCAGGCGGAGCACCGCTGGACAGTACCCTCGTATGCCTCATGGCCAGGGCGAAGAAGCAGATCGCCAAGCGGGTGGCAGCCCGCGAGGAGCGCAGCGGGGACCGCACGGTCGCCACGAACCGCCGCGCCCGGCGGGAGTACGAGTTCCTCGAGACGTTCGAGGCCGGCATCGTGCTGCAGGGCTCGGAGGTGAAGTCGCTGCGGGAGGGCAAGGCCCAGCTCAACGACGCCTACGCCCGCGTGGACGGCGGCGAGCTGTGGCTCTTCCAGCTCCACATCCCGCCCTGGCAGTTCGCGACCGGGTTCGGGGCCCACGAGCCCGATCGGAAGCGCAAGCTCTTGGTGCATCGAGCGCAGATCGACGAACTGATGGGCAAGACCCAGCAGCAATCGCTCACGCTCATCCCGGTGTCGCTGTACTTCCGCGACGGCAAGGCCAAGGTGCAGCTGGCGCTGGCCAAGGGCCGCCGCCTCTACGACAAGCGGAACCTGATCATGGCGCGCGACGCCGAGCGTGAAGCCGCCCGGGCATCGAAGGAAATGAGCCGCTGGAGCGGCTGATATCCGCGAATTCCAGGTTGCCGTCGGTGAAGATTTGCCCGAGGCAACCGAGCGATGGCCAGACACAGTGCGGAGGCGCACCGGGCAAAGAGTCACAAACGCGCCGATATCGAGGGGCTGCGTGCCGTCGCCATCCTGGCCGTGGTCGCCTACCACTGCGGCCTGCCGGTGCCCGGGGGCTACGTCGGCGTCGACGTCTTCTTCGTCATCTCGGGCTACCTGATCACGTCGCTGCTGTGGAAGGAGCATTCGGGCGAGGGCCGACTGTCGTTCTCCGGCTTCTACGCCCGGCGGGCCCGCCGCCTCCTCCCTTCGGCCGTGCTCGTGATCGTGGTGACGGTGCTGGTGTCCATCGCCGTCGCCGGACCCCTGATGGCGACCGCGGTCGCCAAGGACGCAGTGGCCTGCGCGCTCTACGTCGGCAACTACCGCTTCGCGTTCCAGGCGACGAACTACCTGACCTCGCACGGCCCCGTGTCACCGCTGCAGAACTACTGGTCGCTCGGCGTCGAGGAGCAGTTCTACCTGCTGTGGCCGGCGCTGTTGCTCGTGGCGTTCACCGTCGGGCGCCGCGTGTCGCGGGGCGGTCGTGGCCGCCACCGCCGCGCCGCTCCCGCGGCGCGCCCCGGGCCCGTCCTCCTCGTGCTGGCCGTCGTCGCGGTGGTGTCCTTCTGGTCGTGCGTCTACCTGACGCACGCGAACCAACCGTGGGCCTTCTTCTCGTTGCCGACGCGCGCCTGGGAGCTGGCGCTGGGCGGCTTCCTGGCCCTGGCGGTGCGGGAGGGCACACGGCTGCCGGCGCGGGCAGCGGCGCTACTCGGGTGGGCCGGCCTCGCCGCCGTGGGATGGTCCCTCTTCGCCTTCAACGCCCAGACCACCTTCCCCGGCCCGGCTGCGCTGGTGCCCGTGGTGGGCACCGGCCTGGCGCTCGTAGCCGGGACGCGTGCCGTGCGGTTCGGCCCGTCGGGCCTGCTCGGGGTGGCTCCGATGCGCGCCATCGGCACCGTCTCCTACACCTGGTACCTCTGGCACTGGCCGGTGCTGATCCTGGCGCCGTACGTGGTCGGCCATCCCCTGGACCTGGCGCAAAAGGTGGGTCTCGGTGTTTTGAGCCTCGCTCTGGCCGCCGCCACCACCGCGTTGGTGGAACAGCCGGCCCGGCGCTCCGCCTGGCTCTCGGCGGAGCGGACGCGCAGCCTCCTGGCCGGCGGCGCAATCAGCCTCGGTGCGGCGCTCATGGCGATCGTGGTGGTCGTTGAGGTGCCGCCACCCGTCGGCACCGGCTCCGCCGCGGTCGCCCACCTGTCGGCCGCGCAGAGCCCACGGGCCCGATCGTCGACGTCGGCCACGGTCCCGCCGGCGCTCGTGGCGGCGGACAGCCTCGACACGCAGGTCAACCATCAGGTGTACCAGTCGCTGGCGAACCCCGACGTGCCCGCCAACCTCAAGCCCGCGCTCGCTGACGCGGCGTCAGACCTGCCGGTGCCCGAGGACAACGGGTGCCTCAACGGCTACACCGACGCCGCGGTACACCCGTGCGTCTACGGCGACACCAGCGCGACGACGAGCATCGTGCTCTTCGGCGACTCGCACGCATTGCAGTGGTTCCCGGCGATCGACGACCTGGCGAACCAGCAGAACGACGCTGTGGTCGTGATGACGAAAGCGACTTGCCCGCCCATCGACGTGACGGTCTACAACCCGGACCTCGGGCGGACCTATACAGAGTGCGACCGGTGGAAGAAGGCCGAGCTGGCGCGCATGGCCACGCTCCGTCCGGTGGTCGTCGTCCTCGGCTTCTCCCGCGAGTACGGCATCGCCAACGATCACGTCGTCGTCGACGGTCAAGCCTGGCTCTCGGGCCTGAGCGAGATGATCAGGACGATCCAGAGCACGACGGGGGCACGTGTGGTCGTCATGGGCGACAACCCGTACCCCCAGCAGAACGTGCCCCAGTGCCTCAGCGTGCACCTCTCGGACACGCCCGCCTGCTCGATCCCCAAGCGCTACCCGTACTACAACCCCGCCGGTATCGGCCAGGAGCAGGCCGTGGCCTCGTCGACCGGCGCCGGCTACGTCGACACGGACCCGTGGTTCTGCATCTCGACCACCTGCACCGTGATCGTGGGCAACCTGCTCGTCTACCGGGACGACAACCACATCACTGCGTCGTACGCCGATTGGCTCACCCCGGCGGTCGGGGCGCGGCTCGAGATCGCGACCGGCGGGGTGTTCTGATCGGAGCGCAACGAGCGGGTAAGCCCGAGCGCGGCTGACACACGCCGACGAGCGTTCTGTTGCGTCGTCGGAAATGCCAGGAGCAACGACACTCGTCGCGGCGCACACGTCCAGTGGTGGCAGACATCATGGATCCGCCCCCGCGCGGAACCTCTGCAGAAAGAGGGGCACGGCCAATCCGGTCACGCCACGGCGGAATCGGCGATTCAGGCGCGGCTCGACGCTCTGCCGGTGGGGACAGAGTCGGCACGAGCACCTGAGCAGCGGCGCCAGCGGCATTTCGTTCGTGCTCCTCGGCCGCCAGGTTTCGGCGCCACGGCCGCGGGTAGGCGAACAAGCACAACGGCATTCGGGAAGGAGACGCGATCATGGCAGGCGAGTTGCAGGACGTCCGGGTCGCCTTTTTGGTGGCAAACGAGGGTATCGAGCAGGTGGAGCTGACGAAGCCGTGGAAGGCCGTCATGGAGGCCGGTGGCCGCCCCGAACTGATCGCTCCTCAATCCGGCACGGCGCAAGCGGTCAATCATTTGGAGCCGGCCGACCGCTTCGATGTGGATCGCACCACGGCGGAACTCGAGGTCGACGAGTACGACGCCGCGGTACTGCCCGGTGGTGTCGCCAACCCTGATCAGCTCCGGATGGACGACGGCGCCGTGGCGTTCGTGCGCGCCATGGTCGACGCCGGCAAGCCCGTGGCCGCCATCTGCCACGGACCCTGGACCTTGATCGAATCAGACGTGGTGCGCGACCGAACCCTGACCTCGTGGCCGAGCCTGCACACGGACATCATCAATGCCGGAGGGCACTGGGTCGACAAAGAGGTCGTCGTGTGCAAGAGCGATCAGACTCCCAATACCTTGATCACGAGCCGCAAGCCCGACGACCTGCCCGCCTTCTGCCGGACGCTGGTCGCCGAGTTCGCCAAGGAGACCGCCGGGTCGACCCGCTGACGGCGATACTCCGCCTGTCACCTCGGCTAACTCCGAGCCGGGCGTTAGTGGACCGGATCGCGCATGCGGTCGAAGAACGAGGTGATGGGACTCAAGAGCTTCCGCGCCCGAGAGCTCATCGGAGCGTGGGGGTGCGGACGGGTCGGTGCGCCCAGTTTCGCCGACTTGTACTTCTGCGCCAGATACAAAACCCGGTTCTGATCCTGCACGGTCAGCAATGGCAGGACCTGACTCTCTTCGTTCCGCGCATGCGACAATACGGATGCACGCAGCGCGGACAGACCCGAGAGGAACTCCGGCGACCCGGGCTCGAGCTTGTCCAAATCGGCCAACATCCTCTCGGCGGCTGATTCCTCGGCCATCCTCGCTTCGCTGATCTTGCCTCCGCCGTCCAAACCGCGGAGCTCGGGGTAGACCACCGCCTCTTCGGCGTACTCATGGCGCACGAGCTGATCGCGCAATTTTGCAAACAACTCGCCGTGCGTTCCGGGCGCAGCGGTCTCGAACTCGCTGAGACGTTGCTCAATTGCGGTGTGATCTTGCGTGATCAACGAAACCACGTCATCGGCTGGCGCAACACTCACTGGATTTTCCTCTTCCTGGCATAGTTCGCAGGCTCGATCTCCGGAATGCCCGGTTCGATCGAGTCGGCGCCGAATCCCTTGTTCGTCATCTACCCCATAGCGCCGCCGGCGAACCCGCGCGCCCGCGCGTTACAAGAACAGGACTCAGGGTACGAACGAGAGATGCGCCACTTCACCACGGGCTCCTCGTGAGAACTCGATCGGTTCGCGTGACCCCCGGGCACAACCAGCCGGACGAACGCCATGCCGACTATTTGTGGGCGACCGTGATGCTGCGGCCACTCGCATGGGGCCTGCCGATCGGCTTCTTCGGCCTGCTCGCACCTCGCAGAACGGGTGTCGTATGAGCGAACCCGGGCGAGACGCCGATCTTCTCGATGAGGTCATGGAGACGCACGAAGAGGTCCATCCGCATCGTCGCTGGCACTCCAGAGCAGATCCCCGCCCCGACGAAGACGAGCTGGACCGAAAGACCGATGTCGAGCGCGGCGAAGTCGGGCTCACAGAGGACGACGAAGAGCCCTGAGGGCGCCGTAGCCAGCCATTAGGTCGGCTGCGACTCGAGCATCCGAAGAGGGGTCCGGTCGTAATTCGTGACGATCTCGGCGCACGACTCGTAGGTGGCGGTGGCGCCCGCATCCTCGAGCTCACAGCGCGCGATCCCTCCGGTCTCGACGGCGACACAGGGCACAGCGGCTCGGCGCGCTGCTTCGATGTCCCAGACCGTGTCCCCCACCGCGACGGCGCGTCCGGCCTCGCTGCCGGTCGTCTCGAGGGCGTGCCGGTAGAGATCCGGTGCAGGCTTGGCCGAAGACACGGCCTCCCCGTGCACGACGGCGCCGATCTCGTCGTCACAGTCCAGGGCTCCGAGGAGGAGACGGAGCTCGGCCTTCCCCGCCGATGTCACGATCACGACCCGCGTCCCCCGTCGGTGGACCGTCCTCACCAACTCGCGCGCTCCGGCAACGGCCGAATCTGATCGCCCAGGTCGGCGAAGATCCGGCTGTGCGCATCGCTGATCTTTTCGTCCGGGCTCCCGGTGATCTGGGTCAGCAGATCGGTCCCGTCACGGCCGATGAGCCGATGGATCTGCGCCATCGTCGCTGACACGCCCGCATCATCGAGAGCCCGCCACCACGACCACGTGTGCAGGTAGTTCGTGTCGAGCAAGGTGCCGTCGAGGTCGAAGAAGACCACAGCGCGCGGCTCGTGGGGGCTCATTGCAGCGCGGGCAGCAGCTCGGTACTGCACCACTCCAAGAAGGGCTTCTGCGCTTCGCCGCCGATCTGCACCAAGGCCACATCCGTGAAGCCGGCGTCCGTGTAGGCGCGTACGGCCTTCACGAACTCCTCGACGTCGGAGCCGCATGGGATCGACGCCGCCACATCGTCGGGGCGGACGTGTTGCGACGCCCCGTCGAACGCTGCGGGTCCCGGCAGTTCCGAGTTCACCTTCCACCCGCCATCGAACCACCGGAAGAGACGGTGCGCCCGCTCGACGGCCGCCGGCCGGTCCCAGTCGTAACAGACCGGGAGCTGCCCTATGGCCGGCTTGCCCCGGCCACCGTTCGCCCCGAAGGATCGGACCAGGTTGGCGTCGGGCTCGACCGCGATCAAGGCGTCGGCGAGCCCAGCGGCGATCCGGCACGATTGCGGTCCCGACGATGCGATCCCGATCCGCGGCGGGGCGTCGGAAACATCCCACAGCTTGGCCGAGTCGACCTCGAAGTACTGGCCGCTGAAGGAGAAGTAGCCACCCTCGAACAGCCCTCGGATGATCTCCACGGCTTCTCGCAGCATCCGATGTCGGACGTTCACCGGCGGCCATCCCCCGCCTATGACGTGTTCGTTGAGGTTCTCGCCTGCACCGAGGCCCAAGGTGAACCGGTCGTCGGAGAGCAGCCCGATCGTGGCCGCCTTCTGGGCAACGACGGCGGGGTGATACCGCTTTATCGGACAAGTCACGTAGGTCATGAGTTCGATGGACGTCGTGGCGTGCGCGGCGGCGCCGAGCACCGACCAGGCGTAGGGCGAGTGCCCCATCTCGTCGAGCCACGGGAAGTAGTGATCGGAGATCACCGCGAAATCGAAGCCGACGCTTTCGGCGATCGCGACGTCGTCAACCAAGTCCTTCGGACCCGACTGTTCGCACATCATGGTGTAGCCGTAGCGAGCCATGTCAGCGTGGTTCCCAGAGTGAGCCCCGGCAAAACCTGGTCTGGGCAGACGGAGTCCTGACCTCTTCGATCGACGACTGCGCCACAACCCGGTCGTTTCGGGCGATTCGGGAGCCGGCCCGGCAATCTCCTCCTCCTCGACCGATTCTGGCGGTGCCGGGCATCGGGCCGGCTCCGGGACGCTCGCCAGGGTCCCCCTGGCGGTCCGGTGAGGGCCCGGACGACCGCAGGTCACCCCGCCCGTACAATGGTCAGGCCGATCAGAGCGGTCGGCAACCCAGACATGGGGGTGATTGGTTTCGACTTCGGTCGTCAAGGTAGGAGAAGCGAGCCGTGGTCTCCGGAGCCACGTTAAAGAGCCGGAACCAAAAACAAACGCCGAGCCTCAGCTCGCGCTGGCTGCTTAAGTAGCCACGTCCGCCCGGTCCCCGCCCTACGGATCGGTAAACGGGCGTCATTCAGTAGGGCTCACTCAGCTGTTCACGCCAACTGAACGCTGAGGAAATCTTCGTTGGTTACGGGGCGGCTCCGCCGCCGGCAGTAGTGCCGCCCCCGACAATCCTTTGCCGGCTGCGCTCGGAGAAGGCCTACTGCGGCTCCGGAGGACGCGGGTTCGAATCCCGCCACCTCCACAACAGGCAAGGTGATGAAACGAAAAGCCAACCGACCGAGCGAATCATCCTGGGTCACGAGGTACGGATCAGTACCGTGACACGTTGGTACGCTCAATTCTTCGGTTCTGAGCTTGGCGGCGCGAAGATCGCTGCGCAGCGATCGGCAGCCGCTGAGTCGCCATCTACTGTCAGCTTGCCGGCCTCGATCGCCTCAAGCGGGGAGAGGTCGCCACGTCCGAGCCCTATGAAGGTGGCGGCGTCGGTACACAAGACGAGGTCGGGTGATTCACTGGGCCCTTGGCGCACTTGGACCTTTCCTTGCCCTGCGGTGACCGAGATGATCTCCTCGCCGACTCGGAACTCGTAGACGTCCTTCGATTCCGGCGGCAGGGCGTCAGCTCGGGCTGCGGCTTCGATGGCGGGAAGCCAATAGCTGGCCTTAATCGTGTCATCGCTTGTTGGCGCGTCGATCACTTGCATGCCCCACTGAAACAGGGCGTCGAGCACAGGACGCAGACCCATGCCGAGGTCCGTCAGCTCATAGACGGTGGACGCCGCGGGTGGGGGCAAGCGCCGCTTCGTCACGAGCCCGGAAGCTTCGAGGGAGCGCAGCCGCTCGGCCAGCACGTTGGGTCCGATCCCAGGAAGCCCGTCTTGCAGATCGGTATACCGCTTGGGTCCGTAGAGGAGGTCTCGGACTAGCAAGAGCGTCCAGCGCTCCCCAACAACGTCGAGCGCACGGGCTGCTGGACAGAATTGGCTGTAGCGCCGCATCCCAGGATCCTATCAGAACAGTATCGCTTCCCACCTTTTATGTTGCTACAACTTAGTTATTCGTAGCATAATGGCTGGATGGACCCAGCGAGGAGCCCTTTCGACGATCCGAGCGCCACGTCCATCGCCGCGATCGTGGACTCACGGGGAGTGGTCGTTCCTCCCCCAGCCTTGTATTTGGGCGGTCTGATCGCTGGTTTCGGACTTCAGGCGTTGCTTCCTCATGTGTCGTTGCCTGGAGTAGTGCGATGGCCGGTCGGTGGCGCGTCGATCGTGATCGGCGGCGGCTTGGCGAGGGCGTTCTTCCGGGCTTTCGCGCTGGCCGATACTCCCGTCTCTCCATATAGCGAATCGACGGCGCTTGTGACGAGCGGTGTGTACCGCTGGTCCCGCAATCCCGGCTATTTGGGGATGACACTGGCATACGCCGGCATCGCAGTGCTCGCTGGCGCGGTTTGGCCGCTCGCCGTGCTGCCTTTCGTCGTCCTCGTCGTTGATCGCGCCGTGATCGCCCGGGAGGAGCGCTACCTAACCCGAAAGTTCGGGCAGAACTACACCGACTACAGGGCGAAGACACGGCGATGGCTGTAGTGGTCAAGAACCAATGACCCAGATCGAGTCGATCCCGCCCGTTGGTTATCGCGAGGCGATGACCATGGCAGAGACCGAGACTCAACGTCTTTTGGACCTGGTGGACAATCTTGCCAATAGCGACATGTCCCGTCCCACCGACTGCGCCGAGTGGGACGTACGCGCGCTGCTGGGCCACGTACTGGGTGGAATGAAGGCCGACGCGGGGACCCGCGAGTACCTCCGTCAGTTCTGGTTGGCGACCCGGAGTTCACGACACTCTGGACGGGCCATGGTTGACGAGATGAACGCCCGCCAGGTCGCCGAGCACGCCTCAATGTCGGCCCCGCAGATCACGGCCGCCTTACACCATTGGGCCCCAAGAGCACTTCGAAGCCGTCGTCGCACACCAGCGCCGCTGCGTGCGATGAGAGTCCGGCCCGGCGCGCCATTTAAGGGGAAGATTGCTTTGGGCTACATCCTCGGGGTGCTTCGAAACCGCGACTTGTGGCTCCACCGCCTCGATCTCGTTCGTGCCACCGACCGCCCCCATGTCCAAACACCTGAACACGACGGACGACTTGTAGCCGACATGGTCGCCGATTGGGCACGTGACCACCATCGGCCGGTGACATTGCATCTCACAGGACCAGCGGGCGGAACGTTCACCCAAGGAAATGGGGGCGAATTCCACTCCCTCGAGGCGGTCGAATTTTGTCGCATGCTTTCCGGGCGCGCTAGCGGCGACGGGCTCCTCGCTCACAGTCGATTCCATCCCACCGACGCGTAAGAGCAAATGTTCACGAATACCCTGGTCAAGGATTCCACGACCACAGCGTCGTCGTCACCTGTGCTTGACCCCAGCCCTTCCGAGATGGAGCTGGTAATCCGCGACCTATCGCGGCCGGACACGGTACCCGTGTCGACGAGCGCCCAGCCGGTCAGCTGATGGGCGTCGTCCAGACACTCGGTTACGGACTCCCGAAACCAAACCCACTGCAGAAGGCGATGCGCCGCGTCGCCTCGTCGCGTCCAGGGGCGTGGCTGTTCTCCCGGTCGATGCACCACATCGATCGTTTCCTACTTCGACTCACCCGCGGTCGGATCGCTCTACCTCAAGTCGCCGCCGGCATTCCCGTGACCACGGTCGTCACCACCGGCGCAAAGAGCGGGGTGCGCAGGGCGGTGCCGCTCTTGGGCATTCCTCACGGAGACGATATAGCTATCATCGGGACACAGTTCGGCCAGCCCGGCACTCCGGGGTGGTACTACAACCTACGGGCTGATCCGGTGGCCGAGATCGTCTACAACAACGAGCGCGTCCAGGTTGTCGCCCGGGAAGCTGAAGGGGATGAGTGGCGAGCGATCTGGAATCGTGCCCGCGACTTCTATTCGGGATACGACTCCTATGCCAAGCGCATTCACGACCGACCTATCCACATCATGGTGCTAGCCGAAATGACCGATCCCTAGGCTGGACTGCTTCTTCGGACAGACCTCAACCCGGTGCGCTCTCGGCTATGCGGTAGCGACCTACAGCCACACGCTCAAGCTGCATGAAGGGCGGGCGCCGGGCTGGCCGCGTCATCCGCAGCATGATTTTTGGCCACCGTTTCCCGGGACCAGGGGGACCCGCAGCCGGTCATTTCGACATAAACCATCTCCACGGTGAAGACCGGCTCTCCACCACCAACGGCCAACGCCCCCACCGCTTCCGCCACCTCGTCCCGGCACATGGATACGGCAAACTTCCGTTCGCCCAAGTGGATAGGCCGCCCCGCCAGCCTCGGGCGCGGTTGGCTTTTGGAGGCACCACCACCACCAAGAACAGGCTGCTGACAAGGGAGTTTTTTTCTCTGATCAGCGGCCTGTTTCGCGCGAAAAGACACGAAAAAGACAAAGAATTGCGTCATCTCACGTAGCGTCACCCCAGACGCCGACGTGGAGAAATCCCTCGCCCCCGGCCATCGTTCGATTCCCGCCGAGAGCTGTGCAACTGAACCAACACCGTTAGGTTTTTCTCCTCTCCGCCCGGTCCGAGTTGTCAGAGCCCCTGACGTCGTGTTCGGCACAAAGGAGGCCGACCATCGCAGCAAACAAGTCCTCGGCGAAGCGCTCGTCTCGAAGCGGGTTCCCGATCCCGGCTGCGGCTCGGGATCTTCGGTTGGCGATGCTGGTGACCAAGAGGTCTCCAGCCATCCAGAGCCGATTTTGGCGCACCGCTTGCGGCAAAAAACCGAGGGCGACCTCGAGTCGCTCCCTCAGCAACTCAATGCTGCTGATCA
This sequence comes from uncultured Acidimicrobiaceae bacterium, assembly GCA_963828455.1. GTDB lineage: Bacteria > Actinomycetota > Acidimicrobiia > Acidimicrobiales > RAAP-2 > Bog-473. Next base: position 99,068 of record CAWHFH010000006.1, on the reverse strand, counting down.
GTCCGCCGGTCGACAAGAACGCCTCCGCGAATTCAGGTCGGGTATTGAGGCGAGCGAGAAACTCGACGTAGTGCGACTCGGGGTCCAGCTCGAGCAGAGGCCGCGCCATCGCCTCGACGAGCCCGCGAACGTCGTGGTCGCGATGCTCCTCGTGCAGCCGCTCGAGTATTTGGAGGCGGCGGCGGTTGATGGGGGGCAGTCGGTATTCGACGATCGCCTGCAACAGACCGATCCTCGAACCGAAGTGGTACTGCACCACGGAGGGGTTGCGGCATCCGGCCTCATACGCGATCTGCCGGAGCGAGACCATGTCGATCCCGTTGGTGGCCAGGAGTCGTTCGGCCGTGCGCAGGAGACCTTCGGGAGGACGGCGTCGAACCCGCCCTCTCGAGCTGTCGTCTTCCATCTGCTCAGCCGGCCCGGGCGGGCCGGAGATCTTCTCGTTCAACGAAGCGCTCCCACTTGGCTGCGCAGCTCCGAGTTGTAATACACTCGCTGTAACTTTACGACATATGTCGTAAAGTTACACACATCAGGGGAAAGGTACAGATGGGGACCTCGCCGCCGTTGCGTCTGGGCGCTCGCCCGATCGCAGGCCACGTAGGGGCAGTAATCAGCGGCATCGACCTGCACGAGCCACTCGGTGCCGAAGAGGTCGAACAACTGCACTGGCTGCTGGCGGAGCGAGGGGTCGTCATTTTTACCGACCAGAAGCTCGGCCCGGCGGGGCACCGGAGGTTCGCTCTGCAACTGGGGACCATCCGCACGCCCCCCGACTATTTCCCGACGCTCTGCGACGAGGGTTATCCCGAGATCGGCATCTTGGACTCGAAACCCGGTGGGCCCCGCGCACCCTACTGGCACGCGGACGTGACATGGGCTCCGCAGCCGCCGCGCTATTCGGTGCTGCACATGCGTGTGAACCCCGACGCGGGCGGTGACACGATGTGGGCGAGCCTCATCGAGGGCTACGAGCAGCTCAGCGTGCCACTGCGCCGTTTTATCGAGCCGTTCACTGCCGAGCATGCGCTTGGGGAGCGAGCCACCTTGCATCCGGTGGTCCAGCGACACCCGGTCACTGGACGTCTGGCGCTTTCGGTCAACCCGCTTTGGACGCAGCACATCCGGGAACTCGACCACGAGGAGAGCCAGGCGGTGCTCAGCCTCCTGTACGACAAGATCCTCCAACCCGAATCCATCTGCCGCTGGCGCTGGCACGTCGGCGACATCGGGATCTGGGACAACCACTTCGTATTGCACTACGCCATCGACGACTACGACGATGCGCCTCGCGTCATCCATCGAATCGAGATCGAGGGTGAAGCTCTGATCCCTGCAGCCCACGGCAACGCACAGGACGGTGCGTTCACCTGATGAAGAAGTTGCCGGGCAATCGTGAGATGTGGACGAAGGCACGAGCGGAGGCGCTTGCTCTCTTGGTGGTCCTACCAATCGTGATGGGCGGTCTCCTCCAGACCGTGCCCGTTGGTGTCGCTGCCGCCACTACGAGCCAATCTGCCCAGGGGGTGACGCCAACCACGATCAAAGTCGGGATCACGTATCCCGACGTCGCCGCCATCAAGAGCATCGTCAACGTCGACCCGGGCAACTACCAAAAGGCGTACCAGGCTCTGATTGACAAGATCAACGCCCGAGGCGGGATAAACGGGCGCAAGATCGTGCCCGTGTTCGCCGCGATCAATCCGCTGGGAACGGCACCGGCGGCCACCGCCTGCACCGAGCTCACCGAGGACGACAAGGTGTTCGTCGTCATGGGCTTCTTCCAGACTCCTGATACCGCGTGTTACGTGCAGACCCACCACACCGCGCTGAATCGGCGCTTCGTTGACCGGCGTTCAAGCCTCGCAGGCCCAAGCTCCATGGTTCAACTTCGAGCTTTCCGACAACGATCTCATCCCCAAGGAGGTGTCCGTCTTCAAGCAGGAAGGGGTCTTCGCAGGCAAGAAGGTCGCGGTGGTTGGTGAGGCGGCCGACCAGACCGACGTGAATCTTGTGATCCCCGCGCTCCACAAGCTCGGGGTCGACGTGGTCGCGAGCGCGATCAACGACGTCCCGACCACCGACAGCGCCGCTTCCAGTTCCCAATACAGCTTCATCGCGCAGAAGTTCCGTTCGTCGGGAGCAAACGTGGTCGTAGCCGTGGGCAGTGCAAGCGAGGGGTGGCCGGCGTCGCTCCAGAGCAATCAGAGCACGTACCTACCGCGGCTCGTCGCCACTAATGAGACCGATCTTTCGGCCTTGGCGACCAATCCAGGAAACTCGCCGGCCGTCCTGAGACACGCGCTGACGGCAGCCAACCTCCCGCCGGCGTCAGTGTGGTGGAACGACCCGGCGATCAAGCGTTGCATTGCGACCATCCAGGCGGCCGAGCCCACCGCGAGAATCTACGACCCCGTCACTGGCACAACCTCAACGCCACACACCTGGAGGGCGCCGCTGACCGCGTGCCAGCAGGTCGCCCTGTTCGAAGACGTCGTGAAGGCCGCCGGACGGACACTGGACTACGGCACGTTTGATCGAGGTGGTCAATCGCTCACGCACATCACCATTCCTGGCGGAGGCGGGATCTACGACTTCGGATCGGGCCACCACGACGGCGACGGTCCGGTGTTCGTCTACGAGTGGAGCTCCAGTTCGCACAACCTGGAGCTGAAGGCGACCGCTGGTTAACCGCGGAAAGGACCGTCTCTGACTCCGTCGCGGCTTGGATGCATATGAAGCCTCGGCCCGGACATGTCCGGTGGACACCAGGGGGAACAAAAGGCCTCGAACAGAGCGAGCGCCAGCGAGTGCCACCAGGTGCCTGCACGGCGACACCACGCTCGAGCTCACCGGTTCTTCGGTGCGGTCGGCCGCGACGCGGTGCGCTCGTACAGCGAGATCATCACGGGGATGTCGATCGGCCTCGGCGACGACGCTCTCGGCTCCGCTCGCTCGCTGTCGACCGCCAGAGCGCGCGCGACGTCCGCGCAGACCGAGCCGAGGCCGCGTCCGCACGAGAGCGTTGCCGTGACCCACGGTTCGCGGCGATACCAGCGCTGCCCCGCGACACAAAGAGACAGAAGAACACCGAAAAACACAGCATTGCGGTCAGTGTGGGTCATTGCCGGCGAGAGCGGATGCCGTCTCGACCCAGTTCAGGTGACATGAATGGCGCTTGACCTCGGCATACACAATTGCGCCTAGGCCGGTTCGAATCCCGCCACCTCCAAGGGAAGGGTGCTCAGACGCGCGTCTGAGCGTCCTTGGAGGTGCCGACGCCCTCATCAGAGTCGATGATCTGCGCGCCCACCCAGGCCGGCCCCGAGAACTTGCCCCTCTCGCGCGCGCTTGCTGGCGATGCCGGGGCGAAAGCTTTCCAACCGGTTGGCGGAAGCAAACGCCCGGTCGTCAGAGCCCCAAAACAGTGTCCATCTTCCGGCCATCTGGGCCACTCCCGTGTGGCGATCGGCTGTGTCAGTTTGGGTTGACAACAGCCGGAATGTCAGTTTAGGCTGACACACATGGACATCGAAGAGCTCAGCGCGAATCTTGCGTCAGACGACCCGGCCATTGGGCTTCGCGCCTCGTTGGCGCTCCATCGCCTGGCTGAGAGGGTCGAAGCGCACCACGTCACGTCCGCCCGGGAAAAAGGCTGGTCGTGGCAGCAGATCGGCGACTCTTTGGGCATCACCCGCCAATCCGTGCACACCAAATACAAGGAGACATCATGACCGCCGAATCCGTTGCGCCAGAGGTGCATCACGCCTGGGCCATTTATCTGCGGGCCAGTGAGGAGGCTCGTCGCCGAGGTGATCGACGAACTGGCACCGATCACATCTTGCTCGCCTTGTTGGAGGATCCCTCGATCGAAGCCGCGTTGGGCGTCAGCCTGCCGCAAGCTCGCCAGGCCCTCGAGTCGCTCGATCACGAAGTCCTGGGTGCTCTGGGCATGGGGTCCGGGTCCGGCATCGACGCACCCCCACTGCCGATGCACGCTGTGCCGAAGAAGCCGAGGATCAGAGACGTCATGAGAAACGATCGCCTCCGTATGACGCCCGCGGCCAAGAAAGTACTGGAAAATGCGGCCAAACCCAACCGCCGGAAGCTCCAGCTCACGGCCGAGCAGGTCCTGGCCCAGATCCTCACTCTCCAACCACCAGATCCTGCGGCGGTGCTGCTCGGCGCTCTCAGCGTGAGCACCTCGGAGATTCGGCGCGAATTGGATGCTGTCACGCCCGACAGCTGAGTCCCCAGCGAAGTGCCATCTAGCGCCGTGAGCGGCAACACGTGAGGTGCGGGAGCGAAGAGACGCTCCCGCACGACGTACCGGCGTTGAGGAGAGTGGACACGCCGGGGGCTGGACGCTGGAGCCATCGAAGCCGATAGAGGTAGCGGCAAACGCACCGAGCATTTGCGCGATTCCGCCCTTTCTCGGGTGGGGTCGTTGCATTTCGGTTGCAGGAGGAACCAAATCATGCCGCATCCTCCAGCGGGCTGCGAAAATTACCGAAAATAACGCGGATGCCGGCAAGGGCGGCCCTGCAGGATCGAGAGGGGGAGCATGATCACGACTGATGCCGCGCGCGACGAAGCGCCGGATGTCTGGTCGCAACGTTCCTCTCGGCAGCGGTTGGTCCGCGTGCTGCCGTTCACCGTGGTGGCCTTCGTTGGGCAGCTCAGCGCACTGTTCAACCCGACCAACATGGGGTGGTACTGGCTATCGGTGCTTGCGCTCGTGGCGGCCGCAGCCGTTTTCGTGGTCCCGCCGCGCCGCTACAGCTTGTGCCTGACCGGGGCGTGCTACATCGCCTCCGTCGCCGCGCTCATGATGGCGAGTGGCGGGGTCGTCGCCAGTGGCCTCGGCACGCTCTTCTTCCTCGCGGTGGTCGGCGTTGCCATGTACGGCGAGCGCCGGGATTCGGCGATCATCGTTGCGCTCGTCGTCGGCTTCCTGATGCTCGTGATGAGCGTGAGCGGGCCACAGGGTACAGCCACGACCGGCCGCCGCCTGCTCTTCCTGGGTGCGATCGCGGCGGTGATGTCGGTGTCCATCCACGCCCTCCGAGAGCGCCTCGAGGCGTCCAACCGCCGCACGCGGCAGCTGTTACACCAGTCCGAGGCCATGAACGCAGCGGCTCGGGAGCTCGCGCTCTTGCGGGGGCCGGACTCGATCGCCGCTGTCGCGACCGAGTTGGCGGCAGCGCTCGTGTCGTTGCCGGGTGGCAGGGCGGCGGAAGCTTGGTACGTCCGCATGGGCGAGGGATCCTCAGAGGCGGTGGCCCACCGAGGCGGGAGCGGATCTCTGAGCGACGCCGATACCGGCGTCTACGCCGACTCCTCCACGATCGACCTCGTGACTCGGACACGTTGGCCGGTCTCCCGGGATTGGAGCCCGGTCCTAGGCTGTCGCCTCCAGCGCGGGACCTGGGTGCCGGTGTGCCTGGATGGGGAGGTCCATGGCGTGCTCAAGGTCGTCATGGACACCTCGGACTCCAGCGACGGGTGCGTCGAACAGCTCACGGCGCTCGGTCACCTGATGGAGATGGCGCTGGCGAACTGGGCTGCCCACGAAGAGCTCGAGCGCCAAGCCACCTCCGAGGAGCGCCGGCGCGTGGCCCGCGATCTGCACGACGGCCTCGCCCACGAGCTCGCCTTTATTGCTTCCAAGGCTCGCCGGAACGGCGCACCACGTGAGATGAAAGAGCTCTCCGGCGCCGCCGACCGCGCACTCGACGAGGCCCGGCGGGCGATTACGGTGCTCTCATTGAGCGCCCCGCAGTCATTGGTGGCGGCACTCACCCAGACCGCTGAGGACCTCGGTGCCCGACTGGGCGTCCCCGTGCTCGTCGACCTGGACGAGCACGTCGATGTGGACGCGGACGTGGCCGAACAACTGCTGCGGATCGTGCGCGAGGGACTGACGAACGCGGCCGTGCACGCGGACGCGCACTACGTCACGGTCACGTTCCGCAAGGCGGCCGAGGGGTGTCGGCTCGTGATCGCAGACGACGGGCGCGGGTTCGACCCGGGCCATGTGGACCCGACACGCTTCGGTCTCGTCTCGATGCGAGAGCGCGCCGCGTCGCTCGGCGGGTCCTTCTCGGTGGACTCCTCCCCCGGTCGCGGGACACGCCTCGAGGTGGCTTTCGGGTGATCGGCGCGGTCAGCATCCTCATCGCCGACGACCACGCCCGGACCCGCGCCCTGGTCAGATCGGCGCTCGAGCAGAGCGGAGAGTTCGTCGTCTGCGCCGAAGCGGCGAACTGCGACGCGGCGGTCGAGGCAGCCATGGCCACCCGGCCCGACGTGTGCCTGCTCGATATCAACATGCCCGGCAGCGGCATCGCGGCGGCCCGCGGCATCACGACCGCGCTCCCGGGTACCGCCGTCGTCATGCTCACGGTCTCCCGATTGGACGAGGATCTCTTTGACGCACTGCGGGCAGGCGCCACCGGCTATCTGATCAAGGGTATGGACGAGGACTCGCTCGCGATCGCCCTGCGGCAGGTGTTGAACGGGGAGACGCCGCTGCCTCCCAGCCTCGTGACCCGGTTGGTGGAGGAGTTCCGCGACCGCGAGGAACGTCGCGTCGCCGTGCCCGGAGACATCGCGGCGCGACTGACCGGGCGCGAATGGGACGTCCTCGAACTCATGCGAACCGGGGCAAATACCGAGGAGATCGCAGCACGCTTGTTCATCTCTGCAACCACAGTGCGCTCCCATGTGAGCGCCGTGCTTCGCAAGCTGGGCGTGGCCGACCGGGAAGCGGCCGTCAAGCTTTTGGAGGGGTCACCGCCATCGCGCTGATCAGCGCTTTCGGGGGCGGGGCGCGAGCGCGTCCAAATGCCTCGACACTCCTTAAGGACAGTAGCCCAATCGCCGATTAACAACGGAGCAGCTTCAACGAACGCGCCCCGCAGTTGGCGCAAGGAGACCAAACCGTGAAACGAGCGGCGCACACCAAGAGAGCCTTCCGGTACACCCGGCGCATGAAAATCGTGTCCGCAGTGTGCGGCATCCTCCTGGCAGGGGTCGGTGCGTACGCCGCCACGAACTGGATCGTCGGACTGAACAGCGGGTCATCGGGTGAGGGCCAATCGGCATCGATCTCGAACCTGACGATCAGTGCGGTCGCGTCGCCATCCGCGACGAACCTGATGTACCCGGGCGGAACGGGCGACGTGGTCGTCACGATCTCGAACCCGAACCCCTACCCCGTCACGATCACGGCGGTCCAGCTGCCCACCAATGCGACCTACGCCACGGGCTACACATCGAGCGCACTCACCACGACGCAAACCGGGTGCCTTGCTGCGACACCGAGTCAGGTCACATGGAACTTCTCGACGGCGACCTCCGGCACGTCGCACACGCTCACGACGGCGCTCACCGTCGGCGCCAGCGGGCAGGCCAACAACCCCTTGGCGGTCACGCTGACGAACGACGCCAGCATGGGAACGACCGCGCCGGCAGCTTGTGCCAACACGTATTTCTCCATGCCCTCCTTGACGGGAGTGACGGCCACCGGTGGCGCCGCGACCTCGACAACGACGCCGGCGACCGACAGCTGGACGAGCTGATCCATCTTCTTCTCTTGCACTAAGCGAGAACGGACCGAGCAGGCGACGAGGGGGGCGCGTGAAAGCGACACGCCGCACCCTCCTCGTCGCCGCCCCGATCGCCCTCGTCTGGCTCATCCTCGCGTCCAGTACGGGCGCGGCCTGGGCGGCGACGAGCTGGACGGTGACGTTGCAGACCGCAAGCTCGGCCGAGGCCCATTCGCAGACGGTTCCGTCGGCCCCCACTGGAGTCACAGCGACCTGCAACGCCCCGACGTTGGCCAAAACCATCAAAGTGAGCTGGACGGCGGTCACCCACGCCACCACCTACACGGTGTACGACTCGACGACTTCGGCGACCGGCACCTACTCCTCCATCGCCACGGGGGTCACGACCACCTCGTGGACGAGCGGCACGCTGACCGCGGGCACGAACTACTGGTTCGAGGTGACGGTGTCGGTCGGGTCGAACTGGACGAGCACCAAGTCCAGCGCAACTGCCGAGAGCACCATCAACACTCTCTCGCCCTTCTGCGTACAGCCCTGATCGGGGCCTGCCGCCGCCCCAGGCAACGCCGATGGCATCCTGACAGAGTTACAGGAGCGCACGAGGGCGCCACGACGACGTCGGCGTGAGGAACTCTGCGGGACAGGATGGGGACGAGGGCAATGGTCGAATTGGTAAGGACGTTCGCGAGATGGGGTGCCGGCGCGGTGCGGCGCCACTCGGTCGGGCTCGTGACATTGACCGTGGCGACAACCGCACTGTCCCTCCCGCTGTCGGGAACCGGTTCGGCTTGGGGCGCAGCACCCGTTTCTCAGGCCAGCTCCAGCGCGCGGGGTGTGACCAGTTCGACTATCAACGTCGTCTTCCCGGTGGCCAACCTGGACGCACTCGCATCCACCTACGGGTTCGCCGGAGATTACGAGTACACCGAACAGGCCAAAGCCATCCATCTCTTTGTCGACCAGATCAACGAAGAGGGCGGCATCAACGGGCGCACGATCAATCCGATCATCACCTCCTACGACCCCGCCAACAACGCCGAGATGCAAAAGCTCTGTGTCGACTGGACCCAGGGCACACCCGCGGTCTTCGCCGTTCTCGACGGGGTCGGGACCTACACCGGCGTCAACCAGCTCTGCGTGACCCAGCAAGGGCACACACCCCTCCTCAGCCAATGGACGACGGTCTCGTCCTTCACGCAAGAGGCATCGCCGTATCTGTGGTGGACCGGACCGGACGACGCCGGCGTGTTGCGTGCGCTCGTCACGTGGGCCAAATCCCAGGGGACCGTCGGCGGGAAGTCGAAGCTGGGCGTGATCGTCGGTGACCGGGCCAGCGACCAAGCCGCCCTGCACCAATCCCTCCTGCCCGACCTCACGCGCGGCGGCGTCACACCCCTCGTCGAGACCATCCCGGCGCAGACCTCCGAGTCTGCGGCGACCGGGAGCGACGCCACCCTCATCGTCGAGAAGCTGCACCAGGCGGGCGTGACGTCGGTGATCCCCTTGATCCCCTTCAACGCCTTCCTCCCGGTCCTCGTGGCCCAGACCCAACAGCAGTACTTCCCCAGGCTCCTGCTGTCGGACTACGAGAACTCCATCGAGACGTCTCTCGGACTCCTCGCCCCGTTCGGAAAAGCACTGAACGGCCAGGAAGGTGTCACCACCGAGACCCTCGGCGGCATCGACGACCCGCGGCCCTACGCACAGGGCGGCTACGACCCCGGGGTAAGGAGCTGTTGGGCGCTCTGGCACAAGGCCTATCCCGAGACGCCGAAGGGGAACCTCAACGACGATATCGAGGAGCAAGGACCAGTGCAGGGTTGGTGTCAGCAGATCCACCTGTTCGCCCAGGCCGCGAAAGCGGCGGGTCATGACCTGAACCGACGCACGTTCGTGACCGCCATGTCGCAGATCAAGGACTTCCCCGGCGGCTATTCGCCGGTCCTGACGTACGGCCCGCACAAGTTCTCGGGCCCGGATCAGTACCAGGTGGTCCGATTGCACGTGAACTCGCCTCCGAGCAACACGCAGTGTCGCCCACCACAGCCGCACCAGCCGCCCGAAGGCACCTGCTGGACCCCGGTGCAAACCTGGAAGCCCCTTCCGGTGGCCGGATGAGGACCGCGGCGGCCGGGGCCGGGACGAAGGCGCAGTGGGAGAACGACGGCTGGTGCGTGCTGGAGCGCTTCATGCCCTCCGAGGCCGTCAAAGCCGCGCAGAAGCTCCTCGATCGAGAGTTCCCGAGCGCCGCTGACTTCGCTGAAGACCGCGAACCCGCGCGCAATGCGCCTTTTCGCACGGACTCGCACACGGTGATGCCGAGATTTCCCTTCGAGGATGCGGCTTTCAACGATCTGGTGCTGCACGATCGGCTCATCGACTTGGCGGAGGACTACCTCGGCCTCTCCGACCTTCGCCTCTACCAGGCCGCCTTGAGCGCGAAGTACGCCGGTGGTGCCGAATCCGACGAGCAACTGCTACACGCTGACTACGGCAATCACACGTTGGTCGTACCGCGAGCGGATGTCGGGTACCAACATCTGGAGCTCTTCGTCTACCTGAGTGACGTGACGGTCGACGCCGCAACCCGTATGGTGTCCCGCCGGCTAACGGGCCACATCCCGATTGAACGGACCTATCTCAGCCTCAGCGACTACGGCGACCTCTATGACGCGGAGGTGCCCGCCGCGGGTGCGGCCGGATCCGTGCTGGCCTATCGGCCGGACGTCTACCACCGCGGCGTCCGCATGACCGCACCGCGGTCGGCGCGCTTCATGCTTCACGTCTCGTTCAAGCCCGCCGGAACCGATTGGCTGGGGTCACAAGCCTGGCCGGGTGCTGCGGAAGGCATGGCCTGGCACCGCTTCGCGAACGCCGCGACCGTCCGGCAGCTTTCTGCGTTGGGCTTCCCCCCGCCGGGCCATCCCTACTGGAACGAGGCGACCCTCGCCGGTGTTGCCGCCCGCTATCCCGGCCTCGACATGAAGCCGTGGCGCACCACTTTCGTGTCGGCGGCGGCGTATGGCGCCACGTAGTCGCTCTCCCCTGCGACCTCTTCCTATTCGCCGTCTCCGCGGGATGCTATGGCGCCCTGCTCTCTGAGCCACGTTGCGAGTTGTTCCCGGCGCGTGTCCGGGTTCAGTGCCATGTCCAGCGCCGTCGCGTTGCCCGCGTAATCGGGAACCGCGGTCACGTCGGCACCCACTGCGAGGAGTCGCTGTGCCGCCCGGACCTGGCCGCCTTGGCAGGCGTGGAAAAAGGCCTGGTTGACCTCGGATTCTGCGAGCGCCGGCGTGGCGGCCAATATCTCGTCGAGCCTGGTGAGCATGCCCAGCGCTGCGGCGTGCCACAGGCGGTCGACAGCAGCACCCCGCTCCACCAACAGTCGAGCGACGTTCCAACAGCCGTAACCGATCGCGTTGTCGAGCGGTGTGCCGATCGAGCCGCCCGGGGTGTCGAGTCGGGCGCCGCCGTCGATGAGCACCACGGCAACGTCCACGTCGTCGTTGCTGGCAGCCCAGTGGAGAGGGGTCTCGGGATGCCCGCCTCCAGAGTCGAGGTTCGGGTCAGCCCCCGCCTCCAGCAAGATGGCCGCCGACTCGGGTGCGAGGGGGAAGTAGCCGGGCCAGTCGGTCGCAACGTGCAACGGAGTGCGCCAACCGCCCTCGAGCCCTTTCGGCCCGACCATGCCGACAGATGCGAGTTCGGATCGCTCGATGAGGAGGCTCTTGAGGATGTCGAGTTGTCCGAAGTGGACCGCCAACGCCAACTCGATGGCGACAGGTTCATCATGGGCAAGCATCAATGCCGGTTTCCCCGACGATCCCATCGGTGGCTCGGGCATGACACAACGCTACGTCTCACGGACCGATCTGCTTCTGCGGGTGACAGGAACAATGCAGGAGATTTCTCTGGCGCTGCCGCGGCGTCATCGACCGGCGCTCCTCCGCCGGGCGAGAGCAGCGAGCAGCACGGCGGCCCCTGAATGCTCCACGTCGCGCGTCGCAGTGAGCAGCACAACGGGGTTCTTCTTCGAGACCGCCCGTAGTCGGGCAACCGCTTCCTTGCCGGGCGAAGCGGTCAGCTCGGCTCGATACCGGCGGGCGAACTCCGCGAACTTGTCCGGTTCGTGGCCGTACCAGCGCCGGAGCCCGTCGCTCGGCGCCACATCCTTCGCCCATTCGTCGACCGCCGCTTTCTCCCTGCTCACCCCGCGCGGCCAGAGCCGGTCGACGAGCACCCGGTAGCCACGACCCTGGTCCTCATCGTAAACACGGTGGACCTCGAACCTGGGCCGACTCCGAGTGGTCACGCTCGATCGTCGAGGAGTGTGGGTAGCCGAGTGCGAAGGAGCGACGCCGCCTCGTCGCAGAGGCTGTGGACGATCTCGGCGGCCGAGCGCACCGCGTTCACGGAGGCGGCCGACTGTCCGTAGAGCATCGTGGTCACCTCGGGGTCGAATCGCTCGAAGTCGAGCACGTCGGGCAGTTCGGCGCGCAGCTCATCGAGATGCTCTTGAACCTCGTCCTCGCGACTTTGCCATTGATCGGTGTGCTTGGTGCGGCGTAGTCGCATGCCGACCGGCTTGGGCCATTGCAGGCCTCGTGCGTCGTCGTACAGTGTTGTGAAGACCGTGTCCTCGCCGTTGCTCTGGACGATGCACTCTTTGTACGCGTCTGGCACGTCCGTGGCCTCACGGCTGGCCAGGAAAGCGGTGCCGAGTGAGGCCCCGTCTGCACCTGCCGCCAGCACCGCAGCAAGGGTGCGGGCGCTCGACACGCCGCCGGCAGCCAAGACGGGTGTGTCGCCGCTGACCTCGAGTGCGCTGGAAAGGAAGGGCAGGAGCCCCATCGTCCCCGTATGCCCGCCGGCCTCGTGCCCCTGCACGAGTAGCGCGTCCGCACCTTCGTCGAGCGCGTCTCGCACCAGATCCATCGTCTGAACCTGGCAGAAGACCCGGGCACCCACATTGTGGGCGCGGCCTATCCATGGGCCGGTGGGAGCAAACGACAGGACGATGACCGGAGGTTGAGCTTCAAGCGCCGCCTCGAACAGCTCCTCTGTGAAGGTCAAGAAGTGCGTGATAAACCCGACGCCGAACGGCCGATCGGTCTGGCTGCGGATGGTCGCTGCTTCGTCGCGGATCCACTGCGGGCCGCGGATGGGATTGGTGCCACCGAAGGTGCCGAGCGCACCGGCTGCAGACACCGCACCGGCGAGTGTGGCGCCGGTCACCATCGCCATGGGCGCCGACATGATCGGCGCATCGAGGCCGAATGCCTCCGTGAACCGTGTATGGATCACGGGTCGTGATCCTATGCAGCACCTACCGTTCGTGCCCAGTGCGGAAGGCCGTCGCTGGGTCACTGCGATATGGGGTGAGATCGATGCCCGGGTAGCGCTGGGCCACACCGGCCAAGGTCTCCTCGTTCCAATACGGGTCGCCGGGACGGGGGAATCCGAACAGGTCGCGTTCGCGCACGGTGCACTGCGGGATGAACTTGGCCCATCGTTCAGGTGATTGCTTCGGCCACGCCATCTTGCCGCCCCAGGTCGTTCCACGGACCTGGAAGTCGACGAGGATGGAGAAGCGTGACCGTCCGTCGGCGCTGAAGTTCGACCCGCGGTGCAAGATGTCGGTCCGGTACACCAGGAGCGAGCCAGCCGGCCCGACGCACCGCACTTCCGACTCGGAGAGTTCGCCGAAAGGTATGTATAGCGGCGTGTAGGGGACGTCCTTGCCGACGTCATAGGGAACGATGACAGTGGGTCCGTCTTCCTCGGTGACGTCACTCAGGTAGATGAACGTCGTGATCTGCTGGTAGCGCGGCTCGGGCCTGGGCACGACGAGGCTGTGGCTGCCGTAATCGCGGTGCAGCGGCTGGTCGTAGTTCACGGCACCGGCGTATTTGGCCCAGAGCTCGACCTTGTAGAGATGCAGGTCGGTGGTCTCGAGGTAGCGCTCAGCCGCATCGGTGAGGTCCGGGTGCACGGCGAGGCGGTTGAGGTCCCACGAGCGATACGGGAACTCCTCGACACCGGCGAACTGGCTGCCGGCGAAGCGGGCGTGTTCGGGGGTGGTCGGGTCGGCGAAGTAATCATCGGGCCTCGGGAAGTGCTTACCGAGGGCCTGTTGCGCTGCCGCGAGCTCGTCGGGGGCGAGAAAACCCTCCAACAGCGAGAAGCCCTGGTAGCGGACCTCATCGAGTGTGGCGTCGGGAACACGCATTGTGCTGGGACCTTAGGCGAGCTAATCGGGCGCGGCGCTGCCTACGGATGTTACGTGGCCGAATCTTCTGTGCCGATCCGTGTGTACCGCGTGATTGTGTTTCGCGGCGGTCTATGGGGTTTCCTGATCAAGGCGTGCGAACCGAGCAGGACGGTCCGCTCGGTTTGACCGGATGAGCACCCCCTGCTGTTCAGTTCTTCGGGTTTGCGCAGGATTGCACATACATTTCTGTGCGCCACGAGGCGCCATGACACCGAGTGGAGATCAAAGGGCTCCACCTTCAGCCTGTCGCAGCAGGCCGATGAAGCTGAGGGCAGCCTGACCCAGAAGGCACTGGGGAGGGTGGGAGCAGCCCTGACAACGACGGAACGGGTTGGCACTGCCAGACGGCTCGGGTCCGGCAAGCGAGACGGGACGGTGTACGAATGCAGAAACCAGTGGTGGAACCCCCTCAAGAGCGTGCGCCAGCTCCAACCTGGTGGATATGGGCTGGACAGCAGTGCACGACCTCCGGCAGAGCGTGGAGGTCGACTTCTGGAATGGATGGGAACCTTCGTCCAGGAGGCCACGGTGAATGTCTGCGGCGTAGCCGTGGCGAGGCCGCAGGGGAAAAGCTGGGCACCACCCCCGTCAATCGGTCATGGTGAACGTGGGAACCATCGCCTGAGCTCCCGGCCCCCTCGCCCAGCCAGGGCGAGGGAGGGCAAGGCATGCCGTCTGCTGACGGCCAGGCGGTGGGGCGGAGGGTCCGTAGTAGTCCGAGGTCGGGAAAGCCGGCTACATGGCGAAGGGACCCAGCGAGTCCGCAGAGTTGAGATTGGAATGCCAGGAGGTCGCCGGTGAATACCGACGCACCGTGGCCCGACCTCGATGAGGCCGAGCAGCGGGTACTGGAGATCCAGACCAAACTGCACCAATGGGCTACCGACGACCCTCGATCGTCGGTTTCGTGACCTCTACAACCTTGTCTGCGACCCGGCCGTCCTTTTGGTGGCATGGGCTCGGGTGCGGGGAAACCGAGGGGCACGGACGGCTGGGGTTGATGGCGTGAAACCTCGCTACATCATCTTCGGCAGGGAGACATTGCTGCCGGTGCTACGAGCAGACCTCAAGGCTCGGCAGTTCGTCCCTCTTCCCGTGCGAGAGAAGCTCATCCCCAAGTCAGGAGGCAAGCTTCGGGGACTCGGCATCCCCACCGCCCGGGATCGCACCGTGCAAGCCGCCCTCAAGCTGGTGCTCGAACCGATCTTCGAGGCGGACTTCAAGCCGGTGCAGTTACGGCTTCCGCCCGAAGCGCCGGGCCCAAGACGCCATCGCCGAGATTCACCTGTTCACCTCCCGTTCCTACGAGTGGGTACTCGAAGGTGACATCACGGCGTGCTTCGACGAAATCTCGCATGTCGGTCTCATGGACCGGGTGCGGGACCGAATCGGAGACAAGCGTGTCCTCGGCCTGGTGAAGGCGTTCCTCAAAGCCGGTATCCTCGGTGAGGACCAAGTGGAGCGGGACACGATAACCGGCACCCCGCAGGGGGGCATTCTCTCACCCCTGCTCAGCAACATTGCTCTCTCGGTCCTCGACGAGCATTTCGTTGCGGCCTGGGAGAGCTGGGGCGACTTCAACGCCCGCAGCTATCGGCGCCGCAAAGGACTGGCCACCTATCGCCTCGTGCGATACGCGGACGACTTCGTCGTCTTGGTGGCCGGCACCCAGAGCACATGCCGAGGAGCTTCGGGATGAAGTAGCAGCGGTGCTTCGACCGATGGGGTTGCGCCTGTCGGAGACGAAGACGACGATTGGCCACATTGACGAGGGGTTCGATTTCCTGGGCTTCCGCATCCAGCGGCAGCGCCAACGGGGGTCGGACAAACGGTTCGTTTACACCTGGCCGTCGAAGAAGGCGCTTGCCTCCGTCAAGGCCAAGGTGTGCAAGCTGACCCGTGGAGGCACGAACCAATCTCTGGCTGTCCTGTTGCGCCGGTTGAACCCGGTGCTGCGGGGTTGGGCCAACTACTTCCGGCACGGCGTGTCGTCGGAAAGCTTCAGCTACCTGAACGCCTTCAGTTGGCGTCGGGTGGTCTGTTGGCTCCGCCACAAGTATCGCCGAGCCAACTGGAAGTGGCTCCGTCGGCACTGCCTTCCGGGGTGGCGACCGACAGAGGGTGAGATCACCCTGTACAACCCGGCTTCGATGGCGGTTACCCGCTATCGCTACCGGGGCGCACAGATTCCCTCGCCATGGCCCACAGCGGAGTCGAGGGTCGCATAGTCCGGCGACATGGGTTCGTGGAGAGCCGGATGCGGTGAAAGCCGCACGTCCGGTTCGGAGGTGCGGGCCGGGGAAATCGATCAGCTGAGAAGCTGGCACGGCGCCCCGACCCGATCCCTACTGCCGAGGCGCAAGATCCTCATACCGGCGTACGCTCGGCTCCGTGCGCGCCGTTGTCTTCGACATGGTCGACCCGGAGTTCCCGGCCCGCCTGGCCGAGCTGCCCGAGCCAGAGCTACCCGGCCAGGACTGGGCCCGCATCGCCGTCACGACAGGGGGAATCTGCGGCAGCGACCTCCACCTCTTCGCCCACAACACGGGACCGTCGCCCACGCTGGCCGGCATCGGGACGTTCCCCTTCGTGCTCGGCCACGAGACGGCGGGGCGGGTCGTCGAAGCGGGTGACGACTGCGCGGTCGCAAAAGGGACCCGGGTCGCCCTCGACCCGTGCATTCCGTGCCTGCCCCGGGGGATGCCGCTCTGCGCCAACTGCGCCCGGGGCTGGACCTCCTCGTGTCTCAACCTCGACAGCGGCGTGCTGACCGGTGGGCGCTCGCTCGGCTTTACCCAAGGACTCGGCGGCGGGTGGAGCGACACTGTGCTCGCGCACACGTCCATGCTCCACTCGCTCCCCGATGCGGTCGGCGACCGGGGCGCGAGCCTCTACGAACCCGTCTCTATCGCCTGCCACGGGCTGTTGCGGGCGGCACCACACGACGGCGACCCCGTGCTGATCGTTGGCGCCGGCATCATCGGCCTCGCGGCGCAGGCGGCGTTACGGGGGCTCTTCCCGCGCTGCCCGGTCACGGTGCTGGCTCGCCATCCGCATCAAGCGTCGGCGGCCACCGTGTGCGGCGCGGACAACGTTGTGCTCAGTGACCCCTCCAACGGCCACTGGGAGGATCTCGCAACACTGAGCGACTCGAGGGTGGTCGGGCGCAAGAAGCACCAGATGCTCATGGGCGGGTTCCCCTACGTGGTCGAGGCCGTGGGCTCGCCGGGCTCGGTGACCGAGGCGCTGCGCGCCGTCGCGCACCGCGGCACGGTCCTGCTGCTCGGTGCGGCCGGCATCAGCGAAGTCGACCTCACGCCCATCTGGTACAAGGAGGCCGCGCTCGTCGGCTCCATCGACCACACCGTGGACACCGGCCCGGCCCCGGGACTGGCCGGCGGCCCCGACCGCCACTCGGTCGACCGGGCCCTCGACGTCCTCGCAGCCGGCCTGCTGCCCGACGACGTCGTCGTAACACATGAATTCGGGCTCGAGGACTACCGCACGGCGATCGAGACGGCAATCGACCGGCACAACTCCCACGCCATCAAGGTGGTATTCCGGTCGCTGGGCTGAAGCACACCATGCAGCAGGGTCCGCGGTCCGCCACCGGACACTGTGCGCGCCTGACGAGACCGAGGCAGAATCCACACGTGCTCACCCGTGAAACCGGCGATCTGACGCTGCGGCGCTCGGGCTCGGGTAGCTTCGCCGCCAAGCACCTCCAGGCCGAGGGGACGTCGTCCTCGAGCAAGTCTTCACGCGCAAGACGGTGGACACGCTTGCCGAGGACGTCGAACGCATCTACGAGGAGTACTCGCCCGACGAAGCACTTTTCGCGGTATCCGTCCGACATTGGGAGCCGTTCCGCTACGACATGCTCAACCGGAACGCTGCCGTGGAGCGGGCGATCGCCAACCGCAAGATCCTCAGCAGCATCGAGCCCCTGCTCGGTGATGACTGCCACGTCATCGCGAACACGGCTTGGTGGCAGCCGCCCGACAACAACAAGCACGGGGGCCAGTACTCGCACATCGACAGCGGTCCCCACGGGCCGAGCCCGTCGGGCGTCCCCTGGGATGTGCGCATTCCGAATCTGGTGTTCGCCGTCGCCGCGCGCATCTACCTCATGGACTGCCCGCTCAAAGCGGGACCGACCCCTGTGATCCCGCGCAGCCACATGTCGGGGCAACCACCACCGTTGGCACGCGCGGTGGACGACGACCTCGACGACGACGGCGTCAAGGCAAGACCATTGGTCTCCAACGCGGGCGACATCGCGCTCTTCGTCTCGGACATCTGGCAGCACCGGCTGCCGTCTCCCTGCGGCGACCCAGGCCGCATGTTCATCCGGTGCCACAACGGGCGGCGCGACCTCACCCAGCGGCTGCGGCCGACGGCGGAGGTGAACCGCCTGTCGGACGAGGCACGAGCCCGGGCCAAGACTAAGCGGCAGCGGACCCTCGTCGGGCTCTACCGCAACGGCTTCGACGACGGCTGACCGGCGGCACGGCCAAGCCGAGAACGTTGAGACGCCGAAAGTCCCGGGCAACACGACGGGCAGCCGCCATCGCGTGCTGCGCGATCCTCCCGTTCGCGGCGATCACGACGAGCGCAGCAGCCGGGGCCGGGCCGGCAGCACTCGGCACCACCACCGTCCCACCGGGTCCCAACTCCCATCACGACTGCAGCTTCAATGTCAACACGGACGCGTTCACCGGCGCGTACGGCACGGCGTCAGCGATCGGGTGGGCCGGTGACCACAGCAGCGTGATCACGTGCCTCGGTGGGACGTTCGTGGTGCAGGACGGACCAGACGGCTTCTTCAAGCAATACGGTTTCGGGATCTACGACGGCCAACGCACAACCTGGGCCGATGCCGGCGGCTATCTGCCTGAACAGGTCACCACCTTCCGCATGACGACAGGCGCCACGGTCGCCATCACCGAATTCGCCGACGAACTCAGCCTCGGGGGCAGCCCCTTCGTCGCCGTCTACGCCCGGGTGCACGTCGACAACCCGACCGGCACCACGGTGAACGTCGACCCAGCCGCCTCACCCACGCTCGTCCCGCTCGATAGGGCCCAGGACACGGTCGCCCCGCACCACGCCGTCAACCACGACTACGCAACAGTCAGCGACCGCTTCGGCGCGTCCTACCCCTGGCCCAACGCCCAAACCCTCCAAGCAGCCGGCTCCTTCCAACAGCACGAAGCCCACATGCGCGCCTTCTGGATCTCCCAGCTCACCCATATCGCCCACGTCGACACCCCCGACCAAGAACTCAACGACGCCTACAAGAGCGGCTTCATCACCACCGAACTCACCCGCAGCGGCGACGCCCTCAATACCGGCGTCAACGGGTACGAGAGCGAGTTCAGCCACGACGTCGTGGGGATCCTCACCAACCTCTTCACGCAGGGCGAGTTCACGAACGCTCACGCCCTGTTGACCGAGGCCCGCAACGTGGTCGGCGGTCAAGCCCAGTACGTCGACGGGCTCTGGACGTACGCCGTGCCGTGGGCCATCTATCTCATGAAGACGGGCGACATCGGCTTCGTCGAACAGAACTTCGCCACCAGTGGCCCCGCCGGCCCCACCCAACAGCCCAGCATTGAGGCGAGCGCTCACGCGATTGCCGCCGACCGTACGGGCCCCACCGGCACGATGGAGGTGACGAATGACATCGACACCCAGGGCCTCTGGACCGTCGACGACTTCGAGGCGCTCCTCGGCCTGGCCGCCTACCGCTACATCGCCGCCACCATCGGCAACGCCACCGAGGCCAACTGGGCCGGCCAGCAATACGAAAGCCTCCTCCAGGGCACCGACGGCGTCCTCGAGGAGACGATCACCACCAACCACCTCGACTATCTCCCCTGCGACCTCACGCGGCCGAACACGGCCAACCGCTGCAACAACCCGAAGGACGCGAACTGGACCTCGCCGTTCGGATTCAGCGCCTGGGCCTGGGAGGCCGGGCTCCTCGACGCGCCGGTCACCGGCCCGGGCGCCACGCTCATCGATGCGACCTACGACTACGGCTTCAACCGGCTCAAAACGCTCCTCCCGCCGGACACCACCGGCGGCTTCCCAGGCGACTATTACTCGAGCGCCTATAACGCAGCGCAGGGATCCGCCGGCCTCGCCAGCAGCGCGCACCGCGACCAGGGCATCCGAGACTTCGAGTTCATGATCGAACACGGGCAGAGCGGACCATGGTCCTGGTGGGAGAGCTCGAGCGCCCCGGACCCGCATTCGCCGTGGGTCGGCAACGGCAACCATCCGGCCACGGGCCAGGGGTCTTCGCCCCACGCCTGGGGCATCGCCGGCTCGGACAAGGTCCTCCTCGACTCACTCGTCGCGCAGCGCGCCGACGGGTCGGTCCTCCTGGGGCGGGGCGTACCGCCTCAATGGCTGACCACGGGTGGCCCGATCGCGGTCACCAATTTCCCGACCACAGGTGGCAAGCGGTCGAGCTTCACCATCGACGCCCGCGGCACCACCGTGAGCCTCACGATCGCCGGTGCGGCCCCTTCGGGCAAGGTCCTTTTCGAGCTTCCTTCATTCGTAGGCAACGTGGCGTCGACGTCTGCGGGCAGGGTTGCTGAGCCAACCGGCATCGTCGCCGTCGCGCCAAGGGTCCGCCACGTCACGGTCACGCTGCGCCGCGCGCCATGACACCCTGATCCAAGGCGCAAATTGCACTATCTCGGCGCCGGCCGTCATCCCGGTCAGCCACGTTCTTGCCCGTTACAGTCTTGCTCCGAGCCTCACGGGAACGGACCATGACGAACGCTGCGGCCGCACTAGAGCAAACGCCGACACCCAACGACCCCACCAAGCTCTTCAAGTCCCGGAGCTACGTGGCGCTGTTGGTGCTCGGAGCCGTCATCGGCGCACCGATCGCGACCCTCGCGTACTTCTTCTTGGATGCGGTCGGCAAGGTTCAGACCGCGATCTTCACCGATCTTCCCGGACACCTAGGGTTCCACGGCGAACCGTTGTGGTGGCCCCTGCCGTGGCTCGCACTGAGCGGCGTCCTTGTCGCCCTTACCATTCGCCACCTGCCCGGCACTGGTGGCCACGAGCCGTCGGCGGGGTTCCAAGCCGGCGGGCCGGTCGCGCCGATCGACTTGTTTGGCGTCATCGCGGCGGCCTTCGCGACCCTGAGCCTCGGCGTGGTGTTGGGCCCCGAGGCGCCCTTGATCGCCATCGGGAGTGGGCTGGGAGTGCTTGCCGTGCACCTGGTCAAGCGCGACGCGCCGGCCATGGCTGCGGTCGTCATTGGCGGTGCGGGGAGCTTTGCCGCCATCGCCACGTTGCTGGGCAATCCGTTGGTGGGCGCCTTTCTCCTCATGGAGATCATCGGATTCGGAGGACCGACGATGGAAATGGTGCTCCTGCCGGGTCTGCTCGCAGCCGGCGTGGGATCACTCATCTTCGTCGGCTTGGACGACCTGACCGGGTTCGGCAATTTCTCTCTGATCATCACGCACATTCCCCACGTCGGGTCACCCACCGCGGCGGAGTTCCTCTGGGCTGTCGTCATCGGCATCGGCGCCGCCGTGCTCGCCACCAACATCTTCCGCGTGGCGCGAGTGCTCCAACCCGTTCTCGCAGCAAGGAGGATGATGCTGACACCGGTCGCCGGCCTGGCTGTCGCCGGGCTTGCGATTGCGTTCGCGGCCGGCACAGGCCGCAGCTCGTCGGACGTGCTCTTCTCCGGACAGTCAGAGCTCCCGACGCTCGTCCAGAACGCAGCGGGCTGGACCGTCGGCGCGCTCGTCCTGCTCCTCGTGTGCAAAGCGATCGCCTATTCGATCTCGCTGAGCGGCTTCCGCGGCGGCCCGATCTTCCCCGCGATGTTCGTCGGTGCCGCCGGGGGGATCGCGCTCTCCCACTTGCCAGGACTGCCGATGATCGCAGGAGCCGCGATCGGCGTCGGTGCCATGACGGCAGGAGCGCTCAAGCTGCCGATGACGGCAGTTCTGCTGCCGTCACTGCTCTTTGCCTCCGACGCGGTCGCGCTCGATGCCCGTGGTGATTGTGGGCGTCGTCGTGGCCTACGTCACCGCCGTGTGGATCAGCCCCGCCTCGACCGACGGACCGGCGTCGGGGACGGGGAAAGCGGCCACCGTTGAGCAGCCGGCGGCCCCCGCCAATTGAGGCAAACCTGAGGGGCCGGAGCCGCCGGCCCTGGCCCTGGCGATCGAAAACGGGAGGAAAATGGGACTTTGGTCCTAGCAAGGCGCTTCTGCGGCGAGCGTTTCCCTGGGCGATGGAACCGAACCGCACCTCCAAGATCCCCAGCAGCCACGCCGTACTCGACTGCGCCACCCTCTTCCTGTGCCGACAGGGGCAGACGTGGGTCGTCGTCGTCGAGTCCCCCAGTGTCACGACCGCGCAGCTGCTTCGGCGCTCGGCCCATGACACCTACGATGCCCGATTCGACATCCTTTCCAGGGCCCGGTCGGCCTGCCCCGACGCTGACTTCGAGAGCACCGACGGAGCGCTCGAGGGTGCCGACTACGAGTGGCGGATCGAGGTGCGCGGCCTGCGCGAACACGCCGGCGACCTCGGCTCGGCACTGCAACGCGAGCTCTCGGGCAAGCGCAAGCCCCAGCGCCACCAGCGCCGGCTCGTCGCGCGGCAGGTGGCGCGTGGCTGCAGGGCCGGCTGGCTCCCCTCGTTCGGTGGCCGCCCCCTCGCCTTCTAATCCCCTACGGGCGCCCTCCCAACTGGCGCTTGATCAGGCCAGACTGGCGGGGGCGCTGCCCTTCACGCTGGTGCGGTACATCTCGCGGCGCTCCCCCGAATAGTCGTTCAGCGCGTTGTGCATCGTGCAGCGGTTGTCCCAGATCGCGAGGGTCTTCACCGACCAGCGCAGCCGGCACGTGAAGTTCTCGTTGATGCTGAGTTTGTGCACGTGACCGAGCAGCGCCTGTGACTCCTCCTTCGTCCAGCCCTCGAAGCGCGTGGTGTACACCGGGTTCACGTAGAGGGCGCGTCGCCCGGTGACGGGGTGCACGATGACGGCTGGATGTACGTGTTCGGCGTACGCCTCCTCCGACGGTGCGATGGCCATGGACGAGAAGTCCTTGAACTGGTCGAGCAGCCCACCGGTGCCATAGGCCATGCCGGCCGAATGCACACAGCGCAACCCGTCCAGGGTCTTTCGCAGGCCGCCCGACAGAGCTTCGTAAGCAAGGTACTGGTTCGACCACACGGTGTCCCCGCCGTGGTCGGGGACTTCGCACGCGTGCAGCAGTGTGTAGGCGGGCGGCTCGGGCAGATAGCTCAGATCACTGTGCCAGGCGTTGGCGAAGTTCAGGACGTCGGTGGGCTCCTTGATGACCCTGATCACGTACGGCCGGTCCTCTAACGGATCCACGAATGGCGTGAGGTCGCGGCCGCCCAACAGGTCGGTGATCCGTTCCAAGTCGTCGAGGGTCAGGTCCTGCTCGGGCAGGAAGACCACCAGGTGCTCCGCCAGCGCTCGGCGCAGGCCTTCGAGCTCGTCGCCCGTCGTCACCTTCGCGAGGTCCAGCCCGATGACGGTGGCGCCCAAGGCGCCGGCCACCGGTTCGACTGTGATCGATGAGGCACGGACCGTGGTCACCGACGCTCCGTTCAAACGAGCCCGAGCAGCTCGGCGCCGTTGCGCCAGAAGAAACGCTCCCGGGTCCCCTCGTCGAAACCGCTGACGGCGTCGCCGAAAGCCTCGAACGGGCGCCGGCCGCCTTCCGGGTGCGGATAGTCGGTCGAGAACATGAGGAGCTCGGGCCCGCATTGCTCGATGAGCCACGCGGTGTCCTCGAACGGGAACGGCGTGAAGCACACCTGCCGCCGCAGGTACTCGGAGGGCTTCAAGCTGAGCTCCTGCAGCGCCGGCTCGAACTTGGAGAAGTTGCGATGCGCGTGGTCCACGTTGCGCAGCAGGCCGGGCACCCACGTCGCACCGAGCTCGATGGCCGCGCCGCGCAGGTCGGGATGGCGCTCGAACACCCCATCGAGGGACATGCAGGCGAGGAAGCGTTCGGGCGAGTGGTGGAGCACCGGGAAGTCCTTTGCGCGGAGGTTCTCGCCGCCGCCGAGCCAGTCCTTCGGCCGCGGCAGGCCGTTGCGGTGGAACGCCTTGGGCAGCAGTTTCCCGCCGCCGACGTGCAGCACGAACGGCACCCGCGCTTCGGCGAGGCGCGCCCACACCGGGTCGAGGTCGACGTGGGTCGGCGAGAAGTCGCCCGGGGCGTCGGAGGGCACCCAGAGGGCCGCGACGCCATCGGCCAGCGCAATCTCGAGCGTCGCCCGCGCCCGTTCCGGGTCTTCGAGGGGGAGGAAACCGACCGGCTTGAGCCGCGGGTCGGGCGAGCAGAAGGCGACCATCGCCCGGTTGAGGGCCTCAGTCCCCCTGTAGACCAGATCGACGTCGTGTCCCGGCCAGAAGTGTCCCAACGCGAACGTCGGGAAGACGAGCTGCGCATCGATGCCCAGCGCGTCGAGGACGCGGGAGCGCACCTCGGCGTCGAGCGCGCCGGGCGCCATCCAGCCCTTCGGACCCTGCAGCACTTCCGCACCGATCCCCTGGTCGCGGTGCGAATCCCAGACGCCGGGCAGCTTCTCCATCAGCTCGGCCGCCCCCGACCCGGCGCCAGCCAGGCCGAGCGGCTCGAGCCGGCTGCGCAGCGAGTCGTCGGCGAACTCACCGAGCCAATCCGGTGTTTCCATGAGGTGGCTGTCGGCGTCGAAGATCGCTGTGTCCACGGTGGCCCCCCGGCACGGTCAAAGTCCTTCGACCAGCGTAGACCGGCCGGGAACTCCTGCCGCATGGCGCCCGTCGCTCCGAAATCCGGCTATGCCACCGTGCCCTCACGACCCGTCCGCGAAAGCGTCACCTGGGTGAGCAGGCTCGGCACAATCAATCGGCTCGTAACAATGGTCTCAGACAACATTTATCCGACTCATAAGTTTCTGTGATTTGGCATACAGCTATGACCTTTTCAATGGACCCCGTGAGCAGCCTGCACATCCAGGCAGACGGAGGATCCCGATGACCGAGGAACAGAACGACCAGCCGACCGGACAGGAGCCGGTGAGCGGCGCCGAGTCGCCTGCGGCAGCCACGCCGGCTGACGAGGGCACCGCTGGCGCCATCCCGATGCCGGCGGCGTCGACCCCAGAGCCGGCTGAAGTGACTGCGCCGGCGGCCGACGAGGCTGCACCGACCCCGCCCGAGACTCCCGCCACAGCTGGCGCGCCGGAGACCTCCCTTCCGCAACAGCCCGACACGCCGCCGCAAGGCGTCCCGCAAAACGTCCCGCCGGGCACTCCCGCCGCTGGCTACGCCATGGGGGCGCTGGCGGGCAACCCCATGCTCGGGACACCGCCGCCCTACCACTACGGTGGCCCGCCGACCGACCCGAACGGCCCGGCCGCTGCACCGACCGGGCACCGAGACAACCGACTGCGCAACGGCCTCATCGCGGGCGGGGCGGCACTTGTCGTGCTGGCGGCCGGCATCGGCATCGGTCACGCCGCATGGAACAACGGCACGCAGATTCCCTCGGCTGCATCCTCGAACAACAACCAGTTCCCTCGCAGCAACGGGTCCAACCCTTTCAACGGCAACGGTTCCAACCCCTTCGAGACGCCCGGCAACTCCGGCAACAGCAGCGGGAACTCGGGATCGTCCTCGTCGGGCTCGTCCGGCCCGAGCGACGTCAACGCCATCGCCGAAAAAGTTGACCCGGGTTTGGTCGACATCAACACGACGCTCGGTTACCAGCAAGAGCAGGCGGCAGGTACGGGCATCGTCGTGACCTCCAATGGCGAGATCCTCACCAACAACCACGTGATCGACGGCGCGACAAGCATCAGTGTGACTGACGTCGGCAACCAGAAGACCTACACCGCGAGTGTCGTGGGCTACGACCGTACCGGCGACATCGCCGTACTCCAGCTACACAACGCATCGGGGCTCCAGACGGCCAATCTCGGCAATTCGTCGGGCATCTCGGTCGGCGAGGACGTCGTGGGCGTCGGCAACGCCGGCGGGACCGGCGGCACGCCCAGCGCGGCCGGTGGGACGGTAACGGCGCTGAACCAGTCGATCACCGCGCAGGACCAGGGCGACGGCACCAGCGAACAGCTCATCGGCCTCATCGAGACGAACGCGAACATTCAGGCGGGCGACTCGGGCGGCGCACTGGTCAACACCTCCGGCCAAGTGATCGGCGTGGACACCGCCGCATCGGCCGGGTTCTCCTTCCAGTCCAACGGCCAGAGCCAGGGGAACCAGGGCTTCGCCATCCCGATCAATCAGGCGTTGTCCATCGGCCGTCAGATCGAAGCCGGCAACGGATCCTCAACGATTCACATCGGGACCACCGCGTTTCTCGGCGTCGAGATCAGCCCCAACGGATCGAGCTCGAACCCGGGTTCGGGTAACGGCAACGGCTTCGGACCGTTCGGCTTCGGCGGCAACAGTGGCAGCACCGGGAACACGGGGAACAGCGGCTCGTCCGGATCGGGCGCCGCAGTCGCGGGCGTTGTGACCAACGGCCCGGCGCAGGAGGCCGGCATCGCACAGGGCGACGTCATCACGACCCTCGGTGGCAAGACGATCAACTCGGCCGACGACCTCACCAGAGACATGGGCGCCTACCACCCGGGCGACAAGGTGCAAATCGCATGGACCGGCGCCAACGGGCAGACACACACGGCGACAGTCCAGCTCAGCTCTGGGCCGCCGCAGTAACCCGGCAGTTCTGCAAACAACGCCAACGGAATGAATCGGTGTGTCACCTCTGCCCACTTCGGTGGGCGGGTGGCCGCCCGCCTTCCTGGGGCGTTACCGGTTCCTCGTGAGCTCGAAAAGCGCAATCAACGTCGCAACCACCGATGCGCCCAGCGTGAGGATCACACCCCACCCGACGTTCACCGTCACACCCGCGGGAGAGTGCACCTGGTTGAGCTTCTGGGCGAGCCGCACTACGGCGTAGATCGACAGCCCGACGCTCCCGAGGGCGACGAGACATCCGATGAACCGCACGGACCACGCGTCCGAGAGCGCCATGAGACCCGCGAACACCAACACGACGACCGCTGCGATAAATGTGATGTAGCCGTTGATCCCGATGAGGCTCGACATCCCGTCTTCAACTCCCGACAACGCGGTCGATACGGCATGACTGGCCCCTGCGCTCCCCCCGAACAGTGAGGTGCCACTGAAGGATGCGCTCGAACTGATCCAAGTAGTCACCGATCCCAACATCATGGCGACGGACGAAGCAATAACAAGCAGGATCCCCAGGGTCACACCCGGCGCGGGGCGCGCCGGGTGGGTGGTCGACGTGGGATGCGGTGCATAGGGATTCGCAGTGAGTCGAGGACCCGAAAACGCGACAGCCGGTGCTCCGGCGGCGACCTGTGTATCGAAGCCGACCTCGGTCCACCCGGCGCCTGCGCTCCATCGCCGCCGGCCTCTCCAGTCTGTGCCGTCCCAATACGTCTGCTCGTTGGGGTTGGCGCGGACCGGGTACCACCCCGGCTCCTTGGGCGGGACAGCGTGCCCCGCCTGGCGGTTCTCGGCGAGCACCTGGCGCGAAGGAGCACGACTGCCTCCGACCGCTCCGGACTCGTCCTCCTCGCCGTCTGCCATGTCACGCACCCCCAAACGAAGACCGCCTCGTCGACCAGCAGAGGCTACCTGGGTCCACCCTCTGGAACCCGGGATGTTGTCGGAGGTTGCACCCACTGAGGTGCACCTCACACCGCCATTTAGGCGGTCCCCATGGATACGAACGCCGGCAGCCTCGCTGCACTAGGCGTGCGAACTGCAACGGGGGATGAACCAGGCCATCCGTAGGGAACCGCTCGGCAGAACCTAAGGTTGGTTGCAGTCTCGGCGCGCCGGGTTCGACTCTTATTCCCCCTCCGTCGAATCCAAGGCGCGTCGGGGCGCGCATCCAATCTCGCGTCACGGCCGGCGACGAGCCGTCAAAATAACGGTCATGCCGCGGCGACGCATTTCTCGGACTCCGTCCCGGCGCGCCGAGGTGGGGGATCGGGCGTCCGGTCTTGGTTTGCACTGGCGTCACGACGGGACCTCGAAGACGGCGTACATATCACGCGGCGAGGCGCTGACCGTCGCAGAGGAGCGGTCGCGCGAGACGGGTTTCCAGCTCGACGTCTACCAGTGCTCTGAATGCTCCGCCTGGCACATGGGTAAACCGTTCGAACGCAGCGATTGATACTGGCCACCGTCCGTGAGTGAGAGCACGACGCGGGGCAGTTGGGAGCGCCCTGGAGGTAAGTGTCCGGAGTGTTTCTTCGACTGGGGCGTATCGTCCTACGAGTTACTGGTAGGCCAGTGCGTTCGCAACGTCGCTGTCTTCGGCGCCGTGTTGTCGCGCATCGATCCCGCTGCCGCCGTGGATCCGGGGCTGTGGTCGGCCAGTCGTTACGTCTGGCACACGGTCGACGTACTTCGGTTCGGCACGGAGCGCCTTTGGACGGTAAGCGTCGATCCCTCATTCGGCGTTCCCGATTGGGACGAGAACTTGGTTGCAGAGGTCCGCGCGTACGACTCCCTGTCGCCGATCGTCGGGCTCGTCGCTCTGATCGCTGCGGCCGAGGCCTGGCGGACCGCTGCCCTCGAAGCACCCCATGACGTCTCGACGCCACACCCCGAAGCCGGCGCCATCTGCGCGTTCGACATCGTGCAGCGCAACGCGCATGAGGTCTGCCACCACCTGTGGGACGTTCAACGCGCGCTTCCGGCCGAACCTGGCTCTTGAACCCGACCATCCCGCGTCTGCGACGATGGGTCCTGTGGATCCTGTGGGCCCGATAGGTCCGGAAGACGAAGTCACATTGTCTGAGCACTCAGACGAGGCCGGCGATGAGTTCGCGCCCGAAGGCTTCGAACGCTGGCGCCGTGACTCGGCGCTCGGCTCCGTCGGTACCGGCATCGCGCGTGGGCTGCAGAACGTCTTCGCGCCGCCTCCCAACCAGCCCGTCATCGTGGCGTCGGTTCCCGGCGACCCACCCGATCCGGAACGCCTCCAGGTGATCCTCGACCCCGACGACCCGTCCAGGTCCGTCGCCCTCCTTCCGCCGGCCCACGACGCCGGCGACGCCGAACCGTCGGACTGAATCCTGCCCCTCCCCCCGGCGGCCCCTCCGAACATCGTGAGGATTGACTTCGCCGCTCGTTGGACATAGGTTCCTAGGAATCGGACAGAATGTCCGATTCAGAAGAGGAGTTGTCCGGATGAGCACCTTGGCGGACCTCGCCCCCGTCGACCTCTCGGATTCCCGGTCCTACGTGAACGGAGTCCCCCACGCCTGGTTGGGCCACCTGCGCCGTCACGACCCCGTCCACTGGCAGGAGGAGCCCGGTGGTCCGGGTTTCTGGGCCGTCACTCGTTACGAGGACTGCGTCACGGTCAACCGGGACTACGAGCGCTTCAGCTCGGCCGCCCGCGGCACCATGCCTTTCGAGATGCCCGAGTCGGACATCGAGCAGCAGAGCCTGATGATGCTGAACATGGACCCTCCCCTCCACACCCGCTACCGGCGCCTCGTCAACAAGGGCTTTACGCCCCGCATGGTGCGCGACCTCGAGAAGAGTATCCACCGCTCCACCGACGCCATCATCGACCTGGTCGCCGAGAAGGGCCGGGCGGACTTCGTCACCGAGATCTCCGCCGAGCTCCCACTTCAGGTCATAGCCGAGCTACTCGGCGTCCCCGGGGACGACCGCCACCGCATGTTCGAGTGGTCCAACAACATGGTCGGCAACGAGGATCCCGAATACCAGGGACAGGCCGAAGCCGCACTGACCGCCGCCATGGAGCTGTACGCCTACGCCTCGGAGCTCTACGGCAAGAAGCGCCTCGACCCCCACGCCGACCTGATGAGCGTGTTGACCACGGTCGAGGTCGACGGCGAGCAGCTCAGCGAACTGGAGCTCGAACTGTTCTTCCTCCTGCTGACCGTCGCCGGCAACGAAACCACCCGCAACCTCATGTCAGGCGCGATGCACGCGTTCTTCCAGCACCCTGACCAGTGGCAGCGGCTGCTCGACGACCGCCGCCTGGTCCCGACCGCCGTCGACGAGATGCTCCGCTTCGTCACCCCCGTTATGAACTTCCGCCGCACCGCCATGAGCGACGTGGTCCTTAGTGAAACGAAGATCGCCAAAGGCGACAAGGTCGTCTTCTTCCACGCCTCGGCCAATCGGGACGAGAGCGTCTTCGACGACGCCGACACGTTCGACGTCGCCCGGGACCCCAACCCGCACATCGCGTTCGGCGGGGGCGGCCCCCATTTCTGCTTAGGTGCGAACCTGGCCCGCATGGAGATCAGGGTCATGTTCGAGCATCTGCTCGACCGGCTCCCCGACATCCGCCAGGACGGCGACGAGCAGCACCTACAGTCTCAGTTCATCAATGGCGTCAAACACCTCCCCGTCGCCTTCTCCCCTACCGCCCCAGTCGGCGCCTGAATCTCGGCGCCACCACTTCCACTCCTCCTTGACCCTCTCCCCTGATGCCCCGACGCGCGCCTGACACGCTGAAAGAGGTCATCCGGGACTTCCGCCGGGACCAGATCGTGGACACGGCGCGGCACCTCTTCGGCGAACATGGCACCACCGACGTCTCGATGGACGAGATCGCCGCCCAGGCCGGCGTGGCGCGCTCGACCGTCTACGTCTACTTCGCCAGCCGCGACGAGCTCATCGCCGCCTGCGTCGAGTCGATGTACGACCGCCTGAAGGAGACCATCGCGGACGTCGTGGCAGACGGCGCCTCGCCCTCCGAGCGACTCCGTGCCCTGGTCCTCGGTGTTCTCGAGCGCATCGACGAGAGCCCCGAGTTCTTCCGGCTGGCCATGGCCACCCAGGCCACCTCCGGAGCTGCCGGCTCGGTCGCCGTCGGCGGCGCCCTCATGATGATCGGTCTCGACATGATCCGCCTGCTCGAGGAGATCGCCGTCGCCGGCAGCGCGGCAGGCGACTTCCGTCGTGACCTCGACCCCGATCGCGCTGTCGTGCTGATCGGCCAGCAGATCTTCGGCGCGCTGTCAGTGCGGGCCGGCGAGCCCGAACCAATCCCCGCGGCGGACGCGGCCGACGAGATCTGTGACTTCGTGCGGCGCGGACTCGGAGGGTGACATGAAGTTCGACCTGTGGATGCCGACGGCCAGCCCCATGACTACGCGCCGCCTGCTCGACGTCGTAGCAGAAGGTGCCGAACAACGCGGTATCGGGACCATCTGGGTGGGCGAGCATGTCGTCCTGTTCACCGAGTACGAGAGCCAGTACCCCTACGCGGACGACGGCCGCATCCCGGCCCCTCCCGGCAGCGGCCTGCTCGACCCCATGGTGACGCTGACCTATCTCGCTGCGCGCACCGAGACCGTGCGGCTGGGCACGGCCATGCTTTTGTTGCCGCAGCGCAACCCCGTCTACGTCGCCAAGGAAGTGGCCACGCTCGACTGGCTCTCGGGCGGACGTGTCGACCTCGGCATCGGCGTCGGTTGGCTGAAGGAGGAGTTCGACGCCCTCAACACGCCCTGGCCCCAACGCGGCAAGCGCACCGACGAGTACCTCCAGGTGCTGCATACACTCTGGACCCACGACGTGTCCTCGTTCACGGGTGACACCTACCAGCTCCCCCCGTGCGAGATGTTCCCCAAGCCGGTCCAGGACCCCCAGCCCCCGATCCATATTGGCGGCGAAACGCCGGCCGCCCTCCGGCGCGCCGCCCGGCACGGCCAGGGGTGGCACACCTTCAACCGCAGTCCCGCCCAGCTCGCAGAGGGCCTGGCCGAGCTCGACACGCACCTCGAGGCCGCCGGCCGCAGGCGGGACGACCTGCGCATCACGGTCTGCCCGTACTTCAATCAGCTGACCCCCGCCGACGTCGAGGGCTACGTCGAAGCCGGTGCTGACGCGGTGGCGGCGCTCTTCTTCGCCTTCACCTCCGATGACGTGGCCCGGGCCTTCGACGACCTCGAGCCGTGCCGCGAAGCGGCCGCCCGGGCCGGCAACTGAGACCCCTCCGCCACCTACGGGTGGCGCGAGGTGCGCCGCGTATTCGGGGCGGAACACGCTCGCTGCCTCGCACCACCCGTAGGCACGTCGAACCTAAAAGGGGAGCGGCGGGAACAAATCGCCCGCAGGAATGAACCCAATGCTGGGGTGATCATCCCTGGGGATGAGAACCAGATGAATCCCGGGCGACGAGGCTGTAGGGGATGAAAGCCGGGTCGCTTCTGCACGGAGATCCTACTCAGGCGGCACTACCATGGACGTCCCGCCTGGGAACCAAAGAACACATGCGCCCCAGCTCCCGTCATCTCTATCCGGCGTGGCTCCGGCCCGGGACGACCCGGGACGCCGCCGCTGCCGACACCGCCCACGCCCCGCAGGCCGACCGTGCCTGGCGCCTGTGGGAGGTGCTGCGCGACTTCGACCGCCGCTACGCCACCTTCGTCGACATCGCGCTGACCGTCGTCCTCTTCGTCCTCTGCTCGGGCCGGACGTTCAGGGACCACGCCGGGCATCCGGATGTTCTGGTGGTGGCCGCGCTGATCTTCCCGCTGGTCCTCCGGCGGCGGGCCCCGGAAGCCGTCTTCGCCATCATCGCCACCGTTGCGTTCGTGCAGTGGCTGGTAAGCGGCCCTGCCCTGGCGGACGTTTCGCTCCTCGTCGCGATGTACACGGTCGCCGTCGAGTCCGACTGGCTCTTCGTGGTGATCGCCGCCGCCGTCCTCGAGGCCGGCGTGATCATGGCAACGATCCGCTGGACCGTGACAAGCAACGACCTGAAAACCTTCGTCTTTCTCACGGGCCTTGCCATGGCGTCGTTGCTCGCCGGTGTCGTCGTCCGCGCGTTGCGCAGCCAGCTCGATTGGCTGGCCGAACGCGCTGCTCGCCTCGAAGTGGAGCGAGACCAGCAGGCCTCGTTGTCCGCTGCGACCGAGCGCGCCCGCATCGCCCGCGAGATGCACGACGTGGTCTCCCACAATATCCAGGTCATGGTGACGTTGGCCGACGCCGCGGCGCGTGCGACGGATCCCGACCGCGCCGCCGATGCGATGCATGAAGTGTCGAGCACCGGGCGCCAGGCGCTGACCGACATGCGGCGTATGCTCGGCGTACTGCGGGACGAACCGGCCTCTTCCGGGACTGATTCCCATGACAAGTCCGAGTCAACTCGGCGTGACGCCCTGGCGCCACAGCCCGGCCTGGGCGATCTCGACGCGCTCGTCGAACGCGTCCGCGGCACCGGGCTCACCGTTTCCATCGAGCGCGCCGGGCGACCGTTCGAGGTGTCAGGAGCGGCCGGTCTCACGGTCTATCGCATCGTCCAGGAGGCCCTGACCAACGCGCTCAAGCACGCGGAGGACCCGGGCTCGGTCGAGGTCTGCCTCGACTTCGAGGACCCCGATATCTCCGTGCGCGTGCACGACGACGGGCGCACATCGGCCGGTACGTCCGGGGCCGGTACCAACGGGAACGGCCACCGGGCGGTACATGCCGATGGATCGGGAGGCGGGCACGGCGTTGCCGGCATGGCCGAGCGGGCTGCGGCCTTTGGCGGCAGCCTTAGCGCGGGACCTGCGCCGTCCGGCGGCTGGGAGGTGCAGACCACCCTGCGCGATTGCAAGGCCCCGGTCGCAACGTGACCGTCCGGGTGGTCCTCGCCGACGACCAAGCCCTCCTGCGAAAAGGGTTCCGCATGATCCTCGAGGCCGAGGACGGAATCGAGATCGTGGGTGAGGCCGCCGACGGGTCCGACGCGGTCCGGCTGGTCGAGCTGTATCAGCCCGATGTCGTCCTGATGGACGTGCGAATGCCGGTGCTCGACGGCATCGAGGCCACCCGCGCCATCACGACATCGCCCTCCGGTAGCGAGACCCGCGTCCTCATCCTCACCACGTTCGATCTCGACGAGTACGCCTTCAGCGCCTTGCGCGCCGGGGCAAGTGGCTTCCTGCTCAAGGACGTCCCGCCCGCCGAGCTGGTCGGCGCCATCAAGACCGTCGCCCGCGGCGACGCGGTGGTCTCGCCTCGCGTGACCCGGCGCCTCCTCGAGGAGTATTCGGACAAATTGCCCGACCTCCCTGCCAACGGCGACGGCACATCCTCAGCGGGGGACGCTCATCCCGCACTGGCGGAGCTGACCGACCGCGAGCACGAGGTGCTGCTGGCTGTGGCCGACGGTCTCTCCAACGCAGAGATCGCGGAACGTCTCTACGTGTCTGAAGCCACTGTGAAGTCACATGTGGGCCGCCTCCTCGCCAAGCTCGGCCTGCGCGACCGCGTGCAGGCGGTGGTCTTTGCGTTCCAATCGGGACTGGTGCAGCCCTCCTGATGCCGAGCCCGACGAGCTTCGACTACACGATCTACATCCAGGCCACGCCTGAGCGGATCTGGCAGGCACTCACCGATCCTGAAGACACGAGCCGCTACTGGCGACACCAGAAGGCCGGCCCGAAGACCTTTCGTTCAGACTGGAAGGAAGGCTCCACCTGGGACCTGCTGCACGAGGAGGTCGGCCTCGTCGTGAGCGACCCCGATCAAGTGATCCTCGAGTCCGATCCCCCCAACCGGCTGGTCTATAGGTGGCACCGCGTCACACCCGAGTGGGCGGCCGAGGTCGGCATGAACAAGACCACGGCGGCGAACTGGAACGCCGAGCCGCTCTCAAAGGTGTCCGTCGACATCGAGGACGTCGGGAATGGCGTGGTCAAGCTGGCCCTCGTCCACGACGGCTTCGAAACGGGAAGCGAGATTCTCCCGGCGATCTCCGAGGGATGGCCAGCCGTCCTCTCCAGTCTGAAGACCCTCGTCGAGACGGGCGCCTCGCTCAGAACTTCCTAGTTCGGCGCCGCCCGGGCGCTTTGGCCAACGAGGTTCCGCCAGAGGGAGGGTGTCCCCGGGGGCCTTAGGCTCGTCGTCGGTGGCCATGGAACCGCAACGAAAGATCCAAGCGCGCACCGGCGGCACGGGGCGCGATACGGAAGTCGGCGTTTTCACCGATGACGGTCCGTGGGAGCTCGACCTCGACGCGCTCGAGTGGCGGCGCGGCCTGGCCGGCGTCCGAGCCGACCTCAACGCCGCGCTGCCCGGACTGACCGGGCCCCGCATCCTGCCGCCGGGTCGGCGGCTGGGAACCACGCTGCAACACCTCGGTGGCGCGCTCGGACTTTGGTACGCCAAGGAGCGCCGAAGCGGCGGCCAGTCGTCCATCGCCGGCATCTCGCGCCGGCTGCGAGTCGCCGCCGAAAACCTCGGCCCGACCTACATCAAGCTGGGACAGATCATCTCCTCGGGCGACGGCATCTTTCCCCCGGAGCTCGTCGCCGAGTTTAAATGGTGCCGAGACGAAGTCCCCGCCGAGCCGTGGCCCGTTGTCGAACGCGTTCTCCGGGAAGAGCTCGGTCGTCCCATCCACTCCGTCTTCGCCTCGGTGGACCGCACCCCAAAGGCCGCCGCGTCCATTGCCCAGGTGCATGCGGCCACCCTCCGCGACGGGACGCCCGTCGTGATAAAGGTCCAGCGCCCCTCGGTGGCATCCCGGGTGCGCCAGGACCTTGCGATCATGGCCTGGCTGGCGCCGCACCTGGTGGGCCGCATTCCCGTCGCCGCGCTGGCCAATCCGCCCGCCCTCGTAGAGCTGTTTGCCGAGACGATCATGGAGGAGCTCGACTTCCGCCTCGAGGCGGAGAACATGCTCGACATCGCAATGACCTTCGCCGAGCTCGATCAGCGATCCTTCGTCGTCCCTCGACCCCATCCGGCATTGGTCACCCGGCGCATGCTGGTCATGGAACGCCTGGACGGGTTCAAGTTCAGCGACGTCGAGGGCATGCAGGCGGCCGGCATCGACACCGAAGAGATCGTGAGGGCGGGCATGATCGGATTCCTCGAGGGCTGCATGATGCACGGCATCTTCCACGGCGACCTCCACGGCGGGAACCTGTTCGTCCTGCCATCGGGGAAGATCGCGTTGTTGGACTTCGGCATCACTGGCCGGCTCACCGAGGCCAAGCGGCTCGCCCTCCTCTCCCTCCTGGTCGGCGCATCGAACGCAGACATCCCCACCCAGGTCGCAGCGCTACGCGACCTCGGGGCCTTCCCAGACGACGTCGACGTGAGAAGCGTGATTGAGCAGCTGGGCCTCGACCGTCCACCGATCGACCCAACCCAGTTGACCGCCGACGAACTGGTGGGCGAGATGCAGCGCTCAGTGAAGACGCTCCTCGCGCTCGGGGCGAAGCTTCCCAAGGAACTCATGTTGTTCGTGAAGGACCTGATGTTCCTCGACGGCGCCATCGGCACTCTGGCACCAGACCTCGACCTCTTCGCGGAGGTCGAGTCGATTGCCCTTATGTTCGCCACGAAGCACGGCGAGAAGATCATGGCGCAGCTCGGCTTGGAGCAGCAGACCGACTGGACTCCTGACCTGTCCGGCGTCAAGGCGAGCTTCGGACTCGACGATTCGGCCGAACACCTCACCCATCGCGAGCTCCAGGCCCGCCGGGCGGAGGTGCGAGAGAAGTTCGAAGACCGGGGACGCCAGCGCCGCGGACGTGGGGCGCGGCGCTGAACTGGCAGCGGGGCCACCGAAGGCCTCTCGTCGTGATACGCCCTCCATCGACAAGGAAGAGCCGGTGTGGCGGTCGCGGCCATGACGTCGGTCGGCATGGGTTTGGGCTGGGCAGCAGGAGCCGCGCCCGCGGGTGCGGCGACGACTGCGGCGGCTGGGAACAACCCTCTCATGGGCGTCGTTCAGCGGGTCGAGAGTCTGGTTTGCCCCATCGTCGATATCGCTACGGGGACAAGCCTCCCTACGGGCCGCAAGGCGACGTCTGCGCCAACTGACGCGGTCGCAGGCCTCGGCTGAGCCGCCAGCAGCGCGTCTCGGCTGGGCGCCAACATGTTGGGCGGGACGAGCTACACGACAAGGGGATGAAATGATGGTCCAATGCGCCTCCTGGAAGAAGTGAGTCGAGGAGACGAACTCAGTCCGGATGCTGCATAAGGCCGACGTCACGATTTGCTTCGATTGCCTTAGTTGGCTGAATATCCAGGGCGACCGGCACGTCCGGGCCCACAGCGGAGGGTGGGTCGTCACCGCGCATGAGCCTCACTTCGTGGTCGCCGACATGGCGAAAGCGGTCGATCATTACGGCGGTCTCGGTTTCGATGTGACCTTCCACGACGGCAGTTACGCCTTCGCGGAACACGGCGCCTTGAACCTCCACCTCGAGCTGACGGAGGACAAAAGGCCGCGACCAGGTGGAGGGGTCCTCTACATCCACCGCGTCGACGCCGACGAGGTCGTTGCAGCGTGGCGCAAGGCCGGGCTGGATGTTTCCGGTACGGAGAGCAAGCCGTCGGGCAAGTACGAGGGGGAGCACATCGATCTCGACGGCAACATCATCCGTTTCGGCTCACCCCGCCGCGACTGACGGGCTGAGATCAGTTTCGGCGTTCGGGCATTGCGGGCAGGTTCTGCACTCGCAACTGCCCCCGGGCCACCATCTTCCCGTCGCTTTCGCGCTCGATCTCGATGAGCCATATCTGTTGCGTCCGGCCCGTCTGAATTGGCGTGCCGGTCGCGCGAACGCGACCGGTCCGATGCGGACGAAGGAAGTCGGTGGAGTTCGCCACTCCGACGACCGCCAATTCGCTGGTGATCTCGCTGGCGGCCATCGCCGCACCGTGGCTACCGACCGACTCCACCACGGACGCCCAGACGCCGCCGTGGACGATCCCGTAGGGCTGGTGGTGCCGCTCGTCGATGTCGATGTATCCGACGACCCGCGTGGCTGACAGCTCCTCGATCCGCAGATCGACCGCGCTGTCCCATCCTGGTTGCGGTTCCAATCGATTCCTCCTGCCTCGCCTTGGGCGACCAATGGTAGGGGCACCCTTAGTCCACGCCTCATATCCTCTTCTTCGCTGACCAAGTACCGCCAGACGAGGAGACGGATGATGGGCCGCAAATCGACGATGGAGCTCGTCTTGGATTGCCAAGATCCGAAGCGTCTCGCCGAGTTCTGGCGCAATGCTCTCGGCTATCGCGACCACTTCGCCGACGCAGAGCTGGCTGTGCTCGTTCCGAGGGAAGGCTCCGCATCACCGCTTCTCCTGCAGCGGGTGCCCGAAACCAAGGCTGTCAAGAACCGGATGCACCTCGACATGATCGTCGACGACATCGAGACAGAAGTGAGCCGACTGGAGGCTCTGGGCGCACGACGCATCGACCACGACGTGCAGAACTTCGGAGGAACCAGATGGGTCAGATTGTCGGATCCCGAGCAAAACGAATTCTGCGTTTCCACAGGCATCGAGTGGTGATGGCCTACCGGCAGCCGCGTGCCGACGAGACGAGAGTCTGGGCGGCCCGCCCTATAACGCCGGCGTCAGCGGATAGTCCTCAGGGGCAGGCGCCATAAGGATCGATTGGGGCATCAGACGCTCCCGTCATAACCCACGAGTTTGAGGCCTCGTTCATGTAGGCCGCCGCACACGGGTCTGCGATGGCGATGAGATCCTCGTTGGCACAGACCCCCGCCTCGTTGACGCACGTCATGGCCTCGTGTCCGAGTGCGTACCCGGGACACTCGAACGTGAAGCCTGGTGCCGCATAGGCGGACAGGTACGCAACTGCAGCTGCGCAGCCATCTGCCGTTGCCTGGCCCCTTGCCGGCAGAGCGGTCGATGGAGCCGGAGGAGGTGCAGGTGCCGGCGGCAACGTCGTGGTTGTTGTGGTTGGAGGGAGCGTCGTGGCGGTCGGCGGAGGGGACGTGGTGCTGGTGGTCGTCGGAGGAGACGTCGTGGTAGTCGTCGGAACAGGCAGCTGGGTCGTTAGCGTCTGCGCCGAGGTCGAAGGCGCGCTCTGGGTCACAGAGGATGCGCCCACACTCGTCCCGGCGCCGTCGATGATGACCAGGCATAGAGAGAGTAAGAGGACCGCGCTGGCAAACAAGACGCTGCCGTCGCTGGCGGTCCAGCGACCGCTCCGGACACCCATTCCCAACTCCTCCTCTCTGTGGCCGCGCAGAGGCAACCACTACGAAATTCGGTGGAATGTGGGCCGGCGTTGACCACATTGGTAATAAAGGCCTACGCGGGCGATCTCGTGGCCTCCTCCCAGCCGCTCGCACGCTTTCGATCGGGCGATCCCCAGGCAGGCGGGGCAAACTGGCCCCATGGGTGACGCAGTCCTCTATCAACTCGATGACAACGTGGCGACGATCACGTACAACCGCCCCGACGTGCTCAACGCCGTCAACGGCGAGATGCGGCGAGACCTCAATGCCGCCTTCGCTCGTTTCCGCGACGACGAGGAGGCATGGGTGGCCATCGTCACAGGAGCGGGCCGTGCCTTCTGCGCCGGCGGTGACCTGAGAGACGGTGCGGGATCGACGGGTGAGTTCGCCGGCACCTTCTGGGAGAAGCCGACGCTGAACTCCTTCGAGAGCGGCTGGGAGATCTTCAAGCCGGTCATCGCGGCCGTCAACGGCTATTGCCTCGGGTACGGGCTCACGTTGGCAACCTGGTGCGACTTCGTCGTGGCGAGCGACCGGGCCGAGTTCGGGCTACCGGAGGTCAATCTCGGCATGCCGGCAGTCGTCGCGTCGATCCGTCTTCCACAACGCATCAACTGGGCCGATGCCATGGAACTCCTTCTCACTGGCGAGCGCATCGATGCCGAGCGCGCCCAAGCGATGGGCTTGGTATGGAAGGTCGTGCCCCACGAGGCGTTGCTCGACGAGGTCCGCGCCTTGGCGGCCCGACTGCGCAACGGCGCACCGGTGGCCCAGCGCGTCATGAAGGAGATGGCGATGCGGACGCGCCACATGCCGTCGCTCGAAGCCGTCCGCTTCGGCGAGACGATGCGGATCGTCGCCGGCCGCACCCAAGACGCCGTCGAGGGCATCAAGGCCGCAGCCGAGCGGCGCCCGCCGCGTTGGACGGGACGATGACGGAAGTGGCTGGCCGGCGGACTCGAAAGGCCGGCTTGGGGGTAGGTGGTCCGGCGGGACCTGTTCCGGCCCCCGGAGGCGGTTGATGCGAAGCTGACGGGGTGTCGACCATCAGGGAGCTCCGAAGTAAGGACTGGGACGACTGGCATCCGCTGTGGACGGGGTACCTCGGCTTCTACCGCGCCGAGCTGAAGGAGGAGGTGGGGCGGGCCACCTTCGAGCGGATGTGCGAGGGGCGGGACAGCATGTTCGGGCTGATCGCGCTCGACGAGGAGGGGCGTGGGATCGGGATGGCCGATTGCATGATCCATGCGACAACCTGGTCCCGGCGGCCCACGTGCTATCTCGAGGACCTCTTCGTCGAACCGGCGACGCGGGGCCAGGATCTCGGGCGGGCACTGCTGGAGGCGGTCAAGGAGCCGGCGCCGGCCCAGGGCGCCGGGCGCGTCTACTGGCACCCAGCAGTACAACGGCCGCGCCGCTCGCTCTACGACCAGGTGGGACGTCCGACTTCCTTCGTCGTCTATGAGATGTGAGCGGCGATGTTTTTAGCGCCCGTGTCACAACCGCTCTTTAGCGTGCCGGCAATGTTGGGTGTGGGTGGGCGTCTGGCTCGGCGTGTGCGCCGGAGGATCGGCATCCCGGTCCGGCTCGGGGCCGGCCGGTAGCGTTCGGGTCAGCCAATGCCGCCGCGCCGTCGCTCCGCGACCTCAACCTCGAATTTCGGTGTCGGGCGCCGGGAATCGCACGTCAGTGATGCTTTTTACGCGCGCTTCGAGGCGCCGGAGCTGAGTGCGGACGAGCGGGTTGTGCCGCATGCTGCCGGCGTCACGGGTGTGTGCGGGGATGCCCGTCACATGTCGGCGGTGGCGGACGATTCGGTGGCGTTGGTGGTGACCTCGCCGCCGTACTTCGCCGGCAAGCAGTACGAGGAGGAGTTGGATCGCGAGGGGGTGCCGGGCTCGTACATCGAGTACTTGGCGTTGTTGCGCGATGTCTTCGCCGACTGCAAGCGGGTGCTGGAGCCGGGGGGCCGGATCGCGGTCAACGTCGCGAACTTGGGGCGGAAGCCGTACCGGAGCCTGTCGGCAGACGTCATGTCGATCCTGCAGGACGACCTGCACTTGCTCCCGCGGGGCGAGATCATCTGGCAGAAGGGCGACGGCGCGAACGGGTCGTGCGCGTGGGGGTCGTTCCGTTCGGCGGCGAATCCTGTCTTGCGGGATGTAACCGAGCGTGTGCTGATCGCGAGCAAGGGTCGATTCGGACGGGCCCTGGCTCCGAAGAAGCGGATGCGGGATGGGTTGCCCTTCGAGAGCACGATCGGCGCAGACGACTTCATGGCGTTGACGCTGGACGTGTGGGACATCCCGCCCGAGAGCGCGGTGCGCGTGCAGCACCCGGCGCCGTTCCCGGTCGAGCTGCCGCAGAAACTCATGGAGCTCTATACGTACGCCGGGGATCTGGTGGTCGACCCCTTTGTCGGCTCGGGGTCGACGTTGGTGGCAGCTGCCCGGTGTGGGCGCGACGCGGTGGGATACGACCTGGATCCGCAGTACGTGGAGGTTGCGCTGGCGCGGCTTCGCGGGGACGAGGCGGTGACGGGTGGTGGTGGAGTCGGCCGTGTTGGGGCGGGCGTCGGTATGGGCGACGGCACGGCGGCGATGACGCTGGCCCGCGACGCGATCGAGAGGGCCGGCTTCCAAGATGTGCGCCCGAACCGCCGGCTCCGAGGCCTGGGCATGGCCGTGAGTTTCTCGGCGGTCGGTGCCGGCGGTCGCACTTGGTACTTCGACGTGGCGGGGGCGAACTCGTCTTATCGAGGCGGGATGGCCAAGTCCGAGACGGTGTGGCGCACGCTGGGGCGGGCGCACGTGATGGCCGCGGGTGGGATCGGGCCGCTGGTGGTGCTGACGACGCAGCTACCGCGGGCCGGGACCGAGGCCGACCGGGCGTTGCGGGCGCCGGGACCAGGAGGGATCTTCGACGTGGTGGATCTGTTCGCGGCCGAGGGAGCGGATCGGCTGGTGACCTACGCCAAGAGCCGGGGCGGCGCGCCGCTGCCGGGATTCTGGTCGGTCCAGGACCTGGCGCCGGGGAAGGTGTAGGGCCTGCGTTGGTGAGTGCGGTCGTCGCCTGCGCCGTGGTGCGTGACGACCCGCCGCGGGTCTTCGTGGCCCAGGACATCGACACCCTGAACTGGGTGCTGGCCTGCCATCTGGTGGCCAAGACTCCGGCGGAGGAGTTGGCCGACGGCGAGCGGGAGGAGCTGCGGCGGGCCCTGCGGGAGGAGCGCTGGGGCGACGCCGTGTTCGCCTTCATCGCCCGGACCGGGACGGCGGTGGACGTCTACGAGAGCACGGACATGCATCTTGCGGCGGACGCCGCCGTGGGGCCGCTCGAGTTGCAGCTCACACCGCTGTTCGCCGACTGAGCCTTCGCTTCGTCCAGGTCGGGCTCGGGAGCTGACGGGCGGGTCGGCCGTTGGCCCCGACGGGGGGCCGGACGGGTCGGGATCGGGTCCGGATCGGCGCAGAGACGCCGTGCTAAGGATGCGGGGTGCCGAGCGACCGGACGACCGTGACCGAGCTCGGGACGGGGCTGGGCATGCTGGGAATGGCGGACATCGACCAGGCAATTGACTCACGATCGGCGGTGATGCACAGCCTGTCGCCCGAGATGTGGCAGCACCTGGTGCGGCTGCGCGGAGGTGGTGCATTCGACGCGGAGTTCCACGCGGCGTGGGAGAACGGCCGAGCTTTCTTGTCAGCCGACGACGGGCTGCGCGGCCGGCTGCCCCAGATCGTCGAGTGGAAGGGCACAGGGCGGGCTCCGGGCGACGAGGTGGCGCCGATCGACCTGAGGGTGGACCACGTCTATCTGGTGAGCTGCAAGTACCTCTCGGACATCTTGTTCAACGTGTCGCCGGCCGCCGTGTTCGAGCACCTATTGGTCGCGGGGCAGAGCCGCGCCGGGCGTGGCGCGGGTGGTGGTGGGCTTCTGCCCGGTGGAGGCGACTGGTACGCCGAGGTGGCGCCGACCGAGTACAAGGCCTTGTATGCCGCTGTCAGGGAGGCGGCCGAACGCGGGCAAGGCGCTGTTTCGGCGCGGCGGTCCGGAGTGAGGAGACCCGCGGTGGCGACCCGGTCTGGCCGTGGGGTCGGTGCGCCGGCGCTGCCGGGGCTCGGGACCGTGGAGGCGGAGGCGTCATGGGATGCGGGCGGGTCGAATGGAGCGGATGGTGTGGCCGGTGACCTGCGGGAGCTGCCGCAGCAGGCGACCGACCTCACCAGCGCGCAGCGCGACGCGCTCGGAAAGTGGTTGCGACCCGGATGGCCCCCGGGTGTGAAGGATCTCTATGTGACTCTGTCGGATGCCGTCGCGCGCGCTTCGGTGCGCCGGTGGGCGGCC
This sequence comes from uncultured Acidimicrobiaceae bacterium, assembly GCA_963828455.1. Classification (GTDB taxonomy): domain Bacteria; phylum Actinomycetota; class Acidimicrobiia; order Acidimicrobiales; family RAAP-2; genus Bog-473. The sequence goes on along the minus strand of CAWHFH010000006.1, from coordinate 55,802 downwards.
GCCATGGACCGCGGCGGTGGCACGGGCGAGGCCATGTTGTGGCGCCTGCTGCGTATCGGCAGCGCGCCCTACTTCGTCCTGGGCTCCTCTGCCGAGCGCTCGCTGCGCCTGCGCATCGCCACATCGTGGGATTGGCGGCAGCACTTCCAGCTCGGCTCGATCGCTCTCGAGCCGCAGCGCGGCGGCCAGCCCCGCGTCGGCTGGCAGGCACTCGTGCGCGACCGAGCTTCGTCCGAGATCAGCGAAGTCTCGGGGCATATCGAGGTGCGCTGGAGCCACGGACGCTTCGGCGGACTACCCGAAGCGAAGGGCTACCTCGACACGCCCCACCACCTCGTGCCCGGTTACTTCGCGCTGCGATGAAAGAGTTCGACCTCGCCGCGCTGTCGCCGCCGTTGCGCGTGCCGCGCCTGACGTCCGGCCCGGTCGTCCTGCGACCATTCGCCTTCGGGGACATGGACCTCGTGCACGTGGCGTCGGCGGACCCCCAGATCCCCTCGATCACGTCGGTGCCGCGCACCTACAGCCTCGAAGCCGGAGGGGCCTTCATCGAGCGCCAGAACCAGCGGGCAATCGACGGCGACGGCTTCTCCTTCGTCATTGCGGACGCATCGGATCCGGGCCAGGGGCTCGGTTCGATCGGCTTGTGGCTCCAGGAGATCGAGAGCGGCCGCGCCTCGGTCGGGTACTGGCTCGTGGAGGCGGCCCGCGGTCGGGGGCTGGCGGGGCACGCATTGCGCGCGCTCTGCGGGTTCGCGTTCGAGAAACTCGCCATTCCCCGCGTGCACCTCTTCGTCGAACCCTGGAATGTCGCTTCGGCCCGCACGGCCGAGTTCGCGGGTTTCCGGCGAGAGGCCATGCTTCGCGGTTGGGAGCGCATCGACGGTGTGCAGAAGGACGCCGACTGCTATGCCCAGCTGTCTTCGGAGTGGGTGCCCGGCTGAGCCGGCTGCGAGACTGCGCCCGTGTTCCGTCGCAACCACCGAGACGAGGACCTCGCGGCGCAGATCGACCACCTCATGACCTTCGTCGTGCTCTCCAATGACGAGACCCGGCTCGCTGCCCTGGCGGCCCACCTGGCTCCCGACGTTGTCTACGTGAGCCCCCGGGCGGTCTTCGACGGCCCAGCCGGCCTCAGCGAGGCCTTCGAGCGCCTGCGCCGCGCCGACCGGCAGCCGGCCTCGTTGCGCCGGACCAGTCCGGTGGACCTCCACCACCACTACTTCCGGTTCACCTGGGAACGAGTGGAGCGCGGCACGGTTGTCATGTCAGGCTGGATCTTCGGCTCGCTCGACGAGTCCAAGGCGATTGACCGGATCGTCGCCTTCGAGGGGCTCGAGCCCGTGCAGTCCTCGGAGGGTGGGAAGTAGGTCCGCTGATGCGGCACGACCGTGGGGAGGAACGTTGAGCGTCGTACTCGTGGAGGTTGCCGACCAGATCGGGACGATCACCCTGAACCGCCCGGAGGCGCGCAACGCGATCTCCGGGCAGGTCACGCGGGAGTTGGACCAAGCGGTGACGGACCTCGACGGCCGCGAGGACGTGGCGTGCATCGTGTTGACCGGCGCCGATCCGGCCTTCTGCGCCGGCGTCGACCTCAAGGCATTGTCGTCCGAGCCGCGCCAGGACCAGGTTGAGCGCCAGAGCGGGCCGACCGCGCACTTCGGCTTCCTCCCACCGCACGAGACGCCGGTTATCGGTGCGATCAACGGCGCCACCGTCACGGGTGGCCTCGAGATCGCACTGAACTGTGACTTCCTGATCGCGTCGGAACGCGCACGTTTCGCCGACACGCACGCCCGGGTGGGCGCAATGCCCGGCGCCGGATTGATCGTCCGCCTGCCCCAACTGATCGGGGTGGACCGGGCACGGCGGATGAGCTTCACGGGTGATTTCATCGATGCGGCGACCGCTCTCGCATGGGGCCTCGTGGCCGAGGTGGTGCCGCACGAGCGCCTTCTCGAGCGCGCCCGCGAGATCGCTAGGGGCGTGGCGTCGATCCCGCGGGACAACGTGCGGGAGATCCGGCGCATGTATGAGGCCATCGGGGCGCTTTCCGGCGAGGCGGCGTGGCAGGCCGAGTCGAATTGGTCACGCCGCTGGATGCAGGACCGCTTCGACCAGTCCCGCCTCGCCACCGAGCGCGAAACCATCATGGCTCGGGGCAGGTCCCAGAGCAGCGGCCTGGACAGCTCGCCGGCGTGAGGGTCTACGCGGGCATGGACCCGCGGCTGAGCCTCCCCAATGTCGTCGCGCACGCCCAACGGGTCGAGCGCCTGGGTTACGACGGCCTCCATGTCGCCGAGACGGTCCACGACGCGATGACGGTCGCGTTGTTAGCGGCCGAACACACGACCCGCATCACGGTGCGGACGAGCGTCGCGTTGGCGTTCACACGCAGTCCGACGCTGCTGGCCTACGCGGCGTGGGACATAGCCAAGCTCAGCGGCGGCCGGTTCCAGCTCGGTCTCGGCACGCAGATCCGCCAGAACATCGAGGACCGCTACGGCGTGCCGTTCGGTGATGACCCGATAGGCCGGCTCCGCGACTACGTCGGCGCGGTGCGTGCCGCCTTCGCCTCCTTCGTGTCCGGGCAGGCGCCGTCCTACGAGAGCGAGCACTACCGGGTGACGCGCCTCCAGCCCTACTTCAACCCCGGTCCAGATCCGGACACTGCTCCGCCGGCCGTCTACCTCGGCGGTGTGCAGCGGCGCGCCTGTGCATTAGCCGGGGCCGTGGCGGACGGCTTCGTGAGCCATCCGACCAACTCCAATCCGCGGTACTTGCAGGAGACGTGCCTGCCGGCGCTGGCCGAGGGCGCCCGTTCGAGGGGACGAGACCTCGAGGCGGACGGGTTCGAGACGGTGATCGGCACGTCGGTGATCACGGGAGCGACGGCAGCGGCGGTGGAGCGCGAGCGCGAGCGGCAACGCCGCCTGCTGGCCTTCCTCTACTCCACGCCGGCTTACGCGCCGACCCTGGAGCTCTACGGCTGGGACGACCTCGGGTCACGCCTTCGCGAGCTCATCCGGCGCGAACGTTGGGCCGACCTGGGCGCTGTCCTCTCGGACGAGGTCCTCGACACACTGGTGCCCGCGGGCATCTTCGAGGAGTTGCCGGGGGTGCTCGTGCAACGATTCGCCGGGCTCGGCCAGGGCATCACGGTGTCGGTCCCGGCGGACGAGGCGGACGACGAGGGATTCGCCGGCGTCGTGGCCGCGCTGCAAGCGGCCTGATCGGGTCGGCGCTCGTCAGTCAGCGGGGCATGGGGAAGATGAGCTCTTCTGCCGCCATGGCGTCGACCGCCGCCGCCCTCTCTTCATCGCTCATCGGCGCATAACGCTCGGCCGACGCGAGCACCCGCGGCAGGAGCCCGATGTCGCCGGGCGTGCAGAACGCGTGGACGCCCGGGGTGGAGAGGGCGAAGTGGATGCCGCGATCCATTTCGTCGTCGGTCGTCGCCGGCTCGTACCACGACGTGGCCCAGCGGTCGGCCGTCTCCGGACTGCCGGCGATGGCGTCGCCGAGAGGACGATGATCGGCCCAGGGACCGTGCGCGGCAGCCTTGATGACCATGACGCCGATGTCGCGAGCGGCACACACCTCGAGGAGCTCCTCGGCTGCCTCGCGATATTCCGGCCGGGACCACAGCGCGGGGTACACTGGGAACATCACGGTGTCGAGATCGAAGCGCCGCAGCGCCTCGAGATGGGCGCGCGGCACCTCGAGATCGTGTCCCGTGATGCCCGCGAAGCGGGTGTGGCCCGCCTCGCGGAACGAGACGATCTTCTCGAGCGCGGGCGACCGGCGGTCGAGCTCCTCGAGCGAGGTCACGGCATGGGCCTGATAGAGGTCGAGCACATCGGCGTTGAGGAGACGCCGCGTGTTGTCGAACTGGTCCTGCACGCCTTCGGGATTCGCTCGCAGCGTCTTGCCCGCGATGAAGATCTCGTCGCGTACGGCGACCAGGTTCGGCCCAACCGCGGACTCCGCGGCCCCGTATTGGGGCGCTATGTCGAGGTGGTTGACGCCTTGCGAGAGCGCCAGGCGCAGCCACTCTCCCGCCTCCTCCACGGTGGCAGACCAGCAGGCGGCACCGCCGAGCACGGCCACCGACGACTCGTGGCCCGTGCGCCCCAGACGCCGCCGTTCCACGGCTCAGCTCTTCATGGTGATGACGTTGAACGGCGCGCCCTGGTCGTCCATGACGACCGCGAAGCGCCCCGGCTCGATGTCGGTGGGTGGGAGCAGGACGGACCCCCCGAGCTCCTTGATCTTCTCCACGGCCGCGTCGGTGTCGGGGACGGCGAAGTAGACCCCCCAGTTGGGCGGCATGTCGGCCGGCATCATGTCGTTCTTGAGCATCATGCCGCCGATGGAGCGGCCCGAGATCTTCCACTCGGTGTAGGCGGGCGGGCCGCCCGGAGGACCCTGGTCTTCGGCGTCCCACCCGAAGACCGCCTGGTAGAAGGCCTTGGACTTCTCGAGGTCCGTCGTGATCAGCTCGTTCCAGCAGAGCGTGCCGGGCTCGTTGACCAGCTGCGCGCCGGTGTGCTGGTTGGGCTGCCACAACCCGATCACGGCGCCGACGGGATCGGCGAAGATGGCCATGCGCCCCGCCTCCATCACGTCCATGGGCGACGCCAGCACTGAGCCGCCGTTGGCGTTCACCTTGGCGACCGTGTCGTCGACGCTGTCCACGTTGACATAAGACATCCACACCGTCGGCATATTGGGATCCATCTTGGGACCGAGGCCGGCCACCGTCTTGCCCCCGATGTCGGCCACGCTGTAGCCGCCCGCCTCGGCCGGGCCCTCGGGCGTGTTCCACCCGAACAAGGTGCCGTAGAACTGCTTGGCCTTGGCGAGTTCGGGGCTGCCCAGGTCAACCCAGGATGGGACGCCGTTCTCGTAGCGTTCAACTTCCATGCTGTCCTCCCCTTTCAAATGACTCCCGGTTGTCTTCTTGCCTTCGAAGGTACCCGATCGGTCGCCCACTTGCGCCGGCCGGAGTGAGATGATCACGGGAATGTCACAATCCCGGGTGCAGCGGTGAGCCCCAACCCCCTCGGGGCCCGCATGGAGCAGCTCGCGCAGGCACTGGCGGAGCGGATCGTGCCGATGGTGATCGAAGCGATCGACATCGACGCGCTGATCGACCGCGTCGACATCGACAAGGTCGTGAGCCGCGTCGACGTGGACAAGGTGATCAGCAAGGTCGACGTCGACAAGATTATCGACCGGGTCGACGTAGAGAAGGTCGTCGAGCGCGTCGACGTGGAGAAGATCATCGACCGGGTCGACATCAACGCGATCGTCGAGAAGATCGACATCGACGCGTTGGTCGAGCAGACCGAGCTCGGGTCGATCATCGCCCGTTCGACCACCGGCATCCTCACCGAGATCCTCGACGTCATCCGAGCGCAGGGTGTCGGGCTGGACGACTTCATCTTCCGCTGGGGCAACCGGTTGACCGGGCGGCGCCGCAAGGTCGCCGACTGGCCCTTCGGCCCGCCGCTCCTCGTCGAGCCAAAGGCGGCCGCCGCCTCGTGACCATCTCGGCCCCCGCTGCTGAGCTCACCGTCGGCCGCCAAGGCCACTACGCGGGGGCGGTGAGCCGCCTCGTCGCGTTCGGTGCAGATGTCGGAATCTCGTGGGGGCTCTACTCCCTGGGAGTGTTGCTCTTCAACACGGCATACAAGTTGGTGACCGGCAACCCGTACAACCTGACCAACCATCAGGTATTCGCCGTGTCCGTCCTGGCGGTCTGGGAGTTCCTCTACTACTCCTACCAGTGGGCGGTCGGCGGGAGGACGCTGGGCATGGCCATCTTCGGTTTGCAGGTCGTGACGACCAAAGGTGGCCCCATCGGCGTGCGACAAGCGGTTGTGCGCACGCTCGGGCTTGCGCTCAGCGTTGCGTTCTTCTGGTTTGCGTTCTGGGGGATCGTCTTCCAGCGAGAACGGCGCGCGCTCGACGACATGCTGGCCGGGACCGCGGTGGTGTACTCATGGGACGCTCGGGCCGCCCGCCTGCGCTGGATGGCCCGCAGCGAGAGGGCGATGCACGGCGCCGCCACCCACCGCTTGGAGCAGGAGCACAGGCTGGAGCCGGAGCAGGGCGCCGCTTCCTAACTGCCTGCAGGTTGCCGGCGCCGCTCTACGATGCCGGGCCATGTCCTTCACCGAAGTCACGAGACCGCACCCGGGCGTCGCCGTTGTCACGCTCAACCGGCCCGAGCGAATGAACGCCATGGCGTTCGACGTCATGATCCCGTTCCGCGACGCCCTGGGCGAAGTGGGCACCGACAATTCGGTCCGCATTGTCGTGATCACGGGTGCGGGGCGCGGATTCTGTTCGGGCGCCGACCACGAGAACCCGGGCTCCATCCCGAACATAGATGGACTCACCCTTCCGACCATCGCGATGCGGTCCATGGAAATGCTCGACGACGTCATGGCGACCGTCCGCCGGCTGCACCAGCCGGTGATCGCCGCGGTCAACGGCGCTGCCATCGGTGGCGGCTTCTGTTTGGCGCTGTGTGCCGACCTCCGGATCGGGTCCGAGGAGGCCTACTTCCGGGCGGCGGGTATCAACAACGGCCTCACGGCGGCGGAGCTCGGGCTGAGCTACCTGCTGCCTCGCTCGGTGGGGCAAACGTGGGCGACCGAGATCATGCTGACCGGCCGGGACGTGGACGCTGTCGAGGCAGAGCGGATCGGCATCGTCTCGCGCGTCGTGCCGGGACCGGAGCTGTTGCCCGCGTGCTTCGAGCTGGCCGACCGCATCAACGGCTGGAGCCGCGCGGGTGTCGAGCTGACCAAGCGCCAACTCTGGAACAGCCTCGACTCCAGCAGCTTCCAGGCGCACATGGACGCAGAAGGCACGTCGCAGCTCTTCGTGCGCTGCCTCACGCGCAACTTCGAGGAGTCCGTGGCGGCCCGCAAGGAGGGGCGGAAGCCCGTCTTCACGGACTGAGCACATGGGCCGGTTAGGCGGTGTTGACGAGCTGATGGGCCGCCATGTCGAGGTAGGCGCCGAGCTCGTCGTTGTCCGCATCGTTGATGCGCCCGGCGGCGTGCAGCTCCCGGAGGGCCTCGTGCATGTGCCGTAACCACGCGTCACGCTCGGCCGGGCCGATAAAAAAGGGGGCGTGGCGCATGCGTAGTCGCGGATGCCCGCGCTGCTCGTTGTAGGTCGACGGGCCGCCCCAGTACTGCATCAGGAAGAGCGCAAGGTGGTCCGCCGATTCCCTCAGATCGTCGGGGTAGAGCGGGCGGAGCAGCGGATCGCCCGAGACACCGAGATAGAAGCGATCGACCAGGTCGACGAAGAAGGCCTGCCCACCAACCCGATCAAAGAGTGCGTCCACTGCGTCGAGAGTAGAGGCTTTAGAATGCCCACCGATTCGCGGCCGTAGTTCAATGGTAGAACCTCAGCCTTCCAAGCTGATGATGCCAGTTCGATCCTGGTCGGCCGCTCTTAACGAAGCTCCTGGTGGCTGCAAGTGGTGGCATCGTCACCATTCGGTCGTCGTGGTCGCCTCAGCGCTACAGACCACAAACAGACCACATTTCGTGCAACAAAGACCACAGCAGTGTGTCGTCCTCAGCCGTTGTACCCGATATCCGGCGAGCAACGACACGACTCGTCATCGTTCGCGCGGTCCCTCGAACGTCCCAAGGACTCGTCCGTCATCGCGACAGACGCACGGCGTCGGGACGTCCGTTCCTCCCATGCGTGTTTGATCGGGTCCCGTCGGAGAACTCCTGTCCTTGCTCGCTGACGATTAGCCTCCGAGGCAGGACGTCGATGCGATCCCGCCGCAAAGCCATCTGACCGGTTCACGACCCCGAGTGGTACCATATCTTGTACGACTGAGAGGAGAGGTCTCCATGGCGATGACGGCAAGCGAGGCGAGGAAGAACCTCTTCCCCCTGATCGAGCAGGTGAACAACGACCGCCAGCCGATCGAGATCACTTCCAAGCGTGGGGACGCGGTCCTGATGTCGCGGGCGGACTACGAAGCTCTTGAGGAAACCGCCTACCTCCTTCGCTCTCCGGCGAACGCTCGGCGCCTGCTCGAGAGCCTTGAGCAGGCTCGTAAAGGCGAGCGGCAGCAGCACGATCTGCTGTAGTGCGGCTGGTCTTCACGCCACACGGTTGGTCCGACTATCTGCACTGGCAGTCCGTCGACAAGAAGACGGTCAAACGGATCAACCAGTTGATCGAGGACACGCTCCGTGACCCCTTTACGGGTATCGGCAAACCCGAACCGCTTCGCCACGTCCTCCAGGGCTGTTGGTCCAGGCGGATCGACGCCGAGCATCGCTTCGTCCACATGGTCGAGGACGAGGATGTCGTGGTCCTGCAGGCTCGGTATCACTACGAACCCTGACATGGGACTTGGCCGAATGTATTTTGTGGGTTTGTTACAGGGCACGTACGCACCCACCGCAAGAGCCGACTGCGATCGACGTAACGCTGCTCGCAAACCTAGGTACTGGCATTGCTCCGGAATAGTGTGGAGAAACCGGACAGAACCACTAGTCGAGTAGCCGGGGGGAATCGCACCCCCCGGCTCTCACAGAACCTGACGTGAATCTCTCAGCTCATCCGGCTCTTGCAGATCGGCTCGGCGTGACGGGGAGGAGATGCCAGTGGGCTAAGAGCTGTGGATGGTGCAGCGTGGCAGCGACTAACGACTCCCATGCCCGTCGACGTTTCCCTCGTAATCGTTTGAATTCGGCATGTCCCATCGGACCAAACTGCTGGTCGATGCGCCGTGCGATCGAATACAACGCGGAGCGATAGAAGGCCCCGTAGTAGTTGATCCAGCCTCGGACCTCGACACGTTGGAGATGGGCATCTGGATGCGCCGGGGCCAACATCTGGGCGAGCTCGTCCATCAGTCCGATCGCGGCGGTCAAGCAATACACAAGCAGTGACTTCACCCTCGCCCGCGAGAACGGCGTCGTGCTCTCGGTCGGGCGCAAGGGCGAGCGCGATTAGCCGGTTAATGCTGGGACAACGCGGTAGCCGAGAGCTTCTTCGCCACCATCAAGCGCGAGCTCATCGACACGCGTTCATGGCCGACGAGGACCGGACTTCAGCGCGCTGTCTTCGAGTACATCGATGGCTGGTACAACGCCCGCCGACTGCACTCGACACTCGGCTATCTCAGTCCCGCGCAATACGATGCTGTCCACCACAACGCCGACCTTCAGGCGGCATAATCAACACAACCAACTTGTCCGTCGAACCGGATCAAGTCCAAGGGGCTCAGGAGCGAGCGTGGCACGTGGTGGGCCCCAAACGGAATGCTGTTACTTTCCGCAGCGGATGCGACCACTCGAAAAAGAGTGGTCCAGAGAGAAACGAGTCAGTCAGACGAGGAGCTAACTTTAGGAGGCCGGGTTGAGGGACGTGCGCACGTAAGGGCGGAAAACCTCACCTGAAGAGACCGCAGGCGTCCCGGAACAAGCAAGGAGCCGGGTCAAATGTCCAACGAAACAGCCAAGCCATCCCATTGGCGTGACCTCACTGCAGTAGCGACGCATCCGGGTCTGCTTACGCGCATTGGTCTGCGACTGCGGCAGGGGGACGGCAAGCGTCTCGCGGAGCTACTCCAAACACAGCTTTCTGAGCGCGAAATCCGGCGATTGGTCTTCGCACTGCTTTCACACGAACCCATGCATTTCGCCTGCGAGCGCGACGGTTTCACATGGTTGGTCGACAATGGCGATGAAGTAGGCGAGCACATCTTTGTTGATGGGCGCTACGAGGGGAAGGAGATCGAAGCCGTCCTAGCGTGGCTGAAGGGAAACGCGAAGTCGACGGTCGTTGAGGTAGGTGCCAATATCGGAACGACGGCCTTACCGATCGCCCGAGCCGGCTATCAGGTTTTCGCAATCGAGCCCGTGCCCACGACCTTCGCAATGCTCACCCGAAACGTCGAAGCCAACGACCTGGGTGATTCGATCCGCTGTGTGAATCGAGCCATAACGAGCTCCTCAGGACAAATAGACATGTGGATTACGAAGGGATCGGGTTTGAGTGAAGTGGCAGTCGCTGATCGAAGTCCGGCTTTCTCGGAACTTGAGGGTTCCCTTGACAACGAGAAGCGCCGGATCACTGTGGATAGCAGTCGGCTGGACGAGTTGCTCAGGACTGAGGGTGTGGCGCTCGAGGATGTTGCACTTGTGTGGAGTGACGCTCAAGGGAGCGAAACCTATGTAATTGAGACCGGCATTGACCTATGGGCTGCGGGCGTGGCGCTTTATGCGGAAGTCGACCCCTCGATGCTGTCAATACACGGCGGGCTCGATGCTTTTATCGGGAAAGTAGAGAACGCCTTTCGGCGATTCCTCACGAGAGATGGTCTTATCGCTCGGAGCGCACCGCAGGACATTACAGCATTTCGGGGATTTACACAGACCCTAACCGGACTCGATTGCAGTGATGTGCTTTTGATCCCTTAACTGCCCCGTACGTTGCTCGCCGGGACAGGGGCATTCAGTGCCGCACGACGTGCGGCTTGCCTCCTTGGTCCACTTCTGCAGCTCCGGGCGCTGCACTTCCTCCGCAGTCGTCACCTTGACGTAGCGGGTGCGGTCGGTCGTCTAAACATCAACGGCCTCTCCCGCGCCGCCTCTCATCCGATTCCGACAACCGGTCTGGCTAGCTTGAGGCTCCCTGCCGAGCCAGCAAACTGAGCATTGCCAAAGCTGAAGATCCCACCGTCAGCGGCAGCGAGCAGATACCCGCCGTTGTCAGGTGTGATTTGTCCTCCCACCGCTGGCTGATTCAGATGCTTGCCTCCCATTGACCCGAAGAACCCAGCATCGCCATATGCGAAGACACCACCGTCGGCCGCGATCAGGTTGTACCCGGAGCCCGACGGCGTGGTTGCTCCTCCGACGATGGCGGCATTAAGCGGACTTCCCCCGTGGGATCCATGGAATGTGGCGTCGCCGAAACTGAAGACGCCTCCATCAGATGCAAACAGGTCGTAGCCGCCGCCACTTGGCGTAGCTGCGATGCCGACGATGGGCTTGTTCAGGTGAATGCTTCCGGTCGAGCCGTGGAAGGTGGCGTCACCGAAGCTGAATACTCCTCCATCAGCTGCCACCAACCAGTAGCCCCTTCCGTCGGGTGTCGGAGCCATGCCGACGATTGGTTGGTTGAGGCGCATGCCGCCCGTCGAGCCGTAGAAGCCCGACGTGCCGAAATTGAAGATGCCGCCGTCAGAGGCCACGAGCCAATATCCCGGTCCGATCGGGTTGGAGCCCACGCCGACCACGGGTTGGTTGAGGCGGTGTCCACCCATCGAGCCGTAGAAGCCGAACGCACCGTAGGTGAACACGCCGCCGTCTGCTGCCGCTAGGCGATAGCCACCGAGGTTGGCCCCGAGTTGTCCGGCCGGAGCGGGGTCCGAGATGCGCACGACCTCGCCACTCACGCCGGGGATGGGGCCACCGCTGGCCGGGATGACGCCGAAGTTCGAGGCGTAGAGCGACCCATCCTTGGCCACGGCCATGCCAAGTGGGAACTCGAGCCCGTTGCTGGCCAGGGTCGTACGGCTCCCGTCAGCGTTGATACGGATGATCGCTCCAGGCGCGGGCACCGCGGAGGGGTCGAGAATTCCCGCCGTGTCGATCTCGAGAACGAGCAGCCGGCCCGCCTGGTCGAAGGCAATGTCTCCGATCATGGTGAGGCCGCTCGCATACACCGTCGGCTGCTGTCCGGGAGCAATGCGGTAGACGTTGACATCACCGACGTCGTTACCGGTCCCCGGACCGCCCACGCCGCCCAATTCGCCCACGTAGAGAGCACCGTCGGGTCCCACAGCGAGCGAGGTCGGGACGGGCTGGGCTGTCACCGGGCCACCCGATGTTGGCTCGGTGATCAGCGGCAACACGGCAAGTGTGGAGATCTGGCCAGTGCCCGAGACGAACAGCACGTCGTTTGCGGCGGCATCGGCCACAGCGAATCCGCCGTCGTAGGGCACAACGGCATAGGGATCACTATCGATGGCGGGTTCACCAGGACCGCCGGCGCCAGCCCCGTGATCGGGATTGTTGGCCGCTTCATAAGGACCGAAGCTCGCCACCGACGTGGCCGCGCCGCCGCTGAGCGGGGCACTAACCAGGTCGCCTAGAAGAGCACCGGCCGGGCCGTAGGTTTGCTGCCCCGTCGTCGGATCGATGTTTTGGTTCTGGATGACGCCATAGATTTTGCCGTTGACGACTTGCGCATCGGCCACGCCCCCACTGGCAGAGCCGCCAGGAGGACTTCCAACTGAGGGCAGCCCGGTCACAACGTGGCTCACCGCCCCTTGCGGTGTGATGCGGTCGATGGTGCCCGAGTTGTTGGCACACGCCGCCTCTGTTCCCATGACACAACCGGTGCCAATGACACCATCGCCCGCCTCGGCGACATAAAGGTTCCCGTCGGGCCCGATGCTCAACTTGTGGGGCTGGTTAAGGCCCGATGCAACGACTTGGAGACCCGGTACGTGCGGAGACAAGGCATGTGCGGAACTCGAGCCCGCACCTGTCCACTGATGCGTCGAGAACAGCCCAGGTTTCTGGGCATCTGAACCAGTCGATGCTGCGCCAGCGCCACTTGCTCCAACCAAGACCACTGCCATCAGCGCGCCTGCGCATGCACCGACTTGCCAAACTCGAGATCCACTCAGCATTGCGACGCTCCATTTCCGAACGAGAGGTGCATTTGGTTTCTACTTTGATTGACCGGTACTGCGCTCACAAACCTTCATGTTGTTTCCCTCCCTCGACGGTCCCCCATCGAGCAAGATTGACAACGATTTACCACGATCACAAACATGCGTTCGCACACTAAATTGCCATTTGTCCCCAAATGGTTGCCGACCGCTCAAGCTGATAGTAGCGACGCCGCCGCTTTCGCTCCAGTGGGGAACCATGCATCTCACGACGTGGTGCTAGTACGACCATTCTCATTCTCACCCTTCGAGGTGCTTCAAGGACGCTTCCCTCGCAATCCGGCCACATCCGCGAGTATTCCACCCAAAAAGGTGTTAGGCGACCGAGCGGGGTCTGGCGTAATCTTTGACGAGCGCGTCTGTCATTACCTTTTTCGGTAGCGGTGTGGTACGCAGTTGCGGCCGTAATCTATCGGCTGGGCCGGAATGGCTCCGAAAGACAGCAGCGGCCACGTCAGGTTCGTTCCATCTATGGCCGCAGGGCTCTCAGCAGTGTCGTCGCTGACGGTCGAGGACTGCATCGCAGTGGGCGGAGGCCTTGAAGCCTCCCGCCGCCAGTATCTCCGACGCCCGTCGTATTGGTGACGACGACTCGGGCGTATGTCGGTGCGCTACCCCGTAACGCACCGACATACGCGGCTCCTTCGTGGATCTCTCAAAGGGCACAAGACTCTCCCACCTTTGTGTTCGGTGAGGCACGTCTCTATTGCATCGAGAGTTGATGCTGAGCCGACCTGATCATCACCCCTGGGACGGCCTGCCGTCAGGACCTCAGCGATCGAATAGCCGTCACCGTAACGGGGGTAGATGACCGACCGTTGCCTCACGCAGGCGCCCCATTCTCTCAGTTGATTCACCATGACCACTTTCAGTTGATTCACCATGACCTGCCGCGACGTCTTCGGCCCCGGTGCCCTGCGTGCGCAAGGGTGGCTCGCGAGAATGGGACGTGCGCTTTTTCCGCGGGCTGAAGCGTTGGATGACGGCGGCCGCAATAGTGCTCTTCGCCGTCATCGTGTCCATCGCCACGTTCGCCGCGACGTCCGGCTCGCCGCCTCCTTCCGTCTCGAAGGACTCGAGTCGTCTCGCCGGTTCGGCACCTTCACACCACACGCCACCGGTGCCGACTACTCGACCGACAGGCGAGCCGGCGCGTCCGCACGTGCGGCCCGCGCCCTCCACGACTACGCCGACCACCTCCGCCCCGGTGGCGCTCGCAGGCTGCCCAGTCCCCCCGCACGCGCCGCTGCCCCCCTCTCCGCCGCCGTGGCACCCGGTCACTCTCGTGACCTCGTTGCCGGCGGTGACGTCGCCCGCCCGGTGGATCTCACACCTCGCGGCGCTCGCCGGGAAGGGCATGTGGATCTGGGAGTGGGACAGCACCGACGGTGGCAACGCCGACGCGATTGTGCAGCAGGCCGCCGCCGCCGGGCTGCACCAGGTGTGGGTCCGTGTGGGTGATTCTCAGAACGGCTTCTACGGAGCTCAGGAGCTCGACGCACTCGTGCCTGTCGCCCACGCCCACGGGATCGATATCATCGCGTGGGGTTTCCCCTATCTCTGGGACCCTGTCGGCGATGCCCATTGGACCAAGCAGATCCTCGATTGGCACACCGCCGACGGGCAACGGGTCGACGGCTACAGCGCCGATCTCGAGGAGTCGACCGAAGGGGTGATGATGAGCGCCCAGCGCGCCGCCGTGTACCTCGAGATGGTGCGGGAGGCAGCCGGCAGCCGGCTCGTCGTGGCGACGGTCTATCCGCCGAGCGACGCGAACTGGGAGGGCGGCTACCCGTACCAGGCGATGGCCCCCTACGTCGACGCGTTCGCCCCGATGATCTACTGGGAATGCACCGATCCGGGCAGCGACGCAACCCAGGACATCGCCCGCCTGCAGACCCTCCGGCCGGTGCACGTGATCGGCGAGGCTTTCAACTTCGGCGACACCGGTGGCCGGACGGTGTCGCCGAGCGGGGCGGAGATCTCCGAGTTTTTGAGTGACAGCCAGCACGCTGGCGCGGTCGGCGCGTCATTCTGGGTGTGGCAGGAGGCCACCTCAGGGGAATGGTCGGCACTCACCGGCTTCTCCTGGAGCCAGCGGCAGTTCCAGCGTCCGTCGAAATGATCGTCGACCCTGCGCACGCCCTATGAATTTGAGGCCGACAGGCACTCTGTGACGCCGTGACACCTGGTCCGTCCGTCGGTCGTCCCACCCAGCGTTGAGCTGGTACTGGCTGCTCGCCGGCCATCCTGCTCGGGGACCACTTGTCTACAGCGCCGTCGTGGAGGAGCGGTACATGGCCAGCCTCTTCTCCGACACCAACCCCGCCTACAAACGCTCGACGAAGATGCTGCTGCCGTTCGTCCTTTTGTCGGCTCCCGTCCGTCGCAGGCCAAACCTCTACGCTCTCCGCGGGCCCGGTGCACCGGGCCGACGCGAGCGGGGGGCGGATGACAACCGAAACCGAAGAGGCCTTCACCGAGTTGCTCGGCGCCGTGACCGAGACTCAGTCCCGCATGATCGAGCAGCTGCGCGACGACGAGACAACGCTGCTCGAGGCGCACAAGTGGCTCCTCACGATCTTGCAGGTGGCGGCCGATGTGCAGCTGTGGGCCGACGCTGCCTGCCCGCGTTTCGTCGACATCGTTGGCCGCTACAAGAAGTGGGGCGGCGACAACGCGGACGCCTTCTACTGCTACGCCCCGATCGACCCGACGCGGACCTATCGCGTCACGTGGGAGCCGGGCGATGCCGTCTACATGTCGCTCACCGTGTACGGCGGGCCCAACGACGGCCGATATTCCGAACGGATCGTCGGTGCCGTCAACAGCCGTGACGCCGGTCGCCAGCCCGACGGCACCATCCGCATCGTCCTCTCCCCCCACGAGCGGGACGAGCCGGACCAGCCCGGCGTGGCCCACATTCGGCTCGAACCGGACGCGGTGGCGGCCATCACCCGCGACTACCTCGAGGACCCAGTCCATGGAAGACGCGCCGTCTGGCACATCGAGGCCGACGACCAGCCCGCCGTCTTCACCCAGGACGACGCCGACTTGGCCCGCCGCCTGCGCGCCATGACGACGTGGGTGCGCGACCAGGCCGCCATCGTGCCGCTTCCGCCCGCTACACCCAACACGATCGACCCGCCCTATCCGGTGCCCACGACGACGTTCGGTTGGGCGGCCGGCGACGCTGCTTACGCGATGGGCGCATTCGAGCTCGCGCCTGATCAGGCGCTCGTGATCCGGGGCCGTTCGCCCGAGAGCGTGTTCTGGAACATGTGCCTGTGGAACCGGCTGCTGCACACGTACAACTACGACTACGAGCGCGTCACCATCAACGGATCACAGGTCGAGTACGAGCCCGACGGCTCCTGGACCATCGTCGTGGCGGCGCAGAAACCTCGCCATCCCAACTGGGTGTCGACGGCCGGCCACAGAAGCGGCCGCATCTGGTTCCGCTGGTTTCTCCCCACGGAGACGCCCCAGCAGCCACAGGTCGAGGTGGTCCCCGTGACTTCCTTATGAGCGACCGGCCGCCGCCGGTCCGCATCGACGACCTGTCCGAACCGCGCTTCTCTGACGAGGCGCGCGCCGTCCTCGACTTCATGAAGGAGGCCGGTTCACACCTCACGCTGGACCCGGCGGCCCTGATGGCCGCAGCGAAGAGCGAGACCGGGTTGGACGACTTCGGCGCGACGGACTTTCTCGAGCGGCTTGGCCTCCTCTGCCGCGCCATGACTGACGAGGGCGGCTTCAACAGCGCCGGCACCCTCCAACAACACACGCTGATCCTCGGTCTGTTGAAGAACCGCCTGCTGGTCGAGGATCTGATCGGCCGTCACCCCGAAATCCTCGAAGAGCAAATCACGGCACCGATCATCATCTGCGGGCTGCCGCGCACGGGAACCACCCATCTGCACAACCTGATCTCGGCCGACCCCGCTCTGCGCTCACTCCCCTATTGGGAGAGCCTCGAACCCGTGCTCGCCGACCGCGACCGGCCAGTGGGCGACGAGCCCGACCCGCGCCGGGAGCGGACCGCGATGGCACTGTCGTTCCTCGAAGTCGCCATGCCCTACTTCAACCGTATGCACGAGATGACGGTCGACCACGCGCACGAAGAGATCCAACTCCTCGCGATCGACTTCTCGACGATGTTGTTCGAGACCACGGCACCCATGCCAACTTGGCGCGACGCCTATCGCGCCCGGGACCAGCGCTCGAGCTACGCCTATCTGCGCCGCGTCCTCCAGGTGCTCCAGTGGCTGCGCGGCGGGACACGCTGGGTGCTCAAGTCCCCCCAACACCTCGAGCAATTCCCCGCACTCTGCGACACGTTTCCCGACGCCACGTTCGCGGTCACCCACCGCGACCCCGTCTCGGTGACCACCTCGATGGCCACCATGCTCGCCTATTCGTCTCGGCTGTCCCGCGACCGCGTGGACGTCGAGGGCATCGGGCGCTACTGGGCCGACCGCCTCGAGAGCATGCTGCGTCGATGCGCGGAGGAACATGACTACTTGCCGGCCGGACAGACCATCGACGTCCACTTCGACGCGTTCATGGCCGACGACCTGGCTATGGTCGCGCGGGTCTACGAGCTCGCCGGGCGACCCCTCGACGACACCGCCCGCTCCGCGATGACCCGGTTCATGGCAGACCACCCGCGCGGCAAATTCGGCGCGGTCGAATACGACCTGGCTGCGTTCGGCCTCGACTACGGCGCCCTGCGCCGGCAGATGGACTTCTACACCAAGCGCTTCGGTGTGACCCGGGAGTCCTGACCCGGCCGCCCGCGGCTCAGCGGATCACGGAGCGACGAATGCGCCCCCAGCGGCGCGTCACGTGCACGACGAGGTAGGCCGTCAATAACAGCGCGGCGGAGACGTGCCAGCCGATGTCGCGAAACGGGATGCCCCAGTTACGCGGCTGGAGGATGACCTGGTTGCCGGTCGCCAGGTCGTACGTCCCCGATGCCAGCACGTTGACCGTCAGCAGGGCGAGGATCAGGTCCGACCCGGCCAAGCGGCCGCGGCGCGTGAGCCACGTCGGCGGACGCCCGAGCTTCCCGAGCAGCCGCGCCACCGTGTGCCGGCGCTGCGCCACGTGGATGACCACCAGGCCGACGAAGGCGGACCCGATGACCAGGTGCCCCCAGCCCTCGGTCATCGCCGTGACCGTGGCCAGCGAGGCGGCGAACGCCGCCAGCAGGACGAGGTGGACGACGAAGCGCATCCCCATCTGGTGCCCTCGATGCCCCGACGGCGTGTCGCCGGACCGGGCCCGTGACGGCTTGGGGGTGTCGACCGTCACGGACCCGGCCTTGCTCCTGGTGGTCATGGACGCCTACTCCATCGGCCGGGTGGCGATCGCCCGCGGCTCGCGTCCCGCGAGCGCCCAACCGATGACGACGGCCGCGAGCGGCATGGCGATCAGGATGAAGAACAGGTTGTCCCACGGCACGTGGTGGATGAGGTCCGACATGCCGCCCTCGAGCGTGTTGCTGCGGAACCACCCGAAGAGTCCGACATACGCGGCCACCGTCCCGAGCAGTGCACCGAGGAAGGCGAGGCCGCCCGCCGTGACGGCCGTCAGGGCACGCCGGGTGCGCGGCTCGCGCCGGTGGCGGCAAGCGTGCGCAGGTCGCTCGCCGTCTCGCTGCGGATCAGGCCCACGCTCATGGCGAGGACGCCGAGGGCGAGCGCGATGCCGAAGACGGTGGCCCAGTTCACGATTTCCGACGATGCCGGCACGTCGTTCTTCGACTCGATCGTGAGGTCACCCGAGGCCGCCAGGGAGTTGGCGCTCGTCAGCTGCGCCTGGGTGATCGTGCTGTTGGACAGCAGCATCCAGCCGCCGAGGCTGTTCTGCGTCGTCGGCCCGCTGTTCTGCGTTGTCAGCCCGAGCCGGTGCAGCGCGCTCTCGGTGATCACCGTGTTCGGCGCCGAGGTGCCGCTGGGCAGCTGGCCCTCCTCCTGCACGACCGGGTGGGCCAGGCACGAGCCCGGCGAGCACGAATTGCCGCTACCGCCCGGACCAGGGCCGCCCAGGTTGACAGGTTGGGGCTGGCCGCCGCCCTTGTCGCTGCCGGAGCCGTAGGTCAATTGCACACCCGAGCCGACGAGTCCCGACCGCGAGCTCAGGATGTCCACGTTGGGCGGGATCGACGACGGGTCGATGCCGTACGCCCGGAGGAGCTGCGGCGTCGCCACATAGATCGGGCCGTTCCACTGCCGACCGTTGCCACTCGGGTTCTGCAGGTTGACGGCTGGCTGCTCGAGCGCGACGACGTCCTTTGCGCCGACGGCGGAGGCGATCGCGCGGACCGTTGATTCTTGGGCCGAGAGGCTCGGCGCCGGCGGCGCCTGCTGGCACACCGGTGCTGACGACGGTGACGTCGACTCACAGGTCGGTCCAGTCGGCGGGTTGTACACGTTGATCGCATTCGACGCCATGTTCGGACCGACGAAATCGAAGACATTGGAGTAACGGGCGGTGGCCACGGCGCAGACGATCACCGCGATCATGATGCCGAGGCTGATCGCGGAGAGCGCCGAGCCGGAGCGGGCGCGGTAGCGGGCCATGTCGCGCAGCGGGAGCCGCACGGCGACGGGCGACCTCCTGCCCACCCGGGCCAGCAGCACCAGAAAGAAGGGCGACACGAGGATGATTCCGACCACCAACGAGATCAGCCCGGGGACAAGCCAGATCGGGCCACTGTGGTGCCCCGAGGCGCCCGAGATGGAGAAGAAGACAAACCCGAGCCCGAGGGCCACCACGCCGGGCACGAGCGAGCGGCGGATCTGGCGTGGCGCGGCCGGGCGCCCGGCCAGCGCGCCCACCACGGGCAGACGGGTGATGGCGCGAGCCGGGTAGCTGGCGGCGAACAACGTCGCGAGCACGGCGAGCACCATGGCCGGCACGATGACGTTCCACGGCAGGGCGAACATCCCGATCACGTGGTGCGCGTCCTGCTCGTTGGTCGGCCGGTAGAGGAACCACACCACCAGGCCGACCGCGAAGCCCACGATCGCCCCGACCAGACCGACGAGGAACCCGTTGGACTCCAGGACGAGCCGCACGTTGCGGTCGGTCGCCCCCATGGACTCGAGCATCCCGAGCGAGCGCATGCGGCGCTGGGCCAGGACGGTGAAGCCGCCGATCGACACGAGGGCAATCAGGAGCATGCCCACGGTCGCCAGCGCCAGAATGATCGTCGACGGGTTGACGATGTTGCTGTTGACCGAGCCCGGCGTCGTCACGTACGACGGTACGTCCTTGGCGTTCGCAGGCGTCGCGTCGAAGAGCACCTGCACTTCTGTCGGGTTCGAGACCTGCCCCGGCGGCACGAGGGCGAACTCGTCGAGGAGGCTCTGGGGGTTCTGCACGATGCCGACGACGGTCTTGCCGCCCTGCGACCACGTGTCGCCGACGTGCTGGTTGAGCGCGGATGCCAGCCCCGGCGTGATTGCGATCTCGTTCGGACCGCTCGGATAGTGACCGGACAGCAGCTGCAGCATGGGACCGGCGTAGGGGCCGTACGAGTCCTCGCGCGCGCAGATCGTAGGTCTGCGTAGACCCCGGCACGGTGAGGTTCTGATTCTCGATGACCTGTACCGTGCCGAAGTCGCGCTCGAGCCGGGCTATCTGCGCCTGCGCATAGGCCAGCGTGTTCGTGCTCGACTTTTGGGGGTTGCTGCTCAGCGGCGAGAGGTTGAACGTCGCGAGGTCGTGCGCCGTGCCGAAGCCGGAGTTGGCCGGCGGCGGCGTGTTCACCGCGACGGCCGAGCCGACGACGACCGCCGCCACCGCCACAATGATGAGGAGCAGGATCAGCAGCTGCTGGCGCCACTCGCGCCGAAAGAGGCGCCAGGCCCACCGCACCATGGCCCGGCGGGCCGCCACCCCGCCGCTGCTCGGCGCGGGGGCCGCCGACGAGGTCGCCGGCCGTTCGAGGACGCCGACGCTCATGACTTCGGGAGCTCGGCGAGGAACTGCTCGGGGCTCTCGGTCGGCAGCGTCTGGTCGACGATGCGTCCGTCGCGGAGGAAGATGACGCGGTCAGCCCACGAGGCCAGCTGCGCGTCGTGGGTCACGACCACGGCGGCCAGGCCGCGATGGCAGGCCGCGAGGATGAGGCGCATCACCGACTCGGCGTTCGTCGAGTCGAGCGCGCCGGAGGGCTCGTCGGCCAACAGCAGCTGGCGCCCGCCCACGACGGCGCGGGCGATGGCGACGCGCTGGCGCTCGCCACCCGAGAGCTGGTCGGGATAATGCGTCGCCCGCTCGTCCAACCCGAAATCCTCGAGCGCCTCGAGCGCCGACTTCTGCGCCTTGCGCGCCGACACCCCGTCGAGTTCCAGCGGCAGCGAGACGTTCTCCACCGCGCTGAGCCCGGCCAGCAGGTTGTAGTCCTGGAAGACGTAGCCGATCGACTGGCGCCGCAGCTGGGCCTTGGCGTTGCGCGACATCGACGACAGCAGCCGGTTTCCAACGTAGACCTCACCGCTCGTCGGGTCCTCGAGGCTGCCGGCGATGGTCAGCAGTGTGCTCTTCCCCGAGCCGCTGGCGCCCATGACGGCCACCAGCGACCCGGCGTCGACGGAGAGGTCGACGTTCGAGAGCGCGTGCACCTCTGTTGCTCCTTCTCCGTACACCTTCGTGATGCCACGTAGTTCGAGATAGCTCATTGCTGATTTCCCACCTTGCGCCGGGCCTTGGGGAGGGGGAACGACTGCGGGGCCGGCGCGTCCATGCCTGCAGCTGCTCGTTTCAAACGGCCATCGACCGTGTCCAGCCACCTGATCAGCGAGTCGAGCCGGAAGAGCTCGGCGTCGACGACCAGGGCGAAGTTGAGATCGAGGCGGGCCTCGTCCTCCTTGAGTCGGGTCCACTGCTGCATCAACTCGACCAGGTACCGGCGGTGCACCTGCACGACGTCGTGGACGTCCACGCCCGGCAGCTCCAACGCCACGAGCACCTTGATCACGAGCTCGTCCCTCGGTGGCGACGAGAAGTCGGGCGGGGTACGAAGCCACACCGCCAGCTCCGCGGCGCCCTCCTCGGTGATGTGGAAGCCCTTCTGGGGTCCCTCGTCGGCGTTGTCGTCGCACTCGACCAGCCCGTCCCGCTCGAGGCGTTGCAGCGTTGTGTACACCTGCCCGACGTTCAGCGGCCACACTTCACCCGTCCGCGCCTCGAACTCCTGGCGCAGCTGCAGTCCGTACTTCGGCCCCTCGCTGAGCAGCGCCAGCAGGGCATGCCGGATGCTCATTCGCCCAACTTCCTAGGTAGCATACTCGGTATCCTAATCGAAAGCCCAGGTAAGAGCAAAGGGGGACATCCCCCAGCTTCACGCTGGTGCCAACCCCAATTCGGCCCGCCCCTTGCGCCTGGCGAAGCGTCCGTCAGTTCAGCTCGTCGTCTTCCACACGCGGGCCCAGTCGATCTGCGTCGTAGCCGGCAGCGGCGTGGCCGCCGTCACGGCGTTGGCGCCAATGCCGAGCGCCTGCGTCAAGGAAATGAAGAACGGCTCGTCGAACGGGGCCGGTCCACCGATCGGCCGGTCGATCAGACAGACCTGGCCGTTGGCGAGAATCGTGATCGACTTCGGGGTCCAGTCCACCGCGTAGGTGTTGAAGGCCCGCTCGTTGACCATGCAGCCGTACGCCGTGGCATTGGCGTCGCTCGACGAGTTGGCGTAGTGGACGTACGGCACGTCGTGGCCGGCGGCATTGCTGTAGAACTCGGCGAAGTCGATCTCGCCGGAGGCCGGCCACGGTCCGTAGGTGAGGTTCTGCGGATACAGCCAGAGCGTCTCCTGTAGCCCGGGGATTGTCGCCGCCGGAACCTTGGCCCGCACTTCGAACACCCCATAGGTCTGGCTGAACAGCTTGCTGCTAGTCACCATTCCAACCTGATAACTCGAGTCATAACCGGCAGCACACGGGAATGGCGTCACCCGCAGAGCAGACAGGTTGAGGTGGCCGCCCGAGACGCTGATGGTGTCGGGGTTGTCGACGTAGCAGTCCGGGCCTCCCGTCACGTAGCCACTGTTCGCCGTCAGCTGCGGTTGCCAGTTGGCTGTATTGAGCGAGGTGCCGCCGAACTCGTCGTCGAACGAGCACTTCCAGTGACCAGCCACACCAAGTGGGTTCCCACCGCAGGGTGATGACGTCGAGGCTGGGGACGCGACCGACGCGGCCGGTGCGGACGCTGTTCGGTGTGCGGTGGCCGGGTTGTGCTTCGAAGGGCCCAAGATCGCGATGAGCAAGAGTGCGACGGCGATCGCTGCGAGCAGCACGCTGAACCAGAGACCACGAAACAATCGACGTCGCGTATGACTTGCCCCCGCGGAGTCCGACATGCCGTGCTCCATCCTCTGCCCCGACGACGCGGAACCCCGCCTCGCTCCAGCATCGGCAAATGACGAGCGCCCGCCGGTTGCTCCGCTTCGTCACCGCCGATCGCCGTTCACGCCGGTGTCATACGTAATCGTAAACGACGCTGCCCTCGGAATTCGGTCAGAGCCGGGCGGGAGGGCGCGACCCCCGCCGCTCAGGACGAGGGCATGGGGGACCCGGTCTCAACCAGAGTCTTCAGAGCGGAGATGACGGCGGGCCACCCGCCGCTGACTCCCTGGAGCACGGCGCTGCCGGGCTCGAAGCCGTCGTGCACGACCGTCAACTTTACGACGCCGTTGCCACCGTCTTCGATGTCGAAAGCGACCTTCGAGCGGGGCTCGGCGCCCCACTCGGCCGCGAGGGCGCTGTCGATGCCGTGCGCAGCGGCCCATTCGGGCGTGAAGGTGTGCCACGTGTAGGCGAGGCGGCGGTACGGGTCCGACTCGAGGATGACTTGCTCGGGGTGGCTGACGACGAGCCCGGACTCCTCGTAGGTGATGTCGTAGGTGGAGCCCTTCTTCCAGTCCGTCAGCATCTCGACGCCGCCGGCGCTCGGGTGGCGCCAGTACTGCTTGGTGAACGCCCGGTCCGTCAGCCCCTGCCACACCTTCTCGGGCGTCGCTTGGATGTAGGTCGTGTACACGAACGTCGTGTCCTTCGTCGAGTTGGTCGTGTCCATGGTGTTGGCCTCCAGTGCCGTCGTAAGGTCGGACAGGGCTTCGGCCCGCGCCCGGTCGTAGGTGCGGATCCAGCGGTCGGCGATGTCGTTGATGGGAGCGGCGTTGAGGTAGTGGTGCTTCTCCCGGCCTTGCCGGAGAGTCGTGACGACTCCGGCGCTCTCCAGGATGTCGAGATGCTTGGAGACCGACTGTCTGGTCATGCCCATATCCGCGCAGAGCTCGGTCAGGGTGAGCCCGTTGTGCTCGTTGAGCCGGTCCAGGAGCCGCCTTCTCGCCGGGTCGCTGAGGGCCCGGAAGACTGCGTCCGCATCTGTGTCTGCCTGCGCTTCCGCTTCCATGTCTGACATCGAATGTTCCGCTTTGTGCCTGCTTCTTCGTTTATGCAACCGTTTGGCTGCGTAATTCAGTTAAGCAGCCAACCGGTTGCATGTCAAGCGTGCAGTGCCGGGGTCAGGCGGTCTTCCGCGTCGAGGTGGTGGTGGCCTCGCGCAGGCCGAAACAAGCAGGGCCGGCGACGATGACCCGGGTCGACGCCTGTCCCGGCGAGCGGTGCGGGACCAATCGCTCTGGTGAAGGCGCCACGGGATCGAGGAGAAGCCATTCGGCTGCCCGTAGCGCCTGGTGTTCGCCCTTCGTCGGACTGTGGGTCACCCGCTGAGCATTAGCGACTTACTCCGGCGGCATGTGAACTACGTCACAGACCCTTCTTGACGGTTCGTTCCAAGATCCCGAGCGTAGCGCGGAGAGCCGACTCGGGCACGATCGGGAAACGGTCCTTGTATTCGTCGCCCATCTTGGACCAGTCGTAATAGGACGTCACGTTGGTTACACCGTCCGCGCCAGCCTCGAGGCGATACCCATAAAAGTGCGGAAATGGGATTTCCGGTCCGAGGTTCCACGCAATCTCTTTGTCGCGCTCAAAGAGGATGATGTGCACCGTCACGTCGTACTTGCCAAGCGGAACATCGTTGAGCGACTCCCGGTCCATATGGATGACGAACGTGTCTCCTACCTTCTCCGCTGGGTCTCCCGTGAAGTCCTGCAGCATTCCTGAGGCGTCGATCGCCACATGCCCTGCCGGACTTCGCACAATGTCGAATATCGCGGCCGGTGGCGCCGGGATGGGCCGGGCGACCTCGAGCCGGTCGGGTAGGTAAACGGTATCGGGCATTGAAACTCCTCGTGGGTGCGAACGGGCTATTGGCCAATCTCGACCTGTTCGATTCGAACAGCATCGCACGCCGACAATCGGGCCGTTGCCGCGAGCGGAAGAAGTTCGCCAATAAACGAGGCGGGCAAGTCGAGGGCCCGTTCATGCCCAGAGTTCAATTAACTCTGCCTAATTCACGTGAAAACGGTGTCTCCGATTGCCGGGTTGGTGGCGCAGGCCGACATGGTCGGCGAAGGACAACTCGGCAAGGCGGAGCCAGTTGTTACAAGGCATGGAGACGCTGTCCACGCTCCCCGGCCTCGAGCAGCCTGCCAATTTCGTCAACCTCTGCTGTGACTGATCGGGCAAACCACGCCATAGCGAATCTGTCGTGAATCCAGCCCAGGGGGCCATGACCTAAGTCGAGTTCCTCAACGTGTCGGATCTGGGTGCCTCCGTCGACCTCGTTGATCTCGAACCAGGCGTGCAGGCTACGGGGTACCCCGTGCTCGATGACGACGTCAATGCTGGTGGGCCGGTGCCAGGTGTACCGAGTGATCACGGAACCTTTGAACTTTCCGAGAAACTTGCCGTCCTCACGAGCAATCATTCCATTGGGAAGATCCGCCAGCTTCGTGACCCAGATCATCTTCGTGTCCGCCTTCACGTATTGCGCCGGATCGAGGACGAAGTCAAAGGCTTCGTCGGGACTCACGCCCTCTGCGACGGTTGTACCTTCCCCTCGGACCACCAACCCTCCCAATATTTCGACGGGTGTGCCTAGACCTTATTACTGCCAGGACGCTCACTGACGGAGACGCATTTCGCCGAGACGGAGACACCATCTCACAGGGGGACGTCTCTCACTCTGGGAGTGGGAAGACGGCCGTCGCCCGAGCCCAGGTCCATGGAGGAGGGTCGGGGCCGTCTCCAGGGGGAGACCCTGCGAGGTGTGCGGGTCAGGCGCGGCTCAAGACGCCGGCGTCCAGGCCCGCACCCAGTCGATCCGGGTGGTGGCGGGTAGCGGCGTGTCGGTGTTCACGGCGTTGCTGCCGGAGAGGCCGAGCGCTTGGGTCAGTGCGATGAAGAACGGTTGGTTGAACGGCGCCGGACCGTTGAACCAGGAGTCGGTCAGGCAGACGTTGCCGTTGTAGAGGACGGTGATCGACGTCGGCGTCCAGTCGACCCCGTAGGTGTTGAATTGCGACGGGTTGATGCTGCAGTTGTACGACGTCACGTTCGGGTCGGTGTTCGAGTAGTCGTAGTGGATGTACGGCACATCGAGGTTCGGGTACTGGCTGTAGAACTCGGCGAAGTCGATCTCGCCCGAGGCCGGCCACTTCCCGTACGTCAGGTTCTGCGGGTAGAGCCAGAACGTCTCTTGCAGGCCGGGCGCGCTGGAGGCCGGCAGCTTCGCGTTGACCTCGAAAGCGCCGTAGGTCTGCGTGAACAGCGAACGCGACGTGACCATGCCGGTCTCGTACTGCGAGGTGTAGTTGCCCACGCATTCGAACGTCGGCACCTTGACTGCGGAGAGGTTCAGGTAGCCGCCGGACTCCGAGATCGTGTTCGGGTTGTTCACGTAGCAGTCGGGCCCGGCCACGTACAGGTTCTGCGCAGTGAGTTCGGGCGCCCAGAGACTCGTGTTCAGCGCCGTGCCGTTGAACTCGTCGTCGAAGGTACAGGTCCAGGCGTCGCCGAGGCCCAGCGGCGTGGTGCCCTGGCAGCCCTTGGAGGTCGTGGTGTTGTTGGTCGGCGGGCTCGTCGTCGTGGTGGTGCTGGTGGCAGTTGTCGTTGACGTCGTGGTCGTGCTGGGGGGCGACGTCGTGGTGCTGGTCGCAGGCGGGCGGGTCGTCGTCGTCGTGGGCGGCTCCGGGTTGTTCGTCTTCATCGTCCTGAACCTGGCCTGGGCGTGGAGCTGGTACCAGGAGGCCGACGCCGGGCCCGGCGAGAGGATGGGCGTCACCAAGAGCGTCGCCGTGACCGCGGCTGCGGAGGTGCCGGCGAAGAGCGCGATCGTCCTCTTGCCGCGCATCTTCTCGAACAACATCGCCCCGGTTCCCCCTCGGTCCGCCGCACCGCCTGCTGGTCAGGCAACCTGAGGGCTCAGTGTGAGGGAGGGCACGCAACGTATCCAGGTACTTTTGGACTAGAGCGGGTCAATTTGGGCCCTTTGGACTACGCAGTTGTGGACGCGTTGTGCGCGAGACCGCGCGCGGGACCGGATTTCTGCGTTTTCGCGATTGGCGTTGTCGTTGGCGGGTTGGCGTTGGCGTAGGCGTTGTTTCGACACTCAGAGGGCGGCGAGCACCTCTTCGGCCGAGCTCACCTTGAGGCCAGGGCCGGGCTCGACGGCCAGCCACGAGACGACGCCGTCGTCCAGGATGGCGGCGAAGCGCTGCGAGCGCTTGCCGAGGCCGAAGCCGGTGCCGTCCATGGTCAGGCCCATCGCCTCGGCCAACTCGCCGTTGCCGTCCGCCAGCATGACCACGTTGTTGCCGACGCCCTGGTCCTGGGCCCACGCGCCCATCACGAACGGGTCGTTCACCGACACGCACACGACCTTCTCAGCACCCTTGGCACGCAGCTCGTCGGCCCTGAGTACGAACCCGGGCAGGTGGTGGTCCGAGCAGGTCGGCGTGAAGGCGCCCGGGACGCCGAAGAGCACCACCTTGCCCTGGCCCAGGATCTCGGGCGTGGTGGAGGCCTCGGGGCCCTTCTCGCTGAACGTGAACACCTTCACGTCGGGGATCCGGTCGCCGACTGCGATCGTCACTGGAATTCTCCTCGGGCTCGGGGGTACGGGTCAGGGGTTTGGGGGACCCAGGCTGCCATAGGCGCGGGCGCCGCCCAGAATCGGTCACAGAGTTGTAACCTGCCGACGCACGGCGTCCGGCAAGCGCCGGCACAGGAGAAAGAGACCTTGGGGGGTTGCGATGTCCAAGTCGTTTGATCGGCGGTCATTCCTGGCGGGCGGGCTGGCACTGGGTGCCGGCGCCGCGGTCCTCGGCAGCGAGGGTGGGGCCGGCGCGTCACTGACCAACGGCCCGGGTCGAAACGGGATCGCAACGGGCAAGCCGGTCCAGGGCGGCTCCGTGACTATGGGCATCGACACCGAGGAGAGCGGCTTCGACCCGACGTCGGCCCGCTGGGACGAGGGTGGCTTCCTCTACGGCCGCACGGTGTTCGACCCGATCGCGATCGTGAACGCGCAGGGTCAGGTTGAGCCTTATCTCGCCCAGTCGATCACCTCGAACGCCGACTTCACGTCGTTCACGATCACGCTGAAGCCGGGCATCGTCTTCCATGACGGCACGGCGCTCGATTCGAGCGTGCTGCATCTGAACCTCGAGAAGCAGGCGACGTCGGCGTTGGTGGGGCCCGCGTTCGCCACGAACATCCAGGACGTCTCGGTCAGCGGTCCGATGTCGGTGACCATCACCACGAAGACGCCCTGGGAGCCGTTGCCGTACTACTTCGCACAGGCTCAGACCGGATACGTCGCGGCGCCCGCCATGCTGAACAACCCCAACGGCACCTCGCACCCCATCGGCACGGGACCGTTCGTGTTCAAGGAGTGGGTCCCCAACAGCCACATGACGGCAACGAAGAACCCGCACTATTGGCGCAAGGGCTATCCCTACCTGAACCAGATCACCTACAAGCCGATCATCGACCCCAACGCGCGGGCGGCCGCGCTCGACACGGGCGAGATCGACATCATGCACACCAACTCGCCGACCAGCCTCCAGCAGTTCCGGGGCGACAACAAGTGGGCCTACGTCGACAACAGCGGCCAGGTGCTCGGCCAGCCAACGGTGCAGTGCATCATGCTCAACACGTCGGCGTCTCCGTTCAACAACAAGACGCTGCGTCAGGCCATGGCGAAGTGCATCAACCAGGCCCAGTTCTCCAAGGTCATCGACAAGGGCATCGACGCACCGATGCACGGCCTGTTCATCCAGGGCAGCGAGTACTACACGTCCACCGCGTACCCCCAGTACGACCCCCACGGCGCGGCGCAGCTCGTGTCGCAGATAAAGAGGCAGGGGGGCACGGTCTCCTTCAACCTGAACGCGACCAGCAACTCGGACGTGCAGCGGGCGGCCCAGTTCCTCCAGCAGGCATTCCAGCAGGCCGGCATGAGCGTGAGCATCAACACACTGGCCCAGTCGACCCTCATCAACGATGCGCTGGCCGGCACCTACCAGGCCACCCTCTGGCGCCAATTCGGGGCGGTCGACCCGGACCTCAACTACGTCTGGTGGACGACGCAGCTGGCCTCGGGACCTCTGGCGCTGAACATGGCTCGCAACGTGGACCCGCGGATCCAGACGGCGCTGGTCGCAGGACGGACCACGGGCGTGAAGTCGGCGCGGGTGAAGCAGTACCAGAAGATCAACCAGTACCTGGCCGAGGACATGCCCTACATGTGGCTGGCCCGTGACACGTGGGCCGTCGTCGCCAACCCCAAGGTGCAGAACTTCGCGAACCCGAAGACTCCCAACGGGTCCAAGGCCGTCGCATTCGACGAAGGTGTGATCTGGCCGATGCAGATGTGGGTGTAATTCGGCCGACTCTGCCGCTAGCGCATCTCGACGTCGTCGAGGTACTCCTCGCGCCAGTGGGTGTAGCGCTCCTCGGGTAGACGCAGGCAATAGGTCGGGCGCAGCGCCTCGACGAAGCCGCGCTCGTGGCTCACGGCGATGATGGTGCCCGGCCATTGGCCCAGCATCGTCCCCACCGCGGTGATCGACGACGGATCGAGGTTGTTGGTGGGCTCGTCGAGTAGGAGCACGTTGGCCTCGCCGGCCGAGAGCATGGCCAGGCCGAGCTTGGCGCGTTCGCCGCCCGACAGCGTCGCGGGCATCTGGTCCGCCGCCTTGGAGGGCAGGCCGAACGAACCGAGCAGGGCGCGCCGGTCCTTCTCCTGGGCGAGCACGGCATCGCTCACGTTGGCCAGGGCGGTCAGGGTCGGGTCGATCTGTTCGTGCTCCTGCGCGAAGTAACCGAGCACAACGTTGGCCCCGAGCTCGACCACGCCGTTGGTGGGGTCCTGCACTGCGGCCAGGCAGCGCAACAACGACGACTTGCCCGCGCCGTTGCGGCCGATGACCACGATGTGGTCGCCGCGTCCCGCATGGAAGTTGACGTTGATGAGGACGTCATTGCTCCCGTAGCGCACGCCGAGCTTGGAGACCTCGAGCGGGACGGCACCCGAGCGCGGCGGCACCGGCAGCTTGAACTTGCTCGCCCGCTCCCGCTTGTCGACCCGGGTCCGCGTCGTCTCCATCCGTTCGACCCGTTTGTCGAGATGTTTCGCCTTCCGCGCCCGTTTCTCCGTACTGGCCCGCATGGAGTCAGCCAGGGAGCTGAGGCGCTTGATCTCACGTTGCTCGAGTTCGGCCGCGCGCTCGCGCTGGGTCAGGTCCGCCTCGTGCTGGGCCTGGAACTTGGAGTAGTTGCCCTTCCACTCGGTGAGGCGCTCGTTCGAGATGTGCAGCACCTTGGTGATGGAGTGGTCCAGCAGCTTGAGGTCGTGGCTCACGACGAGGAGCGCGCCGGGAAAGCGCGCCAGCTCGTCGAGCAACCACCGCTTGGCCGAGCGGTCCAGATGATTGGTCGGCTCGTCGAGGACCATCAGCTCGGGCTCTTGGAACAGGACGCGCACCAGGTCGACCCGGCGGCGCTGGCCGCCCGACAACTCGTCGATGTCCTCGAAGAGGAGCTCTTGTCGCAAGCCCAGGCCGTCGGCCAGGCGCGCCATGACCGCCTCGGCCTCGTAACCGCCGGTCGTCAGGAACTTGTCCTGGAGGTCGGTGAACAACTCGATGTGCGCTTCGCTGGGATCGTCGGCCAGTGCCTTGCGTGCTGCGTTGAGGGCCTCGTCGAGGACGTCGAGCCCGCGAGCCGAGAGGATGTGGGAGAAGCCGGTGGGCTCGAGCCCCAACCCTCCGGGTACGGGAGCCTGGGGCAGATACCCGAAGGAGCCGAGCAGCCGCACGTGGCCCCGGTGGCGCAGTTGGGGGCCGGGCTCCCCCACCAGGACCGAGATGAAGGACGACTTGCCGGTCCCGTTGCGACCCACGAGTCCGACCTTCTCCCCCTCCCCCACCACGAAGGACGCATCGTTCAGGAGGGTGCGGTCGCCGATTTCGATCGTGAGATTGGAGCCGACGATCACGGCACATCGTACAAGCACGAACATTGTCTCGGTACACTCCGCCAATGGCCGCTCTCGATCGCAAATGGTGGACGCTGATCGCTGTCTGCACGGCGACGTTCATGCTCCTGCTCGACATCACCGTCGTGAACGTCGCGCTGCCCGACATCCAGCGTTCGCTCAATTCGAGCTTCTCCGACCTGCAATGGGTCGTCGACGCGTATTCGCTCACCTTGGCGGCGTTCCTGTTGACCGCCGGCGTCGTCGGCGACATCTACGGACGCCGCAACGTGTTCGCCGGGGGGCTCGCCATCTTTTCTCTTGCATCGCTCCTGTGCGGCCTCTCGACGTCGCCCTTGATGCTGAATCTGTGCCGCGGCCTGCAGGGCGTAGGTGGGGCGATCATGTTCGCGACGTCGCTCGCGCTGATCGCCAATGCGTTCGTCGGTCGCGACCGCGGGACGGCGTTCGGGATCTACGGAGCCGTCATCGGGGGCGCCGTCGCCATCGGACCGCTGATCGGCGGGGCCATCACGAGCGCCTGGGGCTGGCGGTGGATCTTCTTCGTGAACGTGCCGATCGGCGTCCTCGCCATCCTCATCACGTTCGCCCAGATCGCCCGCTCCAAGGACCCGCAGCCGCACCGGGTCGACTGGGTCGGCTTCGTGACGTTCTCGGCGAGTTTGTTCACGTTGGTGTTCGCCTTGGTGCGGGGCAACGATCTCGGCTGGGGCAGTGCGACGATCGTGACGCTCCTCGTCGCCTCGGGCGTCCTGATGGTCGCGTTCTTCGTGAACGAGAAATTGGCCCGCGAGCCCATGCTCGACCTGGGCTTGTTCAAGATCCCCGCCTTCGCCGGCCTCTCGATCGTCGCATTCACGATCGCTGCGTCGATCTTTGCGATGTTCTTGTACCTGACGCTGTACATCCAGGACGACCTCGGCTTCTCACCGCTCGCCGCGGGCATCAAGTTTCTCCCGTTGACGCTCCTGTCGTTCGCGGTGGCCCCCATTTCCGGCCGCCTGCTCGTGCGGGTGCAATCGCGCTATCTGCTGGGGGTCGGCATGCTGCTCATCACAGGCGGCCTGCTGGCCATGTCCCGCACGACGCCGACGTCGGCATGGACCGTGTTGCTGCCCGGTTTCATCCTGTGCGGCGTCGGCATCGGGACCGTCAACCCGGCCCTGGCCAACGGCGCCATTGCGGTGGTGCAGCCACAGCGCAGCGGCATGGCCTCGGGAGCGAACAACACGTTCCGCCAGGTCGGCATCGCGACGGGTATCGCCGTGCTGGGCGCCGTGTTCCAGAGCCAGATCATCACCCACACGACCGCTGCGCTGAACAAGACCTCGAACGGTGTCGAAGTGCTGCGCCACAGCGGATCGGCGCTCCACGGAGCGCTGGCCGCGGGACAGGTGCAGCAGGCGGCGAAGCACATCCCGTTCGCCGGCGCGCGTGCCGCGCTGACGAGTGCCTATCACGTCGGCTTCTCGACGACACTCAACCACCTCATGATCATCGGCGCGGTGGTGGCGTTCGTCGGGGCGGTGGGCGCGGCGGCGCTCGTGCGCCAGCGTGACTTCGTCGTCCCTGGCGCGCCGGCGCCGGGCACGGCGGCCCAGCCCGGACAGCCCGGACAGCCGCCTCAGGAGGACGTCGCGGTTCCGGCCGCCCATGCTTGACCCCTTCACCTTGGAGGGTACTTATGTGCGGCTGGAGCCGCTGTCCGAGGAACATGTGCCCGCACTGGTCGAGGCCGCGTCGGAGGACCGGAGCAACTACCAGTGGGCGATCGTGCCTGAGGGCGCCGAACAGATGGAGGCGTATGTGCGCGACGCGATGGCCAAGGTCGCCGGCGGGACCCACGTGGCGTTCGGGACGGTGTGGCGCGGCCAGGAGCCCGACGAGCCCGATCGCGTGGTCGGCTCGACGCGGTTTTGTGAGGTGGCCTACTGGAAGTACGCGCCGGGGGCCACGCTGCAGCGGCACGGCGTGCCCGACGTCGTCGACATCGGGTTCACCTTCCTCGCCGGCTCGGTCCAGCGCACGCCGGTCAACACCGAGGCCAAGTTGCTGATGATGACGCACGCCTTCGAGGTGTGGCGGGTACATCGGGTCGCGCTCCAGACCGATGTGCGCAACATGCGCTCGCGGGTGGCGATCGAGCGCATCGGGGGACAGCTCGACGGAATCATGCGGGCCGACCGGCCCGGCGCGGACGACACAGTGCGCACGTCGGCGCGGTACTCGATCGTGGCTGATGAGTGGCCCGCGGTGAAGGCGCGCCTGGCGGCGAGGTTGGCCTCGGGGTAGCGGGTCTGGCTCTGGCTGGACAGTCGTCAGGCCCGGGCCATGGTGGCCTGGATCTTGCGCCGGTGCAGCGCGTGGACGGCGGCCTCCGCCTCGTCCTTGGGCCGTACCCCGGCAACCGCCTTGCCCGTGCGATGGATCTTCCAGGCCAGTTGGTCGGCCCGCTCGACCGTGTGGCCGAAGATCTCGACGAACGCCTGGATCACGGTCTGGAACGTCGTCACGTCGTCGTTCCACACGATCACGGCCCACAGGTCCTCGAACGCGAAGAACGCGTCGACGTCGGCGTCCTCGAGGTCGGGCAGCTCGATGGTGGAAGGAGTGGAGTTCGTGGACATGTTCGGCTGCTGCGTTACGCCGCACGGCCAATTTGGCCCAAAACATCTTAATCCGGCGCGGTAGCGTGCCGGCTCATGCGAGCGACCGTCCTCAACGGACCACGTGACGTCAGCCTGGAGACGGTGCCCGACCCGGTGCTTCCGGGGCCCGAGGGCATCGTCGTCACCGTCGAGCGCACCGCGATCTGCGGATCCGACCTCCACCTCTTTCACGATGTGCCCACCGGCAGTGGCATCCGCTTGGGCCACGAAGCGATCGGGACGGTGGCAGAAGTCGGCGCGCACGTGCGAAACGTCGCACGCGGCGACCGTGTGCTCGTGTCGGGCGTTATCGGCTGCGGTACGTGCGGGCCCTGCCTGGCCGGACAACCGAACATCTGCCTGAACGACAAGGCGGCCGCGTTCGGCACCATGTCCGACCTCCCGGGCGGACAGGCCGAGGCCATGGCGGTCCCGTTCGCCGACCTCTTCGCGTTGCGGATCCCCGAGAACGTCGCCGACGAAGAAGCGGTGCTCCTGACCGACATCCTGCCGACGGGCTATCTCGGCGCGCTGCGGGCCGCCATCCGGCCGGGTGCGACCGTGGTCGTGATCGGCCTCGGGCCGGTCGGCATCATGGCGCTGCAGTGCGCCGGGTTGTTCGGACCGGCGCGCATCCTCGCGGTGGACCAGGTGCCCGAGCGGCTGGCGCGAGCGGAACGGCTCGGGGCGGAGCCCATTGACGCCTCTTCCGTGCCGGGCGCCGCGCAGGTCATGGAGGCCACCGGTGGCCGCGGCGCGGACTCGGTCATCGAGGCGGTCGGCGCCGACGTCACCGTGCTCGACGCGGTCTCGTGTGCGGCGGCCGGTGGCACTGTGTCGATCGTCGGGGTGAACCTGTCGCTCGCGCTGCCCTTTCCGATGGGCCTGGTCTTCCTGAAGAGCCTGACGCTGCGCACGATCTTCGCGCCCGTGCCGGGCACCTGGCCTGCGCTCGTGCCGCTCGTGCAAGCGGGACGACTCCAGCTCTCCGACACCTTCACCCACCGAATGCCACTCAGTCAGGTGTCCGAGGCCTATGACCTGTTCGACTCCCGGCGCGACGGCGTGCTGAAGGTCTTGCTCTTGCCGAACTGACTCTTGCCGAAGTTCAGCGTGCCCTCCGGCGCGTCAGGTGTGCGGTTCTTCACCTCCGGCCACGTGACGTCACCGAGCGCGGGTTGGGCGACGAACCAGGGCGCCGGCGGTGGCAGCATCAGGAAGGTCAGCATGTCCACGATCGATTCGTAATTGACCCGCCAGCCCTGGAAGTGCCGCCACGCCTCGTCGGCATCGCGC
Organism: uncultured Acidimicrobiaceae bacterium; assembly: GCA_963828455.1. GTDB lineage: Bacteria > Actinomycetota > Acidimicrobiia > Acidimicrobiales > RAAP-2 > Bog-473. Next base: position 20,693 of record CAWHFH010000006.1, on the reverse strand, counting down.
TCCATCGGGAAGTGCACCTCCTCGAGCCGGCGGAATCCGTCGTCGAACTCGGCCCGGGTCAAACGGGTGCCCACGGTGGGCAGAGGGTCGGTGTCGTAGGGGATCTTCAGCGCGCGGGCGATCGAACGCAGGCACCGGATGCCCATCGACAGGCACAACCGGGCCTGCTGCGGCGTCTGGTCCGGGCTCACGGCATGGTACAAAGCGGCGGAGTCCATCATCGCCACCAATCCGACCAGCCAACTGCGTCGCGGCACGGGCGAGCGAAACCAGATCAACGTCGGATAGTTGGCGTGACTCTCCGACACCGCCGCCGCCCACCGCTCCCAGTCGAGATACAGCGGCGGGAGGTCGTCGATGTTGTCGAGCCAGTAGTGCCGAGCCAGGATCTCCGGCCCCCACGCCGGCGCTCCGCCGCGGGCCTCGAGCAGGGTCACCTCTGTCTCACGGGCGGCGAAGGCGTTGTAGAGGGCCGGCAGGTAGGCGATTTCGAGTGCGATCACGAGGAGTCCCACGCCGGCGGTAAGTATCTCCAGGGTGTGCGGACCCGCACCGCTGGCGGATGCGATGCCGAGCGTGAAGATGGACGAGCCGGCAACCCCGATGGCCGATGCGAAATCGAAGCCGGCGTTCCACCAGATGATGAGCCCGAAACCGACCATCAGGAGGCAAAGCCAGAGCCCGAACAGCATGATCATGGATGCGGGTCCCACGAACGACAGGACGCGGTCACGCAAGTCGTAGGTGGGCAGCCGGGGCGAGATATGGCGCGCGAGGCCGGCGACCACTCGGGTGATGCCACGCGGGATTCGCGAGGAGGTCACCCGGGGCAACACCAGAGCCGTGAAGACGTTCCACATCGTGACGAGCACGATGGCGATGCCCGCGATGAGTCCGACGATGCGGGCCAGCTCCACGGCGGTCATCCTGCCAGATGGACTGCGGCCAGCCCGCGGTGTGTCTCAGGCGGTATGCGGCGGCTCTTCTGTCCGTGATGCAAGCCGCCGCGCGGGCTTGCCGGATGCGACGAGCGCCAACGGGACGTCGATCGCCCGTGAACGCAGGAGCTCACCCAGTCCCTTGGCCTGGGTGTCGAGCCGCAGGTTCGACGCCACACCCCACCCGAGGATGCCGTGCACCACGAAATTGACGGCCCGCAGGTTTGGCAGCGGGTACCGGTCCAACTCGAGGTGGGCCAGCTGGGGGAGCAACGCGTGGAAGGCCTCCGTCGTGAACTCCGACTGCAGCCACTCGGCCACGTCGTCTTCGTCGGCCCATATGCCGACGTTGGCGTCACCGCCTTTGTCCCCCGAGCGGGCCCCGAGGAGGATGCCGAGCGGGACCCGAGTGAGCTGGCCGGTGCGGGCGGGGGCCTCGGGCTCGGCGCGTGACTCGAGAGGCGTCGGGGGCTCGCCTGCGTTGCCAGGCGTCGACGGAGCCGGCGACGGCGAAGGCGTCGGCGTCGGCGTCGGCGTCGGCGCGATGACGGCCCCGTCGCGCTCGATGCGCGGCGTCACGGCCGACGCCGCGACAGAAGTGGGCCAGTAGCGGGCCACGCCCTGCGCACCGCTGGGCGCGGAGGTGAAGAACGTGCCGGGATAGCTCGACAGGCTCGTCTCGACGACGGCGCCCGAGAAGGCCCGCCCGACGGCATGCTCGTCGTCGCCCCGCACCGCCAGACGGAGATACGCCATGCCGCCGCCGGTGAGGTCACCCGAGAGGTCCTCGGCCGCCTCCGCAAAGGCGCTACGGCCACCGGGGATCCCGGCCCACACGGCGTCGGCGGCGAAGCGCGCCTTCTCGGCGACCTGCGCCCCGGTCAGTGCGAGTGTCATCGAATTGCGCCAACCGGCGTCGAGATTGGCCGTCACCTTCAGCGTGGGTGGCGGCGCCTCGCCGCGCACGCCGGCGATGCGCACCCGATCCGCACCCTCTTGTGTGAGCTCGATCGTGTCGAAACGCGCCACCGCGTCAGGACTGAGATAGCGCGGGCTCCCGATCTCGTAGAGGAGCTGCGCTGTCACGGTGCCGACGGTGACCGCGCCTCCGGTACCCGGGTGCTTGGTGATGACCGACGAGCCGTCGGGGCGCACTTCCGCAATGGGAAAGCCGATGCGTTCCCGGTCCGGCACCTCCTCGAAGAACGCGTAGTTCCCACCGCAACATTGCGCGCCGCACTCGATGACGTGGCCCGCCACCACGGCCCCGGCGATGGCGTCGTGGTCGCCGTCGGCCCAGCCGAAGGCGTGGAGCGCCGGCCCGACCACCAGTGCGGCGTCGGTGACCCGGCCGGTCACGACCACCTGCGCCCCGGCGGCGAGCGCGTCGGCGATCGGGCGGGCCGCGAGGTACGCGTTGGCCGTGACCAGCGGGGCGTGGTCGGGGAGCGCCTCGCCGGTCTCGAGGTTGACGAAGCGTTCGCCGGCGGCGCGCAGCTCGGCAATGCGGGACGTGATGTCGTCCCCGGACACCGACGCGACCCGCACCTCGACGCCCTGGCGCTGCGCGAGCTCCCGCACCGCGTCGGCCAGACCCTCGGGGTCGAGACCGCCCGCGTTGGCGACGACGGTGATCCCTCGCTCGACGCACGCCGGGAGCACGTCCTCGAGCTCACGCAGGAACGTACGGGCGTAGCCCCCGCTCCGCTGGCGGGTCTTGTGGAGGATGTACATGGTCAGCTCTGCCAGCCAGTCCCCGGTCAGCACGTCGATCGGGCCGTCGTCGACCATCTCGCGAGCAGCGGAGAGCCGATCGCCGAAGAAGCCGCTGCAGTTGGCGATGCGTAAGTCGGCGCGCGCTGGCGGGGGGCTCACGCCGGCTCCATCTCCACCAGGAGGTCGCCCACGTCGACCTGTTGCCCGGGCGCGCCATGGACGGCGCGCACCGTCCCCGCACCGAGCGCACGCAGGGTGTGCTCCATCTTCATCGCCTCGAGCACCACGAGGGCGTCGCCTTCGGCGACGACGTCGCCCACGCTCACCAGCACTTTGGTCACCGCCCCGGGCAACGGCGCCCGGCACTCGCCGGCAATGCCCCCGTGCTCGGCGGCGTCGTCCTCGGCGCGCAATGCGAATGTCGACTGGCCCTCGGGTCCGTTGACGAAGGCAGCGTGCGGTTCGAGCCGGACTCGGTACCGGCGTCGCAGCCCGTCCGAGGCCAGGTGGTCGACCACGCTGCTGTGCGCGGTGGCCGAGCCGGCGGACTGCCATTCGCCGTCGACCCGGAGCTCGGCCGGCGCCTCCGGTGCCGGGACCCGTACCTCGATGGTCCCGGCCGCGTCGCTCAGCTCGTCTGCGTGCAGGGCGCGGCCCACATTGCGCCACCCGGCCGACGGCACCGGGACGAGGCTCCGCGCGGCCCGCTCCTCCAACAAGCTGAAGCCGACCGCCGCGGCGTGACGCCGCCGCACCTCGTCGGGCACGCGCGCGTCCCGCAGGTCGGTGCGGGTGTCGAGAAAATGGATGTCGATGTCGCCGCGCCGGAACGTGTGGTCGTCGAGCACAGCCTGGAGGAGATCGCGGTTGGTTTCGAGACCGTCGAGCTCAAGGGCCCGCAGCGCCCGCGAAAGCCTTGCAACTGCGCCGGGTCGGTCGTCGCCGTGCGCCATCAGCTTCGCAACGAGCGAGTCGTAGACCGGGCTGACCGCGCTGCCCGGCTCGATGGCGCTGTCGACGCGCACCCCCGCGCCCCCGGGCCAACAGACGTACGCCACGGTGCCCGGCGTCGGCCGGTACCCGTCCCGGGGGCTCTCGGCACACAGCCGCACCTCGATCGCATGGCCGGTGCTGGTGACGGCCTCCTGGGGGAAGGGCAGCGGCCGACCGGAGGCCACGGCGAGCTGCAGTCCGACGAGGTCGAGACCGGTCACGAGCTCGGTGACGCCGTGTTCGACCTGCAGGCGCGTGTTCATCTCGAGGAAGTAGAAGCCACTCGAGTCCGCGAGGTACTCCACCGTGCCGGCGCCGACGTAGCCGGCCGCCTTCGCAGCTGCGACCGCGGCATCCCACATCGCGTGACGCGTGGCGTCGGGCACGAGCACCGCGGGCGCCTCCTCGACCACCTTCTGGTGCCGGCGCTGGACGGAGCACTCGCGGTCGAAGAGATGCAGGACGGTGCCGTGGGTGTCGCCGATGACCTGCACCTCGACGTGTCGCGGTTCGGACAGATACCGCTCCACGAAGACTTCGTCGGACCCGAACGCGGCGGCGGCCTCGCGCTGGGCCGCGGCCACGGCCACGGCGAGCTCGCCCGGCGCTTCGACGAGGCGCATGCCGCGTCCTCCTCCACCGGCCGACGCCTTGACCAGCAGCGGGTAGCCGACGTCTTCGGCGAGGGCGGCGAGCGCCGTGTCGTCGGTCTCGGCGGCCACGACGGCGCTCGGCAGGACGGGCACGCCGGCCTTCGCGACCACCTCCTTGGCGCGGGCCTTGTGGCCCATGACCCGCATGGCCTCGGCCGGCGGGCCCACCCACACGATCCCGGCCCCCTCACAGGCCTCGGCCAACGCCGGGTTCTCCGACAAGAACCCGTAGCCGGGGTGCAGTGCGTCCGATCCGCTCGCCCGGGCCGCGGCCACGAGCGCGTCCGGGTCGAGATAGGTCTCGCGCAGCGACGCGCCCGGGAGCAGCAGGGCGGCATCGGCCTCCCCGACATGCGGGCTGGCGGCATCGTCCGCGGCGTACACGGCGACGGCCTCACACCCGGCGTCGTGCGCGCCGCGGATGACGCGGCGGGCGATCTCGCCCCGGTTGGCCACGAGGATGCGCTGGAGAGGCGTCGTTTTCATCAGTGCCGCACCACCCCGAACACGGCCGTCCCCTCGACCGCGGCCGAGTGCACCGCGGTCAACGCGATGGCGAGCACGGTGCGGGTGTCGCGCGGGTCGATGATCCCGTCGTCCCACAGCCGCCCGGTCGCGTACTGCGCCGTCGATTCCTCCTCGATCTGCCTCTCCGTCGCCCGACGCAGCTCCTCGTCGGCGTCCTCGTCGAACGTCCGCCCGGCCGCCTCGGCTGCGTTGCGCCGCACGATCGAGAGCACACCCGCAAGCTGCTTGGGTCCCATGACGGCGATACGGTGATTAGGCCAGGTGAAGATGAAGCGGGGGTCGTAGGACCGTCCGGCCATGGCGTAGTTCCCGGCCCCGTAGCTGGCCCCGACCATCAGTGTGAGATGTGGGACCTTGGAGTTGGACACCGCGTTGATCAACTTGGCGCCGTCCTTGATGATCCCACCCTGCTCGTACCGCGTGCCCACCATGAAGCCGGTGATGTTCTGCACGAAGAGGATGGGCGTGTCGGTCCGGTTGCACAGTGCGATGAACTGCGCGCCCTTCTGCGCTTCGGGCGAGAACAAAATGCCGTTGTTCGCCACGACGCCGATCGGATAGCCGCCGATGGACGCCCACCCGCACACAAGCTGCGGGCCGTAGGACTCCTTGAACTCCTCGAAGCGTGAGCCGTCGACGACGCGGGCGAGGATCTCGCGGACGTCGAAGGGGACGCGGACGTCGACCGATGCGATGCCCAGCAGGTCCTCGGCGGGGTAGAGAGGCTCGTCGGCCGGGCCGCTCGGGCCCGGGCCGAGGCGGCGCCAGTGCAGATGAGCCACGATGCCGCGGGCGATGCGCAGCGCGTCCTCCTCGTCGCGGGCGAGGTAGTCGCACAGACCGGACGTCCTGGCGTGCATCGAGCGCGCCACCGAGCTCCTCCTCGTCGGCGTCCTCGCCGATGGCCATTTTCACCAAGGGCGGCCCGCCCAGGAAGACGCGGGCGCGGTCCTCCACCATGACCGTGTAATCGCTCATCCCCGGGAGGTACGCGCCACCGGCGGTCGAGGAGCCGAAGACCACGCAGATGGTCGGGATGCCCAACGCGGAGAGCTGCGTCAGGCGGCGGAACTGCTCGCCCCCGGGCACGAACACGTCGGCCTGGCGGGGCAGGTCCGCACCTCCGGACTCGACGAGTATCAGAACCGGGAGGCGGTTCTCCTCGGCCACGTCCATGGCGCGCAAGAGCTTGCGGATCGTGGTGGGGCTCGTGGTGCCGCCGCGCACCGTCGGGTCGTTCGCGATGACGAGGCACTGGGTGTGCGACACCTCGGCCAACGCGACCACGACACCCCCGCCCACGGGGTCACCGGTGTGGAGTCCGGCGAGCGGGCAGAGCTCGAGCACCGGCGAGCCCGGGTCGACGAGTGCCTCGAGGCGCTCGCGCACCATCATCTTGCCGCGGGCTCGATGCCGTTCGACGTACTGCGCGCCGCCGCCCGCCAACACCTCATCGTGCAGCGCGCGCACTTCGTCGACGAGGCCGCGCATGGCGTCCGCCTGGGCGCGGTGCTCAGGGTTCGACGTCGTCAGCAGGGTGCGCAGGACGGTGCTCATCGAGGCGGGCTCATTCGGTCGTGTCCCACGACGGCCGGCGCTTCTGGAGGAACGCCGCCATGCCCTCCGCGGCCTCGGCGCCTGCGAACAACTCGGCCGACAGGGCGGCGGCGGTCGTGAGGCCCTCGGTCCAGTCGTGCGGCGGCAGATCGCGCAGCAGTCCCTTGGTGGCCCGGAGAGCGCCCGGCGCCGCCTTCCGGATCGCCGTCGTCTGGGCGGTGACCCATTCGTCGAGTGCCTCGTCGCCGTCGGCGGTGACCGCGCTGAGGAGACCGGCGGCCATGGCCTCGGGCGCGCTGAAGCGCTCGCCCGTCAGGGTCATGCGGGCGAGGAAGCGCCTGTCCATGACCCGGAGCGTGGGCACCAGGATCATGGCGGGGGCGACGCCGACGCGGACCTCGGTGAATGCGAACGTGCTCGACTCGGGTGCGACGGCCATGTCGGCGGCGGCGATGAGCCCGAGGCCGCCGGCTCGGGCGTGACCGTTGACCCGGGCGATGACGGGAACCGGGCTGTTGACGATCGTCGTGAGGATGTCGGGCATCAGGTTGGGAGCGGCCTTCCCGGGCTCGGACAGGTCGGCGCCGGAGCAGAACACGGTGCCGGTGCCGGTGATGACGACGGCGCGCACGTCTGCGTCAGTCGTTGCGTCACGCAACGCCCGCGCCAGGTTCTCGAGCAAGCGGGCGGAGAGCGCATTGCGGTTCTCGGGCGAATCGAGAATGAGCGTGCGCACGGCACCGTCGTGCTGCACGTCCACCTGCGAATCCGTCACGGATGCGCAGTGTAGGGGGGCACGCCTGGGTGGGCCGAAAATGGCCGGTGGTACCGTTGGCCGGTGATCGAGTCTGACGAGCAGCAACTGTTCCGCAAGACGCTGCGCGACCTGTTCGAGCGTGAGATCGAGCCGCACGTCGAGCAGTGGGAGGCGGCCCGGATGTTCCCCGCCCACGAGCTTTTCCCGAAGCTGGGCGCCGTCGGGTTGTTCGGGTTGGAGTACGACGAGGCCTACGGCGGCATGGGAGCGGATCACAGCTTCACCCGCATCGCGGCCGAGGAACTGGGGCGGGTCAGCTGCGGCGGCGTCCCCATGGCCATTGCCGTCCAGATGTCCATGTCCACGCCGGCGCTCCACCGCTACGGCAGCCCGGAGTTGAAGGAGCGGTTCTTGGCGCCCGCCGTCCGGGGCGAAGTGGTGACGTCGATCGCGGTCACCGAGCCCGATGCCGGCAGCGACGTCGCCGGCATCCGCACCCGCGCCGTGCGCGACGGCGACGAGTGGGTCATCAACGGTTCGAAGCTCTTCATCACGAACGGGGTGCAGGCCGACTGGCTTTGCCTGCTGGCGCGCACCTCCGACGAGGCGGACGGGGCACGCGGCATGTCGCTGATCGTGGTGCCGACCGACGTGCCGGGCGTCGCCGTCTCGCGCAAGCTCGAGAAGCTTGGTATGTGGTCGAGCGACACCGCGGAGCTGTCCTTCTCCGATGTGCGGGTGCCCGTCGCCAACACCATCGGCGAGACCGGCCGGGGCTTCCAGCAGCAGATGGTGCAGTTCCAGGCGGAACGCCTGACCACCTTCTACAAGCAGGTGGGGTCCATTGAGCTGGCGCTCGAGAAGACCGCTTCCTATGTGCGCGAGCGCAAGGCGTTCGGGGCGCCGCTGTTGGCCAACCAGTACGTGCAGTTCACGCTGGCCGAGCTCGGGGCGCGGCACGACGTCTTGAAGCACTACGCCTCGATGACCGCCGAGGCCGTGAGCCGGGGCGAGGACGCCACCCGCTACGCCACCATCGGCAAGCTGCTCGGCTCACGGTTGCAGCGTGAGGTGGCGGACTGGGCCGTGCAGTTCCACGGCGGCATGGGCTACATGGACGAGAACTGGACGTCGCGCTACTTCCGCGACACGCGGCTCGACTCCATCGGAGCGGGCGCCGACGAGGTCATGCTGCGGATCCTGGCCCGGATGGACGGGTACTCGGTCGAGTAGGTCGGGCCCTCGCCTCAGGTGTGCCGGAATACCGCCTGCCCTCCACCGCTGGTGATCAGGCGGCGGTCCTCCGACCAGACCCGCCCGGTCCACGACAACAGGCCGCCCTGCGAAACCGGCGAGTGCGCGTCGAGCAACATCCACTCCGATGCACTTCCTGGATATTGGAACGACGCGTAGAGGTCGAGACTCGGCGCGACGAAGGGTGGCTCGAGATACGCGTGCGGCCGCGACCCCGCCGGCCAGCTCCCGACGTCGAGGACGATGAGCGACCGCGCGCCGTCCACCCACGGGTCGCCGAAGGTGGCGCGGGGTCGGGCCCGCACCCAGGTCTGCCACGTCGGCGGCAGCGGGCCGTCGGGCGGCCAGGAGTCCGACCACGCGATCGGTCGCTGGTCGAAGTTGCCCCAGTAGGCGAAAGGGGGACGGTCCTCGTCGGGTACTCGCTCCTCGACGCTGCGCAGTCCGTCGGGACCCGGCACGTCGGGCGGCGACACGTCCTCGTGCTCGAGGCCGGCGACCTCGCCGACGGACCAGACCATGGCGTCGAGGACCGGGCGGTCGTGTTGGGTCATCTCGACACGTTGCGCGTGGACCGTGCGGCCCGACCGCAACGACGTGACCCTCAGGTCGACCGGCTCGAACGCCGCCACCGACAGGTAGTGGCAGAAGAAGCTCGCCGGTCGCAGCAGCCCGCTCTCCGCCCCCGCGGCCCGCAACGCGATGGCCGCGACGTACCCGCCGCACGGGCCCCAGATCTCCCAGTCCTGACACACGTCGGCGGCGTAGTGGCCCGCACCCGTGGGCCGCACAGCGGTCTGCTCCTCGATGTCACCCATGCGCGTCGTTACGGGCGTGCGCGTGCGCGTCCCACTGCCGTCGTGTCAGCTCCATCACGTGCACCGTCTTGCCCCGCGGACCCGACGTGGTGCGCTCGAACGTGAAGCCAAGTCGCTCCATGACCCTCCCCGACGGCGTGTTCTCGGGCTCGTAGATGCTCACGATGCGGTCCAGACCTCCCTCGGTGAAGCCCCAGGCCACTGCAGCTGCTCCCGCCTCGGTGGCCAGACCCTGTCCCCGGTGCGCTTCACCCAGGCGCCACCCCACCTCGACGGCGGGGAGTATCTGGGGCAGGAAGTGGGGCACCGCCAGCCCGGCCCACCCGATCATCGTGCCGCTGGCACGGTCTTCGACCGCCTCGAGGCCCAAGCCATCGGAGTCGTAGCGCTCGATCACGCGGGCGAGGAAGTCATTGGTCTCCTCCTCCGACATGCCGCGGCGCAACGGGTACCACCAGAACGACTCCTCGGCGTGGAGGACCGCGAGCGCGGGCAGGTCGTCTGGCGTGAAGGGGCGCAGGACGAGCCGCTCGGTCGTGAGGACGGGTATCACTCGAGCGGCAGCCCGGGTGCCTCGGCCAGTGAGGCGTCCCGGCCGGGACGCGCCGAGGGCGCATAGAGCTGGTCCGGCCGGAAGGAGCGGACGGAGCGGTCGCCGGCGCGACCGCCGACCACCTCGACCCACACCTCGCCCGTCTCGCCGTTGGTCACGTGCGCCACGAAGGCCCAGGACGAGCCGCGCAGCCGCGTGCCCTGGACCTGCACCGGATCGCCCGGGCGCAGCCCGGCCCAGCGGGTGGAGCGGCGGAGATCAGCCACGGGTGCGCCCTGCCATGTGACCTCTTTTTACCCGCTTTGAACCGGCCCCCGGTCCGGGTCGGGCCCGGGAAATGAACCGGTGCGGTCGCAGCCCCGCCGTAGTCTGGCGCGATGGCGCTCAGTCCCCCGCGCACCCTGAGCCCCTCCAAGGTGAGCTCGTTCACGAGCTGCCCGCTCGCGTTCCGGTTCTCCCAGATCGAGCGGCTTCCCGAGCCGCCGTCGGCGCCGGCAGTGAAGGGGACGCTCGTGCACGCCGCACTCGAGCGCCTGTTCTGGCACCACCCGGCCGGCGCGCGGACGCCTGTGGCCGCTGCGCAGGAAGTCGAACGCGCGTGGGACGCCCTCCGTGACGACGAGGAGGTCGTGGGGCTCGGCCTCGACGACGAGGCCGCCGCCGAGTTCGTCGAGGACGCGCGCCGGCTCGTGGCGAACTACTTCCTCCTCGAGGACCCGAACGAGGCCCGGGCCGTCGGCGTCGAGCTCGGTGTCGAGACGGACCTCGACGGTCTGCGCCTGCGCGGCATCATCGACCGCCTCGACGTGACGCCCGACGGGCGGCTGATCGTCGTCGACTACAAGACGGGCCGCGCGCCCAGCGAGCGTTTCGAGCGCGGCAGCCTCGGCGGGGTCCAGACCTATGCCCTCCTGTGCGAGAGCATGCTCGGGCAGGCGCCCGCAGAGGTGCGGCTGCTCTACCTGCGCGAGCCGCTGGCCATCACCGCCATCGCCACCGAGCAGACCATCCGGGGCCAGCGCAAACGCGCGACCGCCGTCTGGACTGCGATAGAACGAGCGTGCAATGCCGAAGACTTCCGCCCCAACGTCGGCCCCCTCTGCGACTACTGCAACTTCAAGGCCTCCTGCCCCGCCTTCGCGGCTTGACGTGTCCCAGATGACGGCGATCGACGAGGCGGTCGACGCCGCCTTCGCACGGCTGCGGGGCAACCCCCAGACCGACCGCGCCGCTGCCGTCCTCTCCAACTTGGCCGACTACGGGCTCATCTGGGTCGTGCTCGCCGCGTTCAAGGCGCGCCGCCGCGGCCCCAATCGCCGGCGGGCGGTCGTGGCCCTCGCCGCCGCGGGCTTCTCGTCGATGATCGTGAACCGAGTCGTGAAGGACGCGGTCGCCCGGGAACGACCCGACGACCATCTCTCGGCCGCCGTGCGGACGCCCTCGAGCAGCAGCTTCCCGAGCGGCCACACCCTGGCGGCCTTCTGCACCGCATTCGTCCTCGCGGACTCCGACACGCAGACCGCGGCCAACGTCGGCTTCGCCGCGGCGGTGGCCGCCAGCCGGGTGCACCTGCGGGCACACCACCCGACCGACGTCCTCGGTGGTGCCGCCATCGGGTCGGTACTCGGGCTCGGGATTCGCCCGTTGGTCAACCTGGTGACACCCGGCACCCGCGGACGTCGCATGGGGCGGCGCGCTCGCATCAGGGGAATGACTGCCAACGAGGTCCTGTTGGAAAAGTTGTGAAGTTCGCCGTCAACTGGGATTACCGGTGTCCGTTTGCCCGCAACGCCCATGAGCACATCGCCGTCGGCCTGGCCGACGGGGCCGATTGGGACGTGACGTTCCTCCCGTTCTCGCTCAGCCAGATCCACGTGGCCGAGGGCGATCCGGCGGTGTGGGGCAACCCCGACAAGGCCAAGGACCTCATGGCCCTGGCGTCGGGCGTCGTCGTGCGGGACCAGTACCCCGACCGCTTCCTCGACGCTCACGTCGCCCTCTTCGCGGCGCGGCACGACGAGGGTCTTGACCTCCGTCTCCCCGAGGTCGTGGCCGGCATTCTCGACGGCGTCGGTGTCCCGGGCGACAAAGTCGTCGCCGAGGTGCAGTCCGGCGCGCCGATCGAGGAGATCCGCCGGGCCCACGAACAGTCCGTCAACGAATGGGCCGCCTTCGGTGTCCCTACCTTCGTCGTCGACGGGCGCGCCGTGTTCGTGCGCATCATGAGCCGGCCGAAGGGCGACGCGCAACGGGCGCGCCGGAACATCGACGGCGTGCTGCAGCTCTTCGACTCGCTTCCCGACCTCAACGAGTACAAGTTCACGACGCTCGAGCGCTGACCGGCGCTCGCCGAGCCCCGTCCGGGCTCAGCCCTTCGCCAGCTCACTCATCAACGTGAAGCCCCGCTCACGCTCCGAGGCATCCCCGGTGATCGCCGCCGAAAAGTCGGTGGCGCCAGCCTCGCCCAGGGTGGCGATCGCAGCAACGACGGTCTCCTCGTCACCGATGAAGGCGACGTCGGCGGGGGTCTCTGCCCCCTCCTTGTCGAGCATCGCTCGATACGAAGGCAGATTCGGATAGATCGCCAACTCCTTGTTGATCCGTTCCACGCGCGGCCTCGACGTTGCTGGTGACCGCGACGGGCAGCGCCACGACCACGCGTGGCGCTGGGCGGCCCGCCGCGTCGGCCGCCGCACCGATCGTGGGCGCGATGTGGTCGCGGACCGTCCCGGTGCCTGTCATCCAGGTGATCGTGCCGTCGGCGACGGTCCCGGCCAACTTCAGCATCGCCGTTCCCAAGGCGGCGACGAGCACAGGCGGCGGCGCCGCGTCCTTCATCCCGACAGGTTGGAACGAGTTGGACGTGATCCGTTCGCCCGCAAATGCCACCGTCTCCCCGCGCAGGAGCGGCATGAGCGCGGACAGGTACTCCTTCATGTACGAATACGGCTTGTCGAAGCTCATGCCCCACATGCCCTCGACCACCACTTGATGCGACAGCCCGATCCCCAACAGCAGGCGGTCTCCGGTGGCCGCCTGCACCGTGAGGGCCTGCTGCGCCAGCATCATCGGGTGCCGCGGGTACACCGGTACGACGCCGGTGCCCAACTGAATCCGCGGCACCTGGGACCCCGCGACGGCCAGGACCGTGAGTGCGTCAGGGCCGAAGATCTGTGAGGAGAAGGCGTGTGCGAACCCCGCCTCCTCGAAGCGCTGCAGCTGCGCCACGATCCGGGCCAGCGGCTGCTCCACATCGAGCAATCCACCGATCCGCAGTTGTGTGGCCATGGTCGTCGGACTCCTCGCGTAATCTGCCTGCTGTGTCCCCCCTGTCTATGCGAAACCCCGGACGGGGGCGAGCGAGCTGAGCACCCACGACATCGGCTTCGTCGGGGCCGGACAGCTGGCACGCATGGCCGGGGAGGCCACGAGCGCGCTCGGCCTGTCCATGGCCGTCCTGGCCCAGCGATCCGACGACGCCGCCTGCGCGGTTGCGGCCGAGGTCGTCATCGGCTCGCCCTTCGTCGAAGACGACCTCCGTGCGCTGTGCGAGCGTTGCGCCGTCGTCACCTTCGACCACGAGCAGGTCGACCTCGACATCGTCGCCGGACTCACCGCGGAGGGCTACGTCCTGCGCCCTTGCACGTCGACCCTCGAGTTCGCCGTCGACAAGGCCCACATGCGGTCGGTCCTCGACAGTGCCGGGGTCCCGGTTCCCGCCTACGAAATCGTCGCCGACGGGCCTGACGCGCCCGACGCCGTCTCCCACTTCGCCGCCGAACACGGCTGGCCCCTCATGCTCAAGGCCGCCCGCGGCGGCTACGACGGCAAAGGGGTCTGGCCGGTCGCCGACGCGGCCGAAGCGGCGGAGGTCCTCTCCCACGTCGAGGGCCGGGTCGTGGTCGAGGAGCTCCTCCCGCTCGAAGCCGAGTTAGCCGTCATGGTTGCGCGGCGCCCTTCCGGGTCGTCTTCGGCCTGGCCGGCGGTCGAGACCGCACAAGTGGGCGGTGTGTGCCGCGAGGTGCTGGTGCCGGGACGGCTCCCGAGCGAGGTCGTCGAGGCGGCGACCCGCCTCGGACAGAAGGTGGCCGAGATCGCCGGCGCCGTCGGTGTCATGGCCACCGAGCTCTTCTGGTCCGGGGGCCGGATCCTCGTGAACGAGGTGGCCACCCGCCCGCACAATTCGGGGCACTGGACGATCGAGGGTGCGGTGACCTCCCAGTTCGAGAACCACGTCCGCGCCGTCCTCGACCTGCCCCTGGGCTCGACCGCACCCCGGCACCCCCAGGTCGCCAGCGTCAACGTCTTCGGCGGCGACGAGGCTGCCGACCCGTCGGCACTGCTCGCCGGGGGGCTGGCTGTCGAGGGCGCGCACGTGCACCTGTATGGCAAGGACCCGCGACCGGGGCGCAAACTGGGGCACGTGACCGTGTGCGGCGACGACGCTGAAGAGGTGCGCGCCCGCGCCTGGTCCGCAGCGCGGGCACTCGGCACGCCCGTCCCGTCCGGGCTCTCGCTGCCCTCGGAGGCCGCCTCGTGAGCGCCGCCCCACTGGTCGCGGTCGTGATGGGCAGTTCGTCAGACCTGCCGGTCGTGCAAGGTGCCGTCGAGATGCTCGAGCGTTTCGAGGTGCCCCACGAGGTCCGTGTGGTCTCCGCCCACCGGACCCCCCGTGAGATGCTCGCCTTCGGCCAGGACGCCGCCGGGCGGGGCGTAAAGGTGATCATCGCCGGCGCAGGCGGTGCCGCCCACCTGCCCGGCATGTTGGCCTCGGTCACCCCGCTGCCGGTCATCGGCGTCCCGGTCGCGCTGTCGCAGCTCGACGGCCTCGACAGCCTGCTCTCCATCGTGCAGATGCCCAAGGGTGTGCCCGTCGCAACCGTGGCCGTGAACGGCGCCCGGAACGCCGGGCTGCTGGCGGTGCGCATCCTCGGCCTCGGGGATCCCGCCCTGGCGGCGAGAATGGTGGCGTTCCAGGACGAGATCGCATCGGACGCGCGGGCCCAGGACGCGGACGTGTCCGGAGGAGCAGGCGACCATGGCTGAGGCCAATCTGGCGCAGCGGCTCGGCTATCCCGCCGACGCCAAGTTGGTGATCATCAACGCGGACGACCTCGGCTCATGCCACTCGGCGAACGTCGGGGTCTTCGAATGCCTGGCGACCGGAACCGTCACCAGCGCTACCCTCATGGTCCCCTGCCCCTGGGCCCGCGAAGCCTCGTCGCGCTATCGGGGCGAGGACGTCGGGGTCCATCTCACGCTCAACGCGGAATACGAGCTCTACCGCTGGGGCCCGATCACACATGCACCGTCGCTCCTCGGTGGGGACGGCGGTTTCCCGAGCACGGTCGAGGACGTCTGGGACCACGCCGATCTCGACGAGGTGCGACGCGAGTGTCGCGCCCAGATCGAGCGCGCCATACTCTGGGGCTTCGACGTGAGCCATATCGACTCGCACATGGGGACATTGCAGCTGCGCCCCGAGTTCTTCGACGTCTACGTCGACCTGGCGGTCGAGTTCGGTCTGCCGCTGCGTATGGCCAGCCCGGCCACCGAGCACTACACGGGATTCCCCGCACGCGCCGTCGCTGCGGAGGCCGGAGCCGTCTTCACCGATCACTTCCGCTACGTGGGCGGCGTCGGGACCCGCCAGACGTTCGAGCGGGACTTCGCGACGCTGCGGCCGGGCGTGACCGAGTTCCTGTTGCACCCGGCTGTCGACAGCGCCGAGCTGCGCTCACTCGCTACGAACGACTGGATGCGACGAGTCGACGACTACGAGATGATCTGCAAAGAGGACTGGGTCCGCCGCTCCCTCGACGAGGTCGGTGCCACCCTCATCGGATACCGGCCACTGCGCGAGCTGGCGCGCGCCGGCGGTTGAGGCAGCAGCGGGTGATCGGTACGAGCCCGGCCACGATCCAGGGTGTTTCGATCCTTTCGAGACAGAAGAAGCGCGGCAACGACGTGTTCGAGCTCGTGCTCTCGCGCGAAGGCATCGAGGTACGTCGTCCCGAGCGTCCCGCCCAGCTGATGTCGTGGGACCGCGTCTCGGAGTGGGAGATCGAAGAGCGCGAGGGGTACGTCCTCCTCACCCTGCGCGGCCAGGGCGCGACGACGCCGCTCGTCGTACCGGGCTGGACGCTCGACGACCTCGAGATCCTCATGCGCGACGTCACGTCCGCCGGCAGCCCTGATGTAGCCAATGTTTCCGAGCCGGTTGTGTCCGACACGAACGCGAGTGGGACGGGTGCCGCACTGGGGGTGGTCGCACCGTCGGCTCGGGCGACGCCGGCTCCGGTACAGGCCGCTCCACCTCCGGCTTCCGATGTTCCGGCACCGGTTTCCGATGCTCCGGCCCGGGTATCCGAACCTCCAGCGTCGGCGTCTGTCACCCCCGCTCCGGCTGTCCCAACCCGCGCGGAGCGCCGGAAGCGCGCGGAGCGCCGGAAGCACGCGAAGCGCGGGGCGCTGCGCCGCCGTCTTGCCTGGAGGGCTGTCGTGACCGTGGTGCTCCTGGCGGTTTTGGCGACCGCCGTCATCCTCGTGCTACTCCAGAGCGCCGGGATCATCGACTGGAGCTTCCTCGGGCCGGTTGCCTGACCGTCTCGAACCCCGGCGTAAAGCAAAATTTCGGACCTTATCCCCTGTCTCAAGCTTAATAGTCTGATTGTCGATCGTCGCTAATCCCGTCGGATTCACGGGTTCGTCCCGCCGACTGCGGTGCATCTGGCCGACCTGGTGCTGGCGGCGCGCCCCACCGTGCGGGGCGAATTCATCGGTGACGAGACCGCACACGCGGCGCTCGAACAGCTCATCCAAGTCGGCACGAGCGCCGGCGGCGCGGGGCCAAGGCGGTCGTCGCCGTCAACCCCACGACGTACCAGGTCCGGTCCGACCACGCGGCGCCCAGCCTTCGGGCGGATGGTGTTCAACGTCATGGCGGCGAACTGTGACGACCACACGAAGAACTTTGCGTTGGTCCGGCCCATAGGCTGTGCCTGGCAGCTGGCACCGGCCTCTGACGTGACGCACGCCTATCGACCCGACAGCGAATAGACGAGCCGCCACCTCATGGCGGTGCGCGGCGAGTTCGAGGATCGGCCTCGACGACATCTACGCGCTGCGCCAACGCGCCGACGTGCCGGGGTACCGCAACGTCGTGCGCGAAGTCCGCCACGCTGTGGACGAACGGGCGGCTTTGCGGCGTCGGCCGAGATCGAAGACGACAGGATCAAGATGGTCGCAGCGGACATCGAGGGTTCCGGCCGCGCCGAGACGGCGCGGGTGCCGAGTCTGCGGTCAGCTTTGGCGCAGCCCCTCGAAGAGGTCCTTCTCGGTCACGCCGGTCGTCGGACCGATGCGACTGCGGGCGAGGTAGAACTCCTCGACCGGGTGGATGTCGCGCATGACCTCGGGGGGGAGGCCGAACCAGAACTTCGAGGTCGGGTCGACCTGGGTGGCGTGCGCCTTGAGTGCCTCGGCCCGTACGTCGGTGAAGTCGGCAATGTCGATCGTCGTGGTGTAGGTCTCGTCACGGCCGATCCGTGCGAGCCACTTGTCGTCGAAGGGTGACTCGAGCCCGAGCTCCTCGAACTTGGCGTGGATCTCGCGGAAGCGCGAAGCGGCCCAGACGGAGTAGTAGAGCTTGGCCGGGGCGAAGGGAGGTCCGGCCTCCGGGTACTTGTCCGGATCACTGGCGGAGTCGAAGGCCAACACAGAAATCTGGTGGACACGGATGTGGTCAGGATGGGGGTAGCCCGCATGGTCCTCGCCGTAGGTGATCACGACCTGAGGACGCGTGCGGCGGATGACGGCCACCAGTTTCCCGACCGCCTCATCGAGCGGTGCCTGGCCGAACGACGCCGGGTTCTTGTTCGCTTCGGTTTCGGGCATGCCCGAGTCGCGGTAGCCCAGGAGGACCGTTTCGTCATAGCCGATGATGTCGGTGGCGGCCTTCAGCTCGGCCATCCGGACCCGCCCGATGTCGGCCCGCACCTCGGGCGTGTCCATGGCGGGGTTGAGGATGTCGCCCTCCTCACCGCCCGTTGCGGTGACCAACACGGTGTGCACGCCCTCGGCGTGGTACTTGGCCACGGTGGGCGCGCCCTTGGAGGCCTCGTCGTCCGGGTGCGCGTGGACGCTCAGGAGGCAGAGGCGGTCGCGCACCCGCCCGAGATTAGCGGCGGCCCTCCACGGGCCGCCCGGCTGGTCGTTCCGTGCCTATTGGGCGCCCCGCTCAGCGGCCTGTCGGGTAGCGGCTCGGCCGGTGCCCCCGCTCCCCCGCTGGGCTTTATGCTCGATAGTCATGGCAGGCACGTGGCAGCGCTTCCTCGACATCTTCCGTTCGAAGGCCAACAAGGCCCTGGACAAGATGGAGGACCCCCGCGACACGCTCGACCTGTCCTACGAGCGCCAGGTCGAGCAGCTCACGAAGGTGCGCCGGGGCGTGGCGGACGTGGCGACGGCCCGCAAGCGGATCGAGTTGCAGGCGCAAGGGTTGCAGAAGCAGGCCGACAAGTTGCAGGGTCAGGCCAAGGCCGCGCTGGCGCAAGGCAATGAGGACCTGGCCCGGGAGGCGCTGGCGCGGCGGGCCGCGCTCGGTGAGCAGCTGGCGGAGCTCAAGACCCAGCACGACCAGATCACCGAGCAGGAGCAGAAGCTCGTCTCGACCTCACAGACGCTGCAGGCACGGGTCGAGCAGTTCCGCACGCAGAAGGAGACGCTGAAGGCGTCCTATACCGCGGCCGAGGCCCAGACCAAGGTCGGCGAGGCGGTGTCGGGGATCTCGACCTCGTCGAAGGACGCCGGCGCCACCATGCAGCGCGCGCAGGACAAGATCGCCTCGATGCAGGCGCGGGCCGGCGCCATCGACGAACTGCTGGCCTCGGGGGCGCTGGAGGACCTGTCGACGCCGGTGGACGACATCCAGAAGGAGTTGGACAAGGTGTCGTCGACGAACCTGGTCGACAACGAGCTCGCGGCATTGAAGGCGGAGTTGGGTACGGGCGGCGGCGGGGCGGCGGCGTTGCCGTCGGCGGATGCGGTGGCGGCATCGGCGGAGACTTCCGGGGCCGGGGCCGGGGCCGGGTCGGGGGCCGGGGCTGACGGGGCGGCCGAAGCCGCAGGAACCGGGGGCAATGGAACCGGGGCGTCTGGAGGAGACAACACCTGATGGCAATTTCACGCAACATCCCCGCCGACCGGGGCCTGACCCGTCGCATGCTCATGACGGGTTTCTTCATCGTCCTGCTCTATGGCGCCTTCATCGCCATTCTGTTCGCCCTGCTGCACAGCCTCGTGCTGATCCTGGTGATCGGCTTCGGCTTGTTGTTCTGCCAGTACTGGTTCAGCGCCAAGATCGCCATGTACGCCATGCACGCCAAGGAGGTCACGCCCGAGCAGGCGCCCGAGCTCCACGGCGTGGTGGACCGCCTGTGCGCGCTGGCCGACATGCCCAAGCCGAAGGTGGCGATCGCGACGACCGACATCCCCAACGCCTTCGCCACCGGCCGGAGCCCCAAGGCGGCGGTCGTGTGCGTCACGACCGGCCTGCTGCGGCGGTTGGACGAGCCCGAGGTCGAGGCGGTGCTCTCGCACGAGATCTCGCACGTCGCCCACCGCGACGTGGCCGTCATGACCATCGCCAGCGGATTGGGCATGATCGCCGGGCTCTTGACGCGGGTGATGTTCTACTCGGAGATCTTCGGCGGCGGCGGCAACAACAACCAGGGCGGCAGCCAGGTCGCGCTGATCGAGACGCTGATCATGCTGGTGTCGATCGTCGTCTACTTCATCAGCTTCCTGTTGACCATGGCGCTGTCCCGGTACCGGGAGCTGGCGGCCGACCGCTCCGGCGCGCTGCTGATCGGTCGGCCCTCGCTTCTGGCGTCGGCGCTGGTGAAGATCACCGGCGAGATGGGCCGCATCCCGACCAAGGACCTGCGGGCCGCCGAGCCGTTCAACGCCTTCTTCTTCACGCCCGCCGTGTCCAGCGGGGCGACTCAGGGCGGCGGAGGCGGGTTCAGCTTCGGCCAACTGTTCCGGACCCACCCCACGCTCGAGAAGCGGCTGGCACAGCTCGAGGAGCTCGAGCACCAGCTGGGCCAGGCCGGTTCCAGCCCGGCGGTCTGAGCCTCGCTGTATTCGGGTCGATGGCCCCGGCCTGCGGGTCTGGCAGGGCCGCCGACGGGACCGATTGCCGGAAGCAAGGTCAGAGCCGCTAGAACGGCGGACAGCCATGGGGCTCTTCGACACCATCCTCGGCCGCACCAAGCCCGTCCGGGCCAACCTCGACGCGCTCTTCTCGCTGCCCACCGCCGCCCTGACGCTGGAGAGCGCCGGCGGCCTCGTGTCCTCGGGGCATGCCGGCGTGTGCTGGAAGCCACCCCCGGGCCAGGCGGTGGCGGACGCCGAGAAGGAGATCTCCGAGCTGGTGGGTCAGGAGTTCACGCACACCACCGACTCCTTCGACTACGGCTGGCTCCTGCTCGACGACCCCGACCTCGAGGAGCTCGTCACCAAGATCCACATGGCGAACTCGACGCTGCAGGACAACGGCTGGAGTCCCCAGCTGCTGTGCTCGGTGTTCGGGTTCGTGCCCGGGACGGACGCACCGTCCGACGCAAAGGCCTTCCGCCTCGTCTACCTCTTCAAGCGCGGCACGTTCTACCCGTTCGCACCGGTGGACCCGTCGAAGGAGCGGCGCGACACCGAGCTGGAGCTCCGGATCCGCACCATGGTCGGTGCCGACCTCCCGGTCGAGGCCGACCTGTCGCGCTGGTTCCCCATGTGGGACATGCCGGTCTCGTGAGCCTGATGCGTCTCGTGAGAGTCTCGTGAGCTCGTGATCGCCGCCGCGGACACCACGGCGTCGGACCAGGACCGGTTGGAACGGCTGATCGCGCTCGAGGGGGCCGTGAACTT
>CAWHFH010000005.1:0-81269 GCA_963828455.1 uncultured Acidimicrobiaceae bacterium | reverse complement strand
AGAGCTATCCCCTGGCTGGCCATCACGCTGAACGAGGAATGGCCACGGCCGGCGGTCGTCAGGGAGCACAAGCGCAAGGGCGTCCGCTACTTCGGGCCCTACGGGCACGCCTACGCGATCCGGCAGACCCTCGACCTCCTCATCCGGAGCTTCCCGGTGCGCACGTGCTCGGACACGAAGTTCGTTTCGACACAAGCGTCTTTTCGGGTCGGCCGTGTCTGCTCTTCGACATCGACCGCTGCTCGGGGCCGTGCGTGGGTGCGGTCGACCACGAGGCCTACGAGGGTTACGTCAACGACCTGATGCGGTTCTTGTCGGGGGACACCGAGCCGATACTGGCCAGCTTGGAAGCCGAGATGCTCGCCGGCTTCCGACGCGCTGCAGTTCGAGCGGGCCAAGCGTCTGCGTGACCGGATCACCGCGGTGCACAAGGCGGCGGACACCCAGCAGATGGTGTCGGACCGCTCTGAGGACTTCGACGTGGTGGGTCTCGCGGAGGATCCGCTCGAGGCCTCGGTCCGGATATTCCGGGTGCGCCGTGGCCGGGTCGTCGGGCACCGGGGCTTCGTCGCCGAGAAGGTCGAGGATCTTTCCGGGCCCGAGTTCATGTCGACGATCGTCTCGCAGGTCTACGGCGCAGACGGCGCCGGTGCCGCGACGGGTGCTGGTGCCGGAGGAGCCCAGCGACCGCGGGGTGATTCGGAGTTGGCTGCGGGCATCCGCGGCGGCCCCCTTGGACATCGCCGTGCCGCTGCGTGGGGCGAAGCACGCGCTGCAGGAGACGGTACACGCTCGGCGAG
Organism: uncultured Acidimicrobiaceae bacterium; assembly: GCA_963828455.1. GTDB lineage: Bacteria > Actinomycetota > Acidimicrobiia > Acidimicrobiales > RAAP-2 > Bog-473. The sequence continues at coordinate 80,469 of CAWHFH010000005.1, read as the reverse complement.
CGAGGACCTGGCGCGGCACCGGCTGCGCCGCGCGTCGGACCACAATGCACGGTCCAAGGCCCTGACCGAACTACAGGGCGATGTCCTTGCGCGAGGCTCCGCTGCGGATCGAGTGCCACGACATGAGCCACCTGCAGGGGACCGACTACGTCGGCTCCATGGTCGTGGTGGAGGACGGGTTGGCCAAGCGCTCGGACTACCGCCGCTTCAAGGTCAAGACGGTGGGCGGCAACGACGACTACGCCGCCATGGAGGAGGTCCTGACCCGGCGGCTGACCGCGTTGAAGATGGCCGAGAAGCAACCGGTGGGGGAGCGGCCGAAGCGCTTCGCCTACCGGCCCAACCTGTTGCTGGTCGACGGGGGAAGGGCCAGCTGCACGTGGCCGAGCGCGTGGTGCGCGAACTCGGGCTCGAGGACGAGATAGAGCTGGCGGCGTTGGCCAAGCAGTTCGAGGAGGTGTACCGGCCGGGCTCGCCCGACCCCATCCGGCTCCGGCGGGGCTCGGACGCGCTGTACCTCCTGCAGCGGGTGCGTGACGAGGCGCACCGCTTCGCCATCACGTTCCACCGGGAGCGGCGGGCCAAGCGGATGACCAAGAGCATCCTCGACGACATTCCCGGCCTCGGACCGGCCCGAAAGGCCCGCCTGGTCAAGGAATTCGGGGGTGTCAACGCCGTGCGGGCCGCCTCGCTCGAGGAGCTCCTGGCCCGGTCCTGGCTGCCCGATGAGGTCGGTCTCGCCGTGTACGAGGGCGTGCGCAAGGCTGGGGGACGATGAGCGAGTTCGCCGTGGTGACAGGGATGTCGGGTGCCGGCCGGTCGACGGCCGCGGCCGCATTGGAAGACGTCGGCTGGTTCGTGATCGACAACCTGCCGGCCGCCCTCATCATGAAGATGGTCGAGATGGTGGACCGGCCCGGATCGGGCATCGAGCGGGTTGCGCTGGTCATCGGGCGGGGCGGCTCCGACACCGGGCCCGAGTACTTCGACGACCTCCCCGACGTGCTGGACGAGCTGCGGGGGACGCGCAAGCGGGTGCGCGTCGTGTTCCTCGACGCGCCCGACGACGTGCTCGTGCGCCGCTACGAGGGGACTAGGCGGCGCCACCCGCTGCCCCGCGCGGGGTCGAGGCGTCGATCGCCCGTCGAGCGCGAGCTGCTCGAACCGGTCCGAGCGCGCGCCGATCTGCTCGTCGACACGGCAGAGCTGAACTCGAACCAGCTGCGGGCGCGCATCCTCGAGGCCTTCGGGTCCGAGGACGTGCCGCGCATGCAGACGTCGGTCGTCTCGTTCGGGTACAAGCACGGCATCCCGCTCGACGTCGACATCGTGTTCGATTGCCGGTTCCTGCCGAACCCCTTCTGGATCGAGGAGCTGCGGCCGTACAGCGGCCTCGACGAGCCGGTCCGGGAGTGGGTGCTCGGGCAGCCCGAGTCGGCGCGTTCCTCGTGAAGCTGGACGATTTGCTGATCAGCATCCTCCCGGCCTTTGTCCGTGAGGGGAAGTCCTACTTGACCATCGCGATGGGGTGCACGGGTGGCCGGCACCGCTCCGTGGCGCTGGCCGAGGCTTTGGCGGAGCGCCTCGGTGGACAAGGAGAGGGTGTGTCCGTCTTCCACCGGGACATCGAACGTGACTGAGGCGCGGCCATCCGTCGTCGCCATCGGGGGAGGGCACGGCACGGCCGTCACGCTCAAGGCGGCACGGCGCTATGCCGGGCTGCTCACGGGGATCGTCTCGGTGGCCGACGACGGTGGGAGCAGCGGCCGGCTGCGCGAGCTGCTGAACGTCGTCGCGCTGGGCGACATCCGCAAATGCCTGGTTGCGCTGGCCGAGGAGGAATCCGCGCTGGCCACCGCGTTCGAGCGGCGTTACGACGAAGGCGAGCTTGCGGGGCACGCGCTGGGGAACTTGATCCTACTGGGGTTGATCGACGCCACGGCTGATCTGGTCCAAGGCGTGCGCGAGGCGGCCCTGCTCTTGGGTGCCCGGGGCGATGTGCTGCCGGCGACGACCGAACTGGTGGTGCTGAAGGCCGAGTCGGCGCAGGGCACGGTGGCCGGCCAGGTCGCCGTCATGGGGACGGGCGACCTGTGGACAGTCTCGCTCGTGCCCGACGACGCTCAGCCACCGCCGTTGGCGGTCGAGCGCATCCTCGGGGCGCACCAGGTGGTGATCGGACCCGGATCCTTGTTCACCAGCGTGTTGGCCGCCGTGTCGGTGCACGGCATCGCCGAGGCGGTTGCCCAATCGAGCGCTCAGGTCGTGTACGTCTGCAACCTCCGTCCGCAGGTTCCAGAAACGGAGGGTTATGACGTGGCCGCGCACGTTGCCGCCCTGGCCAGGCACAATGTCACTGTGGATGTCGTCGTCTGTGACACCATCCAGGGCATGGGGATCGGTGCGACGGATGTGCCCGTCCACGACGTTCCCCTGACGGGCGAGAACCGGCTTGTCCACAGCCCCGCCAAACTGGCAGAGGCGCTGTCAGGTCTGCTGGCATAGGCGCCCGGTAGACCGAGAAAGAAGGGATCACATGACGGTGCGGGTCGGGATCAACGGCTTCGGGCGCATCGGGCGCAACTTCCTGCGCGCCATGCTGGCTGCCGGTGCGGACGTCGAAGTGGTCGGGGTCAACGACCTGACTTCGCCGGACACGCTCGCGCACCTGCTGCGCTACGACAGCACCCAGGGCCGCCTGCCCGTGCCCGTCGACGTCGAAGGCAGCGACCTCCTCGTCGGCGACCGCCACATTCGGGTCCTGGCCGAGCGCGAGCCCTCGCTGCTGCCCTGGGCCGAACTCGGTGCCGAGGTCGTGCTCGAAGCGACCGGTCTCTTCACCAGCCGGGACAAGGCGGCGGCGCATCTCGGGGAGACGGTAAAGCGGGTCATTATCTCGGCCCCGTCTGGTGATGCCGATGCCACGTTCGTGATCGGCGTGAACGACAAGGACTTCGATCCAGTGCACGACGTCGTCGTGTCCAATGCGTCGTGCACGACCAACTGCTTCGTGCCGATGGTGAAGGTGGTCGACGACTCGTTCGAAGTAGTGAGCGGGCTGATGACGACGGTGCACGCGTACACGAACGACCAGAACCTGTTGGACCTGCCGCACCCAGACCTGCGCCGGGCGCGCGGCGGCGGCCGCCAACATCGTGCCGACCTCGACGGGCGCGGCGCGGGCGACCGGGTTGGTGCTCGAGGCCATGAAGGGCCGCCTCGACGGGACCTCATTACGGGTGCCGGTGCCGACGGGCTCCATCACCGACTTCACTGCGGTCGTAAAGGGGAACCCGTCGGTGGCGGAGGTCAACGCGGCGTTCGCCGAGGCAGCAGCCAAGCCGCCGCTCGACAAGGTCCTGGACTACACCGAAGACCCCATCGTCTCGAGCGACATCGTGGGCTCGCCCGCATCGTGCACGTTCGACGCCGACCTCACGATGGTGATGCCGATCAGCGACGAGCTTTCGCTGGTGAAGACGAACGGGTGGTACGACAACGAGTGGGGGTACTCGAACCGGCTGGTGGACCTGGCGGTCCTGGTCGGGGGCAAGAGCTGAACGGCGCCCGGGACCGGAGCTGGAAGTGACGACCGACCCGCTCCGCGGCATCCCACTCCTCGCCGACCTGCCGCCCCTGGAGGGCAAGCGGGTGCTCGTGCGGGTCGACTTCAACGTCCCCTTGCACATCGGCGTGCGCGGCAAGGCCACCGTGGCCGACGACTTCCGCATCAACGCCGCGTTGCCGACGCTGCGGCGGCTTCTGGAGGAAGGTGCCGAGGTCACCGCGGCCTCGCACCTGGGGCGGCCCCCGGGCGCTCCGGACCCGCGGTGGGAGATGGACCCGGTGCGCGAGCGGCTCGCCGTGCTGTGCCCGGGCGTCAGGCTGAGCGAGAACCTTCGCTTCGACCCGGGCGAGAAGGCGAACGCCCCCGCATTCGTCCAGCGATTGATCGACGGCTACGACGCGTACGTCGACGAGGCGTTCGGGGCGGCGCACCGCGCCGACGCGTCGATCGTCGGGCCGCCGCAGTTCCTGCCGAGCGCGGCCGGCCTGCGCTTCGCTCGGGAGATCGAGGTGCTGGGCGGCATCCTGGAGGCGCCGGCGCGGCCGTTCGTGGCGGTGGTCGGGGGAGCCAAGGTCGCGGACAAGCTCGAGGTGCTCAAGGTCCTCGCCACCAAGGTGGACACACTGATCGTCGGCGGGGGCATGGCCTTCACGTTCCTCGCGGCGCGGGGGCAGCACGTCGGCAACTCGCTCTGCGACGAGACCCACCTCGAGGACTGCCGGGCCCTGCTGGAGTCCGGGGTGCGGATCCTGCTGCCGACCGACACGCGGGCGCTCGAGCCGGGCGGCTCGTTCGGGCCGCCGTCAGAGGGAGAGGGGCACAAGGGGAGCGTGAAGGTGATCGAGGGCGACCTGCCCGACGGCTGGACCGGGCTCGACATCGGACCCGACTCGGCGGCGGCGTTCGCCACGGCGGTGGGCGACGCGGGCACCGTTTTGTGGAACGGCCCGCTCGGGGCGTTCGAAGACCGCCGCTTCGCCGAGGGGACCCGGGTGGTAGCCGAGGCGGTCGCCCGATCGCCGGGTTTCTCGGTGGTGGGTGGAGGCGACAGTGCGAGCGCGCTCGAAGAACTCGGCCTCAAGGACAAGGTGGACTACCTGTCGACGGGTGGCGGGGCATCGCTGTCCTTCATCGAGTCGGAGGGGCACCTCCCGGGGATCGACGCGTTGCGCGCGGCCCCGAACGCGCCGAAGGGGTGACCGCTCGGCGCCCGCTGGTAAGCGGGAATTGGAAGATGCACCACGACCACATCGAGGCGCTGCACACCGTGCGCGACCTCGGGCTGCGGCTGAAGGGGGACGACGTCGCGCGGTTGGACGTGTCGGTCCACCCGCCTTTCACGGACCTGCGCACGGTGCAGACGCTGGTCGAGAAGGAGCACCTCCCGCTCGCGCTGGGCGCACAGCACTGCTCGGCGGAGGACGCCGGCGCCTTAACGGGCGAGGTGAGCCCGCGCTTCCTGGCGCGGCTGGGGACTGCGTACGTGATCGTCGGGCACTCGGAGCGGCGCACGCTGTTCGGGATGAACGACGCGGCGGTCGCCGCCACGCTGCGGGCGGTCCTGCGCCACGAGATGACCCCGATCGTGTGTGTGGGGGAGTCCGAGGAGCAGCGCGAGGCGGGACGGACCGAGAGCGTGCTCGAGGAGCAGGTGCTGGCGGCGTTAAGCGGGCTGGCGCCCGAGGTGCTGTCTGGGCTGGTGCTGGCGTATGAGCCGATCTGGGCCATCGGGACCGGCATGGCGGCGACCGCGATCGACGCAGAGGACGCCTGTGTGTTCATCCGCTCCCTCGTCGGGAAGCTGGGGGGCGACGAAGCGGCGGCGGGCGTGCGGATCCAGTACGGCGGGTCGGTGAACGGGGAGAACGCGCCGGATCTGATGGGGGAGCCCGACGTGGACGGCCTGCTCGTGGGGGGTGCGAGTTTGGACGCGGCGAAGTTCACCGACGTCATAAGGGCCAGCGCCGCCTGCTACCGTTCGTAGCCCGAGCGGGCGATTCGCTCGTCCTGGGCTAGTTCGAGCTGGAGGATCCTCCGTTGTTGGCAACGTTGAACGCGGTCACCTGGGTGTACATCGTGATCGAGGTGTTGAGCGCGCTCGGGCTGATCTTCCTCATCCTCATGCACAGCGGCAAGGGCGGCGGCCTCTCGGACATGTTCGGCGGCAGTGTGGGCGCGGCCGCCCAGGGCTCGACGGTCGTGGAGCGGAACCTTGACCGCATCACGGTCACGGTCGCGATCATCTTCGCCTTCACGACGGTGACCCTGGATCTCCGGCTGCAGTGACCGGCCGGGGCCGACGCCCCCGGCGCTTGCGCGGGCTTGTCCGTCTTGTCTCCGTCCTCGGCGCGCTGGCTGTGGTCGCGTCCGCCTGCGGCGGCCCCGGAGGGGGCAGCACCACGGTCACCTACGTCGGGGTGTCAGGCGGGTCGATCTCGTTCGGGATGACCGGGAGCCTGACCGGGTGCAACCCGAATACGCCGTCAGGGAACACGCCCGCGACGCTGACGGTGCTCGCAGGCATCCTGCCCAGCCCGTACGTCGTCGACGCCAACGGGATGCCCACGCCAAACTCGGACCTGATCGCTTCGGCCGAGCCGCTCAGCCTCAGCCCCCTCACGGTGGTCTACACACTGAACCCGAAGGCAGTGTGGTCCGACGGCGTACCGATCACGGCAGCGGACTTCAAGTACGCCTGGGAGCAACAGCGCGGCGATCCGGACGGGTCGTCGACGGACGTGGTCAGCATTGCCGGTTATCGCGACATTGCGTCGGTGACCGGGATGAACGGCGGACGCACAGTCACGGTGAAGTTCAAGACGGTGTTCGCCGACTGGCAGATGCTCTTCTCGAACCTCCTGCCGGCGCACGTCATGGAAAGGGTGGGCTGGAACCCGAATTGCTCCACTGTCAGCCCCAGCATCGACCTGTCCGGTGGCCCGTTCGAGATCGCATCGGTGTCGAGCTCGACCGTCAGACTGGTGCAGAACCCGAAGTGGTGGGGACCGCCGGCCAACTCGAAGTCGATCACAGTCCATCTGGCGTCATCCACAGCGCAGCTGGCGTCGTGGATGAGCAGCAGGCACCGTGCAGGTGGCGGAGCCGACGACGGTGACGCCGTCATTCCTAACTGAGGTGACGGGCTTGCCCGGAGCGCAGAGCGACGTGGACACGTCGAACACCTTGCTGCAGCTCGACCTGGCGAGCTCGCTGGACGCCCGGCTGTCACCCGACCTGCGCTACGCCATCGGTCTATCCATCAACCGCCAGCAACTGTTGAACCAGCAAGTGGGATGGGCCGTCCCGGGGATCGCAGTGGCGAACAGCCACATCTACGTGCAGGGACAGCAGGGCTACAAGCCGGCCCCGAGCGCCACGGTGTCCACGACCACTATCCCGGTGCCAACGTCGTCGACGACGACCACGGCTATCGGGGCGGGGGGCAGCGTGAACTTCCCGGTCACTCCGGTGCCGAACCAGGCGGCCGCGTACTTCGAGGCGTCGGGGTTGGTGAAGACGCCCGACTCGCCCTACTACCACTCGGCCTTCGGCGTGCCGTTCACGCTGCACATGACGGTCGACGAGAGCGACCCGTGGGCGGCGTCGGCTGCCCCTGCGATCCGCGCTGACCTGCTGGCGGCGGGGCTCAACACGGACATCGAGACGGCGACCTCGGCGACGGCGGCGGGGGAGGCGCTGGCCGGCGGGTACGCCGACATGGCGCTGGTGCCGGTGACATTCAGCCCGTATCTGAGCCAGACGCTGGCCTGGTACACCACGCTGCTCGGTGCGCCGGGTAAGAACGGATCCCAAGACTGGACGTCGTACAACAACAGCCAGTTCGTGCAGTTGGTCAACTCGGCGTCGCAGGAGCTCAACGCGGCCACCGCGGCCGGCATCTACCAGCAGGCGGACACGCAACTGTGGGATCAGATGGTGTCACTGCCCCTGTACGCGGAGCCGGCAGCCCTGGCGTGGAGCCGCTCCATCGGCGGGGTCCTCCAGGAATCCCGGAGCACGAGCCTGTTGTGGTTCGCGCGGTATTGGGCTGTCCGGAAGGCGGAGTCGACCAAGAACGCGACCCCAACCCTGCCCGGACAGTAGCGGGTGCCTTTCCTGGGGCGCGCTACGATCACCGGACGCTGATTTTCAGCCGTTCGCTCGTCGGAGTGGCGGAATAGGCAGACGCGCCAGCTTGAGGGGCTGGTGCCCGCAAGGGCGTGGGGGTTCAAGTCCCCCCTCCGACACCCGACCTGAACAGGACAAACGCCCGACTACCCGGTCGGCGTTTGTCGCGAGATGTGGGGCCGTTGCCCCGCGTTGCTTAGTGAGATTTAACGAGGGCCGATTTCGACCACGTCGGCACCGGCGTCGGTAGTTCCGGCCGACAGCAGTGCGCCGAGGCGGTCCGCGACCTCGCGGTGCCGCTGATCGGTGGCGTGCTGGTAGCGCAACGCTGCCGTATGCGTCCGATGGCCGAGGCGGTGCATCAGCTCGGGCAGGGTGGCACCAGCCACCGCGGCCCATGTCGGCCCGGAGCCGCGCAGGTCGTGGAAGCGCAAGCCGCTCACGCCGGCCTTATGGCAAGCCGCGGCCCAGCGGGGGCGGAACTTAGTCCGACGGAGCGGGTGGCCCTGCGGACTGCTGAATAGAAGTGAGTCAGGCCCCGCGCCTACGTGTTCCGCCAGGTGGTCCTCGAGGATCGGCACCAGCTCAACCGGGATATCCACGGTGCGGTCACTGTCCGACATGGGCGCCTTGAATACCGTCTTGCCGCCAGCCAGCTCCACTAGCTGCTCGCCTACCTGAACCCTCCGGTGGAGCAGATCGACGCGGGATCGGCGCAGCCCTGCAAGTTCGCCGAAGCGCAGCGAACACCAGGCGCCGAGGATGACGATCGCGCGGTATTGGGGCTCGATGGCGTCGGCGATGGCGAGCACCTGCTCGGGCATGGCGACCGGCCGCTCAGGCGCCGACTCCTTGCCCGCTCCGCGGATGCGGCACGGGTTCGTCGGGATCTTCTGATCGTCAACGGCGACGTTGAGGATGGCGCGCAGTAGGCGGTACGCCTTGGCGGGCTGGGTGCTCCCGGGATGCTCGGCGCGAGACTGTGCGAGCCAAGTCCGCACCGTTTCGACCGAAACGTCACCGAGGGCGATGTCACCGAACGTCGGCTCGAGCCAGCGCCGCCACAGCAGCGCGTACAGCTCGGCCGTCGTGGGGGAGAGCGGATCGCCGCTACGGCCGACGCCCAGCGCCAGCCACCGCTTCGCGTAGGCAGCGACCGTCTCGCGGCTTGGCTCGGGAGGTCGCCAGCTCCCCTTGACAATGTCGGACGAGATCGTCGACAGCCACGCGTCCGCATCAGCAACTGTTGGGAACGATTCACCGGCCCGGCGCTTGCCGTCCGGGGCAAGATACGAAGCCCGATAGCGCCCCGATGGCAGCCGTAAGACTTTCCCAAAGGTGCGACGGCCTTTGCGCCGGGCGCGCCTCGTATCATTAGTCGGTGCGGGCATCATGTGCCCCTTTTCATTTTTTCGCGCTCTCGCGTCGGCGGTACTGCCTCTGGGTCTCACGACGGGCGCACTTTGACGTGCAGAACTTGAGGCCAGTGCTGCGTGGCTGCCTCTGAGTGGCTCCGCCGAGCTGGTGCACGAAGATCCGGCCGCACCTCTGGTTCTGGCACTGGCGTGCGGTCTCGTCTTGCACGATGAGATTGAACACTTGGGCACAGGCTGCGGAATAGAGGCCCACTCGAGGGGCTCCGAACGTGAAGTCAAAGCCTCGGGCGAAGCTCTGGGTGAACTCTGCTCGAGGAGGGAAGGCCCGGAGGCCTGCATCGAGGCACAGAGTGAACTCCGTCCATAGATCATCCTCGGGTATCTCGAGAAAGTTCTCGACGTCCCACGCTGAAAGAGGATCTTTGCCGAGCTGGGCATAGGACCACGTTTGCGCCAGTGCGCGGGCGGTCTTCAGCCGCCAGCGGACGTCTTCGATGGTGGCATCGTCACGGTGTTCCCACCAACGGTCCATCTGTTCATCTGGGTTAGGAGGCAACGCGGCGAGCAGCGCGTGCCGTTCTCGCGGCACATAGGCCCGTTCGAAGTGGGGCTGTGACAGCATCCCGAACTCCTCGAGCACTCGGGCCACTTCGCCATCGTCCTCAAGGTCTGCGTCGACAAGCTGCCGAAGAACCCAGGGGACGTCGTCTTCTCCATGAAGCCTCCAAATGGGGCACGCCAATGGACGGAACTCGCTCTCGACAGGGAACTCACGCATGACTCTGAGCAGTTCGCACTTCACCATCTCAGTGCTTTGCCGAGGGTCATCGTTGCGCGTGAAGCTGCGACGTGGGGACTGGGCAATCATTCGTTTCAATTGTTGGCAGCTGCAAACGAAACCTACGAGCAAGCAGGGTGGATCGTGTACTGGGCCATGGTGCCGTTCGTGGTGATCGGGGGTGTTGTGTTGGCCCGGCGGTCATGGCGACCCCTTGTGATTCTTGTCGCACCCCTAGTAGTGGTCGCCGTGAACGCCGCTATTTTCTATGGGAGTACTCGACTCTGAATTGCCGCCGAACCGTCTTTGGCCGTTCTTGCCGCGACCGGTGGGATCGTCACAGCGAATCGAATCGTGCTTGCCCTTCGTGGAGAGTCAGGTTAACTATCGAGCCCAGGGGTATCCCCGTTGTGCCTGATTGAGACTTGAGCAGACGCCGCGGCTGATCCGTAGCGTTGAGAGGTCCTGACGGGCTGGCTAAAGACGGCGGACGCGCGCCACCCTCGGAGGTGTCCATCCTCACGGCACGACCTAAACCCAAGCGTGCGCTCCCGCGCCCGGAGTCAGGCCTCGCCTCCGTACTCGTCCTGGTTTCCGGACTGCCCGCTATCGATCACGCGGCCATGCGCAGCGCGATAGGCCAGATAGTCGTCTCGTGATCCGAGCGCTTGGCAGGCGTCGCCAAGGTCGCACTCACCGATGCTCTCGCCGTACTCAACCAGAAGGCCATCACATACCCCCGTCATGTCCTCCATCGTAAAGTAACTGGCGCGCCCGTCAGCTGAGCCGATGTCCCCGGTTAGACAGAAAACGACGGAGATGGCCCGTCTAAGTCAGCCCGTACGGCTGCCCGAACCGAACTCCCGCAACCCGGTCAGCCCTCGAGGTGCTCGGGACACGCCGACACCCTGAACCAGCGATCACCGCGAGCAAACACCAGCCCTTTACTAGTTCCCAGTTGGCGTCTGTATAGGGCGGAGTTATTCGAGCGACGGCGCCCCGGGTGCGTCAATCACGTCACAGTGGAGAAACCCGGGGCCGTCGCCCAATGTCGGGATCAGACTCCAGAACGATCCAGGAGCGGAAGCCAAATCCCATCGGCAATTCACTTACCCACGTCACGGAGCGGAAAACGCCGGTGCTGGCGGGAAAAGTGCCTCGAGGTTGGCGCTGGCTGACCAGGAGCTGTGCGGCGTGTGGGCGGGGACGACCGAGGCGGAGCGGCAAGAGATCCGCAAGGGGAGGGTGGCGTGAATCAATCTTTGAGTCTCAGCGACGCTGTCGCCCGAACTCCCGCAACCCGGTCAGGCCCTCGAGGTGATCCGGGCACGACCACACTCTGAACCACCGATCCCCTTGAGGCGAGAACCACCGGCCCGTCCATGCCGGCGCAGCGCGGCAGTGCGTCGCCTGGAGCTGCTTGCTGTAAACCATCCGCCAGCATCGGCTGGGCTCCGCTAGGAAGCCGGGGCACGGGTCGCCGGGTCGCGGAGGCACCGAGCGATTGTCGTGCTGCCTTATGGCGGGGGACAGCGGGCCCGCCGGTAGAGATCACACCAAATCCCGCCATCCCCCGCACAGAGTGTGCCTGGAGGTCCAGCCAATGACGTAGAGCCGGACGGACCTTTGTTGGGACAACGCACGAACAAATAGGCGCCATTCCCGCGGTCCTGGCCGTTCGCCGCATCACGCTTGCGCAGATTGCACTTTTACTGCAAAATTGAGCCGTTGTGCCCTAGTTGATATAGCGGTTGCAGCTGCCAGAATCCTTGGAATCCTTGGAATCCTTGGGGTTTGTGAGAAGCCTCGCCGCCGGAGTTCGCCAAGTCCGGCCGGGTAGCCCAAGGTGAGGGTGATTTCGAGGCTGGCCTCGCTCTGATCCGCCGAGGAGTGAGGCCAGCCGTCACCCGCCAAGCAGGTTCCGGGCGGCGGTGTCCAACACGAGGAGGACGGAGTGCCGACCTGCTACACGGGATGTCTGCCACCCAAGACCGGCGTCATGGTGACGCACGGGCCCCTGTCTGCACCTACATCAAATCCTCACGCGGCGAGCCTCGCGTTCACCGGGCTGGACATTGCGGTGCTCGTCGTTCTGGGAGTGATGCTTCTGGTCGCGGGCACGTTCGCAGTGCTCTGGGCCAGGGGCCGAGTGGCGTCTCGCTAAAGGACGACTCCCCAAACCTTCTGAGTTCGCCAACGCTGCCCCGGTCGGTGCGTCAGCGCCGGCGCCCGAACTCTCGGACCGCAGTCAATCCGTCGACGTGATCGATGCAGCTCCAGACACGCCACCAGCGGCCGTCGCGCTTCGGTGAAAGCCACCGCCCGGTGAAAGCGGGTTCCTCTCGGCAGTGAGTGCCTTGGAGGTTGTGGCTGTAGACCATCCGCCAGCACCGGTCCGCCCGGGCGACGAAGCCAGAGCAAGGTTCTCCGGGCTGTGGCATGGGGGGGGTGCGATTGTCGCGGCCGGCTCGGCGATTCGTCGCTATTCCTTGGGACCGTGTTTTTCGCAGTAACTGCGACCGGGTTCTCTCGGTTTCGTGCATGGACCAACTGAACAAACGCCGGGGCCAGGCAAGGTGCCACCGCCCATGCGGATCTTCTCCAACTTCAGGCTTTCTCGCTCAACAGCGAGCTGTTCCCGCTGGACGGCTAGCTGCTTCTCGGAAGCCTTGGCGGTCCGTTTCGCGTGCCTTCGCTCAAAGAATCCCACCTCAATCACCCACCCCTTTCCGAAGGCATCTAGAGTCGAACCCATTAGCCGGCGAGACTAACCCCCTGCAGCATCGCGGGCTGCGGTGGCGGCGATCTGTAGCGGGGGTGCGAGGTTCGCTCTGAGTGCCTCGACGCCGCGCTGGCGATGGACGATGCCCGCGGCATCTGGGCCGGCCTGAGCGAACGGGGCCGCCGGGAGCTGCGGCGGGGAGCGCGGTGGCGTAGCGGCTGGCTCAGGAGCCCGCCCGACGCTCTTGCACGGCTCTGGCCCAGGCGTGGATCTCCTCACCCTCGGCCACAACGCGCTGGTCTGTGGTGTTGGCGGCGTAAGGCCCGAGCCTGAACTCCATGATGTTGCTGAGGCGTATCACCGCGTCTTCGAGTCCTGCGATGCGCTCTTCGAGTGTCATGCCGGGCGACCGTAGCTGGTGGCGCGTTGCCCCCGCGTTGCTTAGTGACGTGGGAAACGGTGCCGGAACGTGTCGCACCGTGACGCTCTGAACAGGGGACACGCGAAATCCACGTCCCCGACCAGGGGCCAAATCCGTATTGAGGGGCTGGTGCCCACAAGGGCGTGCGGGTTCAAGTCCCCCCTCCGACACTCATGTGATGTAGCGGATTTTCTAGGACACGTGAACCCTCAGAGGATAATCCGCGATCTCCCTTGGGAAGTTGACCGAAGGATCGAGCTCGAGGTGGCGGATCATCACGCCGTCGTCGTCGAACACTCGGACGTTGAGGTCGGCCATAAGGATCAGAACCCGCTTGCCCTTGTGGGCGCGGCCGACACTGACGTGATGAAACCCTGAGCGCTAGCGCAGCGTGAAGCATCCGGTCGTGTCGATGCGGTCGCGTGGGACCTTGGAGTGGGCCAACAGCGGCGCTCCATCGAGTTCGACGATGGCCTTGTCGAGAGCTCGCCACGCCTGCATCGGCGGGCACCCGCGCCGTGTGTGGTCGCTCCTCGTTGTGAGCTGGCCGACCGCGTCTTCGTGGTCGACGACTCGGCGTGCGAAGAACTCCAGGAGCTGATCTTGCGCCCCCCGTCGCTCCTGCCTGCCATGGTCAAGCTCCTGTCCAACCCGTCGATTCTCGAGCCTCCCGTCTAGTGACGTACGCCGGTCCGGTGATCCTGACCGGCGACCATGTCCTCGAAGGGTTCGACTGCGGCAAACCTGCCCTCGACAGTGGCTACGCAATCGAGCTCTCGCCACCCAGTCTTCGGGAGCGACTCGGACGTGGGTTGTTGTCAACGAAGGTTCGTCGGAGGTCGTCGCCTGTTACGCATCGTCGACCGCATCGTGGAAGTCGCAGGAGGAACCTGCTCTCCATGCTCTCGGAGCGACTCAATATGTAGCGAGATGGCCTCTCGGATGTTCGCACTTTCTTCCTCGACGGTGGCACCTGTCGAAACGCAGCCGGGCAAGCAGGGACGTAGGCGGAGACATTCTCTCCGGCATCTTCGATCACAACGACATATGAGGTCATCGTTGTCTCAGCACCAAACGTGCTTGCCGCACGATGCAACCAACCGGCCCCTCGCCAGTTCATCCCCGTCTCTTCCGGGCACCGTCGCCGTTCCAGGCTTCGAGGGATGCCGGAACTGTCGGTGCCTGCCCAACTCGCGTACCTACACCCATCCGTCGTCAAGGACTCGGACGATCTCCCTGACTTTCACCTGGCCAGGCTGTTGCCTGGATGTACCGGTAGTATGGCCGATGACGTATCTGCGCTCCGAGCCGCCAGTCCATGTCCTAGGAGCTGCCGATGTAAAGTCCGACATTTCGAGGTGGGACGCGGACGCAACAAGCGCTACGCAGTTTCAGCTATGCGATACTCCCAGGTGGTGATCTCGGCAAAGGCGGTGGTCCGAAGAACGACGGTGTCCGTGGTTGCTGGAGTAGCCGTCGTGGCGCTGCTCTCTACTGCGACGAGCGCCATCCTTTCTCGCTTGACACGGATTCCTCTTGGGCGAGGCACCGCGACCATCACCTGGACTGGTAAGTCGGGCGTCAGCCCTACCATCAACTCCATCACGGGAACAGCGGGTCATTACTCCGTATCCGCCGTCGGACATCTACCCATGCCATCAGTGGGCGGCGGGGCGTCGTCCACAATCCCGTCTGAGTTTCCGTTGGCCAATGTTGCAGGAACGCTCGGTGGCACTTCGTTCACCCTTCACATAATCCTTACGCTTCCGTCGTCACTGACCACCACGAAGACCGAGAGCTTTGGCCATATAACCGGGACATTTCAAAACCAACCGGTGACCGGAACGCTTACGGCGAACGTCAACTCCCGCACCCTCGGGTTCAAGGGAATCATCGGATCCCTTCACGTATCCGGGGTGATCTCACAGCCTGTCCATCACGGCGGTTCCGCGACCGCTCACGCCACATTCGACGTAACCAGATAACGGTCAACCGACACGACGGTCGGGGGC
This sequence comes from uncultured Acidimicrobiaceae bacterium, assembly GCA_963828455.1. GTDB lineage: Bacteria > Actinomycetota > Acidimicrobiia > Acidimicrobiales > RAAP-2 > Bog-473. Next base: position 65,464 of record CAWHFH010000005.1, on the reverse strand, counting down.
ATTTAGCGACCTGTCACACGTCAGTTCGAGACGGTGACGGTGACACCCGGGCTGGTGCCGGTGACCTCGCCCCCGTAGGAGGCGACACTTTGGAGGGTGTAGATGCCGTTGGGCACCTTCGTGGAGTCGAAGCTGGCGGTCCACCCGTAGTAGGTCGGAGATGTGGCCGTAGCGATCACCGAGTGGTTGAGGCTGCCGCCCGTCAGCACGTACTGGACCTGAGTAACCCCGGCGGAAGCGCCCGCGTCGAGTCCCTGAGTACCTGAGACGGTGGCGCCATTGGAGGGCAGCCACACGGTCGTCGTCGGCGGGGGCAGCACCCAGGCGTAGAGGTGGGTTGCAAAGAAAGTGAAGGAGTTATCGGCGACGTAGATTTTGCCGTTGGCGACGGCCGCCGAGCCTTCCTGGAGGCCGGTTGTCGCTCCGGTCCACAACGGATTGCACACCGCCGGCGTGCCCGAGCAGTCGGTCTTCCCGTTGGCATCGAAGGCCATGAAATTGGAGCCGCTGCTCGACGAGCCGGTGCCCGAGCCGATGAACACCAGCCCGTTCGCCACAGAGGGTGAGGAGAGACCGACGCTCCCCGTGACGTTGTAGGACCACAGTGGTGTGCACGTCTTGGGCGTCCCCGCGCAGTTGGTGGTCCCGTTGGCGTCGAAGGCTTCGAGGTTGCCTCCGGTTGCGTAGACGACGCCGTTGGCCACCGCCGGAGAAGAGCCGTATTGGGGGCCTGCACTCAAGGCCGCGGTCCACGAGGGAGTGCAGGTCGTGGGCGTGCCCGAGCAATTTGTGTCACCGCCCGCGTCGAAGGCGTACAGCGTGCCGTCGGCGGACTCGTCGTAGACCACGCCGCCCGACACCGCGGGCGAAGGAGGCACTTGGGTCGAGGTGGTGCCCATGGCGGCCGACCACAACGGAACGCAGGTCGTTGGCGTGCCCGAGCAGTTGGTGGTGCCGTTCGCGGAAAAAGCGTAGAGCGTCCCCGGGATCGTCGAAAAAGGCGCCGAGGACACGTAGACGACGCCATTCGCGACGGCTGGGATCGACCCGCCGGCGGAAGCGGTCCAGAGCGGCTGGCACACCTTCGGCGTCCCTGCGCAATTGGTGGACCCGTTGGCGTCGAAGGCTTCGAGATCGTGATTGCCCATATCAGAGGAGACGTAGACAACGCCGTTGGCCACTGTCGGTGCGGGTGCTGTCGAGGCGCCGGCCGGAGCAGTCCAAAGCGGTTGACATACCTTGGGAGTCCCCGAGCAGTTGGTGACACCGTTGGCGTCGAAGGCGTACAGCGAGCCCGCGGTCGTATTCATGGGAGACGTGGTGACGTAGACGACACCTTTGGCAACTGCGGGAGCCGATCCGTTGCCCCCAGTAATCTGGCCGGTCCACAGCGGGCTGCATGCGTTGGGCGTGCCCGAGCAATTCGTGGTGCCGTTGGCGTCGAACGCTTCGAGGTAGCCGCCTGTCTCTGCCGGGGCTACCGTGTCAGCGGCGTAGACAACGCCGTTGCTCTCGACGGGGGGCCCGAACTGGCCGGGACTTATGAAGAGCTGCCTGATCGTCGACGCGTTGGCCTGGTTGATGTTGTGGTCGAACGACGCATGGGTCAGGGCCGCGTCAAAAGCGGACATCGGCCAGTCACAGCCACCAAAGGCCAGTGCGGCGACGGCGAGCGCCGCTACAGCGAGGAGTTTCGGAGCCCTGCCGCTTCGTCCCATTGTCCCACCTTGTTGCTTCTGAGAGACGCGGAATTGTGAAGCAGTCCGGCCCCCGGTCGCCAACTGTATAGCGGTAATGTTGAACCGCAAAAGGGGCGTTCACGGGCTGGTGAAATATTTAGACACCGAGCGGGCGGCGGCGAAGTGGGGCACTCCGCGCGCAGGGTTCCGCGATCTCCGAGGGTGGAGAGCGGGATGAGGCAAAGGCCTGTCCCGGAACACCGGGAACGGAGCGTTACCGGATTGGCCCATTCGACATGGGCAACGGCCATCTACGGAACCCTAAGTTTGGCACCCTCCTCCACGCATGACTACGAGGCGTCGGTCCAAGTGCTCGTTTCCTGACCATGGGGTCAAACTGGTCGTAACCGGATCTCGTGCAACCCCGCAGTACGGATATGTCGCTGTGTCGCAACCTGTCGGGAGGAAGCACAAGCTGTTCTTCGCGGCGGTTCTGACAACCTACCTCTTCCTTGGCCTCATCGCTTTCGGGCCTTCCCTAAGCGGTATCGATCACAGAGTCTTGAGTAGCGGAGATGCCGTTGGTGATGCCACCCTGTTCATTTGGTTCCTCGGTTGGTCACCCCACGCCCTCGTCCACGGCTTGAACCCATTTTTCAGTAACGCCATGTTCGCGCCCGCGGGTGTGAACTTGGCACAGAACACCGAGGGACCTCTTCTGGGTTGGGTGCTCGCGCCCATCACGTTGACCTGGGGCCCGATCGTGGCTGCAAATGTACTCCTGCTGCTGGCCATGCCGGTCTCGGCTTCCGCCGCATTCATCGTCCTTCGGAGATGGAGAATCTGGGGCCCCGCGGCGGCGCTGGGCGGCCTTGTCTACGGATTTTCGGCCTACATGATCGGCCAGGCTACGGGGCATCCAGTTCTCTTGTTTGTGCCCATCCCACCCTTCATCGTGTGGACCCTCGTTTCGATCCTGCAACGTCGATACACGGACCGACGACTCGGGATCCAGCTCGGCTTTCTCCTGGCTGCCCAGTACCTCATTTCGCCAGAGGTTTTCACGTCGCTGTGTGTCGTTGTCGGCATCGGAATGGTGTTGGTCGCAGCGCGCAATCCGGCGCGTGCGATGCGCGTCGCGCAAACGGTCGCGCCGCCGATTGGAATCGCGCTCGCGGTCAGCGTGCTGATATTGGCCTACCCAGTCTGGATGCTGCTAGCGGGCCCTCAGCACGTCTCGGGCGCCACCTATCCTCTCGTCAACCGCTACCACAACGATCTTTTTAGTTTCATCGTTCCTGGCTCCCTCCAACGAGTCTCCCTGGGAACGCAGGCGATTTCTGGCGGCTATGTGCCAGGCACCTGGCATCTCTACGGCCTTCGGATCATCACTCCCACGGAGTTTGGTGGCTACGTCGGCATTCCGCTCCTGATCGTCATCGGACTTCTCGTGTGGAGATCTCGGCGGAGCGCTCGGATGCAGCTGTCGGCGGCACTGCTGGTGAGCTGTGCCATCCTCTCCCTCGGCCCATTCCTCGACGTCAAGGGCGTGACAACCCACATCCCACTACCTTTCTGGATCCTGGGTCATCTTCCCCTCGCCGACAATCTTCTCCCAGTGAGACTCTCCTTCGAGATGGAGGCTTGCCTCGGCGCAATAATTGCATTCGGACTGGACGATCTGCGCCGGCGTAACACTCGATGGGCGCTGAAGAGATCCCCCCGGTCCCGCGCAGTCGGGGTCGTCCTCCTCACGGGTGTCGTCCTGGCCGTGTTGGTTGTCACACAGCTGCCGCGGTGGCCCTATGAATCCACCCAGGCCGTCGCGCTTCCCGCCAGTCTCACCCGGGCCATTCCCGGCGGAGATCCGTTGGCACTCACTTACCCCTATGCGTTCGGATCTGGAGTGACCCTTCCTTTGCTTTGGCAGGCTAGGGCCGGTTTTTCCTTTCGCTTACTCGGTGGCTATGCCTTTCATCCCGATCAGAAAGGCGATGGCTCGGTGATCCCGAATCCTCTCAGCCCGAATGGGCTACAAGTGTTTCTTTCTGCTAAGGAAACCGTTTTTCCGCCTCTACCTGTTACTTCCGATCTGGTCGTCATTGCCCGTACCACTGTGTCGGAGTATCACATTCGCGTAATCATCGTCGACCGTGGTTACCAGGAGGCCATGGATGTAATGGACCTGTTCCGCCTCGCCTTCGGCCAACCCACGGTCTCGGAAGGTCAATTCTCCCAGTGGATTTTCTCCGGGGGCGCCAGGGCCACGCGGGTCATGCGGTCCAATCCCGCTGGCGTGGACGACGGGAAACAGGCTAGAGAGACCGCGAACTCCCGCACGCCGGTCAGCCCCTCCAGGTAGCCATCGGCCGGTGGCTCTGTCGACATCGAGGGACTCCAAGAACCATGCGTTGGTGAGCGTCAAGGACCCTCCGATCAACACGTCTAGCAGTTCAAAGGGCGGCATTGCGCATAGCAGGAGTAGGTCAATATTGCACTCTTCGAGAAACGTACGAGGCCACTCGAGTCTCGGAAACGTCCCAGTTTCACAGTTCGCTACCTTGATCTCATGTGGCTTCGATTCGAATGCAAGCGGACCTTTCTCCTTCGGAAGACGGGGTGAGATGCGACCACGGCTCATCGATCTCAATGAACCGCATTTCCCGTTGACGGGGATGGACGGTGCTGTCGCCTCCACTGACTGCTTGAAATGGCACAACGCTGTTCATCACGCTCGAACAAAGAGCAGGGTGACCGGGGGGCGGCCGAGACCTCCAGCTAGTCCTTGCATTGGCTGTTACCTCCGAGGCGTTTTCGGGTAGAAGACCTTCGCTAACGCTACCGTGGAGTATCGGGAAGAAACATGCGCAGACCCTTCGTTGTGCTGCTCGTGGTCGTTGTTGTCGCCATCGGGGTCATCGGAGGATGGCTGTGGGCCAACCGAAGCCACGGTGAGCGTGTGTTGGCCATCGGCGACTCCCTTATGGTCCAAGCCGGGCCTGCCGTGACCCAGGAACTTTCGGCGCAGGGCTACGACGTCCAGGTCCACGCAGTTCCAGGGAGTGGGCTTCTCGATACGAAGTACGACTGGGCCCAAACGGCCAACAACCTGATCGCTAGCTTTAATCCCGACATCGTCATCGTCGAGTTCATTGGCGACTACGGGCTTTTTGGGGAGCGGCCCGGCATCCCACCCGACTCCGTTCAGTTCTTCAGCGCCTGGCAATTTGCCGCCCAACGCCTCGAGGACATCCTCACGGCTCAACGCGCCCAGGTCTATTGGGTCGTCGGGCCTCCGGTCGCTCAACCCTCGGGGGAACTGAGGCTGGGCAGGTTGGATCACATCTACGAATCGCTCGGTGCGCCCGACACCGGCACCGGGCACCCGCCCATCATCGACCTCAACCCGGCCTTTTCCGGCCACGAGGGTTACACCCAATTCCTGCCGGGTCCCGACGGCACGTCGGTGCAGATCCGTCAGCCTGATGGTACGCACCTTACCCTCGCGGGCGGCCTACTCTTCGGCCGAGTCGTGGCCCGAGACGTTAAACCTGTCTCCCCGCTCCGGCGTTTGCTGCATTAGGCCAGCCCCGTGTCTGTTCTCTGCGTCATTTCGTTAAGCCAGGATTGATACCACGAGAAGACGATTCAGGATCTGAGCCCCTGGCAGCTTGGGCACGGCCCCGAACTGTACGGCGTTCGGGAGGCAGGGGTTTGCCGACTGGTGTATTGGTAATACGCGCTACCGTATTCCCGGCACAGAACGTTGTAGTTTCGAGAGGCCCATCAGAGGCTGGCGTGGAAGCTCGGTAACACGGCTGAAGTCCATGCGAGCCCAATGCACATTTCGTCCGTTGATCCATCTCCCCAGGTGACGAAATGGGGCGGCGACTTACGCAGGATCGGAAGTTCCTGCGCCAACGTCGGGTCGTAGCTGCACGTCACTTGCACTCGTTCTCCAGCAGTCACAGGAATCGGGCTGCGGAGGTTGTAGGACTTCTGATCGTGGAAATCGAAGTTGGGCACGTTGAGGACGGTCTTGGCCTCTGGCGTCCCCGGGTTGAGCACCATCTTGAAGGACCGGCCGAGTAAATGCATGTGCGCGTATGCCCTGACGATGTAGCCGGACTTCTCAATCCGTGACGTGCATGACGTCGAGTTCCCCTCAGGCGGATCGGACGGGTTGTTGCCGCAAAGCCCTTCGATGCCGTTGACCTCTGCGACGGCTGTCGGGCCGAAGCGCTGTCCTAGGTTGGCTAGGGAAGCCGCTCGGTTGCAGAGCGGACCGCCTACGCCCGCGGGGCACGGGAGGTCGGGGGGTGCGAGCATGAGGTTGATGTGCAGGGGCAGGAGCGCCGCCGATTGGGGCTTGGTGTGGAGCACGAGGGAGTTCTTCACCGGCTTGTCCCCGAGGAGAAGGGTGTAGTGGACCTGTATAACGATCAGGCTCCCGGCGGGAAGTGGGACGCCGGTTCCCTTAGGAAAGTCGTCTACACCGGCGCCCGGGGTCCAAAAAGTTAGGAGGGGGACCGCGGCGAGCCCGCCCGGATCCGAGCTCGGCAGGGGAAGACCGAAGCAGGTCCATCCTTTCCCGCCGCGGTTGGCCCGCTCCATGGCGGGGGCCGCAGACGGCGAAACGAGGAAGAGCGCCGCGTGGTGGACTTCGTCACTTCCCGACACAAATTTGCTCGAGACGATGTACTCGTTCTGCCTGACGTGAGGGTTGAACAGAGTGCAGTGGTAGTCGTCGGTGGTGCCAAAGGCAGCGACTGGTTTGTATGCGTGGGACATGCTCATGGAGATGGGTGTGACCGACGGCTGTGAACCCGAAGCCGATGGGATGGGAGGCGCCAATGCGAGCGCTCCAGTGGCCGCCAACGTTGCCGCGGTAAGTGCCATCGCAATCCGACGCAATCTCACGCGCGCAAAACCTAACAGGCTGACGTCTGACCAGCCGAGAAACGGCTGCATTTGGCGAGGGCTCATTCACGTCCCAACCTCGTGCAGCCGCCCAATGGTTCCCGAGGCGTCAGTTCCAGTTCCTGCGCACCCCTCCCATCCGCTCGGTATGGGCATATATGTCGAGCGAATCAGGGATATTGCAGCAGCGTCGTAAAGAGGGCTGCGAGAGAGCGGGACGCCTGGCCGTCTGGTTCAGCCTGCCTCAAACGAAGGGTTGGCCTGAGTGAAGACCCGGCGAACCTGAGCTGCCTCGTAGGGCTGCTCCGTCGAGGGTTTTCGGAGTCCTACTGGCTCCGAGCGTATGCGGGCTTCGGACGCAGCGAAGTAGCCTATCGACGTGCTGGTGGGTTGGTGGACAGCAGCGTGAGATGATGACCAACACTTCGGGTGGCGTCCTCGAAGCTTCTCAATCTATTGCAGCTGAGTCGGGCGCGTGCGAACACCATCGTCGTCGTTCCTCACATCGTTGGTGGCCCGGAGTGATCTGTTGTGGCCTCTATGCAGCCTTGGCCATGATCATCTTCGGCCATTTCGATTCCCTGGGACCAAGCCACATGGCCGGAACTACTTCCGCTGACTCAATCGAAGAGTTGTGGTGGCTCGCGTGGACGGCCTTCGCCGTGCCTCATGGCCACAACGTCTTCTTGGCACAGTGGCAGAACTACCCAGACGGACAGAAATTTTGGGGTGAACGGTTCCATGCTGGCCCTAGGAGTCCTGTTCACGCCTATCACCAAGCTGTTCGGTCCGATCGTGTCATGGAACATCGCCGTACGGTTCGCCCTGGTGATCTCGGCATCGTCCATGTGCTTCGTGCTGCGCCGGTGGGTGACCTGGTGGCCAGCCGCTTTCGCCGGAGGTCTGCTTTATGGCTTTTCTGCCTACATGCTCACCAACGCGGGGAACTACCTGTTTCTAACCTTCGTCCCGTTGCCTCCGGTTTTCTTCCTTCTCCTGCACGAGGTCCTCATACGTCAGAGATGGCGGCCGTCGAGAGTTGGAACGCTTCTTGGAGTGGTCTGTTTTCTCCAGTTTTTTATCTGGTCCGAAGTTCTGGTTGGCATGGTTTTCATGGGTGTGATTGCGACTTGTCTTTTCCTTTTCATCAATCGCAATCAGCTTCAAGCGATTTGGTCCTATGCGATGAGGGCGTTCGTGTTCGGCGGGGTAGTCGGTGGTGGTCTCCTCCTATTCCCCGCTGCGTTCACACTGTTCGGGCCGCAGAACACCCATGGTTCTCCGACCCAGGGACTGGTCAACGACCAGTTTCCACCTGACCTCCTTGGCTCGATCGTGCCGCAGACTCAGTGGCTCAGCACCAAGGAGCTCAGCGCGTCGGCAACGATGCATATTCCTTTCGCTTCTGCCGAATATCTCGGGATCCCCATTATCGTCTCGCTCGCATGTTTCACCATCCTTTTGCGAAAGCCGAGGACGATGCTGTTTTCCGGTGCGATGGCATTGATCAGCTTCTGTTTTTCGATGGGAACCTATCTTTGGATCTACGGGCACAGGACGCCGATACCACTTCCGTGGGCAGCGTTCACCCACCTCCCCATGCTCGGTGGCTTCACTCCGGTCCGGTTTTCCTTGTTCACAGCTCTATTCGTTGCAGGGATGTTTGCCATCGGACTTGATGAGGTTCATCGGCGGTTGAGAGCCGCAAACCTACGGCGCATCTTGTCACCGAGTCAGAGGGCCCTCGTCGCATCGACGATCTCGGTTGGGCTCGCCACTGTCGTCATCTTGCCTCTTGTGCCCGCCGATGCGGTGCCGACCACACCAGCGAACGTCCCTTCCTTCTTCACTTCGGCGGCGGTGGATGCGATTCCAGAGGGAGGCGTTGTCCTCAGCTATCCATATCCGGACGCTGGCGGTCCGGACCTCTTCTTCCAGACGCCCAAGACGATGATGCTCGAGCAAGCAGCGTCCGGCATGCGATTCAAATTGCTTGGCGGCTTCGGGTGGTTTCCGTCCGCCACTGGTTCTCACGGCGTGACCACCCCTGCGCCTCTAAGTCCCGGATCGGTTCAAGAGATCCTCGATGGTGCCTATTGGAACGCATCTTCGGAAAAGGCGCTGCTTTCGCGGACCAGCGCAACTGCTGATCTCCGAACGGTCTTGACAAGATATGACGTCGAGGCCGTTATCCTTGAACCAGAGGGTGCGGAGCCGTCGGACATCGTCCGCTACGTGACAGCCGCCATTGGATGCCCGGTGTTCTATCCAGATATCGCGCTGTGGCTCAACGTGAAAGCGCGCCTGGCTGAGAGGTCCCCCGGAAGCCACCTGAGCACGTGTGCGGTACGTTCAGCTGTCGTGGCTCGGGTCTTGCGCCCTACCGACGGGCAGACGGTGTCGGGACGCACCCTTATGATGGCGAGCGCGACACGCTTTTTGAACGTAGTTAGCGTCGCGTTTTACCTCTCAGGTGGATCCTCGCACGCGAGGTTGATCGCGCGCGCTACGTCGACAGCGTTCGGATGGCTGGCACAGTGGAACAGCAAAACCGTTCCGAACGGAAAGTACGTACTGCGAAGTGAGGCCGTCACAGACATCGGAACGAGCCGTTCAAGCTCTGGCGTTGCGATCACCGTGAAGAACTAGAGCTTCGGGTCGATCCGACCGTGAACGCGGGCGTCCATCCTCGATTTCGCCCCGGCGCCATCGTTAGAGTCCGCGCATTGTCGTTTCGGATTCGTCACGGTCCGTATGACAGCATGAAGGCTCCGCCAGCTACGGGACATACTTGAGCTCGACTGCATCGAGGCAGCGTGGCCCCGAGGGACAGATGTAGGCCACCAGGTTTCGAAACGGACGTGCGCCTCCTTTTTGGCGTCGCCATTGTCGGCTTGGCCAACGCTCATCACCAGCGTCAGCGGCGCTGACGCGAAGCGTCTCCACCACATGGTCCTCCACGGATCGTGATACTTCTCGGGGTCGTGTCGGTGGATGCGCCCGGCCTCATTGTCATGAGCACGTCTTTCCGGCGGGGCCAGCCCCCACTACCGTCAGTGAGTTTGTTGTCCCGGTGTTGGGCGCGGCGGGTCCGTTCGGCCCTACACAGTGACGCACTCCTCCAGGCACCATCGACAGTGCGGGGGAACGGCGGCCGGGTTCACACGTCGGGGACGAAACGCCGTTCCCTTGCATGACGCCAGCGTGACGACGGCACAGTGCAGATGTCTGACCACCGTGCAGATTTGGCTATTGCCGAAATCGAGGCCGAGGGCCTGAAGACCTCGATGAAGGCCTGACAGGTTTGTACTGCTCTCAGTACGCTTCGGGACCTCTGTCACGACTGAGCTGGCGGGATTCAGCCGCGCACGGGCACGAATTCCTGGAGTCCCGTAAGTCCCTCGAGGTGATCGGGACAGGCCGACACCCGCCACCATTTGTCACCCCTGGGCGCGAACCATTGGTCGGTCCCTGCCGGTGCTTCGCGGCAGTGCGTGGCTTGGAGGTTCCGCTCGTCGAGCAGCCGCCGGCACCGGCTGGCGTTGGCCCTGAAGCACGGACACGTGTCGCCGGAACGGGGAGGCATCAGCGATTGTCGCGCTCTGCGCCAAAAGGGCTGTTGTGCCCTAGTTGGATTGCACTCCTCATGCAAGGATGCAAAAGGCCCGGGCAGGGAATCAGAGCGTCGTTCGCCAGACTGCGCCTGTCGGAGTTTCCCGGGTTGGGGTGATTGTCGCTGGACTCGTTCGAGTTCCGCCTGGGGCGGGCCCAGCCAACACCCCCGCTAGACGACACCCGTGAGGCGGGCGGCGACCATCACCGAGACACCTTTGCCCCAAATCCCCCTGGGGCCAGCGACGGCCACCGCCCGTTGTCGCATCGTGCGCTTGAAGACGACGCTCGGCGTAGGGCCGGACGAACCTTGTCTTAACAACGCCGGGAAAATTCTGAGCATCCGCCGGATTCGCGCACCCTCCGACGATGAGGTTGGATCGCCCCCGGTGGTGTCGCCCGTTCGCGCTACTTCGTTCGGTCACGCTCCAAGAGGTTCGATGAGCGTAATTTCAGGCGCCTATGTTCTACGATCAGGATACTGATCACTGTCACCCCTAAAGACTGCGAGCAGAGTCGGTCGGGGACGCACTACGAGAGTACGACAGTGTCGGATCGGCATTTCAAGCCACCTGTACGACACGCCGGCCAGCATCATCGTGGCCACGAGAACCACACCGTCGGACCTGAACCCCGGGACGCCCCCTTTCCGAAATCCAGGTGGTCCACTCGGACTCCCCATGGCCGTGTAGTCAGGGTCGAAAACGCCCCTCGACACCACAGGTCAGGGGGCAGGTCCTGATGTGCTCGGCTGTCCAGAGCTTTCGGATTCGAGGCGGTTTGCAATCTACGTGCAACAGCGAATCCACAGGGGGTCGCGTGGCCGTGGATGCTACGACCACGCCGATCGAAAGGCGGCCTCCCATGCGACGACACCGACCCAGTCCGCGAACGCCGCCACCCTGAACCAGCTCCACGCCTGGATGGGGTGTGGTCTACGTCCGTGCCGGCCAGTCGGTCATGACCTACCGATCAGCCGTCCGGTTGGGTCGGCCACGCTGAACCCGGCCCTCAAAGGTTGACGCCAACCCGGTCGAAATTAGTTCCAACTCCTAGCTGCTCCCAGGCCCTCGAACTGCGACATTCTCGCCGCAGATCACATCGGTCCGGGCGAGGGAACTCGTAAGCGACGTTACGACTTTTCGACGATGTACTGCTTCAGGTCGCGTGCCGCCAAGGACTTGTGTAGGTCGACCGGGGACTGTCCATCGAACTCGCTCGGGAGCTCGAGTTCATGGCGAGTCTGGCCGGCTCCGGCGCGCAGTTGCACCTTGGGTCCCGCGCCTTCCGGCGCAGGGGCACCAACCGCCACAAGATTGCCGTCCACGTCGACAATGGTATGAACTCTCATTTGCGTCTCCTCGGACTCATGGCGTTGTGGCGTACACGTCGAATGGCGTGGGGTCGTCGCCTTCGGTCGAGTCGTTACGAATCGTAACGCCGTACTTATACGCATTTCCCTCTGTCATTCGTCCTTCCGTCAAGGCTCGTTGATCCAATGACACGAGATTTGCGCCGTAGAAGTCGCCAACGGGATGCGCAGACGCATACGCCAGGTGACGGTCGTCACCGTCTCCCCACCAGTACTCAAGGTAGCCTTGCTGGCCAAACCCCAGCGTGAATGGCCCTCCGTTTAGCCGTTCCGACATGGTTTCGCCCCCTCTCCGTAGGTCTCCACAAACAGCCTAAAGGGGGAGGTTCGTGGCTGCCAGAAAGTTGTCCGCCCGTTGTGCATGCAGCCAGTGCGCCTAATGGTGCACTGGCTAGTTCGCCGGAATGGCTGGCCGCCGGCACGCGTGTGGTGCAGAGCAGGCGGAGGCCTTCTAGGTAGTAACTCCAACTGAAGTTGTAGGTCGCGTAGTTGTCGTCCGCGAGTTCAACCGCATCATCCTGCCAGAATCGCACTCGCGTTCGGCCATCGTCCAAAGGCTCGTGCCCATCTGCGCCATGCCAAGTGAGACTCATTGGTCCACTGGATTCAACGATGTCCATCACAGGATTGAAGTCGCCCTGCAAATGTCCACCGAACAAGAGTACCGACCTGCGCATCGAGCGCATCGACCGAGGTGCTCCACCAACCGGCCATCTGATCCTCAGGCGTCAGGCGGTGCAGACGGAATAGACCGAAGGGTCCATATCTATCTAGTCGTCGATCGTCTTCATGGCTCTTGTTTCACAAAGTTGATGCTGGGTCGATAGGGCGCGGGCTCATTGCGATCACCAATACGTCGTGACGGGGCGGATTTCGATCGCTCCGCCGTAGCGCGCCGCGTAATACGCGCCGCCAGTTCAACTGCCTTATCAAGGTCGTCTGCTTCGACCACCAAAGAAGCCACCAGCACCTTCGCTCAGCTGCGGTCCTTTGTTTGCAGTTTTGCCATCCCGTACCTGCATCGTGACGGTGACCGAGAGGGGTCGGAGGTCGCCCACGGATTGCGCGAAGCGACCCCGTCGAAGGAGGGGGATTTGGACCGACGACGGGGTCGCTCGCTTTCCGCCTGATCTGGTGTCGGCAGAACCGGCGCTCATGTTGAGCCGTTTCGGCTGTTTCGGTGCGGCAACCCCGGATGGAACGCCAACCGACCCGAGACCGCCGCTCAATGGATTCATTGTCAATGTAACGGGCAGACTCAGTGCAACCGGGGGTTACGATCACCTCCATGGCGCGGCACGCAGCGCGCACGGGGAAGAAGGTCGGCGTTGTGGGCGGCGTCACCCTTGGCGAGCGCATCCTGACGGCAGTGGCCGTTACCTTCCTCGGTGCTTTCCTCGTCGTTGCCGGGGCGTCCTCTTGGTCATATGTTTTCCACTCGATGCTCGTGGTCCTCGGTCTGCTTTGTTTGGTCGGCGCATGGGACGTGCTGAGGGGGAAGCGCTAACTGGCAACTATCGCGATGGCTTGCCGCAAGGGAAAGGGAGGCACCCTCCGTGGCCGATTACGACGTCATGTGTGAGAACGGCACGACCGTCATTAAGTAGCGCCACCACGTGCGCAAGGGCGTGCTGTGGTTTTGGAAAGGTGTGGCGATCGCCTGCGCGCTCGTGCTGCTCAGCGCGGACATCGTCGACGCTCCGTGGCTGATCGGGCCGACCGTCGCCATTGTCGGCTTGGCCAACGCTCATCACCAGCGTCAGCGGCGCTGACGCGAAGCGTCTCCACCACATGGCCCTCCACGGGTCGTGATACTTCTCGGGGTCGTGTCGGTGGATGCGCCCGGCCTCATTGTCATGAGCACGCCTTTCCGGCGGGGCCAGCCCCCACTGCCGTCAGTGAGTTTGATGTCCCGGTGTTGGGCGCGGCGGGTCCGTTCGGCCCTACACAGTGACGCAATCATCTAGGCACCATCGACAGTGCGGGGGAACGGCGGCCGGGTTCACAGGTCGGGGATGAAACGCCGTTCCGTCTCCTGGCACGAGTATCAGCGGAGGGATGGGCACCCTCACGGTTACGGATGAACGTGGAGTCACTCCGGCCGTTTGGACCGAGACGGCGGGTTCGACCGATTTCACGACACGAAGGGCACTCCGGCGGAGACCATCCTGGCTACTTACGTCACCCACGCATCGGGGACGAACACCACCACGGGGACGATCACGGTCATCCCGAGCACCGAGAGGCTTTTACGCGCAGATAGTGGTCGCGGGAACCGCTGGCGCCGGGGACAACATCGCGAGTTGGGACCCGCCGCTCACAGTGGCCGAACCCGCAAGCCCGGTGGGTGTCGCCTATACGGCCACGGTTACGCACTCGGTGTCCTGACAGACCCGCGTCATGCCGACGCCGCTTGAAGTCGCCGCGTTCGCGCGCCAAGCGCGGGTCCAGGGAATGATGCGCCAGTCGGGGTTACGGGCCTCGCCCCTCCGACACTCTGCGGACCAGGGGTATGTTTATTGACCGGCCCTCTGCACGAGGGCCATATCGGAGAGAACACGTTGCGGTCCGGTCCACAGCGCGACGCCGAGGATGGAGGATGATGGCTATTCGGGTGGTGCAGTGGACCACGGGCAACGTCGGCAAAGAGTCGCTCAAGGCGATCGTCGCGAACCCGACACTCGATCTCGTGGGGTGCTTCGCGTGGTCGCCGGCGAAGGTCGGCGTCGATGTGGGAGAGCTGACCGGCATCGGTCCGGTCGGGCTGGCGGCGACCGACGACGTCAACGCCCTGCTCGCCCTGAAGCCCGATTGCGTCGTCTACAACCCGATGTGGCCCTCCGTCGACGACCTGGTTCGCATCCTCGAGGCCGGGGTCAACGTCGTGACGACGGCGGCCTTCATCACCGGCACGAACCTGGGTGCAGAGCGCGATCGGCTTGTCGACGCCTGCGCTCGAGGCCGGTCATCACTGTTGGGCACCGGTGTCAGTCCAGGCTTCGCCGAGTTGGTGGCCGGCACCATCGCGGGGATATGCGGTCGGGTCGACAAGGTGATCGTGTCCGAGACGGCGGATACGACCTTTTACGACTCCCCCGACACTGAACGAGCGGCCGGCTTCGGACACCCGATCGACCATGGGGGCCTGGCCGACATGGCTCGGAGCGGAACCGCTGTGTTCGGCGAAGCGGTGGCGATGGTCGCCGACATGCTCCGTGTCGAACTGGACGAGATCGCATGCGTATCGGAATTCGCCCAAACGACCGAGGATCTCGTCATGAAGTCCTGGACGATCGCGGCCGGTCATGTCGCAGGCGTCGCTGCGAGCTGGCAGGGACGTCGCGGCGACCGAACCATCATCGACCTCAATGTGCGTTGGAAGAAGGGAGCGACGCTCGATCCCCCGTGGGTGATCGAGAAGGACGGTTGGGTGATCACCGTGGAGGGGCTCCCTACGGTCACCGCTTCCCTCGATTTCCTCCCGCCGCCGGATTTCCAGGCCGAGACGATCGAGGAGTTCATGACGATCGGTCACATAATCACCGCGCTGCCCGCACTCAATGCCATCGCGCCTGTTGTGGATGCTCTGCCAGGCATCCTCACCTATGCAGACCTCAGCATGCCCCTGCCACATGGTTGGGTACAAGACCCGTCAACCTGATTTTTCGTCCTCACTGACCGCCACCGATCCATACATCGAGGAAGACGACGTTGCTTGGTTGGCTCGGTGCCTTTGTCCACGTCGAGCTCGTTCATTCGCACCCACCGGGGGCTGTTCCACTGACGTAGCGTTCGTCGAGCGATTGACCCGGGCGCCGGCACCACATCGGCGCGCATGACCGACCAGCGACGAAGGAGGCGGTGAGTGCCACAGGTCCGAGCAGCGTTGGAGGCGCGGCCCACGCGGCGCGGCCCGCACAATCGGGGCTCCCTTCTCGCTGCGCCGCTGTTCGCTCTCATGTTCGTCGTCGGCGTTCGCGAGGGCGGTTTCTGGCACGCCGACGCATTGGTTGCAGCCGTGGGGTCCGTTGTCCTGTTGGCGGCAGTGAGTATCTACCCATTCGATCTACGCGCCATCTGCGTGGTGGCTGCGCTCGACGCTCTGGCGCTGTGGTGGGGTGCGCGCGCGGCCGCCGTCGGGTCACTGAGCGCCGTTCTCCCCTTCGGAGCGAGCTGCCTCGCCTGTGCGGGTGCCTATGCCGTCGTTCGTCCCCTTCGTGGACCGCCCCGGCAGCTCGCAGGCCTGGCCGTCGCGTGTCTCGGCGCCGCGGGGGCCCTGGTCGGGTTCGCCGGCCTGATCTGGCGATGGTTCCCTCTCGCAATGCCGGCCCAGGGCCTCTGGCGCCTGTCGACGACCCTTACCTACTCCGACGCAGCAGGTCTGGTCCTCGCCATGTGCCTTCTTGTCGCGCTGGGTGTCAGACCGGCACCCCTTGGCGGTTCGTGTCGCCGTGTGCCTCTGCGCTGGAGGGCTGTTGGCCTCGCAGAGCCGGGGCGCGTATGTGGCGATTATCTGTGCCGCCGTGCTCGTGCCACGGCGGCGCTACGCCCATCTTCTCGTTCCCCTTCTCGCGGGCGCGGCGCTCGGCGTGGTGGCCGTCGCCTCGTCGCCGGGGAAGGGGGTAGTTCCGTGGCTCGGCGCTGCCCTGGTCGCCGCCATTGCGATCTCCGCCGTTCCCACGACGCGCGTGCGGGCCGCGGCTCTCGACCCGTGGATTCGGATGGTGGCGGTGTGCATCGTGCCAGTCGCCCTTCTCGCCACTGTCCTCCTTTTGCATCGTGAGATCGGGCTGCGTGCGCTGGCTCCGAGCGACGCCGACCGTGCAGCGGAATGGTCGGTGGCTTGGCACCAGTGGCGGACTGCGCCCGTCTTCGGCGTGGGTCCGGACCGCCTTCTCTTGTTCCACACGGCAGACGGCACCTATGCCAAGTTCGTCCACAACGAGTATCTGCAAGTAGCGGCCGACGCAGGAGTGCTCGGCGTCGCACTCCTGGCGGCTGCTGTGGCCGCAGTTGTTAGGGCCGTGGGCCGGGTCGACGTGTTGTCGTCGTGCGCCTGTGCCGCATTGGTGTGCGGCGCCGTCGGCGGAGCGTTCGACTTCGACTGGCACCTGCCCTTCGTGGGCTTCGTCCTCGGGTGCTGCGTCGGGCTGGCGGCGAGGGCGGATCCAGAGCACGCGTTGGAGGCACCGGACCTCCGCCGCGTCCGGGTGCCATAGGTGTCACCGGGCTCACTCCGAAAGGAGCTCGTCGACCTTTTGAGCGTTCTCGAAGGTTGGCGCCTCGAACCGCGAACGACGCCAGGGTCCAGTCCGCTCTGGTGCTACCTCTCGGACGGAAAGCTCGAGTTCTCCGTCTCGGTCGACGGTCCGGCGATCGTGCTCTACGTGATGGACGCCGATGAGGAGCTGACGTTCGCCGAACGCGATGCATTCGTTGCTTGGCTCGGAGAGCACCATCCCGACTCCGTCCGGCCGAGTCCACCCCGCGCCAAGGGGGGGAAACGGTTCCGCAAGTTCTTCGAGTGGGACTGAGGCCCCGTGGCGCGTCAGGCGCCGAGCGCGGCGTCCTCGCTCTCGGGCGGCAACTCGGCGATGACGAGCCGCGCCACGCCCTGCACCGAGCGACCCGACGCCGAGGCCGCCCGCCGCAACAGGTCGCCCACGTAGCCGACCAGGTTGAGCACGTCGTTCCGAGGTGAGCGCCCGACGAATGGAACCGGTTCGGTGGCGAGGTCGAGCCCACAGACCTCGATGATCAGCTCCCGCAGGCGCAGCAGCCGGACCCGGGCCTCGAGCAGGGGAGTCCCACTCGTGCGGAGCCAGACTGAAACCCCCAGCTCAAGGGAGAGGTCGCCCGAGAACGGGTCGACCGGGCCCAGCTCGGCCAGGCCGCTGAGCAGGGCTGATCCGAAGCCCTCCCGCACGTTCGAGATCACGGATTCAGTGTGACGAATCGCTGTAACAAGATGGTGGACCGGGTCTGGGCTGGTAATTTGTTGCACGTGCCACGCACCATTTGGAAGGGCGCCCTCAGCTTCGGGCTGGTGAACATCCCCGTCGGCCTGTACCCGGCGACCTCGGACAAGAGCATCCACTTCAACCAGTTCGAGGACGGGACATCGGACCGGATTCGCTACAAGAAGGTCAACGAGCGGACGGGCGATGAGGTCGCCAACGACGACATCGTCCGTGGCTTCGATCTGGGTGGCGGCGAGTACGTGATCCTGACCGAAGAGGAGCTCGAGAGCGCCGAGCCGAAGAAGTCGCGCCAGATCGAGATCTCCGACTTCGTCAGCCAACCCGACATCGACCCCGTCTACTTCCGCGCCAGCTACTACCTCGCTCCCGAGGGCGCCGGCGCCGACAAGGCATACGCGCTCTTGCGCAAGGCCATGGCCGACGCGGACCGCATCGGCATCGCCACGATGGTCATGCGCAACAAGGAGTACCTGGTTGCCATCCGTCCCGAAGAGGACACGTTGGCGCTGCACACCATGTATTTCTCCGACGAGGTGCGGGTCCCCGGCAAGGAGTTGCCCGAGCTGCCCCACGAGGGTGACGTGAGCGACCGCGAGTTGTCGATGGCCCAGCTGCTGATCGAGTCCATGGAGTCGGACTGGGACCCCGATCGCTACCACGACACGCACCGCGAGAAGGTCGAGGCCCTCATAGAGGAGAAGCGCCAGGGCCACGAGATCGTGATCCAGGAGCCGGCCGAGCCCGCCGCCAAGGTCGTGGACCTCATGGAGGCCCTCAACGCCAGCATCAAGGCGGCGGCCAAGCCGGGGACGAAGAGTGCCCGCGCCGGCGCGCCAACCAAGCGGACTCCGGCTCGCCGCACCTCGACGGCGAAGAAGAAGGCGCCCGCCAAGACGGCCAAGCAGCCCGCCCGGGCCAAGCAGCCGGCCTCCCGCCGCAAGGCCTCCTGACAGCGCTACCGGCCCTCGCCACGCCGTCCCGACCACCTCTCCGGGAGCTCCCGGCGCGCCCCTCCGCGCCGGGCCTCCGCCGCATCGGCGCCGGAGCACTATCACTGCGCACAAACCGTATCCACCGCACGAAAGCCGTGTAAACGGTCCGATCTGACTCGATATCCCGCTCCATCCGCCCACATTGTGGTCAGATTTTAGGAGCGAGCATCGCTCGAAGCCACGGGAGGGGAGTCCAGATGGCCATTGCGCAGCTCAAAGTTCCGGCCGACCGGCTCACCGCCTGGGCCGGCTACGACGGTCTGGTCCAGCTGATCTCCGTCGACGGTCAGCGCACCGTCGGATGCCCGCACTGGGACCTCGTCGCCGATGTGGATGCGCTCCAGCTGCGCGAGCTCTATCGCGACATGGCGATCGTCCGCCGGCTCGATGCCGAGGCGATGGCCCTCCAGCGTCAGGGCGAGCTCGGCCTGTGGGCGCCGCTGCTCGGCCAGGAGGCCGCGCAGGTCGGCTCCGCCCGGGCCCTGCGACCCGACGACTTCGCCTTCACCAGCTATCGCGAACACGGCGTCGCCTATTGCCGCGGCGTGAATCCCGTCGACATCTTGCGCATGTGGCGGGGGAGCGGCCTCTCGGGTTGGGACCCTGCCTGCTACAACATCGCCACCCCGGCGATCATCGTCGGCTCTCAGGCGCTGCACGCCACCGGCTACGCGCTCGGCCTCACCCTCGAGGACGCGAAGAGCGCGGTCATCACCTACTTCGGCGACGGCGCGACGAGCGAGGGCGACATCTCCGAGGCACTCGGCTTCGCAGCCAGCTACATGGTGCCCGTCGTCTTCTTCTGCCAGAACAACCAGTGGGCCATCTCCGAGCCGGTCCGTCTCCAGTCCCACGCCTCCATCGCCCACAGAGGGCAGGGCTACGGCATCCCCGGCATGCAGGTGGACGGCAACGACATCCTCGCCGTGCTCGCCGCCACCCGCCTCGCTCTCGCCCGCGCCTACGCCGGGCAGGGGCCGACGCTCATCGAGGCCGTCACCTATCGCATGGGGCCGCACACCACGTCCGACGACCCGACGCGCTACCGCAGCCGCGCCGAGGAGGAAGAGTGGCGGAGCAAGGACCCGCTCGCCCGGCTGCGCGCGCTGCTGCACCGCGAAGGAGTTTCCGACGACGGCTTCGAGCACGAAGTCGCGGCCGCGGCGGGTGACGCCGCCACCGCGCTGCGTTCGGGCGTGCTCGATATGCCCAACCCCGGACCCGCCGCCCTGTTCGACCACGTCTATGCCGATCCGCACGCCCTGCTCGATGCCGAACGAGACGACTACCTGCAGTACCTCGCCGGCTACGACGAGGTCTCGTGATGGCCGTCGCAACGACCACCACCGCCGACCCGACGGCCGCCGCCGACGACACGACGGGCACCGGGCACGGCACCACCATGACGCTCGGCAAGGCCCTGAACGCCGGCCTGCACCAGGCGATGGCGAACGACCCCAAGGTCGTGCTCATGGGCGAGGACATCGGCAAGCTCGGCGGCGTCTTCCGCGTCACCGAGGGGCTGCAGCAGGACTTCGGTGAGCGGCGCGTGATCGACACGCCGCTGGCAGAATCCGGCGTCATCGGCACCGCGGTCGGGCTCGCCCTGCGCGGCTTTCGCCCCGTCTGCGAGATCCAGTTCGACGGCTTCGTCTACCCCGCCTTCGACCAGATCGTCTCGCAAGTCGCCAAGTTCCGCTACCGCAACGAAGGACGCGTCGGTCTCCCCATCACCATCCGTGTCCCCTACGGCGGCGGCATTGGCGCCGTCGAGCACCACTCCGAGTCGCCCGAGGCCTACTTCGCCCACACCGCGGGGCTCCGCGTCGTGACCCCTTCCAACGCCGGCGACGCCCATCGCATGATCCAGCAGGCGATCGCCTCCGACGACCCTGTCATCTTCTTCGAACCCAAGCGCCGCTACTGGGAGAAGGGCGATGTCGACACCGCCACCCCCCCCGATGCCCTGCCGCTCCACCGTGCCCGCGTCGTCCGTGCCGGCACCGACGTCACCGTCGTCGCTTACGGCCCCATGGTGGCCACCTCGCTCGAAGCAGCCGGAATCGGCGCGGAGGAGGGAACCTCTCTCGAGGTCGTCGACTTGCGCTCGCTGTCCCCGATCGACTTCGAGACGATCGGGGCGTCGGTGCGCAAGACGGGGCGACTGGTCGTCGTCCACGAGGCGCCGGTCTTCTGCGGCCTCGGTGCCGAGATCGCAGCCCGCGTCGGCGAGCACTGCTTCTACTCCCTCGAGTCGCCGGTGCGCCGGGTCGGTGGGTTCGCGACTCCCTATCCGCCGGCGAAGCTCGAGCGCCACTTCCTGCCCGACGCCGATCGCATCCTCCACGAGGTCGACCGGTGCCTCGAGTCATGACCGACGTCCGCTGCTTCCCGCTGCCGGACCTGGGGGAGGGCCTGACCGAGGCCCAGGTCGTCACCTGGCACGTAGCACCCGGCGACACCATCGAGCTCAACCAGACCCTCGTCGAGGTGGAGACGGAGAAGGCTGTCGTCGAGCTACCGAGCCCCTTCGCCGGCACCGTGGTCGAGCTGTCCGCGGCTGCCGGCGACACCGTCGAGGTCGGCGCGCCGCTCATCTCCATCGAGACTGCGCACGTCGCCGCTCCGGAGGACGCAGCCTCTCCCGCCGCCGAGAAGGTGTCGGTGCTCGTCGGCTACGGGCCGTCGGAACCGGCGCCGAGCCGCCGGCGACGTCGGGGCGGCGGGCGCACCCGCCACGACGGTTCGGAACGCCCGTCGGCCAGCCCGTCGACGCGGCGGCCGGGGACACCGAGTCCCGCCGGATCACGTCCGTTGGCCGCACCGCCTGTCCGGTTCGTGGCGCGCCAGCAGGGAGTCGACCTGGCCGACATCACCGGCCATGGACCCGGCGGGATCATCACCCGCGAGGACCTCGCCGCGCACCTTGCCTCCGGCACCTCCCCGTCCGAAACTGGACGGGAGACACGCTCGCCGGTCAAGGGCGTGCAGAAGCACATGGCGGAAGCCATGGTCCGCAGCGCGACCACCGCTCCGCAGGCGTGCGTCTTCCTCACCGTCGACGTCACCCCGACGTCGGAGCTTCTCGAGCGCATGCGCGCCAACCGACGCTTCGAGGGCGTGAAGCTGACCATGCTGACCGTCGCGGCGCGGGCGGTCGTTCTGGCCGTTCGGGATCACCCGGTCCTCAACTCGTCCTGGGACGAGGCCACGAACGAGATCGTGACGAAGCACTACCTCAACCTCGGCATCGCGGTGGCAGGTCCTCGAGGGCTCGTGGTGCCCAACGTCAAGGACGCGCAGGAGCTCGCCCTCCGCGACCTTGCGACCGCGCTCGAGACGTTGACCTCGCAGGCGCGAGCGGCGCGCTCGACACCGGCCGACCTGAGCGGCGGGACGATCACCATCACCAACGTGGGCGTGTTCGGCGTCGACGCCGGTGTCCCTTTGCTGAATCCCGGCGAGGCGGCCATCCTCGCCCTCGGGGCAGTCCAACGCCGGCCCTGGGAGCACGAGGACCGGGTGGCGTTGCGTGACGTGGTGACGCTGAGCCTGGCCTTCGATCACCGGCTGGTCGACGGGGAGGGCGCGTCGCGCTTCTTGCGGACGGTGGGCGAGATCCTCGCCGACCCGGTGAATCTGATCGCCTGCAGTTGACGGCGCGGCCTCCCGCGACACATCCGCGGACGTGCTTCATCGCGAGTCGGAGAGCAGTTCTTGCAAGCCCCGCCGCAGCCTGCGCAGCTGGCGCTCGAGGTCCTGGAGTTCGCGCACCAGGCGCATCGCCTCCTCCCGATCGAGCGCCGGGGCGCCGGGGCGCAGCATGGCGAGCGATCGCCGCAGCGCCTCCAACTCGTACCGCCTCTCCATGGGGTACGAACATACGTTCGCCGTAATCGGCTGGCAAGAGGCGCCGCCGGGTTCCTGTTGAAAGATGTTTTCGGAGGGGCCCGTTGTGGTTGCGTCGCACCCGCGCGAAGGTTGAGGAGCGGCTTCGCGATCCCCGAGCGAGGCTGCGAGGAGGAGGGTGCCAATGCGGACCGTCCGAGACGTCATGAGTGCGCACATCGAGGTCCTTCGGACCAGTGAGACCGCCGCCGCTGCCGCCAGTTACCTGGCTTCGCACGTCGAGGAGTCGGTGCCGCTGTGCCTCTCGGACGGCAGCCTCGCCGGAACGGTGAGCAATCGCGACATCGTCAGCAAGGTCGTGGCCAAGGGGCTTGACCCCGCGAGGTCCGCCTCGAGGAGTTCGCGGAACCAGGCGAGGTGCCCGCGCTCGAAGCAAGCGTCACGGTGGAGGACGCGGTGGCCTACATGTGCCGACAGCACCGAACACGGCTGCCGGTCACCGACGACAACAGGGTCATCGGCCTCGTGACACAACGCGACGTGGCGCGATCGGTTTCCTTCCGGCCCTCCTGGGTCGAGTCCTGAGGGCGCCCGGATCGGGCGGTGGACGCGTTTAGAGCGCTGATGCGAGCATCGACAGGCTGACGGTGTCCGCCATCACTTGGTGGCCCGCCAGGTTGGGTCGGAGGTGGTCGGGGTCCCGAGTAGGCCGGAGCATGCGGATCGGTCGGGTTGCATAGCGCGGCATCGAAGTCGACAACCCCGTCGGCGTGGGCCATGGCGATGTCCTGCTTGTAGCTCGCGATCAGGTCGGCCGGGGTGGTGGATCGCGGCGGGAGTCCGAGGTCGTTGACGCCCTCTTGGAACAGGACGCCCTTGAAGCCGGGCACGGCGAGAGCGTCCTCCCGAAGCGCTGGACGCCGCTCAGCCCCAACATCAGTGGTTCCGCGTCGGCCACGAGCCGGTTGCTCCCGATGCCCGCGTTCGCCACGGACAGTGGGATGCCCGCTGCATCGAGCCGCCGCAGAAGGTCGTCCGGGTAGCCGCCGTTCTTGTCGGCGACTGCCAGGCTCACCGGTTCGCGCAACGGCGTCGCTGCGACGAAGCCATCGGTGGTGGAGTCGCCGAACGCAACGATCGAGTCGGCTGTGGCGGGTGCCTCGACTTCGATCTCGACGTACAGCCACGCCTCGGTAAGGGAGAGAGAACCGGGCGTCCGAGGTCGTCGCAGAGAGGTCGCCACCTCGCGGGCGGCGACTACCGCGACGTCGTGTTCGCGTTCCAGTGCTTCGTCGGAGATCCCTGAACGCCAGGCATGTACATCGACACCGCGAGCTTCGCGAAGGCGACGAACGTCAGGGAGACGGGATCGCTCACCTCGTCGTCTCCGACGGGCACGGTGACCGCTTCGTGTCCGCCGAACGTGACAGGGGTCACATCGGACACGGCCTTGGTGCCGGCGATCCCTACGGTGACGTGGCCGAAGGTCGCAGCCTGCTTGCCGAAGCGGTTCGACACATGGATGCGCAGGACGGAGCCGGCGAGATGCGGCGTCACAATCATGCGGAGGGTCTGTCGGTCAGGACCTCCGGTACGGGCAGCCGTAGCGTCGATCGGCACCAGCGAATCCGTCGGGCTCGCCGTCCACGTCGCCACCCCATGCTGATCGGGCGGCGCTGACGCCGCCGATGTCGTGGATGGCACAGCCAGGAGCCCCGCGGCCAGAACCGTGGCCGTCACTGTTGCTCGAACACCCGGCACCCGCGCACCTCGCTCTTTGTCGTCACAAATTTCGGGCGATGTTTGCGGACTGGTAACGGTCCGGCGCCAGTCGTCCGACGGTTGGCGCAGAATCCGCAAGTGGCCCCCTTGTGTGTGATTTCCTAGGCAAAGAGTTCCAGGTGGGCCCAGGGGTGCCGCGCGGCGAGTGCTACGTCGTGCGGTTGCGGGGACGGTAAGGAGGGGAGTTTGGCGTAGGCGGCGTTCCACCTCGACGGCAGCGATGTCGTCGATGCCGTCCACGGTCTGGTTTCCTCCCCGTTCCCCTCTTGGGTGCATGGGAGCTCGAGTTCCGGCCGGCGGGGGCAACTGCACCCCCGCCGGCCGTCAGGTCGCCGAGTTGCCCTGTCGTCCTTCACCAAGACGGCGGGGTGCTCGGACTTCGACATCCCCTGGGCGAGGACTCGGCGACGCCGACGGTTAGCCTCGGCCGCCATGTGGCCGCCGCCCTCGGGAGGTACGTGGGTCCTCGACCTCGACGGGGTCGTTTGGCTGAGCGGACGCCCGATCCCCGGCGTCGACGAGGCGGTCGCCCGTTTGCGCGGGGCCGGCGTTCGCGTCGTGTTCGCCACCAACAATTCGTCGCCGACGCGGGCCGAGCTGCGACGGCGACTCGATCACTGCGGCATCGCCGCGACGGACGAAGATCTGCTGCGATCGGCAGACGTCGCGGCCGGGCTCCTGCAGCCCGGGACGACGGCCGTGGTGTTGGGCGACGACGGGATCATCGAGGCGCTGGGCAATCGGGGCGTCACCGTGGTGCCCGAAGGTCCGGCCGATGCCGTGGTGGTGGGCTGGACCCGCGGCTTCACCTTCGATGCAGTGGACAGAGCAGTCCGTGCGGTGCGCGGTGGGGCCCGGCTGATCGGCACGAACGAGGACGCCACGTTCCCGACCCCCGAGGGACTGGTGCCGGGCGCCGGCGCCCTCCTGGCCGCAGTGGCGACAGCAGCAGAGACGACGCCCGAGGTGGCAGGCAAGCCTCACAGGGCGACCGCCGACGCTCTCACCGGCATGGTGCCCGAAGGGGACTTGCGGGTCATGGTGGGGGACCGGCCGGCCACCGACGGCGCGCTGGCGGCTCAGCTGGGGATCCCGTTTGCGCTTGTCCTCTCCGGGGTGACCAGGGAGGGTGACCCTCCGGCCCAGGGCCCGGCGGCACAGGCGGAGCCGGCCGTCACGGCCAAGGACCTCCTGGCGTTGGTGAAGACCACCGAGAATGGCTGATGACGAAGTGCTTGCTCCTAGCTAGCACTTCAGATACTCTTGGCTAATGGCAAACAATGAGCGGATACGCAAATACCTCGATGCGGGCTCGGTGTTCGGCCAGGTGACCCGTGGCCGGGCCGAGGAGATCGTGCGAGAGTTGGTGAACGCCGGAGACATCCAGCGCAGCCAGACTCAGGAGTGGGTGGACGCCTTGGTGGAGCGAAGCCGGAAGACCAGTGAGCAGATCATCGAGATGGTGCGCCACGAGGTCGCGACGCAGCTGAGCCGGGTGGACGGCAATGCCATCGAGAATCTGTCCAAGCAGGTCGCGGACGTCCTCAAGAAGTCCGCCGACGCCGGGCGCAAGGCTACCAAAGACGCCACCGATCGGGCCGAGAAGACCGCCAAGAAGGCACGCAAAGAAGCAGGGAAGACCGTGACGGCGGCCCGCAAGCGGGCCACGCAGACGGCGGGGCGAGCACGGGCTGCGGCCGAGAAGGCCGTGCCGACCCGAAAGGCGGCCAAGAAGGCGAAGCCGGCGGCCTCCAAGAATTCGGCGGGCGCGAAGAAGAGCGCGCCGGCCAAGAAGGCCACCACCTCCACGACTGCGAAGAAGTCGGCCGCCAAGAAGGCGCGCTGACCAGCGGGGGCGGACGCCGCCGGCTCGACACCGAGCTGGTGCGCCGGGATCTTGCCCCCTCTCGCAACGAAGCCCGCGCCCTCGTCGAGGCCGGTTTGGTCCTGGTCTCCGGCGCCGCGGCCGACAAGCCAGCGCGCCTGGTGGGGGCGGGCGAACCCATCGTCGTCCTCGGGCCGCCGCTGCCCTATGTGTCGCGGGGCGGCCTGAAGCTCGAGGCGGCGCTCGATCGGTTCGGCGTGTCCGTCGCAGAGTGCCGGGCGGTGGACGCCGGCGCTTCGACGGGCGGCTTCACCGACTGCCTCCTCCAACGCGGCGCGTCGCAGGTGTACGCGGTCGACGTCGGGCACGGCCAGCTCGACCCATCGTTGCGAGCGGACCCGCGGGTCTTCGTGCTCGAGCGGGTCAACGTGCGCGGGTTGGACGTTGCGACGTTGCGGCGGGTGGACTCGGAGTTCACGCCGTGCCCCGTTGTGGTGGCCGACTTGTCGTTCATCTCGCTGCGGACCGTCGCCCCCGCACTGTGCGGGGAGGTGGCGACGCCCGGCGCTGATCTGGTCGTCCTGGTCAAGCCACAGTTCGAGGCGGGGCGCGCCGTCGTGTCGCGGGGGAAGGGCGTGGTGCGTGACCCGCTGGTGTGGAAGGCGGCGATGGAGGGCGTGGCGTCCGCGCTCGTCTCGGCCGGAACCGGCATCATGGGGGCGATGGCCTCCCCCGTGACCGGCGCCTCCGGCAACGTCGAGTTCCTGGTCCACGCCCGGAAGGGCGTGGACGGCGGGAGTGTCGATGCGGTCGAGACCGCGTCCATGATCGCAGGAGCAGTGTCCGAGGCGGAGGGCCGTCTTTCCACCGCCGACCCCGCGGGCTGAGCGGCTCGAGTCACATGGCCACTGTCACGTTCCTGGTCCATCCCGAACGCGCGGATGCGAAGGCGCTGGCGAAGGACACCGCCGAGTGGCTGACGGGGCGCGGGGACGTGGCACGCATCTTGCACTTCAGTGGGCCGGACCGGGTGACCGAGGCAGGCGTCGAGGTGGACCTCGGTGCGGTCGATCTCGAGGGGACGGATGTCGCCGTCAGCCTGGGTGGTGATGGGACGTTCCTGCGGGTCGTGCGCCTCGCCGCCACGGCCGACGTGCCGGTGCTCGGGGTGAATTTCGGCCGGCTCGGGTACCTGCCCGACCTCGGGCCGGACCAGGTGCGAGGTGCACTGCAGAAGCTCCTCGAGGGCAAGGCGGCGATCGAGGAACGCTGCGCGCTCGAGGTCAGCATCTCGGACCGTTCGATCCCCGGTGACGTCACGACCCTGCTGGCGCTCAACGAGGTGGTCATCGAGAAGATCGACTTCGGCCATACCGTGCGCCTCGCCACGACGATCGACGGCGAGCAGGCGTTGACGTACTCGGCCGACGGCTTGATCGTCGCGACCCCGACGGGCTCCACCGCCTACAACCTGTCGGCGGGCGGGCCGATCCTCGCGCCGACGCTGCGCGCCATGGTGGTGACACCGGTGGCGCCGCACTTCTCCCTTGACCGCAGCCTCGTGTTGGCCGAGGACCAAAGTGTGGCGGTAGAGGTGGCGCCCGACCGCAGCGGCGTGCTCGTGATCGATGGCCTGGAGGTCGGCCGGCTGCAGCCGGGCGCGGTCATCACCTGCCGCGTGGCGCAGCATCCGGTGCGCGTGGTGCGCAACGAGCCGCACACGTTCGGCACGATCTTGCGGTTCCGGCTGCTGGCCGATCGCGAGGCGTGATCCTTCGGCGCAGGCGTCGATTCAGGTTGGCGAGTTCGTGCTGACCGACCTGCGCGTGCGCGACCTCGGGGTGATCGAGGACCTGGCGCTCACGTTCGGGCCGGGCATGACCGCGCTGACGGGCGAGACCGGGGCGGGCAAGACGCTTGTGGTCGAAGCGCTGCAATTGTTGCTCGGGGGGCGGGCCAACCCGGGCATGGTGCGCGCCGGCGCAACGGAGGCGTTGGTGGAGGCACGCTTCGTGGTTGATGCCGAAGGCGAGGAGCGCGAGGTCATCCTGGCCCGGTCGGTGCCAGCGGAGGGACGTTCGAAGGCGTGGGTGGACGGCCGCATGGCGTCGGTGGGGGCGCTCGGCGAGGCGGCGACCGAGCTCGCCGAGGTCCATGGCCAGCACGAGCACCGGGCCCTGGTGACCCCGGCGGCGCAGCGCAACGTGATCGACGCCTTCGCCGGCACGGACCTGTCGGTGGTGCGCGCACTGCATTCGGAGCTACGGGCGCTCGACGGTTCGCTGGCCGCGCTCGGCGGTGACGAACAGCAGCGCGCCCGTGAGGCGGACGTCCTGCGCTACCAGGTGCACGAGATCCGGGTCGCGCATCTGGAGGATCCCGACGAGGAGGTCGGCTTGCGCGGCGGAGGAGGACCGGTTGGCCGACGCGGGCGCATATCGGGAGGCCGCGCTCGGCGCCGCGGAACTTCTCGATCCGGCCGGCGGTGAGGGGGGCGCAGAGGAACCATTGGGGTTGGCGGTATCGGCGCTGAGTGGTCGGGACGCGTTCGATGAGTACCGCGGCCGAGTGGCGGCCGCGGCGGTCGAGCTTTCCGACGTGGCGCGCGCGCTGCGCGACGAGGCCGAAGGGTGGGAGGACGACCCGGGCCGCCTGGCCGAGGTGCAAGAGCGCCGTCGCCTGCTCGCCGAGCTGCGGCGCAAGTACGGGGAGGACCTGGGCGCCGTGATGGCCTACGTCGAGGAGGCTGCGGCCCGGCTTGCCGTCCTCGAGGACGCGGAGGGCGAGGCGGTGCGGCTGACGGCCCGCCAGCAGGAGCTGTCGAAGAAGCTCGGGGAGGCAGAGGCGTCCGTGCGCGCCGTGCGGGCATCGGCGGCCGGCGAGTTCGGGCCCTCCGTCGAGGAGCACCTGGCGGATCTGGCGATGCCGGGGGCACGGCTCGAGGTGCGGCTGTCGCCAGTGGGCGCAGGGGAGCCCGTGGAGCTGTGGCTGGGTGCCAACCTCGGGGAGCCGCTGCAGCCGCTGGCCCGGGCGGCATCCGGTGGTGAGCTGGCCCGGGCGATGTTGGCGATCCGACTGGTGGGGTTGGGCGGTCCGCAGACGATGGTGTTCGACGAAGTCGACGCCGGAGTGGGCGGAGCGGCCGCCTTGGCCTTGGGCGAGGCGCTGCACGCGGTGGCGTCGGATCGCCAGGTCCTGGTCGTCACGCACCTGGCGCAGGTCGCGTCGCGGGCGGACGCGCAGATCAGCGTGGTCAAGCAGGAATCCCGGGGCCGGACGGTGACGGTCGCGTCTGCGGTGGCAGGGGAGGAGCGCGTCACCGAGCTTTCGCGCATGCTGTCGGGGCATCCCGGGAGCGATGCGGCGCGTGCGCACGCCCGCGAACTGCTCGGGGTGGGAGGGAGCGGGGGGACGGAGCGGGGGACGCCGTGAGAGCAGCGGTCAAAGTTGGAGCGCATACAGCTTCCAGGCGCCCTCGACGCCCTTCAACTGGTGGTCGCCGCGCTCGGCGAAACGGTGCTCTCCGCCGAGCAGCATGTCGCGCACGGCAGAGGACACGTACACCTCCCCGAGGCCGGCCGCCTGCTCGACGCGGGCGGCGATGTTGACGGCGGCGCCCGAGATGTCACCGTCCTCGCGAACTTCCAGCTCGCCGGCATGGACGCCGGCACGCACGCCGAGATCGATGGAACCGAGCTTCGTAACGAGGTCTCCGGCGGCACGGACGGCCTGCGAGGGGGCGTCGAAGACGGCAAGCAAACCGTCGCCCGTCGTTTTGACGATCCGGCCGGCACAGGTCTCGACGACCTCGCGGCAGATCCGGTCGTGGCTCTCGAGCGTCTCGAGCCATGCCACGTCGCCCGCCTGGGCCGAGCGCGCCGTCGAGTCCACGAGGTCGGTGAAGAGCACGGCGGCGAAACGACGGACGGCGGGATGGACCAGCGACCCTCCGACGACGAACCCGATGGTCGCCTCGACGATGTCACGCCAGCAGGGTGCGACCCAGATGAAATGGTCCGAGACGGGGAACTCGAGATAGCGGGCGTCGGGAATCCGGTCGGCCAGGAAGCGCCCGTTGGCGACGTTGAGCACCTGGTCGCCCTTCGCGTGGACCACCAGCGTCGGCACCCGGATTTCGGAGAGATGTTCGACGGCGTCGAGGCGCAGGACGCTTTCGATCTGGCGTTCGATATCCGCCGGGCTGGCCGTCTGGCGCTGGAGTCGTCCGATCCAACGCACGAAGGGGACGTTGTCGCGCTGGCTCGGCATCATCCAGTCGACCATGAAGCCGGGATCGACGCCCCACGTCCGCGCCAACTCCTGGAATTGGTCGAAGACGCGGCCGGGCTCGTTCGGCGCGTCGCCGTCCTCGGTGTAGTCCGGTAAGTGCTGGAAGGCAGAGAGTCCGGCCGTCGTGTCCATGAGCACGAGCTTCTCGACTCGCTCGGGGTGGCGAGCCGCGAACAGCTGCGCCATGATGCCGCCCTCGGACAGCCCGACCAGGCTCGCCCTTTCGATGCCGGCAGCATCCATCACCGCAGCGATGTCCCGGATGCGCTCCTCGAGCGTCGGCTGCTGTTCGAATCGGTCCGACACTCCGATGCCGCGCTTGTCGAACATGAGCATCCGCGTGTGGCGCGCGTCGAGTTCGAGGACGCGCCGGTAGATCTCGTGGTCCCAGCTCAGCTCCACGTTGGACACGAGCGGTGGGACCATCACGAGATCGGGGCCCGAGCCGAACTGCTGGTAGGCGATATGGAGCCCGTCCGACAGGGCGTAGAGGGTGTCGGGTGGCTCCATGGACGAATTATGGCCGTGGGCTCGGGTCCGCGGCGGCCCGGTCACGTCGGTTCGGTCCGGCGGCACCGACGCCAGACCCCCGAGGGGGAGCCGTGCGGGCGTCTCGGGGCCGATGCCGGTGCGGCAGACCTTCTCGGTCTGAACGTCGGTGCGTCTGAAACGGGGCCACGGGCGAGCAGGATCGGGGTCCGCGCCGGCGTCGCAGCGTTCGATTATCGTGGTCGGGTGCACCGATCATGTGAGGCGATGCTCGGCGTCCCCAAGGCGGCGTGAGCAAGTTCATCTTCGTCACCGGCGGAGTCTCGAGCTCCCTCGGCAAGGGCCTCACCGCCTCCTCACTCGGCCGGCTCCTCAAGTGCCGTGGCCTACGAGTGACGATGTGCAAGCTCGACCCCTACATCAACGTGGACCCAGGGACCATGAACCCCGGTGAGCACGGCGAGGTGTTCGTCACCGAGGACGGCGGCGAGACGGACCTCGACCTCGGGCACTACGAGCGCTTCATCGACGAGAACCTCTCCAAGCGCTCGAACACGACCACTGGCGGGATCTACAGCTCGGTCATCGCCAAAGAGCGCCGCGGCGACTTTCTCGGGCGTACCGTCCAGGTCATCCCGCATGTGACCGACGAGATCAAGGACCGCATCCATCGCCTGGCCGACGAGGACATCGACGTGGTCATAGTCGAGATCGGCGGGACGGTCGGCGACATCGAGATCGTGCCCTTCATTGAGGCGATCCGGCAGTTCCGCCGGGACATCGGCCGCGACAACGTGTGCTACGTGCACCTCACGCTGGTGCCGTACCTGGTGTCAGGCGAGCAGAAGACGAAGCCGACGCAGCACTCGGTCACCGAGCTGCGCAGCCGTGGTATCCAGCCCGACGTGATCGTGTGCCGCAGCGACAAGCCGATCTCCGAGGGCCTGAAGCGCAAGATCTCGCTGCAGTGTGACGTCCCGATCGACGCCGTGGTGTCCGCGGTGGACGCGCCGAGCATCTACGAGATCCCTCTCGTGCTGCACGAGCAGGGACTCGACTCCTACGTATGCCGGACGCTCGGAATCGATGAGGCGACGCACCCCATCGACATCTCCGAGTGGGAGTTACTGGTGCAGCGGGTCGAGGGGCTGACGTGCCGGGTGAAGATCGGCATCGTCGGCAAGTACGTGAACATGCCTGACGCGTATATGTCGGTCGTCGAGGCGCTGCGACACTCGGGCTTCCACCACGGGACAGAGGTTGAACTCGACTGGATCGACGCCGAGCTCGTGCCCGATCTTCTGGCGACGGACCGCCTGCGTGGCCTCGACGGCATCGTCATCCCTGGCGGCTTCGGCGAGCGGGGGATCGAGGGCATGGTGGCCGCCGCCGGTTACGCCCGGGAGCACAGGATTCCCTGCCTCGGCCTATGCCTCGGCCTGCACGTGATGGTGATATCGGTGGCCCGCGAGCTGGCCGGGTTGGAGAACGCGAACTCACGAGAGTTCGACAGCACGTCACCGCATCTCGTCATCGACCTCATGCCCGACCAGGCGGAGGTCACCGACAAGGGCGGCACGATGCGTCTCGGCTCGTACCAGGCCATGCTGCTCCCCGGGTCCACGGTGGCCAAGGCCTATGACTCCCTGGGCGTCACCGAGCGGCACCGCCACCGCTTCGAGTTCAACAACAGGTACAAGAAGCCGCTTGAAGCGGTGGGCCTCGTCTGCTCGGGTCACTCGCCCGACGGTCGCCTGGTCGAGTTCGTCGAGCTGGAGGATCACCCCTACTGGGTGGCCACGCAGGCGCACCCCGAGTTCAAGAGCCGCCCGGACCGGGCGCACCCGCTCTTCCGTGAGCTGGTGGGAGCTGCGCTGGAGCGGGCGGACGGGCGCGAGCCGCACCTGCTCGATCTCGACGCCGTCACATAGTCCCGTGGCTCCTCCGGACCCGGGCTTCCGCCTTGTCTCGGAAGAGGAGCTGCTGAAGGCATGGCTGTTCAAGGTCGACCGTTTCCACCTCGTCGATCCGGACGGCAATCCGTTCGACCGCTTCGTCATCCGTCACCCCGGGGCGGTAACCGTCGTCCCCGCCCATGACGACGGCACGGTCACGCTCGTGCGCCAATACCGGGCCGCCGTCGACACCATGGTGCTCGAGATCGTGGCCGGGACGCGCGACAAGGACGACGAGTCGGAGGAGGCCACCGCCCGGCGCGAGCTGGCCGAGGAGGCGGGACTCGAGGCCGCGACGTACGAGCGGCTGATCGGCACGTGGAACACGCCAGGCGTGAGCGACCAGCACACGACGATCTTCCTCGCCACCGGACTTACCGAGGTCGAGAGCCGGCCCGACGGCATCGAGGAGGGGTACATGACGGTGGAGCGCATCGTGCTGCGCGACCTCGACTCGTTGATCGCCGACGGGACACTCAAGGACGAGACCACGGTGCTGGGGCTCTTCATGGCTCGTGAGCGCCTGGCGTCGTCGGGCCGTCTGCCGTGACTGCGTCGTCGTTGCCGCCGCCGCTGACCCGGGCCGCCGAGGAGTACCTCTCGTGGCTCGAGGTGGAGCGAGGCCGCTCGCCGCGCACCCTGGCCGCGTACCGGCGCGACCTGGCGGCGTTCGGCGTTGCGCTCCGGGAAGGCCGCAGACGAGACATCGACACTGCAGCCGCGTCCGATGTTGCGGCGTACCTCGCGTCGCTGCGCGCGTCGCACAGCAAGGCCTCGGTGGCGCGCGCCCACTCGAGCATCCGTGGCTTCTACCGGTTCCTCGTCGAGGAGGGCCGCCGCGACGACGATCCTGCCGCGGACCTGCCGTCGGTCTCGGTGTCGGACCTGCTGCCCAAGGCTCTGAGCGAGGAGGAAACCGAGCGACTCCTTGGTGCGGTCGTGGGGACGGGGCCCGGCGTCCTGCGGGACCGCGCGCTGCTCGAGGTGCTGTACGGGACCGGTGCGCGCGGTGAGCGAGGTCGTCGGGCTCAACCTCGGCGACGTGGCGGATGCCGTCGACGCACGCGGCTTGCCCCTGGTGCGCGTGCTCGGCAAGGGGGACAAGGAGCGCGTCGTCCCGCTGGGGCAGCTGGCCCGGTTGGCCCTCGCCGACTGGCTGTCGGGGGAGGGGCGCCCGCTCTTCGCGCCCAAGAAATGGCGGCGCAGCGACGCCGAAGCCGTCTTCCTGAACGCCCGGGGCGGCCGCCTCACCCGGGTGGGCGCCTTCGGCGTGGTGAAGAAGTACGCGGCCCGGGTCGGCCTGGACGAGAAGGTCAGCCCCCACGTGCTGCGCCATTCGTGCGCCACCCACATGCTGGGGCGCGGGGCCGACGTCCGGGTCGTGCAGGAACTCCTGGGTCACGCTTCGATCGCCACGACCCAGCGCTACACCAAGGTTTCGCCCGAGCACCTGCGCCGGGCCTACGAGGGCGCCCACCCCCGTGCGGGAACCAGGGGGGGAGGGACCGCGTAGCATGACCCCATGCCGAACGAGGCCCCCACGGCCGAGACCGCCGATGTCGACTTCGCCGAGCTCCTGCGCAACGAGCGTGCCCACCTGCGGGCCCAGCTGACGGAGCTCGGCTTCGCAGACCAGGGAAGTGGCCTCAACTACGACTCCAACTTTGCGGACTCCAGCCAAGTGACGGCGGAGCGGGGCGAGGCGGAGCGGCTGGCGACGGAGCTGCGGGAGAGCCTCGATGAGGTAGAGGCCGCCTTGCAGCGACTGACGGACGGGACCTACGGCCTCTGTGAGGTGTGCGGCAAGCCGATCGGCGCTGCTCGCCTCGAGG
Source organism: uncultured Acidimicrobiaceae bacterium (assembly GCA_963828455.1). Lineage (GTDB taxonomy): Bacteria > Actinomycetota > Acidimicrobiia > Acidimicrobiales > RAAP-2 > Bog-473. The sequence goes on along the minus strand of CAWHFH010000005.1, from coordinate 30,886 downwards.
CGATGCCGGCGGCCCGTCTCTGCATCGCCGACGCCGCCAAGCACTAGGTCGTCGGTGCGTTCACCCGGAGCCTCCCCGCGGAGGCGTCCGATGGATCAGCGAACCAAAGCCACCATATGGGTGATCGCCGTCGCGGTCCTCGTCATTGCGCTGGTCGCCCACCACAACATCACGAAGCAGGAGATCATCATTTTCTGTGTCGTCGTGCCCTCGATCATCCTCCACGAGATCTCGCACGGCTTCGTGGCCAACGTGTTCGGTGACGACACCGCGAAGCGCGCCGGCCGCCTGAGTCTCAACCCGGTCGTGCACGTCGATCCGGTCGGCACCTTGATCGTGCCGGCGCTGCTCTCGCTGAGCGGGATCGGGGTCTTCGGGTGGGCCAAGCCGGTGCCGGTGAACGTCGGGCGACTGCGCAGCCCGCGCAACGAGGGCGTGCTGGTCTCGCTGGCCGGCCCATTGGTCAACGTCGTCCTCGCCGCGTTGTTCGCTGAACTGTTCATCCATGTCGCGAGGCCGAATCTGGTCCCCAACACCGCGCTCGCCCAGTGGTCGACCTCAGCCCAGATCATGTTCTTTGCGGGCGTGGTCAACGTCGGACTCTTCGTGTTCAACATGATCCCCGTGCCGCCCCTCGACGGCTCGGTTCTCCTGGAGCGGCTGCTCCCGAGGAGCTGGTGGCCCACCTACCTGCGGTACCGCCAGTACACGATGCCGATCCTCCTGGGCCTCGTGGTGCTGAATTTCTTCTTGGACAACAACGGCCACACGGGCCCGATCACGTGGCTGTTCAACGAGATCTACCGTTGGTGGGCGGGCGTCATCGGGATCTCCATTGCCTGACCGGTAGGCGGCAGCGACCGGGTCGCTCCGGCCGTCAGCCGTCACGCCCGGGCAGCAGCCCGATGGCATCCGCCGCCCGGGTGTAGGTGGCAGCGGCCACCTCGTGTGCGTGCGCCGCGCCGCGTGCGAGGACCTCGTCGACGTACGTCCGGTCGCCCTCCAAGGCGGTGCGGCGCTCGCGGATCGGGCGCAACAGCTCGACGAGCGCGGCGGCGACGTCGTTCTTGAGGTCGCCGTAGCGGGCGTACTCTCCCGCGACACCCTCGGCGGTGCGACCGGTGGCGGCGGCCAGGATCTCGAGGAGGTTGGCCAGGCCGGGCTTCTTGTCCCGGTCGTAGCGCATTTCGCCGTCCGTATCGGTGACGGCTTTGCGCACCTTGCGCGTGATGTCGTCGTCGGAGTCGAGGAGGCCGATCGTGCCGAGCGGCGAGTCTGCGGACTTGGACATCTTTCGCTCCGGGTGCTGGAGGTCCATGACGCGGGCCGCCGTGCCGGCGATCGCGGCCTCCGGGACGACGAACGTCTCGCCGTAGCGGTTGTTGAACCGGTTGGCGAGCTCGCGGGCCAGTTCGAGGTGCTGACGCTGGTCCTCGCCCACGGGCACGGCGTCGGCGTCGTAGAGGAGGATGTCGGCCGCCATGAGGCACGGGTACGTGAACAGGCCGACCCGCACCGCCTCTTGACCCTGGCCCTTGTCCTTGAACTGGGTCATGCGGCGAAGCTCGCCCATGGCCGTGGTGCACTCGAGCAGCCAGGTGAGACGGGTGTGCTCGGGGACCTGGCTCTGGATGAACAGCGTGGAGCGCTCGGGCTCGAGTCCGATTGCCAGCAGGTTGAGGGCGGCGTCGAGCGTGTTGGCCCGCAGGTTCGCCTCGCCGGCCTCAGTCGTCAGGGCGTGCAGGTCGACGACGCAGTAGAAGGCGTCGTGGCCGTCCTGGAACGAAACCCAGTGGCGCAGGGCCCCGAGGTAGTTCCCCAAGGTGAAGCTGCCCGATGGCGCGATGCCCGAAAGGACCCTGTTCATGGGCCGCCATGGTAGGGGTCCACCAGGGGTGCGCCGAACCCGGCGTCCCGTTCGATAACGTCGGCGAGTGGCCTACGCGGTCTCCACTCCCGTCTTCGAGGGCCCCATCGACCTCCTCCTCCACCTGGTGTCGTCGCACGAGGTCGATGTGCTCGACGTCCCCCTGATGCCGGTCGTCGACGCCTTCGTGCAGATCCTCGCCGAAGAGCGCGAGCGGATCGACTTCAACCAGCTGTCGGAGTTCCTGCTGGTGGCCTCCATCCTCATCGAGCTGAAGTCCCAGCGACTGCTGCCCGGGCCCGAATCAGTCGACGAGGACGAGGACCTGATCGGCTGGGAGGAGCGCGACCTCCTGCTGTCCCGGCTCCTCGAGTGCCGGGCCTACGCCGCCGCGGCGGATGTGTTCGTGGCGCTGACCGAGCAGGCGTCGCGCTCGGTGCCCCGCGAGGTCGGGCTGGACGACGGCTTCGTCGTCCATGCACCGGACCTGCTGGCGGGAGTGACGCCGGAGGACCTCGCCCAGGGCTATCTGCGCGGGTCGGCGGAGCGCCCGCTGCCGCGTGTCGACCTGTCGCACGTCACCGTCGACACCGTTTCGGTCTCCGAGGCCGTCTCCGAGCTGCTCTCGCTGCCTGCGATGGACCGGACGTCGTCGTTCCGAGAACTGGTGCGGGAGTGCCGCACCCGCATGGACGTCATCGTGCGCTTCCTCGCGCTGCTCGAGCTGTGCAAGATGGGCCGGGTGACGCTCGGGCAGGGGACGACCTTCGGCGACCTGCAGATCTCCTGGCTCGAGAGAGACGAGCTGGCGGGGGTTGCGAGCGGACGCGGGCTGGCGGAGCTCGGCGGGTACGAGATCGACGACTACGAGGGATGAGGAGTGGGACCCTTGGAACGCACTGAACTGGGCCGGACGATCGAGGCCATCTTGTTGGTGGCGGTCGAGCCGCTGCCGCCGCAACTGCTGGCCGAACTCTTGGAGGAGTCGGTCGGGTCCATCGAAGAGGCGCTGACCGAGCTGGCGCAAGAGTACGAGCATGAGCGGTGCGGCTTCGTGCTGGCCCGGATCGCGGGCGGCGCGCGCCTGCAGACCCACCCGGACCTCGCGCCGTACGTGGAGCGCTTCGCCAACCGGGAGGTGTCGCCCCGGCTCTCCACCGCCGCGCTCGAGACGCTGGCCATCGTCGCCTATCGCCAGCCAGTCTCCCGTGGCCAGATTTCGTCCCTGCGCGGCGTGAACGTCGACGGTGTCACGCGACTGCTCGAGCAGCGGGGCTACATCGAGGTAGTGGGACACGCCGATGGGCCCGGCCAGCCGGCCCTCTTCGGCACGACGGACCTCTTCTTGGAGCGACTGGGCCTCGACTCCTTGGCGCAGCTGCCGGCGGTCGAAGACTTCCTCCCCGGCCCTGAGGTGGCGGGCGACCTGGAGAGCGAAATGCGCTCGGCCCTGGGTCTCGGCTTCGAGGCGGGCAACGACGACGGCTGACGCGAGCGCGTCGTCCGGAACCCCGGAATCAGCGAAGACCGACACCGAGCGCCTTCAGAAGGTCCTGGCGCGCGCCGGACTCGGTTCGCGCCGCGCCTGCGAGGAACTGATCGCGGCCGGCCGGGTCTCTGTCGACGGCGAGGTGGCCACGTTGGGTCGGCGCATCGACACGGCGACAGCTCGGGTCGAGATCGATGGCAACTTGATCCCAGTTGCTCCGGACCTCGTGTACTACCTCTTGAACAAGCCAGACGGCGTCGTCACCACGGCCGACGACCCGCAGGGCCGACCGACCGTCGTCGCACTGGTGCCAGCCGAGCCGCGCGTCTTTCCTGTCGGGCGGCTCGACCGCCACACAGAGGGGCTCCTCATTCTGACGAACGACGGCGCGCTGGCCCAGTTGCTCACCCATCCCTCACACGGCGTACCCAAGGAATACGTCGCCGAGGTCGCAGGCGGGACGCCGGCACCCGGTGCGCTGCGAGCGTTACGCCAGGGCGTCGAGCTCGAGGACGGACCGACAGCGCCCGCCGAGGTGGGAGTGCTTGGAGAGGGCGTCCTCCGCCTTGTGATCCACGAGGGGCGCAACCGTCAGGTCCGCCGCATGTGCGACGCCATCGGCCACCCAGTCCAGCGCCTCGTGCGCACGCGGATCGGCCCGGTGCGCGACACCACGCTGGCCCCCGGACGCTGGCGCGCGCTGAGCGGCGAGGAGGTGCGGGCCCTGGCCGCCTCGGCCCGATGAACCTTGGGTTCGTATACGCAGATCGGGTAGACGCTTGTCCTTGGGTGCCTATACGCGTTCCTGCGCATTTCTCGCGTTTGCGCAGACCTCCCTGCTCACTACTTCCGACCGAGCACACGGTCGTGTTCATTTCGAGGCAAATGCGCAGGAACACGCGTATATAGCCGAACCAAACGATAGGGGTCCGTGGCGAATACGACCCGCCGAGAGTCCTCGGCGGCTGGGTACGGTGCTCGGGCGAGGTCGCCTTCCCGACGAAGAACGACGTCAGCAGGGGAGACGCCGCGGCGGCCGGTAGTGTGGCCGGCCATGGCACCCGCTCTCTCGGTCAGGGGTCTGCGCGGGGCCACGACGGTCGAGGCCGACACCGTGGCCCAGGTCACGGAGCGCTCGCAGGAGCTGATGCGCGAGCTCATGGCCCGCAACGAGCTGGCCGAGGACGACATCATTAGCGTCCTCTTCACGGCGACGGCAGACGTGACGAGCACGTTCCCGGCGACCGCCGTCCGCGAAATAGGCTTCGGCGCCGTCCCCCTGCTCTGTGCCGCCGAGATCGCCGTACCCGGCTCCATGCCCAAGTGCATCCGGGTTCTGCTGCACGTCCACACGACCAGGTCCAGGGGCGACATGCACCACGTCTACCTCCACGGCGCCCAAGGGCTCCGCGATGACCTCCCTGACTGAAGGCGGGACGCGTCGCCGGGCGCTCGTCGTCGGGACCGGGTTGATCGGTGGGTCCATCGCCCTCGGACTGAGGCGGCGGGGCTGGCACGTGTCCGGGCTCGATACCGACGAGGCCCACGCCAGCGAGGCGCTCGAGCGTGAGGCCGTCGACGCCGTGGGGGACGACCCCGACGCGGAGGTCGTCTTCGTCGCCGTACCCGCAACCTCGGTCGCCCGGGTGGTGCGGGACCTCCTGGCCGACCCGCAGCGCCGGCCCGATGCCGTCATCACCGACGTGAGTAGCGTGAAGACTGCCATCGTCGCCGAGGCGGACCATCCGCGCTTTGTCGGCGGCCACCCGATGGCGGGCTCGGAGCAGATCGGCCTGCACGGCGCCGATCCGGACCTGTTCGAGGGGGCGGTATGGGTGCTCACGCCGACGGCCGCGACGGACCTCGAGTCGTTCGACCGATTGAAGGGCGTCGTCATGAGCCTGGGCGCGGACGTCCTCGTCCTCGCGGCGGAGGACCACGACCGCCTGGTCGCCGTCGTCTCGCACGTCCCGCACCTGGTCGCCGCAACGCTCATGAACGCGGCGAGCGCGGGAGCCGAACAGGACGGCGCGCTGTTGCGGCTCGCCGCCGGCGGTTTCCGCGACATGACCCGCGTCGCTGCGGGCCATCCCGGCATCTGGCCCGACATCTGCGCCGAGAACGCAAACGCCATCGTGGCGGCTCTCGACGCGCTTGTCGGCGATCTGTCCACGATGCGTGACCGCGTTGCCGCGCATGACCGCGACGGTGTGCTCGGTGTCCTGCAAACCGCCTCGGCGGCCCGGCGCAACTTGGCCGCCCGCATCGCCCGACCCGACCACCTGTCCGAGCTGCGCATCCCGGTGCCCGACCGCGCCGGCGTCCTCGCCGAGATCACGTCCCTGGCGGCCGACTCGGGTATCGGTATCTACGACATCGAGATCGCGCACTCGGCCGAGGGTCCACGCGGCGTCCTCATCCTGATCGTCGATGGCGCTGAGGCCGAAACGCTCGGCGGTGCAATCGAGGCCAAGGGCTACCGATGCCAGGTTGCACATCTGTCATGACGGCACCCCGCATCCTCGTCGTCGAAGGCGGCGTGTCGTGCCGGGGCGCCGTCCGCACGCCGGGCGAGAAGTCGATTTCGCACCGGTCCGTGTTCCTCGCCGCGCTTGCCGAGGGCACCTCGGTCGTCCACGGCCTCAGTGACGGAGCAGACGTCGCCGCCTCGCTCGCCGCCGTCGAGGCCATGGGTGTCGAGGTCGAGCGCCCGGCGGAGGGCACTCTCGTGCTGTACGGGGGACGAACCCGCCTGCGCCGCGCGGCGCAACCGCTCGACTGCGGGAACTCCGGCACGTCGATGCGATTGCTGTCCGGCCTCGTCGCCGGCTTCGACTGGACGACCGAACTCGTGGGAGACGAATCGCTGTCCCAGCGGCCGATGGACCGGGTGGCCGAGCCGCTCGAGCTCATGGGAGCGACCGTCAGTGGGCAAGGCAAACGCTGTCTGCCGCCGCTGCGGGTCGAGGGCGGCGCGCTGGAAGGCATCGATTGGACATCGAAGATGGCCAGCGCGCAGGTCAAGTCGGCCATCTTGCTGGCGGGCCTGTCCGCCACCGGCGAGACCATCGTCCGCGAGCCGGTGACGACACGGACTCACACCGAGGAGATGCTGGCCGAGGCCGGCGCGGACATCTCCGTGGAGCCGTGGGGCGAAGGTCGGGTCGTGACCGTGCGCGCATCGGAGCTCAAGCCCGTCGAGCGCACCGTCCCTGGCGATCCCTCAGCTGCCGCGTTCTTCGCGGTCGCAGGTGCCGTCGTCCCCGACAGTGCGGTCGACATCGCAGATGTCTACTCCGGCCCCTCCCGTCTCGGCTTCGTGACCGTCCTTCAGCGCATGGGCGCGGACATCACGCTCGTGACTCCCGACGGCGAAACAGCCGATGCGCACACCGCGACCATCCGCGTGCGCGCGACGCCCCGCCCCCTTACGGCTACCGCGATCGCCGCCGCCGAGATCCCTTCGCTCGACGAGATCCCGGCGCTCGCCGTTGCCGCTGCCGTCGCCGAGGGCACGACGGTCTTCGCCGACGTAGGCGAGCTCCGGGTCAAGGAGGTGGACCGCCTGGCTGCCGTGGCCGAGATGGTCGAAGCGTTCGGAGCATCTGCTCGCGTAGAGGGCGACACCCTTTCGATCGCAGGGGTCGGCGGCCCGCTGCGCGGCGCCCGGTTCGACAGCCAGGGCGATCACCGGATGGCCATGGCGTCCGCGGTTGCGGCGCTCGCCGCCGCGCCCGCCGAGCGGAGCCTGATCACCGGTTTCGACGCCTCGGCCACGAGCTATCCGGGTTTCACGGACGACCTCAGGCTCCTCACGACGTCGGAACCACGGGCGAAGCAGGAACGAGACCGCGCCCCCCGCGCCCTAGTCGTCGCCATCGACGGCCCCGCGGGCGCCGGCAAGTCCACTGTGTCGAACGCGGTGGCCCGCCATCTCGGCCTCGAACGGCTCGATACGGGAGCGATGTACCGCGCCATCGCCGCCCTTGCTCTGGCGCGCGGCGTCGCACCCGACGATGCCGCGGCGGTCGCCGCGCTCGCCACGAACGCCGACATCGTCGTCGGACCCCACGTGACCATCGACGGCATCGACGTGACGCACAAGATCCGCTCACCCGAAGTGGGGCGGGCCGTCTCTGTCGTGGCCACCAACTCCGATGTCCGTGCGCAGCTCGTCCGCCGACAGCGCGACTGGGCCATCGCCCACGGCGGCGGGGTGGTGGAGGGCCGCGACATCGGCTCCGTCGTTTTCCCAGCCGCCGAGCTCAAGGTCTACCTCACAGCGTCGCCCGAAGAACGGGCGCGGCGGCGCCACGACGAGGCCCCAGAGGGCGTCGCCCGGCGCGATCGGATCGACTCGACCCGTGGCGCGTCCCCGCTGCGCCAGGCCGACGACGCGCACCACCTCGATACGACTGGCCGCACGGTGCAGGATGTCGTCGAGGAGGTGTTGTCGTGGCTGTGAACGCCGACGGGCCGGGGCCGGACGCCGAAGCCGAGCCGGTCTCCACGGACATGCCGGGGCCGGCCGCGGCACCCGGCCGACACCAGGTCTTCGAGATAAACCCCGGCCACACGCCGCTCTACCGGGTCGAGCGGACGATTTTCGTCACCGCACTGTGGGCGTGGTTCCGCCCGAAGGTCACGGGCCGGGAGCACGTGCCCGAGACGGGGCCGGTGATCCTGGCCCCGGTGCACCGCTCGTTCGTCGACTTCGGGTTCGCCGCCTTCTGCACCGACCGCAAGCTCTTCTTCATGACGAAGGACGAGATGTGGAACAACAGATGGCTCGGCAAACTCCTCCTCTCGGTCGGTGCGTTCCCCGTGCACCGTGAGTCGGCCGACCGCGAGGCACTGCAGCGGGCCGAGGAGGTGCTGCGCAAGGACAGCCCCCTCGTCCTCTTTCCAGAGGGAACACGCCGCGAAGGCCCGGTGATCGAGGACCTGATGGAGGGAGCGGCGTTTCTCTCGGCGCGCACGGAGGCGCCGATCGTGCCGATCGGCATCGGGGGCTCGGACCTCGCGATGCCCAAGGGATCTGCCATCCCCAAGCCGCGGACGATCCAGGTGGTGATCGGCCCCGCTATTCCGCCGCCACCCCGTACCGGGCGCGGGCGCGTGTCCCGCTCGTCCGTGCATGCCGCGACCGAGGCACTCGTGCCGAAGCTGCAGGCCGTCTACGACGAGGCACGAGCGCGGACCGGCCGCTACTGACCCCTCGCTGCCGCGTCGGAGCACCGCCACTCCTCGATTCGCTCCGGAGCGGGCTACTCGCCTCCCAGCTCGATCTTGAATGCAGTGATGTCCGAGTTGATGCCGTCGTTCGTGCCGAGGAGAGGCAGAATGGCGAGTCCGTCGCCGTCCGTGTTCTCGATGTCGACGTCATTGAACGTGTGATCGGTGTTTCCGACCGCAGCCTGTCCGAGCCGGATGCCGTAATCGCCCTCGTTCAACGACCCAGCACACATGTGCGGTCCGATGACAGTGAAGTTCACCAGTGTGAGATTGCTATTCGAGATGAAACGCAAGATCGGCTGCACGGTATTGCCGTCACAAGGCCCCGTTTTGGTAGGAGCTCTGTTTGAAGGCGGCTGCGTCGCCGTTGATCCGGCTGTCCTGAAGGCCCCCTTGAAGGTCAGCGCCGCACCCGGCGAGTTCGACACGCTGTAGCAGGCGTGCAAAGGGAGATTGATCGTGTACGGCCCGTTCAGGCTCGCGAACCATGAGTTCAACGCATTGGTCACGTCGACAGAGCAGTCTCCGGGGATCGACGAGGGCAGGTTGATGCTGGTCGGCGCAAAGGGGCAGACCTTAATCAGCTCCCGCGCGAGGAGGGGAAGGCCCCTAGAGGAAAACGAGTCCGCAGAGGAGGGTGGCTATGAGGATGCCTGTCAGCGTCGGGCGCACCCTTCGAGCGACGATCCGCCTCAGGTTCGATGGCTGCCGTAGAGTCGGCTGTGCCGTGTTCCGTCCGGCGACGCCGGCTGATCCCCAATCGGAGATCCTCACCACCAAAAGCGGGCTCACGTTCCCGCGTGGGGCGCAGCCGGCGCTGGGCCGAAGGGCGAGATCAGCGGCGGCGAGCTCGTGCGGGGGCGGTGGCGTTCACAGTGGTACTCCCAGACCAGCTTCGCCACCTCCCGCGATTTCAAGGGCGCATTGATACCGACCGGTGTCGTGGACCGATCCCGCTGACAATCAGCGCAGACCACGATCCACCCCTGATCAGACCGCTGCACGAGCTTCGGTCGATGGACCGCTCGAAGGTGCACGTTCCTCCTCTGTGTCACGGCACTTGCACAACACGGAAGCTCGGCACGGCTGGGGGTGCGGTCCAGCCGGGCGCGACGGTCCAGTTCGGCCGATTCGACGCCAGGGGACAGAGGGGCAACGATCGCCGGCGTGGGTGTACCACCGAGTGCCGAGGAACTTGTGCGTGACTTCATGGCAGCCTTCAAGGCCGCCTGGCCGACCGGCGACGCCTCCACGCTCCGGCGGTTCTTCAGCGAGGACGCTGAGTATCGCAACGGCCCGCTCGAACCAATCCGTGGACGAGAATCCATCCTGAGCAACCTGGTCCAGATGATGAGCCTGGGCGGCGAGGTGGACGCCGACGTCCGCCACCTCCTTTCAGATGACTCAGTTGTGATGACGGAAAGGGTCGACTACGTGAGAATGGGCGGAAAGACGGCGGGTTTGAGAATTGCGGGAGTCTTTGAGGTTTACGACGGATTCATCAGCGGCTGGCGTGACTATTTCGATCTCAATGAGTTCGCGGCTCAGTTCACGAGTCCTCCGATCGCCGAGTAGGAGCGCACGAATATCATCGACCTCGTTGCCCATCCGCTGGGAATTGCATGCAATCCCTTTATGAGCATGCCGGTGGAGACGAGGCGATTCACCGCCTCGAGGAGATTTTCTACGACAAGGTGCTCGAAGACCCCATCCTCCGCTTGGTGTTCACCGAGAGGATGCCGACACACGTTGATCATCTCACTTGGTTTACGGCGGAGTCCTTTGGTGGTCCGGATAGGTTCACCCGTGAGCTCAGCTTTCAATACATCATCGACGTCCACCGTCACCTCAAGATCACCGATGAGCAAAAGCAGCGATTTGTAGATCTCTACCTGGAAGCGCTCGAAGAGGCCGGGTTGCCCGCTGACGAGCCTTTTCGAAATGCGGTGCAATCACATCTCGAATTCGGCTCAAACGTTGCCCAACATAACTCGTGGGCTGAGACGGACTCCGATCTTCATCCCATCCGGGACGTGCCCCACTGGTCCTGGTAGGTCTCCTTGGAGAGACCTGCCCAGCTCAATCCTCGCTGCGGATCGAATGCGCGTCGCTATTCGACCTGCCTTGGGCTCAAGGAGGAATCATCGGTAAGTCTGGTTAGCCTGAATGCGCCAGAAGAAGGGTTGGACTATGCCTGGACCGAACTGGGCTGAGCAAGTCACAGCAATCGCGACCGCCATTGGTGCACTCGGGCTGCTGGGCGCCCTTGGCGCGGCTGTATTTGCGGGTCAACAGGTCAAGGAAGCAAGGAAGGCTCGAGAATCCCAGATTGCGGCCGACTTCTTCCGCCGATGGAATGAGGACTCGCTCGTGCAGACGCGCCGTCTCGTCGCTACCTTCGAATCGAAGGAAGAACTTGCCGAGGCGTTTCAGGCCTTCATTTCGTCAAATGCGGATGAGGCGTACGTCTTGTATCGAGAGCTCGATTACTTCGAACAGCTTGCGGCACTGGAACAGGTTGGCGCGTTTGACTTCGAACTCATCAAGTTGCTCCTCGGTCGTACCTTGATCGACCGCTGGGAACTGTGGAAGCCGTCGATAGATGCGATGCAGGGAACAGGCGGCTATCCCATGTTCGAATCACTCGTTTCCAAGATGAAAATCGCCATTACCCCGGCTGAGAGCGACGACACCGATTTGTCATACTCCGGCTAACTCGATCGGCCGCATGGCATTTCGGCCCGACGATGTGTACGACCGAATCGCGCGCAAATCGCGACCAGATCGAAACGCGAGGCATAGCCGAGTCTTATATGCGACCACTAGGCTCTACTGAAAGCGAAGCGGCTGGCGCCTCCCTCCTTTTCCTCTTTCCCCCGGAGACGCCGGTCGGTTCGCAGGTTCGCCGCGATGATTCATCGCTGCCCGAAACCGTCCGCCTGGTCCCCTACGCACTGGTCATGCGCTGCCGTGGTGGACCCATTCGAGCGATGCCCGTCCTGATACCCAATCCAGAGCTGGTGCCATCCACACCTCATCGGCAAGGTTCTGAGCAGCAAGGTCGCTTGTGTCGGATTCGCAGGAACGATCGAGGTGCGAGTATCCCCGTGCCGGAGGATTGCAGGGCGCGGGGCCGCGTCAACCGTGTTAGCCGGGGACTACCCGGTCGGTCCCTTCATTGCGCCAGGTCGGCGGGAGGCGCCTTTTTGCTTGCCCATTCGACGGTGATGCCGTCCCGTCGCATCATCGCCATGAACCCAGTTATGGAGAAGAAGATCGCGATGGCAGTGAGGCCGTAGGTCACAGCTGAGCGCTCGAGCACAAAGGAACGCAGCGACGAAGATAAGAGGAACCAGAACACAAGGCCCGCGTTGAGCATGAGGACGGACGCCCACAGGACGGAGATCCGAATGAAGAATCGACGTACTAAAGGCCGCCTCATGATGGCCGGATCCATGGGGCAGAAATCGTGAGCAAAGCGTTGTGTGAAGGGCCGCCCGAGTACCGCTGAGACCAGCAGGGCAAGCGATATCAGGATCGTTCCCGCCGTCGGTTGGGCAAAGTACACAAATGCACTGCCCGTGATGAACGCAACAGCCGTCCGCATGGTGAGCAGAACGGTCCCGAACAACAACAGCATCGACACTCGCTCGCCTTTGAGCAGGCGCCAACCAAGAGCGAGATACGACCAGGACAGCGCCGCGATCAAGGCGCCCCTGAAACCAGAGAGGACGAGGAGCAAGTAGAAGAGGACGAGGGGACCGACGACACCCTCGAGTACAACGGGAAGTGCGTGGCGAAGAACTTTGCGGGGCTGAGGCAGAAGAAGAAGTGAACCTCCAGGCCCGCCGCCCTGGGGCGTCGGGTGGAGGCGGAGCAGGTGCCAGGGCTCGGAACTCCCGCCCTTGGATCTGGTTTTCACAGCGCCGTCACTCCTGCCGCCGGAAGCGACGGCGCTTTCACTCGAGTTGAGGTAGCCCCACATTACACCGGCCCGGGTGATGGATCCTCGTCGCCACCCGTCACCCGCTCACGCTGCGAAGAGGTCGAGGTCAAACGCTTCAGTCACGTGGCGCTACCGACGAACGGGTGCGAACTGCTGGAATCCCTCGGATGGCGTAGATGCGGGCAATCGTGCCATGGGCCAACCGACTAAGCGGAATCTCGCCTCGAGGGGAACTCGGACGACGTGCCGATGTCATCGGAAAAGAACCCCCCGCACCGCGCCCCCTAGGCGGGATCATGGATAGGTTTTGACCTGACGGAACAACAGGAGCGTGGGCCCATGTCGCCTATACGGCACTTCGATCACGTCGGCATCACGGTTGCGGACCTCGACTTGGTGACGGGCTTCTTCGCTGGACTGGGTTTCGAGATTGAGGGCCGGACAACCTTGGAAGGCGAGTTCCTCGATACTGTCGTTGGCATACCCAATGCCCGAACCGAGATGGTCGTGCTGCGGCCGCCCGACGGAGGCACTGCGCTGGAACTGGCGACTTTCAGTCGCCCTGACCACGTACCGGGATCGCCCGGCGCCATGGCCAACGAACTGGGGCTGCGCAGCGTGGCGTTCGAGGTCGACAACCTTCAAATGATCCTCGATGGGCTCGCCGCGGACGGCTATGGCCTAGTCGGCGGAGTCGCTGAGTACGAGGGCGTCTGGTGCATGGCGTCTGTGCGTGGACCTGAGGGGATCATCGTATCCTTCGCCCAACGAATCGACTGACCCTCGAGGGGTATCCGCCTCAGACCGAGTTCGGGTGCGGCTGCGCGCGCCGGTACTTCCACCACGTCTCGGCGACGACGCGTCCGTAGCGGAAACCGAAGAGCCAGTTCTTGCCCTTCTTAGTCGTGCCTGACGCACGGGGCAACCAGACGGTGGGCCGCTCTGTGACCCGCCAGCCGCGCTTCATCGCGATGATCAGGAGTTCGGCGGTCTGGTACTGCGGCTGGACGAGGAGGTGCGCGACGTCGTCGAGCATGGTGACGCGCAGTGCCCGGTAGCCGTTCGAGGTGTCGGTGAGCTTGGTGCGGCCCATGGCGCTCATCGTCCACGAGAAGACCCGGACTCCGGCTTTGCGGAAGCGATCGGTCGTGGTGTCACGCCCGAGCACGCGGGAGGCCACGACGAAGTCCGCCTGGTCGTCAACGAGCGGCTGGAGCATGACCGGGATTTCGGACGGATCGTTCTGGCCATCGGCGTCCAGGGTCACCACGTACTGGGCACCGAGCTCGATGCACAGGGCATAGCCGACGCGTAGTGCGTAGCCGTGGCCGAGGTTCTCGCTCAGTACGAAGGTGACCGCGCCGGAATCCTTCGAGATCTCCTCGGTCCGGTCGTCCCCGCCATCGACGACCACGAGCGTCGTGACGGCCAGGCCGCAGGCCTCGCCCGGGACGGCGGCGAGGACGGGACCGATGTTGCCTTCCTCCTCGTAGGCACAGATCAGCGCAACCACGGGGGAGAGCTTCAGATCGGCGTGGCGGGTGTCGAACTCCTTGCGGGATGCCTCGATGACGCGACGCGCGCGGTCAGGATCGGTGTGGACGCTGGCGCCCGACGTGGCGCCTCGAGAGCTCAAAGCGAGTGGGGCGCGGCGAAGACCTGGCGGACCAGAGGCTCGAAGTGCGAGAGCGGCTTGGTGGGGTAGTCGGGATCGAAGCTCGTCTGGTCCCAGTCGTCGGCGAACTGCTCGGCCAGCGCGTACCAGGGCTCACCGACGTACCTATCCCTCGCGTCCGGGTCCTGGCCGAGGTACTCGTAGTAGTGCTTGCCCTGAAAGTCCTGGTGGGCCCGGATCATCTGGTAGGTGTCGCCGCTGACGTAGGGCCGGAGGATCTCCGCCGCGATCATCGGGTGGTTCATCACCGAGACGGCCTTACCGATGTCGTGGCACAGCGACGCCACGACGACCTCGTCGCTGGCGCCGGCCTCCTCGGCGCGGGTGGCTGTCTGCAGGGAGTGGACGAGCTGATCGACCTCGAAGCCGTCGGTGATCTCCTCGAGGGAGGCCAGCATCTCGAGGACGCGGTCGGCCACGCGGGGCTGGTTCTCGATCGACTCGACGATGATGTGATCCCACTGCTCTTTGGTCGACTGATCCATGCGGGTGAACGTCATGTCGTAATTATCTCCTTCGAGGGGTCAGGAGGCCAGCAGGTCGAGGACGTCCGCGGCCGACACGGCACGGTCCTGGCCCGCCGGATCGGCTCGGTCCGAACCGGGGCGGCCGGACAGGAAGGCCAGCGTAGACCCCACAGCGCGGAAGAGCTCGCGGAGCTCGGGGGGAGGCGGGAAGTACTCGTCCTCGGTCGTGACAGTCACCTCGGTGACGCCCTCCGCGGGGGCCAGGCGCCGGATGACCGCTTCGACGAGGGCCTCGGGGGCCGAGGCGCCGGCCGTGACACCGACGGTGCCGGCAAGGTCGTCGGGGAGCTCGTCCGCCTCGTTGACGCGCAGGACGCGGCGGCAGCCGCCGGCTCGGGCGACCTTCTCGAGCGCCACGGTGTTGGAGGAATTGGCCGAGCCGATGACCACGACGGCGTCGGCTTCGGAGGCAATGGCCTTGAGCGCGGCCTGACGGTTGGTGGTGGCGAAGCAGAGGTCGCTGCGGTTCGGCATCCAGAGGTCGGGAAAGCGAACGCGGGCGCCCTCCATGAGGCCCCGCCATTCGTCATGGCTGAGCGTCGTCTGTGCCAGGAGCGCGACGGGCGTATCGGCGGCATCGAGGTCGGCGAGCGAGTCGAGGTCCTCTTGGTGTTCGAGGAGCCGGACCGAATCGGGGGCCACCGCCATCGTGCCCACCGCCTCCTCGTGGCCGGCGTGGCCGACGTAGAGGACGGTGTAGCCCTTGCGGCTGCGCACCTTCATCTCGTGGTGCACCTTGGTGACGAGCGGGCAGACCGCGTCGACGACCACACCATCTCGGGCGCGGGCAGAGTCGACCACCGCGGGCGCCGAGCCGTGCGCGCTCAGCATGAGCGGCGCGCCCTCGGGCACGTCGGCGACGTCGTCGACGAAGATCACGCCCTGGGCGCGAAAGCGCTCCACTACGTGCCGGTTGTGCACGATCTCGTGGTAGCAGTAGACGGGCGGCTCGAAGACCCGCACCATCCAGGCCAGGGCTTTGATCGCCTTTTCGACCCCGGCGCAGAAGCCGCGGGGCTGGGCGAGCATGACGCGGTCGACTGCGGGCACAAAGTCCAGGTTACCGGCGGTAATCTGGTTCACATGTCAGCACCCACGGTGACTTCGGTCACCGCGGCGTCGCCGGCTGCCCGGGCCGGCCTGGCCGTGGGTGACGAGCTCCTCAGCATCGATGGGCACGAGCCGCGCGACGTGATCGACTTCCAACGCCTCAGCGACGGCGCGGACCTCGGCGTCCTCGTCCGACGCTCGGGCGCGCCCCTGCCACGCCTGGTGCGGGTGGCCAAGCTGGCCGGTGAGCCGCTCGGGGTCGAGGTGTCCTCCGCGGTCTTCGACCGCATCCGGACGTGCGACAACCATTGTGCGTTCTGCTTCATTTACCAGTTGCCCAAGGGCATGCGGCGCAGCCTGTACCTGAAGGACGACGACTACCGCCTGTCGTTCCTCTACGGGAACTTCACGACGCTCACCCGCTTCACCGAGCTGGACGCCGAACGGATCCTGACCGAACGGCTGGGACCGCTCTTCGTGTCGATGCACGCGACCGACCCCGACGTGCGCGCGCAGATGTTGCGCAACCCCAAAGGGGCGACGAGCCTGCGCTGGTTGTCGGTGTTGCTCGACGGTGGGATCGAGGTGCACGGTCAGATCGTCGTGTGCCCGGGGGTCAACGACGGGGTGGTGCTCGAGGACACGCTCGCCGGGATCTTGGACAGGTTCCCGGGACTGGCGAGCGTCGGCGCGGTGCCGCTCGGGGTGAGCCGCTACTCGAACGAGCCGGACATGCGCCCGCACACGGGGGACGAGGCGGTGGCGGTGCTCGAGGCGATCGAGGAGTGGCAGCGGGTGTACCAGCGGGCCTTGGGCCACCGAATGGTGTTCGCCGCCGACGAGTACTACCTCCTCGCCGGGCGGGCGTTCCCCTCGGCCTGGCGTTACGAGGGCTTTCCCCAACACGAGAACGGGATCGGCATGGCGCGTGCCTTCGCCGCGTCGTTCGCTCGGCCGTCCGCCGAGGGCCCCGGTGGCGTCCGGCACGGGTTCTTCGCGTCGGTCGATGCGGCACCGGCAGAGGGGTATCGCGCGCCGCGCCTGCCGAGCGCTGCCGGCGGGCGTCGATGACCGGCCGGTGACGGTGCTGACCGGGGCGTACGGCGCCCGGGTGCTCGCACCGCTGGTGGCGGCGCACGCGCGCACGGACGTGGCGGTGTGGCCGGTGGCGAACGAGTTCTTCGGCGGCAACATCGGCGTAGCGGGGCTGCTGACCGGCGAGGACGTCGGGCGCGCGCTGCGTGCCGTGCCGGCGGGCCGGCGCTGCCTGCTCCCCGACGCCTGCCTGAACGAGGGGCGATTCCTTGACGGTCTGACGCTTGCCGACCTGCCCCGGCCGGTCGAGGTGGTGCCCTGTGACGGCGCGTCGCTGCGGCGCGCGCTCGATGGAACGTCCTTCCGTCCTGCGTGCGCGGCATGAGGCTCCCGATGGTGGTGATCGCGGGCCGGCCCAACGTGGGCAAGTCGTCGTTGGTCAACCGGATCGTGGGGAGCCGGGCGGCGGTGGTGGAGGAGGAGCAGGGCGTCACGCGCGACCGCAAGGTACTGATGGCCGACTGGGCCGGGGTGCCGTTCTCGGTCATGGACACCGGGGGCTGGCTGGCCGCGGGCGACGTCCTCGAGGCCAAGGTCAGCGACCAGGCCGAGCGCGCGCTCGAGGAGGCGGACGTGGTGCTGATGGTGGTCGACGTGACCACGGGCGTCACCGAGGAGGACATGGCCGCAGCCAAGGTCATCCGGCGCTCTGGCGCGCCGGTGCGGCTCGTGGTGAACAAGATCGACGACGCGACCCGGGAGGCGGACGCATGGCAGTTCGTCTCGCTGGGGCTGGGTGACCCCTTCGCGGTGAGCTCGCTGCACGGGCGGGGGACCGGGGACCTGCTCGACGAGGTGGTGAGCCTGTTCCCCGGGGAAGTCGCGGCTGAGGGCGACGACGCCGCGGCGGGGTGTGACGGGGCCGCCGCGGACGAGGAAGAGGGGGCGAAGGGCCCGCGGGTGGCCATCATCGGGCGACCGAACGTGGGCAAGTCGACGCTGTTCAACCGGCTCCTCGGGGAGGAGCGCTCGATCGTGCACGACCTGCCCGGCACGACGCGCGACGCCATCGACACGGTGGTGGAGACGGAGGATGGCCCCGTCTGCTTCATCGACACGGCGGGGTTGCGGCGCCCGTCGAAGACCGATCGCGGCACCGAACAGCACGCCACAATGCGGGCGCTGCGCGCCCTGGAGCGGGCCGACATCGCCATCCTCGTGATCGACGCCACGGTGGGCGCGTCGCACCAGGACCAGCGGTTGGCCGAGCGCATCGGAGTTTCGGGGTGCCCCGCCATCGTCGCACTGAACAAGTGGGACCTGGTCGCGACCGAAGACCGGGACGACGTGCTCGCGGGCGTGGGCGACCGGCTGGCCTTCCTGGGCGCGGCGCCAGTGCTCAAGATCTCGGCGCTCTCGGGCAAGGGGGTGCGGCGGATCCTTCCCGCCCTGCGCGACGCGGAGCAGGCGTACCACCAGCGGGTACCGACGGGTGCACTGAACCGCACACTGCAAGAGCTGCAGGGCCGCCAGCCGGCGCCGCGGGCGCGCATCCGCTATGGGGTGCAGGGCGCGATCGACCCGCCGACGTTCACGCTCTTCAGTAGCGGGCGGCTGCCGCAGACATACCTGCGCTACATCGAGCGCGGCCTTCGCGAGAAGTTCGAGCTCGGCGCGACACCGATGAAGCTGCGCGTGCGCGTCGGGGGCAAGTGAGGCGCGCCCCCTGATGCCGTGGTGCGAGGAGTGCGACGCGCTCGTCGAGGACGAGGAACTCGGTGAGGAAGGCGAGTGCCCGACGTGCGGGACGATCCTGGCCGAACAGGAACGGCAGCCGCTGCCTTGGTACTTCAAATTGATGATCGTGGCCAGCATCGTCTACCTCGGCTACCGCGGGTATCAGGGTGTGACCTGGGTCGCCGCGCACGTGTAGCGTCGCAGTCCGTGCCCGTCTACGAAATCGATGGGGTCGCGCCCCGCGTCGACCCCGAGGCCTACATCCACCCCGACGCCGTCGTCATCGGCGACGTGACGATCGGCCCCGAGTCGAGCGTGTGGCCGCACGCAGTGCTGCGCGGCGACTACGGGACGATCACCATTGGCGCGGCGACGTCGGTCCAGGACGGGACGGTGGTGCACGCCGGACCGGGCTTCCCGACCGTGATTGGCGATGGCTGTGTCATCGGGCACATCGTGCATCTCGAAGGGTGTCTCCTCGAGGATGAGTCACTGGTGGGCTCGGGGAGCGTCGTGCTGCACCATGCCGTGATCAGCCACGGGGCCACTGTCGGCGCGAACGCGGTGGTTCCCAACAACATGGTCGTGCCCGAGGGCGCGCTGGCGCTCGGGGTGCCGGCGAAGGTGTTCGAAGGCCGCTCCGACGTGCCGATGATCAAGTTGTCCGCGGCACAGTACGTGATGAATGCGAAGCGCTACCGCGAGGGGCTGCGCCGGCTCGACTGAGGGGGGTCTCCTACTCTTTAGCCTTTCCCCCCGCTCAGCCGATTGAAGACGTCGGTGCCGAAGGGCGTGAGTCCCTTCGCCGCTGCGAAGCCCAGGTGACCCTCGCCGTCCGCGCCGCCGGTCGTCAGGCCAAGCAGGTCCTCGTAGCTCCGCAGGGCCGAGTAGTGGTTGTACGAACCGGTGATGTCGACCGAGTCCGGAGTGATGTACTTGGCGTTGAGGAGGAGTGCGCCGGTCTGGCCGCCTCCGGCCGCCGTGGAGTTCGGGCCCGGCTGCTGACCACAGCAGGACGCATTGGCGTTGCTTCCCTCGGCCTCGTCGAAGGTGACGACGACGAGCATGTTCCCGTGCTTGTAGGCGGCAGAGCTGAGGATGAGCGGCATCCAGGCCTTGAGGAAGTGGTCGGCCGCCGTGAGGCCGCCGACGTTACCGCCGGTGCTGTTCGGGCCGGCGCAGGTGGCATCGTGCCCGTCGTTGCAGAGGTTCGGAGTGATGAAGCCGAAGCGCGGCGTGGAGCTCTCGCTCTTGAGGTCTTGGGCCAGATGCCCCGACGGTGACGGTGTGCCGCTCGCGGAAAGGGTGCCCAGCGGCACCTCGTTGGCATTGCACTCGGCAGTGCTGTCGATGACCGAGTGGAACCAGACGAAGGGATTGTGCCGCGCCGCGTATTGGTCGGCGGCCGTCGCTCCGTTCGTGTTGTTGGCAGTGTCGATGGCCGGGTGGGCGCAGTCGGTGCCGCCCGTTGGGTCCGGGGTCCCGCCGTCGCGCGAGGGCGTGTTACCCATGTCCTGCTCGTAGCCGCGCCATGACGCAACGTGCGTCTTGTGGTTGGGCGGATACCTGGCGTCGAGCTGCTCGGCGATGGTCTTGACCGAGGCGGGGTAGACGCAGCCCTGCCCGTCGACCTGGCCGGGATTGAGGGATTGATTGGCATCGGGCGTCCCAGGCTGGAAGTCGGAGAAGGTGGAGCCGTTGGTCAGGCAGTCGGCCGACGTGTCGGGATTGGGCGCCTGGCCGGAGACCTGGGCGATGTAGTTGTCGAGGCTGGCGTGGCCGATGGCGTAATAGTTCTGGACCAGCTCGCCTTCCTTGCGCAGGCTGCCGTTGAGGTAGGTGGCGGGGGAGTTGCCGCCGAAGGTGGCGTCGAAACCCTCGTTCTCGAACTCGACCACCAGGATGTGATTGATGTGGCCCGGCGGCACCGCCGCACGCACGACGTGCGAGGAACCGATGGAGGACGCCCCCGCGTGCGGCGCTGCGGCGGCGAGGAGGGTGAGGGCGGCGCACCCTGTCAGCAGAGGCGTGAGGGCGCGGCGAAGCCTGGAGGCAAAATGGGTTCCGTTCACGGCGGGGACTGTAGCGGCGCGGCCGGGGTCGCGTGGGTCAGCTCCTGGCGAAGGCGGCGATGTCCCGGGCCGTGTCGCGGCTGATGTCGGGGCACGCGATGGCGAAGATTTCGGTGCCGTGCATCGTCCCCATCATCTGCCGGCAGCGGGCGGGCACGTCGGCGGCCAGGAGGAGGCGAAAGAAGTTGATGCCTTCGTCCCGGAGGGGATCGCACTCGTCCACGCTGATGACGGTGGGCAGGAAGCCGCGCACGTCGTCGCACTCCGCGAAGCCGGGCCAGGCGAGGGGATTGCGCGCTTCGAAGGCCTCGATGCCGTAGCCCATGGCACCGCGGTTGTTGTGGAGGCCGAGCAGGATGCCCTCGTTCTCGACGCCGTGCGCTCCGCGGCGTCTGGCCGCCAAAAGGACAATGCCTTGGTATGAGGCTAGGGCCGCCGCGCTGCGTCTGCGAGGTCGAGCCCGATGAAGAGTTTCGTCGACACCGGGTCGTGCTCCCGGCGCCTGTCGCGGAGTTTCCTTTCCGCTCCGGCCTGGCGAGGGAGCGACGGCCGAGCTTGGTCTAGTTGCTGACCGTTACGGTGACACCCGGACTGGTGCCGTTGACTTCGCCCCCGTAGGAGGCGACACTTTGGAGGGTGTAGATGCCGTTGGGCACCTTCGTGGAGTCGAAGCTAGCGGTCCACCCGTAATAAGTCGGAGATGTGGCCGTCGCGATCAACCGAGTGGTTCAGGCTGCCTCCCGTCAGCACATACTGGACCTGAGTCACTCCAGCGGAGGCGCCCGCGTCGAGCCCCTGAGTACCTGAGACGGTGCCGCCATTGGATGGCTCCCACACAGTGGTCGTCGGAGGCGGCAGCACCCAGGCATAGAGGTCTCCTTGTATAGGAGGCCCATATGGGATGGGGGGACGGTAATCGGTGTCGTAGAGCTTGCCGTTCGCGATGGCCGGGTCGCCGACCGCGGGTTCGCTGGTCGGCCCTGTCCACAACGGCGTACA
Organism: uncultured Acidimicrobiaceae bacterium; assembly: GCA_963828455.1. Classification (GTDB taxonomy): domain Bacteria; phylum Actinomycetota; class Acidimicrobiia; order Acidimicrobiales; family RAAP-2; genus Bog-473. The sequence continues at coordinate 9,254 of CAWHFH010000005.1, read as the reverse complement.
CGTCTTGGGCGTGCCCGAACAGTTCGTGTTTCCGTTGGCGTCAAAGGCTAAGAGGCCAGTGGTCCCGTATTGGAACTGGCTGATGAATACCAGCCCGTTGGCAATGGAAGGCGACGAGACCACGTCGCCGACGTTGTAGCTCCACAACGGCATACACGTCTTGGGCGTGCCCGAGCAGTTGGTGTTTCCGTTGGCATCGAAGGCGGCCCCCGAATCGGTGTAGACGATGCCGTTGGCCACTGCTGGGGAGGGGGGGCCGTTGAGGGAGGCGCCGACTGGCGCGGTCCACAAGGGGTTGCAGGTCGTCGGCGTGCCCGAGCAGTTCGTCTCTCCGTTGGCGTCGAAGGCGTACAGGGATGATGGAGATGAGAGAGACTGAGCGAAAACGACGCCATTGGACACGGCGGGCGAACCTGGAGTCGCCTGGCCGGTGCCTCGTGGTGCCCATCGCGGCGGTCCACAAGGGGCTGCAGGTCGTCGGCGTGCCCGAGCAATTGGTGGTGCCGTTAGCCGAAAAGGCGTAAAGCTTTGCGTCCTCGCCCACCGCGTACAGGACCCCGTTGGACACGGCGGGGGAGGAGAATCCGACGTTCGAACTGCTCGTCCAGAGAGGCTGGCAGGTCTTGGGCGTCCCAGAGCAGTTGGTGCTTCCCTTGGCGTCGAACGCCTCGACCCGGCCCTGAGCGGGACTCCCGTTGTTGCCACCGACGTACACAACGCCGTTGGCCACCAGCACCGAGGAGAAGCGACCAGGCGACAGGGAGGCGGTCCACAGCGGTTGACACGTCGTCGGCGTCCCCGAGCAGTTGGTGACACCGTTGGCGTCGAAGGCGAAAAGGGTTGAGTAGCCATCGGTGTAGACGACACCATTGGCTACGGCGGGTGTATCTATGGCGAAAGACCCGGTGGAACCGATCCACAGAGGACTGCATTGGTTGGGTGTCCCCGAACAGTTAGAGACCCCGTTGGCGTCAAAGGCCTCGAGACCGACATTGTCATCATTGACGTAGACGACGCCGTTGCTCTCGACGGGCGAGCCCAAACTGTCGGAACTGGCGGTGGTATAGGTGAAGAGCTGCTTGATGGTCGACGCGTTGGCCGTGTTGACGTTGTGGTCGAACGACGAATGAGTCAGGGCGGCGTCATAGCCGAACATTGTCCAGTCGCAGCCACCGAAGGCCAGTGCAGCTATTGCGAGCGCCGCCAAACCGAGAAGTTTCCTGGAGCTGCTCCGTCGTCTCACTGTGGTCCTTCTTTTCTGCCAAAGCCCGACGCCAAGAGGAGAGCCCGACCCGAGCTATAGCGAGAAGAACGATTGTACGACGCAGCCCCTTGCCCGGGCACCGGCCACCCGCGGGTGTGTGCCTCGGATCGCATTTGCGCGAACTAGCCAGGCCGGACGGGGCATCACCGCCCCAGTCCTGATGCGGCGGTATGGGGCGCCAGTCAGGTGCGTCAGGTGGTCCCGGTCAGGGGGCTCGGCGGCGGCCGACGACCGCGACGAGTCCGGCAAGCAGTGTCTCGTTGCCGAAGGCCTGGCGGACGTCCGCGTCGACGCCGAACCGAGCAAGGAACTCTGGGAGTCGGCCGGTGTCGATGAGCACGTTGTCGTGCGTCTCGTCATCACGACGCCAGAGTTCGCCGTCACGGACGAACATCGTCATCTCACGCCGGAAGATCCGATCACCGATGACCGAGCGACGCGTCGTGAGCACCCAGTCCTCTCCGAACCAGACCCCGGGCGGCTGCCCGCGCCGGGCAGATCCCCACTCCAGGTCGCAGATGTCGAACGCGAGTACCCCGGAGTCCTCGAGCGCACCCGCCATGGCGGCCAGCGAACGATCGATTTCTTCCTCGCTGTCGAGGTAGCTCAACGCATGACCGACACTGACGATCGCATCGGCGGTCGGCAGCGGATCCTCGGGAAGCCGAAGGACCCCGACCGGCACCGTGGGAACGAAGTCACGGGCAAGCTCGACCATGGCCGGAGACGCATCGGTCGCGAGTACCCGATGGCCTGCCTCGACGAGGTACTTCGTGAACAACCCGGATCCACAACCGAGCTCCAGGACGAGCCCGGACCGCTCCAGGACGGGCTCGAGGATGGTCAGAATCCCAGGTGCCACCGCATCCGCGTGGAACCCGAACCCTTCGTGATGGATGCGCGCCAGATCCGATCGGTAGTACGGCGAGGCAGGCATACGACGCAATCGTGTCACAGCGCTCCGTCGTGAGACTGCAGCCTCACGTCTTCAGCCGGCGTTTCGGGACAGGTTGTCGTTCGCGCGATGACGGACTGGTTCCCACTCGGCGCTCCGCTGGTCGGCAATTCCTCAGATGCGTGGATGTGGGTGGGGTGATGGGCTAGCAAGATGTGAATGCCCGACCTTCCGCAAGCCTGGCGCGTTGGCTTCGATGAGGTTGCCGAGCTCTACGACAGGGTGCGCCCCGGCTACCCCGACGACCTCTTCGACGAGCTGGCCGCCGCACTGCCGCGGTCGCCAGCCGTGGTCGAGGTCGGTCCTGGTACAGGCCAAGCCACGAAAGGCCTCGTTGCCCGAGGCGCCAGAGTGACCGCGGTCGAGTTGGGTGCCCACCTGGCAGCCGTCCTCGCCCGCAACCTCCCGACCGTCGACGTCGTCATCGGGCCCTTCGAGCACGTCGACCTCGCGCCGGGCTCGTTCGACGCGGTCGTGGCCGCATCGAGCTACCACTGGGTGCCGCCCGAGGCGCGGATGACCCGACCGGCGGCCCTGCTCCGACCCGGCGGGCACCTGGCGCTGATCGCGCTCAACCAAGTCGCTTCTCCCGCTGACCGCGGCTTCTTCGACGAGGTCCATCACGTGTTCAGCCGCCACGGACTGCCGGGAACGCACGACCCTGTCCCCACACACGAGGAGCTTGTTCCCTCGTTCGTCGAAGAGATCGTCGCCTCGCCAGAGTTCGCAGAGCCTTCGATCCATCGCTACCGCTGGGACCAGCGCTACACGGCTCGGGACTACACGGAGCTCAAGCGGACCGACTCGAACAGTCGGGCGATGGCCGACCCTGAAGCCCGCGAGGCAATGCTCGCCGAGGTCGAGGCGCTCATCGACTCGCGCTACGACGGGTGGATCGTCCGCCCCCTCACCGCCTCTCTCGTGTTCGCTCGCCGCCGCTGACGATCGGCGGCGACCTACGTCCACCACCTGGAGGACAGCTTTGGGAGAACGGGCCACGCGACGCCCGCCGTCGATTCAAACCCGACCCCGAAGTGCCTGCTTGAGATTAGCTCCGAGCGCTAGGTGCAATTTCCTAGCGTTGAGGGTCCCGGTGGGGTCGCTCTCGTAGTGCCTGCCCCCGGCTTTGTCGGGTGGCTTTCGTACGAAGAGCGTCCCGCCGGGGCTTCGCCCACGGAGTGGCTCAAAAGAGGATCGAGCACGAACATCGGCAAGCAGGAGTGCCCCCGTGGTTCACATCAACCAAGGAGGCAGTCATGCAAGTGGTGATCGGGGTCGACCCCCACAAGGCGTCGCACACGGCGGTGGCCATCGACGAGGCTGAAGATGAGGTCTCCAGCGTCAAGGTGCGTGCGACTCGTCGTCAGGTCGAACAACTGGTGCGCTGGGCCGAGCCCTTCGAGAAGCGGAGGTGGGCCATCGAGTCGGCCGGCGGGACGGGCTATCTGTTGGCCCAACAGCTCGTGGCGCACGGCGAGGAGGTGCTCGACGTCCCGGCCACCTTGGCCGCTCGGATCCGGGTGCTCGCCACCAGCCGTTCCAACAAGAACGACCCCAACGACGCCCACTCGATCGCCGTCGCCGCCTTTCGGGCCCCGAGCCTGCGCAGCGTCGAACCGGCCGACCACTCCCAGGTCCTCCGGCATCTTGGCCAAGCGCAATGTCGACCTCGGCAGCCATCGGACTCGTGTCGTGTGTCGACTCCATGCCCTCTTGGCCGAGCTCGCCCGGGCGGAATCGCCAAGGAACTGTACGTTTCTGACGGCGAGAGGTTCTTGGCCAACATCACGCCGCAGACCCCGGCCGAGCAGGTCCGCTATGACATGGCCCTCGAGCTCCTCGACGATGTCCGCCGTCTCGACGAGCAGACCAAGGCGTCGCACCGCCGGATCCGCCTCGCCATCAAGGCGTCGGGGACCTCGCTGACCGAGATCTATGGAGTCGGTCCGATCGTCGCCGCGCAGCTCATCGGCTATGCCGGTGATGTCCGCCGTTTCGCCAACCGCGACGCCTTCGCCTCTTACAGCGGGACCGCACCGGTGGAGTTCGCCTCGGGGGGCCGAGTCGTCCACCGCGTCTCCCAACGCGGGAACCGCCGGCTCAACCACGCGCTGCACATGGCCGCCGTCTCCCAGATCCGCAATCCCGGGACCGAGGGACGCATCTATTTCGAGCGCAAGGTCGCCGAGGGCAAGACCAAGAAGGAAGCGCTCCGCTCGCTCAAGCGCCAGATCAGCAACGCCGTCTACCGCCAGCTCCTCGTCGACGCTCGATAAGAGGTCCGGGAGGACAGAAGGGAACGACTCATAGCCTGCGTGACCGGCTCCACACCCTGACGGCCGGATCTTCGGCGAAGTCACTCCCGGACCCACACCAACCTTATTCAGCCGTGTCCTCAGATGACGGCTCGATTCGTCGCGCCCTCAATCCGCTCGAAATTGGGGTCTTGACTCAAAGAGGATTCGTTATGGGATCGGCGGCAGCCTAACTGAGAACTCCTCATAGCTAGCGACGCAAACTCCCGCAACCCCGTCAGCCCGTCGAGGTGCTGGAGGGCACGCCCAGACCCGAAACCAGCAGTAGCCCCCGGGGTGAGAACCAGCGCCCGGTCCACGCTGGCGTCTGACGGCAGTGTGTCGCCTGGAGCTGGCTGATGTAGGCCATCCGCCAACACCGCCCCGGCTCGGCCAGGAAGCCGGGGCACGGGTCGCCAGGACAGCGGTGGCATCCGGCGATTGCGCGCGTGTCGACGCGTTTGTCAACGCAACTCCGCCGACCCAGTACCGAACGAGACCCAACCAGAGCCGATATCGGCCAAGGCGATTACTGACCGGACCTGCCCAAACCTGACTGGACCCAACCAAACCCGACGAACAAGACCGGCCTGGCAGTCAAGAGGTTCGTGGGTTCGAGTCCCATCGCCTCCACTCTTCGATGCAGGTAGGAGGTTGGCATCCTCGCAATCGTGGGAGGCACTGGCGCGGCCTACCTCCAAGGGCGCGGGTCACTCGGAAGAAGGGACCACGACACGAGGTCTGGACGGTCAGCCTTGATCGGTTCATAGGACCGCAAGACCCCTTCTCGCGTGAACCCCAGGCTTGCCGCCAGCCGGTCCGATGCCTTGTTCTCGGGGTGGATTACCCAGAAGACCGCGCTCAATGCCTTTGGAGAACCCCCAGTCAATGAGGAGGCTGAGTGCTCGAGAAGCAACGCCTCGGCCACGCTCTGAGGCAACAACCCAGTAGTGCGCCTCGGCGCTCACGTGTCGAGGATTGAAGTTCAGTCCCACCTGCCCCAAGAGATGATCGTCGTGTGCATCAACAACGGCGGAAACAAGGGATCGCCCATCGGCCACCGCTCGTTGCCGGTGTCAATCCACTCGCCAGCCTCTCCCTCAGTGAGGCCATCCTTCATGAACGTGAAACGGAGGATGTCCCGGGTCCCGACATGCTGAGGCGACTGCGGCAGCATCGCTCGCCCGGAACGGACGGATAGCTACTCCACCACCTTGCAGTGGCGGCTTCGGCGGGGACCCATTCCATGTTGTCCATTCTGTCGACTCCCGAATATGGCGCCCAGAGCCGGCGAAATGGGGCATTGGCAGCTGCTTGTGTCGGAACTATCGGACAGTGTCTGCCTGCGAGAGCTCAAGCCGATGGTGTGGCCCAAATATTCCGGTTAGCGGTTTCGGCGAGCACGTGAGATCCGCGACGCCGCCGGTCTTTGCTTCGATTTCTTCACCTTTGCTAGTCCAAATCCTCCCGCTTCCAAGGAATCTGCTAGAGATGCCTAGGAGAACTTGGTGGAAACCAGGTTTCACCGAGAAGCGCTGGATTTCTCCGTCGTTGACTTCGCCAACATCCTGATTGTCGATCCAGACGGTGTATGTCGTCGAGCGGTCAATGTACTTCTGGCATGGACGACAGATCGTGATTGTGGATTCGGGTGCCATGGATGGCCTCCTCTAATACGAGCAGCGTCCCACGGGAGCGCCTCGGGCGCCAGGGCGGAAGGTCCCCTGGGTGGACTCTCGACCGCGGTAACGCTGGATATCGGCCGGCCCGACGCCATGAATTCTCCGTTCCGGACGACGCCTGAGCAGTCCCACGACCGGCGCATGGGGGCAACCGCACGTGGCCTCACGACCCGCGTGTTGGGACCGGACGCCGAGAACCTCTGGGGTCCGCTGACGCTCTGAGAAGCTGAATCACAATGTAAGGATCTCCCGATGGCCGACGCAGTGAAGCCGAGCACGGACGCTGAACGACGGTCTCCTCTCCGCGAGGCCGGTCCTTACGACATGACGGTTCAAGGTCATCGAGGGTGTCAACCCACTCGTTCCGCGGTGGTGATCCCTCTCTTCGACCGTCCAGGCCTGGGGGTGCCGATGCTTGGGTCAAAGACGCAGGGCAGGAGATCGCAGGTGCATCTCACTGGGTAGGGGTCGCGGCGCACTGCGATGCAAACGCGAGGTCGACAAAGGACGACTTCGTTGGTCAAGCGCTTCGAGCGGGGCGGCTTTTCGGTCATTGGGAAGGGCGCATGTTCACCCGGAACTGTCGACCGGCGCCACTACCGAGCCGCCTGGGTTCAAGCCGACGCGCAACCCTTGGGACTTGAGGCCGGTCCACCGGAGGTTCAAGGGGAGGTCCCGCTGCCGCCGTGGCGGCAGGGATGGTTCCCAACACGCATGGATCTGACGCCACTGGTTCGCTTCGCACCCCCTGCTGCGTTGTGCGGCGTGGCGACTCTCAACCCGACCTCGGGGAGGTTAGCGCCTCGGTACCGCCGGCGGGCCAGCCCCCGAACGATGCGTCGCGCGACTTCGTGATCGCTCGCCACAGCGAGGATCTGGCGCTCGCCTTCGATCTGCTCACCGGATCTAAGTCACCTAGGGGCGTTCCCGGCGCTTCGGGTTCAGGATGCTTCGACCACGACCCCGAACTCGGCCTGCAAGTTCACGATTCATGTCAAGACGGCGTTCGAAAGGCCGGACCTCCTCCTCGAGGGTCTCGGTCATCACGTCGAAGCCTCATGGCCCGAGGCCCTGAACAACTTGTGGGCGGCGGCCTTCGAGGCCTTCATAGTGGTCACCGACACGGTCCGACCCAACACCGTGGACTGGGTCGGCGCTCGCTTGGGTCGACCCGGTCGAACCCGGCGAACTCCAGGACTGGGTCTTCCGAGGCGGTCGAGCACAACCGTAGCCAGCGGGTCCCCACCGGAGGTCAGGGCCGCCCAAGCCACGGTGGAGCTCGCCCTCGCTCCGATCCACACTTGGTGGGTGGACCATGACGTACTGGTGACCCCGGCATCCTTCCAGCCTGCCTGACCGCTCGGAACTGCGATCGGCCCGGCACAGGTGGGGACGCTCCTGGCACCGTTCAGCCTGAGTGGTCAGCCGGCACTTTCACTGCCGCTGCATCACACGGACGAAGGCCTTCCCGTTGGTGTTCAGTTGGTTGGGCGCCGAGGATCCGACGAAGTTCTTTTGCGGCTAGCGCAAGACCTGCAGGCCGCTTACGACTGGACGGCGTCGGCGGCCACCAACTTCGTGATACGAAACGCCCCCTCCCGGCGTTCTGGGCTATGCCGCCCGGTATGCCTGGAGTCGCCGACCAAGAATCGTAAGACTGTCTTCTCCTGGCAGGTAGCTGCGACCTCATCAGATCCGTAAGGCTCCTGTCAGAACTGGGGACCAGCATGGATCTTCGCCGCCAACACCTAGCGAGACCTCATCATGCCGGGCGCCCCGAGGTGCGCTTCGAGCAGGCGGTCACGGATAGAAGAAGGAATTCATACGAGACACCTATTCTGAGAGCATCTCGCCTGTGACGTATTCGATTCTCCGGGTCGCGATCCAACAACCGGGGAGGTCGGCGCCGCAGTCCGGAACGACGCGTCGTACTCCTCGGGAGGAGTGCTCTGGTGCGAGGCGGGCGTCGGGGCCGTGGCCAGTCAGGCGATGGGTGAGCCCCGCCTCGGCCACGTCGGACTCGAAATGATGAGCGCCGGAAGCACCCCGGCGCAGGTCATTGCTGCCCTCACGGCCGGCGACACGAGACCCGGGGTTCGACAGATCGGCATCATTGACCTCACCTCTGAACCGGCCGCATACACGGGCGGCGACTGCGTTGCCCATGCTGAACATCGCGCCGGACGCGATTGCGTCGCCCAGGCCAATGTCATGACGAGCCCCGGAGTTCCCGAGGCCATGGTCAAGGCATTCGAGGGAGCCAACGAGGATCTCAGCGATCGGCTCTTGACCGCCCTCGACGCAGCACAAGCGATGGGCGGAGATTTTCGCGGCATGCAGTCCGCCGGACTGGTGGTCCGCGTCGACGATCGAGGCTCGCCCTCATGGCGGACTGCGGTGGTCAATGTCCGCGTGGACGACGATCCCCAGCCGCTGCACGAACTGCGGCGGCTGGCGGAACTGTCTAAGGCGTATGGTCAGTCCAACGTCCCACTTGAGCGCTTATCGGCTGGCGACGTACCGGGAGCACTTGATGAGGCCCGAAGCCTCAGTCCTATCCTCGGCGGCGACCCGAACTTTCGACTGCGACTCGCGCTGACGCTGACGGCTGCAGGAGATCCCGAAGGCTCCCAGGTGCTCGCAGCTTTGGTCGAGCAGTCCGACCGATGGCTCGCCTATGCCCGAGGACTGTGTCGTCGCCACGACATAGACCCGGACCCCCTCCTCGCTGGCTTGGAATAGCAGACTCTTATCGTCGGATGGTAGATCTGAGGAATGACCCCAAAGCGATGGTCCCGATCCGGCGTTCTGGGGCAGGGCGCCTGATAGACAGCCCGGATGATTTCGTTGCATCGTAAGGCGATGACCGCCGACGGGCATGAGTCACTGATCCGAAGTTCCTTTGATCAGCAGACGGCGCTCTTCTCGGGTCCAAACTCGCCCTTTGCGAGCCGATCGGGCGGCCAGGACTGGATTGACCCGCTCGATTCCACCATGGTCGTGCTCGATGTTGCCTGCGGAGCCGCTCACGCCGCCGAATCCATCCCGCCAGCAACGTT
>CAWHFH010000004.1:0-62373 GCA_963828455.1 uncultured Acidimicrobiaceae bacterium | reverse complement strand
CGGTGCGACATCGACGCAGCGGTCAGCGAACCCCGCTCAGCTCGAGTCCATCTTGCGCAAGCGAATCGTGATTGTCGGCGTCGTTTTGAAGAAAGAGCCTGTTGTCGTGTTTCCGACGATCTCCCAACCGGCCTTTTGATACTCCTCGATCGTCTTGCTGAGCGCGGGGAGGTGACCCGCCTGAAGCCGTTCGGTGCCCGGAGCGGCGAGGGTTAGTGCTCGAAGCCGCTCAGACCTTCTAAGGGGAAGTGCGGATGTCGCCGTAACCGAGCTCGACCGCCGTCTCGGACTCGAGAATCGTCTCATGAAGGCCCATCCGCCCTTCCGGGGAACCTTTCTCGCCCCGCCCCACGCTCTTCGTCGCGACCCTGCGCCATATGCCCCCTCTGTGAGATAGAGCTGACGGACCAAAGCTAATCACAACGTTTCGAACAAGCGTGCCGGAGTCCACTGCAAACGGCCCCCGCGTGCGCGTGTAACGAGAAACCCGGGGGCCGCCGCCCAACGGGCCCGGGCTGAATGAAGGGAACACGGAGAACCCGGGCCCTACATGAGAGCTACCCGCCGGGATCGCAGGCAAAACAACGGATGCTCAACTTCACATCAAAGGCTGGCGATACTTTGCATGAGCGGGAGGAGGCCTCTCTCGCGATTCCCATCGGCATCGTGGCCCTGGCGCCATCCGGGGCCGATTCGCGTCAGTGCCGCCGGCCGGACTCCCGCAATCCGGTTAGCCCCTCGAGGTGCTCCGGACACGCCCACACTCTGAACCAGCGGTCCCCGCGACGCGAGGACCACCGCCCGGTCCACGTCGGCGTCTCGCGGCAGTGCGTGGCTTGCAGCTGGTGGCTGTAAACCATCCGCCAAAGTGAGTCCGCCGGGACGAGGCGGCATCCGCCGATTGGCGCGCCTGACCGAAAAGGGCTGTTGTGCCCTAGTTGAGATTGCACGTGTCATGCAAGGATGTTCTGGCCCGGGTTGGGGGAAGGTCGGAGCGGATTCGCCACTGCGCCAGCCAGACTCCTGGGTTTAGGGGGTTGATTGTGGCTGGCCTCGTCCTATCCGCCTTGGGCGAGGCCAGCCTGCACCCCCACCCTCCGTCCGACGATGGGCGTCGAAAATCTGGCGGGGGCCAGCGGAATCCGCGTGTAGAGAATCGCACCAAGGCGCCACGCCGACCCCCCGGACAAAAGGATGTCCGAAGTTCAGCCGAGGACGTAGAGCCGGACGGACTCTTGTCGTCACAACGTCGGTACAAGTCTGAGTATCCGCCCGATTCGCGCACCCCAGTCGTACCGTTGCCGGCGATGCTCGACGAAGGGCTCGAGGACGAAGACGACGAGCTGCGCGACACCGACGACCCGGCCGGCGTTCCGCAGCAGGCACCGACGCTCACTCCGTCCCAGGAGGTCGCGTTCCATGCGGCGACGACCAGGCCATCAGCCACTCGATCCGTCGCCGGCTGGGGACAAGGCACCTGACGTCGATGCGCTCTTCGCCGAGCTCGTCCAGCGTCCTGCATGGCACCGTGACGCGGCCTGCCGGTGCCAAGGGACTACGGCGTTCTTTCCGGCCCGTGGGGCGCCGACAGCGCCGGCGTACGCCGTCTGCGAGCGATGCGCGGTCTGCGCCGAGTGCCTGGCTGCTGCACTCGAGCATCCCGAAGCGCCAGGCATTTGGGGCGGCTTGTCCGAACGTCGACGGCGGATGCTGCGGCGCCAGCAGGTGGCGTAATCTTCTCGCTGGTCACTTGATGGGCCTTGTTAGCAAGGCGTTAGCAAATGACCCTTTTTCGGCTCAGTGCTGCGAACGGTTTTGTGGCACTGAGCAGGGAACGGGCTGTGGCGCAGCTTGGTTAGCCGCGCTTGACTGGGGGTCTCCATCCGGCCGTTACGACCCGTGACGCCTAATGCCGTTCTCGCTGCTCACGTAGGTGGTTGCCGGACCGCTCATGATCCGGAATGGCGCCGCATAACGGCGAGTGCCGGGCAGTCGGGTTGCAGGATTGGTTGCCTCTCAGAACAGGTCGTCGCCCAGCTCCCCGAAGACTTTCGACCTCGAGGGCTTCGTCGTTTACGAGCTGTTGAACCCAGTCCGTGCGACTACGACCGTCAGGGTCCATTTTTGCCAGCTCGTGTCCTGCCCTCCAGGCGAGACCCATCAGCTGCACGGCGAGCTCGTACTGGTCTGACTCCTCATCCCACAGGGAACGAATCTTCTCGTGCACGGCGAGTCTCTCGGTGGCCGCCGGCTCAGCGAACAAAGACGCGCCCTCCTCGTACGATCTGACGACGGCGTCCAACTCCTCGTTGTAGAGCGTCAGCATCGCCCTGGCCCGTTCCCCCGAAGTCACTTGGCTTCCCCGAAGATCAGCGACGCGATCTGATCCGCGGCCTGCTGGTCGACCTCGCGGCGCACGTGCGTGTACAGATCAGCCGTGACGGCCATGCTCGAGTGCCCCAGGCGGTCGCTGACAATCTTCATTGCGACGCCGGCTTCCAGCGCCGCGCTCGCATAGGAATGCCGCAATCCATGGACCACGATCACGGGCAATCCGGCCTGCTTCGCCAGACGCTTGAAGGTGCCGCGTGATGAGGTCGGGGTGCAGGGGGGCGCCGTCCTCCCATCTGAAGACCAGATCAGACGCCTGGTACCGCGGACCCCACGCGAGCCTTTCGCTCGCCTGGGCGGCCTTGTGAGACCGGAGGGCACGCACAGTGATCGCATCCAACCCGATTTGACGACCCGATGACTTCGTCTTTGGAGTTGACTCCACGACCCGATGGTTGACGACCACGCGGGCCCGACTCACGCTGAGCCGCGCCTCGTCAAGGTCGACCTCCGACCACCGGAGCCCACAGACTTCGCCCCGGCGTAGCCCGGTGGTGGCAAACAGCATCCAGAGCGCGGACAGACGGTGGTCCTGGACGGCATTGAGAAACGTCCCGAGCTGCACAGGCGACCACACGCGCCCATCCATTCCCTTGGTAGTCGGCCGGGGCGCGTCGGCGCTCGCGACGTCGGCAACGTTCCGCGCAACCAGACCCCAGCGCTGCGCGTCCTTGAGCATCCGGTGCACGCACACATGGACATGGTGAACGGTGGTGGGGCTCAGCCCCTTCACCCCATTGCTCCGGCGCCTCCCAGAGGCCAGCAACGTGCCGTAGAACCGCGCCAGCTGATTGGCCGTCAGGTCGCGCAGGACGTTTCGCCGTAACCTCGGCACGACGTAAGCATTGACCAGGTTCCGGTAGTTCTGCACCGTGCTGGCCTTGAGCTTGTCCGCAGACACCAGAGCGTCCAGAGCTGGGAGCCATTGCTCCTCCACGTAGGCCCTGACGGTGACCTTGGAGGGCGCGACGTAGGTCTGCTGGTCGAGAGCCCCAAGCAGCTCAGTGCGTGCCTTCTCGGCCTCGCCGGCGTCTGCATAGCCGCTGTGCCACTTCCTGATCCGTTTGCCGTTCTCATCCCGGCCGAGGTCAAGGACGACCGTGTATTTGTCGCCCCGCTTGATGACAGTGCCGCGTGCCGTGCTCACTTGGTGGACCTCCTCGGGGTCTTCTTCTTGGACTTCGGATTGATTGGAGTCTTTTTGGCGCTAGCGCCGGCGACTCCGGGCCGTTTCGGATAGCCCAGGTATCCGAGCTCTCGGGACCTGGCGACCCACTTGGCAGCCGCGGCGCGGCTCACACCCCATCGCTCACCGATTGCAATGAGGGGCGCGGGTGAAGCGTTGCGGTAGACGTCCGCAACCGCCCGGTAGTGATCGTCACCCCAGCCAGTCGGCGGACGTTCCGCCTCGAAGGTGCGGAAGGGGTCGGTGCCGCCATCTTCCTGGTCGACCGCGAACTGGAGGAGCTGCCGCAGCGGGATTTGCCGAAGCAGATCGGCCGTTATCGCTGGGTCACGATCCCTCGGTCCGGTTTCGAACTCCAGCCTCCGGGGAGTCACCAGTTCGTTGCTGATGCCCCCCGTGGCCTCAATGTGAAGACCGACTATCTGCCGGACCCCGTTGACATAGCCCACCATCGCTTCGATCGTCCACGGCAGATTCTTGAATGGGAGCTTCCACCAGCGACCCACGAACATCGGATCGCCTTCGTCGGCCACCAGCCGCGACCCTTCGAGTCGGTGGGTGGGCTGGACGGTCTCGTCACGAGCCGTCGCCCACCTCCCCGCTAGCTCGAATGGGATCCGCTCACCTCTGACCATCTGACCTCGCTCTTCGGGCTGTAGCGAACACACAGGTGTTACCGTCTGACCTGGCGTCATACCCAGCGTCGCAACCGTCTACTTTCACCATCCAGAAGTAGCACCCTCAGTGTATCACTGTCCGTCACAACCGGATACCTTGATAAACCATGACCCGCCAAGACGTCCAAGACATTGAGCTCGCCAGGCTCCTGATCGCGACCGGCCAAGCGAAGGCCGTGCGTGCAGCCGCGGGCCTCAGTCGAGCAGAAATGGCGGCAGCTTCGGGCGGAGCGTTCACGGTTGCGTCTCTCTGCGCCTGGGAGGCTGGCCGACGGAAGCCGCGGTCCCGGACGGGAGCTGCTTACGGCGCCGCGCTTCGTGAGCTGATCCCGGTGGGCGACTCGTGACTCTGGACGATCTCCGATCCCGAGCCACGGTGACCGTCGAGGAGGCCGCCTCGGTCCTCGGCGTGAGCCGCGGCGTTGCCTACGAGAGCGCCCGGGCGGGCGAACTGCCGACTCTGCGGATGGGCCGACGTGTCCTGGTGCCCGTGCCGAAGCTCTTGGCGCTTCTCGGCGCCGACGATTCAGGAGCGCAAGAGGCGGCGAGTGCTTGATGGCCCGCAAGTCCCTTCGCATCTTCGTGGCGCTCGACGTCGACTACCCGGACAATGCCCGGATCCTTCGGGCCGGCGAAGCCGCCGAGCTGCTCTATGTGCGCGGACTATGTCTCGCGAAGCGACTCCTCAGCGACGGCTTCATCGACGCGGTGCAGCTACCGCGGGCTGGGCCTGCCGGACGTCGAGAGCCGCGCCGCTCAGCTGGTGGAGGTTGGCCTCTGGGAGCCCGTTACCGAGCCCTCCGGCCAGATAGCGGGCTACATCGTGACCGGCTGGCTCGAGCGGAACGACACCGCCGAGGAGATCGCCAAGCGGCGCCAGCAGAAGGCGGACGCCGGCGCCAAGGGCGGCGTGCAAAGCGGCAAGTCCCGACGCGCCGAGGCAGGTGCTACGTGATCGGTGAAGCGGGTGCTTCAAGCACCGACGGAAGCAGGTGGTTGAACACAGATACAGATGTAAGGCATCTCATCTCTCTGGCGAACGTCAATAGTTCAAATGCTGTCGGTAGGGGTACTCGATGACGACAACCTCGTTGTCCGATCTCATCGTCCGCTGGCGAACGCCTGGGGTCATTGCTGCGGCAGTTCGAGACTGCAGCGGGGTCCACGACGTTCGATGGTCCGGCTCCACGGGATGGACCTGCACGTGCCAGGAGAAGCCGCCGTGCCCACACGTTGAGGCAGTGCGGGTTGTGGTGGGGGTGGAGTCGTGAGGTCAACGCTGCAGACGAGGAGCAAAGCCCGCGGCCGGTCTCAGGTCTCACCTCGGGAATCCTGCGGAACGATGCGCACGAGGGGCACCCCCACGGGGAGTGCCGGCGCGCTTGACTCAGAGTCAACCACCGCGCCCATCAGTGCAGGTCAGCGGGCTACTGCAACCACGACCGCAACCCTCGCCGGCCGTGTCGACGTAGGTGGTGAGGGGTGGAAAACATCCCAGTCGACCCGCGATCAGCAGGTGCTCTGCCCCTTCCATCCCGCCCTACATCGTGGGGCTTCTCGTCCCTTCTCATCAGTCGCAACAGCAACCAGTCGCGGGAGTGATGCCCCGCGTCGGCCGTCGTGGTCATGCGTGACGGCCTGTTCGAGCCGGCGTCGTCGGGATCTCCGTCCTCGGCGGCGCCGGCCTCGGACGAAACGAACGAGGAGGGGCTGCGGTGGTCGCTGACTCGCTGACCTCCGGCGATGGTGTCCGAGTACGCCCCGATCATCCAGGCCCCAGCGCCGGGCGCCTAGGAATGGTGGCCGGCGTTCCAGGCGACGGCACGGTGCTCGTCCGGTTCTCTGCGTTGAGCCGGTCGCCCAACGCACGCGCCCGACTCAGCTCTTCGCGGCCACCCCCATGCCGCGGCGATCCGGCGGCTGTCCCCGCCGGGAAGGCCCGAGGCGCGGCGCGACTACCTCCAGCGCCGGCCTCTGGGCCGCCCCCTCAGACAACTCGACGACGAAAAGGAATTTCGTTGATGTTCCCGCAACAGGAGGCATGGAAAGCTCGATTGGCGGCCCAAGAGGCGGCCAACGCCAAAGAGCGCGAGCGAGAGGCCGAATTCGACCGAATCTGGCGGCAGCCCGCCGAAGAGAACTGGCAGACCTTCCGTGACGCCCATAACGGCCGACAGCTGACCGAGGAAGAGTTGAAGGCCCGTCAGGCCAAATACAACGCGGAGGCGCCGGCGCGACAGGAAGCCGAACGTGGCCGCGCCGCGTTTCGTAATCGCATCGTCGATCAACTGTCGATAGCTGATCGCGAGGTCGAAGCGCTGGCCAAGAAGGCGCATGCCGCTGGCCTCAGCGACGACGAAGTCGAAGTTTTCGCACAGGCACACGCACACGCCTCGGCGTTGCGGGCGCTCAACAACCGCCTTGGCCGCCTCGATGAGGAGTCGGCCGACGCGCGACGACGGGGAATCTTCGCTAACCGCCGCCTGGCGCAACTGTGACGACCGACGAGCAGTCGTCGTCCCGGCGACCTCCGGCGTGGTTCGACGTCACCGCGGGCCTTACGACCGACGAGCTCGAGTTCGTAGCCAAGGCCACCGACCACCTTGAAATCACCCTCTCGGAGCCACCGAAACCAACCCCGGGGCCACGAAAAAAGGAGAAGCCCAGAAAGATGGGAAAGAAAAAGGATCTTCAGAAGCTTTTGAAGCAGCTGGGCAGAGAAGAAGACGGGCCAGTGGCCAAGGCGCCTATGGCATTCGAAACGGCCATGGTGGCGCTGAAGGCCTCGGCCGACCTCGCAGAGGAGCGGGGTGATGTCCACAAGGCGGCTGGAATCCGCCGCGAAGTCCTGGTCACGAAGCTGGCGAAGCAGGCTCGTAGCGGCTCAGGCCAGCGAGCGCCTGGACGCACGCAGCTGTTCGCGAGGGGCCTCAACACCCTGCCCGACAACGACAGCGGACTCTCGTACCGATGATGGCCGCGCAGAACCCAGCCACCCCGATCAGCGCTCCGACGAGGTGTTGCGCGACCTGCCGCGGCGTTGATCTTTCCGGAGGGGCAAGCACGATCGGCCGCGAGGCGATGACGACCGGGGCAGACTCGCTTCGGAAGGCATACGCAGGCGGCTTCGCGCCGGACCCACGCAGTCCGGCAGGTCGCCAGCTCCTCGCAGCGCTCAAGAACAGCGATCTCGTTACGGACAAAGAGGCTCAAGCCCGACGCAAGGGTGCGAAGGCCGTCACGAAAGGGCTGAAAGCCGGCTGCAGCATTGAGTCAGCGGTTCAGCGGGGCCACGCGTGGTATCGGGCGCATGGTGGGGGCCTGAATCTTGCTCAGTGGCGCCGGGCAGAGCGCCTCGCGTGATCCACATGTGGTCCCCACTCCGCGACCGCCGTCGTCAGTCAGTTGGGTGGCGTTTGCGTCACCTGAATCCGCGTCGGCTGTCTCGAGCCGACTACCTGGCAGAGGAGGAGCGTCAGCGGCATGCGTTCGCGGCCGCTCTCCGTGACCTGAACGCGCCCAACGAGTTCGAGATCAGGCAAGCCCGGGCGGAAGCAGTCAGACGCGCGCACCAGGACCCCCCGTCACTCACGCTCGATCAACAGGCCGCCCTGCTCCACGGCGAGGCGGTCAGGAGCGGGGCACGGTATGCCTAACGGTCAGCGCAGAGACGGCACCCCCGCCAATCAGCCCCAACCAGCGCGCGGCTACTCGTGGCCGCCCTTTGAGGCCGGGAATCGCGCAGCGGTTCGCCACGGCGCGGGGAGTCCCTCTCTCGTTTCCGAGCGCGCCCAGGTGGTTCACGCTGCCCTGATGGAGGAGTTCCCTTGGCTGGGCACGGCGGATGGTGTCACCGTTGACGTGCTGTGCCGGGCGAAGGCGAGATACGACCAGCTTGCTGACCATGTAGAGGGAATCGTTAGCGGGCTGATCAAGGCGTATCCGCGCAAGGGCTTCCCGCGAACCGGCGTCGAGGGAGTGCCGGTCCGGGTCTGGGACGCCCTGAAGGGAGCCGAGCGCGCCGTCATGGACGCGGCGGGGCGTCTTGGTATGAACGCGGTGGACCGTGGCCGACTCGCCCGCGAATCTGGGGTTCGCACAAAGCCTCGCAAGAGAAATAGGGGAGCGGGGGAGCGGATTGCGGCTTGGCGAGACGGGCCGCGCATTGCGGATGGCAGAAGGCCGGTTACCCACCGACCACGACGCCGGCGACGAGGAGACGCCGTCCGATGCCAGCTAGCACGATCGCATACGCGACGGACTGCCCAAAATGCGCTCGAGAGCTTCAGCCGGTCGCCCTGGTCCCCGACAGCGCCCCCTGGCTATGCAACGAGTGCCACTTGGGGTTCTGGGCGGCCGAGCTGACCGACGAGGCCCGGGCTTGCTACAAGCCGCCACTGGTTGAGTTCGCTGGCAAGGACGGAGCAGTCGTCCGCCGGGCGGTGCAATCTGAATGGCTGCACGCCCAGGCCCGGGGCTGCTCCTTGCGCCCCGATCAGCTGCGCGAGGCCCATAAGGACCACCTCGTTGGCGCTCGCGAACAGGTACGCCTGCTGGCCGACAACTTCGCTGCAGCCATCGACGAAGAGATCGCGAGGCGCGGGTAATGGCGCTGTCGTTTATTCAGGACGGCTCCTCGTTCTCCAATGCCTCCGGAAGCGCCGGGCAGGCTCTTGGCGCCCCGTGCGGAATCGGCACCTGTGTCGTTGTTCTTATCCAGCCCCACGCCATCGGAGCCAACACCGTCACGTCAGTGACGAGTGGCATGGGCACGTTCACCCGAGTGAACAGCCGCGCGGGCTCCGGGAGCACCGACGAGTTGGAGTGGTGGGTGTGCCTCGCTACCACCGCCTCCGTCGACACCATCACAGTCGCGACTTCTGGTTCGGTTGTGTGGGACGTCGCCGGCTTCGAATGGCTGGGCGGCGTAAGCTCGGCGGCAACTGGCGGCGGCGTCGGCCCAACCGGTACACCGAGCGTGACCCCCACGGCGGCTGTGGCCACCGCGGTCCTGGTGGGCATAAATGTGGGTCCGGCGTCCATCCTGTCCTACCCAGCATCCCCGTGGGCGTCCCTATCTCTCCCCCTGGCGTCTTCCACGGGCCTGAGTGTTGCGCAACAGCTTGCCTCGGGCGCGAATCCCACTGCCGCCTGGCGTCTCACTGGCGGCACGAACGCGGTCGGCCTTGGCCTTGTACTAACCCCAGATTCCCCGGCCCCCTCTACGCCCACACTTGTCAGCCCGTCGAATGCGTCGATCTTTGACGTGAGCTCGGGCGTAACCTTCACGTCCACGTACAACGCTGCCGGCGCCGACGCCATGAACGCGTACGCCATGCGGGTGAAGGTGTCCGGAGGTGGGTACTTCTACTGGAACGCCGGCACCAACGCCCTGCAGTCGTCCATCGTCTGGAACTCGGACTCCGTCGTCGCGGGCCAGAACTTCAACGTCAGCCTGCCCGCGGCAGCGCTGAGCGACGGCAACGTCTACAACTGGTCGATGGCGTGCCAGGACGCCGTAAGCGGTGGCCAGGGCTCGTTCGCGACGGATTACACGTTCACGGCGCAGGTATCACCGTCCGTGACGGTGACGGCCCCGACGGGGACCGTCGGCGGTACCACGCAGCCCACCCTCCAATGGACAGCGACCACCGCTCCGAGCACCATCCAGGTCACCTACTCGATCATCGTTGAGTCGGGCACATACAGCACCACTCCTGGATCGGGCACCCTGGTATGGGCATCAGGAACGGTGACAGGCGGCGTCAACACCGCGCAGATCGGCGTGCCGCTCCTGACCGGGACCTCCTACCGGGCGTTCGTCATGATCGCCCAGACCGGCGGTCAGAGCTCGTCGTGGGGCTTCACCACCTTCACGATCTCTACGGACGTCCCCGCGACGCCGACCATTCTGGCCGCCCCCTCGACGGACCCGGCAACGGGCTGCCCGATCATTGAGGTCCTCGTCCAGGCCCTTGACAACTACCTGAGCGCGGCCGACTCGTCCTTCGAGACCGGTATCGGCACTGCAGTTGGGACGAACTGCACGGTGGCGCAGAGCGGCGCACAGCACCTCGACGGCACACACAGCCTCGATATGACGGCGTCGTCGTCCGGAACGATGTCGGTCAAGCTCGGCCCCTACGCGGCCAGCCCAGGCGAGCAGGTCAAGGGCTTCGCCGCCTTCCGCGCCAACTCAACGGGCCGCACCTGCACGGTCGGCCTGCAGTGGCAGGGGGCATCAGGCACCCCGACGAGCGCGGGGACGGCAGACACCTCGGGCGGCTGGACACAGGCCACCTCTGGCAGCACCCCCCCGTCCGGGCTTGTTGTCACCGGGACCGCCCCGGCTGGGACGACGGGCGTCTTCATCGTGCTGACCGTCCAGAGCGCAGGCAGTGGCGAGCAGCACTTCGCGGACTGCGCCTTCGTCGGCCCGAGCACCGCCACCGTGTGGGGCCTCGGCGGCTTCGTTGGACAAACCAGCGTCGTCATCGTCCGATCCGACAACGTCTACGTCCGCTGGGCGAGCGTCAACAATCCGCTGCCCGTTCCCTCTGTGGGACAACTGGCCGAGGTCTTTGACTACGAGGCCATTCCCGGCGTCGAATACACCTACACGGCCTACGTGCAGCAGGCGAGCGTGCCGCTGCAGTCAGCGCCGGTGACGAGCACGCAGGCTGAGGTTGCCAACACGTTCGGGTGGTGGGAGCTGAACCCGCTCGCTGGCACGGCGACGTCGAACCCTTCGGCCGTCAACGCGGCAGATGATCACCTGGACGCCCGTCCAGACCGAGCAAGCCACTGCGAACCAGGTGCTCAACCAACCCCACATGAATATCGTCGCCAACGCGATGATGAATCAGGACTTTGCGGGCACGGTCGAGACCTTCAACGACGCGGTGTACTCAGCGTTCAATGCGCTCGTGACCAACCAGGCCACCGTCTTCATCTCGTCCCCCTGGGGCATCATCGACTCGGGCTTTTTCCGCATCGGGCCGCAGTCCGGTGGCATGTCATCGGGCATGGGTACGACAACGAAGAACACGACCCTGATGCCCTCGGTCGCTGGCTCGGGCCACCGCACCACGGCGATCACTGCTGTTTCGCAGGCTCGCCCAAGCGTCTGACCGCACCCCAAATCCACACAAAGGAGGCTGCAAATTATGAAAGCACTCGCACTGGCCGCGCCCTTCCTCGCGGCGGTCATTCCGACGTCACTGGCGGCAGCCGGTCCGGCTCCGGCACCGCTCTCAGCGCCCATGCCGACGGTCATCCTGTCGTCGGCCGAACTGGCAGCGGCAGGGGCGACCCCCGTCGTGCCCGTGACCGCCCCCGCCGTGGCCACCACGGCAACACCGGCTGCCGCGCCTGCCACGCCAGGGCCAGTCACACCAGCGGCCCCGCAGCCAGTAGCCGTGCGTCCCGCGCCAGCGCCGACAATGGCAACAACGACAACGCCTCCGGCACCACCCGCGCAGGTTCCCTGGTGCAACGTCCAGGGGACTCTCCCGGCTGGTTCGCCCAACCCTGACGATCCGAGCGTCGTGACGTCCGCGCCCTACCAGGTCGGCGGTTCGTTCCCGTGTTCGCAGGGATCGTCGGGGCTTCCCGATGGCGCTATCGACATTACGTCGACGCCGCTGCCGCCGGTACAGCCCGATCCGAACTCGTGACCCCGGCAAAAGTCAGTGCGGGGTTCGTCCGGACGGATCCCGTTTGCCTCCATCAGCGCACGCAGGTCGCCCACCGACGCGAAGCCCAAGTAGACCTGGGTCGTTGAGATTGATGCGTGCCCGAGGGCGATCTGGACATCGCGCAGGTTCGCCCCGTTGCGGAGAAGCTCGGTGGCGAAACCGTGGCGGAGGGCATGACCAGAGCCCGACACTCCCGCGCGCCGGAAGACGTTGCCCACGAGCCGGGCCACATACTTGGCGCTGATCCCGTCGTCGGGGTTGGCGTAGCTCTGCTGGTAGCTCTGCAGCATTGAACCGGCGAACGTGCCGCGTGACGAGAGGTATGTCCGCAAGGCGCGCCAGACCTCGTCGACGATGGGTAGCGCTCGCTCGTGGCCACCCTTGCCGCTGACGACCATGGAACGGTCGTCAGCGTCGACGTCGGCCAGCTGCAAGTTGGCGACTTCGATGGCACGAAGCCCCTCGCGGCGCATCAGAAGGATGATCAACCGTTCGCGGTCGTCGTCGCAGGCCTCGAGCAACCGAGCCACCTGGGCGTCCTTGAGCCCGCGCGGGAGGTAGCGGGGGAGCTTGGGGAGCCGCAGCGCCGACGCGGGATCCGCTTTGATCAGCCCCTCGATCACTGCCCATTTGAACATGCTCTTGACAGTGCCGATCCGCAGTCGGATTGTTGCCGGCGCCAGCTGACGCTTGCTCATAGCCTTGACCCACTCGTCGAGGGCTTTGCGGGCGATGGACGAGAACGGCCGTTCGGCCCCGATCTCTGCCGCGAAGATGCGAAAGGTCTCTCGGAACGAACGGGCGGTCTCCTTGCGCACTTCGGCGCGGTCTGCGACATAGCGCCGGCAGACCTGCTCCACGGTCAGCGCGCTCATTGGGCGCGTCCATGGAGCTCGGCCACCAGCAACTCAAGGTGATCGCGGTTCACGAGGTCCTCGAGCGCCCACCGGGACCGGTCCAGGTGGTCGCCGGCAGCAAGCAACGCCTGGGCCATTTCCACCTCGTCAGTGGCTCCGCAGATAACCGTGCCGTCGTCGTCGACCTCGTCGCGCCAGGCGCCGTCCCTGATGACGTGAAGAGATGCGAGCAGTTCGACGGTTAGCTCCCGGATTCGGTCGGTTGGTGACCACGATTCCGGCCGGGGAAACCGCTGGGGTGACGTGCGCGCCCACGCGCGCGGCTGATCGGACATTTGTAGGACCCTCCCCCTGTCTGCTCCGTTTGTTGTGCCGGTCAGGTGCCGGCTGTCCCTCCCAAGGGTGGTTGCAGTGTGAGGGATCCGTCGGGGCTTGTCAACGCTTGTCAACGCCCTGACCTGGGAAAACTGTAGGGAGAACCCCCTACAGTTTGTCGCGGGGATTCGGCAATCAACCTGCGGATTCACCCCGCGGGGTGCACACGTTTGGGACCGCGAAAAAACTCGCGATGTCGTACGCTCTGTCGAGGAGGCACGACCGATGGCCGATTACGACGTGATCCGCGAGAACGGCAGGACCGTCATCAAGCAGCGACACCCCGTGCCCAAGGGCGTCCGGTCGTTCTGGAACGGTGTGGCGATCGCCTTCGCGCTCGTGCTGTTCTACGCGAGCATCGTCCACGCTCCGTGGCTGATCGTGCCGACGCTCGTCATCGTCGGCTTGGCCATCCACCAACGCCAGCGGCGCTGATCCGGGTAAGCGCGAAACGGCATCCCGGGTGCGAAACTAGGCGGTCAATCGGCTCGCCGGCACTTGGCCGCTGCTTCAGCGGTGCGGTGATTTACCGTGCAGGTCCCGTGGTGATAGACGGGTGATCGCCTCCGAGGTTTGCGCTTCGTGTTGAGCGATCGGGACACCGAGTAGGTGGCGTTGCTCACTGGATGGACCGCGCGACGGGCACGCTTGACGGATTTCGGTGTGACTGCGCGCTTCACTGTTCGTCCGGGGTGTGCGGCCCGACGAACTCCGCGAGGGACGAATAGCCGAGAGAAGAACCCCACGCCTAATTGGTCCGCCGGCTGCTCGCCACGGGACAAAGGGTAGCGTTCTGAACCTAGGGCCGACGGGTCTTCACACCGAACTCCCGGAGTCCCGTCAGCCCCTCGAGATGATCAGGGCACGCCCACACCCGAAACCAGCGGTCGCCCTTCGGGCTGAACCGCCTCCCCGTCCATGACGGCTCACCGCGGCAGTGCGTCGCCTGGAGCTGCTTGCTGTAGACCATCTGGTGGCACCTGCCGGCGTCGGCCATGAAGCCGGGGCACGGGTCGCCGGGGCGGGGCGGCATCCGGCGATTGTCGCGCCACGCGGGCTGCCGAGGGACGACCCTGAGCGCAGCGCCGATGTCCGGTCCTTCCACTGGGGATCGGCACAGCGCCGGTGATGTTGTGGGGCTACATTCCCCTTCGGCTGACATCGGAGCGAGGAGGGCGGAATGAGCGGAGAGCCCGGGATCATGACGTGCAAGGGCGTCAACGGGACGATCACTTTCGACGGCACCTGGGTGAAGATCGACCGGAAAGGCCTTCTCGCCAGAACGACCGTTGGCAAAGGCGAGAAGAGGATCGCGCTGACGCAGATCAGTTCAGTGCGGTGGAAGGCGCCAACGATGATGGGGCCAGGCTTCATCTCGTTCTCCCTGCCTGGAAGCACCGAAGTACGGTCGTATGACGCCAGGCACGATGAAAATGCGGTCCTGGTAAATCGGTCCCAGGTCAATGCGTTTCGGGCACTGAAAGACAAGATCGAAGAGGCCGTGGCGCAGCACAATGCGCCATCACCTTCACCGGCCGCCGTGGTTCCCACAACGCCTGACCCTGCGGAGCAACTGAAGAAACTCGCCGAGCTTCATCAGGGCGGCCTACTGACCGACGAAAGAATTTGCCGCAAAGAGAGCGGCCATTGTCGATCAGCTCTAGTGGGTGACTCTCTCCGCCGAGCGAGTCCGCCAGCTCCTCGCCCTACGGGGCCAGATCGAGCGAGCCGCGTGCCCACTCGTGCCCCCCGAAGCGACCGAGTGCGTTTGGAGCTGGACCGGGGTTGTTCCGTCACGGATTCGTCACTGGGCTACATCCGGGGTTCTCCGACGCATGACCAGCTAAATCGGGTCAATCCGAGCACAACTCGCGCCGATACACGATCCGATTTTGCCGTTACGCTGGCTCTCTGATCCCCCATCTGGGAAAGTGACTTTGGCGTACCTGATGGCGACAGGGGGTAAGGAGCATGACTGTGAACGACGAGCAGCCAACCTCGGAGGCTGAGATTGAGACGATGTTCGAGGCCGCCTCAGATGAGGTGTTCGAAATGATTGAAGCGTACGAGCCAATTGAGGCCCTCTATCGCAACGCGGTCACGCCTCCGGAGGTGTACCCCGAGGCTTCAAACACGACTGGCCTCCCGACGGCGCTGGTCGTGAACGCGTCGTCAGCGAGGTAGGCCGGTGCCCACTTGGGGCGCAATCAACTACGAGCTGAATAAGACGATCAACGCCCTCCAGAAGTCAGGCGTACAGCCCGATCCGCTCGCACCCAGCCCCTTCGACGTTGTCCGACGAAAGTATTTGGCCGAGCTGGCGGCTTACACGGGGAACCCGGTCATCGTCTACGCATCGGGCTGGATGGAGGGTCGCCCTTCCGACCCAGGGCATGTCAACGTGGACGGCCGGGACATTATGGGTTTCATGGAGGCTGTTCACGGCATCGACAAGGGACCGCTGGACCTGATGCTCCACAGCCCCGGAGGCGACGCCAACGCGGCGGAGATGATCATGAACTACCTCCGCAGTGAAGGCTTCGGCCCCATCCGCGCCATGATCCCGGTTTCTGCAATGTCCGCCGCGACGATGATGGCGCTTTGTTGTGACGAAATCCTTATGGGCCGACACTCCCAGCTCGGGCCTATAGATCCGCAGTTCACGATCTTGACACCGGAAGGACCGCGCTCGGCTCCGGCGCAGGCCATCTTGGACCAGTTTGAGACGGCTAAGGCTGAATGTGCGTCCAATGCCGCCGCGCTCCCCGCATGGCTCCCTATTCTCCGTGGCTACGGGCCCGGCCTGATCAGCCAGTGTCTGAGCGCGCAGCGCGCGGCCGAGGACATGGTGTCAGCGGCGATGACCAAATACATGTTCGCGGGCGACGAGGATGCGAAGGACACCATCAAAGAAATCGCGGCTTGGTTCAACGATCACAAGATGCACCGAAGCCATGGAAAATCCCTTCGCTATGAGGACGTGGCAGAAAAGGATGTGAAGGTCCGGGCCCTGGAGGACGACAGGGAACTTCAAGACGCGGTGCTGAGTGCCTGGCACGGAGTGCAATTGAGTCTTAGTTCGGTGGCGGTGAACAAGATCGTGGAGAACAGCAAGGCGGACGGAAAGACGGGGTGCTGGATCATCTCGGGCTCACCGGGAGTACAACTCCTCGTGAATCCTCGGCCAGCAAATCCCGCCCTGCCGCCCGCCGTGGGGCGCCCGCAGGTCCCCCGTAGCATCGAGGCCAATCCCGGCGGCAACAGGGCACAGCGTCGGGGAAAGGGCAAGCGCTAACGCGCACAGGCTCGTGTCCCTACATCTAGGGAGCCCTAAGCAGCAGTTCGACCCGCAGGGCCGCCCCCGTATCTGGGAAACGGCGCCAGCCGCGACTGAGGCGGGTTGCAGGCTTGGTTGCACCGAGGGTCTATTGCGGGCTGCGCTAGGGTGACTATTCGCCGTTTACCCGCTCTGTTCAGCGGTAACGGCACACGGGCTGTGGCGCAGCTTGGTTAGCGCGCTTGACTGGGGGTCAAGAGGTCCCGGGTTCAAATCCCGGCAGCCCGACTGACTGACGAACCGCTGGTCAGCGGCGGTGCACGGAGGCGACAGAGACGGGATTCCACTCACGGAGGAACTCGCCGACACGGTCTCGGACGGCCTAGACCTGACTGTCCATGCCGTAAGCCGTGTCGAGGTATCGAAGCGGCAGGTTGAGCTGTTCGAGCCGCTTGGCGAAGACCGACGACATGAGCCAACCGAGTGGCCACGCGGCCGGACACCATTGACCAGACCTCGAGCCACTCGGAGGTTCGCTGGTAGAAATCCACGACTGGTCCGGCCAAGTCCGAAGCGCGGAAGCCAGGACCATTCAACATGCTCATGGCATCGAGCAGTCCACCCTTGCCAACGGAGCCATCTTGGCGCTCCGCTTCAAGGTGAGCCAAGTCGTTCCTGATCTCGCGAAATCCACCGACCGGACCCAGCAGCCACGGGTGCTCGTCGAAGTTGACCCTTCGCCCAGTACTACGCACCAACTGTTGGGTGAATCT
The DNA here is from genome assembly GCA_963828455.1 of uncultured Acidimicrobiaceae bacterium. Lineage (GTDB taxonomy): Bacteria > Actinomycetota > Acidimicrobiia > Acidimicrobiales > RAAP-2 > Bog-473. The sequence goes on along the minus strand of CAWHFH010000004.1, from coordinate 45,140 downwards.
GTCAACCCGGAAGCGGATCCTGCATGGTTTGAGGAGTCTACGAACAGCTCACCAGATTCGGATGTCCACTTCCCGGCGGCATGGGATATTTAGCGTTGGCACCGGCCGCTGGATACCGCGTCGAAATAAGGCGCCACGCCACACTCTGCAGCTAGCAAGCCATGGTCCGCGAGTCCGCGATAGTTCGTCTATGGAACGGTAACGGTTGACAAGCCCGTAAGGCCGTCTTCGAAGTACTGCAAAATGCCCGTCGTTCCAGCGAGCAATCCCGTCCCCCCGAGCATGACGAGTGTGAACTGGAGAATCACATCGGGTGCGCCCGGAAACACAAATGTAAGAGTTACAGGACCTGCTGCCGTGCTGCTCACCGTACCGACATTGGTCGTGAGGGTAAACAACCCGGAGAAGCTTGCAGGTGGAGCGGGAAGGAGTCGATGCAACCGGCAATGTGGAGGGCGACGGTGCCCACGTTCGTGCTACCAAGGTAGGGGGCGTCGTACACCACGTGGACGCACCCGCAGCCGTTGTCCGGAGAGACGAGCAGGTTCGTTGTGGCGAAGGTAGCCAAACTCGCAAGGTCGGCGAGGCTGACCGGATGCTGAATCGCATAGGCGATGCACTGGCCTTAGTTCCTAAACGGCTCTCCGGACGCCTCTGCAAAGGTCTGCCAGCCACCGTTCATGCACGATCGGATGGGTGCTGACGCGCCACCCGTCAGCCCCTCGAGATGCTCCGGGCAGGCCTACTCTCGCCACCACCGATCACTGCGAGGGGAGAACCGTCGCCCCGTCGATGTCGGCGTCTCGCGGCCGTGCGTGGCTTGCAGCTGGTGGCTGTAGACCATCAGCATCGGTCGGCCGGGCGACGAACCCAGGGCACGAGTCGCCGGGACGGGGAGGCATCGCCCGATTGTCGCGCCAGGCTGATGGTCGAGGCCTTGCGGGGGCGGCGATCGCCCAACCCAGACAACGTGTTCCCCCGACGACCGCCGCTCCCTGTGCGATCGTGCACAGGCCGCCGGCTCTCGGCGTAGGGCCGTAAGGACCTCCTCGGGACAACGATCGGACAACTCTGACCACCGGCAGGTACTGCGGCACCGGTCGCAGGCCAAACAACGGAAGCGCAAAGCAACGCAAGTCCCGGGCAGGGAATGCCGTTCCCTTATAAAGCGACCCCGGCCCGCTAATCCCGGACCGGGGTCGCCCTGCCCCCACGTGGCGTCGCGGGGGTCTTGGGGCGTCGCGGGTGCAGGCGGGAGACCCGGCGGCGCCGTGAGTAAGTGTGTCAGACACAACACGGCTCCGCCATTTGGACGATCTAGTTGGGGCGGCGATCGCCCAACCCAGACAACGTGTTCCTAGGACCATCGCCTTAAGTCTGTTGCGGGAAGACGACCACCGCCAGATAGAGAAATGGCCGCCGTCCCGCATCTCGGATGGTGCCAGTGCAAACGGATCTGCGCATAGAGCCAGCCGTGAAGCAGCACCGCCCGTCGTGGTCAAGGAGAGAGGCGTTTCGTTCGACGAGACTGAGGTGCGGGGCGTTCTCTTCGCCTCTATCAGATACCGAAGAACGGCTGTTCATCGACAACTCCGACGGGTCGATCCCAAGCACTTACCCCCGAATTCTCGGACCGGCCCGTTGAAGATTGCCGATGCTCCAGCCGCTCTAATTGACAGCCGGAAGACGGCGCTTGGCTATCAGGCCAGAATCTGGCCAGCGAACACTGTGGACCCACCGAAGGTGTTCCATTACTCGGATGACGAGCGCGCTCGTGTCGATCTGGAATCGCCCGGCGCCGTGGCGCGCGGATGCAGGAGCAGCGTGGTGGAAGTTGTGCCATGCCTCCCCAAGGGACGGCACCGCCAACCACCAGACGTTGCGGCTCTCGTCTGATGTCTTGAAGGGGTGGGGTCCAGTGATGTGGCACACGGAGTTGATGGCGAAGGTCACGTGGTGGAGCAGGGCGACGCGGACAAGGCTCCCCCAGAAGAATGCCCAGAGCGCAGCCTGCCAGGACCATCCCCAAAGACCGCCAACTACTGGAGGGATCAGCATCGAGAGAACCACCCAGATCGGGAACGAGCGCGAAATCCCCGAGATCACGGGATCCCTGCAAAGGTCAGGTGCGAATTTCTGCTGAGAGGTCTGGGCTTCGAACAGCCAACCGATGTGGGAGTGCCAGAAACCTCGAATCAGCCCCGTGACGGTGACCCCGTAACGCCATGGCGAATGTGGGTCACCGGAACGGTCTGAAAATCGGTGATGCTTCCGATGGTCAGCGACCCAACGCACTACGGGGCCCTCGATTGCCATGCTTCCGGCGATCGCCATTGTCACTTCCACCCAACGTCTCGCGTGGAAGGCCCTGTGCGTGAAGTAGCGGTGAAATCCCACCGTGATCCCGTGGCCGGTTATCAGGTACATGGCAACCGCTATGACAAAGTCTCGCCAGCTCAAACCCCAACCCCACAGGGCCGGTACGGCCAGGATCAGGGCGATGAACGGAACTGCGATGAACAAAGCCAGCGCCAATTGCTGCCAAACCGTCTTGACGTCGGAGAAGTCCACCGGGGCTTCAAGTTCAGCAGACGGCTTGATCACGGGCGTACTCATTGAGTTTTGACCTCTCCTCTTTCGAGATGTTCCATCCGCGCGAGAGTCGGATCGCCGAATGTGTTAGACGGCACGAGGGTGTAGCGAGATTCCAGGGCAGCCCACCTTCATGGGTAGGTCGCACTGCCTAACGTTCATGCGCGAAGAATACTGGCGCCCCTGGAACCATGGTGGAATGCAGGTGCCCGGTACGCCGGATGAGCGACCCCTTTCCGAAGGGTGGTGATCGTGGCAGTGATGTTGGCCGTCTTCTTGGTCCTCGGACTCGCGATGTGGCGTCACCACAACCGACTGTCCAGGGGGTTCGAGAACCCCGTGGACACTCGGACCGTCTCGATCCAGGCTCCTCCCTCAGAGGCAAGCGACGCCTTCAGAACCCCCATGACGTCAGAGCGATCGTGCAGTCGTCGCTCGAGCGGGATACGAGAGATGGAGACCTAGTAGCGTCGGCAAGACGCGAATGAGCATCAGAAGTGCCGGACAATGGCTTTGCGCGGAACTCGTTGAGCCTGGTGATGGGGCTTCCATTTGGCGGGTTCGTCGTGGCCCACTTGGCCGACGACCCTCGTGAACTGGGGCGAGAGTCGCCGCTTGGTCAACTTGAGGGACCCGAATGAAAGACGGCGATGGTGGTCTCGAGGTTATGACCGTCAAAACGTCTGCCTGGTGGCGACTCCGCAGATGTCATCGTCCAGTGATGCGTTCGGTGGCAGCCGCTGAGCCGGTAGACACATGGCCAAGGTACTGACGCACATGTGTATGTCGCTGGACGGGTTCGTCGCGCACCCCGATGACAATCCGGCGGAGTTGTTCGACTGGTACTGGAGCGGTGACGTTGTGGTGCGGAGCGCGCAGCCGACCATGAGGTTCTCGGTTGATGCCGCCAGCGCGTCCCTGCTTCAGGAGCTCACGTCGGGTTGCGGCGCGGTGATTGCCGGCCGTCGTCTGTTCAACCAGACCGACGGCTGGGGCGTCAACCATCCCACTGGCGCCCCGGTGGTGGTCGTGACTCACCGTCCACCGCCCGATGGCGCCACCGAGAGATTCCCACGGACAAGCTTTGCCGGTAGCGTCGAGGAGGCGGTCGCGTCGGGAAGGAAGATCGCGGGCGACAGGTTTGTCACGATCGCCAGCGCTGACATCATCCAGCAGGCGCTGAGCCTTCGCCTTGTCGACGAGGTATGTATAAGCCTGGTTCCTGTGCTCTTCGGTACTGGCGTCCGCTACTTCGGAGAGCTGGTAGGCGGACAAGTCATGCTTGAGGACCCCGTCGTGGTCCAAGGCACTCGGGCTCCACCTCCGTTACCCGGTCCGTCGCTGAGATGATCGAGGCTGCCCTCGTTCGCCAATGAGCATGCGGCCAAGTATGCGAATGGACGTGACACTGCTATAGAGGATGACGGCATGGAGACGACGTCGCTGTTGGTAGTGGGTGCGGGGCCGTACGGCTTGGCGGTTGCGGCTCGAGCCAGGGACCGCGGGATCGACACCATCGTCGTGGGTCATCCCTTGGGCTTCTGGGCCGACCATATGCCGACAGGCATGTTCCTCAGATCAGGAGTCGATTGGCATCTCGATGCATCTGGAATTCATACCTTCGAAGCATTCGTCGAGGAGCGAGGCCTCGTTCCAACCGAATTGGATCCGATTCCGATTCGCGTCTTCCTCGACTACGGCACGTGGTTTCAGGAACAAAAGCAGCTCAGCGTTCGTGATCAGTTCGTGATAGCCCTGGAGCTGCGCGATGCACGATTCGTGGCATCTTTCGAAGACGGATCGCAGATCGGCGCCGAACGAGTCGTCGCAGCTCCGGGTAACGGATACTTCGCTCACGTTCCGGAATGGTCCGCACAACTGCCCGCTGGTTTGGGCTCGCATACGAGCGACTTTGTTCGATTTGACGAGGTGGCTGGACAGCGAGTGCTGGTTGTTGGCGGCCGCCAAAGTGCCTATGAGTGGGCTGCGCTTCTCGGCGAGCACGACGTTGAGCGCGTGGACATCGTTCACCGTCACGACGTCCCGCGCTTCGATCGAGTGAGCTGGCGTTTCGTTGACGACTACATTGAGGCTACAATTCAGAATTCCTGGGTGGTGGCGGTCTCTTTCGCGGACCGATCATGAGCAGATCGAGCGAAGGTTCTGGGAAGTCGGTCGCATGACCCTTGAATGGTGGCTCTCTCCCCGCCTGACCGATGAGCGATTTCACGTTAGGTCCAATGCACATGTCATCGGAACAACTTCCGAGCCAACGGTCACTACGGTCACGCTTTCAAACGGCGAGTGCCTCAGTGTGGACCGGGTAATCTTTGCCACTGGATACAAGGCCGAACTCGCTGATGTTCCCTACCTGGGGCCCATCATCTCGGACATTGCGGTCACTGACGGGTTCCCCGTGCTCGACGAGAACTTCCAGTCGTCCGTACCGGGCCTGTATTTCGCCGGTTTCGCGGCGTCTCGTGACTTTGGCCCCTTCTTCGGATTCACGAAGGCCTGTCCGGCGGCAGCGACCCTAATAGTCGACAGATTGAACGCCGCGTAGGCGTCTCGTGCTCGGTGAGCAATCTCGCCATACCGACTGGGGTGTCCAAGTTCGCGGCATCAAATGATTGTGGTCGGGCAACCTGGGTGTCGTGCGTCGGACCGAGCCAACGCCCACCGTATAGAGCGGCGATCTGGGCCGCCTCGTCCACCAGGACAAGCGTATCGAGCACCTGTAGGACTTCTGGCCGGGGAATCCGGACAGCGTCAAGGCTCTCGTCCGAGAATTTGGCAAGGACCGTGGAAAGCTGACCCGTCTCAGACGGTGGATTCGCTGAAGCAGCCGCCAACGCCGACTTGCAGAGAGGGCGAGGTCGTCGTCGGGAGCTCTTCTGGCCAGTTGCCGAAGATAACGCAGCGGCCAGTATTCGTCGCGGACGATCAATAGACACGAACTCGGCGCCTCTACTCGTCGTAGGCTTCGGTTCGGCCCAAGAATGGGATCGTTGACAAGGTCGGAATCGAGAACTTCCTGAAACTCGTCGCCCAGATCACCCGTCGTGACCCGGCGCATCAGCACGCGGGCTACGTCCGTTACCCGGGGGGTGCCAGCTCGGCGACGACATCGGCGTTCTTCGGGCTCATCGACAGTGACCATCTGGTGATGCTGCCACCAGCGCTGCTGGTGGCAGCGCACACCTCCCGAGAGGCGACCAGCGCTGACATTCCATCCCCGCGAAATCTCCGCGCGGCACCGAAGAACGGGGGATGACGGGGGGTGCCAGCGGCAACGAAAAAAACCACTCCGAACAGGTGGTTCATTCAAACTCGCAGATCAGTGACTGAGTTGAAAATGCGCTCTCAAGTGACTGGGGGTTAAGAGGTCCCGGGTTCAAATCCCGGCAGCCCGACTCGGAAGTCCAGTCAGATCATGCGTCTCTTGTCGACCTGTGTGACGTCCCTTATCTCGTCGAATTCCCGCGCGCGAACGACGCGAATGGTCGATGCACGGGCTGGGAACGTCGCCGATGGCCTCATTCCGAGTGAGTCCAGGGCGTTGGCTTCGTAACGCAGATCGCCATGGTTGGGTGGTCGGCCGCTGCCGGCGCAAATGACTGACATCCGTTGTTCCTTTAAACCGGGGAGTACGGTTTGTGCCATGGGACGGCTCTGCGCATCGATTGCGGTCTTGGCAATGCTTCCGATAACTCTCGTTACTACATCGGCGGCGGCAACAACAACAAACGCGCAGGTGAAATCAAAAGCACTGGCTCTCTCCGACATGCCGGCAGGATGGTCGGTCGACAACAGCAGTTCGGGGGACGTAAACAATGTCGGAGGGTGTCTAGCCGGTCTCCAGGCGCTGAAGAAGAAGCCTCCAAAAGGGCTAGCGAGGGCCGAAGTGAAGTACACTGACGGACAACTTCCGTCTCTTCTAGAGACGGTTGAGGCGGGTAAAGGTTCGGTTGGTCGCTACAACAAGCTGCTTGGAATCTTGAACAAATGTAAGTCCCTTAGTTACACGACGGGCGGAGTTCACGTGACAGGCAGTGTGGGCGCGATTTCATTTCCAAGGATCGGCGACTCATCCCATGCGTTCGCGATGAACCTTCAAGCAGAAGGAGAGTCGGCCGGAGTCGACCTGGTTCTTTTCCGAGTCGGCGAATACGACGGAGACCTTTTGTACTTTGATCTAACGCCAGATCCATCGACCGTCCAGGCGTTTGTAAGGGAGGCCGTGAACAAGATCCAAGGGAAGCCAGCGACTCCGCCGACCACTTTCTGAGGGCTATGCCGACTGACGAATAACGCGATTGATCCGTCGGCCGCACTCAGCCGGAGCCTTCGAGGCTTTCGCCTGCGGGACGGGCTTGAGACCGTCCCGCAGGCGCTCAAAGCGATCTCTGGCTGCCACTCGGATGGACCGCCCGGGATGGACCGTGCGTCGCCGCCCCCCCATCGCTACTCTGCTGGGAGATGACAATCGACCTCCGGACCCGCGACGACGTCGACGTCGAGACAATCGATGTCGAAAACTTTTTCAGCACTGAACTGCCTGACCTGGCCGCGGAACGCTCAGCGCTCGCAGTACCGGGCGCGCGAGAACTCGGCGTCCGGCCGCTCACGGTCGAGACGACAGCCGGGAGTTGGACCCTGTCGATCGACGGTGAGAACGTGCGGGTGAGCGCCGGCGGCAACAGCAACGCCACGGTCCGTCTCGACGAGTCGGAAGTCACCGACATCGTCCACGACCGGAGGACGCCGATGACGCTCCTGGCTGCGGGGACACTGGACATGCCGGAAGGCGAACTCCGTGACTTTCTCGATTGGTGGGTTGTGCTCCGCTCACTACTCGATGCCCGCGCCGTGCACATGGCGGGCGATGTCACGTTCACCAACCGCTCCGGCGAAGACTTGGATCTCCAGCGCTCGTTCTCCGTCGATGACGATCCTGCCGAGCTCGCATACTTTCTCGGCGAGGCTGGCTTCCTGCATTTGACAGAGGTCTTCACATCCACCGAAATGTCCCAGGTTTCCGCCGACATCGACGCAGCGCTGCCCCGGTACCACGAAGGCGACGGACGCTCCTGGTGGGCCACCACCGCGGACGGCGAGCAGCGGGCGGTCCGCCTACAGCACTTCCAAGAGGAGAGCGCGACAACGGCGGCCTTGCTCGAGGACGACCGGCTCCTGCGCCTGGCCACTCTCACCGGGGACGGCCACGTGCCGCGAGAGCAGGGTGGCAACAAGATCGAGGCGCTCGTCAAGCCGATCGGCGTCGTCAAAGGTATCTCGGACCTGCCCTGGCACAAGGACTGCAGCCTCGGGCGACACTCTTCCCGCTGCTGCAGCCTGACGGTGGGGATCTCGGTGACCGGTGCCGACGAACGCTCCGGACAACTGGGCGTCGTGGCCGGTTCGCACCGCGCTCTTGTCCAGCCGGCATTCTTCCGAGATTCGTGGGGCCTGCCGGCGATCCCGCTCCCGACGCGCACCGGGGACGTGACGGTTCACTGTTCGTGCACTCTGCACATGAGCCGGGCGCCGGTCGACCGGGAGCGGCGCGTCATGTACACGGACTTCGTCCTGCCTCGCGGTGCGGGTGACGATCCCGCACCCAGCAGCGCAGGCGTTGTCGACCAGGTGCGCGAGCGGGCCTACAAGGTTGTCAGCCAGGTCCCGTCGACCGTTCGTCCCAGAGCTCCTCAGGGCGGGTAGCGGTCCCACTCCGGGGGGCATGTTGTTCCGGATGACTGCGTTTCCGGACGGCGCCGCCGAAATCCTCACGCTGTGGCCGCCGTCGCGACGGGCACAGCATTTCTTTGCAACAGCTCCGAACGGACGTTGACGGTGTTCACGCCGTCGAGCGCCGCCAACGGCGTGGGCGTGATCGTCGTGCCCGGCGGGGGGTTGGACGAGAAGCGCCTGGACGCACGAAGGTCTCGAGGTCGCACGTTGACTCACGGGCCTCGGTTACACCGCGTTCGTGCTAGGTACGCCGTGTGCAAGCGTCGCGAGCAGACCAGGCGGCATTCGAGGCGAGGATGGTCGGCGGGCGATCGCTCGTGCGCGAACAGGACGACCGGTTCGGGGTCCATGCCGACGCGGTCGGCATGATTGGATTGTCGGCCGGTCCTTCCTGCCGTGGACATCGCACTCGATTCCCGCGCCGCGCCTCTCCATTCGTCGCGCCGATCTCTGGTGGCGAGACGCTCGAGGCTCCCGTTCTCGACGACGCGCCGCCACTCTTCAGCGCGCCCTGGCTGCATGCCCTACGCCGGCTGGGAGCCGAACCTGGAGCCGTTCGCGTATACCGGGTCGTCTCCGGCTGGCTGGTATCCCGACGTTGCCGCATCTGGCCGGTTTAGGTGGTGGGAAGGGGCCCGCTGGTCCGAGGACACATGGAGTGCGCAGTCATCGCGCCTCGGCGCCCGTGTCCCCCTAGGAAAGTGTTGGCGGTTACTCCCCGTGTGACCAAATGTCCCTACGGGATGGGATGGTGTCTCCGTCCTGATGCGATCTGGGAAACGCCTCGAGAGGCGGTCACGCGGAACCGGAATGTTGGAACAGCTCGGGGCCGTGCGCGAGCCTGGTGCATTCACAACCAAGTTCGTGGTGGCGACGTGCTCTACCTGCCCGGCCCACCTGCCGTCATTGACGTCGTTCGATGCCTTGAATCCGATCGGCGCCCAAATCTGCGGACCCCAGTTGTTGTGATCCGTACCCGCCGCGCTCCACGACGATGGTTCGGGGTGCCCCGCTTCCAGCCCCTCGTGTAGAAGCTGGTCGGTTTGCTCCCTTGAATGCGTGCCCTACACGAGTAGATGAGGGGGGGCCACTCGGATAGTCGGTATCGACGTCGGTGGGAGCAGGAGCTTCGACGCGGAAGTCCCCGTCGCCGCCGTGCGCGCCATCGCCGTAGGGTTTCTGTATACGGATCCCAAGGCCGCTCGTCGGTGGCCAATCCGCGGTGGGGGAGGCGTCGAGGACGAGACCGAACCTGTAGTGCCCGGTGGTCGAAGTCGATCCCAACGGGTCGATGTATCTGGCAACGACTCCCGCGAGCACTCCTCCATAGGGAAGTCGCAGTTTCCTGGGGTCACTGTTGAACACCACGTCGTACGTCGCCTCAAACTCGAGAGCTTCGACGGTCGTCGTGTGACGATCTGAGCGGACTCTTTGTAGTAGGCGGCACGGATGGCGAATCGTCCCGCTCCACCGCTTACGGACAGGTCGGTTGCCGTCCGCGAAGCCAGGGTCCATGCACCGCCGACGCCGGCGCTTCCCCAGCCGTCATTTACCGTTCTGGCGAAGCTGTCCGCAACCAACGTAGCGCCCGCTGGGTTGCCGAGGGCTTCGGCGCCCTGACTAGGCGCTGCTTTCTAGCGCGCTGCCGGAGATGAGCACTGGGCCAACCGAAGGCGGCGAGGGACGCCGCCTGTAGGAAACGCCGACGTTCCAAGCGTCGCCATCTGGGCTCAACGGAACAGTGCACGAGTTGCATCCTGTTGGTTGACCACCACCGAGCCATTCTCGACCATGACTTGCGCGCAATGAGGGTCGGAGGCGGGATGGACCACTGATCCCGGTGGGCACACGGCTCTTCCTGGATCGCGTCGTTTGCGTGCGGTGGAACTAAGTCAGTCCGATCCTATGGGAGGAGCGATATTCGGACGGGGTTGGCTCTCTGTTGCGGCATGTCATCACCTTGGCCACGAAATGGAATCCGCTACCCGATACCGTTTGGCGAACAGGGCTACCCGGCGACGGCGACTCGGAATCCCCGACGACCAATACAACGATGCAGACCACCAGGGATCACCCTCGATGACTTCCTGCGAAATGGTCACGTCAAGAAGATCCATCGGGTCCAAATGTCTCTCCTCTATTGCGTCGGCAATCCGTCGCAGGAGCCTTGGCAGGTGCATCGGGCACCTCTGACCCAACGCTGCGAAGAACTTGGCCCTTGAGCGAGCCCAACCGGAACGTCTCAGCTTCAGAGGTGCAACCTCCGCGTGTGGGCGGGGTCTAGAGAAGCGGTGACTTCTTCGGCGTAAGGACTAATCCGAACGGTGCCGTAGGGGACGGGGGAGCCGTTTACCGCCAGCGTGTGAGTGAGAACTCCACCGCTCTGTCGTGAGCACTGCGGCCGTGCCGTGCAGGAACGAGCGAGAGCGGCGGCCGTACGAGATCGCCGTCGTCGAAGGAGTGGACCGCCCGTTGGTGGCAGAGGGCTTCTTCGAACTCAGCCGGTGGCAGCGGGGTACCGAGGAAGAAGCCCTGTCCGAGGTCGCAACGTGCCGCCCGCACATCATCGAGCTCGTTCTGGGTCTCGATACCCTCGGCGACGACCGTCAGGCAGAGGTCGTGGCCGAGGCCCACGATCGAGCGGACGAGCGAGCGGGCCTGCTGGACCGACGAGGTACCGAGCTCGCTCACGAAGGAGCGGTCGATCTTGAGGACGTCGATCGGCAGCCGGCGCAGGTACGACAGCGACGAGTAGCCCGTGCCGAAGTCGTCGATGGCGATCTTGACACCGATCTCGCGCAGCCGGGCCAGACGGTGGTGGACCCGGTCGGTGTCGGAGAGCAGCGCGCTCTCGGTCAGCTCGAGCACCAGCCCACTCGGGGGCAACCCGCTGTCGACGAGCGCCGCCTCGACCTCGCCCACGAACCGGTTGTCGTAGAGCTGGTAAGCGGACACGTTGACGGCCATGCTCATGTCCGTCGCCGCCGGCAGCAACCGCCAGCGCACGACCTGCTGGCATGCCTCGCGGAGGACGTAGCGGCCGATTTCGCTGAGGAGGCCCATCTCCTCGGCCACGGGGATGAACTCCTCCGGCGAGATGAAGCCGCGCCGCGGGTGGTTCCAGCGCACGAGCGCCTCGGTGTAGACCGGTCGGCCCGTCACCAGGTCGAAGACGGGTTGGTAGTGGAGGCTGAGCTCCCCGTAGTCCCGCACCGCCTGACGCAGGTCGGCGTGCAGGGCGTGCCGGGCGGCCATGGTGCTCTGCATCTCGGGTTCGAAGGTCATGAGGCAGTCCCGGCCGGCTGCCTTGGCGGCGTACATCGCGATGTCGGCCTCGCAGAGCAGCGCCTCCGCCTCCAGCGAGCCAGCAGTGGTGAGCGTCACGCCGATCGAGGCCCGGATGCTGATCTCCCGCCCGTTGACGTCGAACGGCTCCCGGAGCGCCTGGAGGACGCGGCTTCCCGCGTCCACTGCGTCGATGTGCGTGGTGCCGTCGAGGATGATGGCGAACTCGTCGCCGCCCAGCCGGGCAACGGTGTCGTCCTCGCGCAGGCAGCCGTCGATGCGTTGGCCGACTTCTACCAGGATGAGGTCCCCGACGTCGTGCCCCAGCGTGTCGTTGACCATCTTGAAGCCGTCCATGTCGCAGAACAACACGCCCACCGCGATGCCGGTGCGGTGGGCGCGCAATAACGCGTGGTCCAGGCGGTTGCGCAGGAGCGACCGATTGGCCAGCCCGGTGAGCCCGTCGTGGAACGCCTGGTGCTCGAGTTCCCCGAGCAGGCGGTGGTGGTCTGTGACGTCGCGGAAGCTCCACACCCGACCGACGACCTCTCCCTCGATCTTCTGTGGGAGCGAGTGCCGCTCGAAGACGCGCCCGTCCTTGAAGAGCAAGATATCGTCGCTCTCCGCATCGGGATGGGCGTAGAGCTCTTCCAATTTCGACAGGAACGCCTCGGGATAGCGAAGCTGGTCTAGCACGAATTGGACGGCTGCTTCGTCGTCCCGGCTCTCCAAGATGGCGTCGGGGATGCACCACATCTCGGCGAAGCGTGAGTTGAACTGTGCGATGTCGCCCGCGTTGTCCACGACGAGGATACCGTCCGCGGTCGAGTCGAGCGTCGCGGTGAGCAGGGAGAGCGTCGAACGGACGTCGTTGGCCGCGAGGTCACGCTCGGCGAGAGCGATCTCGCTCTGGCGGACCTTGCCGGCGAGGATCCAGGTGACGAACCACACGCCCAGCACGCTGAGGACGGCGAGGCCGTGCACCGACGGCGCCCGCACATAGGTGCTCACGAGGCCTACGCCGATGGCGATCTGACCCGCCAGCGTCGCGATGGCGGTCCAGATCACGACGACGGGCCAGACCCGGGAGCCTACGATGTCGAGCGCGCGGGCCGCAATGAAGAGGAAGCCGATGGCCAGGGTGGGGCCCCATCCGATGGCATAGATGATCGCGGCGACGCCCAGGCACTGGAGGCCGACGCCCGCGTGCAGCCTCCACCCGTTCGGGTCCGCCTCGAGGAGCCTGCTCATCGACTCACCGATCACGGCCCCGAGGGCGAGCAGGACCAGGATCACCCAGACCGGCTCGTCGCCGATGAGGTTGTACCGGGACATGACCACGAACGCCAACGCCGTGCCCGCGCTCGGGAGGGCGATCGCAGCGACGCGACCCAGCCCGCGTCGCGTGAAACATGCGTCCACCCCCCTCTTCCCGCATTCCTCAAACATCGGACGCCCCTGTGGATTACTTGATACCGAGTTGTCTGCACACCATCGGGCCTGGTCAGCGGCATAGTCCGACGGGTGCTCCCGCACGAGGCCGTCACGTGACATCGCAGCGGCGGCTCGTTCGTGACCATGCCGACCGTGGCCCGTTCACCTCTCAGCGCCACCCGCTGCGCCTCGTGCACTGCCAGCGACAGCGGCGTGACGATGGGCATCAACGGCTGGGGGCGCACCGCGGCGCGGTCGATCGCGGCGCAGGTCCGGCAACTGCCCCGGTGCGGCCAGGGCTGCCATTGCGACCGCGTAGGCCACGCCGTCCGCCCGGGATCCTGAGGCCCCCGTCCACCTGGAGCGGGCAGAGCGACTGCGTCGACACGTCGAGTACGTTCGGCGCCGGCGGCAGCGGGGACACCTTGTCCGACCCGGATGTTCCAGCCAGCCACCTCGTCGAGCTCGCTCCAGATGTCCGTGTACGCGATCCCGGGAAAGGTCTTTCGTCCGAGTTCATCGCGCGGCCGTGAAGACTCCGATCAGCCGGTGCGTCTCTTGCCAGGCAGTGGGGAAGCACTCGGACGCGCAGACGCTCTCGATCGCCGGGCCCATAAGCCGTACCCGTTATCTGGTGCCAGCCCGACGAGCGAGGCCAGCATCGGCCGGATATCGGGCCACCACCGACGTGCCCCGCGCGGGAGGGTGCTTGCACCCTTGCAGCCGAGCCGCTCGACCTGACGGCCGGACAACGCGTACAGGAGACGGACGGCGTTGACCACGCACTCGGACGCGACCTGGATGTCGCTGTCCGAATGGTCGGGCAGCCTGAGCTTGTAGGGGCCGGGAGTATCGGGAGGGGCGTACGGCAGCCCGCGGCGGCACCAGACTTGTCGCACTCCCTTCCCGCCCGGTGGTTGCATCGCACCGCCGACATGAGCGGCATGTGTCGGGCAGGTCGCCACACGGACTACTAGTCCTCCAGACCTATTGCCCCCAACCCGGTGACAACTTCGGGTCGCGACCCTCGGAGGAAGAAGCCGAAAATGTTACGTTGCCCCGGCTGGTCTGAATTCCAGGAGGGGGCTCGGGAAACCGTGATGCAGTGGCGCCGAGGCGCGCGCATCCAATCGAAAATGGCCGTGCGAGCCGTAGCGGGATCGATCCTCGTTGTGGTGTCCACTTTCGCGCTGGGCGCGCTGCCACAGGCCGTTGCCGGTGCGAGCGGTATCGTCGCGCCGGCGAAACCCACGGTCAACGTTCCGCCACAGGTGATGCCCGCGTGCACGATCACGCCGGACGACCACAGTGCCGGCTGCATCGATTCCGTGCTTCACAACATCAACTACGCGCGTGCGTTCGAAGGGCTCGGCCCGTTGGTGCTGCCGAGCAATTACGCCAGCCAGACCGTGAGCATGCAACAGCTCATCATCGCCGACGAGGAGCGGGGTGACCGAGGGCTCACGCAGTACTCGGGCCTCGATACCAACCTCAACACCGCCGCACAGACCGGCGCGTCGACGAACACGGATCCCGCGCTGCCGTCCGGCTACGTAGGCCCCGGGGGCGCGAACTTCGCGGTGGACTACACCCCTCTCGGGGCCGACTTCGCCTGGATGTACAACGACGGCTACGGCGGGACCAACTTGCTGTGCACCACGCCCACGAGCACCGACTGCTGGGGCCACCGCAACAACATCCTTGGCGCCTGGAACGCGATCTCGGGGGAGACCGCGCTGATGGGGGTGGGCGACACCGCGACGGGACGGTACGCGCAGATCTTCGCGTATCAGAGCAACCCGGCCGATACCCTCGTCGACCCCCTGAACCCGAGCACCCTGCCCACGCCGACCTCGTCGCAGCCTCCCGACGTCGTGCAGGTGCTGCCGGCCTCGTCGTCCAACACGGCCGCGGGGACGCCCGTCACCATCGAAGGCAACTACTTCGGCACCGCCACGACGCCCACCGTGGACTTCGGCGGGATCCCCGCCACCCACGTGCACGTCAATTGGGACGGCGAGCTCACGGCGGACGCTCCGGCCGACCCGGCGGGGACCGCGGCCGACACAGTCACCGTTACCGTCACGACAACGGGTGGTTCGTCGAGCTCGACCCGGGTCACGCAGGTCAACGAGTTCACCTACGCCCCGTCGACAGCACCCTCGATCACGTCCATCACGCCGGCGTCCGGTCCTGAGATCCCCTCGGGCAGCATCACCATCCACGGCGCGAACTTCAACGAGGGCGCCACTCCGATCGTCGACTTCGGCACGGTCGCCAGCATCGGCTCGATGAGTTACAGCTCGAACACGATCACCACCACGATTCCCGAGTCCGTCAGCCCCGGGACGGTCAACGTCACGGTGACGACGCCGGTCGGCACCAGCCCGATCGTGGCCGCCGACCGCTACACGTACACCGGCACGGGAACGACCGCCGCCCCGTCCGTCACGAGCGGCAACGCCGCCACGTTCGCCGCCGGTTCGGCCGGCTCGTTCCGCATCACGACAACGGGCACGCCCCAGGTGAGCTCCATCACTGACTCCGCGTTCAGCGGCTGCACGCTGTCGGCCCTGCCCTCGGACATCTCGCTCGTCTACACCGGCAGCGACACCGCCACTCTCGTGGGCACGCCGAGCACGAACGACAACTCGAGCTACACGATCTGCCTCGATGCGTCGAACGGCATCTCGCCCGACGCCACCCAGGCCTTCACGCTGACGGTCACCGGAACCTCACCACCACCACCTCCACCTCCACCTCCACCACCACCTCCACCGCCACCGCCACCACCTCCACCGCCCCCGGAGACCCATGGCTACTGGCTCGTCGGCTCTGACGGCGGCATCTTCTCGTTCGGCTCGGCCCAGTTCCACGGGTCCATGGGCGGCGTCGCCCTGCAGCGACCGGTGGTCGGCATCGTCCCCACGCCCGACCGCGGCGGTTACTGGCTCGATGCGTCCGACGGTGGCGTCTTCGCCTTCGGCGACACGCAGTTCTACGGCTCGATGCCCGGCCTCGGTTTCAACCCGGCCGGGTCCGGCAAACCGCACAGCCTCAATGCGCCGATCGTGGGGATGGTTGCCAGCCACGACGACGGCGGCTACTTCATGGTGGCCTCCGACGGTGGTGTGTTCGCGTTCGGCGATGCGACCTTTGCGGGCTCCTGCCCGGGCATCGGCGGTTGTAGCGGCGCTGCGGTTGCCGTCGTGCCCGACGCCACCGGCGGCGGCTACTGGGTCGTCACGACCACGGGCCACGTCTACGCCTTCGGCGATGCGGTGAACCACGGCTCGCCCGGACAACAGGCCGCGCCCTTCACCTCGGCGGTGGCCACGCCGGACGGCGGAGGGTACTGGCTCCTCGAGTCCAACGGGCAGGTCTTCCCGTTCGGCGACGCACCCGATCTGGGGAGCCCACCGCCCGGTGCTGCGGGGGGCCTCGACCCGGCGGCGTCCATCTTCTCCACCTCGGACGGCCGCGGGTACTGGGTCGTGACAGCCCAGGGCACGGTCTACCACTTCGGTGATGCGCCAAGCGACGGTGACATGACGGGCACGCACCTCAACGGCGCCGTCATCGCCGCCTCCGGCTCCTGAACCGAGTCGGCGCCTCGTCGCGCCTCCTTTCTCCTGGCCGATTCGTGCGACCGCGGCCTCACGTCGCGGGAATCGAACCTATTGTGGGGTAGCAGAGCGAGAGATCACGTAGGAGGCAGCCATGCCTGGCATCTTTCAGCGGGCCCACGACATCGTTCAGGCAAAGGCGAACAAGGCGCTCGACGCCGCCGAGAAGCCCGACGAAATGCTCGACCTCTCCTACGACAAGATGCTCGAGCAGCTCACCCAGGTCCGCCGCGCCCTCGTCGACATCGCGGCCTCGAAGAAGCGGCTCGAGCTCCAAGAAGAGCAGTTGCAGCACTCGATCGACCACCTGCAGGACCAGGCCAAGCAGGCGCTCCAGGCCAACCGGGAGGATCTGGCCAAGGAGGCGTTGGCCCGCAAGGCGACGGCCCAGCAGCAGATCGACGAGATGGATCCCCAGCACCAACAGCTGGTCGACGAGGAGCAGAAGCTCACCCAAACCATGAACGTGCTGCAGAAGCGGGTCAACGACTTCCGGACGCAGAAAGAGACGCTCAAGGCTGAGTACACCGCTGCCGCCGCCGTCTCCAGTGTCGACGAGAGCACGGCCGGGATCTCGAAGTCGTTCAAGGACTCGGGGCAGACCCTCCAGCGGGCACAGGACAAGATCGCCACCATGCAGGCTCGCTCCGGTGCGCTCGACGAGTTGCTCGAGTCCGGCGTTCTCGAGGACGTCGGAGGGGGCACGGACGACATCCAAAAGGAGCTCGACCAGGTCGGCAAGGACTCGGAGGTCGACAACGAGCTCGCCGCGCTCAAGGCGCAACTGGGCACGGGCGCTCCCGAGCCTGACGCATTGACTGCCGCACCCGCCTCCGACGGCGCAGAGTCCAAGCCCGCCCCCTAGCGGACGCTCTCCTTCAATCCGCTCAACGGTCGCAACCGACCACCGGAGGACGACGTCGGCCAGCTCCCCTCCCCGGTCCTCTTGGAGGAAATGGCCCGCACCCTCGATCGTGACGTGCGGGCGCCCTTGCGCACCCGGCACACGTTCCTGCAACACCTCGGCCCAGCCACCGGTGCCGGGGTCTCCGTCGGAGAACGCGGTGACGAACGGGCCGTAGAAGTTGGCCAGCGCATCGAACGTCCGGCGATTGACTCGGGCACATTCGCTCGATGGCGTCAAACCCATCAGCAGGGGCAACTGACGCGGCCCGGCGCAGTACGACTCGTCAGGGAACGGCGCGTCGTAGGCCGCCAGTACGTCCTCGGGCACTTCTGAAATGGTGGCGCCTTGCACGAACAAGCTGGGCCGGAACGGCTTGAGTTCCTGGGTCAGGCGCTGGTAGTCGAGAAGTGTCTGACCAACCGTCACCGTCGCATCCTTCGCCGCGTAGACCGGCCACGCGAGGCGTCCCTCGAGTGTGCTCTCGGCCGTATGCAACGCGGTATTGGCGGCCACCACGCGCTCCACCAGACCGGGGCGCGCCGCCAGGAGGCCAAGCCCGATCGGTCCACCCCAGTCCTGGACGACGAGCGTGACGTTGCGGAGTCCGAGGGCGTCGGCGAACTGTGCCATCCAGGCCACATGGCCTCGGACCGAGTGCGCCGTTCGCGCCGCCGGCTTGTCGGAGCGCCCGAAACCAACGAGGTCCGGTGCCACCGCGCGCAGACCCTGCGCGACGAGCCGGTCGATCACTTTGCGGTAGAGGTAGGACCATGTCGGCTGGCCATGGAGCAGCAGGACCACTTCCGCATCATGAGGGCCCTCGTCGACGTAGTGCATCCGCAGCCCGTCGGGCAGCTCGGCGTAGTGCGGACCGAATGGAAAGCCCGGGAGTGCGGCGAACCGTTCGTCGGGTGTACGCAGTAGGTCCACGGCCTCAGTGTGCCGCATCGCTGGCGGGGCGGCGCCGGGCCTGATGGACTCGTGGCGTGACCGGGGAGCGCTGCGACGTGGCGGTCGTCGGTGCCGGACTGATCGGCCTCTCGCTCGCCTACGAACTGGCGTGCCTGGACCTCTCGGTCACCGTGGTCGACGCAGCACACCCAGGCCGTGCCACCGACGCCGGCGCAGGGATCCTCTCGCCCGCCACGAGCCACGACACCGATGGCGCGCTCTGGCCCTTCCTCCACCAGTGCGGTGCGCACTACCCACAGCTGTTGCGCCGCCTGGAAGAGGACGGCGCCGACGTGGCTGCGACCGGTTACGGCGTGTGCGGGTTGCTCTCGCTCGGCCTGCGCGAGCACGAGGACTCGTGGTTCTCGCCGTTTGCCGAGATCATCTTGCGGCGGGGCGGCGGCGATGTCGCCGAGATCTCGCCCGAAGAGGCGCGCCGACTCTTCCCGCCGCTGGACCGGTGCATCGGGCGCTGTATTCCCCTTCGTCGGCGCGGGTCGACGGTCGCGGCATGGCGGCCGCGTTGCGGACGGCCGCGGCGAAGCGCGGCGTTGCCTTCGTGGCGGGGTCGGTACACGGCGTCGCAGCGAGAGCCAACGGTGCCCGCCACGTCACGTCCATTTCGATCCAGGGCGAGCGCAACGTCGAATGCGCGGCGCTGGCCGTGGCGGGTGGCGCGTGGACGGCGGCCATGGGGGAGTGGCTGGGACACGAGCTCCCGGTGGGTCCGACCAAGGGCCAGATTGTGCATCTGGGTGTCGACGCGGAGACGGACATCTGGCCAATCGCGCAGCCGCTGCTCAGCCACTACCTCGTGCCCTGGCCCGGCGGGCGGGTGGCGTGTGGCGGGACCTTCGAGCCCGGTGCCGGGTTCTCGGTCGACGCAACCGCGGCAGGGCTGCACGAGTTGCTGCGCGAGTGCCTCGCCGTCGCGCCCGGGCTCGCCGGCGCCACCTACGGCGAGACCCGGGTCGGGTTGCGGCCGACCTCGGCCGACGACCGCGCGCTCGTCGGGCGCGTCCCGGGCTGGTCGAACGCCTGGGTCGCCACCGGGCACGGTCCCAACGGCCTGTTGCAAGGCCCCTACTCGGCCCGTGTGCTGGCGCACGCCATCGCCGCGACGGAGCTATCCGACGGACGAAGCGCCCCTGCCGGACTCCTTCGACCCGGCTCGGTTCGGCTGACCATTTGCCGCCGCACTATCGGCCATCCCACCGCGGTGGCGGTCGGGACGTGAGACTGGGTCGGTGCTGAAGGGAACGCTCCGCATCGGAGGCCGCGACGAGCCGGCCACGTCGGAGAACGTGCTCTCCGCACTTGGGGAGCCACGAGTTCTTCTGGCTCGACCTCGACGACGATGCAACGGACGGCACCGTTTCTGAGCTGCTGAGCGTCCATTTCAAGCTTCCATCCGCTGGCGGTGCAGTCGGCCGAGCGGTTCAACCAGCGGCCGCGCATCGACGACTACGACACCTTCATGTACCTCGTGGCCCGGGGTGCGGATCCCGGTCGCACCGGCCGGGCGGAGGTCCATATCTTTTGGACCGACCGCTACGTGGTGACGGTGCACCGTGGAGAAGACTGCCCGTCCCTGACCCAGGTACGGGCACGCATCGAACAGCACCACGCCAAGGACGCGGCGTCGCCACAGATCGTGATCGCCTACCTCATCGTCAGTGCGCTGGCAGACAGTTTCTTCCCGGTGCTCTCCAAGTTCGACGACCGGATCGACGCACTCGAGGACGACATCTTGAAGGCGCCCACCGAAGCGCAGCTCGGTGAGCTGTTCGACATGAAGCGCTCACTCATGGACATGCGCAAGGTGATCGCACCCCAGCGCGACATGATGGCGAGCATCAACTCCGGCGTGGCCGAGGTGCCTGGCATGACCGACGAGGCGTCGCGCTACTTCCGGGACCTCTACGACCATCTCATCCGGCTGGCCGACCTGGTGGACAACTATCGGGACCTCTTGAGCGGTGTGATGGACACGCATCTCTCGACCGTGTCGAACCGCCTCAACGTCGTGATGAAGCAGTTGACCATCATTGCGACGATCTTCCTGCCGCTCAGCTTCCTGACGGGGTTCTTCGGGCAGAACTTCGCCTACATGGTGCGGGTCTGGATCGCGCCGACGTGGAGCTTCTTCGTGCTCGGCATCGGCCTCGAACTCGCCGCCGTCGTCTTCCTGGTGGCGCTCTTCCGCCGCCGCGGCTGGCTCGGGGGGCCGACCGTCTGAAGTTCAGGTTCGCGGGGCCAGCCGGCTCGGCAGCCGTGCGCCGGGCGCTCGCCGGTGTGCCCCTCGTACTCGGTCCACCACGCCTCGCAGTCGTCGGGCACGGGGAAACCGAGTTGCTTGCGGCGCTCGACGAGGCCGCGGACCCGTTCCTTCTGTTCGCGCACGAGCGCGAGCGCGCCCGCCACGGCATCGGGGTCTCTCTTCCGATCCTCGGCCCAGAGCAAGGCCTCGATGCGCCAGGCCTCGCAGCGGGCCTCGATGAGCTCATGGGTGCCGGCCGCAATGTCGGCCAAAAGGTCGGGATCGCCTTCTGCCAGCACGTCGGCGGCGCGCAGCCAGCCATAGTCCTTGTTGATGCGCAAGAGGCCGGGCTGGATCTCGAAGAGGCCGACGACGTCGACGACCGGGTCGATGACCGTGAGCGTCGACCCGGCGGGGAGCACGGCGTCCAGGTTCGAGATCTGGCGCTCGGCCACGCCGATCATGCCCATGGAGCGCAGCCCGATGTAGCCCGCCGGTGCCATGGCGTAATCCCGATCGTCGCGTGGCACGGAAAGCGGCACCGCAACGACGGCGAAGATGCGCGTCGCGCCGAGCTCGACCGCGGCCCGGACGGGGATGATTTCGACGACACCGCCATCGACGTAGTCGTCAGTCGGCCATGGAGTGGGGCGGGAAGATCATGGGCACACTGGCCGAGGCGATGGCACCGTCGATGAGATCGACCGGGCCGGCGGCCTCGCCCGGTGCAGGTGTACGGGCGTCCGCCTCCACGATCGTCCCGTCCTCGGTCACGTAGCGCACGACGCCCGCCCGGAGGGCGGTCACGGCGAGGCGGAGCTGAAGGCCAGGCCGTGTCACGAGGGCAGGGTCGACCGCCCGGACTCCTTCGCTCGAGCCGTGCCGGAGCGCCTCGGCCAGAGGGTCGAGGTTGAGGACCGAGGCGCCGCTCGAGCGGAAGCGACGCCGCACCCGGGGGAGCCGCAGACCGGCCCCGGCGACGAGCCGCAGCAGGTGGCGCTGGCGCTTCCGCCGGGCCCGCCTGGCGGCGCGGCGTTCTGACTTTCCTATGGCGGCGGGTGGCGGCGTACCACCACTCGTGGCGAGCACGGCGGCGGGGTTGAGCGGGAACGGAGGGCGGGTTCCCTCCGTGAGCTCGTGATGGATCTCGCGTCCGAGCGCGGTGCCGTCGAGCGCGCTCAGCCAGGCCTGTTTGCCGAAGACGTTCTCGGTGTGCGTCCACGCCAGCACGTCATCGCCGATCTCATCGACCCGTGCGGCGAACTCGTCCAGCGTCCGTGCCTGTGCGAGCACCGTCGCCGCGATCGCGCCGGCCGAGGTCGCGGTGATTACCTCTGGGGCGATCTGTTCGACGCCCACGAGGTACTGCAGCACGCCGACCTCGAACGACCCCTTGGTGCCGCCACCGGCGAGGACGAACGCGGTCGGGCCGGGGTGGGGTGTCTCGGGCATCGGGTGATTCTGGCATCGCTCGCCCGGCGACCTCAATGGGGTCAGCCCCCAGCGGCCGCGCTCACGACCTCGACCAGGGATCCTGCGCGGGCGGGGGTGGTCGCCCACTCCGAGCGGGGCACGACACAGCGGTCGACGGCGACGGCGACACCCTTGGGATCGACCTCCTCGGTGAGCCGAGTAACCAGGTCGGCGATCGTCGAACCGACGGCCACGCGGACCGGCTCTCCGTTGATGCTCAGCGCGATGTCGCTCACGCCCGGGCCAACGATTCGAGCAACGGTGTCATCGGGCGCCGGCACGAGCAGGTCGACCACGACGGCGGCGGTGAGGGGAGCGAGGAGGATGCCATTGCGGTAATGGCCCGTTGCGACTGCGACGTTGTCGATGCCGCTCCAACCGATGCGTGGCATGTTGTCGGGTGTACCGGGGCGCAGTCCGGCCGCCGCCTCGCGCAGTTCGAGCTCGTCGACACCGGGCACGATGGCGCGCGCGTCGCACAGCAGCTCGTGCACGGCGCCGGCCTGCACCGTGGGGTCGACCCCGCGTTCTTCGACCGTCGCACCGATGACGAGGGAGCCGTCACGGCGGGGCACGAGGTAGACGGAATGCCCGTGCACCAGGCCGCGGACCGTACGGCGGAGCAGCGGGGCGCGGCTGCCCGGTGCCGGGCCGAGGCGAAGGATGTGCCCCTTCACCGGCCGGATGTCCGGCCTCTGCATCGTGTCCAGACCCGCGATGTCCGGCAGGCCGACCCCGGCCGCGAGGACGACCTGGTCCGGACGGAGGCGGCGGCCATCCTTCAGGACGAGCTCAGGCCCGGCGGCGACGACGGTCACGCTGCTCTCCTCGAAGGTGACGCCGGCCACGCGGTTCGCCTCGACGAGGGCGGCGAGGAGGGCGCGGTTGTCGACCTGGTGGTCGCCGGGCACCTCGATGCCGCCGCGTAACGACGGGCTCAGCGCCGGGACGAGCTCGCGACATTCGCTCGCGCTGCGGCGCGCGGCGTCGAGCCCGAGCGAATGCTGGTAGGCGAGGAGGTCGTCGAGGCTGGCGCGATCGGATGCATCGAGCGCAACGGTGAGCGTGCCGGTGGTCTCGTACCCGATGGACTGGCCACTCGCCGTTTCGAGCGCACCGGCGAACGCTGGCCAGCGGCCGGCGCCCTCGAGCAGCAACGCCGTCAGCGCTGACTCGCCGAATTGGGCTTCGGTGACCGGTGCGAGCATCCCCGCCGCCACCCACGACGCGCCGTCGCGGCCGGGCGTCGGTGACACGACCGTCACTTCATGACCGTAGCGTGACAATTCCCACGCGGTGGTGAGGCCGACGACCCCGCCCCCCACGACATGTACCTGCGTGGCCATGCGTCAAGCCTACGAGCGGCGTCGTGTATCCTGGTTCCTCACCCTTCGGGCCAACGTCGTCCCGGTCACCCGTTCAACTTTTCCCCCTCGGAAGGACGCCGATGGCCTTTGGCCTCTACGACCCGAACTACGAGCACGACGCCTGCGGTGTCGGCATGGTGGCGGATCTGCACGGCCGACCCGACCACGACATCGTCGAAAAGGCGCTGACCGTCCTCGAGCGACTGGCCCACCGCGGCGCGTCCGGCGCTGAGGTGCAGACGGGGACGGCGCGGGGATCCTGGTTCAGGTGCCGCATCGCTTCCTTGTCGGCGCGGCCGAGGTCGCTGGTTTCACGTTGCCCGACGCCGGCGGGTATGCGGTCGGCCTGGCGTTCCTGCCCGTCGACCCCGACGACGCGCACAAGGCCCGCAGCCTCGTCGAACAGATCGCGGGGGAGGAGAACCTCTGCGTGCTCGGCTGGCGCCAGCTGCCGATCGAGCCCGAGGGCCTCGGGAAGACCGCGCTGGGGGCGATGCCGCGGATCGAGCAGGTCTTCGTGGCGCCGGCCGGCGACGCGGTCGACACGATGACGCTCGAGCGGCGCGCCTTCGTGCTGCGCAAACGGGCCGAACACGCGGTCGACAACCTGTACTTCTCCTCGCTTTCCGCGCGCACAATCTGTTACAAGGGCATGCTCACGTCCGAACAGCTGCGCGAGTTCTTCCCGGACCTGCGGGACCCGGCCTTCGAGTCTGGCTTGGCGCTCGTGCACTCCCGTTTTTCGACCAACACGTTCCCGAGCTGGCCGCTGGCACATCCGTACCGGTATCTCTGCCATAACGGCGAAATCAACACGCTCGCCGGGAACCGCAACTGGATGCGGGCCCGCGAGGCGCTGCTCGAGACGCCCCTGATCGAGGGCGACCTGTCACGCATCTACCCGATCTGCACGCCAGGGGCGAGCGACTCCGCCAGCTTCGACGAGGTGCTCGAGCTCCTGCATCTGGGTGGGCGCTCGTTGCCGCACTCCGTGCTGATGATGATTCCCGAGGCGTGGGAGAACCACACGCTCATAGACCACGACCGGCGCGCCTTCTACCGGTACCACGCCTCGCTCATGGAGCCGTGGGACGGGCCGGCGGCGATCTCGTTCACCGACGGCACCGTTGTTGGCGCGGTCCTCGACCGCAACGGCCTGCGCCCGTCGCGCTACTGGATCACCGACGACGGATTGGTCGTGTTAGCCAGCGAGGTGGGCGTGCTCGACATCGCCCCCGAGCGCGTCGTGCGCAAGGGCCGCCTGCAGCCGGGACGCATGTTCCTGGTCGACACGTCGAAGGGCCGCCTCGTCGAGGACGAGGAGATCAAGTCCGAGTTGGCGGCGGAGCACCCCTACGACGAGTGGCTGGCTACCGACCAGGTGCGCCTGGAGGAACTCCCGGCGCGGACGATGCTGACGCCGCAGCACGGGCGTGTCGTAACCCAGCAGCGCCAGTTCGGCTACACGAACGAGGAACTGCGCATGATCGTTGCGCCGATGGCCCGTGCCGGCGCCGAGCCGATCGGCTCCATGGGCTCGGACACCTCTATCGCCGTGCTGTCGGACCGCTCGCGCCTCCTTTACGACTACTTCACCCAGCTCTTCGCCCAGGTCACGAACCCGCCACTCGACGCCATCCGCGAGGAGCTGGTGACGTCGCTCGCGGCGACGATCGGACCCGAGGCGAACCTGCTCGAGGCGCGGTGCGGTTCGTGCCGCCAGATCCTCCTGCCTTTGCCGGTCATCGACCGCGACGACCTGGCGAAGCTCATGTACGTCAACGAGCACGGCGAGACCCCGGGCTTCAAGGCCTTCGCCGTCGACGGGCTCTTCGATGTGCGCGAGGCCGGCCGGGCGGGCGCACCCACAGACGTGGGCGGGGAGGCGTTGCGCCGGGCCATCGAGGAGGTGCGGCGCCGGGTCTCCGACGCCATCGCGGACGGGGCGAACATCATCGTTCTCTCCGACCGCAATGCCACGGTGGACTGGGCGCCCATTCCCTCCTTGTTGCTGACGGCGGCGATCCACCACCACCTGGTGCGGGAGAAGACGCGCACGAAGGTGGGGCTGGTCGTGGAGACCGGTGACGCTCGCGAGGTGCACCACATGGCGCTGCTCATCGGGTTCGGTGCGGCGGCCGTGAACCCGTACCTCGCTTTGGACTCGATCGACGACATGATCTCCGAGGGGCTCCTGGAGGGCGTCTCGCCCCGTCAGGCCCGGCGCAACTTCATCAAGGCCGCGTGCAAGGGCGTGCTCAAAGTGATGTCCAAGATGGGGATCTCAACGGTCGCCTCCTACACCGGCGCCCAGGTGTTCGAGGCCATCGGGCTCGATGCCGGCATCGTCGACGAGTACTTCACGGGCACCTCGTCGCGCATCAGCGGCGTCGGTCTTTCGGTACTGGCCGCCGAGGTCGCCGAGCGCCACCTGCAAGCCCACGAGCCGCGTCCGACGGAGCGTGCCCACCGCGAGCTCGAGGTTGGTGGGGAGTACCAGTGGCGACGCGAGGGCGAGTTCCACCTGTTCAATCCGAAGACCGTGTTCAAGCTGCAGCACGCGACGCGATCCAAGCGCTACGAGATCTTCAAGGAGTACACGGCGGCCGTGGACGACCAGGCCGAGAAGCTCGGGACACTGCGCGGGCTCCTGCGGCTCAAGCCGGTGGAGGGCGGGCCGGTCCCGATCGACGAGGTCGAGCCGATCTCCTCGATCATGGCCCGGTTCTCGACCGGCGCCATGTCGTACGGGTCGATCTCGGCGGAAGCGCACGAGACCCTCGCCATCGCCATGAACCGCATCGGGGGGCGTTCCAACACCGGCGAGGGAGGCGAGGACGCGGACCGCTTCACGCCTGACGCCAACGGCGACCTGCGTCGGAGCGCGATCAAGCAGGTGGCCTCCGGACGCTTCGGGGTGACCGGTGAATATCTCGTGAACGCAGACGACCTGCAGATCAAGATCTCGCAGGGCGCAAAGCCGGGCGAGGGCGGCCAGCTGCCTGGCAACAAGGTGTGGCCCTGGATCGCGAAGACGCGGAGCTCGACGCCGGGAGTCGGGCTGATCTCGCCGCCGCCGCACCACGACATCTATTCGATCGAGGACATCGCGCAGCTCATCCACGACCTCAAGTCGTCGAACCAGCAGGCCCGCGTGCACGTGAAGCTGGTGGCTGAGGTCGGTGTCGGGACGGTCGCGGCCGGAGTGGCCAAGGCGCACTCCGACGTCGTGCTGATCTCGGGGCACGACGGCGGCACCGGCGCCGCGCCGCTGACGTCTCTGAAGCACGCGGGCATCCCCTGGGAGATCGGCCTGGCCGAGACCCAGCAGACGTTGCTCGTCAACGGCCTGCGCGACCGCATCGTGGTCCAGGTGGACGGCCAGCTGAAAACCGGACGCGACGTGCTCATCGGCGCGTTGCTGGGCGCGGAGGAGTACGGCTTCGCGTCGGCACCGCTCGTGGTGTCGGGATGCATCATGATGCGGGTCTGCCACCTCGACACGTGCCCGGTCGGGATCGCGACGCAGACCCCCGCACTCCGCAAGAAGTTCAACGGTAAGCCCGAGTTCGTCGAGACCTTCTTCGAGTACATCGCCGAAGAGGTACGCGAACTGCTGGCCTCGCTGGGACTTCGCTCCTTGGACGAGGCCATCGGCCGCGTCGACCTGCTCGACACGGAGAGCGCGATCAGCCATTGGAAGGCGTCCGGGCTCGACCTGACGACCGTGCTGGCCCAGCCGGATGTGCCCGAGACGATGGGTCGGCGCCAACTGCGGCTCCAGGACCATGGGTTGGAGAAGGCGCTCGACCATCAGTTCATCGACGCGTGTGCACCCGCGCTCGACGGCCGCGGTCCCGTCTCGGTGGAGCTGCCGATCTCCAACGTGGACCGCACCGTGGGGACGCTGCTGGGGTCGGAGATCAGCCGCCGGTTCGGCGCGGCAGGACTGGACGACGACACGATCTCCTTGGCATTCTTCGGCTCGGCCGGCCAGAGCTTCGGCGCCTTCGTGCCGCACGGCGTCACGATGCGCCTCTACGGTGACGCCAACGACTACTTCGGCAAGGGCCTCTCGGGTGGCCGCCTCATCGTACGGCCGCCGCTCGAATCACCCTTCGTCGCCGAGGAGCAGATCATTGCGGGCAACGTCATCCTCTACGGTGCCACCGGCGGCGAGGTGTTCATCCGGGGCCAGGTAGGGGAGCGCTTCTGCGTGCGCAACTCGGGGGCCACGGCAGTGGTCGAGGGGGTGGGCGACCACGGCTGCGAGTACATGACGGGCGGGCTCGTGGTGGTGCTGGGCCCGACCGGCCGCAACTTCGCCGCCGGCATGTCGGGGGGTATCGCCTACGTCTACGACCCGACACGCAGCTTCGGGCAACGGGTGAACCTGGAGCTGGTCGACGTGGAGCCGCTGGACGCATCGGACAGCTTCCGTGTGCGCTCACTCGTGGAGCGCCACGGCGTCGAGACGGAATCCGCTGTGGCCGCCTGCTTGCTCGCGCATTGGGACACCGACGTCCACGAGTTCGTGAAGGTCATGCCACGCGACTACCGGCGCATCCTCGAGGCGACCCAGCTCGCCGAGGCCGAAGGGCGCTCGGTGGACGAGGCCGTGATGGTGGCCGCGCATGGGTAAGACGACGGGCTTCATGGAGCACGGGCGCGAGCTGCCGCGCCGCCGGCCCGTACCGGTACGTCTGCGCGACTGGAGGGAGGTCTACGAGCCCTTCCCCGAGGAGTCGACGAAGATGCAGGGCGCGCGGTGCATGGACTGCGGCATCCCCTTCTGCCACGACGGATGCCCACTTGGGAACTTGATCCCCGAGTGGAACGACCTCGTGTATCGCGACGACTGGCCTGAAGCGATGGAGCGGCTGCATGCGACGAACAACTTTCCCGAGTTCACCGGGCGGCTCTGCCCGGCACCGTGCGAGGCCTCCTGCGTACTCGGGATCAACGACGACCCGGTCACGATCGAGCGGATCGAGTACGAGATCGTCGAGCGGGCGTGGGGCGAGGGATGGGTCTCCCCCCAACAGCCGACGGTGCACACCGGCAAGTCGGTGGCGGTCGTCGGGTCCGGGCCGGCCGGGCTGGCGGCGGCGCAGCAGTTGGTCCGCGCTGGGCACCTGGTGACGGTGTTCGAGCGGGCCGAGAAGCCGGGCGGGCTGCTGCGCTACGGGATCCCCGAATTCAAGATGGAAAAGGCCGTCCTGGACCGTCGCCTGGCCCAGCTGGAGGCCGAGGGCGTGACCTTCGTGTGCTCGACGTCGGTGGGTGGCGCGGCGGAGGGCACGGCTGCGCCCGCCGAGGGTGTGATCGAGCCAGGCGAGGAGCGCGGCCAGGGGACGGCGTGCGCCCCCGACGTACGGGTGCGCTCCGCCGCCGAGGTCCAGGCTGACTTCGACGCGGTCGTGCTGGCCGCAGGGGCCACCCTGCCGCGCGACCTGCCGGTGCCGGGACGCGAGCTCGACGGCATCCACTACGCGCTCGAATACCTGAAGCCGGCGAACCTTGTCCGGGAGGGCGCGCTGGCGTCGTCGCCAATCACGGCCGCCGGCAGGCGCGTCGTCATCATCGGGGGTGGCGATACGGGCGCCGACTGCCTCGGCACCGCACACCGCCAGGGCGCGGCCTCGGTGCACCAATTCGAGATCATGCCCCAGCCGCCGAGTGACCGGCTGGCCGACAACCCCTGGCCGGTGTGGCCGCTCATCCTGCGCAGCTCGGCGGCACATGAGGAGGGTGGCGAGCGTCTCTTCTCGGTGACGACCACCGAATTCGTCGACGACGGCTCCGGCGCCGTGCGCGCGCTGCGGGGCCACACCGTCGAGATGCGCACCGAGGACGGGCCCCCGGTATTCGAGGTGGTCCCCGGCACCGAGTTCGAGCTGGAGTGCGAGCTCGTGCTGCTGGCAATGGGTTTTCTAGGTACGGAGCGGCGCAACGCCGTCGACGAGCTGGGCGTCGAGGTCGGACCCCGCGGCAGCGTGGCCGCCGACGCGGAGTGGGCAACCAACGTCGAGGGCGTGTTCGTCTGCGGCGACCAGACGCGCGGGCAGAGTCTGATCGTGTGGGCCATCGCCGAGGGACGCTCCTGCGCGGCGGCGGTGGACCGCTGGCTCATGGGGACGACATCGCTGCCGGCGCCGATCGTGCCCGGCCAGTTGGCTATGCGCTGAGCCGGGCGTGCCGTTCGCCCGCGCCAACGACATCGACGTCTATTACGAGCTGGCCGGGGCTGGGAAGCCCCTGCTCTTCATATCGGGCACGGGGGCGGACCTGCGCCGCTCGCCACGGCTGACCGATGGCCCTCATTTCGCAGCGTTCGAGCTCTTGCAGTACGACCAGCGCGGCCTCGGTCGTTCCGCGGTTCCCGCAGGGCCCTACTCGATGGCCGACTACGCCGACGACGCCTCCGGCCTGCTCGAAGCGGTCGGCTGGGAGTCATGCCTCGTGCTCGGCGTCTCGTTCGGCGGCATGGTGGCCCAGGAGCTGGCCATCCGGCACCCCGAGCGGGTCCAGCGTCTCGTGCTGGCCTGCACCTCGGCCGGCGGCGCCGGCGGCGCCTCGTACCCGCTGCACGAGCTTGTCGGGTTGGATGCGCAGGCGTCGCTGGAGAAGCGCTTCCAATTGCTCGACACACGTTGGGATGCAGCCTGGCGGGCGGAAAACCCCAAGATGGCGGCGATGATCGCCGCGGGGTTCCAGCTCGGCGGGCCGGACCACGGCCCGGGCGAAGGGCCGTTGCTGCAACTTGAGGCACGGAGCCACCACGACACGTCCGGCCGCCTGGAGCAGATTGGTTGTCCCACCCTCGTGTGCGGAGGTCGCTACGACGGGCTCGCGCCGCCGGCGAACAGCGAGTTCCTGGCCGCGACGATCCCCGGCGCCGAGCTCGCATCATTCGAAGGTGGCCACATCTTCATGATGCAGGATCCGGCCGCCATGCCGGCGATGCTCGATTTCCTGGGAGCGACATCTGGCCCCGGTGTGACGGCGGCAGCTGCGCCGTAGATTCATCGGATGGACCTCACCACGACACCCGAGTGGAAGGCACTGGCCGCGCACTACGAGGAGATCTCGCCCCGCCATCTGCGCGACCTCTTTGCCGGCGATCCCCAACGCGCCGAACGGATGACCGCCGGGGCGGTGGACCTCGTGCTCGACTACTCCAAGCAGCGAGCGACGAACGAGACACTGGGCCTCCTGATGGCGTTGGCGCGAGCCGCCCGCGTCGAGGAGCGCCGCGATGCCATGTTCCGCGGGGAGCACATCAACACAACCGAGGACCGCGCCGTGCTCCACGTCGCCCTGCGCATGCCGCCGGGCACGCGGCTGGAGCTCGACGGGCAGGACGTCACGGGCGACGTCCACCGGGTGCTCGGAAAGATGGGTGAGCTCTCCGAGCGGATACGGAACGGCACCTGGACCGGCGCCACGGGCAAGCGGATCGCCGCGGTGGTCAACATCGGCATCGGCGGGTCCGACCTCGGGCCGGCCATGGCCACGTTGGCCCTGGCCGACTACGCCCAGCCCGGCCTCACCAGTCGCTTCGTGTCGAACGTCGACCCGATCGACCTCTACGCCGCCGTGCACGGTTTGGAACCGGCCACCACGTTGTTCGTCGTCAGCTCGAAGACCTTCACGACCCTCGAGACGCTCACGAACGCGGCGGCGGCTCGGGACTGGCTGTTGGACGGCCTCGGCGCGGCGGCGGGCCACGACGCCGTGGCCAAGCACTTCGTCGCCGTGTCGACCAACGCGAAGGCGGTGTCCGAGTTCGGCATCGACACCGACAACATGCTCGAGTTCTGGGACTGGGTCGGAGGGCGCTATTCCTGCGACTCGGCCATCGGCTTCTCGCTGATGGTGGCCATCGGTCGCCAGGCGTTCGGGGAGATGCTGTTCGG
Organism: uncultured Acidimicrobiaceae bacterium; assembly: GCA_963828455.1. Lineage (GTDB taxonomy): Bacteria > Actinomycetota > Acidimicrobiia > Acidimicrobiales > RAAP-2 > Bog-473. Next base: position 13,575 of record CAWHFH010000004.1, on the reverse strand, counting down.
ATTCCATGCCATGGACGAGCATTTCCGCACGGCGCCGCTCGAGGAGAACCTGCCGGCGATCCAGGGCATGTTGAACGTCTGGTACAACAACTTTTTCGGCGCACAGACCCACGCAGTCCTGCCCTACAGCCACCGGTTGGCGCGCTTCCCAGCCTACCTGCAGCAGCTCACGATGGAGTCCAACGGCAAGTCCGTGCGGCTCGACGGCACCCCGGTGGAGGGACAGACGGGCGAGATCTTCTGGGGCGAGCCGGGGACGAACGGGCAACACGCCTTCTACCAACTGATCCACCAGGGCACGAAGCTGATCCCGGCCGACTTCATCGCCTTCGCCGAGGCGACGCACGACACGGGGGAGCAACAGGATCTGCTCATGGCCAACTGTTTGGCTCAGACGAAGGCGCTCGCGTTCGGGAAGACGGCCGAAGAGATCGCGGCAGAGGGTACGCCGCTCGGGGTGGTGCCGCACAAAGTGATGCCGGGTAACCGGCCGAGCTCGACGATCCTGGCGCCGAAGGTCACGCCGTCGGTGCTCGGCCAGCTGGTCGCGCTCTACGAGCACACCGTCTTCGTGGAGGGAACGATCTGGGAGATCGACTCGTTCGACCAGTGGGGGGTCGAGCTCGGCAAGGTGATGGCAAAGGAGCTGGCGCCGATCCTTACGAGCGCGTCGGCGCCCGACCTTTCGGGACAGGATGTTTCGACCGCGTCGCTGGTCCGGAAGTATCGCGGACTGCGCGACCGGCCCGTGTAGGCCCTACCGTCCTCTGCGCTATTGCGGTCCCGAGAGGCCGTGCAGTGGCTGGTGGGGCATGAGCCCGCGCCAGACGCTGGGCAGCTTGCGGGCCAGACGCTGCAGCTCCTCGAGATGCTGGGGCGAAAGGGCCTCGAGCCGCTTGGTGCCGGTCGCGGTGAGTTGCAACCGGACGAGGCGGTGGTCTTCAGGGTCCCTTACCCGCTCCACGAGTCCAGCCGCGTCCGCCCGGTCGATCAGCCCGACCGCACTGTGGTGTCGGAGCAAGAGGTAATCGGCGACCTCACCGATCGTGGGCCCGCGCGGATCGCTGTGCCCTCTGACGGCGAGCAGCAGCTGGTGCTGCGCGGGCGTGAGGCCGGCCTCCTCGGCCTGCTGTTCGCTCCAGCGCAGGAAGCGCCGCAGGCCGGTCCGCAGTGTCAGCAGGTCCTCGTAGTCGGCATCCGTCAAACGCATCGCTCCACGATATCATCGTATCACGACAAATATGGTGGATGTGCAGTTCCCTTCGAGCTCAAGCCGCGCTCGATGGTCTTGATCGGCTTGGCCGCTGCGGCCGCGGATGGCGTCCGCATGGCGATGACGCAGGCAGGCTTGCACCAGAGCTTGCAGGAGGCTGTCGTCGAGCTACCAGACTGATCTGTCATGCGGCGCAGCATCGTCGGCTTCGAGCAGGACGAGGTGGGGGACTGGGTGGCGCTCCTCGAGTGCGGCCACCGTCAGCACGTCCGCCACCGTCCTCCCTGGCAGGAGCGCGGGTGGGTAGTTACCGCCGAGGGGCGACAGGGCAGGCTGGGGTCGCCGCTCGAGTGTCACGACTGCGACGCGGCTTACGAGCTGGGGGGCGACCCCTCCTGTTGGGCCGACCGGGTGTGCCCCGAATGCGGCGCCGTCGAGGAAGAGGGCCACCGCCCGGGCTGCGCCGCCGATGAAAACTAGGCGATAGCTCGTAACACGAGTGACTCGTCTTACGATGGTCTGGTCGCGCCGACGAAGACGAGACCGCCGAATGGAGCCCCGACCGTCGCCGGGAACCCCTCGGCGCGGACGTCCGCTCCGGTGTACGGCGCGTCCACCATGACGGACTGGCCGTCGACGACACCGACGTACAGGCCGACGTGATCGATGGAGGATGGACCGCCACCGAAGAAGACCAGGTCCCCCGGCGCGAGCGGCGAGTCCGCCGCGACCTTGGGCGTGCCGTCGTACTGGTCCTGCGCGACGCGGGGCAGCCGGATGCCGGCGACCGCGTACGCGGCCTGGACCAGGCCCGAACAGTCGAAACCCACCCCGGGCGCCTCGCCACCCCAGACGTAGGGCGTGCCGATCTGTGCCAGTGCCCATTCCTCCGCCACGGCCCCCGCTGTCGAGCCAGAGAGGTCGACTGGAGCGGCGGCAAGCCCCCCGTAGGACTGCGCCAGCGTGAGCACCTCCTGCACGTAGCTCGTGGAGTGGTTGTAGGCGAAGACCGCACCTGCGATATCCATGCCCCCAGCGGCGCCGTTGGCACAGAGGAGGCGGGCAGCCGCATAGACCGCGTCGGTCGGGTCGTATGGGCTGGGCGGTTGGGCTCCGCCCGTCGGCACCGGTTCAGCGTATTCCGCGAAGGTTGCCGGCAGGAACTGCATCGGCCCCTCGGCGCCGGCAGCGTTCGCACCACCGTGGACGCCGGGCAGATCGGACTGCCCGTTGTCCGACTCGACGGTCCCGATCGCGGCCAGCACGGTCCAAGGCAAGCCCTCGCACGTGGCCGCGGCATCCTGGTACAGGACGAGGAAGGTCGGAGGGATCTTCGCCGCGGCGTCCGCGCTGGCCGACGGCTCGCTCACCGTGCCGCCGAGGAACACCACCGCAGCGGCCACGACGGCCAGGCCGACGAGTGCCGCGCCGAGCGCGAGACCGAGCATGCCCATGGCGAGCTTCCTCATGTGCGGATGCTCCGGATCCGGACCTCGACCGTAGGTTCCACGCCGGTGAACGGTTGGTCCTACCTGGCCGCGGCGAGGGCGGATTTATCACGTGCATCCGAGCGTCATGAACGATCCACCCGTCACAGAGTTCTTGTTTCCTTTAGGAAATTTCGTTCGACACCCCAGACCGTTGCGAGGGGTACGCCACTATGGACGCCGTCTGGCCAAGCATTCCTTCGCGAACGGACCGTCGATGCGCGTGCCTCGGCCGTAGACCTTTTGCGCGTCGTCAGACGTCTCAGCTCGGGTCACGCCGGAGGGCCGAGAAGGGTCGTTAGGTCGTAGCTTCCTGTGGGTAGCCATTGGACCACTCCGGGTCCCATTCGGTGACCCATATATCGAAACCAGTGATCTCCAACACGCGGAGGACGGCCGGGTTGGGACGGCAGACGACGAGATTTCCTCCGTCCTCTAGCACCTTTCGCCTTGCCGCGTGAATGGCACCCAGGCCGGATGAGTCAATGAACGTGAGCCCGAGGAGATCGACGACAACGAGCGATCCGGGAGGACCGATCAAATGGTCGGCGAGCTCCCCCGAGGTCGATGCATCGAGCTCCCCTCGTAGAGCGACGACTCGACCCTTGTCGACGTTGTACGAAGTAACGCCAAAGAGTTCCACTATCACGCGCTCGTAACGTTGCCCACTGCTGCCGAGGCGCGCACGCCCGCACCGACGGGCCAGAGCGCGCCGACCTCTCGCAGCGTCCGTATCTCTCGGATCTGCCTTTGATCTACCGTGCTGCCAGCATGGTTGAGACAGCCACCATGGTCAATCACCCGATCGGGTGATTATAAAATCCCAAGGCCCACTCTTAGAGTGAAGGCCATGCCAAAACCCATCCGGGTCGCGCTGGTCAACGATTACATGATCGTGCTTGAAGGCCTTCGGGCCGTGCTCCGGTCCAGTGAGCCCGAGATCGAGATCATCGAAATCGACGTTGGGACGAGGCCCCGGCGCTCGGTCGATGTCACGCTGGTCGATACCTACGGGGAGTTTGAATCGCTCGGAGAAAGAGTCCGCGCGCTTGGCGCAGACTCGAGTAACGGAGCGATCGTGGTGTTCAGCTTTTCCGATCGGCGTGAGGCCGTGGAACAGGCGATGCGAGCCGGTGCCCAGGGATTCATCTCGAAGACCGTGCCGCGGAACCACATCATTGCCGGCCTCAAGGCTGCGGCAAGAGGCGAGCGTATTGTTCTGACCCAAAGGTCGCAGCGCTCCCAGGTCGATGAGGCGCTGCGATGGCCCGGACGCGATATCGGCCTCACCGAGCGAGAGAGCGAGATTCTTTCTCTGCTCTCGACCGGCATGACGAACCGCGAACTTGGGAGGAATCTCTACGTCAGTGAGAACACGATCAAGACGCACTTACGGAGTTTGTACGCCAAGCTGGGGGTCCGCAATCGAGCTCAAGCCGCTGCGCTAGCCGGGCAAGGCATCCTCGGGGATCACCGCCCTCAAGCCAGACCCGTTTCATCGACGTAAGGACCCGCGCCTCGCACCTCGCCCCCGGCCGAGTGCATAGCTCGCAACCCACACGATCGCGAGGACGACAGCAGCAATCCACAACAAGTGGATCGCAAACCCTGCGCCGAAGAGAATCAGTACCAAGAGTGCCAACAGAATGATTGCCATGGTCGTTCCCCAATCTTCATCCTCTTTGCCAAAAGTGACTGTGTACCGCCTCGAGTCCTATGGGAAGGAGGCGGGACGCTGCGGCGACCTACTTCTTGAAGGTGTCCTTTGCCTTTTCTCCCGCCTGCTTCAGGTTGCCGGCCGCCTGGTCCCGCTTGCCCTTCCCTTGCAGAGAGCGATCGTCCGTGGCCTTTCCTGCGGCCTCCTTCAGATGCCCCTTTGTTTCTTGGATCTTGTTCTTCGCCTTGTCGACAGTAGACATGACATGTCCTTTCGTTGTTGAGGGTTGATGCTCAGATAACTGCCCGCTGAGTCGGGGCCGCACATACGTCGTTTTCAGTACGTCGAATCAACCCGACGTGCGACGTTTCCCCGTCCGTCTTCAAAGACGGTCCGGCGGCGCCGTGTATTGCCCGCCACCATTGCGATCAGGGACAACAGGGCACCGACCGCACCGGCCATCATCAGGATTGCACCCACCTTGTTCACGTTGAATCCGTGTTGGTCAGGAGTTACCGTCACTGCGAAATCCAGAATGGCTCCCACAGCAAACGCGATGATGCTCGCGACAAGTCCTCCAGCTCCAACCATTTCAATCTCCTGTCAAGTTGCTGTAGGCGTACCCGGGTCGATGGCAATGAAACGGCAGACACACATGACGCGGGATACAGGCGTCTTCAAAATCACCCGAATGGGTGAGTCCGACTGTGATCACAGTGGGTGTCGTACGGCGATGACGAATGGCTCGAGGATGGGGCGGACATCCAAGTCGCCTCACCAAATTGCTCTGACGCTCCACCTTGGCTGTGCGTGATCGCAGACGCTCCAGCGCCGCGTTCGCTCCACGCCCTTCCGACGACGGCGGCGGCAGCGGCGGCGGCGGCGGCAGCGGCGACATAAAAGCACACGGCGATCCTGATCAACCAGGACAAGAGGATCATCATCACGCTGATGGGACCCGGAGTCGTTGTCGCCGGACATGATCTATCTCGAGAAGATGAGAACACGCCGAGACCCGTGACGCACACCGCACAGCCGTGGCGAGGCCGTCGGGAAGCAGTTCTTTCCAAACCGGTCTCCCCAGCAACAAGCCGTGGAGTGTCCAGCAGGAGAAGACGACAGCGATGACGAATGTGACGATGCAGATGGGAATCGCCGCCACCGCGAGGAACTCCTGCGCGGCGAGGTAGACGATGAAGCCCGCGAGCCAGAGCAGCCGATTGGCCAACTGCCTCCACCATTTTCTGGCAGCGGCTGGTCGTAGTTTCGCTCGCACCAAGTCAGCAATGTGGATGCGATCCCGATGGCCTCGAAAATGATGACGAGTCCCCCGAGGATGCTCAGGCTCGTGATGCTCAGGCTCGTGACCGCGTGATCGCGGGTGAGATGAGGGTGTTGACGTCACGGGCGGCATGCTGATCGAGGCCCGTGCGGGCGATCACCGTCTGACGCAGGTCATGCCCCGTCGCCCGCAGACACGACGCCCAAGAAGGGAAAGAGGCAGAGGACCCCCCCGAGCGCCGCGAATTGCGGCGAACTGTTCATGAAGTCGGCGCGTCGAGCCGGTACCACAACGGACCCCGCCGCACTGCTCCTCACTTTTTCAGCCACTGTGATCCCTCTTTGAGCAAACGCCCCTGCGTGGCCAGGAGTGCCTGCCGCCTGCCGCCCTTTCGGTGGGGACTCCGTCGGACTCAGGGTCTCTGTCCAAGGTCATCACGGCCCTGCTCATTTGCTTGGCGAGGTTGCGTCGAACCTCGGCGTACGTCCATTGCATTTTCGGAGCCCCTGGCCGTTGCCAGGGCGGATGGGCTCGGCTCGATAACGCGCCCGTGAGCGCAGGCAGAACGCGGTCGCCATACTTGGGCGTATGAAAAGCACCATGCAGGACGCCCCGCTCCTGATCGCCGACATCCTCCGACACGGCCAACTGGAGCACGGCGACAGCACCGTGATCACCGTCGAGGCGGGCGGGTACCGCTCGGCGACGTTCAACGAGGTGGCCGACCGAGCCGAGAGGTTGGCGGCCGCCCTCACGCGGCTCGGGGTCGAGGCGGGTGACCGCGTCGGCACGTTCTGTTGGAACAACCAGAGCCACCTCGAGGCCTATCTGGCCATCCCGTGTATGGGGGCTGTGCTCCACACGCTGAACATCCGCCTGCCGCCCGACCAGCTGGCCTACGTCATCAACCACGCCGAGGACAAGGTCATCATCGTCGACGCCTCGGTGATCCCTCTGTTGGCTGCCATCAAGGATGAGCTCAAGACCGTCGAGACGATCATCGTGGCGGGGGAGGGGGACACCTCCGCGCTCGGCGAGACCCTGTCCTACGAGCGCATCGTCGCCGCCGAGGAGCCGGGTTTCGACTGGCCGATCCTCGACGAGCGATCGGCCGCAGCAATGTGTTACACGAGCGGCACCACCGGCAGCCCCAAGGGCGTCGTCTACTCCCACCGCTCGACCTGGCTGCACACCATGGCGTTGCAGTCGGCCTCGTCCATCGGGGTCACCGAGAAGGACCGCATCCTCATCATCGTGCCGATGTTCCACGCCAACGCCTGGGGGACGCCCTACGGCGCCTGGCTGGCGGGCGCCGACATGGTCATGCCCCAGATGTTCCTCATGGGGGAGCAGCTGGCCAATGTGATCAACGAGCACCATCCGACCTACGCCTGCGGCGTACCGACAATCTGGAACGGGCTCCTCGCGCTCGACACCCGGATCGACTTCTCGACGATGCGGGGAATCACGGCCGGCGGCGCAGCCGTCCCGCAGTCACTGATCGAGGCGTTCGAGCAGCGCTTCGGCGTGACGATCGTCCAGGGGTGGGGCATGACCGAGACCAGCCCGCTGGCCGCCCTGGCACTGCCTCCCGCGCGCAAACAGGGCGGCCACGACGACATGTACTACAAGGTCAAGGCCGGCCGCGTCGTCGCCGGTTGCGACGTACGCGTGGTGGCCGAGGATGGCACCGTACTGCCGAACGACGGCCACGGCATCGGCGAGTTCGAAATCCGTGGGCCATGGATCACCGGCTCCTACTACAAGGATGAGGACCCCGCGAAGTTCCACGACGGATGGCTCCGAACCGGTGACGTGGGCACATTGGACCGCCAGGGGTACATGACCATCTCGGACCGCACGAAGGACGTCATCAAGTCCGGTGGCGAGTGGATCTCCTCGGTCGAGCTCGAGAACGCGGTCATGGCGCATCCCGACGTGTTCGAGGCGGCCGTCATCGCCATCCCCGACCCGAAATGGTCGGAGCGGCCCCTCGTCGCTGTCGTGCCGAAGCCGGGTCGCAGCCCGGCGCCGGCGGACCTGGTCGACTTCTTGAGCACGCGTGTGGCGCGGTGGTGGTTACCCGACCAGTGGACCTTCATCAGCGAGGTGCCCAAGACCAGTGTGGGCAAATTCGACAAGAAGGTCATGCGAGCCGCCTACGCCGACGGCGCATACGAGGTGCAGAGCACGCCACTGCCCAAGTGACCGGGCCGAACGAGGCCATGGAGCGGATGGCCGAGCGGCTCGAGGGGATGCTCGAGGAGCTCGGTGACATGGCGATGGACGCGTTGAGCCGCGCCACCGCGGGCGACTCCGACTCGAAGGAGACGGGCGACGCGCTGGCCGAGGAGCGGCGGATCCTCAAGGCCCGACGGGCTCTCGAACGCTCCGTCGCGGCGCTGCTCGAGGGCTCCGACTCCCGCCGCGAGCCCCTCGACGACGGCGCCTGAAGCGAAGACTTCCGTTGTGCGCCTCTTCGTGGCGGTATGGCCAGACGACGAGACGCGCCGCCGCCTCTCCGGCCTCGAGCTCGAGCTCGGGCGCACCAAGGGACTGCGCTTCGTGGGTCCGGAGCGCTGGCACGTCACGCTGCAGTTCATCGGCGAGGTGACCGAGGATGCGGTCGCGCCCCTTGCTGAGGCGCTCGCCTCGGCTGCTGCGATCGTCACGGGGCCGCTGCAGTGCCGGCTGGGGCCGGGAACCGGCTGGTTCACCGGCGTGCGCGTGCTCCATCTCCCCGCTGCGGGCCTCGACCGCCTCGCCGCGGCCGTGCGCACGGCCACGCTGCCCATGGTTGGCGAGCCGGCCGATCCGGAGCCGGCGTTCAACGGGCATCTGACCCTGGCCCGGTCGAAGGGCCGGCGCCTCGGCGTGGCCGCGCTCGGTGCGATGGCCAACATCCCCTTCGAGGCCGCCTTCCCGGTGACGGCCGTCGACCTGGTGTCGTCGCAGCCGTCGTCGCAGGGGCACCGGTACACCACCGTCGTGCGCGCGCCGCTCGCGACCGCGAATTGATCAGGCGGGTGCGCTCAGGAACTCCGTGATCGCCTTGGCGATGGCCTGCGCTGCCGCCTGCTGGAACGATGATGAAACCTGCAACGCGGCGTCATCAGCGTTCTGCATGTTGCCTATCTCGATGAGCACCTTGGGCACGGTGGTGAGGTTGAGGCCTGCCAGGTCGTTGCGGGCCACCAACCCGTCGACGGCGCCGCCGTAGTCGGCGACCGGCATGCCCGTGCCCGCCGTGAATGCGTCGCGCAGCACCGGACCGAAGGCATCGGACGATGCGATCGCGCCGTCGTTGGGGCCATCGGCCAGCGGCTCCAAGACCGTGAAGCCGCTGCCGCCGGGCGGCCCGCCGTCCGCGTGGATGTCGACGGCGACGTTCGGCGTCGCCTCGTTGATGATGGCAGCCCGCGTCGTCACGCACGGGCCGACACCGTCGTTGTTCGTGCGGGTCATCACGACCGTGGCGCCCTCGGCCTGCAGGTCCGCTTGTAAGTCGGTAGCCACGTCGAAGTTGAACTCGGCCTCCGTGTACCCACTGGCGGTCTCCGTGCCCACCGTGTCGCACGGCTCGTCGCCGGTGCCGTTGTACACGGGCTGGTCGATGAACTCCGGGTCGCTGCCGTTCAGGCCGTTGTGCCCCGGGTCGATCCCGACGACCTTGCCCGCCAGCGGGCCGGAACCGAGCAGCAGCCAGTAGCCCCCACCCGACGGCGTGGCCGCCATCCCCACCACGGCCGAGGGCAGCGCCACACCTCCCAGCGAGCCGTAGTAGGCGGCACTTCCGTAGCTGAAGATGCCGCCGTCGGAGGCGACCAACCAGTATCCGCCCTCCGGCGCGGCCGCCATGCCGACGACCGGCTTGTTCAGGTGGAGCGCACCGGTGGAACCGGAGAACTCGGCATCGCCATAGCTGAAGATGCCGCCGTCGGACGCAACGAGCCAGTAGCCCCCTCCCGAGGGCGTCGTTGCCATCCCCACCACGGGAGCGTTGAGATGCGTGCCGCCGGTGGAGCCCAAGAAGCGGGCGTCCCCGTAGCTGAAGATCCCCCCGTCGGTGCCCACCAACCAGTAGCCCTTCCCGTCGCCGGTCGCAGCCATCCCGACGATCGGGGCGTTCAGGTGCAGTGCTCCCGCCGACCCGAAAAACCCGGCGTCCCCGTAGTTGAAGACGCCGCCGTCGCGTGCAACGAGCCAATAGCCGCCGCCGTCGGGCGCTGCCGCCATCCCGACGATCGGGGCGTTGAGACGCAGTGCTCCCGCCGACCCGAAGAACCCGGCGTCCCCGTAGCTGAAGATGCCGCCGTCGGACCCGACGAGCCAGTAGCCATCGCCGTCGTGTTTCGCCGCCAGCCCGACGACGGGCGCGTTGGGATTGGACACTTCGTTCGCACCCACTGACGTCGTGCCGAACGGCACGATGCTGTTGGGGGGATACGCCGGAGCGGAGCCGGCGACGCCGGGCGACTGGGCCCACGGCAGCCATGAAGCCAGTGTCCACACCGCGGCCGCCGCGGTCAGGCACCGACGCGTGAGCATCACGCGGGCAAACGTAACCCTCTCACGAGGCGGATGTCACCCGGTGCACTCGTTTAACGCGTCGATCAGCATTCGCAAACGGGCGTAGTGGAACCGGTCGAAACGGAAGGCGAGCCGGGGGAGGTCAGGGTGGTCGTTGCGCTCGGGTGGAAAGGAAGACGCCGTGCGGATGCTGCCCTGGGCCACGATGTCGCCGAAGCGTGTGTTGAGATCGGCCAGCTCCGCCTTGCTCGGTTGCGTCTGCACGCGCAACACCAGCAGGTCGCCGACCCAGCGGCAGGAGTGGTAGTTGCGATAAAAGCCCAGGATCTCCGCGCTCGCCTCGTCCATGGTGTTCGTCACCTTGAAGAGCGCCGTGTCCTCGGGCGAGACCCAGCCTGCACCGATGGCCTCCTCCTTCAGGAACCGCAGCCAGGTGTGCCAGTACGTGCCACCCGGCGTCTCCACCATGACGACCGGCGCCGGCTCGGCCTTGCCCGTCTGCAGAAGCGTCAGGAGTTCGAACGCCTCGTCCTGGGTGCCGAAGCCGCCCGGGAGGATCGCATAGGCGTGCGACTCCTTGATCAGCATCAACTTGCGGGTGAAGAAGTAGCGCATCTCGACCAGCTTCGGGTCCTGCGCGATGAAGGGGTTCGCCGTCTCCTCGTGCGGGAGCCGGATGTTCACGCCGAAAGCCTTTTCGCGCCCGGCACCCTCGAGTCCGGCCGCCATGATGCCGGGACCTGCGCCCGTGACCACCATCCAGCCGGCCGCGGCGAGCGACGCCGCCAGGTCGCGGGCAAGGATGTAGACGGGGTCCTCCGGTCTCGTGCGCGCCGAGCCGAACATGGTCATCTTGCGGATGTGCCGGTAGGGCCGGAATACCCGGAAGGCCTCGGCCATCTCGCCGAGCGCGGCGCTGGCGATCTTCAAGTCCCCCACCGAGGTGCCCTCGCGGGCCATGTCGTCGAGCGTGCCGATCATTGCTGCAAGCTCACGCGCCTGGGCGGGGGAGAGCGGGCGGTCAACAAAGAGGTCCTCGAAAGCGTGCTCGCGCGCCTCTCTGACCGTCTCGTCGGCCGCGTCGCTCACGCGCTCGCCGGCGCTCCGGCCAGCGCATAGAGGGTGGAGCGCTGCACCAGCGGGCGCCCCAGTGGTGCCACGATGGCCTCGAGGTCCTCGACGCCCATGCGCTGACCATGGCGCGCCCCGGCCGCCCGCGAGATGTTCTCGTCCATCAGCGTGCCGCCGAGGTCGTTGACGCCCGCCCGCAGCACCTGGCGCGAGCCCTCGGCCCCCATCTTCACCCAGCTCACCTGGATGTTGTCGATGTCGCCGGCGTAGGCGATCCGCCCCACCGCGTGCATCAGGAGCGCCTCGCGGAACGTCGGGCCCCGCCGTGCCCGGCGCTGCAGGTAGATCGGGGTCGCCATGTGGACGAAGGGCAGCGGCACGAATTCGGTGAAGCCGCCGGTCTCGCGCTGCAGCGCCCGCGTCGCCACGATGTGGCGGGCCCAGCTGACCGGCTGCTCGACCGAGCCGAACATGATGGTGACGTTGGAGCGCAGGCCCACGGCGTGCGCGGTGCGGTGCGCTTCGAGCCACTCGTCCGTCGAGATCTTGTCCGGGCACAACACCGCGCGGACCTCGTCGTCGAGGATCTCGGCCGCCGTCCCCGGCAGCGTCTTGAGCCCCGCTTCGCGTAGGCGGATCAGGTACTCGGCCAGCGGCACCTCCGAGCGCCGCGCCCCCTCGGTCACCTCCAGTGCGGTGAAGCCGTGGATGTGGATGGTCGACGACGCCTCTCGCACCGCCTCGAGCACGTGGAGGTAGTAGTCACCGTCGAAATTGGGGTGGATGCCGCCTTGGAGGCAAACCTCGGTCGCGCCCTCCGCCTCGGCTTCGACCACCCGCCGCGTTATCTCGTCGAGCTCGAGCAGGTACGGCGCACCGCGCAGGTTGAGCGAGAGGGGGCCCTTGGAGAACGCGCAGAAACGGCACTTGAACGTGCACACGTTCGTATAGTTGATGTTGCGGTTGTGCACGTAGGTCACGGCGTCGCCCACGATCCGGCTGCGCAGGTCGTCAGCCACCTCGGCCACCCGGCGGACGTCCCAACCCCGCGCCCCGAACAGCGTGACGATCTCCGCCACCCCGAGCTCTTGGCCGAGCGCCACCCCCGCCAGGACCTCGCCCACCGGCCCACCGGCGGTCGCGCCGCCGATTGCAACTACACGCATGGGCGCCGGGCCGTCGAGCAGCGCCGGCGGCGCCTCCTCGCCTCCCGAGCACCACGTGGCGTCGCGGGCCAGGCCCTCCGCGTCGGAGGCGTCAAGGACGGGGAACCGCATCGGCTCGTCGAGCCATCGCGCCGGGTCCAAGGCGAACGACGGATAGACGGTCAGCCGCGGCGCCAGCGTGTGCCCGGCCGCCTCCGTCGCGTCCCGCAACACCGTCAACGCCGGCCACGCCCGTTCGGGGTTCACGTGGTCGGCCGTCACCGGGGAGACACCGCCCCAGTCGTCGATCCCCGCCTCGAGCAGCGGCGCGAGATCGTCGGACAGGTTGGGCGGCGCCTGCACGTGCACCCCGGGCGGGAGCACGAGCCGCGCCGCTGCGATCGCCCACACGAGGTCGTCGACGGGGCACGGGGCCGCCTTGACCATCGCCGTCCCTGGTTTCGGGAGGAAGTTCTGCACGATGACCTCTTGGACGTGACCGTGCCGGGCGTGCGACGCCGCGATCGCCCGTAGCGTCGCCAGCTGGTCGGCCCGCGTGTCGCCGATCCCGACGAGGATCCCCGTCGTGAACGGGATCGCCAGCTCGCCCGCCGCTTCGAGCGTGGCGAGACGCCGCGCCGGTTCCTTGTCGGGGGCGCCCCGGTGCGCCGCCAACCCCTCCGCCAGCGACTCGATCATCATGCCCTGGCTCGCGGTCACCGGACGCAGAGCGGCCAGCTCGTCCGGGTACAACGCGCCTGCGTTCGCGTGGGGGAGCAGCCCGGACTCTTCGACCACAAGCCGGCACATCGCGGCGAGATACTCGACCGTCGACCCGTACCCCTGCGCCGCCAGCCATTCGGCCGCCACCGGGTAGCGCAGCTCGGGCCGCTCGCCCAGTGTGAACAGGGCCTCGTGGCACCCCGCCGCCTGGCCCGCCCGGGCCACCGCCAGCACCTCGTCGGGCGTCATATACGGCGACTGCAGCCGGGCCGGCGCCTTGGCGAACGTGCAATAGCCGCAGCGGTCGCGGCACAGCATCGTCAGTGGGATGAAGACCTTGGGGGAGAACGTCACCCGCTGCCCGTGGGCGCCGTCGCGCACGACGCGGGCCATCGCCGTGAGATCGGGCAGCGGCGAACGGAGGAGGTCGGCGTCGCTCAGCATCCGCGCCAATCTAGGGGGCGGCG
>CAWHFH010000003.1:0-40589 GCA_963828455.1 uncultured Acidimicrobiaceae bacterium | reverse complement strand
AAGACGGCCGCTTCGACGGCTTGGAAGTCGAAGTCCGCTCGACGGCGCCGTGACCACGCGCCAGCGGGTCGCCGTCGTGACCGGGGGCGGGGGCGGCATCGGGGGTGCGATCGCGGAGGCCCTGGGCCGCACCGGCTGGTTCGTCGTCACCGTGGACCCCATGGTGACGCTCGAGGGCACCGAGGAGCTGCCCGAGCCCGAGACGACCACGGCGGGGCGCATCGTGGCCGCCGGCGGTGCCGCCCGCGCCTCGTCGGCCTCCGTGACCGACGGCGAGGCGTTGCGCGCGCTGTTCGCAGACCTCGCCGCCGAGCGGGACGGGCTCGATGCGGTCGTCAACGTCGCCGGCATCACCCGCCAGAGCTTTTTCGCCCGCGGCACCGAAGAGGACTGGGCGGCCCTGCTCTCGGTGCACCTCGGCGGGTACCTCAACGTGCTCGATGCCGCGCTCCCGCTCATGGCGGAGGCCGGGTACGGGCGGATCGTCGGCGTGACCTCGGGTTCCGGGTGGCGCGCCGCCGATGCCGGTGGGTACAGCTGTGCCAAGCGGGCCGTGGCGGCATTGACCTGGCAACTGGGCACGTGCACGCCGCCCGGCGTCACGGTCAACGCGCTGTCGCCGATCGCCAACACGCGCATGGTGGCGGCCGCTCTTGAGCGCGCCCGCCAGGAGGGAAGGGCGGGAGGCGGCGGGGGCCTGACCCTCGATTCGATGCCGGGCCCCGACCAACTCGGCCCCCTCGGCGCCCACCTCGTCGAGGACTCGTTCGGCTGGTGCGCGGGCCAGGTCGTCTTCGCCAGCGGCCCCGAAACCGCCATCGTGGACCGACCCCGGCTGATGGAGGTCGTGCGCACCACCGGCGCCACCTCACTGCGGGCGCTCCTGGCGGCCTTCGTTCCCCGTGCCCTCGCCAAGGCCGAAGCCAATCAGGCGAGCACCGGGGGTGGGAACCCCCGCTTCGCCCGGATCTTCGACGAGCCCGCCCCCGACCCGGCGCCCGCTGCGGCGGCGGTCAGGACGTGTGCCGTCGTCGCCGACGGCCGTCCCGAGCTCGCAGCGCCGCTGATCGCCGCGCTCGAGGCGCGCTCGATCACCTGCCACCGCGTCAGCGCCGCTGCTGACTTCGCCGGCGCGGCGCACGCGTTGCGGGCCGCAGTCGACCGTGCCGGGACGATCGACGCCATCGTCCTGGCCCTCGATGCGCATCCTCCGGCGCCCTCGACCACCCCCGACTGGGCATCGATCCTCGCCGATCATCACGGGATCGTCGAGCATCTGCACGCCGACGCCGCCTGGTCGCGCGCCTCGGCCGACTATGCCGGGCTCGCCAACCATCGCCTCCGGCTCGTCACGCTGACCGCAGCCACCACCCCCGCCGGCCGTAGCCGGGCCCAGGCGGCCGCGCAACTGGCCCGAGTTGCCGCCGGCGCGACCGATGACCGCGTCACCGCGTTCGCCGTGGGCGTCGAGGCTCCCGACGCAGAAGCCGGCCCGGTGGTCGGCGAGCTCGTGGGGCACCTCCTCGCCGAGCCCGAGGCCCCACCCTTGGCGGGTGCCGAGCTCGTGGTCGGGCCCGGATGGCTCGGCCTGCGCAGCCACCCCCGGCCCCTCGGCACCGTGACCTACGGCGGCCCCGAAGTGCCCGAGTGGATCGACGACGCCTTCCGCGAGATGGTGGGCGCCGCCGCGCCGCCGCACGAGACGAAGGCCCGATGACCCGTCCCACCCGCGTCGTCGACGCGCACGTCCACCTCTGGGACCCGGCGCGGACCGACTGGTACCCCTACCTGTCGCGCCCGCCTCAGGGAATGGCGACGGGTGCGGGGATGTACCGGCGCTTCGACGTCGACACCTACAGGACCGAGGCTGCGCAGTGGCACGTCGACAAGATCGTCAACGTCGCCGCCGCCACCGGTCCCAACTCGGTCGACGAAACCTTGGAGCTCGATGCCAAGGCGGCCGAGCGGGGCGGCCCGGACGCGATCGTCGGCGGGCTCCCGCCGGCTGACTCCGCCGCCGAGGCGATTGCGTTCATCGACCGGCAGATGGCGGCGCCCCGTTTCCGCGGGGTCCGCCCCATGGGCGGCCTCGACGTGGCCGTCCCGGACGCCGACGTCATGGGCGCGCTGCAGGACCGGAACCTCGTGTTCGAGCTCATGGCCCATCCCGACCAACTCCTGAGCGCGGCACAGGAGTTGTCCAGCTTTGACGATCTGACCGTCGTGGTCGAGCACACAGGGTGGCCCCGCAACGACTCCGACGAGGAGCGCGCCCTCTGGACGGAGGGCATGAACGCACTGGCCGCGCTCGGCACCAACGTCGTGTGCAAGCTCTCGGGCCTCGCCATGCCGCTCGGGTCGATGAGGCCCGACGATCTCCGGCCTTGGCTGGAGCATGCGATCGACGCCTTCGGCGCCGAGCGCTGCATGTTCGCCAGCAATTTCCCGGTCGATTCGGCCGCGGGGAGCTTCGACGACCTCTACTCCTCGTTCGAGACGATCACCAGTGGTCTCGACGACGCGTCCCGCGAATCGCTCTTCGCTGGCACCGCGGAGCGGATCTACCGGCTCTGATCGGAGTCAGTGGGGCGGACGGGCGGTGCGCACACGCCACACTCGACTCAGTAGGCGTTGTTGTTCTCGAAATACCGCCGCGGTGTGTCGACGAGCATGGTCTCGATCTGGGCCTCGGTCACGCCTCGCTCCCGGACGTAGGGCAGGACGTCGTCGTGGATGTGGAGGTAGTTCCACTGCGTCATCATCTCCCTCAGCCTTGGGTCCATCCAATCGATGTAGCAGGCGGCGTCGTGGGCCAGGACCATACGGTCGGCGTACCCGCGCTCGCACATCTCGACCAGCGTGTCGGCTCGCGCCTCGAAAGTCGTCTCGACGTTTATGCCGAATCGGTCCATGCCGAGGATGAACCCAGCGTCCGCAAGCGCACTCAGGTAGTCGAGGTCGCTGCTGTCACCCGAATGGCCGAGGACCACTCGGGTCGGGTCCACCCCCTCGTCCTCGCACAGCACCCGCTTGACGACCAGACCGGACTCGGAGCCGGGATGCGTGTGCACGGTGATAGGAGCGCCCGTCTGGCGATGCGTACGAGCCACCGCTCGCATGACGCGCTCCACCCCCGGAGTGAGGCCGTTGTGATCGATGGCGCACTTGAGAAATGCCGCTTTGACCCCGGTGCCCGCGATGCCTTCGGTGATGTCGCCCGCGAACATGTCGATCATCGGATCCGTTTCGCCCAGGCCGATTGCGGCGTGCAGCGCCGGATCGCGGTAGTACAAGAAAAAAGGCACTTGGTCGTACGTGTAGCACCCCGTCGCAGGGACGATGTGGAGGTCCGGCACCTGCTCTGCGATGCGCTGGATCCGCGGGATGTACCGGCCCAGACCGATGACGGTGGGGTCGGCGATCGACCGGATTCCCTGGGCTGCCAGCGCCTCGAGCTTTTCGACCGCGTCGGCCACACGCTCGTCTTCGCTGCCCCATTCGGCGGGATAGTTCTGCTGTACGTCGGCGTCTAGGACGAACACGTGCTCGTGCATGTACGTCCGACCCAGTTGAGCGGTGTCCACCGGGCCACGAATCGTCTGAACGGTTGCCACTCCCACTCCCTCCTGCGGATCCCATGACCTTATTGGTCCGAGCGGAACAATCCCTGGAGCGATCCGCTACGTTGACCAGCCGTGGGTCAGGGGCGGCGGTTCGGGCGGAGGGCGCTCCTGGGCGGCGCCGCCATGGCGGGTGCCGCAGCGGGCCTGGGTGGACCCGGGTGGACCGGGGCCGCCGAACGCCGCCTCGGCACGGCACTGCGGCGGCCGGACAGCCTTCCCCACGCGCACGTCCCGCCCGGAACCGACATGCTTCCCGACGTCGAACACGTGGTGATCCTCATGATGGAGAACCACTCCTTCGACGACCATTTCGGTCGTCTCGGCCGCGGTGACGGGCTGAAGGTTGCTGCGGACGGGACGCCCCTCAACTACAACCCCGCGGCGGATGGCGGCTACATCCTGTCGTTTCCCATGCCGAACACCGCGACGCCGGAAGACTCGAAGATCGGCCAGAACTGGAACACATCCCATTTGTGTTGGGACCACGGCACCAACATGGGTTTCGCCAGTAACTGCGGTCCTGCGTCCATGGGCCACTTCACGCCGTCCCAGCTCCCGTTCTATTACTCGCTGGCGTCCCACTTCCCGATCGGTGACCGCTATTTCTCTTCGGTGATGGCACAGACGTACCCGAACCGCCGCTTCCTGATCGCCGCCACCGCGTTGGGGAACATAGCGACGGACGGCACCGGCATCTCTTCCATGGACGCACCCAACGGGACGATCTTCGACCGCCTGAACTCCTACAAGATCACCTGGAAGGACTACTACCCCGACCTCCCGACGTGTGCGCTCTTCGTGCCCGAGTACACCGACAACCAACACGATGGACGGCTCGCCCCCATCAACGACTTCCTCTCCGATGCTGCCGCCGGGACGCTGCCCCAGTTCTCCCTCGTCGACCCGTACACCAAGTACTCCGAAGAGGACGGTGACATCTCGATCGGTGAGGCGTACGCCGCACGCATCATCGACGCCGTGCTGCACTCGCCCAAATGGGCCCGCACCGTGATGTTCCTCGTGTACGACGAGCACGGCGGCTGGTACGACCACGTGCCACCGCAGCCCGCCGTGCGGCCGGACAGCGTCCCGCCCGAGATCACCGTTCCGCCTGATCAGCCCGGCGCGTACGACTACACGGGCTTCCGTGTCCCCTGCGTGGTGATCTCTCCGTTCGCCAAGCGGGACTTCGTGTCGCATGTGGTGCACGAGCACACCAGCCTCTTGAAGTTCGTCGAGACGAAATGGAACCTTCCGGCGATGACCTATCGGGATGCCAACGCTGGAGCCATGTTGGAGTTCTTCGAGTTCAAGGGGCGGCCGCCCTTCGAACACCCACCCGCCCTCGCCGCCCCCCTCAACCCCTTCGAGGGGCCGCTGCCAGCGAGCTCCGCTTCGCCCGGTTTCCATCCGATCGCTACGGGAGTGCAGGCGGCCGACCTCCCACCGGCGAAGTACCGGGTGCAGCATCCACCCCGCCGGTAAGGGTCCGGCGGGACGGGGCGGCGTTGACCTTCAGATATTCACGTCGTAGTCTGACACGAATGGGCCCTGGGGATGCGAGCATCCTGAGCGACGACGTCTACTACGACATGTACAGCGTTGAGATCAACGCTGACCCTTATCCCGTCTATCGACGGCTGCGCGAGGAAGCGCCGCTCTATTACAACGAGACCCACGACTTCTGGGCGGTCAGCCGGTACGAGGACGTCGAGAAGGGGCTCCTCGACGCGCAGACGTACATCTCGGGCAAGGGTGTCATCCTCGAGGTCATCAAGGCGGACATCGACATCCCGCCGGGCGTGATCATCTTCGAGGATCCGCCGACGCACACCATCCACCGGCGGTTGTTGTCGCGTGCGTTCACGCCACGGCGCGTGGCCGAGCTCGAGCCCAAGATCCGCCAGTTCTGTGCGCACGCCCTCGATCCGCTCGTCGGGTCCGGCGGCTTCGACTTCATTGCCGAGTTCGGCGCGCAGATGCCGATGCGCGTCATCAGCATGCTCCTCGGCATCCCCGAGAGCGATCAGGAAGCCGTACGCGACCATGCCAACAACAGCCTGCGCACGGAAGAGGGCAAGCCGATGGAGGTCACGGGGAACTTCGTGACCGGCGAGTTGTTCGCCGATTACATCGACTGGCGCGTCGACCACCCCTCCGACGACATCATGACCGAGCTGCTCAACGTCGAGTTCACGGACGAGACCGGCACGGTACGGAAGCTGAGCCGGGGCGAGCTCCTGACGTATCTCGAAGTCCTGGCCGGCGCGGGGAACGAGACGACCACCCGGTTGATCGGCTGGATGGCCAAGGTGCTGGCGGAGCACCCCGAACAGCGCGCTGACCTGGTGAAAGACCCGTCGTTGGTGCCGAATGCGATCGAGGAGCTCCTGCGCTTCGAGGGGCCGGCGCCGCACGTCGGCCGGTGCGTTGCCAAACAGGATCTCGTCGTGCGCGACACGAAGATCCCGGCCGGCAGCGTGATGGTGTTCCTGCTGGGTTCTGCCAACCGGGACGACCGGCGGTTCCCCGACGGCGACAGCTTCGACATCCACCGAGAGGTGACGCGGCACCTGACGTTCGGCAACGGCATCCATTTGTGCATGGGCTCCGCGTTGGCCCGGATGGAGGGGCGCATCGCGTTGGAGGAGTTGCTGGTGAGGTTCCCCGAGTGGTCCATCGACTACGAGAAGGCGCGGCTGTCCCCCACATCGACGGTGAGGGGCTGGGAGACCCTGCCGGCGATCATCGGGTAGTCGGCGGTGGCGGCACCGAAGACGTCGACGCCACGCCGCTACGAGAGCCCCGTGCGCCGGCAGCAGGCGGTCGCGACGCGCGAGCGGATCATCGAGGCGGGATGCACGCTGCTCCGGCGCTCCGGCATCCGTGATTGGCGGGCGTTGACGATCCGTGGCGTGGCTCTGCAGGCCGGGGTGAACGAGCGCACGGTCTACCGCTACTTCGGGGACGAGCGGGGCCTCCGGGACGCGGTGATGCACAGGCTGGAGGAGAAGGCGGGCATCGAGCTGGAGGGTATGCGGCTCGAGGACGTCGCTGGTTTGGCCGCTCGGATCTTCGGGCACGTGTCGGCGTACCCGGGGCGGCCGAAGCCGCCGCTGGATCCGACCTTGAGCGACGCGAGCGTCCGTCAGAGAGAAGCGTTGGTGGCGGCGCTGGCCGACCGGACTCCGGGGTGGACCGATTCGGAGCGCACATCGGCCGCCGCACTGCTCGACGTCCTGTGGAACGTCGCCTCGTACGAGCGCCTCGTCACGGAGTGGGAGTTAGACCGTGAAGAGGCGATCGAAACGGTGAGCTGGGCGATCGGGCTGGTCGAGGAGGCCATCCGGGACGGGCGGCGGCCGGGCGTGTAGTCGTCTACGCGACCCTCGGTGCGGCGGCCCTTGCGCCCGCTGCGCGGGCTTTTTGGTGCCGCCCGTGCGGACAGGTCGTCGATGACCTCCTCTGAGCGCTCCACGTCGAACTCGTTGCCGCTCGCCCGCAGCTGCGCGAGCAGCTCGATGAGCTGGTTGCGCTGGCGCTCGGTGAGCCCGATCTGCTCGTAGACGGTCTCGTTCAGGTCACTCGTGGCGTCCATCGCGACCCGGCGGCCGCGCGCGGTGATCTCGGCCAGCGTGGTGCGGGCGTCCGACGGGTGTGGCAAGCGGCGGACGAGCTTCTCGTCCTCCAGCCTGTCGATGATGTTGGTGACCGTAGCCGGCGGGATGCGCAGGGTCTTGCTGATCCAACTGAGGGTCAAGGCGGAGTCGGGGTCGGTGGCCAACCAGGTGAGGACCTCGTAGCGTGCGAACGAGAGGTCGTGCCGGCGCATGACGTGCTGGATCTGGTCGTTGAGGAGCTGGTAGGAGCGGAGGATCCCCGTGAACACCGCCATCCCGGACGCGGCCTCGGGATCCCAACGCTGCAGCCAGACCCGACGGGAGGCTTCGACGACGTCGAAGGGAGCGGCCTCGAAACCCATCCGCGAAGAATACGGCGAGCGGGCCACGCGCTCAGGATCCCGAAACGAGCGACTCGCCGATGACGCCCTCGGCTTCCAGCGCGTCGAGATCGTCGCTGGTGAGTCCGAGCTGGCCGAGGAGCTCGCGGTTGTGCTCCCCGAGGAGCGGTGCGTGGCGGGTGTGCCAACGCTCGGGACCACGCTCGAATCTGATCGGGAGCGTGCTGTATCGAGAATTCCCGATCACGGGATGCTTCACTTCCTCGAAGAAACGGCGGGACTGGAAGGGCGGCAAGTCTGGCTGGTGGTGCGGTTGGGTGACCGCGGCGACCGGCACGCCGGCGTCTGCGAGCCGTTTCACCACATCGTCTGCCTGCTGGTTCCCGCACCACTCGCCCAGGCGGGCATCGATCTCGTCCTGGGCGCGCCGCCGCCCTGCGTTGGTTTCCAGCTCGGCGTCGGCGGCCCACGCGGGCTCGCCCAACGCCGCGCGGAGCAGGCGCCATTGTTCGTCGGTGGCGACCGCAATGGCGACCCATGCATCGTCCCTGGCGCTCTCGTCGGGCTTGGCGACGCGGTAGAGGTTCTGCGGCACCGCGGTCGGTCCTCGGTTGCCTTGGCGTTCGAGGAGCGCACCGTACGCCGAGTGCTCGATCACCTGTTCCGCGGCGACGTTCAGTGCGGCGTCGATCATCGACGCTTCCACCAAGCCGCCCTCGCCCGTACGGCGGCGGTGCTGGAGGGCCAGGAGCAGGCCGAAGAGCGCGTGCAGGCCGGCGTTGGGGTCGCCGACCGTATACGGCTCGAAGGGGAGCAGGTCCGGGTGGCCCGTCAGCCACGTGAGCCCCGATGCATCCTCAATGACAAAGGCGAACGCCGCCTGGTCGCGCCAGGGACCATCGAGCCCAAAGCCCGGCATCCGGATCACGACCAGATCCGGACGTTCGCTCCGCAACGTCTGGTAGTCGACGCCGAGTTGGTCGAGCACTCGTGGGGTGTAGTTCTCGATGACGACGTCGCACGTCTTGACGAACTCCCTGAGGACTTCGTTGCCCCGAGGGTTTCGCAGGTCGAGGGTCAGGCTCTTCTTGTTGGTGTTGAGCGCCGCGAAGATCGGTCCGCGTTCCCAGTACCGCTCTTCGCTCTGGGGTACGCCACCGACCAACCGGACACCGTCCGGCCTGTTCGTGGACTCGAGATGGATCACCTCCGCCCCCAGAAGTGCCAGCACGTGGGCCGCCAGGGGTCCCGCCCAGAATGCGGTCATGTCCAGCACCCGCAGGCCTACGAAGGGAAGGGCGCCGGAGCGTTGCGACCTTGGCGAGGGGGATTGATCCTTGCGCCGCTGCAGGGCCGCTTCGATGGAGTGCTCGCCGAGTTGAGGGGCGGGCTCGGCGGGACGCAGGCTGGCTGCGCAGAGCCGGTAAGGCGGGCGCGGGTTCGCCGCACCGTCCTTCGGGTTCGGGACGAAGGTCCCCCGGCCGCGGAAGTGCTCGAAGGTCGTGGCGTTCTCGCCGTTGACCAGCGGTGCACTCGGGATGCGGAAGGCCGAGGTCAGGTCGAGCACTTCGTCGACCGTGTGCCGGCCGATCCACTCGTCGATCGTGGACGCCAAGGCGGTGCGATCGAGGAAGAGCTTCGGGTCCTCGGTCCACTCGGGATGTTCCACCATGGCGCAGAAGTCGAGCCACTGTTGCCCGGTTCCGACCCCGAGCCCGACCAGCCCGTCGCTCGCGGCACCCACGCCCGGGGTGGGGACGAAGCGCTTCTTCCGCATCGGCCGCCCCATCTGGTCGTTGAACGTGACGGGGTAATAGGTGAGACACGACGCGAGCGCCTCGAGCATCGAGACATCGACGAGGTCGCCGCCCGGGTCGCCCCGCCAGCCGGCGGCGAGCGTCCCGATGGCGGCGAAAAGCCCTGCGAGCCACTCGCCGATCTGACCACCGACGTACACGGGCTCCCGGTCGGGTCTCCCCCGCGCGAGCCCGACGATCCCCCCGGACCAGGCCTGGAGGGTGAACTCCGTGGCCGCCCTGTGACACCACTCTCCTTCGAGGCCGAAGGGTGTGATCGTCGTGACCGTCAGGTTGGGGTGATCATGACGAATCTGCTGCGGCGCGCAGGCTGGGTGTTCAGCAACCGGCGAGCCGAGCGACCAGACGACTGCGTCGGCGGACGCCAGCAGAGCCTGGAGCGAGGCGACTTGGTCGTCACCGTCGGTGTCAACGACGACGCTCTTCTTCGACGTGTGCAGGTAGTTGAAGAGCGCCGCGTCGTTTCCGGCCTCGATGGTGGCTCCCGACGCCGACCAGCGACGTAAGGGATCACCCTCGCTGGACTCGACCTTGATGACCTCAGCGCCGCCGTCGGCGAGCAGCTTGGTGCAGTAGGCGCCTGCGATCCAGGTCGAGAGATCGACCACCCGCAGGCCGCTCAGTGGCGCCTGCGACGACCCTTTCTCCGAGTTCGGCGTGCTCTCGAGGGGCGACGCCACGGGTCAGTCGTCGTCGCGGCGTCGTCGCCCGGAATGGCTGAGCCGCCATTCCGGAGGGTACGCGTTGTCATTGTTCTTCACCTCGACATTGAGCCCCGCGTCCATTGTCTCCATGCTGAGGTTCGCGCGCTTGCCGTCCACGTCGTTCCGAGCGGTCCCGCCCATCGACTCGAGCCAAGCACTGAGCATGCTGCCCATGTATTCGCCCTGCTGTTGCTTGTAGATCTCGAAGAACGTCTTCTGGAGAAACACAGTGTCGGTCGGCCGCGTCCTTGCACAGGCGCGGGCATACTTGTCGACTTCGGCCTCGAGCTCCTCCCGGGACACCACGCTGTTCACGAAATTGCACTCGTACATTTCCTGGGCGGTGAAGGGTCGGCCGGTGAACACCATCTCTTGGAATTTGCGCAGGCCCATCATGGTCGCCCATTGCCACATGCGAGGGGCCCAACCGACGTAGCGGAAGGCGGGGTGTCCGAACAGGGCGTCCTCGGACGAAACGACGATGTCGGCATCGCCCGCCTGGTAGAAGTGCCAGCCGTAGCAGTAGCCCTTCACTTCCAGGATGCTGATCTTCTTGAAGTCCTGCAGGCTGCGACAGCCCGACCGCACGTTGCCGTACCAGTGCAAGAGCGAGGCCCCGGCCCGATATGAGCGCTGCGGCGGCAATGTGATTTCGTCCTCCTCCTCCAGGCCCAGCTCTTCGAAGAGGACCCTGCCTTCGGCCTGCTTGTACATCACCTCGTCGAGGTCGGCACCCGTACCCAAGTGGTCCCCGATGCCGCGGATGACCAGCACCTTGACGTCATCGTCGATGCTGGCCTTGAAAATGAGATCGGCGTAGCGTTTGCGGGCGCCGATGGTCGGGATGTTGTGCTGTTCGGGCCGATTGAACGTGATCGTTGCGATCCTGGTGCTCGGATCCTTCTCGTAGAGGACGATCTCCTCGGGCGGTGGGAATTCTTGGTCAGGCATGTCAATGAGCTCCTTGTCTGATGCCAGTGGTCAGGGAGTGGGTCCGGGTATCGATGCTCTGGGTATCAAGTTTCGATTCTCAAGAACCGCTTGACGTTGCCGCCGGCGATTGCCGCGGTGGCATCGGCGCCCACGGCGTCCACGACGAAGGCCAGCGATTCGTTGCTGTAGCCGTAGGTACTCTCGTTGTGGGGGAAGTCCGTGGACCACATCACCCGGTCCACGCCGATGCGGGCAAGGAGCGCGAGTCCCAGCGGGTCGACCATGAAGGAAGCACACATGTGGTTGTCCCAGTAATAGGTCGGCTCGTGCTTGATCTGAAGGTCGGCGAGGTGCTGGAACGACGCTGCGATGTGCTCGGCGTCCTGCAACGCGGACGGGACCCAATTGATGCCTCCCTCGAAGTAGCCGATCTTGAGGCCGGGGTGGCGGTCGAGGATGCCGCCGAAGATGTACTTCCCGAAGGTGTCCCGGAAGGGTGCCACGGACTGCAGCATCCCGATGCTGATCGCGTTGAACGCGATGGGCGTCGCCGGGGGGTTCTCCCCGATGTGATGGGCGACCGGAATCCCGGCGTCCTCGATGGCGTCCCACACCCCGTCCATCGCGGGGCTCGCGTAGTCGATCGGCTTGCCGCCGAGATCCTTGCCCGGCATCAGGGGCATGAGGAACGTCTTCAGCCCGAGCGACTTCAGCTCGCTGATCGTCCGGCGTGCCCCCTCAGCGTCCCACCAGTTGATCAGGCCGACGCCGTAGATGCGGTGGCCGGACCGCTCTTGGATCTCTGCGATGTACTCGTTGTAAATCCTGAAGCAGGCTTCGCGCATCTCCCGGTCCGGCCATCCGAACAGGGCAAGCACGGAGTTCGGGAAAGCGAGCTCCCTGTCGACGCCCTCCGAGTCGAGAGCGGCCAGACGGGCGTCAACATCGCCCGCGTGTGACCCGGGCACGGGGTCGTACTGGGTGACCACCCGGATGAACTCGGGCACGAGTATGGACCTGCCGTCCACACCGACGGACCAACCGCCTTCGACGTTGATGATCCGCGGCGCCCGTTCCTGCATGCTCTCCGGCAGGCGCTCGTAGAAGATGTCCTCCGATAGCGAGATGTGGTCGTCGGCAGAGAAGACCTCGGTCCCGGCGGGCAGGCCGAGGTCGACGGGCGGCGTCGGACGACGGTCCTTCGGGGCGCCCAGGCCCTCAGCCGGATAGCTCAACGTGCTCGAATTCCCGCTCATCGGCCCCCAACTTTGCGCTCGAAACGGTCGAGCGCAGATTACTTCGGATCCGTAGCAATCGTCAACGGGGCCTGCTAACTTCCTTTGACGCTGCAAGAGTCGCAGTGGGGAGGTCGGAGAGGTCGTGACATGACGACGTGGGACTCCACGGTTGACTTTGTGATCGTCGGGTCGGGTGGCGGTGGCATGGTTGCGGCTCTCACCGCAGCCGATGCGGGGGCGAGCGCGTTGGTACTCGAGAAGCAGGCGGCGATCGGCGGATCCACCTGTATGTCAGGTGGCATCGTCTGGGTGCCGAACAACCCGGTGATGCGTGCCGAAGGAGTGCCTGACTCCTACGAAGACGCCATGGCTCATTTCGAAACGGTGGTGGGCGACGTCGGCCCGTGCTCGTCGTTCGAACGGCGGGACGCCTTCCTCACGGCCGGTCCCGAGATGGTCACCTTTCTCCAGAGGAGTGGCCTTCGTTTCGTGTACTGCCGCGGCTACAGCGACTACTACTCAAGTGCGAAGGGCGGCGTGGACCCCGGACGCGGGATCGAACCGGTGCCGTGGGACGGCCACGCTCTCGGTCCGTGGCTCGAGAAGCTGCAGCCGGGTCTCGCGAAGAGCCTCGGCCTCGCCGTGATGACGAACGAGGCGCGCGCGCTCTCGAATTTCAACCGCAGCATCGGCGCCTTCACGATCTCGGCGCGTGTCGTGATGCGCACCTACGCGGCGCAATTCCGTCGCCAGGCCTTGCTCACCAACGGGACGTCGCTCATCGGACAGATGCTCAAGGTGGCCCTCGATCGGGAGGTCCCGATCTGGACCGAGGCGCCGCTCGGGGAGTTGATCGTGGAGGACGGCCGGGTGGTGGGGGTGCGCGCTCAGCGTGAGGGGTCCCCGGTGTCGATCCGCGCCCGCCAGGGGGTGCTTCTCGCTTCCGGTGGCTTCGCTCACAACCGCGACATGCGGCAGCGCTACGGGGGCAAACAGCCGAACAGGGCTCGGTGGTCGATCTCGAATCCTGGCGACACCGGCGAGGTTCTCGAGGAGGCCATGCGGATCGGCGCAAAGACCGACCTGATGGACGAGGCCTGGTGGCTGCCTTCGCCACGGACCGGTCGCTTCGGGCAGTCTACCCTCGACCAGGCACGTCAGCGACCGCGCACGATGTACGTCGATGCCGCCGGGCGGCGCTTCGTGAACGAGTCGAACTCGTACATGGAAGTGGGCAAGGCGATGTACGCGCGGGACAAGACGAGTCGGGCGGTCCCGTGCTGGCTCATCTTCGACGACCGCTACCGCAAGCGTTACGCCCACCAGCGCTCCCGACCCGGCCGATTCCCCCGCAAGTTGCTGGAGAGCGGGATGCTCAAGCAGGCGTGGACACTGGAAGACCTCGCCCGATCGTGCGCCATCGACCCGGGGGGCCTGTCGGAGACGGTCGAGCTCTTCAATGAAAATGCTCGCAACGGCGTCGATCCCGAGTATGGACGTGGTGAATCGGCCTACAACCGGGCGCTCGGCGACCCCAACCAGCGGGTGCACCCCTGCCTCGGCCCGATCGACGAGCCGCCCTACTATGCGGTCGAGGTCGTGCCGGGTGACATCGGGACCTGCGGCGGCGTCCTGACCGACGAGCACGCACGGGTGATCGGTCCGGAGGACCGGCCGATCGCGGGGCTCTACGCAACGGGCAACGGCACTGCCACGGTCATGGGCCGGCACTACCTCGGGCCCGGTGCCAGCATCGCCAACACGATGGTCTTCGGCTATGTCGCGGCTCGCCACGCCACCCGACGGGGCGGTGCCGAGGACCCCGGGATTTCCGCAAACGGACGGGGGTGAGAGATGAGCGAGTTCGAGGACGTCAACTTCTTCACCAACCGGGTTGTCCAGGACGACCCGTACGAATACTTCGATTGGGTCCGTGCCCAGTCGCCGGTGTGGCGGGAGCCCAACTACGGGATGTTCATCATCACCGGGCACCCCGAAGCGATGGGCGTCTACAGCGACCCCGCGTCCTTTCCACTCAACGACGTGCCATCGGGCACCTACTCGTCGTGCAACTGCGTCTGCGGGAACTTCCAGAAGTTCTCGGCTCCCTTCGAGGGTGACGATGTCAGCGCCATCATCGTCAAGTGCCGTGACGAGCTGCCCTTCAGCGACCAGCTCCCGGCGTTCGATCCGCCGAACCACACCGCGCACCGCCATCTTTTGATGCGCCTCATCACGCCGAAACGCCTCAAGGAGAACGAGGTCTTCATGTGGCAGTTCGCCGACCATCTCATCGACGGCTTTCTCGAAGAGGGTGCGTGCGAGATGGTCGGGTCGTACGCGGAACCCTTCACGCTGACGGTCATCGCCGACCTCGAGGGCGTACCCGAGTCCGATCACTCCCTCTTTCGCGAGCGGTTGTCGACGACCCACGAGGCGGTCGGGCACAAGCCACTGGAGTTCCTCTACGAGCGGTTCACCGGATACATCGAGGATCGCCGCCAGACCCCGCGGCACGATGTGTTGAGCGGACTCGCCACCGCGACGTTCCCCGACGGCTCGACGCCGGAAGTGGAGGACGCGGCACTCATAGCCGCGAACCTCTTCGCCGGCGGGCAGGAGACCACGGTACGACTCCTGTCCTTTGCGCTGCGCATGCTCGGTGAACGACCCGAGCTGCAGAAACTGGTGCGCGACGACAGAGAGCTGATCCCGAACTTCATAGAGGAGACACTCCGACTCGAGAGCCCGCTCCGCACGCAGTTCCGGATGGCACGGGTCCGGACCGAGCTCGGCGGCGTTGAGATACCGGCCGGTAGCAGTCTGATGTTGGTGCCCGGGGCCTGCAATCGCGACCCCCGCATGTTCGACAACCCCTACGCGTTCGACATCAACCGCCCCAACGCCCGGCAGCACATCGCATTCGGATTCGGCATCCACACCTGTGCCGGGGCGCCGCTCGCCCGCGCCGAGGGAAAGGTGACGGTCAACCGGTTCCTCGACCGGACCTCCGAGATAAAGATCTCCGAGAAGGAGCACGGTCCCGCGGGTGCACGGACGTACGAGTACCTCCCGACCTTCTTCCTCAGGGGGCTGCAGCGCCTCCACTTGGAGCTTGCGCCGGCTGGCTGAGCAATTCGGATCGAGCGGCGGTCACGATCCTTCAGGTGCCTTTGTCGTCGACATGATCAGCTTTGTCTGCGCATACGACGGTCCGGCGGTGGTGCCTCCGTCGATCGGCAGGATGACGCCCGTCACCTGGGCCGCACGATCACTGGAGAGAAAGACCACCGCGTTGGCGACGTCCTCGGGCTGGGCCTGCCGCTCCAGCGGCTGCATGTAGCGCAGCACCGGTCCCATGTCGTACGTCGTGATGCCGGTGCGGATGTGCGCGGGCGTCAGGCAGTTGACCCGGATGGCGTAGGGCGCCAGGTCGATGGCCATGCACTTCGTGGCGTGGGCGACAGCCGCCTTGGAGGCCCGGTAGGGGATCATCGCGGCCCCGGCGTTGATGGCGGCGATCGACGCATTGTTGATGATGGAGCCCCCGCCGTGGTCCTTCATGTAACGCGCCGCACTCTGGGAGCCTGCGATGACACCGAACAGGTTCACGTTCATGATGCGCGTGAAATCCTCGAGGTCGTCGTGCAGGAACCGCGTCAGCGGGCTGCCGATGCCGGCGTTGTTGAACATGATGTCCAGGCCGCCGAACTTCTCTATGGCGAAGTCGACCACTGCCTGGATCTGTCCGAGGTCGCTCACGTCGGTCTGCATGAACGCGGCGGCGTCGCCGATGCGGTCAGCGACTTCCTTCCCGGCGTCGACGTCGACGTCCGCCACGACGACCTTGGCTCCCTCCGTCGCAAGCGTCTCGCAGGAGGCCCGGCCGATACCACCGGCACCACCGGTCACGATTGCGACCTTTCCGGCGAGCTCTTGCATCTGCATGCCGTGACATTACGGTCCCGTAGCTTTAGTCGCCAAGGACAACGTGGGGCGGCCGGGACCGATGCACCCGACCTGTCGCGGGGAGATGAAACCGCGCCCTGAGGCGCGGGATTCAGGCTGCTCGGGCCAGCGTGCGCTCGGCGGCCGTCTGGCGCACCTTGCGCTCTACTGAAGGCACCGCCTGGAGGATCTGACGAAAATCGGATCGCGAACCGACATAGATCACGGCATCGGTACTCGCAGTGACCGTGGCGTTACGGCGGTCGGAGCCGGCGTCTTGGAGGAGCGCCATCTCGCCGACCAGGTCGCCCCGCTCCAACGTGGCGATCGTCTGCCCTCCCTGGCTGACGGTGGCCGTGCCCTCGACGAGGACCATGAACTCGTCGCCCCGAGCGCCTTCCTTCACGAGCACCCGGCCGGCGGCCACGGAAAGCGGCGTCAGGTGACGCCGGATGACGGCGCGCTCGGCCCGGTTGGCCTCGGCGAACAGCTCGACTTCCTCAAGATCGTCCCT
Organism: uncultured Acidimicrobiaceae bacterium; assembly: GCA_963828455.1. Lineage (GTDB taxonomy): Bacteria > Actinomycetota > Acidimicrobiia > Acidimicrobiales > RAAP-2 > Bog-473. The sequence goes on along the minus strand of CAWHFH010000003.1, from coordinate 23,851 downwards.
GAACAGGCGCATGATCACTCCTTTGCCTCATCACCCCTTGCACAACTCAGATTGGCCTCCAACATCCTATCTGTCAATATGCTGGTAGCGATAGTTTATATCGGTTTTTCAGATAGTGGAGGCGGGGCCGGGGCGGCTGACCGGGGGTCAGGAGTTCTGCAAGCGAGCTTCCGGCCGGATGGGCTCGAAACAACTCGATGGGGTTTCCCGACGGGTCTTCGATCATCGCCTGCTTGGTCCCCATCCCCGAAATGACGTCGGAACGGACCCGGACGGGCCTCGATGCGGCGTAACGACGCGTCGGCGAACTCCGGCCGGGGCTCGATGGGCAGGGGGGAGCGCAGTGCATCGAGCGGGTCAGTCGTCATGGCTTCTCCGATACGCACGGCGGAGAGCGGCCCTCGCGGACGAGGAGGGACTCGGTGGCGCGCACGCTGCGCCCGAGGTGCTCCGCTACGTCTGACACACGATGTCCGTCGGCGATCTCGGCGCTGCCGCATCGTGGCAGCACGTAGCCGTACACCTGCGGTAGATTTCGACGAGAGCACCCAGGTCCGAAGTGGTGCCCACACCTGATACATCGCCCCAGAACACCGAATTCCGAACATTCCGCATCGCTGGGACCCGGGCGTTCCCGGATGGGGTCGCCGGAGGACATGGGGTGGGTTGCGGTTACGACCCCGGTCGGGGCCCCCAACGCCAGACGGCGGATGCGAACGTCATCCCGGCGCCGAAGCCGGAGAAAAGCACGAGGTCGCCCGCTTGGAGTCTGCCGCGCTCCGCCGCATCGACGAGGGCGAGTGGAATGGAGGCGGAACTTGTGTTCCCCGTCCACTCGATGACGGACGCGATCCGTTCCCCGGGAATACCGAGTCGGTCCGCGACTGCGTCCATAATCCGCTGATTCGCCTGGTGCGGGACGAAGAGGGCGACGTCCGCCGCGTCGACGTGGGCTCGATCGAGGGCGGCCGTCGCCGAGTCGGCGGTGGCCCGAACGGCCTTTCGGAAGACCTCCTGCCCGCGCATCACCATGCCCGAGCCGAGCTCTGCGTAGAGCAGATCGACCAGTGTGCCGTCGACTCCGAGGTGCCAACCGAGCAATCCGCCGGGGGCTTCGACCGGTTCGAGAACGACCGCACCGGATCCGTCCCCGAACAAGAACGCATTCGTGCGGTCGCTCCAATTGGTCACCCGTGTCAGTGTCTCGGCGCCGATCAGGAGCACGGGACCGGCGCCAGCCGAGATGAGCGCGGCGGCGGTGATCAGGCCGTAGGTGAAGCCGGCACAGGCCGCGTTGAGGTCCATCGCACCACCAGTGATCCCCAATGCGCCGGCGACGGAGGAGGACGTAGCGGGTATCGCGAGGTCCGGCGTGGTCGTGCAGAGCATCATGGCGTCGACGTCGTGCGGCGAGACGCTGGCGCCAACGAGGGCCCGACGGCCGGATTCGATCGCCAGGGTGGCGGTCGTTCCGAGTCCAGTGGCCTTGGCTTCGGGAGCCTCCTTCACGAACGGTCCCGTTGCGGCATAGCGGCTCCGTATGCCGGAGCGTTCGAAGATCCATTCGTCGGACGTGTCGAAGATCGCCTTCAGGTCCTCGTTGGTGACCACGGTCGGTGGGAACGCCGCACCCCACCCAGTGATCGCGCAACCGCCAGAGCTCATGCCACCGGGATCCTCTCCAGCCCCTTCGGACCCAACATGTCCATACTGCCGAAGGTCGCACCATACGCGTGGCAGGGCTTCATTGGGAACTGACGGCTAGGAAATTTCCGCGACGTTGCTCACGCGTCGACAGGCGTCGGGGTGAACGCGAGGTATTCGTGCATCGCCCGAACCGCGGCCGAACCCTCGCCCACTGCGGTAGCGACACGTTTCGCCGACCCGGAGCGCACGTCGCCCACCGCAAAAAGCCCGGGGTGGCTGGTCTCGTACGGGAGCGGGGCGCGACCAAGGGCCCTCCAGACGCCGTCCCGGTCCAACAGCTCCGGGGCCAAGGATCGGTCGGTGGGGACGAAACCGTGCTCGTCGAGGGCGGCACAGCCGGACAGCCAACCGGACTGGGGGTCGGCGCCGATGAACGAGAAGAGGGCACTGCACCGCCGGCCCGAGCGACCTCCGGGTCCCTCGATCTGGACCGAGTGCAGGACGTCCTCGCCCTCGAGAGCGACGACGCGACTGTCGGTGAGCACGTCGATGTGCGGATGACTTTCCAGCCGCCTGACGAGATAGCCGGACATGCCGGCGCTCAGTTGCGCACCCCGAATCACGACGGTGACCGAGCTGCCCTTGTCGGCCATGAAGACTGCCGCCTGCCCGGCGGAGTTTCCACCGCCGACGACCACGACCGGGCTCCCGGCACACTGGCGCGCCTCGAGCTCCGTCGCGGCGTAGTACACGCCTTTGGCTTCGAACTCGCGGATCCGTTCAACCGCGAGCCGGCGATAGTGGGCGCCCGTCGCGGCGATGACCGCTCTCCCGGCCACCTCTGAGCCGTCGGAGAGCTCGACGACGAGGTGGCCTGCCTTCTCCTTCAGGCTCACCGCCTCGCAGGGTGTGGTCAGTTGCGCGCCGAATTTCTCCGCCTGTACGAACCCACGTTGGGCCAGCTCGCCCCCCGAGATGCCGATCGGAAACCCGAAATAGTTTTCGATGCGTGAGCTGGTGCCCGCTTGACCACCTGGCGCGACCATGTCGACACCGAGTGTCCGGAGGCCCTCCGATGCCCCGTACACGGCCGCAGCAAGACCGGCGGGGCCACCGCCCACGATGACGAGGTCGAAGCAGCGCTCGGGGAGACGGTCAACGGTCAGACCGAGGTGCTGGGCAAGCGAACCCGGCGTCGCGCGCCGAAGCACGGTGTCCGACGAGACGACCACGGGAAGGTCCGGTGACTCGAGGCCGAATTGCTCGAGGACGTCCTGGACGTGCGGGTCCTCGTCGGGATCGAGCCATTCGTAGGGGATCCGCGTGCGCGAGAGGAACTCGCGGAGCTGGAGCACGTCGGGTGAGAACCGCGACCCGATGACCCGAGTGGTGGAGCCCGCTCCGGTCAGGAGTTCGTTCCGGCGCGCCATGAACGTCACGAGGATCTTGTCGCTGAGCTGCGGCTGCGTGGCGATGATGCGCCTGAACTCCTCCGCCGGGATCCGCAGAAACTCGCTGGTCTCGGCCACCCGGGCCGACACGAAGACGCGCAGCCCGGTGAGCAGGTTCAATTCCCCGAGGAACCGTCCGGGTCCGTGCTGCACGATGACCTCTTCCTCGCCGTCAACCCCAAGCACGATCTCGACCAGACCCGAGAGCACGACGTAGAAGTCGTAGTCGGCATCCCCGGCCCGGTAGAGGTACTCCCCCGGACGAGCAATCCCGCGCGTGCCGTACGACTCCAACTGGAGGAGCTCGGCGTCTTCGAGGTCGGGAACAGCCGCTTGGTCGATCATGCCGTTCGCTTCTCAGGACTTCGGACGATTTGAGGCGCGTTCACACGTCGACGTTGAGCCTGACGTTCACGGGCGGATCGGGGGCCAGCGTCTCAGGATCTTCACCGTGAATCAGGCGGCTGTGACTAAGGGTGATCACACCCCAGACCAGAGCAGCGAGTGAGAGAACTTCGACCGCCAGGTCGGTGGGGTCGAGCTGCAGATGCTCGGAGAACACGAAGATTCCGAGAAGACTGGCCACGAGAGGGTCCACGATGGTGAATCCGGGCTGGGATGCCGCAAGCGGACCAGCTTGGAGAGCATGGGCGGCGAGGAGCATCGAGAGCCCTCCGACACAGACGAGCACATAAGGCGTCCACGACGACAGGGCCGACCCGAGGGTGTTGTGCGTGCTCATCTCCTTGATGACGGCCGCCACGAATCCCCACGAGATACCGGTCGCGATGCCGATCGTTGCGGCCTTTCGTGCCGGCGACGGGCGCGAGCCCCGGCGAAGCGGCACATAGGCGGCCACCGTCACCACTGCAGCGAGGCCGAGCGCGGAGACACCGGCAAGCCACCACAACGCGGCGGGCGGGTGCACCCGTCCGCCCGAAGGTGCGGCAGTGAACAGGAACACCGAGAGTCCGGCCGCCATCGCGACGGCCGCCATCCAGTCCGTCTTCCGAAGGCTCCTCCGGCCCATCACCGCCATGTAGCCGAACACGAAGATCAATTCCGTGGCGAAGATCGGCTGCACGAGCGCCAGACCACCGAAGTGGAGCGCCACCACCTGGAAAACGAAGCCCAGTATCAGGCTCGCAACGCCCGCCAGCCACATCGGATTGCGAGCCAGATACAGAAGGAGCTTCAGAGTGAACTTGTCGCCGGTCGGCGCAGAGGTGGCGCCGATGCGCTGACAGACCGAGGAGGTGGCCGTGCAGAAGCTCGCAATCAGCGCCAAGACGATTGCGGTCGACATCGCCAGACCTCCTTTCTCCGCCCCGTATCGACCAATCCTATTGATCGACGGGGCGCGCGGATCCTTGGCCGCTCATCGAGGCAGGAGGAGCCGGACCGGGCACCTCTAGGGTAGAAACGTCCTGGTGACCCGGAAGGCAGTGAAATGACGGATCAGACAATCGACCCGACCAAGGAGCCGAGTGGCACCGGGTGCCTCGAGTGCGAGACCGCAGAGGGCTGGTGGCTCCACCTCCGCCGCTGTGCGGAGTGCGGCCACATCGGATGCTGTGACAACTCTCCTGCGCAGCACGCGACGGCCCACGCCCGCCAGTCCGGCCACCCGGTCATCGCGAGCTTCGAGCCGGGCGAAGACTGGTTCTACGACTACCGCAGTGACGAGTTCACGGAGGGTCCGCCGCTCGCTCCTCCGACGCATCACCCACTCGACCAGCCCGTGCCGGGACCGAGCGGACGGGTCCCCGCAGACTGGGAGCGGCACCTCCACCAATAGTGTCGTGACCGCTGCGTTCGGCTGGGTGCGCCACGGGACCTCGTCCCCCCATGGCGTCGGCGAATCTCGGCCCTGAGTCCGGCGCCTTGCGCAGGAAACGGGAGCAGTCCTGGTCGGGCCGGCTGCGCCTGAATCCCTTGCCCTACCTGGCCCGTAGGACTATCTGTACTACGAGGCAGGGTAAGCAACACTGGAGCGAGATCCAGCGCACCCGCCCCTCAGACGAGGAGAGATTCCAGATGAAGACCACCCAACGTCCGGCGACCACCTCCCACAGCTGGCTCGGCGTTCTCGGGACCGCGGCGCTCGCCCTCGGTGCCGTGTCGGCAACGGCGCTCGCCGCCGAGCCTGCCGGAGCCACCGGCGGCAAGCAGGTCACCGTGTCCGTCACGACGATCGGAAAGAGCAAGATTCTCACCGCCAGTGGGAAACCGCTCTACGTCCTCAAGCCGAGTTCCGTCACGTGCGGTTCCGGCTGCCTGAAGATTTGGCCCGCGCTGACGTTGCCCGCCAGCGTGAGCAGCGCGACGGCAGGAAAGGGCGTGCAGAGCGCGAAACTCGGGACGACCGCCGGCCCTAACGGCCTCATGCAGGTGACGTACGGCGGCCAGCCGGTCTACTGGTTCTTCAAGGACAAGGTGGGAGGGAAGGCGACCGGCAACATCACCGACAAGTGGGGCAAGTGGACCGCCGTCACGGTGTCCAAGGGATCGTCGGGGTCGTCCGGTTCGGGCAGCGGCTCCAGTGGCAATTCCGGCGGCACCAGCGCCGGCTCCGGCGGCGCATCGTTCTGATGCGCCGGCTGGACAACGGCTCGCCTGAAAGTCGGGCTCTGTGGTAGTCGTCCCCGTCTGGACCTCGGCCTCACCCGATGTCGGAGCGTGGCGACGCCGGCTCGCTCGCTTCCGGTCCGTCCTCGCCGCGCATGTCTACCTCCCGGCATGCCTTTGGGTGGCCGGGGCCGCTGTCCTCATCGGATTCGGATGGGCCACGAATTGGGGCGGCGTGAATTACTCCGGGTCGGTCAGCGTCCTGCGCGTCATCGTGCTCGGGCCGTTGACTCTCGCCATCATCGGCCCGATCTTGATCCTCGAGCGGGTTCGGCCGGCACAGCGCCGACCACCCGTTCCGCGCGGACACCGCCAGGACGTCCTGTACACGCTGCTCAACGTGGCCCTCGTGGCGCCATTAGTTACGGCCCTCACGCTCTCGTTCGCCGAGCTGATCAACAGGGCGGTGCCATGGCTCGAGCTGCCCCGTATGGGCTTCGTGCCGCAGTGGGTCGCGGTGGCGGTGATCTTCGTCGCCATGGACGGGTGCAATTGGTTCGTCCACCTGATCAACCATCGTGTGCGAATGCTGTGGCGCTTCCATGAGCTCCACCATTCCCAGGAGGACCTGAACGCGCTGAGCGTCTTCCGCACCCACCCGTTCCTGCATGTGTCGTACGTGCTCGCCCTCCTGCCCGGCGTGATCCTGCTCCACAACGGCGTCGTGTCGGTGTTGCTGCTGGTGCTCTACGGCGGCTGGGTGGCCCTGGCCCATTCCAACACCAACCTGACGTTCGGGCCGTTGGGGCGGGTATTCGTGAGCCCGAACTATCACCGCATCCACCATCGGCTCGACGGTGCCCAAGATGTCAATCTGGGCTTTGCCCTGACGATCTGGGACCAGCTCTTCCGCCGGGCCGTCTTCCCGACGGCGGCGACGGTGCGGATCGACACGGGCATCCCGGGCAGACCACTGAGGGTCGAACAGGAGGGGCCGCGCCCCAGGCACCTGGCGGTGTTGGCGACGCAACTCGTCGGCCCCTTCCGCCCGATGAACCAGCCCGTTGACCTTCCGACGATTCGGGACGCTCATCGCACCTCCGAGGCGTGATGGCGACGGCCGCGACCCTCTCGAGTCCCGCGGCACGCGGGCGCGACCTGCTCCGGTGGGTGTTCAGCGTCCGGTCGTCGCCAGTGCCGGCCGACCTCGGGCTGCTGGCAGCCCGCATCGGGCTGGCCTGGATCTTCATCTACTACGGCGCCGGCAAGCTGTTCGGTGCCTTCAACGGCCCCGGCATCCACGGGACGTCGCTCTACATGTCCAACGTCGCCCACCTGCATCCGGGAGGCTTCTTCGCCGTGCTCGGAGGCCTGGTCGAGTTCGGCGGCGGTGTCGCCATGGCCTTGGGGTTCTGTGCCCGCCTGGCCGGCCTCGCACTGGTCGGCGACATGGTCATGGCGATGATCACGGTGACCTGGGCAACGGGCATCAACAACTCGACGAACCCTCCCGGCTACCAGCTCAACTTGGCCCTGGCCATCCTCGCGCTCGTCGTGGCCCTGCTCGGGGCCGGCCGCTTCAGCCTCGATGCCGTGATCGGACAGCGGCTCGCCACTCGGCGCCCGCCCCACGAGGGCAGCGGCGGGAGCTGAGGAAAGTGCCCGGCGTGGCGCGGGTCCAGCACGCGCTGCCGCCGCGCTCGCAACGTATCGTCCGGCTCTCGGCGAACATCGTCGGCGCGGCGGGCGCGGCGTATTTCGCCTATGTGACGCTGTCGGCGTACTTGCACACCCATCGCCCGATCGGGCTCCTCTTCTTCGCCCAGCAGGCGGTAGTGGTCGTGGCGTATCTCATCCGCCGTCCGGCGAACACGGTGACGCTGCGCTTCGGCGACTGGCTCCTTGCCTTCGGTGGGACGTTCAGCCCCGTCCTCCTTCGGCCTGACGGTGGGTACCCGAGCTGGGGGCTTTCGACGGGCCTGGCCCTCCAATTGGCGGGCGTGCTCTTCGCCCTCTGGTCCTTGACGACGCTCGGGCGGTCGTTCGGCTTTGCCGCGGCGGACCGAGGCCTGGTGAGCCGGGGCCCGTACGCGATCGTCCGCCACCCGATCTACGCGTCGTACGTCCTGCTGCTCGCCGGCTACCTGGTCCAGAGCTTCTCGCTGCGCAACGTCCTCGTCGCGCTGCTGGCCATCGGCTGCGATGTCGGACGCATCCGCGCCGAGGAACGCGTCCTGGCGCAGAACCCTGCGCACCCGGCCTATTGCCGGCGAGTTCGTTGGAGGATGCTGCCGGGCGTCTGGTGAGCGACTTCTCAGCTTTGGCCTAGAGGATCAGAACCTCAGAAACCCACGCCACCACCGCCACCCGACGTCGTCGTCGTCGTTGTCGTCGGAGGAGGCGTCGTGGTGGGCGGCGGGGGCGGGGGCGGAGACGTTGTCGGCGGTGAGGTCGGTGGCGGGCTGGTCGGCGCCGGACTGGTGGGCGCCGGGCGGCTGTTGGGGCTCGCCGGGCTCGCCGGTGCCGAAGTAGGCCGCGTCGTGGTCGAAGAGGACGACGGGGTCGACCCCGGCGTGGACGTCGGAGGGACCGTGACGCTCGTTCCGGCGCTCTTCGTGCGGTTGAGGGTCCCATTCGGTTTGACCGTGAACCAATTGTTCGCAACGCCCTGCCCACTCGCCTGTGACTCGGAGTGATCAGCCAAGAAGAAATAGAGGACGTGACCGTGAATTGCCACCTGGAGCTCGTTGGACCGCTGGATGGTCCCGAGGCCCGACACGTGACCCAGACGGTGCGCCGCGTTGTGCGAGACGATCAGCGGCTTCCAGAACTTGGCGCAGACACCGGTGCAGGACGCTTGGCCTTTGGGATCGTTGGCCATCTCGTAGAGGGGCCGGTGCGACGCCACGAGGACCGTGCCGAGCCCAGCGACCTTGGCCGTCGTCACGACCGATCGTGGCGCTGACGCCCCGGCGGGCAGGGAGGTCGCGCCGAGAGATCCCGCCAGGACGGCGGCCGGAACGAGTCCGCTGGCGAGGCGGCGGTTCGCATAGGCGGGCCGAGACTTCTGGGTCCGAGCGGCATGGGTGGGTCTCATCGGTGAACTCCTCCCCTGGTCCTGCAATGGGTCTGGAGTGATTACGGCCCACGGCCGCCGATGGATGGGGCGGACGCCGCTTTTCCGGTGCATCCGCTTTTCCGCCCGGTACGGACGAACGCCGGCCGGCGTGATCCGCCGGACCCCGGTGCTCAGCCGAAGGTCAGGGACCGGCCGCTCGGGCTACTACTTCTTCTTGCGCGCCGCCGACGACGCCTCGTTCAGCGCCATGGCATCCCGAACGAGCGCCTTGAACGCCTTCTCGTCGAGCTTGTCGCCCTCGTAGAGATCGACCGCTCGCCGGACCGCCCCTTCGGTGCCAGCTTTGAAGAGGCCGGCGGGGTCCTTCAGAGAGCCGCCCTTGGCAAACGTCACCTTGACGTGGTCTTTGTAAGTCTCCCCCGTGCAGATCAGGCCGTCGTGGTACCAGGTCGGAACGCCTTCCGGGTTCGAGGCCTTGGCCCACTTCCGTTCCTCGACGACATCCGGGTCGGCCTGCTCGATCAACTTGCGTATGCGAGAAATCACCGCTTCCCGCCAATCACCCTGGGTCATGTCGTGACCATAGGCCACCTGCCGATGCGACCTCGCTGGTCAGGAACCGAGCAGGTCTACGCTTACCGGGTCCCGATACCCAACGTTGCGTCCACCGGGCCCGTGGTAACGTCCGAAACCGCCGTCGCAAACGGCAAACTGCCCACGAGGGGAAGCCGGTGAGAGCCCGGCGCTGGTCCGCAACCGTGAGTGGCACACCCACAAGGTGATGTCACCGAGCCGGGATACCTCACTGGGCAGCTGAGTTCCCATCCGTCGAGACACGAGGACTGGGGCTCGGTGGAACCACGCGGCGTGGGTGCTCCCGGGCTCATGTCCGGGAAGCGAGAACCATGATCCGCACCAGCCGGCTCCTGAGCGGCGCTGCCGCCGCTGCTGCCGCTCTCCTCGTCACCGCCGCGGCGCCCCTCACTGGCCCTGCCGGTGCTGGCATCGCGCCGGCGGTCCTGCCGCAGGTACCGGCAGCCCGGGCCGCGGCACAGTGGCTGACGGGGAAGCTCACGACCGGGGGCTACATCCCCGGCAGCACACCGGGCACCGCCAATTATTCGGAGACCGTGAACACGCTGCTGGCCCTGGCGGCGGCCAACGTGGACCTGCCCGTGGCGCGGACCGGCCTTGCCTACATGGAGCAGAACGTCAGTCCGTACGTCACCGTCGAGGGCAATGACGGCCCAGGACAGTTGTCCCTGTTGATCCTCGCGGCACACACGCTGGGGGCGGACCCGACCAATTTCGGCGGGACCAACCTCGTCAATCGCCTGCTCGCCACGGAACAGACCGGCACCAACGCCGGCCGGTTCGGAACCGACGCCCAGAATGCGAACTTCGACGCCGGCTCGTACGACCAAGGCCTTGCGTTGCAGGCGTTGAAGGCCGCTGGGACACAAGCGGACGGTCCGGCGATCTCGTGGCTCCAGCAGCAGCAATGCCCGAACGGCGGATGGACCGATCCCGACACGACGACCGCCCCGTGCAACGGCGACCCGGCGCAGTTCGGGGGGCCCGACACGAACACCACCGCCGAAGCAGCGGAGGGGCTCGCGGCACAGGGCGGCCTGAGCCCGGCGGTCGCAAACAACGCGGTGGCCTTCTTCAAGAACGGGCAGAACTCCGACGGCGGCTGGGCGATCGAGCCGAGTGCACCCGACAACCAGCAGGCGAGCGATCCGGACTCCACCTCGCTGGTGATCCAGGCCATCGTCGCCATGGGTCTTGCGCCCGACAGCGCCCAATTCGACGTCGGCGGCCACATGCCGACGACGTTGCTGCTGTCCTTCAGGATCACGTCGGGAGCCGACGCCGGTGCCTTCTATTTCTCCACGCCCGGCACCGGGGACCTGTTCGCCAGCTTCGAAGCCGTCCCTGCACTGATGGGCCTCGGCTCTCCGTTCGGCCCGTCGGGCACTGCCTATTGGCTGGCCGGCTCGGACGGAGGCATCTTCAACTTCGGCGGCGCCGCGTTCTACGGTTCCATGGGCGGCAAACCCTTGGACGATCCGGTCGTCGGCATCGCCTCGACGCTGAACGGTGGCGGCTACTGGGAAGTGGCGTCCGACGGCGGCATCTTCAACTTCGGTACCGCCACCTTCTATGGCTCCATGGGCGGCAAACCGCTCAACAAGCCGATCGTCGGGATCGCCTCGGGAGCCGAGGGCGCCGGTTACTGGGAGGTCGCCTCGGACGGCGGCATCTTCAACTACGGCGACTCGGTCTTCCAGGGATCCATGGGCGGCAAACCGCTCAACAAGCCCGTGGTGGGCATGGCGTCGACGTCTGACGGTGGTGGCTACTGGGAGGTGGCGTCCGACGGCGGGATCTTCAGCTTCGGAGATGCCAACTTCTATGGATCCATGGGCGGCAAGCCGCTCAACAAGCCCATCGTGGGCATGGCGTCGACGCCGGACGGCGGCGGCTACTGGCTCGTGGCCGCCGACGGCGGGATCTTCAGCTTCGGAGACGCCACCTTCTACGGGTCGACGGGTTCGTTGCGCCTCAACGCCCCGATCGTCGGCATGGCGGCAACGCCCGACGGGGGCGGGTACTGGTTCGTCGCCTCGGACGGCGGCGTCTTCAATTACGGCGACGCGGCGTTCTCAGGCTCAGCCTCCCCGTACGGCGTGCACAACGTCGTGGGCACGTCCGCCAGCGAGACCTGAACCGTGCCGCTTCTGCGCGAGTCGGCCTGCCCGTCGTTGGGGCCCTCGTTCTGGGTCCCCTGGTCCTCGGGCCGGCCGGTGCCGCCGAAGAGGCGAGCGGCCAGGTGTGCATCGGAGTCGTGATCGACGACGGGGGCTACAGCGGGACGGGCCCCGCCGCGGTGCAAGCGGCAAACGTCGACCCCGGGTCGAGCGACCTGCAGGCATTGCAGGCGGCTCACGACACCCCATACCAGAACAACTCAGGCCTGGTGTGCGCCATCGACGACGGCACGGGGCAGGTCCCGGCCGACGGCGTACAGAGCTGCCTGAGTACCACGGGTAGCGGCCAGTACTACTACTGGTCGTATTGGGGAGGTGACCCCTACACGAACACCTGGACATACGCGAACGTCGGTCCGGCGTCGCACACAGTGAGCGCCGGTCAGACGTATGTCGAAGGGTGGCGGTATCAGAACCCCGGTCCGGACAACCCGTCCGCGACGAAGCCCTCGGTTTCCCCCAGCGCCGCCTTCGCCCAGGCCTGCCCCGGCGTGACACCGGTGCCCTCCGGTGGCTCCGGCAATGGTGCCGGGAGCGGCTCGGGCGGCGGCGGAAGCGCCGGTTCGGCCGGCGGGTCCGCACCCGGGCCGGCCAGCTCTTCCGCTTCGGCAACGAACACGACCGGCGTCCCTGGCAACGGCTCCGCCGGTGCCCGGACAGCCCCCGGCGGAACAACGAGCCCGGGGAACAGCCTGACAACCACCTCGCACCCGGGCGCCGAAACCAAGGCACCGCCCGGCCCAACGCATGGGACCTCGACGACGACCAGCACCACCAGCACGGGCGCGAACACCCATGACGGCAAGACCGCGTTGGCCGATCAACGTGGGCGCGACGGGACGGGAGGTGGCGACCCGACCCTTCCCATCGTGATCGTGGCCGTCGTGATCCTGGCGCTCGGTGGGTTGGCATGGTGGCGCTGGCGCCGACGCCCGCTCGAGGAATGACCCGCCCGTCTCGGTCCTTGCACCCGTTGGCGTGGTGGCTGTGGGCTGTATGCCTTGCCGTGATCGCGATGCAGTCGCTGAACCCGAACCCGTTCCTCTTGTTGCTCGTCTGTGGCGTGGCCTGCTTCGTGGTCGCGAGCTGCCGGGGCAGCGAGCCGTGGTCGCGCTCGCTCACCTTCTTCTTGCGCCTCGGGGTCGTCGTCATCGTCATCCGGGTCGCCATCGAGATCCTCTTTGGTCAGCGCGGCCTGCCCGGCCACTTCCTCTTCACGTTGCCGCGCGTGCCGCTGCCGTCATGGGCCGCCGGTGTCAGCATCGGAGGCGCCGTCAGCCTCGAGTCGATCCTCACGGCGTTCGTGCAGGGTCTCCAGATCGCTGTGGTCATCGTGTGTTTCGGTGCCGCGAACTCTCTCGCCAGCCCGTACCGCTTGCTGCGCTGCCTGCCCGCCGTCCTGTACGAAGCAGGCGTCGCAGTGACGGTCGCGTCTGTCGTTCACGCCGGAATTGATGGAGTCGATCGCGGCGGTCCGGCAGGCCCGTCGTCTCCGCGGCATTCCGACGACGGGCGTGCGCGGCCTGCGCGGCGTCGCCGTTCCCGTCCTGGAGGGAGCCCTCGATCGGTCGTTGCAACTGGCGACGTCCATGGACGCCCGGGGCTACGGCCGGCGGGAGGAGACAGTGAGCGCCGTACGTCGCGTGGCGACGGCGGTCATGGTGCTGGGACTGCTGCTCGCGGCCATCGGCGTGTACGGGGTGATCGACTCGAGCTCGCTGTTCGGGTTGGGCCTGCCGGTCATCACACTGGCCTTCGCGCTGTGTGCGCTCGGCATGGCGGTGAGCGGACGCCGCAGCACACGGACCCGCTACCGCCCCGATCCGTGGGGACTGCCCGAGTGGTGCGTCGTCGCCTCGGGGCTCATCGCGCTGGCCGCCATACTCGTCGCGCGGGCCGTCGATGTCTCCGGAGTCGTGGTCTCTTTCTATCCGTTGGCCGTCCCCGCGCTGCCGCTCCTTCCTGTCGCCGGCATCTTGATCGCGGCGGCGCCTGCCTTCGTGGTGCCGTCGTCCCGGCCCAGCGCAGCGCGTCGCGCCCCCGCCGAAGTAGAGGCGGTCGCCGCATGATCCGTTTCGACAACATGTCGTTCACCTACACAGGCGCCGACCGCCCGACACTGCGCAACGTCAACCTCGAGATACCCGAGGGCGAGCTCTGCGTTGTCGTCGGCGAAACGGGAACCGGCAAGTCCACGCTCCTGCGCGCCATCAACGGGCTCGTGCCCCACTTCACCGGGGGGAACCTCAGCGGCACCGTCACCGTCGAAGGCCGTTCCACCCGCGACCATCGTCCGCGCGACCTGGCGGACGTCGTGGGCTACGTCGGTCAGAACCCGGTGGCGGGCTTCGTCACCGAACGGGTCGAAGACGAACTCGCCTACACGATGGAGAACCTCGGGGTGCCGTCCGACGCCATGCGCCGCCGCGTCGAGGACACCGTCGATCTGCTCGGCCTCCAGGACCTGCGCGACCGTTCGCTCCGCGCGTTGTCGGGTGGCCAACAGCAACGCGTCGCCATCGGGGCAGTGCTCACGGCTTCGCCCCACGTCCTCGTCCTCGACGAGCCCACGTCCGCCCTCGATCCGGCCGCCGCCGAAGAAGTCCTCAGCGCACTCGCCCGGCTGGTGCACGACCTCGGCCTGACGGTGTGCATGGCCGAGCACCGCCTCGAGCGCGTGCTGCCCTTCGCCGATCGGATGGTCCTCGTGCCCGGCGACGGAGCACCGCTCGTGGTCGGCACGCCCCAACAGGTGATGCGCGACGCGCCGGTGGCGCCGCCGATCGTGGAACTCGGACGCCTCGCTGGATGGGACCCGTTGCCCCTCACCGTCCGTGACGCGCGCCGGCAGGTCGGTGCGTTGCGGACGCGGATCGGGCCGACCAACCCCGCTGCCGCCGCCGGGCCCCTCTCGGGGGCGCCGCTCGCTACCGCCCACAAGCTGGGCGTTGCCTACGGGGCGGTGACGGCGGTCGCAGGGCTCGAGCTGGAGCTGCGGTCAGGTGAGGTCACAGTGCTGATGGGGCGCAACGGTTCGGGAAAGTCGACACTCCTGAACGCACTTGCAGGTGGCCGGGCCCCCACCCGCGGCTCGGTGCGGGTCGAGGCACGGGATCCGTACCGGATGGAGCCCGCAGAGCGTATGGGCCAGGTGGGCCTCGTGCCGCAAGATCCCGGACTCCTCCTCTACGGCGAATCCGTCCGCGACGAATGTCGCCTTGCCGACCGCACCTCGAACCTGGCCGACGGAAGCACCAGGGTGACGCTCGATCGCGTCCTCCCGGGCGTTCCGCTGGGACGACACCCTCGTGACCTCTCCGAGGGCCAGCGGTTGGCGCTGGCTCTCGCCGTCGTCCTGGCTCCGGCGCCCCGCCTGCTCCTGCTGGACGAGCCCACTCGGGGCCTCGATTATCCCAGTAAGAACCGGCTCATCGTCCTGCTTCGCCAGATGGCCGATGAGGGACATGCCGTCGTGTTGGCCACCCACGACGTCGAATTGGCGGCGCGGTTGGCCGAACGGGCGGTGGTCATGGCGAACGGTGAGATCATTGCTGACGGACCCGCGCACAAGGTCGTGTGCCACTCGCCGGTCTTCGCCCCCCAGGTGTCCAAGATATTGGCGCCGGGCGAATGGCTCACGCTCGACGAGGTGCGGACGGCGATGACGGCGGCACCCGCATGACGCTCGACCTCCACCCTGCGGCGGGCGAACCAGTCGACCCGACGGAACGTCCCGGCGCACCACGCCACCGCCGTGTGCCCGCTATCCGGCTTGGGCGTCGATCCTCGCTGCTGCTGGCCCTCACGACCGCCTTCGGTGTGGTTGCTTTTGCTTGGCCGCTGATGATCCATCAGAGCGCGGGCGCCAACAACGCGCACAGCAGTGACGCGCCCTGGATCTTCGTAGCTCTGATCCCGCTGCTCCTGGCAATTCTGTTGGCCGAAATCTCCGAAGGAGCGATCGACGCGAAAGCCGTGGCGCTCCTCGGCATTCTGGCTGGTTGCTTCGCCGCCCTGCGCGTACCCAGCCCCGGGATCGACGGATTCGAGCCAGAGTGGTTCCTCCTGTTCCTGTCGGCGCGCGTGTTCGGGCGAGGCTTTGGCTTCGTCTTGGGTGCCGTCGCGTTCTTCGCTTCTGCACTCGCGACCGGCGGCGTCGGGCCTTGGTTGCCCTTCCAGATGCTGGCGGCGGCGTGGGTCGGCTTCGGGGCCGGGTGTCTTCCGCCGATGCGCGGCTTCCCTGAGCGGGCGATGTTGGCCGCCTACGGCGCCGTGGCGGCATTGTTCTACGGGCTGGTCATCAACTTCTGGTTCTGGCCCTTCGCGGCCGGCACGACCACCCGCTACTCCTTCGTCGCCGGTCTCGGGGTGTTGGCGAACCTGCACCGCTTCACCTTCTTCGACCTCACGACGTCGATGGGATTCGATCTCACCCGTGCCGCGACAACCGCCATCCTCATCCTGGTTCTCGGCCGACCCGTCCTCGCCGCGTTGCGCCGAACCTCACGTCGAGCAGTGTTCGAACCGGACGTTGCATTCGACGAGTGACTGCAAGGTTCAGGTCGCCATTGGCAGGTCGGGCGCGGATCGCACCCTGGCGACTGGGCTGACACGGTCCCACCGCTCGGGTGTCACAGCAGCGAGGCGTGTCCTTTCGTCAAGAGCCATCGATTGGTTGGGTCGTGAGTTTGCGTAGGCGGACGACAACGGGTCCGGTCACGCAAAGTTCGCCGAGGCGACAACGGCACCGGTGCTATCCGCAAGTGTCGCATTCCGAACCTGGCCCGAGCCCATTTGGATCGCTCTGGCGATTTGGCCCTTGCCCTCGTGAAGCTGAACGGTGCCCGCCGCGACGACGTCACCGTTGGCGAGATGGAGCTCGCACCTCATGGGACCGCTCGCGTTTGGGGCGTCCACATTCATGAATACCCAGGACGGGTGCCCTTGGTGGACGACGATTTGACCCATGACCCCGCCGGCGGCCGTCTCAGATGCCATGCATGAAACCCCTGGCCCGCACCCAACTCCCTCTGCGGGCACACCTACCTTCGCGCTCTCCGTCGAGGACCATGGTCGCGCCGTTACCGCGAATCTGCAGGCGGCGGCGCGCTACCGCGAAGCGCAAAATGCTCTCGACTGCCGCCAAGCAACTGTGCTGCTCGAGCTCGCCGTTGTCGCCGACCCCGAGTTCAGGCTCGCGATCGCAGATCTCAACGCACTCGCCGGTCGCGCCGTTCACGCCCCTTCGCGCCATCAGATGAATTGGGAACGGCATCACGCGCAAGTGGTCTGTGCTGCGGGGGCCGACGATGCCAAGCGAGCGGCTGATCTACTTCACGACCATCTGGCCAACGTGGGCTGCGATCCACTCGCATGTCGCATCGGTAACCACCTTCAGCCGTCGATGAGGAACGTCACGGAGCGGCTTTCCAGTTGTCACCCAGCTCTCTGGACATGTTGTTCATGACTGCAATGACAGCACCAGAAGGAACCCCACATGATTCGAACGGGTGCCGCCAACTTCAGAGAGCGGGTTGGGCCGTTTCTGGAGTCCTGAGCTGTCGCATGCAACCAGTTCTGGAGGGTCGCGCGTGGCCGCTCTGTCTGCTCCGCTCTACCAAATACAGCCGAGTAGTTAGCCAATCGGACCGACGATGAGAATGGGCTTCTCGTGCTCGTGCGGTGGCCGCATCAACTCTGTAAGACAATGACCGGATGCAGAGGAGGCACAATAACGTGCTTATCCCTGTCCAGGAGATACAAGACAAGGAGTGGAGGCAGATGCGAGCGTGGCGAGTCGACCGCCCGGGAGAGCCGTCAGAGGTCCTGAGCCATGCCGACGTCCCAGTCCCCGAGCCCGGCCCGGGCCAAATCCGTGTCCGGGTGACCGCGGCGGGAATCGGACTACCCGACGCGCTCGATGTGCCGTCACACCTACCCGCTCACGCCGGCTGGAACCTTCATTCCCGGGCAGGAGGGTACCGGCGTGGTCAGTGCGGTGGGTCCGGACGTCGACATTGCCCTCGGAACGAAGGTCATGTCCACCACCAGCTTCATGGAGGGCAGCGGTTCGTTCGCGGAGGAATACCTGGCTCCCGCACGGTCGTCGTTCACGGTTCCGTCCGGGCTGAGCGACGTCGACGCAGCGGGCTTCTGGATACCCCATCTCACCGCGTGGATTGGTCTGGTCGACCGCGCTCGTATCGAACCCAGCCAGTGGCTCGCCGTGATCGGAGCGGCCGGTGGCAGCGGGATCGCAGCCGTACAGCTCGGCCGGGCACTCGGAGCCCGGGTGGTCGCTGTCGTGAGCGATGAGGCTCGGGCTGAGTTTTGCCGTGGCATGGGCGCGGACGAGACCATCAACCATCGAGACGGAGACCTGGCAAGTCGACTGCGGATGATGACAGACGGCCGCGGAGTGGATGTTGTGTACGACCCGGCTGGCGGTTCGGTTGCCGAGGAGGCGGCGACAGCCCTCGCTCGTCACGGTCGGCTGCTCGCCGTCGGATTCGCAAGCGGGGCCTGGGCCCAGATCAAGACGAGCAACCTGGTTGTCTCCAACACGTCCCTGGTCGGCGTCTACGCCGGTGATTACAGCCGGGACGAGCTCGATGCCATACATGCCGAACTCTCCAACCTGGTTTCCTCTGGTCAGCTGCAGAACGCGGTGACCACCCAAGTCCCCTTCGACGACCTCCCATCCGCGCTGCAGCGCCTGGCGAGTAGGTCGGTTATCGGGAAGATGGTCATGGTGTGGTGACGATTGACGTCCATAACCTGGGATGCCAATCGCCAGGACTCTTGGGTGTGCGGAGCACGCACCCGCCTGAACAATCGAGGGGAGGCGCGACATGAGAGCTTGGCTGGCCGACGAATTCGGTGCACCGGCGGACGTGCTTCGGATGGCTGAGGTAGAAGCACCTGAGCCCGAACCCGGCGAAGTGCAGATCGCGGTGGAGGCGATCACGATCAATTTCAACGACATCGACGGAATCCGCGGCCGGTACCGGACCGTGCCGATCGAGCCGCCGTACGTCCCCGGTATGGAGGTTCTCGGCCGAGTGCGTGCGGCAGGCGAGGGAAGTGAAGGGATGATTGGAACGCGCGTCTGCGCGATTCCTACTGGTGCCTTTGGCGGATATGCGGAGATCGCAGTTGCCCCTGTCGCGATGACTTTCGCGATGCCCGACGATATGGACACCGCAGCCGCCGCATCGGTCTACATGCCGTTCCATGTGTCGTCTTTGGCGCTCTACGAACGTGCCCGCCTCACGGCGGACGACACTGTGCTCGTGCACGCCGCTGCTGGGGGCGCGGGCTCGGCCGCCGTACAACTCGCGTGCGCACGCGGTGCCCGAGTGATCGCGACTGCGGGCGGCCCAGATAAGCTTAGGTTCGCCACCGAGCTCGGCGCCGACGTTGCGATTGACTATCGACATGACGACTTCGTCGCGCGGGTGCTCGAAGCGACCGGTGGGCGGGGCGTCGACGTGGCCTTCGATACCGTCGGTGGTGCTACCACGCTCGAAACGTTTCGGTGTATGGCATTCGGAGGCCGCCATCTGCTCGTTGGCTTCGCGTCGGGGATCGAGGCCGAGGACGAAGGGATCGTTCCGAGGCCAGTTTTGTTCGGCAACTTTTCACTCGTAGGCGTCTGCCACGCGTACACCGAGGATACGCTCGCATTCAAACGCGATACCGGACTGAACTTCCCGTCGCACGCTGACGGGGTGCGGCTCCATGAGAATCTCTTGGAAATGATCGCAGCCGGGACGATTCGTCCGATCGTTGGTTCGACGTCGTCCTTCTCTGCGTTGCCCGAGGTCGTCGGCGCCATGGAGTCGCGTGCCACAATGGGTCGCAACGTGGTGATCGTCGAGTGACTCGACGCCGGAACGCGGCATTCTGCCGATGCCACAGTGCCGAATTTGCAGCATCAACGGGATTCGAACCCGTGTCGCCACCTTGAGACATCGGGCAGCTGTGTCCAGCAGGTGCGCTCCAGTGCCATCGTCCCTGTTCATTGCCCTACATGCGTCCAGGGCTAGGGTCCTTGTCCGTCCAATCGGACTGAATGGATGGGCAAAAGGATGGACAACTGGTGCCTGAATTCCGCGCCGTCCTACGGAAGGAGCTCTTGCGAATCCGCCGTCTTAGCCGTACTCGGACTTCGCGCCGCCTTGTCGATCGGAAATCCCAGTGAGGCATAGGCCGGGAGACGCTTCGCATGCATACGGGACAGGACGGGCACGTTGATGTCGACGTAGTCGTGCACCTCGACCCTCGACTTTCCTGGCATGGGTCGAAGTACTCGCCCCACGTACTGAACGATGCGGCCCTTGAACGCCAAGGGAAACGCGAGGAACAGCGTGTCGAGTTGCGGAAGATCGAATCCCTCCCCCAGGAAGCTTCCCGTCGCAAGTAGGGCGAGCCCACCAGCAGAGGCCTGCGCCTGCATCTCAGCCGAGGCACTCGCTCGGGCCTTCTTGCCCATCCCGCCTCGCATCACGATCGCTTCGATCCCGAGCCGTCGGAGCTCGCCGGAGAGTGATTCGAGGTGCTCCGTCCACTGTGTCAGCACAAGGCAGTTTCGCTGGACCTCGATGGCAGCAGCGACGTCACGGCAGATCTGTCGCGAGCGCTCTTCGTCCTCGACGAGGGAGCGGAATACGGCTTGAATGCTCAGCTCCTCATCGCTGGGCTGCTCATGGCCCGTCGTGTGAGTCACAAGTAACCGCTCAACCTGGAGGCCCTCATCGTGGTCCGGTGTCATCCGGTGTCGCTCGGCTCCGCAATACATATTGATGAGCTTTTCGAGATGATCCCGCCGGTAAGGAGTCGCGGTCAGACCGAGCCAGTGCCGGACCGGCATCTGACGCACGACACGCTCGAAGGTAACCGCGGGGACGTGATGGCACTCGTCGACAATGACGAGGCCATACGCTTTGGCGATTTCGCCCAGGTCTTCCCGACGAGCGAGGCTTTGTGCCATTGCGATGTCGATGGCACCCTTCGCCTTGTTGCGGCCGCCGCCAAGTTGACCGATCTCCTTGGTGGTCATCCCGAGGTGCTCTCCCAGACGTTCCCGCCATTGCTCGACAAGGGGCTGCCGATCGACCACTATGAGCGTGGGGAGCTGGCGGTGGGCGATGACTCCACAGGCGATAACGGTCTTGCCCGAACCTGGCGGCGCCACGAGCACGCCGAGATGATGCGGAATGAGCGCCTCCAATGCACTTTGCTGTCGGTCCGTGAGGGAAGCCCGCAAGGAGAGGTCGATTGACGTGGGCAACGAGCACGCGTCGGTGACTTCGAGATTGCTTCCGGCGTCGCTGATCATGCGAGCGGCTTGGTCTGCGATTCCACGAGGAAGCAGGAGCTGATCGATGGTCTCTCCGTAGCACCGCAAGAAGCGTGGTGTGTTCCAGGTGGAGAAGCGGAGCCGCTCCTTTTCGTAGTACTCCGGATTGTGCAATGAAGCCAGGTGCTTGAGTGCGGCCACCAGCGCCGGGGGCACACCGATGCGGTCAATGGCCAGCATCGCGCCCGAGGCGGCCCGAATCACCTCCGGCGGCTTCTGATGTGCTCCGCTTGCCAAGGGCGGTCGGTACCTCGCGTCATCGGGCCCGGCAGCGACGGGCGCCAGCGTCTTCACGATCGCCGCCACTGCTTCGGGAGACATGCGCGGAATCGATGCCAAGAACGCCCACTGGTCCTCATGGGGATTGAGGCTGGCCGGATCGAGAAAGACCGTATTCCCTCGTCGCCGGCACTCGCCCTGGAGAGGAAGGGCGATCAGGTTCCCGAACGATCCCTTCGGAACGAAGTCCTGAGTCGGGAATAGGCGGTCGTAACTCGACAGATCGAGCTCGGCTCGGATCTCCATTGCCTGGCGGAGGATTTGCACTCCCAGGCGTCGAGCGGAAGCGGCCGGTACCGGTCCGGAAAAGAATGTCCAGGTGTGCGCCCCTTCGCCCGAGCGTGACCGTTCGAGCGCGACGGGAACTCCGATGGAGGCAGCGGCGTCGACATAGGCCAGCGCGTCGAGCACCCAACCCTTTCCGTCGAAATCGCAGGCCAACAGTCGACACTCGTCGCCGCGGCGCAGAGGGTAGAGACCGAGGTGACTCTCACCAGCGAGGTGCGACTCCACCACTCCCTCATCCAGAGGCAGATAAGCACGACCCGGTTTCTTCGCGTTCGCCCAGCCACCCACGACGGCGGGGCTCCAGCCGGCCTTTCCAGACCGCGCGCGCTCTCCCAGCGAAGGGCGAACACGTCCTCACGCCCGGCGAACAGGAGGCGGAACAGAGCGATCTTTTCCTCAGCGGGCGAATTCCCGTTTACGTCGCCCTTGAGGTCCTGCCGGTCCGAGTCGACGAACAAGGTGGGCTCCCACGAATGGGGGATTTCGTGCCGGCTTGGCTCGTCAAGGCCCAGGAGCGATCTCAAGCGATTGTTCTCCACCCGTAGCGCACGAACCTCATCGACTAGTGCTTCGATGTCCTCGGGTCGCATATCGCTCATCGACACCTACTCTGGGTCGGTGTCACCTGGGGTTTTAACCCAGCCGCCGGAATGCGGATCCCAGTGACGGGGCTCAACCGATCCGCCCAGCAGTGGATCAATGAACGCCGCCACCATATTGATGGCATCGGCGTAACTGCTCGGCACGAGCTCTTCAAGGCCGGCACCCGCGATGAAAGTGGACCAAGTCACCTGTCGCTCGTCTCCCAGACCCTCGAGGAGTGCAGCCAGTGGACGCAGAACAACCTGTCGGTGCTCGGCTGTTGCGTTCACCGCCGCCAGTAGCTCGGACGCCTCAATCGGATAGCGCCCAGAAAGGACCACGACATCTGCGAAATCTCGCTCACGCGTCGTTGCAGCCCCTCGCTCGATCATGGTGACGATCTTTTCCGCCAGGACGGTGGCCAACGGGTACCCGAGCAAATGGAACGGGCCGTCCAGTAGGGCCGGATACTCGACATCGACCGGATGGGGCGTCACAGGGTCTCCAACATTGACATCGAGGCGGAGAACCACCTTCGCGCTCCCGATGCGGGAAGGAACGCTAAGCCGCACCCCGGAATAGAGGGCAGCGTCGCGAATAACCTGCGTCGTCATGGCGTCCGCCTCATAGGTGACGCCGTCGTCCGCCGTGACCGACAACACCGTGCGAACGACATCGGCGATAGCCGCCACATCGTTGTCGATGGCACGGGCCAAGAGGTCGATGTCACCCGTGGGTCGCCGGCTGCCCAGGACCGCGAGCAGCATTCCCCCCTTGAGGACCAACCGGTCGCGATAGGCGGACCTCGACAGTCGGAAGAGGAACCGCTCGAGCACATACGTCAGCAACAGCTCCTGGGTCGGTCGACCGCGCCGACGTGCCATCCGCTGTAGGTCGAGGTAGGCACGCCCAGCAGTCGAGTCTCGCTGAACGGGGCTCATTCCTGCAGCATCCGCATCGCTTCGAGGATCGGCGTCCGAACTCGCAGTTGTTCGGCCAGTTCGAGGACACGGCCTGGTTGGGCTCGCGGTTGGCGAAGGTACCTGCGCAGACCGGCGACGGCGAGGTCGGCCCCAATTCGATGTCGTTCTCGGAAACAATCGACGACAGTCCGTTCAGGGTCAGTGATTCGAAAGCCGAGGCCTTGTCCCACTTCCACCTCGATCTGGCCAAGTCCGAAGTTGCTCGCTCCAAAGACGTGGACGCGTGTGGGTGGATGGTCGATGCGCGGGCGGTGGCTCCCTGCCGGAACGGCCAGGTCCACTCGGGTCGGAATTTCGTCACTGAGATCCCAATGAGCGAGAGCCGAGCCCAAGCAGACCATGCCCTGGGGGGCGCGGGCACAGACGACCACGAAGTCAATCTGATCGATTCCGGCGGTCTCTCGCAGCTGGAAGAGGCCACGGGACACCTCGATGAGGAGACCCGAGTCGCGCACCTGGTAGAGGTCACGCCATGAGATCCCGTGCCCGATGGCGTCCCGGGCACGAAAGATGGCTCCGAGGGGCCGGAGCCGGTCGATAACGGCCGAGTCGGTGGGCATGCGTATGAGATCCTACTACGGCAAGGGTCACTTATGTAGGTTTTCATACGGCTATCGACGACGCATAGTCCTCGTTGATGCCGTGATCGGGTTCGTCTAACTGCCGGCCGCCCAGCCTGTCGCCACCTTTTATGGATGGAGACACTGTGATCAGCAGGTCCTATGTCATGAGCGACTCTTCGCATTCCCTGCCCATCGACTCCGGGACGAAGATGGTCAGATGTTGGGCAAAGTGGATCGAGCTCCCGGCCAGAACCCTGTGACCAGGAAAAAAAGCGC
>CAWHFH010000002.1:0-54799 GCA_963828455.1 uncultured Acidimicrobiaceae bacterium | reverse complement strand
CCACGGCTCACCCGGCATCGCCCTATTCTGTCGGCTGCGACAGGGCATCCCTGTCCGGACGCGAAGCGCTCCGGACAGTTGCCCGAGGGGGTCGGGGACGGTCCGGAGCCTTCGGCTTCCGCTGTGAGGGCGGGGGTAGGGCTAGGACTCGAGCGTGATCGGCACGTCGTCGGGATCGACGACACCTTCACCCGCTTCGGCGTCGCC
The DNA here is from genome assembly GCA_963828455.1 of uncultured Acidimicrobiaceae bacterium. GTDB lineage: Bacteria > Actinomycetota > Acidimicrobiia > Acidimicrobiales > RAAP-2 > Bog-473. The sequence continues at coordinate 54,592 of CAWHFH010000002.1, read as the reverse complement.
TTCCTTGGGCGCCAGGTGGTTGCGCACCCGCTCGTCGATCTCGGCCATCAGCTGCGGGTTCTCGGAGAGGAAGGTCTTGACGTTCTCGCGGCCCTGACCGAGCTGCTCGCCCTCGTAGGTGAACCAGGCGCCCGACTTCTTGATGAAGCCGAGGTCGACGCCGACGTCGAGCAGCGACCCCTCGCGGCTGATCCCCTTGCCGTACATGATGTCGAACTCGGCCTGTTTGAAAGGCGGCGAGCACTTGTTCTTGACCACTTTCACCCGGGTTCGGTTGCCGATCACGTCGGCCCCGTCCTTGATGGCCTCGATGCGGCGGATGTCGAGACGGACCGACGAGTAGAACTTGAGCGCCCGGCCACCGGGGGTGACCTCCGGCGAGTTGTGGACCATGACGCCGTCGACGATGTAGTTGTGGCTGTCCTCGACCTCGATGTCGAAGCGGTGCATGGAACGGGTTGGCGGCTTTACGTGGATATCGGTCACCGGGAGGGCCACCAGCTCGTGGCGCATTGGCGTGAACACCGGCTCGACGGCGAACCGGCCCCGGTACGCCGGAAGCAGCTTGTAGTCCATGCTCGGGTGCACGAACGGGGCGATCAGCGCGTGCAGCTTCGCCGTTTCGTCGTTGTTGAAGACCAGGACGGCCTTCTTCGCCGCCCCCGAGGCGACCAGCTTGGCGCTGATCCCCCAGGTGTCGGCGAGATACGCCACCAGCCGTTCACGGGTGGCCGGCTCCATCGCCTCGATGCAGATCGTCGCCCGCCCGGTCAGACCGGCCGTCCGCTTCTGCAAACCCTTCGACCGGATGGTGAAGCTGGCGTCGTCCATGTACCAGAGGGCGAGGGACAGCGGCGAGAGGCGCTTCAGGTACTCGTCGTCGAACACCTTCTTCTGGTCTCCCGACGTAGACCTCCTGGCGCAGCGGAGCGAGCTCGGGCAACGGCGGGACGTCGAAGTGCACCGCACCGTCCTGTCCGGACTTGGCGGCAGCAGCCGACGTTGGAGAACAACGATGCCTTCCAGTCGGCATAGGGCGTCTGCTTCTGCCCGTGGCCGAAGCGGAACCGCGCGCCATGCCCGCTACGCGTATGGGAAAGGCGCCGTCACCCATGAGCGTCCCGCGCAGGGCCTCCCATTGGAAGCTCGGACAGATAATGCGGCAGCGCCTCGAGCACCCGGTCACCGACCTTCAGCTCACCGGCCTCGCGCCAGCCACTCGGGGTGCGGATCAGGTGGTTCGACGTGCAGGCCAGACGGCTCGGCCCACCCGTTCTTGTCGGGCCTGGCCACGGTGATCTGGAGGAACTCGTCGGTCGTGCCGTTGTCGAACCAGTTCACGACCCTCTTGGGCACGATCGCCCCGGCCTTTGCGTCGTAGGACAGCACCTCGACCGGGAGACGCTGGTTGACGATCTTGCCGATCTTCTCCGTGCTCCCGTCGGCCAGCACTACCGGCGAGTCATAGTGAAAACAGCCGAACATCACGCCGATCTTCTCCCGCAGCTGGTTGATGAAGATGGCGATGGTGTCCGACTTCGACAGCGTCCCGGTCAGCTTGCGCAGGGCCTGGGACATCAGGCGGGCCTGGAGGCCGACGTGGGTGTCGCCCATCTCGCCTTCGATCTCGGCCCGCGGCGTGAGCGCCGCCACCGAGTCGATGACGAGCATGTCGAGCGCGCCCGAGCGGATCAGCATGTCGGCGATCTCGAGCGCCTGCTCGCCGGTGTCGGGCTGCGAGATCAGCAGGTCGTCGACGTTGACTCCGATGGCCCGGGCGTAGACGGGGTCCATGGCGTGCTCGGCATCGATGTAGGCGCAGATGCCGCCGTTGCGCTGCGCCTCGGCGACTACGTGCATGGCCAGGGTCGACTTTCCCGAGGACTCGGGCCCGTAGATCTCCACGATGCGGCCCCGGGGCAACCCGCCGATGCCGAGCGCCAGGTCCAAGGAGAGCGCCCCGGTCGGGATGGAGTCGATGTTCATGTTGAGGTTGTCGCCCATCCGCATGACCGAGCCTTTGCCGAACTGCTTCTCGATCTGGCCCAGCGCAGCATCTAGTGCCTTGTCCCGTTCCGTTTCGGCCATCCCTCTCTCCTCTGTGTCTCTTCTGCGACCGGTCACTGCCTCGGCCACCGCTGGCACGGCGAGGACCCTACGGCGGGGGTGTGACGATCCCCGCTGCCTTCTCTTGCCCGCCACCTTAACGAACGTGTGTTCGCAAGTCGTGGATACCTTCCGCTTGCCTGACCGGTCGGGGACGAACGGTCGCCCCTCCGCCGGTGTGACGAAGAGGCTCTCCGGTCGCGTGGGATGCTGGCGCGCTCCCCGCCAGGGCGAGATAAGGAGGAAGGGTGTTCGGACGAAGGCTGGCGGCCGGCGTTGCGCTGCTCGGTGGGCTCGCGCTGGCCGTGCTCGCCGGCGCACCCCCGGTGGCGGCGTCCGCGCATGCCACCACGCCGAACGCGTCGACACTGTACCGGGAGGCGCTGGGCACGACGAAGAAGTGGTCGGTCCACTACGTGTCGTCGTCGACCGTCTCCCAGGTCTCGCTGCTCGAGACGGGCGACTCCGGCCCGGCCTCGGGCACCCAGAGTGTCGCCACCGGCAAGGGCGGCCTGACCGACATGATCACCATCGACGTCATCGGAGGCCTCACGTACGTGAAGGGCAACGCCGGCGGGTTTCAGGCGCTCGTGGGCATGGACGCCGCGACGGCACAGCAGGTCGCGGGACGGTGGATCGAATTCTCGACGACCAACACGACCTTCGCACAGGTCGTAGCCGGCGTCCGCTCGCACGATGTCGCCGACGAACTCGACCTCAAGGGCCACCTCACGCTCGGTCAGGCCACCACTCTCGGCGGGATAGCCGTGGACGCCATCGACGGCACCCAGACCAATGCCAAGAAAACGGAGCGCGTGGTGCTCTATGTCCGTGCCCACGGCAGCCACGTGCCGGTCGAGGAGGACGCGCTCGACTCGACGGGCAAACCCGACGGCACGCTGCACGTCGCCTACTCCCATTGGGGTGAGACCGTGCGACCACAAGCTCCGCAGGGTGCGGTGCCGATCGGCCCGGTCAGCGCCGTTTGACCCAGGAACGGACCCGAATCCGCTCGAACGTCGGAACATGGGAGGATGGGGTCCCCCAACCCGGGACGGCCGGGCGCCGACAGCGCCGCCGGACCGGACCCCAGGAGAGTGAACCTGCATGCGGCGCCCCCTTCCCCTTCGTCCCACCGCGGTCGCCGTCGGCGCGGCGGCGTTCGCCGCGCTGGCCGCGTTCGGCGCCAGTGGGACGGCCGTCGGCGCGGCAGGCGCACCGACTGAGAGCGCACAGTCCCAATACCAGGCGGCGGTGAAGGCCGCGACGAACCAGACCGTTCATTTCCAAACCGATGTGACGCAGGGCAAGGTCAGCCTGCAGCAGAGCGGAGATGCCGGCACCAGTTCAGGCTCCGAGTCGCTGACCATCCACAACGGGAAGTCCACCGAGCACATGAACGCCGAAGTGGTCGGAACGACCGGTTACGTGAAGGGCAACACGAGCGGCCTGCAGAACATCCTGGGGCTCACTGCCGCGCAGGCGCGCAAATACCAGGGCCAGTGGCTCTCCTTCCCGATGTCCAATTCGAACCTCGCACAGCTGGTGGCCGGCCTGTTGAAGTCACAGGTGGCAACCGAGCTCAGCTTCAGCGGGCCCTTCACCCACGTCTCCGATGCCACGGTGCTAGGCCAGCACGGCGTCGGCATCAAAGGTTCAGTGTCGGCGAGCGACGGCACGTCGGTGCCAGAGATCCTCTACGTGCCCTCGACGGGCAAGCCGTTGCCGATCGAGGAGGTCACCAACCCGGGAGCGAAGGCGCACGCCTCCAGCATCCACGGCACCGTTTCCTTTACCAACTGGGGCGAACACGTCTCGGTCCCGGCACCCGCGCACTCGGTATCGCTCAGCAAGCTGGCGCCGAAGTCGACCTCGGGCGCGACCACGACGACAGGCGGCTGACAGTCGGGCCGTGTCACCGCGTCTCGAAACGGCCGCCGGCGACATCACGACCGAGCAGGTCGACGCGATCGTCAACGCGGCCAACCGTCAGTTGCGTGGCGGCGGAGGCGTCGACGGGGCCATCCACCGCGCCGCGGGTGCCGACCGGCTCCACGCAGCGTGCCGTGCCGTCGGCGAGTGTCCGCCCGGGCAGGCCGTCGTCACCGAGGGCTTCGACCTCGCTGCCCGGTTCATCATTCACACGGTAGGGCCGGTATGGCGCGGCGGCTCTGATGACGAGCCCGAGACGCTCGCGGCGTGTTACCGCAACAGCCTTGCGGTCGCCGACGAGGTCGGTGCCCGGTCCGTGGCGTTCCCGGCCATTTCGACCGGCGTGTACGGCTATCCCCCCGAGGATGCCGCCGCCATCGCCGTGACAACCGTCGGCGCGGCGGACACCGAGGTCCTCCTGGTGCGGTTCATTGCTTTCGACGAGAAGACTCTCGGTTACTACCGGAGGCTGCTCGCCTGAGCCGACGGGCGGTTCAACTCAGGACGCGCTCGACGTCAAGTTGTAAATGGTCACGCCGCCGACCGTTTCTGACGTGAAGTGCGCCTCTACCCATGAGGTGATCTGCGCGGCGTCGTTCGACGTGCCGCCGCCGGCGCCGCCCCCGAAGCCGCCACCACCGAAGCCGCCTCCGCTGGCGATGAAGTAATGGATCTTGCCCTCCGAGACGTTCTTCTCGAACTGCGCCAGCGTGGGAGCGGGATCCGTCCCGTTGAACCCACCGATCGCCATGACGGGTTCGCCACTGCCCAACTGGTAGCCCGCGGCGTTGTTCGCATTGACCGTCGCGGCCGCCCAGGTGTAGCGATTTGCGTCGGACTGCAACAACTTGTTGACCGCGGCGTTCGATCGACTTCCGTTCAAGAAACCGCCACCAGCACCGCCCGCGCCACCGAAGCCGCCTTGGGAGCCGCCACGACCGAACGTGGGTGCACCGCCGGCGAACCCCGGGAACGGGTTCGTCCCGCCGTTGCCGATGCCGTTTCTGCTACCGCCGCCCGCAAAGGGTCCCCCGCCGGGGAAGGTGCCGCCGCCACCGGGAAAGCCGCCGCCGGGGATACGGCCGGCGCGGCCGGGGAATCCACCGCCGCCGGGGAACCCACCGCCACCACCGGGCCGACCGAATCCGCCGGACGCCGTCGGGGTCACAGTTGGGATGGCGCCGCTGTGCGGCGTGGCCGCGGTCGCGACGGTGGAGAACAGCGGCGCAGCGAGCGCGGCGCCGAAGCCGAGTGCGGCCACGACACCGATGGCGAGCTTCTGGACCCGGCGGAGATAGGGCAGGCACAGGATCGCCACGACGGCCAGGGAGCCGGCAACGATCACGAACGGGCGCAAGGGCGGGAACCAATTGGACGTACGGCCGAGCAACACGGCGCTCCATGCCACGGTCACCGCCATAGCGGCCGCGAGGCCCACTCGGCCGGGCCACGTCGTCCGGCGTTCCCACAGGCCCATCGTGCCGATGCCGACGAGACTACCCAACGGTCCCGCAAGAGCGACGAGATAGTAAGGGTGGATGATCCCCTGCGCCATGCTGATCGTCAGTCCGATGGCGACGAGTGAGCCGCCCCACAACAAAAGCGCAGCCCGCTCGCGGTCAGTGCGCCGCGCCCGGATCGTGATCACGAGGAGCACGGCACCCATCACGAGCGCGCCGGGTAAGAGCCACGACATCATGTTGCCGAACGAGTCGTTGAAGAGCCGGGTCCACCCGGTCGGTCCCCACATCGCGCCGCCGACGTTCGCGCCGCCGACACTGCCCGACTCGTTTCCGGTCAGACGGCCGAAACCGTTGTAGCCGAAGATGAGGTTGAGGATGCTGTTGTTCTGCGAACCGCCGACATACGGGCGGTCCGCCGCGGGGGTCAGAGCGACGGCGGCCACCCACCAGCCGGCGGCGACAAGCACGGACACGCCCATGAGGCACACCTGCCAGACGCGGCGCCACCACCCGGTCGGCGCGGCGAGCAGATAGACCACGGCCATCACCGGGAGGATGAGGAAGGCCTGCATCATCTTGGTGATGAAGCCGAAGCCGACGAGCGCACCAGCGAGAAGGACCCACTTGGTCTGTGCTCGTTCCAGGCCGCGCATCGTGGCGTAGGTAGCGCCCGTGAGCAGCAGCGCCAACATTGCGTCGGGGTTGTTGTAACGGAACATCAGGGCGGCCACGGGGGTGAGCGCCACAACGGCGCCACCGAGGAGTGCCGCCTGCGCGCTGAACCAGCGTCGCACCGAGAGGTACACGAGACCGACGGTCGCGACCCCCTCGAGCGCCTGTGGCACGAGCATGCTCCAAGAGTTCAACCCGAAGATCCGCGCCGAGATCTCCATTGGCCACAGGAACGCCGGCGGCTTGTCGACGGTGATGAAGTTCGACGAATCCGACGAACCGAAGAAGAAGGCCTTCCAGCTCTTCGTGCCGGCCTGGACGGCCGCTGCATAGAAGGTGTTGCCCCAGCCACTGGCGCCGAGGCCCCACAGGTAGAGGACGGCCGTGGCGGCCAGCAATGTGAGAAGAGCTGGCCGCACCCAGACGGGGTCGCTCTCCTTGCCTCGGAAAAAGCGCCCGACTCGGCTCGGACGAGGCGCCGGGGGCCATGTGGCCCCTCCGGAGGCTTCCGACCGATGAGATGCCTCGATCGTTGGCGGCGGAAACGGTGGGTCGAGCACCGCGATGGGGGCGTCGGGGGCGGGCGGCAGGTCCGTCATGAGGACACCTCCAAGATGGATTCAGGGTTGGCCAGTGGGCGAGGGCGGAAAACCCAGGCGCGTAGAACGCTGAAACGGAAGATCGCGGCAACGGCATTCGCCACTGTGATGGCGATGAGCTGGACTACCAGGGAACCGGACGTCACGGCACCCGCGATCAGGAGTGCACCGGTCGTGAGCGGGAAGCTGATCGCGTACAGCGAAAGGACGATCAGAATCATGCGGCGGCGCCGCACAAGCCCGTCACTGCCGTGCGAGAGCTCGCGGTGCACGGCAGTGTTGAACAACGTGGCGATCGCCATCGCCACTGCGTTCGCGCCGAGCGCACCCAAAATCGGGCGCCAGGCGATGAAGAGGAAGAGGTAGCCGAGAGTCGAGATCACGCCGACGCCCGCGAATCGCAACAGTCGGTCCGACGCGACATCCCTCGGTCCGCTCTTCGCCAGACGCTTGGGCCGGCGAAAAGCAGCCGCCGGACACCACGCAGGTCATCAATGGCCGTCGAGACGACGTTGACCCGCGAGTCGGGGTCGTCAACCCAGTCGACGGGAACTTCTCCCACACGCAAACCCAGGCGCTCCGCGATGACGAGCAGCTCGGTGTCGAAAAACCACTGTTCGTCCTCTACGAGCGGCAGCAGCTGCTGCGCCGTCTCGAGTCGCAATGCTTTGAAACCGCACTGCGCGTCGCTGAAGTGCCCTCGCAACGTCATCTTGAGCAACAGGTTGTAGGCGCGGGAGATCAGTTCGCGCTTCGGCCCGCGTACTACGTGCGCGCCCGGCGCCAGCCTTGACCCGATCGCGACGTCGCGATGGCCCGAGAGGAGCGGAGCCACCAGCGGCAGGAGGGCCGGGAGCGAGGTCGACAGGTCGACGTCCATGTACGCGACGACAGGGGCGCTGCTGGTCGACCACGCCGAACGGAGCGCGTAACCCCGCCCCTTGCGCGGAAGATGCATGACGGCGACCCCGGAAATCATCTCGGCCAGCGTGCGGGCTACCTGCATCGTGTCGTCCGTGCTGGCGTTGTCCACGATCGTGACGAGCGCCCGGAAGGGAAACGACTCGTCCAGGAACGAGCGCAGCGCGGTGATGCGGGCCGCCAGTTGGGCCGCTTCGTTGTAGACGGGCACCACGATTTCGACGTCCATAGGGAGCCGGCGGAGGTCCACATCGGCCTCGTCGGGGGCCAGGGCTGTCATGCCCCGCATGGTGCCGACCGGGCCTCCAACCTCGATGAATCCCCGCTGTGGACCGGGTGTGAATCCTGGCGTTGACTACGCGGTGGGTTGCACCGGCGCGCCGTCGGCCTCGGCGGGAACCGCATACGAACCACTCAGGTCCGCGTTGTTCGGGATGCGCACAGTCACCGTCATGCCCTGCCCCGGCGCGGAGCTGGCGGTGACGGTCCCGCCATGGGCCTCAACGATGGCGGCGACGATCGAGAGCCCGAGGCCGCTGCCACCGCTCGTTCGCGTGCGGGCGGGGTCGGACCGGTAGAACCGCTCGAAGATCCGGTTGGCCTCGTCGCCCGGCATCCCGGGGCCGGTGTCGCGGACCTCGATCTCGGCTTGGTCGCCGACCTGGTCGACCCCGACTGTCGTGGTCGTGCCCTTGGGCGTGTGGGCGCGCACGTTTGCCAGCAGGTTGTCAACAACCTGGCGAAGGCGGTCCTTGTCCCCGGTGACCTCGACCGGATGCGGCGCCCAGAACCGCACGGGCCAGGCGGGCCCCACGGCGATCGCCGTGTGGACCCCTTCGGAGACCAGCGCCACCAACTCGACCGGTTCGCGCTCCATCGGCACGCCTTCGTCGAGGCGGGCCAGCGTCAACAGGTCACTCACGAGCCGGTCCATGCGCTCCGTCTCGGTGCGGATGCCCGCGGCGATACGAGGCAGGTCTTGCGACCGTGTCCCTGCGCCGCGCTCGAAGAGCTCGGCATACGCGGACACGGCGGCGATGGGTGTCCGGAGCTCATGCGAGGCATCGGCCACGAACTGGCGCAGATGCTGTTCGTTATGCTTCAGGCGCGACTCGGACCGCACCCGCGCGTCGAACGCGTTCTGGATGCGCTCGAGCATGACGTTGAGGGCACGAGCCAGGCGGCCGACCTCAGTGGGGTCGTCGGCGCCCGGGACACGTTGGTCCAGGTTGCCAGCGGCGATCGCATCGGCCGTGGCCTCGACGTCTTGGAGCGGTCGCAGGCCGAGGCGTACCAACCACCAACCCCCGAACAGCGCCAGCACGATCGCGCCGGCGGTGACAGCCAGTTCCGTGAGGAAGAGTGTGTGAAGCGTGCCGTTCTGGTCGGTGAGCGGCTGCGCCTGCACCGCGATGTCGCCCTGGAACGGCCCGCTCTCGACCTTGGTGGCCTGGACCCGGAACGCGGGTCCACCCGAGGCAATCGACCCGGTCGTGAAATACACCGTCTGCGATCCGTCCGGCTGCATGGTGAAACCGGTGATCGTGGTGGGCAGTTGTGGCCGATATGAGTGATCTCCCACATAGGCCGCACACTCGAGTCCGTCCACGACGCCGCCGCTCTGCTTGACGATGGCCGTGTAGCCGATGCCGAAGACGTTGGGATAGCGACCACCATCGGGACCGGGGCCGCTGTTCCCGGTGGGATCAATTCCGCTGTTGCCAGTAGCGACGGTTCCGCTGTTTCCGACGGACCCACCGTTGGTTACCTGACCGGGGACGCCCCCGGCGCCCGGCACGCCGCACCCAGGGAGGTGAGCCGTGTCCGTGACCTCGTTGACGACGACAGTGAGGCCTTTGTGCTGCGCTAACGCGTGATCGACCTGGTTGTACAGCGAGTTGCGCAAGGCCGAGTACGTGGCGAAGTCCGCCACGACCAACGCGGAGATGGAGATCAGACCGACCGCGAGAAGCAGGCGCAGCCGGAGGGACACTCAGGCTGCTCCGTTGGACGACTCCGGCTCGCGCAGCGTGTAACCGACGAGCCGGATGGTGTGGATGAGGGGCGGCCCGAATTTCTCGAGCTTCTTGCGCAGGTAGCTGACGTAGGTCTCGACGACGTTCCCGTCACCGCCGAAGTCGTAGTGCCAGACGTGATCGAGGATCTGCGCCTTGGACAACACGTGGCGCGGGTTGAGCATGAAGTAACGCAGGAGATTGAACTCGGTGGCGGTCAGATTGATCGTATGGCCGTCGCGCCGCACCTCGTGCGCGCTCTCGTCGAGCTCGAGATCCGAGAAACGCAGCACGCCGTCGTCCTCGGGCTCGTACCCGGTCCGGCGCAAGATGGCATGCACGCGCGCGATCACCTCGGCCAACGCGAACGGCTTGGTCACGTAGTCGTCGCCGCCGACTGTAAGGCCGGCCAGCTTGTCCGACAGCGTGTCGCGGGCAGTGAGGAAGAGGACCGGGACGCGCACCCCGTCCTGGCGCAGTCGCCGGGTCACCTCGAGCCCGTCGAGGTCGGGCAGCATCACGTCGAGGATGACGAGGTCCGGCGGGTCCTCCTGGGCCTGGGCCAACGCCTTGCGACCGGTCATCGCCTCGTCGACCGTGAATCCCTCGTAACGCAGCGACGTGGCCACCGCGTCGACGATGGAGGGCTCGTCGTCAACCACAAGGACCCGGGGTCCGTTGTCGATCTTCACTTGACATACCTCCCTGGCGAATCAGGGTCGCATCCCCGACTCCCGTCCCAGTGTGACCCGGCTGTGGGCCTCCTGTGAACGCGCCCCGGAACGCCTCCGGGTCAGCCGGGCGGCGGCTCGAGAGCGCGTCGTAGCAGGTCGAGGGCCGAAATGGCGCCGTACTGGCGCACGCGCTCCCGGTCGCCCGGCACCCGGAGCTGGCGGGTCTCAGTGGGCCGGGCAGGCATGGCGATGCCCACGAAGATCGTCCCAGGGGGCACGCCCTCCTGGTCGTCGGGCCCGGCCACCCCCGTAATCCCGAGGCCCACGTCGGCGCCGACGACCTTGCCGACACCCTCTGCCATGGCGGCCGCGGCCGCCTCGGTGACTACCGGCCCCTCTGGTACCTCGAGCACATCGAATTTGACCTGTGAGTCGTAGGAGACGACGCCGCCACGGAACCAGGCGGATGTACCCGGGACGTTGACAAGCCGGGAAGCGATGAGGCCGCCGGTCAGAGACTCGGCCACGCCAAGAGTCAGGTCGCGGGCCAGGAGGCGATGGGCCACTGCGACCTCCATGTTCTCGTCGTCGACGCCGAACACGATGTCGCCGAGGCGTTCGGTGATGGCTCCCCGCACCTCGCCCTCCTCCTTGTCGAGGAGCGCAGTGACGTCGCCGAGCGTGCGGGCGCGTGCGGTGATGCGCACCTTGATGCCCTCGATGCCCGACGCGAGGAAGGCGAGCGTCACGTCATCGGCGGCGTCGAGCGCGTCGATACGGTCCTGGAGCGATTCGGCCAACCCGGACTCGGTAGCGCCCCATGTACGCAGCACGCGGCTCGCGATGACGCCCTCCTCGCCGGCGTCGGCCATACGAGCGCGCAGGTCGGGGAGGATGCCGCGCTCGAACATCTCGCTCATTTCGTATGGCACGCCCGGGACGGCGTAGACGACCTTGTTGCCCACCGGGCAGATCAGGCCGGGGGCGGTGCCGGCGACCTGGGGTATGGGTGTGGCGCCCTGGGGCACGTCGGCCTGGCGCGCGTTGTTGGCCGACATGGCGCGGCCGCGGGCCTGGAAGAAGGAGTCGATGCGGTCCAGGATCTCCTGATCCCGCAGGAGCGCCACGTTCATCACCTCGGCGATCGCCTCGCGGGTGATGTCGTCCTGGGTCGGGCCGAGCCCGCCGCACATGATGACCCCGTCGCTGCGGGCCAGAGCCGTGCGCAGCGCAAGCACGATGCGGTCGTGGTTGTCGCCCACCGCCTGGTGGAAGTGCGACGACACGCCGTTGGCGGCCAGGTTCTCTCCGAGCCAGGCGGAGTTGGTGTCCGCGATCTGCCCGAGCAGCAGCTCGGTGCCGACCGCCACGATCTCGATCCTCACGGCGAGTGACCTTAGGAGGCGACGGGATGCCGCATGGCCCTGCGTCCATCGAGCAGGTACTCGGCCCCCGTATACAGGGTGAGCGCGCACGCCAGCCAGATCATCGCGAGCTGCAGGCCGTGCTGGTGCGTCAGCGGCGGGATGATGCACACGCCGACGGCGAGGTCCTGGACGAAGGTCTTGAGCTTGGCGGCGTTACGGGCAGGGATGGAAACCCCGCGGCGGCCGACCCACGAGCGATAGCCCTGCATGCCGGCCTCGCGGGCGCAGATGAGACCGACCGGCAACCAGGGCAGGTGGCCCTGGGCCGCCAGTGTGATGAGCGCGCCGAGGACGACGGCTTTGTCGGCCAGCGGGTCGAGGAACGCCCCGGAGCGGGTGGTGCCGTGGCGGCGGGCCATGTAGCCGTCGAGCCCGTCGCTGGCGGCCAGGAGGAAGCCGACGACGACGTTGACCCACGACGCGCCCCAGGCGACGAGCATGAGGACGTAGACGGGGGCAGCAAGCAGCCGCGCCACAGTGACGGCGTTGGCCGGGGTCACCAGCGCGCTCGGGCCGAACGTGTAGCCGGGCCGCTCGGGGGCGACTTCGCTCACCGGGCGGCTCCGGTTGCGGAAATGGTAGCAACGGGCAGGGCGCGCAGGTCGGGGCCCTCAGCGCCGACGAGGGCAAGGTCGACGAGGTCGCCGACCGCCAGGTCGTCGGGCACGTGCACGATGCCGTCGATCTCGGGCGCCTCGTGCACTGTTCGGCCGAAGCCGGGCGCGTCAACGAGGACCCGGCGCGTCTGGCCGACGAGCGCGTCGCGCTTGGCGGCGGTGATCGCGTCCTGCAGCTCGGCGCACTCGCGCAGGCGTTCGAGCGCGAGCTCGCGCGGAACCTGGTCGGACAGGCCGGCGGCGTGGGTGCCGTCCTCCCTGGAGAAGGTGAAGAAACCGGCCCAGTCGAGCTGGGCGGTGGCGAGGAAGTGGAGGAGGAGGTCGTGGTCGCGTTCTGTCTCGCCGGGGTAGCCGAGGATGAACGACGAGCGGAAGGTGGCGGTTGGCTCGGCGGCACGGATTTCGTCGACGCGGCGCAAGAAGCGCTCGCCGTCGCCCCAACGGCGCATGCGCGCCAGGAGCGGGCGGGAGACGTGCTGGAGGGAGAGGTCGAAGTAAGGCACGCCCGTATCGAGGACAGCGCCGATCAATTCGTCCGTGAGGCCCGACGGGTACAGATAAAGGAGTCTCGTGCGTTCGACGCGTTGCGAAATGGCGCGGGTGAGGGCGGCGATGGGCGAAGGGCGTCCCCGTCTGGTGGCGCCGACCGCGCGGCCCGGGCCCGTGCGGTCGCGTCCGTAGGACGCAAGGTCCTGTGCCACGAGCACGATCTCGCGCAGCGGTGGCCCGCCGGTGGTGGCCGGGGTTTCGAGGAGGCCGCCGACCTCGGCGAGCAGGTCGTCGTGGGTGCGCGAGCGCTGCTTGCCGCGGAACGACGGGATGGCGCAGAAGCCGCAGATGCGGTCGCAGCCCTCGGCGACCTTCACGTAGGCCCACGGTGCCCGGGCGGCGGGCCGCGGGAGCTCGAGCAGGTCGAAGCCGCTGGAAGTCCGCGCGATCTGACGGGGCGGCGCGGGTCGCTCCCAGTGTCACCGGTACGGAGCCCGCCATGAGGGGTGGCGCGCCGACAAGGTCGTGTCCGAAGCCGGCGACGAGGTCGATCTCAGGCAGCGCGTCGCGCAGCTCGTCGCCGTAGCGCTCGGCCATGCAACCGGTGACAACAAGGCGGGCGCCGGGGCGGCGGCGCTCGGCCAGCATCAAAATGGTGTCGATCGACTCCTGGCGGGCGGCCTCGATGAAGGCGCACGTGTTGACGACGACGAGGTCGGCGCCGTCGGGGTCGGTCGTGCGCTCGTAACCCTGCGCCTCGAGATACCCCTCGTGCTTGTCGGAGTCGACCTGGTTCTTGGGACATCCCAGAGTCTGCATGTAGTAAAGACCCACGACTTCGTACACGCTCCTCACCCGGGCCGGCTCCCGCCGGGGTGACGGTGCTCGGCGGGCCGCCGCGACGGGCCCAATGTTCAGGCCGTCACACACCGGTGCGCGACGACCGAGCGGAGAGGGAGGGATTTGAACCCTCGGACCCAGTTACCCAGGTCAACTCATTAGCAGTGAGTCCGATTCGGCCGCTCTCGCACCTCTCCCAGGACTTTCGCCTTTTGACAGTGGCTGGCTTGTCCATAACTCTGTCCATAATCAGATACGCTGAAGTCCGTGCAGTGGAAGCCTACGTGAACGCTCGCCGGGCGTCTGGCAGGTGCGGGTGTCCCTGGGCCGCGATCCGAAGCACTCAAGCGCTATCGCGTACGTGCACGACCACCGTGCACGGCGGGCCGGCGGGCGGCCCAGCGGGAAGCGGCCCGACTGGTCAGAGAAGCCAACGAGGGCAAGATCCCGCTCGAGCGGGAGACCCTCGCGGGCCAGTTCGGAACGCTGGCTCGCGCATATCAAGGCTCGCGGGCGGGCGCCGAAGACCTTGCTCGAGAACCGGCCGGCTGGCGGCCGTCTCGCCGAGGGAGCTCGGTATGAAGGAGCTCCAGCAGGCTTCGCGGCCGAGACCTCGACGGCTTCTACGACAACCTGCGGAAACGTGGCCTTTCCGCCGACCAGCGTTCGGCGCTATCACGCCGTCCTGTCGGCCGCACTGAACCAAGCCGCCCGAGATGGGGCCTGCTCGGAGCACTCCCCCGCCTCTCAGGCGACCCCACCGGGCTTAGAGCACACGAGCACGGCGACTCCGTCGCCCGGAAAACGATCAAACTTTTAATAGAGGCGGCGCAAGAGACGACCCCCAGTTCTCCACCCTCCTATTTGTGGCGGCGACCACGGGCTGCCGACGTGGTGAGCTGTCCGGCCTGCAGTGGCCGGACGTCGATGTCAATAGCGGTTCGCTGGTGGTCCGGAAATCGGTCTCTGACTTACCAGGGCGTGTCGAGGTCAGGACGACAAAGACGGGACTCGTTCGGCGAATGGCCCTCGACCCGGCCACCCTTGCGGTATTCGAGGCACAAAGGAAGTTCGCTATGGCGCGCTGTGCTGCGGTCGGAGTCGCCCTGGAACCCGAAGCCTTCGTCTGGTCGCAATCACCTGACTACAAGCAGCCCCTTCGGCCCAGCCGGGTCACCACGAAGTTCACCGAGCTCCGGTCCAGACTCTGCTTGGGCTCTATTCGCTTTCACCACCTACGCCATTTCGCAGCGACCGTGATGCTGGCTGGCGGCATCGACGTGCGGACGGTCGCCGGCAGGCTCGGGCATTCTCGACCGACTCTCACGCTGCAGACCTACACGCATGTCATGGATGTCACCGACCGTAAAGCGGCTGACATCTTGGCTCGGAGTATCACGCCCGGCGACCCGTAGGCCGGTGATCAGGTCGCCCCGAACCAGCGGTCTGTGACGATCCATGCGAAGTCCAGCGACTCGATTCGGAAATGCCACCGGACCGGCTCTACTTGGGGCACGGCGGATAATTGGGCTTCGCAGAGAGGACTGAGGGTAGCGGCTGAAATACAGAGTCATTGCCAAAACTGCAAACATGCCTGCCTTCAACCTTTGACCTTTCCAAATATTCAAGCCGTCCGGTGTCTGAAACCAGAATCGTGTAGCCACCTGGCGTTTCCGACAAGACGTAGGCAGTAATCGGATGGCCATACGCGACCGAGAGCGATTCTGGAGGTAGCCAGATAGGCAAGAAGATGGCAGAGAGCGGCACTAAACCCAGGCCGCCCATCGCCATCGACGGCCGAACCCTTCATTGCGAGCTTTCTTCTTGTCCATCTGCCGACGTGTTTCATCATCGGGCGGCCATCTTCGAGCTTGCTCAGCTTCGTCTGGCTCGTTTCAAGCCCAATTCCACAAGGGCGCCAGGATGTATGCGAGCACTAGGTAGACGACGACGAGAAGCACAAGCAGAGTGAGGAGCAGAACGTAGAAGCGGATTTCGAGCGTCAACAGAGCGACGATTCCGAAGACTATTGCTGCAGCAGTCACGGTTTGACGTTCAAGCCTGTGATCAGGGTGCCGGAGGTAGGACGACGAATCAAGACTGATAACGCAAAATGCCACAATCGCCAGCGACAGCAGACCAATGCTGGATAGCAGCGCACCAAGAAGCACCGCAACGGTTCCCGATGATTGAAGGATTCCGTACGCAGTAGTCAGATTGAAACTGGCGGCGCTCAAGATGCGGATGGTCACAAAGACCCCCGCCATCAACGTCAATAACAGCGGCAGATGGTCCAACCACCACGGTCGCCCATGCTCCACGGAAGTGTCTTCCACAGACCCAGGTTCCGACGGCAGTTGGTCGGCTGACACGCACACATAGTGTCGCATTCAATGTACGGGGACAGTGCAATATGAGACCCTGAGGGGGTGACGGCGTGGCCCGAACGATTCCGCTTGTTGGACGACTTGAGCGAAATGCGGTCGATTCATCTCGACTCCTGGAGGGAGGGAATTGGATCGACAGTGACCTCGGTTGTCCCTCGGGGCTATGCCGCCTATGTCCGCATTCTGCACCCGGCGAATGACTCTGATGGTCAAGTCCGGTGGTCCGAGATCGCCGAGATCAGCGGGAAGACCCTCCATCCTTTGGCTCAGTGGGAATGCATCGTTCCGAACCCTGACGACGGCATGTGGAGCCCTCCAAGGCATGGAGAACCTTCGTCGGAGATCCTTCTGGCACTGGTCTCGCACCTAAGGAGCTCGACGACGACCCCCGATCGATGTTTCTTTGCCATCTGGGACGGCTGGGGAGACCTCAAAGGCACCTCGCGTGGCCTCCACGCCCTGACGACTGACCCGCCGCCTCGCTCCGCCCTGGCCCGTTGGCGTGTGAAGCGTGCGCGCAGGTCCAGCCTCGAAGCTCTTGTAACCCCTCGGGACAGCTTCGTTGCGGACCGGGCCGCTGAAGCAGAGAATCGTCCGAGGTTCGAATTCGAGCCAAAGACGGGCCGTCCTTACCTGCTGGGTACCGGTCCTCTTGACGTAATTCTCGAGGTCGCCGATAACACTTCGTTTGACCATCCGGGCTTGCCTGTGGCGATGTGGTGGCCGGCTGACAGAGCCTGGTTCGTCGCCTCGGAGATCGACTTCGAGTCCACGGTGGTTGGCGGATCGCCTGAACTAAGAGACAGTCTCCTCTCAGACAGGGAGCTGGAAGCATTCGAGGTCCCACCTAACGGAATCCTCAGCCTCAATGGGGACACGGTAAACGTCGAGTCCTAAGCCGCCGATTCGGCGCATGGGGGCAGTCTCGGATGGTTTCGGTTAGTTGAGATTTTGCATCCGATAGTGGAGGCGTAGCACCGGTATCTGGCTCAGATTGAGCTCGTGGTCCGTGCGCAGAACTCCTTCGTCGTCCACGAACACCACAAATCGTTCAGCCAGGGGGACCCGCAGAACCCATCCGGAAGCTCGGTCGTCTTGAGTCACCACGAGGTAGGCGCCCTCACTCCCAAATGGCCCCGCCGGCGAGCTGAGGATCAGCGCGCCGTCCGATCGAAGCCCTGGCCGGAGCAGGACGGTCACGCTCCCATTAGGCAAGGGAAACACAACCCGAACACTGGGTCGATCTGCTCCCGGAAGCGTCGCCGTGCTGTACCACCCGCTGTAGATCGTTTGCCCCGTGGAACGCAGAGTCCGCAACCAGGCTGCGCCGATTTGTGAACCACCTTCGTCTCGGACGGCCATGACCTCACTGTCCATTCCGTAGGCGGTGTCGAATGGCCGAAGCGGCAAGTTGAGCTGCTGGAGCCGCCGGGCGAAGACTGAGGAAATGAGCCATCCGAATGGCCAGGCGGCGGGGCACCACTGCGACCAAACCTCCAAACGCCATTCTGACGTTCGTTCGTAGAAATCCACGATCGGTTTGGCTAGCGACGCTGCATCGAAACCCGGTCCATCCAGACTGCTCATGTCCTCGAGTAGTCCGCCGTTGGCAACTGATCCTCCATTGCCTTCTGCCTCCCGAATGAACCAGTCATCCCCGATCACGCGGGGCCCGCCGACCGGCCCCAGGAGCCATGGGTGCTCATCGAAGCTCACGGCTCGCCCCGTGGCCCGCACGATCTGCTGAGTCAACCTGTCGACTCGGTAGCGAGGGTCCTCCACGGCGTAAAGAGTCTACGAACCTGCTTGGCCATCGCGGATGTCGTCTAGTGGACGATCAGTTCGAACGTGTCCGCGACCTCGCGAAGTTCGCGCATCTCGAGCTGAATCGGCAGCGTCTCAACGGCCTCGATATCGACGTCGTCAAAGAGCGCCCAACACTCCCAATCGCTACACACGCGAGACAGGTACCTAATCCCGGAATAGATCGGCACCCCGTTGTCGTGAGCGGAATAGGCCCACCCAGCGATCAAGCGCGTGATGCGACGGTCGTGTCCCCGGATTAGGCCCACATCCAGGTCGTTGTACCCAAGCTCGGATAAGCCCAGCGCCAGCTCAGTTCGCAGAAACTGGTGCGTGTGCACCGACTCGATGTCGAGAAGGACGGCGTCTTCTGGCACGAGGACACGGACAGCCGTGCGCCGTTGGCGCCATTCCGCTGGGACGGCACCGACGAGCATGAACCCTTCCTTTTGCCAGTCCTCGGAGACTTCCGCGAGGACGCTGGGACTCGGCCGAAATCGAGCGAGCGTCTCTCCGAAGCAGACCGTGAGACTTGTGCCGAAATACAAGACGCCGAAGGACGAGTTGGCGCTGTCGAATCGGTTGCCGCTCATGGAGGAGAGGAGCGTGCGGCGTCTCGGCAAACGAACGGCTAAGGGGTCCGCGCCCCGGCCTACCCTCCAGAGGCCGCCTCGAGGTGCCTCAACTGTCGCCGGCTGATCCGGCATGGGTCTTAACCGCCTGAGACGTACGCCTGAGCTGCCACCCAGACGTCCTTCAGACGCCCATCGCGAATGGCCTCGGCCGGCGACTCATCGTCGAGCTGTGGGTTCATGCCGATCATCCATGCCCGGACCGTGTGAGGGCTTTCCTCGTCCTGAAGAAGGTGGAAAACCTGAAACGCGAGCCGTAGGCGCACCTCTGCTTCCGGCCGGGGCGCCCGGGCGCCTTTGGCCCATTGGCCCACGGTCTTCTGGTCGCTCACGCCGGCCATCAGGGCAACGAGCTTCTGGCCCAAGGTCTCCTGAAGGAATCGAGCGACGTCGGCGATGGTGAACTCGACCTGCTTCCGATGGGCATCGTTGGATCGAGTTCTCAAATCAGGCATGCGCAGCTCCTTCCGGGGACGACGAGGGGACGGGGGGGACGTGTTGTTCTACCACCGGATTGTCGACCGTGTACGGGCGGGGATTGAACACGTCAATCAACACTTTATCCACAACCTTTCCTACTACCTGTTATACCCGTACGAACACACCATTAATGCCACCTTGTTGCGACATGGGTTAGGCCCAAAGGTCCTATTTCCCCAGTAAAATGGGGGTTTTCTTCGATTTCGCCTGACCACTCGACCAGGAAATCCGATGTTGTCCGTGCGTTGTCTCGACAGGGGCGACGCTGGTTCGTTCGGGTTCGGATTCTCGTGGATGTCCACAAGAACGTCCACGGCAACGTCCACACCAGCTCAGGGCATGCAGGATGCGGCAGGAGCCAGGGTCGTCACAGGCCGGCGAAGCCGAGGCGCCGACCTGTCGGCGACGTGCCTTGACGACCCGGACGGATCTAGTGGACACAATGGATGTCGCCGGCCGGGAACCGGCCGGCTTGTGTGCATATTCAAGGCCTTAGCGCGAGTTTCGTGCGCTTTCTCTTCGGCGTTGTCTGGTCTCGGCTGGCGTAGCACTGCAGTGCAAATGTGTGCGTAGATCAATGCCGTTTTGCTCGTAGGCGATAGAACTCACTTCTTTGCACGAAACCCGCGCGATGGATTCGCGGAAGCAGACGCGCTGCATCGCTCGCGCTTACAGCTCGGTAGGGCTTCTCAGAGCGACGAATCTGAATTTCGTGTGGGTTGAACCATCCGAATGAGTTCATAGAACGGCCTCGTCGAATTCAACCGCGAGAGCGGCATGACACTCGGACGCCGTCAGATGCTTGGCCATAATCCTGGCCATAAACGAGAGCGAAACACAGAAAACGACGCTGGGCCCGATGGACGAACGAGCAGATGGAAGCGGGCTCGAGCGATCGAGCGTCACGCGGTGGACCAGCGAACTCTGGTTAGCAGTGAGTCCGATTCGGCCGCTCTCGCACCTCTCCCAGGGCTTTCGCGAGCGACGTCCGGAGCGTTGTCCATAATTCGCCCGCCAAATCCTGTGGCGGACAAGCCTACGTGAACCTCGGCTCACGGTTGGTCGGTCCTTTACACATTGGATTTCTGTTCGGGATACCGAACCTGGCTGACGGCATCACCAGCCGACCCGGTAGACGGTTGGGAACTCATACGTCGCGACGTTTCGCCTGGCCTCTACCATCTCAGGCGTGCCGGCCGAGCGGGTCCGTCTGCGCATTGGGAACCTGGCCAAGGCCGTCCTCGTCAGCGGCCAGGCCTACCAGGATCCCAAGGACGCCCTGAACGAGTTCGTTTCGAACGCCGCCGACGAGTACGTCGAAGCGGGAAAGCGGGGTGAGCGGATCCGGCTGCTCCTCCGGCGCAAGGGTCGTTATCCGGTCATCGCCGTGGACGACTGCGGCCGGGGTATGAGCCCGGAGCGCCTGCGCGAGGTGGCGCGCAGCCTCTTCGAATCTTCCAAGGTCGGCGACGACCGGACGCTCGGGGAAAAGGCCATCGGAATCCTCGCCTTCCGTCGCGCACACGATCGACCGTGTCGCGCGGGAGGTGGATGCCGAGACGGCGGATCGGCTGTCAGACGTCATCCGGCGGATCTTCGGACGCGTGCTCAAGGAGCTCGAGGACCTCGACAATCCGATGCGATCCACGGGTGGGAGCACCGAACCCGGCGAAGGTCCGTTGCCCGGAGCCGTCCAGTCCAACGGAGCTGGTACCCCCGAGGGGACCTAACGACGCCCAACCCGACCTCGCGCAGCTCTTGCCGCCGCCGACCGATCCGGTGGCTCCGTCGACGGATTCGGACACCGAGCGGTCGGGTGGGTCCGCGGCCAGCCGGCTCCCAACCGTCCTGCCGGACCCGGAGCCGGGAGATGCGCGGAGCCGGTTCGACCAGGACGTTGGCGTCGTGTTCTTTAACGACTCCCATCCTGACTACCTGTTAGTGAAGGACTCCGAGCCGATGCTGCTCGACTATCTGGCCACGCTGGTCGCCAAGGAGTACGTCGTCTACAACAACCCTCGGGCCGATCCTGTCGAGATCGGCGAAGACCTCGTTCGGATGCTCGTCCGGGTACGACGACACCTTCCCAAGCGAACCTCGTGACCCGGCTACAAGGAACATGGATGTCGTCACAAACCGAGGCCTGGACCCTCCCTGTCGACGCCGATCTCCGGGTGCTGCGACCGCCATCGCTCGATCGCCAACCCGAGATTGGGTACGTCGTCTCGGAGGGTCTGCCAGACGAGGCGGTAGTCAACCGCGTGGTAGACGTGATCGACGACAATGCGCATTCCGCGGACGTCATCCCATGGAACATCGGCCGTCTCTCGAATGACCTCTTCAGGCAACTTCGAGGCCACGTCACCGATGCGGCCGATGACGGCTTCACCCGCGAGTCTCAAGGGTCGTTCGGTCTCCCAACGATCCTGGCCGTATCTCACGAGCTCCGCTGCGGCGTCGATCGCTTCGTCGAGGTCGGCCAGGAGGTCCGCAAGCCTCCGCGGCGCCATCAGAGCTCGATGGCTTCGTTGAGGATGCCCTCGTGCCTCGGCTTCAATCCGCCAGCAGAGACGACCTCTACCCCGACTCCCAGGAGTCCCTCGAGGTCGCGGACGAGCCCGACCTGATCGAGCGCCGAGGCGTCTGGCTCGAAATCCACGAGGAAGTCCACGTCGCTCCCCGGACCCGACTTGCCGCGGACGACCGACCCAAAGATCCGGACGCGCTTCGCCTTCCTGGCATGTGCCAGTTCGAGGATCTCGCCGCGCTTAGATATCACCTCGACGAGCGTCACCGTTCCATTCTCCCAAATGGTTGTCCATAATCCTGTCCATAAACTTCGTCGGACCCCATCTCACAGGGAGGACCCTCTGGACGACGTTCCAGAACAAAACGGTCTCGCTGGGCGGCACCGGACGAAACAGACGTGCTAACTCGGATTAGCAGTGAGTCCGATTCGGCCGCTCTCGCACCTCTCCTCGCCCCTCTGGCCTCTATTTGGTCTATACCCCTGCGTGGGGCCAGCGACCAGGCCATCGAGACGACCCAAGGGTACAGGGTCGGTTTAGAAGCGAGGCCCACGCACTGGCGCCTGCGCGTCACGGGTCACCCCAGGCAGCACACCAAGACCGTCGAGGCCGAGAACCAGACCGAGGCCCGGACCGCACTGCGGGCATGGCAGAAGGAACT
The DNA here is from genome assembly GCA_963828455.1 of uncultured Acidimicrobiaceae bacterium. Lineage (GTDB taxonomy): Bacteria > Actinomycetota > Acidimicrobiia > Acidimicrobiales > RAAP-2 > Bog-473. Next base: position 32,346 of record CAWHFH010000002.1, on the reverse strand, counting down.
GGACGACAGGCAAGGCGCCACCGACCCGACGGCGACCGTCCGCTCCTTGGTCGAGGAATGGCTGCGCCACAGCGAGGCCCGGGGCCGTGCTCCCGCACCCTGCACGACGCCCGGCGGTCGGCCGAGACCGTCGTCTTCCCCGAGTTCGGCGACGCGCCGATCGCCGAGCTCACGCCCCGACACCTCGATGAGTGCTACCCAAGCTGGCCACCGGCGAGGGCCGTGACCGTCCCCTCAAACCGACAAGCATCCGTCGCCACCATGCCGTGCTCTCGCCCGCCCTCAGCCAGGCCGTCCGCTGGGGCTGGATCGAACGCAACCCGGCCGAGCGCGCACAGCCGCCTCCGCTGGACCATGTCGAGCTGCGGGTTCCCACCGTCGAGGAGGTGCGGGCGCTCCTGTCCCGAGGGGCTTGAGCGCAACGACCGACATCGACGGCGACCGGATCAGGATCCGACGCTCCCTGTACCGGGCGGGTACGGACCGCGGAGAGAAGAGCACCAAAGACGGCCGTGAGTGTTGGGTCGTCGTCGCCCCCGCGGGCCGGGCGCTGCTCGAAGCCTGGCGTGCCCGCTGCGGCGAGGTCGCAACTGCGGTGGACGTCGCGCTCGTGCCCGACGCCTTCGTGGTGTCGTCTCTGCCCGACGGCAGCCGGCCGGTCAACCCCGAGACCTTCTCCTCGGTCGTCCACAAGCTGTGCGCCGAACTCGAGATCCCCCACGTGCACCTGCATTCACTCCGGCATTTCGCGGCGACCGAGATGCTGTCGGCCGGCATCGATCCGCGCAACGCGGCGACCAGTGAGAGATTCGCCATGAATTCTGCAGGTGCTGTGGTACAGCGAAGCACCCCGCAAGGTGCCACGCCGATCTAAAAACGCTGCTCGCAAACCTTGGTACCGGTATTGCTCGGGAACGGTATTGAGAAACTGGAGAGAACCACTATCCCCATCCGTTCCTGGCCGCCCCGCCATCGGCCGGCGGCTCCGCCGCCGCCTCGGCGGGCGAAAGAACTCCACGTTCGCCCCCCATGAAGGATCATGAGATCTTGCCGTAGGAGATCGCCGACGGGAATGCGCCCCGTACGACATTTGGGCGTTGGATAATTGCCCACAACTCAGCCGTAAGAGGGCAAGATGAACAAATGACCGACACGTTCTGAACAGATTTACGCTTTTCGAATGACCATATAGGATCTCCCCGCGCATGGGTCTGCCGGCTGTGCTGTTGGATGTACTGGACAGTGGCGTCGCGGTTAATCGTGATGGAATCGAGACACCGCTACTGGGGAACGTTTCATTGACAGATGCGGAACGCCTCTACGAAGTGGTACGCGCCCGTCGGCCGGACGTCACACTCGAACTTGGATTCGCACATGGCATTTCTTCGCTGGCGATTGCTCAGGCACTTGAGGATAACGGGCGCGGCACCCATCACGTTGTCGACCCGTTCGAGAATAGTGACTTCGAAGGGGTTGGCCTGACCAACCTAGAGCGCGCCGGCTTGCGCGACCGGGTGGTTTTCCACGAGGCATTCGCCGAGGAGGTAGTTCCTTCATTGCCGCGTGCTTCGTTTGCGTTCATTGATTCGTCGCATCTTTTCGACTTGACGCTCATGGACTTCATCCTGGTGGATAAGCGACTGGACATTGGCGGCATCATTGGCTTCCACGACCTGTGGCTGCCGGGCCTTGTAAAGGCGCTCCGGTACATTGTCACGAATCGGAAGTACCGCGTTCAGGACGACATCCCGACCCGACGGACACCAGCGAAATGGCGTATAGCCAATGCGGTCGTCCGGCGGATCCCGCGTGCAGGGTTGGTGTTTCGCCCCGAGGTTATGGAACTGAGTTTGGACCTCGGGCTGGTGCGACAGATGACCTTTGTCGAGAAGCTGGCCGAAGACACTCGCGATTGGACGTTTTACCGCTCGTTCTAACCACATAGACCTTGTGCGGTCCTCCGGCCAGCAATTATCGTTCTGAGAGCGCAGACGGTCGTTGGCATCCAACACCGGTGGAGATTGGCACGTCGCATCTGGTGGAGGAATCTTTTACCTGCAACTCACTCGTTCTTTCTTACCGATCAGCCCCAATCCCAGATGTTGATGGCAGCATTGTTCGGCCGCGAATCTGGTTCATGCGGGGGGACCCGTGAGGGACAATTATTTGAAGTGAAGTAGCGCGGTGAAAAACCGCCGAGGGGCAAGGCCCATGACCGGGGCAAGTGCCCCAGTTCAGCTGTCGGGTAGGCCGTACTCTCCTGCTCGATGGGTTAGCCAGGACCGAAATCGAGGTCTGGACGGTTCATGACCGTGATGCATCGGCGTCGGCACGGGGCCTTTGCGGCCGTAGTTCGTCTTCGTACCTCTGCCAAAGCGACCGTACCAAGCGAACCAGACCGACGATGCCCCAGACCGTCAAGAGAATGCACGGACCGGCAAGAAATCGTGGATCTTGGCTGTAGTTAGCCATGTAGAACACAACGGACGCACCGGCAACAAGCAATGTGAAACGCGCCTCGGGGCGGTTCCATGAGCGGATGGCTGTGACCAAACCAACCAGGGTTAGCAGCGGCGGCCCGAAGACGGCGGAAAAGCCCGACAGAACTAGTGGGTAGAACAACCAGTTCGGCAATGGACCGATGAAACCGGCATGAGATTGCCTGACCAAGTCGAATAGCTGCAATGATGACGCGTAATAGCCCGCGCCACCGGGCGGCCAAGGATGCTTGGTGATGTAGCTCGCCGAGTACTCCGAGAAAGCGCCTAGCCAGTAGCCATAGCCAGTCCTCCACGGGGCCCCGAATGTGGACCAGTTGTAGAGAGCCAGGCCCACGATGGGTCCGGCTGCGCCAATGGCAACGCGTAGCCGCTCCCTATGTTGGATAACGATCAAGAGACAAGCGACGACGATGATCCCGCTTTCTCGACATACGACTCCGTAGCCAGCAACCAATCCAAGGACGTAGCCAGACCATTTGGATTTGAGCATCATCAAGGGCACACACACCATGATGAACAATGCTCCTAACGCATCCGACATCACGATGTGTGAATTCACGAGTGCAAAGGGGCTCACCGCCACCACGAGGGAGGCCAAGAGCGCCGCGTACCAGCCGCGCAGCATGTATCCGGCCCAGCCCGTGGCGAGCACCAGTGCGACCACGATGACGCGAGATCCGAATTCCACGTTGCCCGGATACGTGCCAAACAGGGCGAAAGGCGCAAGGACCAAAGATGTTCCAGGCGGAAACCTCGGTGGATACAGCGCCAGTCGGGCGTGCTGAGAGAACGCGTTGTCACGCACGGTCGTCGTGTAGCCGTGGCCGTGGGCGAGTTGATATGACGCGTTGAGATACTCGTGCGCGTCTGGCAACGGCTGGTCTCTCAGGGCGTAGGGGTGATTAAGGAGAAGGTGGACCAGTACCACGAGGGTCAGCCCAGCTAGACAACTCATCGCGATCGCGTGGCCTGACGACCCCCTAAATATTTCGTGCGATCCCCTTCCCCGCTCCACCGCCGCAGTCTTTCACTCTGCGTTGCACGACCGCCCCCGACCGCCCAATCGGCGCGACGTTCTTTCTGGGCTGCGCCTCGGTCTGGTCGACCTGGAACGGCTGCCGGGACCCTCGCCAACCAAACGGGAACGAACGGTCTGACGCCTTCGGCCTTGAGGTACGCGATTGGGAACGAGAGCGCCCCCTTAGAGGCGAGTGACCGAGCCTTCTCCTGGCCGTGGTGGCGGCGAACGTCGGTCGTGACGGTAACGCCAGCGAACGACGTTGCTCATAGCACTGACGGAGAGTCACCTGAATCCCGGCGCAGTTGGGTCAATAATGGCTGAGATGTCGGACGTACCAGCCGATTCCAGCCGGAACCTACCGCCTTCGGTGCCGTTGCTCCATCGACTCCGCAGGCAGCCTGTCCGGCGGGTCGTGATAGCGACCGGCGCCGGCAGTTTCCTGCTGGCGATGATCGGGCTGACGGCGCTCCTCGTAGTACTCGGTAACTCGGACAACTGGCAGGGCAGCGACGGCATTCCAAAATCTGCCGAAGCCCTTAGCGGTGTCACGGCGTCTCGTATTGCGGGCTTACCGTTGCCAAAGCAGGCACATTGGGATGGGCCACCCGAGGGCAAGTCGGCCGACTACACGATCCCAGCAAGCTTTCAGACGGTCAAGGCTTGGTACCTGGACCACCTGCCGGTGGGCCAGTCGTGGCGCGGCTGGTCGTGGGTCACCGGTGGTCAACCTTGTACTGGCACCTTCGACAGCGCCGCCTCGTGGCAATGGGAGCAACAGGCCTCGACCTTGGCGATCACGGTCTATCCGTCCCGCGCTGATCCCTCATTTACTGATGTAGCGATCTACGTCCTGAACCAGTTGCCGATCTGTAGCCCTACGAACCCCTAATGCGCGGACCGCCGAAATGGCTCCATCGTAGGAGTGTCGTTTCGGAATGCCCCATATAACGCATCAGGACGGCGGGCATGAGATATTTCAGGCCAAGGAAAGGGAGATCACCGTACCGTACCGCCGACTGCCAAGAAGGCCCGGAGTCCGACCATGTAGATCCGGTGCACCGTGGGATCTTCGGAAAAAAGATTCCGAGCTTCAGTGGGCCGATCCGGCTCACGGACTTGTCTAACCGATAGAACTTCGCAACCAGATCCTTCGGGTTGAAGACCCCGATGGAGAAGACGATCAATCCCCAAATCGCTACCAACGGGAACAGGAAGGCGAACACCGGTTAGAAGAATATGGCTCGGGCCCAGACTGCCGACTGTCTCCATGCGCCGGCTAGAAGGGCGCTGTTTCGTCAGGCAATACCAATCCAGCATCCGCCGATCCACGGCCGTGCCTCTGGCCGTATCTTTTGATAGTGCCAGATGCCGAGATCCTCGATCTGTTGTCTACATCGTCGGATCGCTGGTCCACGCTGCGCATGGCGGGACGGGAGTGGCGCGACACCGGAGCGCTCCGCCGGGCGTGGGACGCCGCCACCGCCCGAAAAACGGGCCAGCGGAATGAGCGTCAGCACCATCGTCATCGGTCAGCTCGACCTGCCGCAGCCCGGTGAGCTTGACCAGACCTGGTCGCGGTGCTTAGACCCGCCATGGAAGCGGGCCACCTTCATGGTGGGCGCAGGCATGATCGACGTCGTATTTCACGGTGCGACATTGGTGGAGCAACGCCAATGGGGTCTCTCGTTCAATCGTGACAACCGAATGGGGACACGGACTTGGGTGGGGCGAGGATCTGCTGCGTACTGCCGACTACGTCGATCGCCTCGAAATCGACCATGTCGAACCTTGAACGTTGCTCGGTCGTCCGATCCTGCACGCCCGAGCTAGGGCAATACACCGCGCCAGGGATCGAGGTGAAGGACTCCATGGTCTAATCATCGGTGACGCAGATAGGATCGAGCTGGCGGTGGATCTTGGGCGTGGCGTGATCCTGCGGGCAGCATCGTCGTTCGAGGGATCGATGTACCGAATCGTCGAAGTCATCGACGTGGCGTTCGACGAACAGTTTCCGGCAGACGCCTTCAAGATCGAACTCCTACCGGGCCAAGCATGGGGGCCTCCAAACCCATTTGGCCAAGATTCCAACTGACTGGCGGGGCCTCAAAACGCTGGGATGGGCGCCGCTGACTAATGGCCTGGGGAGATGAGGGTGACCACAACTGAGCGGGCTGCACCCCCGTTTGGAGGCAGGCCCATTGTGATCAGCTTGGTGAAATATCTCCCGGCCGGCAGTGGTGGAAGGGCATTTGACGATGCCGCTGTCGAGACACATTTCGGAACGAACGTCGTCGATTGGCCGCTGGCTTGAAGACATGAGTCATAAGTGGTGATGACCTTCACGGGAACCCGGTTCGGTCCAGGCGCAACTTCGGGCCACACTGGGTCGAACCCGATCGTCTTGTTTACAAGGCCAACTTTGGAGCCGCCCGTCGACGGCACACTGCTGAACCAGCAGCTCTTTCGATCCTCTGTTCGTCAGCACGGCAATTCCCTTGACCGCTGTGCCGGCGACGAGACAAGTCCGGTCGAGTTTGATCTTGACCGTGACCGGTGCGCTCGATTCGTGGGCTTCTGATGTTTCTCGGACTGGTCACCTTGCGGTCCCACGGTGGACATGGTGAAGAGGCTGGTGCGAGCAATCAGGCTAAGGAGGAAGAACCTCACCTTCGGATCTCGATCAGTTCGATCTCGGAATCGAGCCGGCGAAGATCGCCGGAGTCTGAAGTGACAACCCGCTGGCCACTGCGCCGCCCACAGATCACCACGTGGGCGTCCACGATGTCAGATGTTCTGCTTGCCGCAAGCAGCCTCCCCACGCTCGTCGCGTCCACCCGATCGAGCGCGACGACGGTGGTCGTCGGCTGCCTCACCAATCGAGCGAGTCGCGCCTGTCTTTCGGGCTGGCGGACGGCTTGGGCCAGGGCCGTGGCGGGCACGGTGATCGGCGCGCTGGTTTGAGCGGCTCGAGCCAAGAGAACGACGATTCGACGATCATTGCGATCGAGAGCGATGAGTCCACCTGCGTCGAACGTGAGGCCCGGCATCAGGCGACGGAGCGCCGGCGACGCTTTTGGGTCCCGAGCATTTCGTCTGCCCACTTCGTCTCATCTTGAGAAAGCGGACCTCCCGTGTCGCGGAGAGCCTGCGCGAGTAAGGCGCCCCAGCCCGCGATGTCGTCAAGAGATATGCCGACAGCGTGCTGCACGAATCCCGAGACGCTGGATGCCTTCCCGGCCTCGACGAGTTCGCGGATCCGATCGAGCTGTGCCGCCCCGAGGGTGATCGTGACTTTCTTAGTCGCCATACCATTCACCATACCGCCGATTGGATCGGGCGCCCCGCATGACGAGGCCGGTCGGTGTCCGACGGGCTTGAAAAAGGCGTGGTCGATGAGTTGACCTATATTTTCGGTGCCGCCGCTCTCCGGAGCTCACGAATCGTGCCTGGTAGATGATTCGCGTGTCGGGACATTCGTGCCTGAGTCCGCCAAACCTCGGATAAGCAGTGAGTCCGATTCGGCCGCTCTCGCACCTCTCCAAGGGCCAACGCGGGCGTTGTCCAGAACCCTGTCCAGATCCGCCAGCGAAGGCCGTGCCCAACAAGCCTACGGGAACACCGGCCAGACGCTTGGCAGCTCGGGGTGCCTGCGATGTCGCGAGCAAACGGCTCGGGCTCCGCCGGCTCGACCCCGCGCACGGCCGGCCGGGCTGCGCTTGTCCTGCACGAAACAGCTGCTACTTTCCCGCGATCAGCCTGTTCACTCACCCGACTCGGTCTCGCGATCACATTGGCATGCGGCTGACCGCCGCCGTCGACCCGGTGTCGTCGATGACGGGTCCTCGCACCTCTCGTGGCCGTTCGAGGGCCAGGGTCCTCCGGGCGACAGCTCCGCTGGTCGCGGCTCTGAGCCTGGTTTTGTCGGGATGTTCGTCGGGCCCGGCCAGTCCGTCCACTTCGCTTCAGAGCTCCCGGCGCCCCCTTCCGGCCGGTGGGACCCCCTCGGAAATCGCCAAGATGGTGTGCGCACCGGAGGCCCGTCAGGAGATTGCCCGCGTTCTGGGGGTCCGGGCCTCGGTCTCTTCCCCTACATGGATCGCCCACGCGTACTCCTGTCGTTACCGATATCCGGATGGCGAGTTCGTCCTCACGGTGAAGGAGCTGTCCAGTTGGCCCCAGACCCTGGCCTACTACGCAGCTCTCGGGCGCGAGCAGGGCAGGACCCCGACCGTCCCCCGCCTGGGCCAGGGATCGTTCCAGACGGCCATCGGTTCGATGGTGGTCCGCAAGGACTGGAAGATTCTCACTGTCGACATCTCCGGTCTTCCCGCCCAATTCGGCAGACCACCGACCAGCAGAGGGGACGTGGCGGTGACCGTGGCCGACGTGATCCTCGCCTGCTGGTCCGGGGACTGAAAAAGCCTCAGAACCTCAGAACGTGACGGCTCCGGAGTCGACCCGCGCCGGCCAACCGATCGCTCCGGCGGAGTTGGCGGGAGGAACGGTCATGACGATCCCGAGGCACATCTCGTCGGAGGAGCCATCTCCCCACGTCACGAAGCGGGGCGCCAGGTTGCGCAGCGACGGCAGCTCCTGGCGCAGGGTCGGGTCGTAGGTGCACGACACCTGAATCTTGTCACCGGGCACGACCGAGATTGGCGTCTGCAGGTCATAAGCCTTCTGGTAGTGGAAGTTGTAATTCGGGACGTCCAGGATCGTCTGCGCGGTCGGAGTCCCAGGGTTGAGGGTGATCTGCATGCTCTGCCCGAGCAGGTGCATGTGGGCTCCCACCCGCACGATCGTCCCCGCTTTACTCACCGGCCAGGTGCAGGACGTCGTGCTGCCGGCAGGAGGATCGGCCGCGTTGCGCCCGCACACCGACTCGATTGTGTTCACAAACCCCACGGCATCCTGGCCGAAGCGTTGCCCGAGGTCCGCGAGCGAGGCCGTGCGGCTGCACAGTGGTCCTGTCACCCCGGACGGGCACGGGATATCGGGCGGGGCGGGCATCAGGGCCAGACTGAGGGGACGAAGCGGTGTCGAGGCGGGAACGGTGTTCAAGACGAGCTTGGCGCGCACGGGCTTGTCACCCAACAGCAGGTTGTAGTGGATCTGCATGACCACGAGGCTGCCCTCTGGCAGCGGTTGCCCGACACCGGCGGGCAACACGTCCTTGCCGTGGCCGGGCGCCCATGCCGACAGCCACGGCGTCTCGCCGATGTGGGCCAGGTCGGCACCCGGCAGTGCCGTCTCACCAAAGCACGTCCAGCCCTTTCCACCCTGATCGGTGGCCTGGGCCTCGGCCGCGAGTGCAGGTGGCACGAGGAACAGGATGGCGTGGTGCACCTCGACGCTGTTCGGATAGAAGTGGCTGGAGACGATGAAGGAATTCTCCTTCACGTGCGGGTCGACAAGGGTGCAGTGGTAGTCGTCGGTCCCACCGTGGGGTGCATGCGGCGTGTATGCGGTCGCGGCCTGCAACGAGATCGTCGTTGCCGGCGGGGAACCCTGTGCCCCTGCGGGCGCGCTCCCCACCACGGCGGTGCCGGCAACAAGGACGAGTGCGGCCAGGCGAATCAGGTTCCCACCCCTCATGTATGGGAACTGTAGCGGGTGGGTTGTCGTCTGTCCGGGCGGCCGTATGCGCAGCTTCGATGAGGCCTTTCGTCCAGAGTTTTGGGGGACCGACCATTTGCTCCCGTCAAATGCTCACGCTGGAGTACGCGTCCCTGAGCCCGGGGAATCGCCACGGCGCCAACCACCCCGAAAGAGGAGGACGATGACGCCGATCACTGCAAGGCCCGCCAAGACAATGGCGCCGAGGGCGAGCCCTTCGGTGATCGACGAGTTCGAGCTCGTGGTCGCCGTCGCCGTGGTGGTCGGCGTCGGACTGGTGAGGGTCAGCACGGGGGCAGGCGTGTCCGGAGCGGGATCCTGAGAATCGGCGACCTGGATCCATCGAACTATTTCGCCAGACGAGTACGTCTGCAGGGACTTGAAGACCACGGTCCCGGTCCGGTCCGGCACCTTTCCGGCAGAAACGTCGAAGTCTTGGTATTGGCCAGGTGTGATCCCTCCGCTCGTCGCCGTCCAGGTGATGTCGCTGACGACTTGGTCGACGGGACCGTCGTCCGTTTGGATGGGCTTACTCAGCGCATGTGTGTCGACATTCGCGCTCCAGCCCGGAATCGGGAGGACGTTGACCGTCAGCAGCGGAAGATTGGAAGGAAAGAACACTTGCAGACGGACGGTGTTGGCATTATCTCGCTCGTTCGGCACCCGGAAGGTCAGCTCGATGTCGCTGGTTCCGGCTGGAACCGTTTCCGGATGCACCGTCACATGGGCCCAGGCCGGGCTAGCAAACATCAAGACGCCTGTCACGGCCGCCGCGGACGCGACCGCAGCGATTCTGGCGGATCGCACCCTCAGGTCTCTCATGATTCGCGCTCCTTCGGTTTCGATATGCGTGTAGCGGTAGCCGGTCATGAATGTGTCGTCAATGCACTGGGAGATCAGTGGTGACCACCTGCTCGTCGATCGCGTCGACGCGGACTGTGTACTTGAGCACCCAGGTCCCGGCAGCAGGGATGTCGAAACTGCCGGCGTAGTAGTGGCCCGGTCCAGCGATCACGAGAGGCACCGAGAGAGGTCCGATCGACTGCGCGGGCAGAGCGATGCTGAGATCGAGCTCCGGGATCGCCTTCGGCGTACCGAGCGAACTCAGGACGTAGATGTGGACCTGGTTACCCGGTCCGGCTCGCGCCGGGTCGATGATGGAGTTGACCTGGACGCCAAGGGTCGAGAACGAGTAGGAGAACGGGAGCGCGGCTGCTTGTTTTGCGGGGACCGCGTTCACGAGCAGAGCGCTTACGGCTAGGACCGCGACGGCAACGGCCAGCTCGGCCGCCACGGATCGTCGGAGGCGGCGCCTCGGGAACGCCGGCTCACTCGATGAGGGAATGATCCGATCCTCGACGGCCACGTTCGACGCGACAGCAGCGCCGGGATGCGGCGCCAAAGGTGCGGCGGCGGCCGCCGGATCACGGGCCGCCGACCGCCGCGCAGTCCAGACGCTGCCCCGCGCGCTGGTGTACACGATGCGCCGGCTGATGGCACCGAGGCCGATCAGCAACACGACCAGCGCGATCTTCACGAGGAGGGTGCGGCCGTAGACGGTGTGCAAGAGCGCATAGAAACTGCCCACTTGGCGGATCGACTGGAACATCCCGGTCGCCACGATCAGGACTACGGCGCAAAACGCTACGAACGACACACGCCGCGTCAGCAGCATCGGATCGCTGGGCAAGGCGTCCGCCTCGGTTCTGGGCACGAGGAACGTGGCGAGGAGACCCAAACCTCCGAGCCAGGCGGCGGCAGCTGCAAGGTGGACGACGTCGAGACCGAGCCCAAGCGTGGGATTGCTACCGGTCGCGGCGTGTCCCGCCAGACCCGGTGTCGCCAACAACACAAGCCCGAGCGCGCAGACGGCGGGCGTCACCCAGGCCCATCGCCGAGATCTTGGGCCGATTCGACCCTGGAGCCCGAGGAGCGTGGGGACCATGGCGGCCAAGAGCACCAGGCGTAGGAGCTGGACTTCGCCGAATCGAGTGTGGAGTACGTCTCCGATCAACGACAGTTGGTAGACGTCGGTCAGTGGCAGAGCCGACGCGTAGATCCCTTGTATGGCGATACCCAGAAGCGTGGCGGCAAGGAGGAGCCACCAGGAGAACCAGAGCACCTTCCCGACACGACGGGAGCGCGCCCCTTCGCGCCATGCCAGCGTGATCAGAACGGCCGGTCCGACCAGGAACAGCAGCCCCAGGAACGCCCCCGTACGGATGAGCCAGTAGACGACACCGACCGCGGCGCTCCCGGACTGATTGGCGATGCTCACGGCCAGCGCATTGGCCTTCGCCGCGCCACGTGCGGTGCCCACCGAGAACACGAATGCTCCGTGTACGGGGTGGGAATCGGCGGAGATCACTCGCCATGCGACCACATAGGTCCCGTCGGGAAGCGAGGGGAGTGAGGTGGCGACGGCGTGGGTGTCGTTGTTCGGATGGTGCGTGCCCCCCCGGTCGACCCGCGCGCCGCTCGGTCCGATGACCCGAAGCGAGCCGAAGTCGATCTCCACTGGTTCGCCGAAGTGGAGGACCACCTGCTTGGGTGGCACGAGCAACACGGCGCCCTGACTCGGACTGGTCGACTCCAGTTGCGCGTGGGCGCTGGCGACGCCGGGGGATCCGCCGATGAGGAGCACCAACAACCCGAAGCCGGCGAGAAGACGTCGAAGCGCCGGTGCGATCGGGCTTGTCACGGGCCCCGCCAAATGGACGGACTCTCCCGCGCACTCGCCATTGCTGGCCAGCCCCTGGTCGGCCATTCAGCGCCTGCGCCTAGGAGCTCGTCTGCATCGTCGCCGCTTCGACGATCTGGATGTCCGACGGCTGGATGGCCAAGGGACCGCCGGCCACCGGCACCTGCCACACCATGCTCATGTACGGCGTCGGGCCGATGGTGGAACCGGACGCGCATGGGGCAAAGCCGGTGATCGTCAGAGGCGTCCCCGCCGGGTTGGCGGTCGGCACGCACACGTCGGTCCGCTCGTGCCACTGGACGAGCGACCCGTAGGGCATCGGGGGGTCGGTCGCCAACGTCGAGGGCAAGACGTACATCGCGGCGACGAGCACCTGCGAGCCTGACGGCGTCGTGGCAAAGACCAGCCCGTCGACTGCGGCGGGATCCAGTGTGCGCTCGGCGGCTTGGTTCTGCGCCACCACGGCCGGGTTGACGTAGTACACGACGGGATAGTCCGTCGGCGACACGGGCCGATAACCAGCCGCTTCCGCTGCCGCAGGATCGGAGTAGGGCGCAACCGCTCTGGTCGTCGCCTGCACGTACTGGGCGGCGTTGATCTGGTCGGAGAACGTCGGCTCGGCGGCACAACCCGAGCGCGCCATGTGGATCTGGTTGGGGTTGTTCCCACCGTTGGCCAAAAGAAGCTGCGCAAACGCAGTGGGGAAGGCGGGCCCGGTGTAGTGCCAGTTCTCCTTTGTCGAGTTGAGGCCGGCGGCCGCACTGCCATCAGCGCCGTTCATGTTCATGTTGGCGCCCGGCCCGCCCATCGACATGAGCGGGCTGTTGGTCACCACCAAACCGGCATGGCTCGTGCCGGTGCAACTCGCGGTGGAGGGACTGGTCCCGCCCGTCGAACCGGACCCGGCCATCCCCGTCATACCGCTCATCGCCATTCCCGACGACTCTCCCGAGGCGGCCGGGTAGTCGGCGCTCAGGAACAACGCCACGGCGACCGCGCCGAGCGCGAGACCGGTGAGCGCGCCGTGTCGTCGCAGCGATTCGGCCAGCGGCGTCGGACCGACGTAGGGCGCGGCGACAAGTGCCGGCGTCATAGCCATCGCCAGTACGGCGATGATCGGACCCGTGTTGGGGTCGGTGCCGGACCCGGTGAAGATGCCGCCCAACCCCTGTCCGGACACCCAAAAGGCCAACGAGAGCACAGCTCCCGCGGCCAGGAAGACACCCGGCCTGCGGCTGAGCAAAGGGCCGAAGCCGATCACCACCGACAGCGCCGCCAGCACCCAGGCCCACTCGGTCCCGGTCGAGGAGAGGGTGCTCCCAACGCCGTGCAGGAAGTGGCCGTACGTACTCGGCTCGCCCGATTGCATGCCGGTGATCGCGCTCGAGATGGACGTCGAGGTCCGGTTCTGCGGAGTGAGGAACAAGACGCCGGCCAGCGACCAATAGCCGGCCCACACGATCAGCGGCAGGGCCGCTCCTCCGACGCCCCGAGCGGCTGCGGAAGAAGCGACGCCCACGGCCGAGTCGCCGGGCTCGCGTCCCGTCGGCCATGCCATCAGGCCGATCATGGCGTACATGAACACGGAACCCGGGGCCCCCGTGAGTGCGCTGGCCGTGCCGGTGAGGACGAACCCCATGCCCTCGCCGAGCACCCAGACACCGAGGGCCCACCCGAAGGACAGCGCGAGCGCGTAGCGGACGGTCGGTCGGTAGAGCAGTCCGAGGCCAATCGCGACCTGAATGAGCGCGAAGAAAGTATTCCAGACCGCGATGTTCGGCCCGATGAAGTGCCCTATGTTCGTGATGACCCAGGAGACGACGGCGGGCTGCCCATGGGCGTTGTTGAGGAGATAGGTCTGCACGAAGCTCTGGCGGAACATGAAGGGCTGGAACTGCAGGCCGGCATCGAGAAGCCAGAAGAGTCCAAGTACCACCTGCAGCGTCCTCTGCGTTCCGATCGGACGCCAGAACCGCTGGGGCACCGGATCGAGACGGTCGCCCACGTCCTGGTCTCGAACTTCAGCCGTGTCGGTTGTCACCAAAGCGCTCCCCCTTTGTGCTTGTTGGACGATGTGCGGACAACCAGCCATGGTTCCGCTTGATCAGGTCGACGCGACCGAGGGGATGGTTTGACCGACCAGCCAGCCGATGGAAGCCAGCGCCTGGCTCAACGTCCAGTTTGGCGCGCTTTGCTCGTCGAGATTCTTCAGCCCTCCTGCATTGAGCAGGCTGGTGAGCCCCCTATCGAGGTGACCGTGGAGATTCGGAGGATTCGAGTCGCTGAAGCGCTCGTGTCCGGCGGCGTCGATCAGGAAGTAGCCGTCCGTATGGTTGACGTCGTAGGTGAGCGGCTGGCCGGTCCACCAATCGACCTTCGGCGGCTGCTCCTCGGGAACGATCTGCACGGAGACACCGAAGAACTTCCACAAGGCGTCGAGGTTGGTCGGCGTCCCCGTCAGCATGACCCAGTCGACACCGAACTCCTTGGAGTATGCCGTCAGTCGTGCAGGCGTGTCCCGGCCGGGATCGACGCTGATCTCCATGAACACGACCTTGCTTCCAAGCCCGGCCGCGCGCACGTCGCGCTGGAGGGCGGTAAACGCTCCCGTGATGAGTGGGCACTCGTCCTGACACAACGACAGGAAGTTGGCCATCACGATGTCCTTGCCGCGGTATCGCGCGAGCGAGGTCGATTTTCCGGCCGACGTGATCAGCGGGATGTTCTCGGGAACGCCGCGGTCCTGCACGATGCCCTGCGAGGGTGAGGGCGCCGGCGGGTCGCCGGAGCCGCAGGCGGAGAGTGCTATCGCAAGTGCGAACGCCAAGAACCCGAAGGGGGATACGCGAGACCGCCAGATGCGGGTGGCGGGCGTCACGACTGCATTCGAGCTGCGTCGAGTTCCTCGTCGATCCGTGCGGCTTTGCGCTCCTCCATGTGCATCCAGCGCAGGGCGACGGGGATCATGGGCCAGAGCATGAGCGTGTCGCCGACGACCCACATGATCGTGCCGCCGATGTGCAGATCAGTCACGTACGAGGGCCCCCAGGTCCGATGGGTGGCCAGATAGGCGGGGAAGATCTCGTGGCTCTCGCCGACGAGGCTCAGCCCGCTGAACGTGTCGATGGGGATGGCGAGGAACAGATAGAAGAACTGCAGGGCAGGGTGGAGCCGGTGGGCATTCGGGTCGTTGCCGAAGATCTGGCGCCAGAAGAGATAGCCGACGACCAGGAAGACCAGGTGCTCGGCGTTGTGCACGCTCTCGTGCTCGAGGGTGAGGTTGTACCAGCTGGTGAGGTGGCTGAGGGGGATCAACACGGCGTAGAGCAAAAAGGCGACCGCCGGATGTCCGAGGAACTTGGCGACCGGTGAGCGCAGAGACTCGGTCACCACGAGGTGGGCGGTGCCGTTGGTGGAGCGCCAGGCCAGCTGTAAGGGCGAGGCGATGGCGAAGAGCGGGGCGGCCAGCATGATGAGGAGCAGGTGCTGGATCATGTGGTCCCAGAACAACTCGCCGTCGTAGACGCCGATGAAGCTGAAGATGGCCACCCCGGTGGTGAGCAGCGCCCCGCTCCAGGCAATCGTCTTGCCGATCGGCCACCGGTGGCGCGGGTGCAACGCGTTGTTGCGCCTTACGCCCCAAAGGTAGAGCGCCAGGGCCACGAGGATCATGGCCACCGGCACGAAGTCGAACTGGGTCGAAGCGAACTGACGTCCCGCCAGCGGCGGCAACGGCGCGTCGTAGAGGGCGGCGACCACGGTCGGGAGGCTACTACGAGATGTAGTAGTGCAACGACGCAGCGTAGTAGTAGAAAGTGGAGGTGAACGCTCGCCAGCCAGAGCCTCAAACCGGGCCCCGATGAGACGCCTCGGCCAGCTCGAGCAGAAGGTGATGGACGCCCTGTGGGAGGCGCCCGAACAGTCGATGTCCGGACGCGAAGTCTCCGACAGGCTTCCCGATCGTGCCTATACCACCGTGTTGACCGTGCTCGAGCGCCTGAGGCGAAAGGAATTCGTCCGCCGTACGACCCAGGGACGGGTGCACTACTTCCAGGCGGCCGGCACCCGCGAGGCATACGTCGCCGAGATCATGATCGACGCGATGGGAGGCACCGGCAACCGAAACCTGGTGCTGGCGCGCTTCGCCGAGTCGGTTTCTCCCGAGGAGGCGCGGCTGCTAAGCCGTGCGCTGCAGGCCGCCGCAGAGGCACGGGACCGGTCGTGAAACTCGTCGTGACAGCGGCACTTCTGGCAGGTGTCTCGGTCGCGCTGCTCGGTCCCGCCGCCTCCCGGCTCGCAGGAGCCCGCTGGCTCGAGCGTGCACCGCGCGCAGCCGTCTTTCTCTGGCAATGTGTCGGCGTCGGCGCCCTCATCTCGGGTATCGCGGCCGGGTGCGCGCTGGCCGGGAGCCGTTATCGCTCGGGCTTCGCCGGTGGGACACGCCAGCTCATCGAGGGACTGTTCAGTGCCCACCCGCTCCAAGGACTGGGTCTCTACGACGCCCTCGGACTGACGTTGGCGGCGGACCTCGTCCTCGTTCTATTTGTGGTGCTATGCGTGGTGACGATGCGGACCGTGCGATTGCGGGCACGGCATCGAAAGCTGCTCGATCTGGTCAGCTACAGGGCTCCCGAGTATCCGGGAACGGAGTTCCTGGCCGACCGGAGAGCGATCGCATACTGCCTCCCGGGACTCCGTCCACGAATCGTGCTAAGCGACGGCACGCGCGAACTCCTCGAAAGTGACGAACTGTGGGCGGTGATACACCACGAGCGCGGCCACGCACACGGGCTCCACGGTCTGGCGATGTTCCCAATGCTGGGTTTGAGAACCGCACTCGGGTGGATTCCTTACGCGCGGTATGCGCCAACAAGCATGGCTCTGCTTCTCGAGATGGCGGCCGACGACTTCTCTTCGCGACGGACGGGGAGATACCCCCTCGCCCGCGCTCTGGTAGAAATGTCATCGGCAGGTTGGACCCCCAGGTGTGCTCTCGCCCTCACGGGATCAGGCGTGCTTTCACGAGTTTCGCGGCTGACGAGCGAGAACACCACCTCCAGGAGTGCGGCGGCGGTGGCGATGGGACTCGGCGTGGGACTGCTCTTCGTGCCGTTGTGCGCCGCGGCCTTTGCCTGAACGCGAAATCGCCACTTAAGAATCAGGACTTTGGTCCGGCCACCGCGACCCCGCGTCAGGTCGCCGCGATTCCCGACACCGGAGCGACGAGCCGGTGACCGTCTGGGGCGCCCAGGTCGCAAGGCCGTCCCCGCCCTCTAGACGGCCGGCTGCGCCCCGAGGGCGATTGAACCCGCGGCGGCGCGGGACCCTCTACGGCGTCGTCACCAGCGGAACACCCGGGGCCGGTGCGGCTGCCCCGACGCGCTCGGTCGAATGGTCGTGCGTCTGCACCACGGTTTGACCGGCGGCATCCATGTCGTCCAGGACGTACTCGAGCAGCGCGGCGCCGTGGGGTGATGCCACCACGACGTCGTGTGACAGGGCATTGGCCTTGCGCAGGGTCTGCAATCGGAGGACGTCAGCGGCCGCCTGGTGGTTGAGAAAGATCCCCGAGTACGTCAGCTTCAGTTCCTCGAGGGACTCGCTCACATGGGCCGACTCGGGCCGATCGAGTGGGAGGTCCACGTAGAGGGCGTCGACCCCATCGGCAAAAAGACCAGAGCGCGCCGCATCCACCTGCTCCGTCAGGTCGTCACCCGCGTGGACCACCGTCAGCACGGCGACGTTGTCACCGGGTCGCGTCTGGACATGAAGTTGCGATCGGGCGGGCAGATCGGACCGGGCCGGCGCGTCGGCGAGATGGGAGCGAAAGTGACACACGTCGATCGTCTCCTGCACGATCCCCCGATGTCGGGTCGGTGCGTACACCATCCGGTCTTTTCCCGGCCGCAGGCGGAGAAAGAACAATGCAGCCGACTGCCGGCCAGAGCCCGTCGACGAGACGCTGTTGTCGACCGACTCGGGAATGAATCCGAGCAAAAACCCCGTCTCGTGGCCACCGAGGTCGAGAATCGCCCGCTGGCTGTAAGGGTGGGCGGCCGTCGCTTCGCTGTACATGCCGACCAGCCCGCGCGACGTCACCCACTCGACCAGATAGCGCTTCACCGTCGTGAAGATGTGCTGGCCACGGGCCGCCGGCAGCGTCAGTGCCTGCCCGGCATGACCGACCGCGTCGTTTGGATCTGCGAGCACGAGACCCGAATGACACAGCAGCTCACCGTCGCTCGACTCTGCGATTGCCGAAATCAAGAGCCCGTTCGAGATCCGCCGCGCCACTTCGTCGGCGTCGTAGGCCCACAGCACGGGGTAGGTCTCGCCGTAGACGGCCCGGACGGCATACCCGAGGCGGGCTGACTCGTTGGCATCGAGCATCCGGATCCGGATGTCACCCATCCAGACAGGTTCCGGGCTCGCGGGTTCACCTGCCGGTGGCACGGAGTCATCGTACGCACGGCCGTCGGTTGAAATTCGAGGGTGCCGCGCCTATCGACTCGGAAAGGTCCTGGACTCCGATTCAACAGGCATGGTGCAACGCCTGCGTTTCGAGCGCGGCCAGGGCGGCCTGACCAGCGGGAGTCGGGTGAATGCCGTCGGGGGTCAGCCAAGCGGGGTTTTGATACTCGATGTCGCCCCAGTCGAGCAGATGCACATTGGAGTGCTCCTCGGCGAGCTTCAGCATGCTCGCGTTGATCTGCTGCGCGACCGCTCCAACTCGAGGAGACACCGTCACATAGATCACGCACTTGGCCGGTGAGACAAGGGACCACTCGGCCAGAAACTGCTCGGGCCAAGCAGTGTCCCGTGCCCCGGCGTCGTTGGTCCCCAGCTCGATGATCCAGGCCCATGGCTGGTTTTGGGCGAGTGCCGTGATCACGGCCTGTGACTGGCCGATCTTGACTCCGGGCGTCCCGCTAATGGTCGGCTGATACCCGGCGTTGGAGAAGGCGGAGGAAATCGAGGATTCACTGAGATAGGTGATCGAGTCGCCGACGACGTACACGGCGGTGTTGGCCGCCAGGTCTTCCCAGAGCCACGCCGTCAGACCCGCGACGGCGACGACCGCGGAGGCGACGACGAGCACGAGACGTCGCCGGCGCGACCTGGATGCCCCTTGATCTGCCGGAATTTCATGTCCGTGAACGCCCGGTTCCCGTACGACGGTCACAGGGGATCCATACCCATTTCCCGGTGACTTGCTCTCAGAGCCCCATGAATTGGCAGGTAGAGACGGTTGGCGACGATCTGCGAGATGCTGCACGCATGAAGATCGTGTCGTTGCTGCCATCGGCCACCGAAATCGTCTTTGCGCTCGGATTGGGCGACCAGCTGGCCGGCGTGAGCTTCGAGTGCGACTACCCGGAGGCAGCCCGGAGCGTGCCGGTCGTGTCCGGCACGGCCCTCGAGGTGGAACGGCAGCGAACAGCGGCGGAGATCGACGCAGAGGTCAGCGCCATGCTCGCCGACGGCAGTGCCATCTACACCCTCGACGACGCCAAGATCCGTGCGATCGCGCCCGATGTCATCTTGGCCCAGGACCTGTGCGCGGTGTGCGCCATCGATTCGGGTGCGGTCGAGGACGCGCTCGATGTCATCGGTTGCCGCGCCCAGGTGGTCTCGCTCGACCCGGCGGGCTTGGACGACGTCATCGAGTGCGTCGTCCAGGTCGGCCGCGCCACGGGAACCGAGGTCGTCGCGGCGGAATACGTCGCCGGACTGCGGCAGCGGCTGGAGCAGGTGCGCACCCGCGTCGCCGGCCTGGCGACGCCACGGGTCTTCGTCCTCGAATGGGCGGACCCACCGTTCAACGGGGGACACTGGATGCCCGAAATGGTGGAGGCCGCGGGCGGCGAACCCGTCCTCGCCGAGGTCCGAGCTGCCTCGCGCCGCCTGACGTGGGAGGAGATCGGCGCCGAGGCGATCGACGTCACGATCTTCACCCCGTGCGGGTTCGACCTTGCCGGTGCCGTCGAACAAGCGGCCACGTTCCTAACCCGACCGGACCTTCCCGACTTGGGCCGCGTCGTCGCGGTCAACGCCAACGCATTCTTCTCACGACCCGGTCCGCGCGTCGTGGACGGCGTCGAGCTGCTCGCGGAGATACTCCACCCGTCGCGGCCCGGCGCAGCGATACCGCATGCCCAGCTCGTCGCGTACTGACCCACGGGCCCCCAGCACGCCGCTCGTCATCAGCGCCGGGACGGCGCGGGTGGCCCAGGAACTCGGCGAGGCGCCGGGCGTGGTCGTCGGCAAGCACGGCGCGCAGGACCGCGTCGGCAACTGCACGGTCGGCCGGTCGGACCTTTTCTGGTCACGGCGCGGTTGAGTTCTCGATGACCGATCGCACGCCCGCCGTTCGGACCTGGGCCGCGCTGTACCGGGTCGTGCCAAGGCCGAGGCTGGCGACGGCGGCGCGCTGGCTCGTCGTGACGGGCCAAGCCGAACTCGCATCGACTCCTAGCCGGGCGGCTCGCGGTGCTCTCCACGGCCCCTCAGGGCCGGCCCAGGCCGTCGGCCGCCTTGCGCAGCTCGCCGCGGAAGTCCGGGTGGGCGACCTCGACGAGGGCGTGCGCCCGTTCGCGCACGGTAAGACCCATCAGCTCGGCGGCGCCGTACTCCGTGACGACCATACCGGTGTGGTGTCGCGGCGTCGACACGACCGAGCCCTCGGGGAGGAGTCCGGCGATGCGCGACACCACCTCACCCCCTCGCACGGCGGTCGAGCGCAGGCAGATGAGCGAATGGGCGTCGAGATGCAACTCAGCGCCTGCCACGAAGTCTTCGTGACCGCCGACCCCCGAGATTTGCCGGCCGTCGATGCTGTCCGCCACGACCTGGCCGTAGAGGTCGACCGATAGCGCACCGTTGATCGAGACGAGGTTGGCGTTCTTCGCAATGACGGTCGGATCGTTCACCGTCTCGACGGGGAGGAACGCAACGTCAGCGTTGCCGTCGAGCCACTCGTAGAGCTCGGCCGTCCCGAGAGCGAACGTCGTCACCGACACGCCGTCGAAGATGCCCTTGACGTCGTTGGTCACCTTCCCCGCCTGATGCAGGCGCATCAGCCCCGTGGTGAACATCTCGGAATGGATCCCGAAGCCACCGAGCGAGCTCGTGGCCAGCTCCGTGGCCACGATGTTGGGGATGGCGCCGATGCCCGTCTGCAGTGTCGAGCCGTCCCGCACGTATTCGAGAGCCGTGGTGGCAATCGCGGCGTCGACCTCGTCGGTCGGCGCGTCGGCCAACGCGAACGGCGTCGCGTCCGTCTCCACCAGCACGTCGACGAGCTCGAGGGGGATGGTGTTGTCGTAGGCCGGCGGCAGGCTCTTCGTCCGGGGCAGGTTCGAATTGGCCTCGATGATCAGGAGCCGCTCGGGGTCACGACCGGCCCGCAGGAGCTCGTCTCTGGTCGCGCCCATGTGCAGGGAGAGGTTCACGTTGCCCGCCTCGTCGGGCGGAGCGGCCTGCGCCACCATCACCCGCGGGGCGAACCTGGCCAGGATCGGCGCAAACTGCCGGAACCCACCGGGCACGAGCTCGACGCGGTGGCCGCCGTCGTGAAGCAGCCGCTCGGCCGGGCCGAAGAACCCACACCGGTAGGAGACGCCTGGCCTTGGTGAAGACCTCGTAGTAGTTGAGGCAGAGCGCGCCACCGACCTGGAGGTCCTCCCAGTCATCCCGCACGCCCAGCGCCGTGAGGAAGGAGTCCGGGTTGGCCGGCCCGAGACCGAACCCGAGCGAGTCCACCGGGCGCAGCAGGGCGACGGCCTCTTCGACGGGCAGCACCCTGCTCATGAGCCGCCGTCTGGCGTCGCGGTGAAGCGGGTTCGGACGTTCATTTTCCCCGCAAAACGGGCCGTTGCCGCAGAATCCATGACTTTTGGCTCTACCGATCCGGGTGACCTGGGTTGCACAATTCTGAGGACACCCTCCTCTTCCCAGACAACGGTGCTTGGAGAATGGCGGCCACCCCCCTCGGTCGCCATTTTCCAATTCTGGCGGCGGCCCCTGCCATGCCCGCCTTCTGGCCGCACACCGACCCGTGGGACGCACCCCTCCGCCGTCACCCTTGTGACATGTGGCCCTGTCGCGCCGTGACCAGGAAGCGCATGCTGTTTCGCAGCCTGGAACCATGGGCACCCGGCAGGGAGTCGAGGTGTGCCGTCGAGAGGAGAGGACGGTGAAGAGAACGAAGCGATGGCTCCGCAGAAGGCGAGAGCTCTACCCGTCCGTTCTCCCGTCCTACCTACTCCCACCGATCGAAGGGAGCCTCGTGTTCGACCCCTCGCTGCGGCGCGCCCGCGACGAGAACATTCGCTGATCGAGCCAGTCAGGACCATGTCGATGTACACCCAACTGCTCGATGCCGCCCTCGAACAGCGGCCGCCCCGTGAGCCCGCGCCGAGCCGGAGTCGCGCTGTCGAAGAGGTTCGGCGTTGCCGTGAGGAGCTCGAGCACGGTGTGACGGATCACAGCATCGACACCGTGCCGGCCGTCCTTGCCCTCCAGATCGGCTACGACGTCGCGCTGCTCGAGCTGGCTGAGGTCGTGGGTATCGAGAGCGGACCGGGCCGCTTCGAGCAGCCGGAACGCGAGCGTGACCGGCTCCGCCACGCCTTGAACGACATGGGCATCGACCTCGAAATGTCGAACCAAGCCAACTGATGCGCACCGGGAGGCCGGAGCTGCGGACCTGAGGCGGTGACGCCGGGTCAGGTGCCGGTGGCGTCGGTCCGGGCGTCCTGGGCTGAGCGCTCGTTGAGCCGTGCCGCAAAGGTCGCGGCTTGCGTCCTCCGCTCCATGCCCAGCTTCGCCAACAGGTTCGACACGTAATTCTTCACCGTCTTCTCGGCGAGGAACATGTTCTCGGCGATCTGACGGTTGGTGTAGCCCTCCGCGATGAGATCGAGGATCTTCCGCTCTTGAGGCGTGAGGCTGCCCAGGCGCGGGTCGGTCTTGGGCCCTTCGTGCAGGCGCTCGAGGACCCGGTCCGTCAAGGCCGGGTCGAGCAGGGACTCCCCGGCCCCGGCGCGCCGGATCGTGTCGAGTAGGTCCAGGCTTCCAACCTGCTTCAGCACATAGCCGGCTGCGCCCGCCATGATCGACGCGATGAGCGCCTCGTCGTCCGCATAGGAAGTCAACATCACGCACGCGATGTCCGGCGACGTCGAGCGCACCTCGCGGCACACTTCGACGCCACTGCCGTCAGGCAGCCGCACGTCCAGGATGGCGACATTCGGTTCCACCGCCGGGATCCGGATCAGTGCTTCGGCCACAGTGTCGGCCTCGCCGACCACCTCGATGTCCTCGCACGCTTCGAGAAGAGCTCGGAGGCCCTTGCGGACCACCTCATGGTCGTCCAAGAGAAACACGCCAATCGCCACGGGTGGCATCATCCCACCTCGCCGGGGTGCCCGGCTACTGGCCGGCACGACTGCAGGTCGGCGGACCCGTGACGTCGGTGGGGTTGGGCCAGCCTGTGGGCACAACCCCCGCACACGAGGAGGAGACGCATGACTTCGCTTTCGCAACCCGGCGGCCGCATCGTCGTCGGCATCGACGGCTCTCCGTCCTCGCTCGATGCCCTGTCGTGGGCCGCACGGCAGGCCGAGCTCACGGCAGCCGGACTCGAAGTGGTGACGTGCTGGGAATGGCCGTCCAGCTATGGCTGGGCCATGCCGATCCCCGAGGACTTCGACCCGGAGGCCGACATCCGCGGGACACTCGAAACTGCCTTGGCGCCGCTGCGCACCGCCCACCCCGGCATGGACGTCGAGGGGCGAGTGGTGCGGGGGCACCCCGCGCCGATCCTCGTGGAGGCGTCGAAGGGCGCCGATCTGCTCGTCGTCGGGAGCCGCGGGCACGGCGAGTTCGTGGGCATGGTGATCGGGTCGGTCAGCGAGTACTGCGCCGAGCACGCGCACTGCTCCGTGCTCGTGCATCGCGCCGCCTGACCGTCGTCAGGGGCCAGCGTCCTCGACCAACCGGTCGACAGCACGCCGCCTCGTCTCCTCGGCCTCCCGCAGCTGGGCGAGACCAGGGCCGCCGTTGCTCGTACGACCGGCTGCCTCGAGTTGGCGACCGACCAGCGCGCCCAGGGTGGCCACCACCGAGGTCCGGAGGGCCTCGCGGTCGTACCCGCCCTCGAGGAACAGGGCGAGCCGCCCGGGCGAGGGCGTGAATTCCGCGACGACGTGTGCCAACTCGGCGAAGTCGCCGCTCTCCAGATCCAAGTTGCTCAAGGGGTCGGCTCGGTGCGCGTCGAAGCCGCACGACACGAGGACCCAGTCGGGTGAGAACGCCTCGACCGTGGGACGGGCCACCTCGTCCAGCGCACGCCGCACGACGTCACCCGTCGCGCCGGGCGGAAGTGGCAGGTTGAGCGTCAGCCCCGCCGCGCCTGCCCCGCCGACCTCGTCGGCGCGTCCGGTGCCCGGGTAGAGCGGGTGCTGATGGGTGGACACGTACAACACGTCGGGGTCGTCCCAGAAGATCGCCTGGGTGCCGTTGCCGTGATGCACGTCCCAGTCAACGATGAGCACCCGTTCCGCACGAACCGTGCGCGACGCGGCCGCGACGGCGACGTTGTTCAAGAGGCAGAAGCCCATGGCGCGCGCTGCCAGTGCGTGGTGACCGGGTGGACGAACCGGCACGAACGCCACGCCTTCTCCTCGCCGGTCCAGCTCGTCGAGGGCGACGAGACCGGCGCCCGCGGCCAGGCGAGCGGCGACCCACGAGTCCGCCCGTGCGTAGGTGTCGGCGTCGAGATGCCCTCCTCCCTCCGCACAGAACTCCTCGAGCGCAGCGAGATAAGACGGCGAGTGCACACGGGTCAATGCGTCCAACGGCGCCTCGACCACCTCGGGCGAGACCACCTCGACGCCGTCGTGCGCCAGCGCCGCCACGCCGTCCATGACGGCGAGCACGCGGTCCTGGCGCTCGGGGTGCTGCGGCCCACCGTCGTGTGCCGTCGCGCCGGAGGGGCCTGCGACGACGAGTGCGCTCACCGGCCGTCCACCGTCAGCGACGCCCGGGTGGACTCGATGAGTTGGGCGCACCCTGCGGTGCCGACGGTCCGGACACGGGCAGCCTCCTTGCGGGCGCCATGTTACGGGCACCCGCGGCGACGGCCCACGGTGCCGACGCACCTACGCTGCACGCGATGAGCGCCGCCGCCTCGATGCTGGCCTGGGAGGTCGAGCGACCCGGCCCCGTCGACGGTGGGCCGTTGGTGCGAGTGGACAAAGAGATCCCCGAGCCGGGGGCGGGCGAGGTCCGTGTGCGGGTGCGCGTCTGCGGCGTCTGCCGCACCGACCTCCACGTGACCGAGGGTGATCTGCCGGTGCACCGTGCCCGCGTGACGCCCGGCCATGAGGTCGTCGGCACCGTCGACCGGCTCGGACCAGGCGCGCGGCGGTGGCGAGTGGGCGACCGCGTCGGCGTGCCCTGGCTCGCGCACTGTTGCGGCACGTGCCGCTTCTGCACCACCGGGCGCGAGAACCTCTGTCTGGCGCCTCGTTTCACCGGTTGGGACCTCGACGGCGGCTACGCCGAGTACACCGTCGTCGACGAGGCGTACGCCTACGCCGTGCCCGAGGTGTTCGGAGACCAGGAGGCCGCGCCATTGCTTTGCGCGGGCATCATCGGCTACCGCGCGCTGCTGCGGGCCAACCTGCCCGACGGCGGCCGGCTGGGCATCTACGGCTTCGGGGGCTCGGCCCACATCACTGCACAGGTCGCGCTGGCCCGTGGCGCCCGCGTCCATGTGATGACGCGTGCGAACGAGGCGCAGACCCTCGCGCTCGAGTTGGGTGCCGCCAGCGCCGGCGATGCGGCCGCGTTGCCGCCGGAACCGCTCGATTCGGCCATCCTGTTCGCGCCGGTCGGCTCTCTGGTGCCACCGGCGCTGGCCGCGCTCGACCGAGGCGGCACGCTGGCGATCGTGGGCATCCACCTGAGCGACGTGCCAGGCCTCGACTATCGGCGCCACCTCTTCGAGGAGCGGACGCTCCAGAGCGTGACGGCGAACACCCGGCGCGACGGTGAGGAATTCCTGAGCGAGGCGGCGCGCATCGGCGTGCGCGTCAAGACCGCGCCCTATCCGATGGACCGCGCCGACGAGGCGCTGCGCGACCTCGCCCACGACCGGATCGTCGGAGCCGCCGTGCTGGTTTGCTGAGACACCTGTGCCCACTGGACGAACGGGGGGTTCTCCAGCGAAACAAATGAGTCTCCGCGAAACGAAAAGTGCCGACGGTGCCCCAGTCGATTGACGTCAAAGCGCTGTCGCAGGGCCCTTGGCGATAGGTCCTGGAGCTCTCGACTGGGGCACGCACGCCGGCAGTGCGATCAGGCGGTAGATCGCTACAGCCCATTATTCCCGATAGTCAGGCCTCCAAACAAAAAAATCCAGAAATACCTGATTACTCGTCAGACCAAACGTTCGACCTGGTCAGCGGCCATGAGAACGGCCACCAATTCGCGGTCTCGGGGATAGGACAGGAGGCGGGAGGCCCCGTCCAGGGTGACCCAGCGCATTTCGTCTACCTCTGCGTTCGGGGCGAAGGAGCCGGACTGGGCAGCCATGACCCAGTAGGCCACCGCCTTGGGCCGTCCCTTGCGGTCGACATAGTTGGTGTGGCCTATGAAACGGAGCAGGCGACAGGCCAAGCCGGTCTCCTCTTCGACCTCACGGAGCGCGGCCGATTCGAAGGTCTCACCCTCCTCGAGCTTGCCCTTGGGGAAGGACCAGTCCTGGTGGACCGGCCGGTGCACCACGGCGATCTCGAGCGCTCCGTCGTGGCGACGGACGATCAGCCCGCCGGCCGCTTGTACGACCTCTGCCGAGGAAGGGAGCTCCGCTGTCATCACTCGTCGCGCCACGCATGCGCAGGCTACCGAAACCGTGCGCGGAATTCGCGGCATTCGGTCGCGCCACGGGGCGGTCGACGGGCCCCGCAGTAGCCTGGTCCGATATGTCGGAGACCAGGCCCGAAGGGACATCGGGGGGGGCCGATCCCGTCGAGGTCGAGTGGCAGTTCGACGCCTTCGACCTGCGTCCCGTGGAGCGCTGGCTCGCCACCCTGCCGACCCTCGCCGTCGAGACCGACGGGGGCGGCGCGGTGACCGCGCTGGCGCAGACGCCTCGGCGGATGGTCGACTCCTACCTCGACACAGATGACTGGCGCGTGGCGTGCGCCGGGTTCGTGACGCGCTCGCGCCACCGCGGCCGCCAGGTCGAGGTGACCATGAAGGACATGCACCCCGCGGAAGGGGACGGGCTGCGTCAGCGGCTCGAGGTGACCGAGGTCATGCCGCCGGGCGGCGTCGGCGACCTCGGGCCCGAAGGACCCGTCGGCCGCCGCCTGCGCGCCATCGCGGGCACGCGCGCACTGCGCGAGGTGCTCCAGGTCCGCACCCGCCGCCGGCCGTTCGCGTTGCGCGTCGGCGGCGTCGACGTGGCCGAGGTCGCGCTCGACGAGACGGTCATCGTCGTGGGCGGCGGACAGCGCCCCATGCAGTTGCGGCGCGTCGAGGTCGAGGTGCAGCCCGATTGGATCGAGGCCCTCGAACCGATCGTGCAGCAACTGCGCGCCTCGTGCGGGTTGCAGCCCGCTCACCTCTCCAAGTTCGAGGCCGGCCTGTTGGCCGTCGGTGTGGAGATCCCGGGCTCGCCCGACCCCGGGTCCACCGCCGTCACCCCGGCGTCGACGATGGGCGAGCTCGCGTTCGCGGTGGTGCGGCGCCAGCTGGCCGTCTTGCGCGCCAAAGAGCCGGGGACGCGTCTGGGCGAGGACCCCGAAGAATCGCACGACATGCGCGTCGCGACCCGGCGCCTCCGTGCCGCGTTGTCACTCTTCGCCGGCGTGCTGCCCGTGCGGGCCCAGGTCTTCCACGACGAGCTCGGATGGCTCGCCCGGCTCCTCGGCTCCGTCCGTGACCTCGACGTCCAGCTGGCCGGGCTGGCCGACATGGACGCGGAGACCGCCGCCTGGCGCGCCGACGTGTCGGGCCTCCACGACGGGCACGACCCGCTCGCCGACCTCTCGGAGCTGCTGCACAGCGAACGCGAGGCGGCCCGGGCCGCGCTGCTCGGCGGGCTCGACTCGATGCGCTGGGAGCGGCTGGCGAAGGGCCTTGCCGCCATGGCACAACAAGGTCCGGCCCGCCGTTCGGTGGCCACCCGGACACCCGCCGTCATCGGCCTGCCCGAGCTCGTGGTGGTGCGTCACGACAAGGTGGCCAAGGCGGCCAGGAAGGCGAAGCGCTCCGGCGTCGTCGCCGACTTCCACCGCCTGCGCATCCGCTGCAAGCGCCTCCGCTACTCCCTCGAGTTCGCGTCGGAGGTCTACTCGGGGCAGACGACGCTCTATGTCCGCCAGCTGACGGCGGTGCAGGACGAGCTCGGGCTCATGCAGGACGCCGAGGTGGCGTCGCTGCGCCTGGCCGAGATGGCGACCGGCGACACCGCATTGCCCGCCGCCACCGTCTTCGTCATGGGTGCTGTCGCCGA
This sequence comes from uncultured Acidimicrobiaceae bacterium, assembly GCA_963828455.1. Taxonomy (GTDB): domain Bacteria; phylum Actinomycetota; class Acidimicrobiia; order Acidimicrobiales; family RAAP-2; genus Bog-473. The sequence goes on along the minus strand of CAWHFH010000002.1, from coordinate 3,979 downwards.
GCGCCACCGGCGCGACGTCGACCGCTACCTCCGCCGGCTCCCCAAGCACACGTCCCGCGTCGGCGGTCGGGCCTGGCGCGACCTCCTGGGCCTGATGGAGGAGCAGCGCGCCGAAGCCGAGGCGGCACAGCCGCCCGCACGCCGCACATTGCGCGCGGTGCCCAGCCCGGCGCCTGACGCCGTACCGGCCGACGCGGCCCGCGGCACCGCCCATCCGGCCGCGGGGAACGGCATCTCAGGTCCCAGCGGCCCGCAGGCCGTCAGTCCCTCAGGCCAGCGGGAATGAGCCCGCGTCGTCACCCATGACGACGCGGGGATGCTCGGTGACGATGAAGTGCAGCGCCCCGGTGTCCAAGAACCGCTCGATGTCGGACCAGATCTCGGGGAAGTCCGGCTCGGCCATGTGCGCCCGGTAGTCGTCCATGCTCTCGAACCACTGCACGGTCACGCCGTCGAAGCCGGGGTCGTCGTCGCCGGCGTAGTCGTCGAGCGGGCGCGGGTGTTGCTCGTAGCGCACCACGTGACGACCGGCCGCACTGCGCTCGATCAACGGGCCATGGACGTCGCGCCAGTGCGCGTGGAAATCGGCGGGCGTGAGGCCCTGCTTGCGCCGCAGTAGACAGGTAAGCCGGACCATCAGACTCGGACCTCCTCCGGTGTTCCGGCACGCGCCGCCGCGGCGCGCCCGTCCGGGCGGGACCCTAATCCGCAGGCGGGCCTAGGGCAGCGTGAGGGTGAGGCCCGACGTCGCGCCCGAGCCGCTGACGCCGACCGAGAGACCACCGATGGTGATGGTCGGGGTGTTGACCGGCACCGGCACGTTGGCGGTCGAAGAGCCGCTGCTCGGCGCCGTGGTCGGGCCCGGGGTGGTGAGGCTCGGCACCGTGGTGCCCGTCGTCGCGGGCGACGGCAGCGCGGGGATCGAGGTCCCCGTGCCGAGGGCGCCGGTCGCGGGCCCCACGGTGTTCAGCACGGGCGACAGCGCGCTCACGACCGGGTTCGAGCCCGCGCCGCCGCTGGTGCCGGGGATGCCCGTGGTCGGGCCGCCGCCGCTGCCGGCGAGGAGCGTCGTGGGGATGCCGCCGCTCGGGAGCGGCAGCGAGGCGATCGGCAGCAGGGTGGTCAGGTTCTGCAGCGTGCCGGTCACGTCGGTCACCACGTCGGAGAGGGTGGGCACGAGGCCGTTCACCATGGTGCCGGGGTTGCCACCGGTGAGCGAGCCGAGGTTGGTCAGCGCGCCGGTCAGGCGCGACAGGATGCAGTTGAGGTCGAGGCCGCTCGAGCCCGACACGCAGCCGGTCAGCCCGCCGCCACCGGAGCCACCGCCCGCGGTGCCGTTGCCGGCACCGCCCCGACCCTTCCCCGCTCCCGAGCCGCCGACGCCGGGCAAGCCGTTGACAGGGAGGTTCCCGAACGGGTCCGAGGTGAGGGACGCGAACGGGGCGATGCCCTCGGTGAGCGAGCCGAGGACCTTGGAGATCTCTGCCGCCGTCACGGCGGACGTGCCCCTGGCGCCCGACGGGGAGGGGGTCCCGTGGCCGATCGCCTGGGCCGGCGGGGTGTCCTGGGTGATGGTGGGCGCGGCCACCGGGTGCGCCGCCGCAGGCGAGATCGTGAAGTAGCCCCCGAGACCGCCGAGGAAGGCTCCGGCGGCCGCGCACGCCAATCCGCCGGCGCCGACGAGACCCGCGGTGCGGTAGCGCTGCAAGCCGCGGGGCGGCTCGGCGTCCTCGGTCTCGGTCTCGGCCTCCTCGGCCGCCGCGTGCCGTCCCCGTGAGTTGCTCTCGACGAGCTCGGGCTCCGCTCCGACCCCTTTGGCGCGGTGCTTGCCACGAGAGCTGAACTCGTCGTGGAGCATCTCGTCGTACGACTCGTCGAAGCTCATGGAAGCCGTTCCTCCTCCAGGTCCCTCTCCCGGGTTCTTCGCCGGGGAAACGGGGATGACCAGGGACTCTTGCGGTCCCCAACCCGGCTTGCCGGAGGCCCCTCGCTCACCGCAGCGCCCAGCTGCCGATCGTCACCACACCTTGTGAACAGGGAGAACGACCGTCTCCGCGTACTGGCCGGGATCCGGGCCGCCCGAGAGAGCCACCGTCTCGCGCAGCACCACCTGATTTGGGGTCCGTTGGCCGAGTCGATCTCGACGTCGAGGGGCGACAGCTGATCGGTGATCGAGGTCCCACTGAGCTGGGGAGGCATGGCCACGGCGGGCGCGAGCGCCCCCCAGAACCCCGAGTTCCGTTGGTCCGCAGCATGGAGCCCACCGAAATAGGTCTCGAGTGCGGCGGCCTCGAGCGACAGGGCCCCCGGGCACTGGGCGAAGCTCACCGAGGCGTTGACCAGGCTCATGATCCCCATCGGCGCGTAGTTCTGGTCGAGCGAGAGGCCCTGTGCCTGGAGCGGCGGCGGCGCCGAGGTCGTGTAGTTCGTCGAGTGGACCGTGTCCGTGAACTCCTTGCCCGGGTCGAGGTTCACGCTCTTCGCGGTCGTGCCCACCTCGGTGGCGTGCACGAGCAGGCGCTGCGAGGTGAAGAGAGCGCGTTCGGGGGCCAGCACGTGTCGAGCACCATCGTGGCGTTGGTCGTGTTCGGGACGGCCGCTCCCGCGGTGACGACCTGCTGGTCGCTCACCTGGTACTTCCAGGTGTTGCACGCCGTCGAATACGTGATCACGTCCCCCGGCTTGAGCGCGTTGAGGTGCACGAAGTAGCTCACGTCGTGGGCCAGGAACACCGAGGTGCCGGCCAGGACCGGCCAGACCGACGCCGCGGCGTGCCCGACGGCGACGTTGAGCTCCTGGTCCTGCGTGCCCTCTTCGACCGGTGCCTGCAGGTGGACGGCCGGGATCGACAAGATCCCGCCGAGATGTCCCTCCTTTATGTCCGAGACCGTGCAGGCGGCCCCGTGGCTCTGCTGCTGGACATTCGCTGCGTTCGCCTTCTGGCTGGCCAAGAGGACGTTGCCCGCGTGGTCCTGGTGCAGCTGATGGGACAGGGCGTACGTCGCGCCGAAGATCGCGGTGAAGAGCAGCAGGACGCCGAGGAGCGTGGTCCCGATGCGCCGCCCGTCTCTGAGGGACGTCATCGGCCTGACGCCTGTGTCGTGTCCGGCTGCCTCTGCTCGGAACGGGAATCCGCCTTCCCGTCCGAGCAGCTGGCCGCACCGGTTCCCGCTGCATCTGCTTCTCCCTCCAGGCCCTCCGAGAGATCTGTTCTGTTGTCTCCGCTGTTCCCTGCGGCCGTCGGGTGTGCGGATCACCCGGCGGCTTGGTCCTGCCGGCTAGTGGTCGGCGGTGGTGGTTGAGGTCGTTAGAGGCTGCCGCCGGGCCGGCCCCCGAGACCGGAGGGGGAACGGAGGAGGTCCCGAGAGCCGGGCCCGGTGGCGGTCCGTCGCGCGACCCGAGGGGAGGGGCCGGGAAGGGCGCCTCATTGGCTGCCCCTGCGACGAGTGAGGGGGTTGATCGAACGTACGAGCGCGACGATGCGACGACGGCCGATGAGCGGGGCACCGGCGAGGCCCATCCCCGCGAGGAGGATGATCGGCAGGCCACCCGACCAGAACTTCGCCGGTGTGCACGGTGGTGACGTTGGGCACCATGGCCGGGGTGGCGGGAGCGGCAGCAGCCTCCGTTGCCGGTGACGTTCCACTGGGTGGCCGTCGCCGCCCGTCATGGCGGTCAGCACCGTCATCGACCAGGCCCGCCGCAGCGATCCGGATGCAACCCTTCATTTTGCTTTACCCCTGACCGACAGCGCATAGACGCGCTGACCCTCCGTCCTTTGCGAATGAAACGGGGCACTTGCGCCAACCTTTCGCCCCGCTGAGAAGAATTTCAGGCTCTCAACGCCCGTTGGGAGCCGATGCCGTGCACCGACATGCCCCTAGGCACACCCGAGAAACGGCGGGTGTCCCGTACTCTGGCGCGGCATGCCTGCTTCGCACGCCCTCTTGATCCTGCTCGGAGGGGTCGTGGGCGGCAT
>CAWHFH010000001.1:0-89976 GCA_963828455.1 uncultured Acidimicrobiaceae bacterium | reverse complement strand
GCCGGCTGCTGCGTTCCCATCACCCAGAGTGCGCTGGGCGTGAAGGACGCCGCGGAGCTGGCGGGCGTGTTCGGAGCGCTCAGTGATCCCGTCCGGCTGCGGTTGCTTTCCATCGTGGCCGCCCAGGGGGAGGTGTGCAGCTGCAACCTGGAGGGTCCACTCGGTAAGAGCCAACCCACGGTCTCACACCACACCCGCGTCCTGGCCGACGCTGGCCTGATCGAGGGAGAGAAGCGGGGACGGTGGATGTGGTGGCACCTCGTGCCCGAACAGGTCGAGCGGCTGCGGGGTCTGTTGGGAGGAGATTGACCCCTCCCGCCGGTCCGGGGTCCAGTTGGGGGGCGTTCGACACCCCTGATTCAGGACATGGTGTCTGCGTATCGGGCGGTGAGCTGATCGGCCAGCGCGCGCGCCGGGCGTGCGAGTGTGCGGTCGCCGCGTTGCGCGAGCGCAACGGTGCGGCCGAGCGCGGGCCCGGCGAAGGGGATGCCGGCGAGCGAGCCGTCGCCAGGGAGCGCGATGGCGGGGACGACGGCCGCGCCGAGACCGGCGGCGACGAAGGAGAGGACACCCGCCATCTCGCCGCCCTCGCTGACCAGGTGGGGCTCGACGCCCGCGGCGCGGCAGGCATCGAGGGTGACGACGCGCAGGTCGTACCCCTCGCGGAACATGACGAGGTCGAGGCCGTCGAGGTCCCTCACGCTGAGGCTGCGGCGGGCCGCGAAGGGATGGTCGGGCGCCGTGGCCAGGACCAGCGGGTCGTCGAAGAGCGGCGTGGTGACGACGAGCGGGTCAATGACGGGCAGGACGACGAGCGCGAGGTCGACCTCGCCCGTGGCGACCTGGGGCACCAGCTGGTGCGAGCCGGCCTCCACGACCGAGAGGTCGATACCGGGATGGCTCTCGTGGAACTCGACGAGGGCGGGTGCGAGGGCGCTCGTGATCAGGCTCGGGGTGGCGCCGACGGCGAGGCGGCCGCGCGCCATGCCCGAGATCGCCCGGGCCTCGGCGCCGGTGGCCTCCACGTCGGCCAGGACCCGTTGCACGAACGGGAGGAGCGTCTCGCCGTCGGCGGTGAGGGTCACCGGCCCCTGGCCGGGGCCTCGGTTGAACAGCGAGACGCCGAGCTCGTTCTCGAGTAGGCGGACCTGGCGGCTGAGGCTGGGCTGGGCCAGGTGCAGGCGGGCGGCGGCCCTGGTGAAGCTCTGCTCCTCGGCGACGGCGAGGGCGTAGGCGAGTTGGTGGAGCTGCATGGTGGTTCTCGATTCAGAGCTTATCGCTCTGAGAATGATGCTCTTTATGTCTTTGACGTTCGGGGCGGGTGGTCATAGGGTTCGCCGGAGATGGGGTGCCGGCCTGGGCGGCGTCCCCGGGGTCCGCAGCGGAGCGGCCTGCATAGATTTGGCGGCCGTGATCGATGGACCGGCCACCAAGGAGGTCTGAGTGACGACGACGGTCGAGAGCGCATCAACCACGCCGGTGGCCCTCGGGGGGCACGGGGCGGCCCCGACGTAGCCACCCTGCGACGGGACACCTGGTGGGTCCAGCCGGTCGTCACGGTCACGGTCCTGACCGCCTTCGTCGTCTACTCGACGTGGGCCGCCTTCGTGGGGAAGAACTACTACGCCGGGGCGGCGCTGAACCGGGACCTGATCTCGCCGTTCTATTCGCCGTGCATCGCAAACTCCTGCGTCACGGGGAGCCACCAGTTCGGGACGCTGCCGTTCTGGAACTACTCGCCCGCGCTCCTGATCCTGATCTTCCCGCTGGGGTTCCGGCTGACCTGTTACTACTACCGCAAGGCCTACTACCGGTCCTTCTGGTGGTCGCCGCCGGCGTGCTCGGTGGCCGACGCGCACGGGAGCTACAGCGGAGAGTCCCGCTTCCCGCTGATCCTGCAGAACATCCACCGGTACTTCTTCTGGCTGCTGCTGATCTTCAACTGCATCTTGACGTACGACGCCGTGTTGGCGTTCCGCCAACCGGGCGTGGGCGCAGGCTGGGGCATCAGCATCGGCGCGCTGGTGCTGACCTTCAACGCGTTGTTCCTGTGGCTGTATTCGTTGTCGTGCCACGCCTGCCGGCACTTCTGCGGCGGACAGGTCCGCTCCTTCGCCAAGCACCCGGTGCGCCACAAGATGTGGAAGTTCGTGACGCCGCTGAACGGGCGGCACATGGTCTTCGTGTGGATCAGCCTGTGCGTGGTGGCGTTGAGCGATCTCTACGTGCGGCTGGTGGCGAGCGGGACCATCCACGACCCCGGCTTCCACTTCTAAGGGTTCGATGATGGCCACTTCTACGGGTTCTACGGGTTCTACGGGTTCTACGGGTTCTACGGGCGAGACGACCGGAACGCAATCGGTTGCGGGCGACGTGTACGAGACGCACGACTACGACGTGATCGTCATCGGCGCCGGTGGCTCCGGCCTGCGCGCCGCCATCGAGGCCAAGGAACGCGGGCTGCGGGTGGCCGTGATCTGCAAGTCGCTTCTCGGCAAGGCACACACCGTCATGGCCGAGGGCGGCATGGCGGCCGCCATGGGCAACGTCTGGAAGGAGGACAACTGGCAGGTCCACTTCCGCGACACCATGCGCGGCGGCAAGATGCTCAACAACTGGCGCATGGCCCAGATCCACGCCATGGAAGCGCCCGACCGGGTGTACGAGCTCGAGCGCTGGGGGGCCTTGTTCGACCGCACCAAGGACGGCCGGATCTCCCAGAGGGACTTCGGCGGCCACCGCTACGCCCGCCTCGCCCATGTCGGGGACCGCACCGGGCTCGAGCTCATCCGCACGCTGCAGCAGAAGGTCGTCTCGATGGGCACCGACGTGTTCATGGAGTGCAAGATCCTGCGGTTGTTGGCCGACATTGAGGGGCGGATCTCGGGCGCGGTCGGCTACATGCGGCCGACCGGCGAGATGGTCGCGTTCACGGCCAAAGCGGTCGTGCTGGCCACCGGATCGATCGGCAAGTCGTGGATGTACACGTCCAACTCGTGGGAGTCCGTGGGCGACGGCCACGCCATGGCCATCTGGGCGGGGGCCGACGTCATCGACATGGAGTGCGTGCAGTTCCACCCGACCGGCATGGTGTGGCCGTTGTCGGTGCGCGGCATCCTCGTCACCGAGGGCGTGCGCGGCGACGGCGGTGTCCTGCGGAACTCCGAGGGCACCCGGTTCATGTTCAACTACGTCGCCGACATGTTCCGGTCCGAGACGGCGGACACCGAAGAGGAAGCCGACGCCTGGTACGACGACCACATCAACCACCGCCGCACGCCGGACCTGCTCCCCCGCGACGAGGTGGCGAGGGCGATCAACTCCGAGGTGAAGGCGGGCCGCGGCTCGCCGCACGGCGGTGTCTTCCTCGACATCGCGTCGCGCCGGACACCCGAGTACATCAAGCGCCGCCTTCCCTCGATGTACCACCAGTTCATGGAGTTGGCCGGCGTCGACATCACGGCCGAGCCGATGGAGGTCGGCCCCACCTGCCACTACATGATGGGCGGCGTTCGGGTGGACGCCGAGACCCAGGCGGCCACGGTGCCTGGACTCTTTGCCATCGGCGAGGCGTCGGGCGGCATGCACGGTGCGAACCGACTCGGTGGCAACTCCCTGTCGGACCTCATCGTGTTCGGACGACGGGCCGGCATCGGCGCGTCCGACTTTGCCGAGGGCCGCGCCGGATCGCCGAGCATCGACGCGGCGGAGATCGCCTCGGTGATCGACGAGGCGTTCGCACCCTTCGGGCGCGAGGACGGCTACAACCCCTACGACGTCCAGCACGAGCTGCAGGAGACGATGCAGTCGCTCGTCGGCATCATCCGCACCGGGCCCGAGCTCGAGGAGGCGCTGGCCAAGCTCGAGGACCTGCGCCAGAAGACGGCCAAGGTCCAGGTGAAGGGCGGCCGGGCCTACAACCCGGGCTGGAACCTGGCCACCGACCTCCCCTCGATGATCACGACGTCGATCGCCGTGGCCCAGGGTGCGTTGAACCGCAAGGAGTCGCGCGGCGGCCACACCCGGGAGGACTACCCGGGCCCGGACCCCGAGATGGGCAAGGTGAACTTCGTGCAGCGCCAGACGGGCGAGCGCGGGTACCTGGCGCCGATCTCGATCGGCCCCGAGCCGCTACCCGAGATGCCCGCCGAACTGCGCGAGCTGTTCGAGGAAGGGAAGTAAGCCATGGCTGACACGGCTGAGACGACTGCGGCAGCGGATGCTTCGGTGGCCGGCGGCGCGGCGTCCGCCCCCGGTGCGGAGCCCGGCACGGCCGACGGGGCCGGCAACCGGAGCGGCGAGAAGGTGACGATGCGGGTGTGGCGCGGGGACGAGAACGGCGGCGAGTTCACCGACTACGAGATGCCCGCGGTCGAGGGCGAGGTCGTCCTCGACGTGATCCACCGGATCCAGGCCGACCCGGCGCCGGACCTGGCGTGCCGCTGGAACTGCAAGGCCGGCAAGTGCGGGTCGTGCTCGGCCGAGATCAACGGGCTGCCCCGGCTCATGTGCATGACGCGCATGGACACGCTGCCCGAGGGCGAGCCGGTGACGGTGGCGCCGATGAAGACGTTCCCGATCATCCGGGACCTGGTGACCGACGTGTCGTTCAACTACGAGATGGCCAAGGAGGTGCCGGCGTTCAAGCCGGGGCCCGAGCCGGAGGGCGGCTACCGGATGCAACAGATCGACGTCGAGCGTGGCCAGGAATTCCGCAAGTGCATCGAGTGCTTCATGTGCCAGGACGTGTGTCACGTCATCCGTGACCACGAGGAGAACAAGCCTCGCTACGCCGGGCCGCGTTTCTTCATTCGCTTCGCCGAGTTGGAGATGCACCCCTTGGACGTGAACGACCGGCGCGAGCTGTCGCACGACATGGGTCTGGGCATGTGCAACATCACCAAGTGCTGCACCGAGGTGTGCCCCGAGCACATTCACATCACCGACAACGCGATCATCCCGATGAAGGAGCGTGTGGTCGACGCTCGGTACGACCCGGTGGCATGGCTGGGACGCAAGATCCTGGGGCGCTCCAAGAAGTCGGCGGCAGCGGCCCCGGCGGAGAGCTCGTCGGAAGACTGAGCCCGTCGGGGTCCGCCCCGGGAGTCGGCGCCAGGGTTGACGCCGCCGTTCGCGCCCCGGGGTTGACGCCCCTGTTGACGCCCGGGTTGATGCCCAGTCGGCGAGCGCCCTGAGCCACTTCTCCGACTGTTACGTTCCTTCGCCGTGGCGCGCTACCTCTCGGCCGAGTGGGTCCAGACCTTCGATGCGGCGCTCGGGGGGTTGGACCTCACCGCCGCCATCGCGGCGGCCGCAGCGGGCTCGCTGGCGGCGGCCGACGGGGCCTTCAGCGTTGCTCAGCTCGTGAGCGGGGTTCCGGAGGCTGTGTCCGGGTCTCCGGGGTCCGAGGTGAGGGTCGTGCTCTCGGTGGCCGACGGGTGTGCGCACCTGGCGCTCGACCCCGATGGCGCTGGGACACAGTCGGCGACGGCGACGATCGCACTGGGGTACGCCGATGCCTTGGCTCTGGCTCTGGGTCGTCTGGATCCAGCCGATGCGCTGGCGGGTGGGCGGGTACGTGTCCGCGGCGACCTGGCTGCGCTCGTCGCCGGACAGGAGATCCTGGCCGCGGCGGCAGGGCTGCTCGGATCGGCGCTCGAGGATCTCACCGACCCGATAGACCCGGTCGACGACCAACTCGGCACGGAAGCCTGAGAGCGGGGTTTCGATGGCCTTCGCCCACTTCTCGCCGGACGCTCGGCCTCCGTCCTTCGGCGGACGTTACGTCGACAAGGTTGTCGTCGTCACGGGCGCCTCCGCCGGGCTCGGCGCGCAGCTGTGCCGCGACCTTGCTCGATCGGGCGCGACGGTCATCGGGCTGGCGCGCAACACGGCGCGGCTCGATGCCCTGGCGTTCGAAATTGGTCGACGCTCGCCGTCCTCGGAGACCATCACCTGCGACGTCGGCGACACGGAGAACCTGCGCAAGGTGCTGGACCACGTCGCGGAGACGCACGGTGCCATCGACATGCTCATCAACAACGCGGCACAGGACCCTGGTGTGCGTCTCGTCGACATCAACGAGGACGACTTCCGCCACACGTTCGACGTGAACTTCTTCGCTCCCGTCGCGGCGACGCTCGCCGTGACGCCGTCGATGGTCGAGCGGGGCTCGGGCATCGTGATCAACGTCTCCTCTGACGGGGGGCGCCTCCCCTCGCCGGGCCCCGGGGCATATCCCTCGTCGAAGGCCGCACTGTCGGCCTTCACCGAGTCGACCTCCTTCCGGCTCGGCCCGAAGGGCGTCCGGCTGCACGTCGTCTACCCAGCTTTCATGGCGACAGAGCTGGGGATGGCGGCGCTCGGGCGCGGATTGCGGAAGCCGCCCCGCCTGACCCGACGCACCGTGGGGACGGTGTCGCGCCGGATCTTGGCGCAGGCTGGAGGCCCTTCGCTGGAGATCAGCGTGTCGGCGCTCATCGACGCCGCCATGGTCTTCCGCTCGTTGATGCCCCGCACCTATCTCCGGTTGCGCCGCCGCTGGTAACCCCGGATGACCTGGGTTTGGGCTGATCGTCTCGTCTTGTGTGTTCGCCGGCGGGACTCTCCCACCGATGCTGCATTTGTGTAACAACCGTCGCCCAATCCCGAGATACCCCTGAGCGAACAAAGCGTGACAGAAGTATCGTTTTGGCACCGGCTCGCGAAGGTCGGGCCAGTGGCAGGAGGGACGACGTGCATCAGCCGATCAACGACCACTTCCTCTCGAAGTACCGGGCCCTGCTGGACGCCGAAGACCTGGCGTTCGATGAGCTCGAGCATGCGTGCGAGGACGGCGACCGCATGCAGTTCGACAAGGACATGGTCGATTGGCAGAACGCTCTCGAACACAAGATTGCGTTCCTCACCAATGCGGGGATCGAGTTGAAACTGCCCGTCCTCGGGTAGCACTCGGCGGATCCAGCTCGGGCCCCTGGTCCGAGCTTTTTTCATCTGTCAGTTGCAGGGCCGGCCACTGGCCGGCGCGCGGTGGCGGTCAGCTGAGACCGATGCCCCCGGCGACGTCGTGCATCGTCGCTTCGAAGAATGCTTCGGGGTCGAGGATCGTCTTGCGCCAGTGACCGAAGACCTCCAAGCTGATGACGCCAACCAGCGTCGTCCATGCCTCGACTACCCGCACGACGGTGTGGGTCGGAGCGCGGGGGAGTAACCCCGCCGCCACAGGTGCCACGGCATCACGCAGCGCCGTCAACCTGCGGCGCTCGGCCCGATCGAGGGCTGGCGCCAGACGACCCGCATCGGAGGCGGCGGCTATCGGGCGCACCAACGCGGTGGCGACCCGGGTGTAAGGCCCGACGGTGTCTTCAGGTGCCTGGTACCCGGGAACCGGTGTCCCGAAGACGAGTCCCCAATCGTGCGGGTGCCTCAGCGCCCACCGCCGCATCGCTCTCGGGACCACCAGGAAGCGGTCGGCACTGCCACCTTCCGAGCGGCTCGCCGCCTCCGCGGCCCGCTCGGCCTCGTCGGCGAGCGACTCGAAAGCGGCGAGAATGAGAGCGGTGAGCAAGGCATCGCGCCCGTCGAAATAGCGGTACAGAGCCGATGGGGCCATGCCCAGGTCCCTGGCGATGGAACGAACGGATAGGCCCGACGTCCCATCCTTCGCCAGGTGCCGGCGAGCCACGGCCAGGATCTCGTTCGTCATCTCTGCATGCACCCGTTGGCGGGCCGTGCGAGGTGCCCGCGCCCGGGCCGTCGGCTCCACCTCCTCCACGAGATCGTCCATGGGCCCAGTATGCGGATCGGATCTGGAGAACACAAGTACTTGACGAGAACACCGTTTACGTTTAGGATTAGCGTTCACGAACAGCCCCGCCGACAACCGGCTGGTACACCCCGAGACGGAGCGCCCCAGGGCGCAGGGAGATGAGCAGGCATGACAGCCGAGGGAGCCAACGAAAGTCCGCAGAACGAGACGACGCACTACCGGGCACCCGATTGGTTCACCCGCCACGTCTTCAACCCTGTCGTCAACGGCCTGACCCGGCTTGGCGTCAGCGTCCGGGGCTCCCGGGTGCTCGAGCACACGGGCCGAACGAGCGGCGAGCTGCACCATACGCCCGTGAATCTGCTGACAATCGACGGAATCCAGTATCTCGTCGCTCCCCGCGGCGAAACCCAATGGGTACGCAATGTGCGGCACGCCGACGGGCATCTCGTCCTGATCCTCGGCCAGCGACGCACGCTGTACACCGCAATCGAGCTGCCGCCAAGCGACCGGATCCAGATCCTCCGCGAATACTTGCGCCGCTGGAAGTTCGAGACGGGCATGTTTTTCGACGACGTGTCCCCCGATGCCTCGAACGCCGAGTGGGCTGCGGTCGCCGATCGGCATCCTGTCTTCGCCCTGCGCGCCAGTTGATCGCCGCGTAAGCGGCGTCCATCCCTGTACGGGGCAGGTGGTGCGGCTCCCCTCACGCACCGAGTTTGGCCGAGACGAGAGCACCGTTAGCCCGAGAGCCGTCGACCACCGATGCCTCGTGGTTAATCCCCAAAGACGGCCAGCGGATTCCGACACGCTGGCCACCAACGGGCACGAAGTGCGTGAGACTGACCTGTCTCCGTTTGCGTCGCCCGACGATCGTCCTGACCTACGCGCTCGCTCACGCACACCCCAAAAAAGCGGGTTTCCGGTCGTTACTCGTGATTCCGACAAGTCGGGGCGAGTGTGTGTGTCCTGTTCGGGAGGACAGTCGGCGATTCAAGCGGATGCCGTCCGAAGGATGCCACAAGGAGGACGCGTGGCGCTGCGGGCACTGCGCGCTGACTTTGCGCTGCATCGCGTTTGTAACGTCGGTCGCGGCGCTCCTCCCTTTCGCCCGCCTGTTCGCCTCCGGAAAAGCGTCGGCTCTCTAGGTCGGTTGGCCCCTCGCCCAGCCCCATCGCTTTCGTCGATCTCGGGCGCGCGAGCTGCCCAACGGCGCGGTTGGGTCCGGCCGTGGGCGCGACCGCATCGCACGTTGGCTCCACCGTCAATCGGCTGCGTCGACGGTCAGCCCGTCTGCACGTTCGGACTCGAGCTCGGCGGCATGGATGTTTGAGTAGGAGGCCCTTATTTGCTGGACGATGACCTGGCCACATACGGATAGCTGTGACTGGTGCGTCAAGAAATGCCCAAAGTCACGGTTTGCAATAGACCCTCCTGGGCTAATTCCGCCCCTGACCCGCGCGCGACGAACTTCCGTTTAGCGGTCCCCGGAACCTCCGAGGTGCGCTGTCGATGCCGATAGAGACACAGGGAAAACCCTCTACCCGCGAGTGGAAAGTGGCGGGACTTCGCTCGCCCATCGTGTTGTTCACCCTCGGATTCTTCTGGGCCGCCTTCTTGGTGCTCCTGTTCGGTGCAGGAAGGGCGGGTGCGCTCGGTGTTAACGCCGCACCGGTCACCTCAAGTACCACGTCAAGCCTGAGCTCGGCCGCTGGGGCGGTCACCGGCACCCCGTCGCCTCAGCCTGAGGTGACAACCATGCCCCCATCCCCCCAGATTGCGGCGACGACCACCGCTCCCTCGCGAAAGCTGTGGCGGCGAGCACGACTCCGGCTCCCCAGGCTGTGACGGGGACCACGGTTTCGACTCCGGTGGCGACCCCGACCGCTGCCTCGCCGAAGGCTGTGGCGGCGAGCACGACTCCGGCTCCCCAGGCTGTGACCGGGACCACGGTTTCAACTCCGGTGGCAACGACGACCACGGCTCCAGCACCTCGGGTTGTCGCGCCGACCACCGCTCCGGCAACTCAGGCGGTGGCCCCAGCGAGTCAGGCCTTCGCCACGATCACCTCCCCAGCAAACCGGGCCCTCACCGCGACCACCGCTCCGGCAATCCAGACTGCGACGCAGACCGTGGCACCGGTGCCCCAGAACCTGACTGCAACCACCACCACCGCCCCGATCGCCCACACTGTGGAGAAAACCGTGGCAGGGGCGACCCAGGGCCTTGCGACGCCTGCAGCCCCCCTGACTCAGATCCCCATGACGGTCACGACGCCCGTCGCGCAGACGCTCGCCGCAACGGCGGCATCGGTGCCCCAGAACCTGACTGCAACCACCATCACCGCATCGATCGCTCACACCGTGGAGAAAACCGTGGCAGGGGTGACCCAGGGCCTTGCGACGCCTGCAGCCCCCCTGACTCAGATCCCTATGACGGTCACGACGCCCGTCGCGCAGACGCTCGCCGCAACGGTGGCACCGGCCGTGCGGGAGCCCATAGCGATCACGGCTCTGATGCACGCCTTCTTCTCCGGTACCACCGCGACGGTGACTGAAGCTCTTCTGGCACCAGCTCGGTTGACCCGGGCCCCGGAGATCACCAACGCTCCGCTCACTCAGACCCTTGCCGCAATAGTTCCCATATCGCTCGTCCGGGGCCCCGCGGCCGCCTCACAGAAGATTCAGACTGCTACTCAGGTCCTGACGAGCCTCACGGACTCGAGGACGCTCGCCGCGCCGCCGCGACCTCTGCCCTCGCCCTCGCCCCTTCGACGAACACCGTGAGCCCGGGCGGCTTCCAGAAGGCCACGTCCACTCCGGCGCCGATTGGCGCGGTGCCCCCGCTCACACCGGAGGGGGGAATGTCCACCGTTGATGCCGCACCTCCCCTCGCCGCCCCGCGCGGAGCCGCCCCACCGGTCTCTCAATCGGGCCGAGAAGTGTCTGGGGCGGCGACTCGCGCGAGCGTTATCGAGTCCCCGTTCCGGACAACAGCACCGTCTTGGGGTTCCGGCCCTTCGCCCCGCACCCCAGAGAGCCCCCTCCCCCTCCCCTCAACCCCGACCGCCTCGCCGCCACCTTCGTCCTCATCGTCTGACGGAGCGACCAGCTCGAGTTCGCTCCCCATCTTCGGCGTGATTCCCGCTCCGTGCCTGCTGGAGGCACAAGGTCATAAGTTGTCGCGACTTGACCAAGCGGGTTCACTGCTGAGCGGCTTTTTCACGATTCTCGAGCGCCCGGGTTAACTCCGATCCAGGGCTGATCGAGCTCCAGGCCGACCAGCCTGTCGACGACGTCCATCCACCCACTGGGGGCAGACGCCGTCGCGCAGGTGCCCGCGGGCCTGTTTTTCTGGTGGCCAGCGCTGGAGCAGGACTCTTGTCCATGTCCCCAGCTCAGCCATGAGTTCGTCGGCTGCCTATTTTTAGCTCCCGGCATCGAGAAATCGGACGTTCGGTTCAGCGTTCGTCCTCTTCTCGGTGCGGCGACTCGAAATGGACCGTCGCGTCCTACCGGCGGGGTCACTTGAATAGGCTGCTCGATCAGCAATCATCTTTTGGTTATAAATCCCTCGTATTGAGGGCCGCTATATAGAACAGACGCTGCTATGCGCAGCGAAGTCATTGCGGACTTCGTCGAACCGTCGACGCACCTGAGTCCGCCCAATCTTCTCAGGACGGCTTTCTAGAAACTTCCTTTTCAGACGCACTTTTCTCCGCATGGCGGTCGGGAACTCCCGGACGCCGGGGGCTTTTTCGCGCCCCAAAACAGGTGCAGAAAATTTTCGGATAAAAGGGGTTTACAAGCCGTTGTTTATCGGTAAATCATGCGACATCGGAGCTTCCGATTTGATACAAATCGATGCTTCGTCACTCTGGGGAACACGCCTCAGAACGAGAAAAGGAGAAAAACCATGGAAGCAACTGGACTGTCCCTCGCCGAGCTCGAGACCGAGCACGCCGAGTACCTGCCGGCCCGTGAGGTCATGTGGTGCTGCCGCAACAGCGCCCCTTCCAACAACGCCGAGGTTGAGAACGGCAACGGCAATGGCAACACCTACCAAGACGGGCTCGTCAACGTCTCGGCGTTGAACGGCAACTTCAACGGCAACGGCAACCTCACTGAAATCTTCCAGTAAGTCCCTTGTCCAAGCCTGAGAGGAGGGGGGTGATCTCCGGATCACCCCCCTCACGCCTCACCTGGAGCCTTTCGTCATGACCCTCGTCGCCGAGTCCACCTCGCCAAGAATTGAGGCGGCGCCAGCTTCGACCGCTGAGAGCCCCTTGCTTTTGGCCGAGGGCACGGAGCTGTTGGGCGAATACGAGGGCTCGGCCTACGAGCAGCCCCACTACCTGGTCCGACGGGGCGATGGCCAGATCTTTCACCTTTCGCATCTGCTGTACCTGGTCCTGCTTGCACTGAACGGCGAGCGGGATCTCCAAGCGGTGGCGGTGCAGACGAGTAAAGGTTTCGGTCGCACCGTCAGTTCCGACAACGTCGACTTTCTCGTCGAGAACAAGCTCGCGCCCCTCGGGTTGCTCGCGGCCGGCTCTGAGACTGGGTCGAAAGACAGGTCCGGAGCACAGGAGCTCTCCCGTTCGATGCCCCTGCTGGCCCTGCGTTATCGGACCAAAGTCATCCCCGTCGCGCTTTCATCAGAGCACCACGGCGGTGCTGCAATACCTGTTCTGGTCGCCGGCGGTGCTGCTCGTCCTCGGTGGCTTGGTTACCACCGACGTCTGGCTGTTCGGCACGCGGCCCCGCGCGCTGCTCCAGGCCGCCCGCCAGCTCCCCTTCCACCCCAACCTGTACTTGTTGGTGACCGCCCTGGTTCTCTTCTCGGGCTTCTTCCACGAGCTCGGGCACGCCGCGGGGACCAAATATGGAGGGGCCTCACCCGGGGTGATGGGGGTCGGGATCTATCTGGCCTTTCCGGCCTTTTACACCGACCTCACCGACTCCTACCGGTTGGGTCGAAGCGGTCGCCTGCGCAGCGATCTTGGCGGCGTCTACTTCAACGCCGTCCTCATCGTCCTCGCTGCCGGTATCTATCTAGTGACCGGATTCAGTCCGCTGCTTGTCTTCATCGTCTTGTCCCAGGCAGCTGCGCTCTACCAATTCTTGCCCTTCATCCGGCTCGACGGCTACTACATCATGAGCGACCTCATTGGGGTGCCGAATCTCTTCGCCTTCGTCGGGCCGGTGCTCACCAGCCTGATCCGGCGCCATGACCCCGCCCTCAAAGCGCGCTTGGCGCTACTGAACCGGCGGGCCCGCATGGCAATTCAGGCCTGGGCGGCTCTTACGGTGCTCTTCCTTGCTTTCAACCTGGTCACCATCGTCTTGGTGGCCCCGGTCGTGTTCCCCGCCGAATGGTCGGCCGCCCACTTCCAGATCAATAGCATGGCCGCGGCGCTCGGCCGACACGACGTCGCCGCGGCGCTCAACGACCTCGTGGACCTGGTCTTCATCGCCATCGCCCCGATTGGCATCTTGCTCATCGTGGGCATGGTGCTTCGCCGACTAGCTAGCTCGATCCGGAAATGGTGGCCGAGCCATCGCATCTTGACTGCGGCGCTCGTCGTCGTGCTGACGGGAGTCCTGTTCGTCCAAGGGCAAGCATTGGTCGCGCATCTCGCCCCCCACCCGCGTACGCCCGCGGTTGCACCGGCGACGGGACCGGCATCGCCCGAGCTCCGATTCGTCCTGCCACCGAGTCTGTCGGTTCCCCAACCGTCGCCGGTTGTCCAGCCGACCACCTCACCGGCCCAGAGCGTGACGGGACCGGTCTACGTCGTCCAGCCGGGTGACACCCTCTGGAACCTTGCCGCGCAGCACCTCGGCAACCCTCTCCGCTACCCCGAGGTGTTCGCCCTGAACCAGGGCATCGCCCAGGCCGACGGGCATACCCTCGTCGATCCCAACTTGATCTATCCCGGGATGAAGCTGCAGTTCCCTGCCGACGCGACCGGCATTTCCACCAGCAACGTGACCGCGGGACCAGCACCGCAGATCGCGAATTCACTCATGGGGGGAGGTGGGCCCTTGACGGCGACCGGTTCGTCGCCCTAAATCGGAGCGGGTTGCCCTCGCAGTTCCGCCGCCGTCGTTTGTGCTGCAGACGAGCCAGAGCTCAGGAGCGGCGGCAATTTGTAGCAAGCGGTGCAACCAAGTGCGTCACGGTGGGAGGGCTGTGTCGCCTTCGATCGGCGGCAACAGCGGCAACGTGACGGAGGGCAACGCGTCGGGCACCTTGGCCAACGCTCAGAACAACAACCAGTCGGCGCAGACCCCCTCGTTGGTCAGGCCGTCGGCGGTCTTCGGAGCTAAGCCCCGCCTGTGAGGCGGTCACCGGTGGCCCGGCTGCGCTCCGCCGGCCGGCCGCCACGCTGAGTTGCTCTTCGCGAGACGGGTCCCGCGGCCGCCCGGCTGCGGTGCCCGCTCGCGCGCCCGCGAGCTGGTCTCAAGTCCTGTGTCGGGTGCCCGGACCGAGAGCGAATAGGCCATCATGGGGGGTATGTCTGACGACACCACCGTCCGATCCCAGGAGGTTGCGCGCTCCCAGGCGAACCTGATCGCGTTCAACCGCGCCCAGGCCCGCTGGAGCACGAAAGGTGCGGTCGAAGAGGTCGGCGGCTGTGTCCTCTGCGCAGGTGGGTCCTGGTTGCCGGTGGTAGCGAACTGCGCCTTCCGCACCGGCCCCGATGTCGATGGATCCGCCGTCATCGGACATGCTGAATCGTTCTTCGGAGGCTTCGCCCGCGGCTTTTCGGTCAAGGTGCGCGACACGGGCGAGGACGACGACCTGCGCGATGCCTGCATGGCCTCGGGCTTGGAGCAGTTCGGCACGCCGGTGCCGCAGATGCTCGTCATGGCCCCGCTCCCCGACCACGATGGTGTCGAGAGCGTCTTGCTCGAGACGGTCAACGACGAAGCAGGGGTTGCCGACTGCGTGGCGGTGAACGCCGAGGCTTACGCCACGTACGGGATGCCTGCGGAGGTGCTCCCCGAACTCTTCGACAACGCCTCAGCGTTGACGGACGACCCGGCGGCCCACGTCGTGGTGGCGCGGCGCGACGGAATAGCCGTTGCCACGGCGATGACGTACGAGAGCGACGGTGTGGCCAGCGTGCAGTGGGTGGGCACCGTCTCCTCTGCCCGCGGCAGCGGCCTCGGGGCCCTCGTCACCACGCATGTCACCAATGCGGCTTTCGAGCGTGGTGCGTCATCGTGCACCTTGCAGGCGTCGCCGATGGGCGAACCGATCTATCGCGCCCTCGGCTACGAGACGATCTATCGCTACGCCGAGTTCGTGCGGTGGCCCAAGCCGCCGAGCAGTTCCTGACCGGCGTGCTCCCGTAAGCCCCTCAATTCGGCAGGATCCCCCGCACGTACGCCGCCTGACCTGCATGCTGCATGCAGTCGTCGGCGATGCTGACGAGGCGGACGCCCATCGTGACGGCTGGGTCCCACCGACGGTCGACTACCTGGTCGAGGTCGCCCGACGAAAGACCCTCGAGCAGGCCGCATGTCCGCTGGTGGACCGCGTCGAGATAGGCGAGCAACGCCTCAGGCGTCTCAGGCCGCACCGCCAGCACTTGCTCAGGATCGTGGCCGTAGCCGGTGTTGTTCGGATCGGGATCGAGGCCGAAGCGCTCGGCCCAGTCACCGGTAGTCCAGATCTGATCGGTCTCCATGAGCTCGGCGACGTGGTGGTCCTGGACCCGGGTCAGGTGCCAAATGAGCCATCCGATGGTGTTGGCACCCGGGGCCGGGGCCTCGGCGAGCTGGTCGGCGGTCAGACCGTCGACCGCCGATTCGGCGAGGGCCGGGATCCGGCCATAGATCTCGAGAAGCAGTGCGGGGACGTCCATGGCAGGCACCCTATGGGCGAAGCGGCTCCGGACCCGCAGCGGAGGGTCGCCGGGGATCGCCCTTTGCGGCTGCGTGTGATGTATATGGATTGGACCGCCGGGCTTTCCTGCGGCGGAGATGTATACGCGGTCCTGTCGTCGGCGTGGCCCGGAATTCACAAGGCAGAAGTTGTGAAGCGGGCGATCTACAACCCACGGGTTGTGAGGACCGTCGAGATCTACAACAGCGATGCGTATACGGTCGGACGAAACGCGGCAGCCTTGGCGGGCAGGCATATACGGCTGCGGCCGGACGCGGGCACCCCCGGGGTGGGGTCTGGCGGCGGAGCGGGGCGGCTGCGGAGCGGAAGGGTGGCTGACCGAAAGGTGGTGGGCCCGGCTCAGGAAGGCTCGGGGACCGGGCCGCCGGCGATCTCGTTGGTGCCGGGGGTGGTCTGGAGCTCGGGCTGGATGTCGTAGCGGGCCTTCGCGGTGTAGGCGACGAGGCCGACGACGATGGCGGTGAATAAGAGGGCGGTCTGCCAGTCGCCGAAGTCGGCGCCGCTGATGTTGTGCGCCTTGCTGAGGTAGTCGGCGAAGGAGGCGCCGATCGGGCGGGTGATGACGTAGGCGAACCAAAAGGCGAACACGCTGTTCCAGTTCAGGAACTTCCAGCCGGCGAAGGGGATGAGGATGACGCCGCAGAAGAAGGCGGCGGAGGCGAGGTAGCCCAGGCCGAGGGTGGTGGCGGCGAAGTCGCCCACCGCGGTGCCCAGACAGAAGGTGGCGAAGACGACGGCCCAGTAGTACTTCTCCCGGCGGTTGGTGGTGATGGAGTGGATATCGAGCGTGTGCTCGCTGCGGTTCCACAGGTAGAAGATCCCGGCGAGGACGATGATCCAGAAAAGCGACGTGACGCCGTAGGGCAGGTTGAGCACGAGGTGCATCGAATCGGCGACACCGGTGCCGGCGGTGGCGATGGCGAGCGCGAGGTACCAGTACGTCCATGCGCGGTATCGACGCGAGCGGAACTGGAGGTACAGCGCCGAGAAGAACATGAAGATGTCGAGGAAGAAGCCCCACTTGATGTTGTGCTTCAGGCCGATCCAGTCGGAGATCGCCTCGCCCGCGGCGGTCGTGGAGATCTTGACCACCCAGAACAGCGCGGTGACCTCGGGTACCTTGGCGGCGATTGGCGCCGTCTTGAACCATGCGGGCTGCAGGCGCACGTTCGTGGATCTCCTTCTCGGGATCGTGCTCGTGGGAGGCGGGTTGGGGCTGAGAGAAGAACGAGGGCCGGGTCGGGTTCCGACGCGGCGCTGAGGAGATGCTAACCCGGCGGTCCAGCGGGACCCGGGCACGGTCATCGTGGTGTCGTCCCTGGTCGGAGGCGTTTTCGGGCCTGCTTTCCTACCTCGGGATGACGGCGGTGGGGTGAGATTTCATCCTTGCGTCGGACCTGGCGCGGGCGACGTGGCAGCTGCCGGCGCGGTGGCCGGCGCGGTCGTGGCGCGGCGGAGGTCGACGGGCTCACCGCCGTGGGCGGCCGAGCGGTAGGCGGCATCGACGAGGCGGTGAGCGGCGAGGGCGACATCGAGGCCGGGCTCGGGTCTCGTGTGGCTCGTCAGGGCGTCGACGAAGGCGCGGTCGGCCTCGACGTAGGCGCGGATGGCGAGGCCGATGGCGTCGCCCGCCAGCGGAAGTGCGTCGACCCATTCGGGCGAGGGGCAGGCCCGGACCTCGGTCCCGTCGCTGGTCTGGACGTGCAAGGGACCCCGGAAGTCGTCGTCGAGCCAGACCATCCCGTCACGGCAGAAGACCTCGACACGCCGGGTGGAGCCGCGGCTGAGTATCTCGTGCCAGACGCTGGTCAGCTGGGCCTCGAGGCCCGACTCGAAGCTCAACGAGACGGCGGCGAGGTCCTCGATCGCTTCGTGGCCGGCGTGGTTCGCCGTCCGGGCCGAGATGCGGTCGGCGTCGCCGAAGCAGAAGCGCAGGATGTCGAGGTCGTGGATGGAGTGCTCGATCAGGCAGCCGCCGCCGGCCTGCTCGACGTCGGCGCGCCACTGCGACCGGTAGGTGCCCTGGATCGGGAAGTACTGGTCGTCCCGGAAGACGGCCGCCATCGGCTGGCCCAGGGTGCCGCCGTCGACGATGGCGCGGAGGGCCCGGAACACCGGGGCGCTGCGCAGGACGAGCCCGCACTGGCTGGGGATACCGGCGGCGTCGACCGCATCGACGAGCGCGGAGGCGCGGGCGAGGTCACGGTCGAGCGGCTTCTCGCAGAAGACGGCGCGGCCGGCGGCGAGGGCGGCGTCGACCGCGCCCCGGTGCGCCGCGGTCGGCGTACACACGAAGACGGCGTCGGCACGGGCGGCGACCTGTTCTGCGCTGGCGACGGCCGCCGCTCCCGAGCCGGGTGAACCGACGGCCTCGGCGAAGCCCTCCGCCCGGCGTTGGCGCGGGTCGTGGACGGCGGTGATGGCCGCATCGAGGACGCCCCCGTCGATCATCGCCTTGATGCCCAGGGCATGGGCCGACGCGATCGTCCCCGAGCCGACGAAGCCGATGCGCACCATGGCGTCGGAGGTTAGGCGCCGGGCGGGTCGATTGGTGGGTGGCAGGTGCGGTGTTGAGAGGAGGTCAGCCCCGGTCGCCCAGCGCCTCCATGAAGCGCGCCGCCGCCGTCACGAGGAGCGCGATCTCGAGGCGCTCACGTCGCCGGATCGCGACGGTACGCCCACCGGACACGGCCATCCCCGTACCGGGGACGGATTCCACGAAGACGCCCGAGCCGGTCGTGTCGTTGGCCGGGTCCGCGCCGCTGCGCGCCCCTTCTGCGAACGCGGCGACCCAGGCCGGCGACGGTGCGTCACCGTGCACCTCGAGGAAGCGGGTCAACGCGTCGTCCGCCACGGCAAACCAGTCCAGGCCGAAGAGCGAACGGAGCCGCCCGGTCAGCTCCTTCACGACGGCGTCGGGCGTCGCCGCGCCGAGGATGGCCGTCGTCGCCGCGAGGACGGTGTCCTCTCTGTCCGGCGCCCCGCCTTCGCCGGAAAGCTCGACCACCTCCTCCACCCCGACTCCGGGGACGTTGCGCACACCGCGGCAGACGGCATCGATTGCGCCGGGGTCGTCGGGGAGCTCGACGACCATCTCGTCGATGGCCACGCCGGCCTCGCGCTCGAGCACCTCGAGCCCGACGACGTTGCCCTGCACTGCGCCGATCTCCGCGGCGACCGCGCCGAGGACACCGGGCTCGTCGGGCAGCCAGATGCGAATGCGCGTCAGCACGGCGTTCAAGGGTGCCAGAGGCGTGTTTCGGGGCCGTTGCGCCGCCGCGAACGGCCGGTGACGATGCGGGGAGCCCCCCCCCGGGCCCGGGAACCCCGTTCAGCCGATGAGCCCGAGGTCCTGCACGTCGTTGCGCTCCCCCAGCAGCTCGTCGGTCGTGATCTTGATCCGCTCGGTGGCGAACTCGTCGTGGGTGAAGCCCTCCACCACGGACCAGCCGCCTATGCCGTCGGACGTCACCGGGAAGCCGAACTGCAGGCCCTCCGGGGCGCCGTACTCCCCCGACGACGCCACCGCCACAGAGAACGCGTCGCCCTTCGGCGTCGCCGTGCGCAGGCTGACCACCGTGTCGATCGCGGCCGAGGCGGCCGAGGCGGCCGACGACGAACCCCTGGCGTCGATGATCGCCGCCCCCCGCTTCTGCACCGTCGTGATGAAGTCACCCCGCAGCCACTCGCCGTCGGTGATCACGTCGGTCGCGGGCTTGCCGCCGATCAGCGCGTTGGCGAAGTCGGGGTACTGGGTCGCCGAGTGGTTCCCCCAGATGGCCACCCGGGATACGTCGCCCATCAGCACGCCGGCCTTGCGGGCCAGCTGTGCCTTGGCGCGATTCTCGTCCAACCGTGTCATGGCGAACCAGCGGTCCGCCGGCACCTCGGGCGCGTTCGACCGAGCGATGAGGCAGTTCGTGTTGCAGGGGTTCCCTACCACGAGCACCCGCACGTCCGAGCCGGCGTGCGCCGCGATCGCCTGCCCCTGGGGCTTGAAGATGCCGCCGTTCACGCTCAGCAAATCCCCGCGCTCCATGCCGGCCTTGCGGGGGATCGACCCCACGAGCAGCGCCCACGACGTGCCGTCGAAGGCGGTCTTCAGTTCCGAGGTGGGAACGATGTCGTGCAGCAGGGGGAAGGAGCAGTCGTCGAGCTCCATGCACACGCCGTCCAACGCCTTCAAAGCCGGCTCGATCTCCAGCAACCGCAACACCATCGGCTGGTCCTCACCGAGGAGCTGTCCCGAGGCGATGCGGAACAGCAGCGAGTAGCCGATCTGGCCGGCCGCGCCGGTGACGGTGACGTGGATGGGGGCCTTCGATGCCATGGGGAATCGGTCCTTTCGTGTCTGGCTGGCGAGGCTGGGAAGCGAAATCGTGGGAGGGGTTGGGAACCGTCGGTGCGCCGGAGCCGCTACGCAGAGGCCGGGCCTTACAGACGGTCGACGACCGCCGCCGCGAACTCCGAGGTCTTGACCTCGGTGGCACGGTCCATCAGCCGGGCGAAGTCGTAGGTGACCACCTTGTCCGCGATGGTGGCCTCCAAGGCGTGGACGATGTCGGCGGCGGCGTTGTTCCACCCGATGTGCTCGAACATCAGCACGCCCGAGAGCAACACCGACCCCGGGTTGACCTTGTCCTGGCCGGCGTACTTGGGCGCCGTGCCGTGCGTCGCCTCGAAGATCCCGTGGCCACTGACGTAGTTGATGTTGGCCCCCGGGGCGATCCCGATGCCGCCGACCTGGGCGGCCAACGCGTCCGAGAGATAGTCGCCGTTGAGGTTGGTCGTCGCGATGACGTCGAAGTCCGACGGCCGCGTCAACACCTGCTGCAGCGTGATGTCGGCGATCGTGTCCTTCACGAGCAGCTTGTCGCCTGGCTTGCCGTCGCAATCGTCCCACCCGACCGCCACGTCGCTGAACTCTTCGCGCACGAGCTCGTAGCCCCACTCGCGGAACGCGCCCTCGGTGAACTTCTGGATGTTGCCCTTGTGGACGAGCGTCACGCTGCGGCGCTTGCGGTCCAGCGCGTACTCGATGGCGGCGCGGATGAGGCGCTTGGAGCCCATGGGCGAGATCGGCTTGATACCGATGCCCGACAAGTCGCGTATGGGCCACCCCATCTCTTCACGTAGATACGCCGCCAGCTTTTCGGCCTCGGGCGTGCCCGACTGCACCTCGTAGCCGGCGTAGACGTCCTCGGTGTTCTCCCGGAAGATCACCATGTCGACGAGCTCGGGGTGCAGCACCGGCGAGGGCACCCCGGCGAACCAGCGCACGGGGCGCAGGCAGACGTAGAGGTCGAGAATCTGGCGCAGCGCCACGTTGAGCGAGCGGATGCCACCTCCGATGGGGGTGGTGAGCGGGCCCTTGATCCCGATGAGGTGGCTCCGGAACGTCTCGACCGTCGCGTCGGGCAGCCAGCTGCCCGTCTCGTCGAACGCCTTCTGCCCCGCCAGCACCTCCTTCCAGGCCACCTTGTGGCCGTGTTTGGCGGCGGCCGCATCGAGGACCAGCCTGGCGGCGGGCCAGATATCGACGCCGGTGCCGTCGCCCTCGATGAAGGGGATGATGGGCTCGTCGGGCACGACCAGGTTGCCGTCGTCGCCCATGCGGATGAGATCTGCCATAGAGGGTCGATGCTAGGGGCCGCAGCCCGGACGTCCCAATCGACCAGGCCTTCTGGGCGGCGCATCCGGTCCTCCCGCAGGCCTCAGCCCGGCGCGGCCCGGCGCGGCACACGGACCGCGATGGCGCCGGGCCAACGGCCCTCAGGAAGCGCCGTTCGGCCCCAGCCCGAGCGCGGCGTAGATCTCGCGGGTCGCATTCGAGGTGTTGAAGGTGTAGAAGTGCAGCCCCGGCACGCCGGCCTCGAGCAGATGCGAACACAGTTCGGTCGCCAGCACGATGCCCTCCTTGCGCACGGCGTCGGCCCCGCCTCGCTGATCGGCGGCACGCAGCCGCTCCTCCATCCACTCCGGGGCGGCCGCACCCATGGCCCCCAGCCGCCCCATCGTCGAGAGCGAGGTGACCGGCAGGACCCCCGGCAGCACCGGGATGTCGGTCCCCCGCTCGCGCAGGTCGGCCATCAGGCTCTGGTACTCGGAGGCCTCGAAGAAGAACTGCGTCACCCCGAAGTCGGCCAGCGCCAGTTTGGCCGCCAGGTAGTCGCGATCGGTCGCCAGGTCGATCGAGCGCGGGTGGCCCGCCGGGTGGGCCGCCACGCCGATGGAGAAGCCGCCGATCGCCCGGGCCAGCTGCACCAGCTCGGTGGCGAAGGCCAGCTCGCCCGGGCCCGCGTCGGGGTCCGCCGGCGGGTCGCCGCCCAGCGCCATCAGGTTCTCGACGCCGGCCTTGCGCAGCGCCACCAAGATGTCGGCGAGCTCGAGCCGGGTATGGGCCACGCAGATGATGTGCGCCATCGGGTTGAGCCGCGTCGTGTGCAACATCCCGGTCACGAGGTCGAACGTGCGCTGACGCGACTCGGCGCCGCCGCGGTACGTCACCGACACGAACGAGGGCTCGAGCGGTTGCAGCTCGGCGATCGTGCGCGCCAGCGTCCTCAGCTCCTTGTCGTTCTTGGGGGGGAAGAACTCGAACGAGTACGTCGGACCGGACTCGAGCAGTTCGGCGATGCGCGTCATGTCACGGCGCCGCCTGCCCGGTGCCCGTGCCGTTCTCCACGCGACCGAAGTCATCCTCCAGGCGCACGATGTCGTCCTCGCCGAAGTACGAGCCGTGCTGCACCTCGACCAGGACGACGTCGGTGTCGCCCGAATTGGCGACGCGGTGCGCGCACTCCAGCGGGATGTCGATCGAGTCGCCCGCATGCAGCTCGGTCACCACCCCGTCCAGGGTGACCTGCGCCGTGCCCGCCACGATGAACCAGTGCTCGGCCCGCTTGGAGTGGCGCTGGTAGCTCAGGCGCCTGCCGGGATGGACCACGAGCCGCTTGACCTTGTGATCCGGCTCGTCGTCGTCGAGCACCGTGTAGTTGCCCCAAGGGCGTTCTGAGTATTCGCGTTCGCTCAACGGGCCTGGCCCTCCTTGGCTGCAGCCATCACGGTCACGGTCGGAGTCACTGCGGGCGCCGCCACCACCCGGGCCACGATCCTCATCGGGCCGACAGCTCCGCTGCCCGCAGCGCGTTGCGCAACAGCATCGCACGGGTCATCGGCCCGACCCCGCCGAGCCGGGGTGTGATCCAGCCCGCGACCTCGGCCACATCGGGATGGGCGTCGGGGACGAGCTTCTTTCCCTCGAAGCTGGTGCCGGCCGAGACGACCGCCGCCCCCGGCTGGACCATGTCCGCCATGAGGACGTGCGGCTGCCCCGCCGCCGCCACGACGATGTCGGCCGTGCGCACGATGCGGGTCATGTCATCGCGTGGCACGCCCGTGTGCACCACCGTCACCGCCGCGTTGAGGCCCGGTCGCTTCAGCGTCAGCAGGTTGGCCAGCGGTCGCCCGATCGTCACACCGCGGCCGATGATCACCGCGTGTGCGCCCTCGACCGGGACCTCGTACGCGTGCAGCAGCTCGATGATCCCCGCCGGCGTGCACGGCAGCGGCCCCGGCGACCCCAGCACCAGGCGCCCGAGGTTCACCGGGTGCAGTCCGTCCGCGTCCTTGGCCGGATCCACTGCCAGCAACGCGCGCTCCTCGTCGAGGCCCGCCGGCAGCGGCAACTGCACGAGATACGCGCTCACCTTGGGATCGCCGTTGAAGCGGGCGATGGCCTCCATCACCTCGTCCTGCGTCGCCGTCGCCGGCAGGTGCTCGCCCACCGAGTGGATCCCGAGTGCCGCGCAGTCCTCGTGCTTCAGCGCGACGTAGCGCGCGCTCGGCGCATCGTCGCCCACCAGGATCGTGCCGAGCCCGACGTGGATGCCCTCGCGCGCCAGCGTGGCGGCACGATCGCCCACCTCGGCCTTGATCCGAGCGGCGACCGCCTCACCGTCGAGCAGGATTGCCGCCATCAGTGCTTGAAGTGCCGTTCGCCGGTCATTACCAGCGCCAGGCCCGCCTCGTCGGCGGCCGCGACGACCTCGCCGTCCTTCACCGAGCCGCCTGGCTGGACCACGGCCGTGACGCCGGCGTCGGCCAGGACCAGGAGCCCGTCGGGGAAGGGGAAGAAGGCGTCGCTGGCGCCGGCCCCGCCCTTGGCCCGCTCGCCCGCCTTCTGCACGGCGATCTCCGCCGCCACCACGCGCGACTGCTGTCCCGCGCCCACCCCGACGGCCTGGCCGTTGGTGACAACCGCGATGGCGTTGGACGTCGTCCGCCCGCAGACGCGCCACGCCAGCACCAGGTCGCGCCACTCCTCCTCGCTCGGTGCACGCTTCGTCACGGTCTGCCACGACTCCCGCGGCGACACGAAGGCGTCGATGTCCTGCACCAGGACGCTCGTCCCGAGGCTGCGCAGCTGGCGCACCGCCTGTTCGGGTGCCGGCCCGGAAAGCAACCGGGTCGCCCTACGCCGCGCCATCAGCTTCTCCACCGCGTCAGGCGTGTAAGAAGCGGCGATGATGACGTCGGCCTGGGGCCCCGCCGCGACCGCGTCGGCCACTTCGGCGTCGACGCTGCCGCCTATCGCCACGACGCCGCCGAAGGCACTGAGCGGGTCGCATTCAAGCGCGCGCTCGTACGCGGTCACGAGGTCACGACCCACCGCCGCGCCGCAGGGGTTCGCGTGCTTGATGATGGCCACCGCCGCCTCCTCGGTCCCTGCGTCCGCCACCAACTCGTGCACCAGGCGCCAGGCGGCGTCGCCGTCGAAGATGTTGAGGTACGAGAGCGCAGAACCGCCGTGCTGCTCAACGGCGTCCCACCAGCTGACTGTGCCGGCGATGCGGTAGCGCGAACCTCGCTGATGCGGGTTTTCGCCATAGCGCAGGACCTCGGTGCGCTCGAGCGTCAGGTGCAACGTCGGCGGCAACACGGCAGACAACGAGCTCTCTTCCGCGTCGGCGTCGCTAGCCCCCTCCAAATCGCCCACCGGCTTCGGTCCGCCCCGGTCCAGCCACTCGACGATCGCGGCGTCGTAGGCCGCGGTGTGCGCGAACGCGGCCCGCGCCAGCCGCCGGCGCGTGGCCGCCGACAGCGAACCCGAGGTGCGCAGCTCCTCGACCACGGCGCAGTAGTCCGTTGGCGACGTCACGATGCCGACGTGCTCGTGGTTCTTCGCCGCGGCGCGCACCATCGTCGGGCCACCGACATCGATCAGCTCTATCGAGGGATCCGACGAGAACGGGTAGAGGTTCACCACGACGAGGTCGATCGCGTCGATCCCGTTGACCTTCAGGTCCTCAAGATGCTCGGGCTTGGACCGATCGGCGAGGATGCCACCGTGGATCTTGGCGTGGAGGGTCTTGACCCGCCCACTCAGCAT
This sequence comes from uncultured Acidimicrobiaceae bacterium, assembly GCA_963828455.1. Lineage (GTDB taxonomy): Bacteria > Actinomycetota > Acidimicrobiia > Acidimicrobiales > RAAP-2 > Bog-473. Next base: position 64,900 of record CAWHFH010000001.1, on the reverse strand, counting down.
CTCGGGCGACCCCGTCACCTCGGCAACCTCGGTGTGCGCGATCCCGGCCTCGCGCAGCTTCGCCGCCGTGTTGCCGCTCGCGACGAGCTCCCAGCCGAGGTCCGTCAGCCCCTGCGCGAACTCGACCAGTCCCTCCTTGTCGTAGACCGACAACAGCGCCCTCACGACCTCATCTCCTCGCGTACTCCTCTCGGTTCGATCGGCCTGCCGGCTTCCAGCTCCTCGAGCGCCCAGGCCACGGTGGCCGGATAGAGCGACCGCTCGACCACCTTGATGCGTTCGTGCAGCGTCTCCTCGGTGTCGCCCGCCAGGACGGGCACGGACTGCTGGGTCAGGATCGGCCCCGCGTCCATCTCGAGCGTGGCCAGGTGCACGGTGCAGCCGGTCTCGCTGACGCCGGCGGACAGGGCATCGCGCACTCCGTGCCAGCCGGGGAAGAGCGGCAGAAGGGCGGGGTGTGTGTTCAGGATGCGATTGGGGAACGCGGAGTGCACGGTCTCGGTCAGTACCGTTCCGAACCCGGCCATGGCCACCAGGTCGACCTGGTGAGCGACAAGCGTGGCGGTGACGGTGGCAGTGAACCCCTCCCGGTCGAACTCGGTGCCGAAGCCGCCGTAAGCCCTGCGATCGACGAGCTCGGTTGCGGCGCCATGCTCCTCCGCAATTTCGAGGGCGGCGCAAGGCCGGTCGGCAAGGACGGTGGTCACCGGAAGGCCATCCTCGAACATCGCCCGCAGGATCGTCCCGGAACCCGAAACAAGGACCGCGAGACGCACGACGGCCAATCTAGTGGGGCTCGACCGGTCGCTATGGCGCCAGGAACTCCCTGGTGGCGCTGCGAACCGTTCAGGTCCTGGGTCAGGGTCACCTCGTCCTGTTCCACGATCTTCAGTTTCTTCTGGAAATCCTTGGAACGGCGCCGCGAACCATGCTGGAGCGCTGCGAGGCAGTCCGATGCAGCGTGGGCGGACGGCCCGATGATGCTCGTCCAGGCGCGTTCGCGCCGGCCATCGGGGGAATGGGCGACGCCGAGTTCAGCCGATCAAATCGACTACAGGCAGGTCGCTTCTACGCTGTCTTCAATTCCCGACTTGCCAGATCTTCGGGGGCAACAACTCGCGCAGGTCCTGGTGCCGAAGTACCCGATTCTTGGTCCGCCACATCTTCCAAGGTTCGCCCCGCCGGTTCGGGCAAAAGGCCCGTCACTGCGAAGCCCACCACCGCTGAGACTCCAGCGACTGCGAGAAGGCCGCGCAAGCCAATATGGTCTTGCAGAATCGGGACCAGGAAGACCCCGACGAAGGCTCCCAGCTTGCCGATTCCGGCTGCAACACCATGTCCGGTCGTGCGCATACTCACTGGGAACACCTCAGAGGGCAGCACGAACGTCGTCATGTTCGGCCCGAACTGAATGAAGAAGTAGCTGAGTCCCAGAATGGCCAAGAACGGCGCTACCTGCTCCGTGAGCTGGGGGACCGCGGCCAGCAGGACAAAGCAGGCCGCCATGACGGAGAACCCGATGAACTGCAGGCGGCGGTGGCCGATGCGATCCATCCGCTTGACCGCAAGTAGGTAGCCAGGGACTGCGAAGATCACGAACATCCCGAGTGACCACAGCAGCTTCGTCTCCAAGCTGGCCGCGGCGTCCACCTCCTTCAAGATGGCGGGCAGGGACAGGGTGTTGCCGTAGTAGGCGTAGTCGAAGAGAAACCATGCGCCAGCGGTGCCCAGGAGCAACCTCAACATACGCGGATCAGTGAAGAAAGCGGAGAGACGCATCCGCTTCGAAACGGAACCGGTTCGAGCGGGCTCGGCAATCACGCCTTCGCTGAATTGTTCCAGCTCGCTGGCAGCACGGTCGCCCTCACCTTGCACTTGAGCCAGATAGCGAGGCGATTCGGGCATCTTGGAACGCAAGTACACAACGGCCGCAGCGGGAATGGCGCCGAGTCCCAACAGGATGCGCCAGGTCAACGAATCTCCGACGCCAGAGGACAGAAGCAACAGGGCTACCAGCGGGCCGACGATAAGGCCGAGCGCTTGCATGGAGAAGACCAGGCCAACCAGTCGACCCCGGTCATGGCGGTTGGAGTACTCGCTCATGAACACCGCGGACACGGGATAGTCACCACCGATGCCAAGGCCCAAAACAAGCCGGGCGACCACCAAGAACAGGAAGTCGGGGGCCAAGGCCGAAGCGATCGCCCCGATGATCATGATTACAGCTACCGTGACGTAGACCTTCTTCCGACCGATCACGTCTGCGATGCGACCGAAGACGAAGGCGCCAATGAAAGCGCCGAGAATGGCAGCACCAGTGACCCAACTCGTTTGCAGCGTGCTTAGGTGCCACTGGACCGCCACGAGCGCGGCCACGGTCCCGATGACGAACAGGTCGTAGGCGTCGGTGAAGAATCCGACGCCCGAGATGATGACTGTCCTTCGATGAAACTTGCTGGTTGGGGCCTCGTTCAGGAGGTCCGTGACCGTCGGCCCCGATGCGACGAAGTCGGTCTGAGGCGGCATGTTTTCGCGTTCCTCGGTCGCCCCTGAACGCGCCACTTTCAGCTCGGTCATTCGATCGCTTTCTCTCGCGCCGCTGGTCCTGCTGCAATGTCGCAGGCCAGCGTGACGAAAAAGCAAACTTCGGATTATCTGACGGTGAACAGATCGCGAATGTTTGGCAAACTTGCGGTCCTGACCTGCGTATATTGCGATGGTGCCCGCGACCCCTGAGCCAGAAGCCGCAAGGCGCAAATGGACCTCTACCGCCGAGGAATACCTAACGGCTGTTACTCAAGCGGTTGACCGCCTCCGGGAGGTGTTCAACACGGAACTAGGAACTCCATCCGAGACGGACGAAGCAGTTGCGTCACAGGTGCTCTCTGCCTGCAGCAATCTCAGCGGTTGGCTCGGAAGCTCACACGCACCGAGGGGCTTCGCAAAAGCAGAAGGTGAGCTAGGGGCGGCGGCCGGTGTCTACCGGAATGCCGCCGTCGCCTTCCGGAGCCTGGGTGACGTCGACGGAGATCAGCGACAGACCCGGTCTAACGCATGTGCCACGCTGTTGGAACAAGGTGACCATCACGTCGACATTTTCGTCGCCGCTCTGGCGAAGAAGTTGGGTGACGCGACGCCCTAGGAAAAGTAGAAACAGTCACCAAGGGCTGGTCCCAAATGCTCGACGCCCTGTCCCCGATGTGCCTACTTCGTACGGCCGCACTCCAGCCCGGGTTCACTGGCAGCTGATCTCCCGTCACCTGAAACCACAACACCTTGTGGGTCGCGGAGGAAAAGGGACAGCCCTTTGTTATCCTGAACATCTTTCTTCGAACAGATGAGTGAGGTCCACGTCCTGCCCCGAGTGGATCCTGCAGTGGTTCCCTCCGAGGTCCACGCGAGACGTTCCCTCTGTCCGAGCGCTGGCGCCGGCCCCAGCCCCGATTCAGGTGCTAGGGATACTAGCCCCCTCCTGGGATTAGGTGCTACCGCACTGTCCGACATCGTCGTCTAGCAGGACAATGGATCAGAGAAGTGAAGTTGGAGCGTGGCGATCGACGCCAGGGCGGCGCCGGTCTTCGCTCTCCTGAATCCTCGACGAAAGGGGCAGCAATGAAGGATTCCCGTTTGAACCGCTGGATGTGGTTGATCGGCTTGGCCGCTGTAGCATTTATCTTTGTTTCGTTCGGGCCGCTGGGAAGCGGCGCACCGGGCGAGAATGCTTCGGGTGTAACGGTGGCCCATTGGTACAACACCCACGTCAATCAGTCGTGGATCACGATCTGGCTGGTCGGCGCGGCGCTGTTCCTCCTGCTCGTGTTCGTCACACAACTTCGCGCGGTGCTCGTCGAGGCGGGCGGTCAGCGGCTGTTGCCGAACATCGTCTTCGCTGCGGGCATCATGCTCGTCGCGGGGATGATCGTTGCGGGCGCTCTCCACATGATCGTCATCGTTTCGGCGCACAATCACGACTATGCGGTGACGCACTTCATAAACTTCATGGACTCGAACGACGAGTTGCTCTTCCTCGCCGGAATGGTCTTCCTGACCTTGTCGACGGGTCTGACCATCCTGCTCAACCGTGAGGTCGCCCCGTTGCCCAAGCGGCTCGGGTGGTACTCCCTCCTGGTCGCGGTGGTCGGCAGTGCCGGACCGCTCAGCTTCTTGGCTTTCCTTTTCGGGTTCCCCGTCTGGATCCTTGCTACCGGCATCGTGATCGCCGTCAAGCAGTCCCGAGGCACCCTCGGCGGGGACGCAGGCCCAGGTGGCGGAGCCACCGTCAGCGCCGCACGGTCACAACCGGTCGCGGCCTAGGACCGTCAAGCCTCACAGCACGCGAACAGCAGGTCCGCGCTGGCTACTCGGCCGATGCGGGCCTGCCGTCGCGTTCGGCGTTCCCTCCTGGAGCGATGCGGCTACGCGCCGCGGTGAGGATCATCCGCACGACGACGCCGATGATGGCGAGGTCCAACAACATCTGGGCCGACACGACGAGGCGGGCGTAATCGGTTCTCGGGGTGATGTCGCCGAAACCGACGGTGGAGAACACGCTGATCGTGAAGTAGAGCGCCCGGGTCGGGTCGAGGGGCTGCGTGAACGTATGGAAGTTGTTGCGCGACATCGAGAGGTACACGATCGAGAACCCGACGAGGAACACACCGATGACGATGCCAAGCGCCTCGACCGCCCGGAGCTCGGGCAGCTCCGCGGTCGAGATGCGCCGCACCTGCAAGATGAACACGGCCGCCACGAGCGCGATCACGACGCCGAGGCGCACGACCGACCGCTCGCTCGAGAGGTGGTCGAAGGGCAGCACGTACAGCGCGCCGAGGAGCAGCGCGAGCGCCCCCGCAATGGTCACCCCGGAGCGCACCATCGCCCAGCGCCGCTGCCTTCTGTCGAGATCGGCCAGGCGCTGCGGCGGCGGTGTCATGGCCAAACGCTAATGACGCCACATCCGCCGAACGCGGAGCGTCCGGGCGATCGCCCGGCGCCACTCGGCGCCAGTGGTCAGCTCAGCCCAGCCCCCGCACGATCTCGACGATCTTCTCACCGCACTCGGTCGGGTTCTGCGCAACGGCGACGCCAGCCGCCGAGAGCGCCTCCATCTTGGCCTGGGCGGTGCCGGACGAGCCCGAGATGATGGCCCCCGCGTGGCCCATCTTGCGCCCCGGAGGCGCCGTCACGCCGGCGATGTAGGCGGCAACGGGCTTGCTGACGTTGGCCGCGATGAACTCAGCCGCCCGCTCCTCCTCCGAGCCTCCGATCTCGCCGATCATCATGATCGCCTTTGTCTCGGAGTCCTTCTCGAAGGCTTCGAGGCAGTCGATGAAGTTCGTACCGGGGACGGGGTCGCCACCGATGCCCACACACGTGGTCTGCCCGATGGCCTGTTGCGACAGCTCGTGCAGTGCCTGGTACGTCAGCGTCCCGGACCGCGAGACGATGCCAACCGGACCGCCTGCCAGCGCGATGTCGCCCGAGGTGATGCCGATGTTGCACTTTCCGGGGCTGATGATGCCCGGGCAGTTCGGGCCGAGCAGTCGGGTGTTGGGGTACTCCTGGACGAGGCGGTTGTAGGCGACGGCCTCGTCCTGGGCCGGGATGCCCTCGGTGATGCACACGATGAAGGTGATGCCGGCCTCGGCGGCTTCGATGATCGCGTCCGCTGCGCCGCGGGGCGGCACGCTGATGAATGACGCCGTCGCGCCGGTCTCCTTCACCGCCTCGGCCACCGACGCGTACACGGCGATGCCTTCGATCTCCTCACCACCCCGCTTGGGATTGGTGCCGCCCACGACCTTCGTGCCGTAGGTCTTGTTGCGCAGGCCGTGGAAGAGCCCCTGGCTCGTCGGGCTGATGCCCTGGATCACGACCTTGGTCGTCTCGTCGACGAAGATGCTCACGTTCGTTCCTCTCGGTGGGTGACTCGGGGTTAGGCCTTCGCCAGCGCGACGGCGCGCCGGGCGGCATCGAGCATGGTGGGCTCGGCGATCAGGGTCTCCGACAAGTGGTCGGACAGCAGGGCCCGGCCGGCCTCGGCGTTGGTGCCGTCGAGGCGCATCACGACGGGCGAGTTCAGGCTGACCCGCCCCATCGCCTCGATGATCCCCTTGGCGACCTCGTCGACCCGCGTGATCCCGCCGAAGATGTTGACGAAGATGCTCTTGACCGCCGGGTCGGCATTGATCACCTCGAGCGCGGCGGCCATCACGTCGGCGTTGGCACCGCCGCCGATGTCGAGGAAGTTGGCCGCCTCCCCGCCCACCTGCGTCACGACGTCGAGCGTCGACATCGCCAGGCCGGCGCCGTTGGCGATGATCCCCACGTCACCGGATAGGCCGATGTAGTTGAGATGCTTCTCCTTTGCCATCTTCTCGCGGGGGTCGATGTCGGAATCGTCCTCGAACTCTTCCCATTCGGGGTGACGGAACGATGCGTTCTCGTCGAGCGTCACCTTGGCGTCGAGGGCATGCACCTTGCCCTCCGGGGTGAGGATGAGCGGGTTGATTTCGGCTAGGTCGCAGTCACCCTCGACGTAGCAGTGGTAGAGCCGTACGAGCAGCGATGCTGCCTGCTCCCTCGCGTCGGGATCGAGGTTGGCAGCGTCGACCCACCCACGCGCTTCCTCCTCGCTGAGCCCGATGACGGGGTTGACGTGGATCCTGGCGATTGCTTCAGGGTTTGTCTGCGCCACCTCTTCGATCTCGACGCCGCCCTCGGCCGAGAGCATGCCCAGGTGGAGCTTGGCCGGACGGTCGAGGGTGAAGCTGGCGTAGTACTCGGCGGCGATGTCCGACGCGTGCTCGACCCACAGCCGCTTGACGACATGGCCCTTGATGTCGAGGCCGAGGATATTGCCGGCATGCAGCCGCACCTCGTCGGCGTCCTTGGCGAGTTTCACGCCGCCCGCCTTGCCGCGTCCGCCGACCTTCACCTGGGCCTTGATCACGACCGGGTAGCCAGCGGCCTCGGCCTGGGCGACGGCCTCGTCGACCGTGTCGGCAACGCCGCCGGGTGAGACGGGAATGCCGAAGCGGGCGAAGTACTGCTTGCCCTGGTACTCGTAGAGGTCCACTTTTGTTGCTGTCTCCTTCGTGCCTGTTTCGCTGTGAGATCGATGTCGTCGGTGTCGCGGTCGAGTTTCCGGTCTCCGACCGCTCCGGCGAGGTCGGAGGTGGCGCCCGCTGCGGCGCCAGAAATACATCAGCCCTGTAGGGCCTCCTCGCGTGCGTCGAGGGCCTCGCCCAACCACGAGCCGATGGCCTCGAGGTGCGCGCCGGGGGTGAAGACCTGGGCAACACCCTCTGCCTTCAAGGCGGGGATGTCGGCTTCGGGGATGATGCCGCCCACGATCACGAGCACGTCGCCCCGGCCGGCGTCCGCCAGCAACTTGACCACCTTGGGCACCAGCGTGAGGTGGGCGCCGGAAAGAAGGGAGAGCCCGACGGCGTCGGCGTCCTCCTGCACGACGGCCTGGACCACCTGCTCGGGCGTCTGGTGGAGCCCGGTGTAGACGACCTCGAACCCGCTGTCCCGCAGGGCACGGGCGATGACCTTCGCCCCCCGATCGTGCCCGTCGAGACCGGGTTTGGCCACGACCACCCTGTAGGGACGCTTCATCGGAGTCCAAGGATACGGAAGGCCCTGCTCAGGCGCCAGATGGGAGGCCGCCGTGAAGGGTCCGGCGGTTCTCGACCGGTCGCCGCAGGCCATAGGCCGTTTCGAGCCTGTCGAGCTGACGGCCCGGGCCTCGCCAGTCCGGCCCCCAATATGAGGTCAGCCGACCGACGGTTCGCAGATGACGACGGGGGTGTCACGAGTCGTGTTGCGCTGATAGGAGTCGTAGCCCTTGTAGACCTTGACCAGCTCGGGCCACAGGGTCGCCATCTCGTCCGGCGTTGCCCTGCGTGCCCGCATCTTGCGGATGCGCTCCCCGACCGTGATCTCCACCTCGGGGTTGGCGACCAGGTTCTGGTACGAGATGGGTCGTCGCAGTGGCCGCCTTTCGACGCCACCAGCACGACGCGGTCGTCGCCGTGGATCGGCGAGGTGAGGAGCGTGGCGTGGCGCGGCGCGGGCCCGTCTTGGCCCGATGGTGGTGCGCTCGACGGGCCGCATGCCGGCGACCTTCTTGGGGAAGCGACCGCTGAGGTTCAGCGGCGCGCGGTGACCGTGCTCCAGACTCCAGGCACCGCCTCGATCGCTTTGTCACTCGTTCGCGTCCTCTTCTCCTTGACCTCGTGGTGCCCGTGGGGTCGCCGCCGTCCGTGTGCAAGGGTAACGGCGGCCTCAGGGCCGCCACGGCGGCGCCGCCCCGCCGGCCCTACTCTCTGTGTCCGTGCACGTCAGAGCGTCTGCAGTCCTCGGCGATGCGAACATCCCGACCGACGCGCCCGATGACGCGGGAGCCCGAGGAGCGGACAGCGCGCCCGACGTCTTGCCCATCGTCCTCGCTCTCGCGGTTGTCGCGGCCGTCTGGATCGTCCTCTTCGTCGTACGCGTACAGGCGCAACAGCCCAACACGGACGATTTTTGGTACGCAGGGATCTCCCGCGACATCTTGGACTCGTCCAACCCACTGTCGACGATCCTGGCGACGGGCCAGACGTCTCCGCTTGTGCCGACACTCGCCGCTCCTCTGGTCGCCGTGTGGGGCGTCAACGGCGGCATCGCGCTCGAGTTGGCCATCCTCATGACATTGTGCCTCGGCGCCTACACCTTGTCGCGCGTCTGGGCGGACACGCGCACCTCTCTCGTCGTACTGCTCGTCGCAGGGTTGAATACCGCCGCCCTTTCCTACGCCCTCATGTTCAACTTCGCTCTCGCTTCCTCGGCCGCGATGGTGTGGTGTCTCGCCACATATCTGCGGAGCAATCGGCTCCATCGGTGGGGATGGTCCGTCGGGTTCGCGTTCTGCCTCGCGGCACTGATCCTGTCCCGCTCGGTTGCACCCGTGTACGTCGTTCCTTTGGTGCTTCTCGTCGTCGTGGACCTCGGTTGGGGAGTCGTGAAGCGCGAGCAGAAGATCGCGATGCCCGTGCCCACCGTCTGCGGCATCGTTCTTCTCGTCGCTGGGCCCTGGTGGTTGAAATCGGGCGGCGCCGTCACCCACTATCTGCTCCACGCCGGATATCAACCGAGCAGCGGCTACACGAGCAGCGGGCTCGTCCTCACACCCGCAACCCTTTGGCACCGGGTGACGTGGGAGCTGTTCAACCTCGACTGGATCGGAGGAGTGGCGCTGGGTGCGGCGATCGCCGTCGCCGTCGTCGCGTGGTGGTGCAAACTGCGGAACCGCCAACGGATGCCGGGACTCTGGATCTTGTGGATCTGGACGATCCTTGCCCTCCTGATCCTCTCATCGAGCGGCAACCTTGGCACCGCCTTCGGACTGCCCCTCATCACCGTCGCGATCGTTGCCTGCGGCGTCGTCCTCGGATGCGCGTTCACCCGGCACCGGATGCTCATCACGGTTCCCGTGCTCGGCCTGCTTGCGCTGACCAGTGCCTCCCTGTTTACGAGCGCGCTGAGCCCTTGGTGGCACGCCGCCCCCTATCGCGGGGACGTGGTCAGCGCGGGCGGGTCTCGAGACACGGACGTTGCCGGCCTCGCCAGCTCGATCGCCGACACGATCCGCGGTCAACCGACCGTGCTCGGGCTCGACAATCCGCTCATCAACGCCAACGGCGTCCTTTGGGCGTCTCGGTCCGGCAGCGAAGAAGGTTGGCTGAGAGCGCCCTTCGGTCCCCAAGCAACCGCATTCGCCATAGACCGTCTCAAGACCTCGCGATGGCTCGTCACGGGCAGCGCTGCGCTCTCCTACTCCTCGATCGAAGATGAACCCCTCGCGGCGGCCGCAGTTCGACGGGGCTTCCGACCGGTTCGGCTCTGGCGTCTCGGTCCGTCCGCCGACGTCGTGCTCTGGCGAAAAGGGGCAGCGGCGTCCCCGCTCTTCCGCCGTGCGCCAGCCGTCACACTCGTCCTGCCCATGAACGACTCCAGCGTGAGTGGAGACGTGATCCTCCTTTGCGACGCGCAGGACCTCCTCGGAGTGAAGTCGCAGACCTTCACAGTTACCGGAGGGCCGGGGGCGACCACCCACTCGGCCGTCTTAGGCGCCAAGACGCTCTTCGGATGGCTCGGCTTCTGGCCCACCCAGGGTCTGGCTCCGGGCCGCTACACCATCACGTGCAGCACAACGAACGTCGGTGGCGTCACGGGTCGTGCGTCGCACTCGGTCGATCTGCGATGAGACGCGGGCACAGGAGAGCCGTTCTCCCGACGGGCCGAGATCGAGAACCGGCGCACGCCCGAACGCGCCACCCGAAGGAGGCTCGGCGGATCAGGCCCGGCGCAGTGGCGTCGCCGACAGCAACAGGTTCTTCTTTCCCACCGAGTCGAAGTCGACGGTCGCCTGGGCCCGCGACCCCTCGCCCTTCGCGCTGACCACGACGCCGCGACCCCAGTGCTCGTGGACCACCTCGTCGCCCGGCACGAGTTCGAGGTCTTCGGCTCCGGTGCTCCCCCTGCCCTTCGACTTGGCCGCGCGCGCCTTCGCCGCCATCGGCACCGCGGGCGCGAACGTCGCGCCGGACAGATGCTCGTCGCCCGACACCGAGTCGTAGCCGGTGCCACGCCGCGGCGAGCCCAGCCCGACGTCCTCGACGAGGTGGCCGGGCACCTCCGTCACGAACCGGCTGGGCATGGCCGGTTGGGTGCGCCCCCACGTCGTGCGCGACCAGGCGTGCGAAATGGCGAGATGCCGGCGCGCCCGTGTGATCCCGACGTAGAAGAGGCGCCGCTCCTCCTCGAGCTCGGTGGGCTCGGACAGCGCGGCGGAAGTGCGGGAAGATCCCCTCTTCGAGCCCGACCACGAACACCGCCGGGTATTCGAGGCCCTTGGCGGTGTGGAGCGTCATCAACGAGACCTTCGACCCGTCGGACTCGAGCTCGTCGGAGTCGGCCACCAGGGCGACCGTCTCGAGAAACCCCATCACGTCGTCGAAGTCGCCCGCCTGCGTGGCCAGCTCGGCCAGGTTCTCGATCCGGCCGTCCGCCTCGTGCGTGTGCTCGGCCACCAGCTCGGCCAGGTAGCCGGTACGGTCGGCCACCAGCTGGACGAAGTCGGCCGGGTTGATCGTGTCCACCAGCGGGCGCAGCTCGCCGAGGGTCTTCGCGAGCTGCTCGGCGCCCCTCAGCGCCTTGCCCGTGAGGCCCGCGTCCTGCGCCCGGCCGATCGCCGCCGAGAACGGAACGCCCTCGACCTGGGCCCAGGCAGCCAACCGCGCCACCGAGGCGTCGCCGATGCCGCGCTTGGGGACGTTGACGATGCGGCGAGCCGAGACCTCGTCGTCGGGGTTGGCCAGGACGCGGACGTAGGCCAAGACGTCCTTGATCTCTCGGCGGTCGTAGAACTTGGCGCCGCCGACGACCTTGTAGGGGATGCCGCTGAACTTCATGGACGTCTCGAGCGGGAGCGACTGCGCGTTCGTGCGGTAGAAGACGGCGACGTCGCCCCACGACAGCCCCTCGGCGGCGTGCACCCGCAGGATCTCGCTCGAGACCCAGTTCGCTTCGTCGCGCTCGTCCTCGGCGCGGTAGCGCTTGACCGGGCCGCCGGTGTCGCCGACCGTGAAGAGCTCCTTGGGTTGGCGCCCGACGTTGTTGGCGATGACGGCGTTTGCCGCGTCCAGAATCGTCTGCGTCGAGCGGAAATTCTGCTCCAGCAGGATGGTCGTCACGTTGGGGAACGCCCGCTCGAACTCCAAGATGTTGCGGATGTCCGCGCCGCGCCACCGGTACACCGACTGGTCGGAGTCGCCGACCACGCACACGTTGCCGTGCGCCTCGCCCAGGAGCTTGACGATCTCGTTCTGCGCGTGGTTCGTGTCCTGGAACTCGTCGACCAGGATGTGCTGAAACCGCTCCTGGAACTTCCCCCGTACGTCGTCCGCCGCCTGCAGCAGGTTCGCGGTCACCATGAGCAGGTCGTCGAAGTCCATCGCGTTGGCCGAGTGCAGCCGCTGCTGGTACTGGGTGTACACATCCGCGATGCGCTTGCGGAAGGGGTCCGGACCGTCCTGCGCGTCCGCCTTGAACGTCTCGAAGTCGACCAGCTCGGACTTGGCCTGGCTGATCACCGCCTGCACGGCCCGCGAGGGCAGCCGCTTCTGGTCGAAACCGAGCTCGGCCGTGATCATCTCCACCAGGCGCCGGCTGTCGGTGTCGTCGTAGACGGTGAAGCCCGAGCGGTACCCCAGGCGGTCGCCGTTCATGCGCAGGATGCGCAGGCAGGCCGAGTGGAAGGTGGAGACCCACATCTTCTCCGCCGCGCCACCGACCAGGTCGACGACGCGGCGAGCGCATCTCGTCGGCCGCCTTGTTGGTGAAGGTGATGGCGAGGATGCCCCACGGCGCGGCGTCGCCCGTCGCCAGCAGGTGCGCGATGCGCCGCGTCAGGACCCGCGTCTTGCCCGATCCCGCCCCCGCCACAATCAGGAGCGGGCCGCCCCGGTGCTCGACCGCGGCCCGCTGGGGCAGGGTCAGGTCATCGAGCAGCGCGGCCGGGTTGCCCGAGAAGGCGCCGGCCTTGGTGGCCGAACGGCTGCGACGCCGCCGGCCGTCGTCCGCGCCCTCGGCGTAGCCGGGATCGGCCCCGGCATCGAAGTCCTCGTCGCCGGCACCGGCGTCAGTGTCGGTGTCAGTGTCGGTGTCAGTGTCGGCGTCCGTGTCGGTGTCGGCGTCCGTGTCGGTGTCAGTGTCAGCGTCAGCAACCGCTGCCGCCGCCCCGACCCCCTCGTCGGAGTCGTCGAAGAGCCGGCCGTTGCCAGAAGCTCCGAACGAGGCCTCCTGCGCACCGCGCCCGCCGCTCCCCGGCGTCAAGGTCACTCCCACTCGATCGTGCCGGGCGGCTTCGAGGTCACGTCCAAAGCCACGCGGTTCACGCCTTCCACCTCGTTGATGATGCGCGAGGCGATGCGTTCGACCAGGTCGTAGGGCAGGCGGGCCCAGTCCGCCGTCATGGCGTCGTCGCTCGTGACGGCGCGGATGACGATGGGGTACGCGTAGGTGCGGCCGTCGCCCATCACGCCGACGGTCCGTACCGCCGGCATCACGGCGAAGGACTGCCACAGTTCGCGGTACAACCCCGCTCGCCGGATCTCCTCGACCACCACGGCGTCCGCGGCACGCAGGATCTCGGCCCGCTCCGGCGTGACCTCGCCGATGATGCGCACGCCCAAACCGGGACCGGGGAAGGGCTGGCGCCACACGATCTCGTGGGGCAGGCCGAGCTCCTCGCCCACCGCGCGCACTTCGTCCTTGAACAGGAGCCGCAGCGGCTCGACGAGCTCGAAGTCCAGGTCCTCGGGCAGACCGCCCACGTTGTGGTGTGACTTGATGTTCGCTGCCGTGTCGCTCCCCGACTCGATCACGTCGGGGTACAGCGTCCCCTGGACCAAGAAGCGCGGCCCGTCGCCGTGCGCCGCACCGACGTCCGTGCCTCCCCCGTCAGAACCCGACCCGCCGGCCCCGAGGTCCCGCGCCACTTCCTCGAAGATACGGATGAACAGCTCCCCGATGATCTTGCGCTTGCGCTCCGGGTCCGTCACCCCGGACAACGCCGCGAAGTAGCGGTCCGCCGCCTTCACGTGGACGAGCTCCACCTTGAACTGGCGCCGGAAGGTGTCCTCGACCTGATCCGCCTCGCCGGCCCGCATCAGTCCCGTGTCGACGAACACGCACGTCAGCTGCGAGCCCACCGCCTTGTGCACCAACGCCGCCGCCACCGCCGAGTCGACACCGCCCGACAGCGCGCACAGCACCCGGTCGGAACCGACCTGCGCCCGCACGGCCTCCACCTGCTGCTCGATGATCGAGACATGCGTCCACCCCGGCGCACACCCGCACACTTCGATCAGAAAATGGTCGAACACCTCGCCGCCCCGGTCGGTATGCACCACCTCGGGGTGGAACTGCAGCCCGAACAAGCGCCGCTCGACGTCGTGCATGGCGGCCACCGGCGCCCCGCTCGACGACGCCGTCGCCACGAAGCCCGGCGGCACCTCGGTGATGGCGTCGCCGTGGCTCATCCACACCGACGACGTCGCCGGCCAGTCGGGGAACAGCGGCGACTTCCCATCAGACGGAGACAACGACAACGCCGTGCGCCCGTACTCCCCCGCCCCCGTGCGCGACACGGTCCCACCCAACTGCAACGCCATCAACTGCGCGCCGTAACACAAACCCAAAATCGGGATCCCGAGCTCGTAGATCCCCGGATCGATCGACGGCGCCGGCGTCTCGTACACCGACTTCGGGCCGCCGCTGAAGATGATCCCCTTCGGCGCCCGCGCCCGTATCTCCTCGACAGAGATAGAGGACGGGACGATCTCGGAGTAGACGTGCGCCTCGCGCACCCGGCGGGCGATCAGCCGGGCGTATTGCGCCCCGAAGTCGACGACGAGGACGGTTTCGGTCACCGGGCGAGCCGAGCGGGGCTCACCGCAACGCCGGCGCGGACGCGCAACACGCTCAGTGGCCCATCCCCACACCCTGCGAGCGCTGCAATTGCTTCCCCTCGGTCTGCAGCGCCGGGGCGATCATGACCTCGGCCTTCTGGAATTCCTTGACCGTCTCGTAGCCGCACGTCGCCATCGCCGTCCGCAGCGCGCCGAACAGGTTCATGCGGCCGTCGTTCTCGTGGGCCGGCCCGAGCAGAATCTCACGCAGCGACCCGCGCACCCCCGTGCGTACCCGTGCGCCACGCGGCAAGGTGGGGTGAAACGTCGCCATGCCCCAGTGGAAGCCGCGGGCCGGCGCCTCGAATGCCGACGACAGAGGCGAACCCAGCATGACGGCATCCGCGCCGCACGTGATGGCCTTGGCCACGTCGCCGCCCTTGGACATCCCGCCGTCGGCGATGACGTGCACGTAGACGCCCGTCTCGTCCAGATGCCGCATCCGCGCCCCGGCGACGTCCGCGATCGCCGTCGCCTGCGGCACACCGAGACCCAACACACCACGGGTCGTGCAGGCGTTCCCCGGGCCGACACCGACCAGGACGCCGACCGCACCGGTGCGCATCAGGTGCAGCCCCGCCTGGTACGACGCACACCCCCCGACGATCACGGGGATCTCGAACTCCCGGATGAAGCGCTTCAGGTTCAAGGGCTCCACCGTCTTCGACACGTGCTCGGCCGACACCACGGTCCCCTGGATCACGAGCACGTCGAGCTCACCCGCGAGGATCGCCGGCGCCAGCTGCTCTGTCCGCTGCGGCGTCACCGAAGCGGCCGTCGTGATCCCCGCCTCTTTCATCTCACGGATGCGCGCCGTCACCAACTCCGGGATGATCGGCTCCTGGTACATCTGCTGCATCCTCGACGTCGCCTTCTCGTCGTCGAGCTCCCGGATCTCGTCGAACAGCGACGTCGGGTCCTCGTAGCGAGTCCAGAGCCCCTCGAGGTTCAGCACACCCAACCCGCCGAGCTTCCCCAGCTCGATAGCCGTGGCCGGGCTCATCACCCCGTCCATCGCCGCGCCGAGCAGCGGCAGCTCGAACTTGTAGGCGTCGATCTCCCAGGAGATGTCGACGTCCTCGGGGTCCCGGGTCCGCCGGCTCGGGACGATCGCGATGTCGTCGAACCCGTAGGCCCGGCGCCCCGACTTGAAGATGCCGATCTCGATGTCTGCCACTTGTTCGCCCTCCGGCATTCGGGTGGCCGGAACGGCGCCACCACCGCCGGCCTGTCTCTAGGACTCAATTGCGAACGCCGGGCCCGACACGCCGACGATCCTTCATCCTACTCCGCCCGTGCCTCGCCTCAGGCTCTCCCGGCGCACGAATTCGGCCCCTCCGCGCCTCGGAATTCGGCCCGGGCGGACCACCGCGCGCCCTGCCGCCGTCAGAACCGTCCCGGCGGTACCGGTGGGCGGCGCGACCGGGGTCGCGCACACTCGGGTCTAACGTCCCTTCTCCGTGGCGCTGGTGCCTCCCGATCTGTCGAACCCCGCCCTGTTCCTCGGCGGCCACTCGGGCACGTCACTGCCACTGGCCGCCGTCTTCATCGCGCTGGCCATCGGTCTGCGGGTCCTGCGCGCCCGTGGGCGCGGCGGCCGGAACGGCCCCTGGCACGGCGGCCGCACCGGCGGCGGCACCGGGAGCGACCAGCCGGTGCAGTGGGACATCCGCAAGGAACCCGAGCCGGAGGCGACGCCCGACGCACCGAGCGACGAGCACAACCCGCCGAGCGACCTCTGACGCGAGGCCTGCGACCGGCCGGGGACCGCCACTTACACTCGCCGTCCATGGCTGCGTCATCACCAGGCGCGTCGGCCGACGACGAGCGCGCCGAGGTGCTCCGGCTGAGCGCAGAGCAAGCCGAGCGCTTCGCCGTCGTGGGATCGCCCGTCCTTTTCGAAGCGCCCGCGTTCTATCCCCTGATCCGGATGGGGGTGCGTCCGCGCGCCGGCAGCTACGACGTCGACTGCTGGCTGCGCATCACCGGAGACGGCATGGCGACGTGCACGCTGACAGCGAGCGGAGAACTCGTGTGGTCAGCGCATCTCGACCGGCCGAACCGGTGGAAGTTCTCCGGTGTCACCTTCGCTTTCGTCCGGGTGGGAGACCATCCCTATGCGACGAAGAACGGGGCGTTCGTGGCCAACCTCTCGGCCCACGTCGCGACGCCCGTCGCCGGGTTCTTCAAGCTGTTCCACGGCTTCCGGCAGCGTGGAGCCCTGCAGCAGGTGCTGCGGGCGCGCCAGGCCGGCGGCCCGGCCCAGGCAACGCGTTAGTGCGAGACTGCCGCGGTGCCCGGTCCCGACGTCTCGTCCTCGGTCAGCCGCGGGATGCAGACGCTGCTCGCCCGGCGAGCCGACGATCTGGCGGGCGGCGCCACCGGCATCGGCTGGAAGATCGGATTCGACACACCGGCGATCCAGCAGCACTTCGGGTTGAGCGACGCGGTCGTGGGCTACCTCACCGACACCCGGGTCGTCGAGACCGGCGCCACCGTCTCACTCGCCGGCTGGGTGGCCCCCGCAGTCGAGGTCGAGCTGGCGGTACGCGTCGGTGACGACGGGGGGATCGCCGGTCTCGGCCCGGCGCTCGAGCTGGTCGACCTCGACATCTCGTTCGACGACATCGAGCCGGTGCTGGCGGGCAACATCTGTCACCGCGGGGTGGTCTTCGGTGCCGAGGTGCCCGGCGCAGACCCCATGGCCATGGCGACGAGGGTGACCAAGGACGGCGCGCTCGTCGCCGAGGGCAGGCTGACGAAAGACCCTGCCGCCACCGTCGCCTTCGTGCGCTCGTACCTGTCCGCACATGGCAGCAGGCTCGAACCGGGACAGCGCATCATCTGCGGCTCGGTCGTGCCGCCGGTGTCGGTCGCACCGGGTGATGTGCCCGAGGTGTCGTTCGGCCCCCTCGGCACGCTGCGTGTCGGCTTCGCGCCGTAGCAGCCCGCAGGGCAGATGGTGAGGCCTCGGGCCTGGGCGAACGAGTGGACCGGAACGAGGGTCGGGGGTGCGACGTCGGTGCTGAATGCTCCGACCAACTGTGACGGTTGGGTCGTCCGAGCGCTGATGAAGAGCGGGCCTGCTCCGACACGCTTCGTACGTTTGGCGAGCCGGGTGTCATCGAGAAGACTGGACTGGTCCCTCCCTCGGCATCGCATTCAGCGACCAGTTGACGAGGTAGCCGGGATCGCCTGCGGCGTGAGCGCCCGCGCAAGCGGGCTTGCAACAGCCCGCTTTGGGGTACACAGCGGTCGAGCGTTTGCGCGTAGCCGCCCCTCTACGACGTGGAGTGCCGATGCAGGAGCAATTCACCGAGGTGGTCCTGTCGAGACCGCTGACGATCGAAAGCGAGGCCCTGACACCCGTGCCGCTCGTTGCTCAAGACAGCCATCCGCATTGGTTCGAGCTTCGAGACGGGCAGGTCAAGTTCGTCTCGGCGGGTTGGTTCGAGATCCTGCTGACGGTGCAGTGGGATACGGCGAACCGCACGGGGGAACGCTTTAGCCACACCTCCATTCCGGACCACCATCCCCTGCACAGTGAGGCGATCTCCGCCCGGGTTCTGGCCGACATCAGCGACGGCAAACAGCTCCTGCGGGGCAACTCGGTCTTCGGCCCCGACGGCGCAGATTCGTTGCGGCTGCAGGTGTGGCAGAACAGCGGCGAACCGGTGCAGGTCACAGGTGCGTCGCTCGGCATCCGACCGCTGAAGCCTCCCGAGGACGATCCCGGTCGCTGAGTACTGAGCTCAGAGCTCGTCCGGCTCGACCAACACGACGCGCAGCAGCTCGTGCAACATGCGCGCGGTGGCGCCCCAGATCAGCTCGCCCGACACCTCGAAGAACCACACCGGGAACGAGTTGTCGTCCGAGCCCGCGATCGCGCGGCCCGGGATGCGCCAGCGCTCCTCGTGGAAGATCTTCGGATCGGCCAGCTCGGCCAGCGACACGTCGAAGATCCGCTCGACCTCGCTCGGGCTGGCGACAAGACGGGGTCGCTCCTCCAGCGTGCCGAGCACCGGCAAGATGAACGACGCCGACACCATGGTGAGCACCGGGTGAAGCCAGCCGACCGTCGTCACGACGGACGGGTCGAGGTCGATCTCCTCGAACGCCTCGCGCAGCGCGGCGGCAACGGCGTCCTCGCCCTCATCGAGGCGACCGCCCGGGAAGCTGACCTGGCCCTGGTGCGTCCGCAGCCCGGTGGAGCGCCGGGTGAGGACGAGTCGCGCTTCGCCGCGCTCCTCGAAGAACGCCGCAAGCACGCCGGCGTTGACGTCGTGGAGCGGGGCGGGCATCTCGCCGACGACGGGCGCCTCGAACATCGCGTCCTTGCCGACGTCTTGCGGGACCGCGCCGGCCTGCCCCGCCGCCTCGAGCGCGGCGAGCACCCGGTCGACGCCGATGGAAGCCCGCCGATCCGGTGGGAGCCCGGCCCAGGGCGGTGGCCCGCCAGGCCGCCAGTCCACCGGACGCGGGACCACCTGCGGCGGCACGGGTCGGGACATCCCGCCAACCTATGCGCGCCGCGCAAAGGTTCAGCTTGGCTTGCCTCCGGAGCACCAGACGTTCGCCGGCACGCCCACGCACGGGTTGGGCATGGTCGGCAGATTGGAGGGCAGCGGATGCGTGGTCACCGTGGTCGGGCGCGGGTAGCTGTCCGTCGGCAGGCAGAAGCCGCTGCCGAGCAGCCCGCTGTTGCAGAGAACCTCGGCGGAGAGCGTGCCCGGGGTGATCGAGAAGTTGGACGAGGTCGTCAGCGGTCCGCAGACCGCATTCGTGGTCTGGAGGTTCGCCGGCTCCGCCCCGTCGGGAATGGCATTGCCGGAGAAACAGTTCTGTGGGATGTGCGTGGCGATGGTCAGGTTCCCCACGTCTCCGTTCGTCGGGTTGCCGAAGAAGCCGTTGTGGCTGAACGTGTTGCCGGTCATCGCGTCGTTGAATGCGTCGAACGCACACAGCTCCGACCCGAAGAAGGCGCTGAGGTCCGTGACGCCCTGACCTGAGCACGTGATCCCAGGCGGGGGCGTATCCGAATCGGCGAACGGCAGGAACAGCGCCCCCCACGAGCCGTTGTCGGCGAACGTGTTGTTCATCACCGTGTCGTTGCGGCCACCCGACAGCGTCATACCGGTTCCGACGGGCCCCGCACCCGCGTAGCCAGCGCCCGACCCGGGAACGTTCGGATTGTTGTTGTCGTGCACGTTGTTGCCCATGAAGACCCAGCACGACTGGGTGCCGGTGAAGCCGCTCACACCGTCGTCGGGGCAGCTGCCGTTCTGGATCGGCGGCGGATCGCTGGCGATCTGCGTGTTGGTGTCGAAGCCGTCCTGGTTGTTGTCGAGCTGTGACTGCGAGATCACCAACGTGCCGCCCGAGTTGGTGCCCGAATACCCGAGGGGGTTGTATTCCATCCAGGCATCGTGGACCCAGGCATCGCAGAGGTCGCGGCAGGCGCCGATGTACATGCCCGAGTCGTTGAAGTTGCTGCCGTAGATGTTGTTCCAGACGCCGTTCGACGACGCCGACGAGAAGATGCCGTAACCACCGCCCGTGTTGGTCGAGGAGTCGTAGTACGTCGAGGTCGTCGTCAGGTAGCTGCCCGAGTAGCCCACGAGCCCGAGCGGCCCGCTCGTGGCCTCGGAGGGCTGGCCGTCCCACCACACCTCGTTGCCACCGCCGGAGGACCCGGTGAGGAAGTTGCAAGTGGTCAGGTTGTCGACCGACACGCCGTTGGCCTTCCAGACCAGGATGCCGTTGCGGCCGATCGGCGCGCCACCGTTGTAGCCCGGGATGCTGGCGCCGAGGTTCTGGTCGGCGGCGTTGCCCGAGCACGCGGTGGAGGACGACGACAGCGTGCCGTCGATGATGGTCGCGTTGCGGTCCATGCCCCGGAGGTGGACGTAGGGCGTGTCGATCTCGACCCCGCCGAACCAGCCGACCGAGGCTTCGCTCGGGGTGGGCGGGTTGTTGATGTCGTTGGTCGGGTGGTAGTCACCGGGCGCGATCAGGATCCAGTCACCGGGCTGCGCGGCGTCCACCGCCGCCTGGACGCTGGTGAACTGCCCGGGCTTCCCGTTGAACGTGCCGACCGTGAGGACCCGCCCACCGACCGTCGGTCCGAGCTGGGACATGGACACCACGGGCGCGTTGAGGTGCAGTCTCGCCGCCGAGCCCTGGAACGCGGCGTCGCCGAAGGTGAACACGCCGCCGTCTGCGGCCCCGAGGGTGTAGCCGTTGTAGGTCGACGTCGGCGACATCCCGACGACCGGCGAGTTGAGGGGCCTGCCCCCCATCGAGCCGAGATACGGGGCGTCCCCGAAGGTGAAGATGCCGCCGTCGGAGGCGACGAGCCAGTAGCCGTTGCCGAGTTGGGTGCCGGCCATGCCGACCACCGGGGCGTTCAGGCGCTTCCCGCCCATGGAGCCGTGGAAGGTGGCGTCGCCGAAATTGAAGATCCCCCCGTCCTTCGCCACCAGCCAGTACCCGTTGCCCGTCGGCGTGGCGGCCATGCCGACCACGGGGGCGTTCAAGGTGCGGCCGCCCATGGAGCCGCGGAACGGGGCGTCGCCGAAGCTGAAGATGCCCCCGTCCGCGGCGACGAGCCAATAGCCCTGGCCGTCGGGCGTGGTGGCCATGTCGACGATCGGTGCGTTCAGGTGCTGGCCGCCCATCGACCCGTAGAAGAGGGCGTCGCCGTAGGCGAAGACGCCGCCGTCGGAAGCGACTTCCCAGTAGCCGTTGGAAGACGGGGTGCGGGTCGCCCCGACGACCGGGGCGTTCAGCTTCAGCCCGCCGCTCGATCCGTGGAAGGCCGGCGCTGCCGTACGTGAAGACGCCGCCATCGGACGCGGTCAGCCAGTAACCGCTCGGCGCCGTGTACGTCGGCGTGTCGGTCACGCCGGGTGACGCGGCCGACGTTGCCGGCGCGCCGGGCCCCGCCAAGGCCACGGCCACGGCCACCGCCACGGCGAGCACCCCGAGGACGAGCGTCGCGGCGAGCGCGGACATTGACGCACGTGCCGGCAGACGGCGCAGAGGCGGACCCGTGCGTGCGCCGGCGCCATCCCCGCCAACACGCTTCCTCACTGCTCGCATCCGCTCCCCCTGGATTCGCGCGGCACCCTAACCAGCGCTCATTGCACCCGCAACCCCGTCCCATGGCGCTCCGAGGAGCCCATCTGGACCTTCATTGTCCTCGCAACCCTTCGCCGACCCGCCCCAGGATCCTCTCCGGGCCTCCCGGCCAGGGTCGCTACGCTCTCGGCCGTGACGGAACCGGAAGAGTTGCAGGCGCAGGCGGACGCGTTCGGCTGGTACCACACGATCGACCTGGGTAACGGCGTGGTCACCAAGGGCATCAGCGTCCAGGAGACCTCGCCCGGCGTCATCCCCGACGTGAGCGGCCGCAGCGTGCTCGACATCGGGGCCTGGGACGGCAAGTTCTCCTTCGCCGCCGAGCAGGCCGGGGCTTGCCGGGTCGTGGCGCTCGACCACTACGCCTGGGGCGTCGACTTCGTGGCCCGCGGGGCGTACTGGGCCGAGTGCATCGCCAACGGGACGCTGCCCGACCAGTCGCGGGACGAGACCGACTTCTGGCGGCCGGACCTGCCGGGCCAGCGGGGCTTCAATTTCGCCAAGGCGGCGCTGGGCTCGAAGGTCGAGCCGGTGGTGGGCGATTTCCAGAAGATCGACCTCGACGCGCTCGGGGCGTTCGACGTGGTGTTGTATCTCGGGGTGCTGTACCACATGAAGGAGCCGCTCACGTGTCTGGAGCGCCTGCGCGCAGTGACCAAAGAGGTGGCGGTGATCGAGACAGAGGCCGTGCACATCCAAGGCTTCGACAACGAGGTGCTCATGCAGTTCCACGCCGGGAGCGACCTGCGCGTCGATTTCGGCAACTGGTACGTGCCGACGATCGAGGCGCTGCACAACCTATGCCGCGCCGCCGGGTTCAGCACGGTGCGCACCGTGCTCGGCCCGCCGGCGCCGCCCGCGGGCTCCGAGGGCGGGCCGTCGTTGCGCCAGAAGGTGGGCGCTCGGGTGGGTGGTCTGCCGATCCCGCCGGCGTCCGCGCCGAGCGTGAACTACCGCGCCGTGGTGCACGCCTTTTCGTAAGGCGGGCCGACGGGTTGCTCGGCGGCCGGATGCGGGGGCCGGTGGTTGGGGCTGCGTGGCCAACCTCTCGGCTGACGTCGCGACGCCCGTCGTGGGTTCTTCGAGGTGTGGTCCGCGGCTTCCGGCAGCGTGGAGCACTGAGACGTGTGCTGCAGCTCGCGGGGCAGATGGTGAGGCCTCGGGCCGAAGTGGGTATCTACAGGAGAGGCTGAGAGGAGGTTCCGATGGATCTCGACCTGTTGGATCTGTACGCACAAGCCAGTGAGTGGACCGGCGCGAAGGTCCGTGGCGCGTCGACAGAGCTGGATGCTCCGAGCAACTGCGAGGGTTGGAACGTTCGAACCCTGATGAACCACATGCTCGAGACCCAGAGGTACTTCGCCGGGTCGGCGCGCGGCGAGGACGTGCAGCTCTCCCCGGACCCGCCTGATCTGCTCAGTGGTGATCCGGGATCTGACTTCGAGCAGGCCCGGGCCGACACACTGCGCACCTTTGGCGAGCCCGGCACCATCGAAAAAACGGGTCCCGCCCTCGGCATCGCGTTCAGCGACCAGCTGCTCCACGGGTGGGACCTGGCGGTATCGACGGGACAGGACTCGACGATGCCGCAGGGCCTGCCCGACGCCGCCTACCAAATGATTCACGGTCGCTTCACCGACGAGCAGCGCAAGGGCGTGTTCAAGCCCGAGATCAACATCGGCTCGGTCGCCTCCGCCCAAGAGAAGCTTCTGGCCTACACCGGGCGCGATCCCGGCCAGGGAGCCTGACGAAGAGCGGGGCCCGTGTGCCGGAGCGGTCAGACCTCGTCCGGCTCGATCGTCACGACGCGCAACGGTTCGCGCAACACGCGCGGTCGCGCTCGCCTCGATGCCTCTGCCCGGGAGGCTGGCCTGGCCCCAAGGTCAGTGGCTGGTGGTCGGAAGGGCTGTTCAGCCCACGCTCTCGCTGCGCCGCGGCAGCACCCACCCCGGGCGCGGGAAGTGGCAGGTGTAGCCGTTGGGATAGCGCTCGAGATAGTCCTGGTGCTCCGGCTCCGCCTCCCAGAACCGGCCCGCCGGCGTCACCTCGGTGACGACCTTGCCCGGCCAGAGTCCTGACGCCTCCACGTCGGCGATGGTGTCCTCGGCGACGCGCCGTTGCTCGTCGTTGAGGTAGAAGATCGCCGAGCGGTAGCTCGTGCCCCTGTCGTTGCCCTGGCGGTTGCGGGTCGTCGGGTCGTGGATCTGGAAGAAGAACTCGAGGATGTCGCGGTACGAGATCTGGTCGGGGTCGAAGACGATCTCGATCGCCTCGGCGTGACCCTCGTGGTTGCGGTACGTGGCGTTCTCCACGTCGCCGCCGGTGTAGCCGACCCGCGTCGCGAGCACGCCGGGGCGCTTGCGGATGAGGTCCTGCATGCCCCAGAAGCACCCGCCGGCGAGGATCGCCGTCTCGGTCCGCTGGGCTTGGTCCCAGCTCTGGCTTTCGCTCTGACTTTCGCCCTGGCTCATCGGTCTGCCCCCTTCTTCGCGGCAAGTTCCTCGAAGCGCGCCTTGTACCGCCCGTAGCCCTCCTTGTCGAGGTCCTCGTAGGGGATGAAGCGCAGGGCGGCCGAGTTGATGCAGTAGCGCAGGCCGCCCTGGTCGGGCGGCCCGTCGTCGAACACGTGGCCCAGATGGCTGTCACCGTGCACCGAGCGGACCTCGGTCCTGATCATCCCGTGGCTCGCGTCCTCGTGCTCGACCACGTTGTCCGGCTCGAGCGGGATCGTGAAGCTCGGCCAGCCGCAGCCGCTGTCGAACTTCTGGAGGGAGGCGAAGAGCGGCTCGCCCGAGACGATGTCGACGTAGATCCCCGCCTCCTTCTTGTCCCAGAACTCGTTGTCGAAGGCGGGCTCCGTGGCGCTCTCCTGGGTGACGGCGTACTGACGCGGCGTCAGCTGGGCGACCGCTCCTTCGTCCTTGCGGTACTCGTCGGCCATGGCGTCACCTCCGGCGTCTGACCCACCCGTCCTGGATCGGAGCGAATCGTCTTGAATCGTCCCTTCGACTCTATGGGTTCCCGGACGCGTCGATGCCGGGCCCGCAGGCCCGGCATCGACACCCGACACGATCTCTACCCTCCGGACGATACCGGTCGGAAGGCGAGAACGGTCGTCACCCCTCGGCGGGGTTGCCTACATCATTCCACCCATGCCACCCATGCCACCCATCGCGGCAGCGGCGGCGGCCGGGTCCGGGCCCCTTCTCGGGCTTGTCGGCGACCAGCGCCTCGGTCGTCAGCAGCAACCCGGCGATGGACGCCGCGTTCTGCAGCGCCGAGCGGGTGACCTTGGCGGGGTCGATGATGCCGGCCTTCACCAGGTCCTCCATCTCGCCGTTGGCCGCGTTCAGGCCGTGGTTGCCCTTGGCCGACTCGACCTGCGCCACCAGCACTGCGCCCTCGAGACCGGCATTGAAGGCGATCCAGCGCAGCGGCTCCTCCAACGAGCGGGCCACGATCCGCGCGCCCGTCGCCTCGTCACCGTCCAGCGTGTCGGCAAGATCGTTGACCGACTTGCGGGCCCGGATCAGCGCCGTGCCGCCGCCGGCGACGATGCCTTCCTCGACCGCCGCACGGGTCGCGGACAGCGCGTCCTCGATCCGGTGCTTCTTCTCCTTGAGCTCCACCTCGGTGGCCGCCCCGACCTTGACGACGGCCACGCCGCCGGCCAGCTTCGCCAGGCGCTCCTGGAGCTTCTCGCGGTCCCAGTCCGAGTCCGTGTCCTCGATCTGGCGCTTGATCTGCGCCACGCGCCCCTTCACGTCCTCGCTCTTGCCGGCACCGTCGACGATCGTCGTGTCGTCCTTGGTCACGATCACCCGGCGGGCAGAACCCAAGAGGTCGATCGTCGCGTTCTCGAGCTTGAGCCCGATCTCCTCGCTGATGACCTGGGCACCGGTGAGGATGGCCATGTCCTGGAGCATCTCCTTGCGGCGCTCGCCGAAGCCCGGCGCCTTGACGGCGACCGAGGTGAAGGTGCCGCGGATCTTGTTGACCACCAGCGTCGCGAGCGCCTCGCCCTCGACGTCCTCGGCCACGACCAGCAGCGCCTTGCCGGACTGCATGACCTTCTCCAGCACCGGCACGAGATCGTGCACCGCCGAGACCTTCGAGTTGAAGAACAGGATGTAGGGCTCGTCGAGCACCGCCTCCTGGCGCTCGGGGTCGGTCACGAAGTACGGCGAGAGGAAGCCCTTGTCGAACTGCATGCCCTCGGTGAGCTCGAGCTCGATACCGAAGGTGTTGGACTCCTCGACGGTCACCGTGCCGTCCTTACCGACCTTGTCGATGGCGTCGGCGAGCACGTCGCCGATGGCGGTGTCGGCCGCCGAGATGGACGCGACCTGCGCGATCTCGGTCTTGCCGCCGACCTCGGTCGACTGCTTGGCGATGTTCTCGACCGCGGCGTTGACGCCCTTGTCGATGCCGCGCTTGAGGTCGCCCGGGGCCGCCCCGGCGGCCACGTTGCGCAGGCCCTCGCTGATCAGCGACTGGGCCAGCACGGTCGCGGTCGTCGTGCCGTCACCGGCGACGTCGTTGGTCTTGGTGGCGACCTCCTTGACCAGCTGCGCACCCATGTTCTCGAACGGGTCCTCGAGCTCGACCTCGCGGGCGACGGACACGCCGTCGTTCGTGATGGTCGGTGCGCCGAACTTCTTCTCGATCACGACGTTGCGGCCCTTGGGCCCCAGCGTCACCTTGACCGTGTCGGCCAGCTTGTTGACGCCGGCCTCGAGACCGCGCCGGGCGTTCTCGTCGAACTTCAGGATCTTGGGCATGGAACTTCTCGAACTCCTCTAGGGGTTGGCTGAAATATTGAGGCCGCCGCGCCGACCCGGGGATCACCGGAGCGGCGGGCAGACCCGTCTCGGGCAGACCTCTCGGACTGCGTGACTAGGCGAACTTCGCCAGCACGTCGCGGCTCGAGAGGATGAGGAGGTCCTCACCCTCGACCGTGATCTCGGTGCCGCCGTACTTGGAGTAGACGACCGTGTCACCGACGGCGACGTCCATGGGGATGACCTCGCCGGTGTCCTCGGAGCGCCGGCCCGGGCCGACGGCGATCACCTCGCCCTGCTGGGGCTTCTCCTTGGCGGTGTCGGGGATGACCAGGCCGGATGCCGTGGTCTCCTCGGACTCACCGGGACGGACGACGATGCGGTCATCGAGGGGGTGGAGCTTCTGCGGCATCGGGAGGGGCCTCCTTGGCGTTTCGTTAGCACTCTCGGTATGTGAGTGCCAACATAGCGGGCGCGACGGGGACTGGCAACCGCCCCCCTCCGTCGCCCGGCGGCCGCGGCGGCCCCGGCGTGCCGCCCACGGAGCGGCGC
Source organism: uncultured Acidimicrobiaceae bacterium (assembly GCA_963828455.1). Taxonomy (GTDB): domain Bacteria; phylum Actinomycetota; class Acidimicrobiia; order Acidimicrobiales; family RAAP-2; genus Bog-473. The sequence goes on along the minus strand of CAWHFH010000001.1, from coordinate 37,905 downwards.
CGCGCCACCCCTGACTGCTTAAGGTTTGTCCCACCGACCTTCTGGAGACGCTGGAGGAATGCCGATGCGAGGACGGACTGGCGGGCAGGCTCATCAGCGGGCGGGCGCCGCCCTGCGTGGGCGGGCGGTGTCCGTCTCGGGCGCGGTCTCCGGCGCGGTCTGCGGCGTGGTCTCCGGCTCGGGCTCGGGCTCGGGCTCCGGCTCCGGCTCGGCGACGCTCGTGGCCCTGGCGGGCTTGGCGCTGATCGGATGGGTCGGAATCGCTGGACCTGCGGCCGGCGCGAGCCAGGGGTCCAGCCAGTACGCGGCGCTCAAGAAGGCCTTGTTCGTGCGGTCCGACTTTCCATCCGGGTGGTCCGGCCCGGGCAAGGTGACGACGAGCAACGGCGGCGGGAGCAGCATTCCCGGAGAATCCCAGCTGGCCGGCTGCGTCGGCCTCAGCCAGAACCTCTTCGACCTGCATTCGCCCACGGCGACCAGCCCGACCTTTCAGGACAAGGGCGGCACGCACTACGTCCAGGACAACACCAACACCTTCCCCTCCACGACGGTCGCCGACAAGGAGTACGCCGCGATCTCGGGCCCGAAGGTGCCTGGCTGCCTGACCACCGTCTTCGGCGCGCCAGCGGCCAAGCAGCAACTCGAGAGCTCGATGAACGGGACGATCGGCACCGTCACGGTGACGGCCGTCAACCCGGCCGTGCTGGTCCGCCACTCCGCCGGGTTCGTGATCGCCTTCCAGGCCACCGTGCAGGGAATCATGGCGCCCGTCAGCATCACCGTCGTCTCGATGGTGCGGGGAAAGACGGGCCACCAGGTCTCGTTCACCTCGGTCGGGACGGCCTTCTCGACGTCGTTCGAGCATCATCTCGTGGCGGTCGCCTACGGCAGGACCTGATCGCGCCCGCGCAAGGGCCTCACAACCATTCAGGGAATCCCTGCTGGCGCCGTGTGACCGGGGGTGCGGGACGTTCTCCATCCGGGAGTGCGGTAGCGCCCAGGACCCGTCGGACCAGCTGCGACACCGCTCATGGAGGAAGCAGGAGGGGGCACCTATGGCCCTGTCAAAGTTGAACCACTGGCAGCGTGCCTGCGTCGTCACGGGTGTCGTCGTCTTTCTCGTCGCTCTGATGGGCGGGCTGCTCGCCGCCGTCACAGGCGGCGTGGGGTCGCTGGCCGTGGCGGCCTCGAGCTCGACGAGCGGCGGCTCGGCTTCGGATTCTGGGTCGGCGCAGCCGCCGGCGGTGGTGAAGGCGCAGGCACAGCGGTCGCTCGTCCATGCCTCCGAGTTGCCCGAGGGCTGGATCTCGGCCGGGGCTGTGGCCTCGAGCCGTACCTCACCCTGGTCGAAGCAGCTGGCTGGGTGCGTCGGCGTGCCTTCACGGATTGCGCGGATCGAGCCAACCAAGATCAGCAGCCCCAGCTTCGGGTCCGCGGACCATACGGCGGCGGTCGAGGACAGCGTCTCGGTCTACCCCACCGCGGCGGACGCCCGGGCCGCATTCCAGGCGATGTCCAATGGCAAGACCCCTGGCTGCATGAACAGCATCGCCAGCCAGGCTCTCCGGACGAGCGTGCAAAACGAGGCCGGCTCAGGCGTGACGGTCGGCACCGTCAGCATCGCGAAGCTCGCGGCCGGCTCGTATCTGCCCGGGCAAACCGGCTACACCGTGACCATCCCCATGGTGAGCGGTGACCGGCAGCTGACCATCGTCAGCACGGCGATCCAGTTCGTCCGTGGCCGGTTGGTCCACCGGCTCACGTTCAACGGCAACGGGGTCGCGTTCCCCATCCTGCTCGAGGTCGACCTGACGCAACTAGCCGAGGCCCGGAGCTGAGCAGAACGAACGTCGGCATCGACCCGGGCCCGACGTCCTTTGTCGCGGTCCGCTCTATACGCAAGCAAGGTGGCCCCAGCTCCGTCGGCGGTGTATATGCGGTGCTCTTGTGGAATCGCCCCGAAATCCACAACATGCGTGTTGTTGTTTTCCGGTCTACAACACTGACGTTGTGAAAAGTGGCCATCCCACAACAAAGGCGCGTATACGGCGCGCGCGACCCGCGACCGCCAGTCCATATATGGCGGCATAAGAAATCCAGCGTTCCCGAGTGCAGGCGACTTGCGGATGGTGCCCGACACCCTGGTTCATCAACTCGGTTGCCTGCATTAGCGTTGCCGGCAAAAGAGCGGCTCAGCAGTTCGATGGTGGCTCGGCCTTGACTGAGTGCAGGAAGGACCGCACGGTGGGCGAAGGCGGAACCACGAAACGACACCAGCGGGCCGCCCCGTGGGGTGTAGGGCTGACTGCGTTGGGCCTCGCGTCCGCGGCGATCGTTCCGTGCACTGCGGCTGGTGCGGTGCGCTCAGGGTCGGGATCGAGTGAGATCGCCCAGGCGCGCAAGGCGCAGCTCGTGTTGTCCGATATGCCTTCGGGGTGGAAGAGCGCCAAGCCTCCGAACAACCCGAACTCCACGGCGGGCGACACGCAGCTCGCGCACTGTATCGGCATCGCGGAGTCCCTGATCAGCGAGAACCCGCCGTCGGTCAACAGCCCCCAGTTCCAAAACAGGTCGGGATCGCTGACTGTCGACGACGACGTCACCGTCTTCCGGTCCGCCGGGAACGCCCTCGCCGAGATGGGCACGGCGGCGAACAAGAAGACGCCTGGCTGCATGACGGCGTTGGCGCAGGGGCCGCTCAAGAAGCAGCTCTTTGGCAATCCGCCCAAGGGCGTGACCTACGGGACCCCCCTCGTCTCGGCCACCGACCCGACCGCCTTTCCCTTCACGGCGGGGTACTCCATCAGCTGGCCGGCTGTCACCCACGGTGAGACCGTGAACATCACGGTGACGCAATTGTTTGCTGTGAAAGGACGGCTGGGGCAGCAGATCGTCTTCAGCTGCTTCGGCTCGTCCTTCGCCATAGCAACCGAGCAGCGCATTGCGACCACGGCGTTGGAGCGGCTTTGACGCGTTCGAGACCTGCAGGACCGGCGCGGGAGCTGCTAGAAGAACGCGTCGTGAGCGTGGACAGGCAGTTGACATGAGAGCGGAACTGTGACCGCGGACGCAGGCAGCGAGGTAGCGGACCCGGACCGCTGGTGGCGGGGCGGCGTCTTCTACCAGATCTACCCGCGCTCATACGCCGACTCCAACGGCGACGGCGTCGGCGATCTGCCCGGCATCATCGGCAAGCTCGACCATCTGGAGCAGCTGGGCATCGACGCGGTGTGGCTGTCGCCGGTGACGTGCTCGCCGAACCGTGACTGGGGGTACGACGTTTCGGATTATCGAGACATCGACCCCGATTACGGCACGCTCGACGATCTGGACACGCTGGTGCGCGAGGCGGGGGCGCGGGGAATCCGGATCCTGATGGACCTGGTGCCGAACCACACGAGCGACCAGCATCCGTGGTTCGTCGACGCAAAGTCGGGACGGGGCGCCGCGCATCGCAACTATTACGTGTGGGCCGACCCCAAGCCCGACGGGAGCCTGCCGAACAACTGGGTGAGCATGTTCGGGGGGCCGGCGTGGGAGCTCGACAAAGCCAGCGGCCAGTACTACCTCCACAACTTCGAGGCGGGACAGCCCGACCTCGACTGGTGGAGCGAAGAGGTGCGGCGCGAGTTCGATGAGATACTGCGTTTCTGGTGGGATCGCGGGGTGGCCGGTTTCCGGATCGACGTGTGCAACATGATGATCAAGGACAAGGAGCTGCGGGACAATCCCCCAGCGACCGAAGACGACCCGATCGAGCAACAGTTCATGGGCGTGCGCTACGTCTACAACACCGACCGGCCCGAAGCGCACGACATCCTGAAGCACTGGCGCACGGTGGCCGCGACCTATGCGCAGGAGCGCCTACTGATCGGCGAGACGAACGTGGACACGATCGAGCGACTGGTGCAGTTCTACGGCAGCGGTCGCGACGAGCTGCACGGTGGATTCAACTTCCAGTTCATGTTCGCCCCGTTCGAGGCTGCCGCGTTGCGTTCGGTGGTGGAGAAGACCGAGGCGTTGCTGCCGGAGGGGGCATGGCCGACCTGGCACGCCTCAAACCACGACTTCTCGCGCCTGTCCACGCGGTGGGCAGGTGGCGATCCGGCCAAGGTGAGGGTGGCCCTGCTGCTGCTCTTGACTCTGCGGGGGACCGCGTTCCTGTACGCCGGTGACGAGATCGGCCTGGTCGACGGCCTGGTCCCGCACGACGAGATGCAGGACCCGGTTGGCATCCGCTTCTATCCCTACGCCGGGCGCGACCCCGAGCGCACCCCGATCCCGTGGCACAACGGTCCGGGCGGTGGATTCACGTCGCCAGGCGTCAAGCCCTGGCTCCCCATGGCTGACCCGTCGGCGAACAATGTGGCCGACCAGGCAAACGACCCCTCGTCCGTATTGGCGTTCTGCCGGAGCGTCATCGCGGCGCGACGGGCAAGCGACGACCTGGCGCTGGGTACCTACCGCTCGCTGCCCTCCGCGGATGGGACCTGGGCGTACGCGCGGGGCGACGGCACGGTCGTCCTGTTGAACATGTCGGACGCACCGGCCGAGTTCATGGACGTGCGCGGGCGGGTGATCGTCGCCACCGAGGGCGCGCTTGACGGCGCGGCCGCCGAGGGCACCCTGACGCTGGGGCCGTGGACCGGGGCGGTCGTCGCGGCGTGAGCGGCTGGGCCGGGGGGCGGCGGGGCCGGCACGCCCGGGGCGGCTGGGTGACGGGCTTGCTGACCGGGTTGGTCACCAACGACGAGGAGGCGGGACGGAGCGAGAAAGTACCCGGGGAGAAGTCCTCGGGCACGCCGGCGGCACGCCGACGGCGCTACCTGCTGTGCACCACGCCCGCCCAAGGCCACACCGCTCCCTTGCTGGTACTGGCGCGCCAACTAGTCGACGAGGGCCACGACGTGGTCTTCTTCACCACACCGCACTACCGCGACAAGGTCGCCGCGACCGGCGCGTCGTTCGTCCCCTTCGCGCGCGAGTACGACGCGCACGACCTCATGGTGGCGAACCCCGCACGTGAGTTGTCGTCGAAGCGCGGCATGCGCGGGGTGAAGGACGACCTGCGTCGCATCTTCATCGGCCCGATTCCCGGACAGTGCCGCGACCTGCGGGCGATCCTGGCCGAGCGGCCGGTCGATGCCATCGTCGTGGACTCCATGTTCCTCGGCGCCCTGCCGCTGGCGCTGGGACCACGAGAGAGACGGCCCGTTCTCGTGTGCGTCGGTGTCATGCCCTATGGCGCGCTCAGCCGCGACACGGCGCCGTTCGGCGTCGCCCTGCAGCCGGGCACGGGTCCGCTGGCAAGGGCGCGCAACCGCGGCATGAATTGGATCGTCTCGCACTGGGCGCTGGCCGACATCCAGCGCTTCGCCCGCCACCGGCTGGCGGAGGCCGGCGCGGGACGGCGCGGGCGCTACCCCGGCTACTTCATCGACCTCCCCTCCAAGGTGGTGGACGCCTATCTGCAAGCGACGGTGGCGGGCTTCGAGTACCCGCGCTCGGACCTCGCGCCGACGGTGCGCTTCGTCGGCCCCATCCTCGCCCCGCCCACCGCGGACTTGGACGAGCCGCCATGGTGGGGCGACCTCGACGGACGCCGGCAGGTCGTCCACGTTACCCAAGGGACGCTCGACAACGCAGACCTGTCCCGGCTCCTGCTGCTGACGGTGCACGCCCTCGCGGACGACGACGTGCTGGTGGTGGCGACCACCGGCGGCCCCGATCCTGAGCCACTGCGCGCCGGGCTGCCGCGCAATGCGCGCCTCGAACGCTTCATCCCCCACGACCAACTGCTCCCCCATGTCGACGTCATGGTGACCAATGGCGGCTACGGCGGTATCCAACAGGCGCTGGCCAATGGCGTGCCGCTCGTGGTGGCGGGCGACAGCGAGGACAAGCCGGAGGTGGGTGCGCGGGTGCACTGGTCCGGCGTCGGCGTGAATCTGCGCACCGGTCGCCCGTCGCCGGCGATGGTCGCCCACGCGGTACGCCGCGTGCTGGACCGGCGGAGCTACTACCTCCGGGCGCGGGCGCTCCAGGCGCAGATCGCGGCGAGCGATCCTCTCGGCGACATCAGCACGACGTTGGCCGAGCTCTGCGCCGCGCGGGATGGCGCGGGACTGGCGACGCTCCTCTGAGCGGGTCGACCGCTCTCGCTCTGTACCCGACCCTCGGGTCGTTCAGCTGCCCGGGGGCAGGAAGTCCGCCTGCCGCTTCGCTGCCTCGTCGATCTCCTCGGGCGTCAGGAGCACGGTGGTCGCCGTGCTGACGCCGCCGGAGGCCGCAGCGATCAGGTTGACGGAGGCGGTCGTGACATTGTCCGGCAACTCCGCGATCAGGTACGCGTCGGTGCTCCCGAACGCGAAGTAGAAGGCTTCGAGCGAGCCGCCCACTTCTTCGACCAGTCTCTTGGACGCGGCGACCCGGGCCGAGCCGCCCTTCGCCTTGAGCCCCTTGACACCGTCGAGCGTGTACTTCACTTCGAACAGGTATTTCGGCACCAGCGCCTCCTTGTCGTCGCCCCCCTCGCGCTACCCTACGTAGGCCGGCGCTGCGTGTCACGGCTCCGGACGGGGCCGGCCCGCCCGGGCGCCTGCAAGCCACCGGAGCGGGGCTCCCCGCGGTCGGGGGCTCAGCGCTGCGAGTTCCCGTCGTTTCCGGCGCCGTGCACGGGCTCACCCGTCGAGGGGTTCAAGAACAGCGGCGGCGCCGTGGACCCGTTGAAATCGAACAGTGAGTCCAGCGATCCGGCCGGGCCGTCGGCCGCGCCGTTGCCCTGGGCGGGCAGGTTCCTTGGACTCGATGAACTTCACCACCGAGCTCTGGTCGACGAGCGAATTGCTCACCACGTTCTGGTCGGCGTAGGGCGAGACCACGAGGAGCGGCATCCGGACGCCGACTCCGCACTTGCCCTCCTCGGGCTGGTTGTCGGTGTTCAGCGGCACCGTGTTCGCCGCACCGCACTGGCCGGGGTTGGTCAGCGTGTCGATGGCGCTCTGCGTGCCACTGATCGTCGGGCCGTACACGTGGTCATACCAGCCGTCGGAGTCGTCGTAGGCGACTACCACGGCGGTCGAGCGCCAGCTCGGCAGGGACTCGAGGTGGTTGATCGTGCCGGCCAGCCACGTCTGCTCGTCGAGCGGGTCCGAGTAGCCCGCGTGCCCGTCCTGGTAGGCGGGCGCCTTGAGGTACGACACGGCCGGCAGGTTGTTCGAGTCGTCCGCCACCCAGAAGTCGGCGCTGTCGTACTGGTGGTTGGCCTGGTCGTTGTGGCCGATGGCCTGCACCGAGGTGGGCGGCAGGTGCATCGGGTTCGCGGTCGACGCGTAGTACTCGAACGGCTCGTGGTGCGGGATGTAGTCCGTCTGCGAGTTACCACCGACGTTGTTGTGGCTCTGGACGCAGATCTGCGCCGTGGTGGGGGGGGTCGTCCCCTTGCCCGGGACGTAACCGTTGTCGAAGCCACCCTCGAACCAGCCCCAGGAGACGCCGGCGGTGGTCAGCTCCTCGCCGATGTTGTTCCCACCCATGGTCAAGGTCGAGGCGGGCGAGCGGTCGTCGCCACCGTGGGTGCCCGGTAGGTAGGAGCAGATGTCGTAGGTCGGGTCGGCATCACCGACGGTGTGGTCCCGGGCCCGGCAGGGGGCTGGTCGGCGACCGACGTGGTGCCGGTCGGGTCCGACGTCGTGACCGGCGAGGTCGTCAATTGCGAGGCTGCCACCGAGGTGGTGTTCAAGCCCGGCGGTGCGGGGCAGGCGACGTCGTTGATGGAGGCGGACGACGGACCGCACAGGGCCCCGTAGGTCTGCGCCGAGATGACATTGAACGCACCGGCGTGGAGGGCCCGAAGCCGGTGGTGTACGCGTTGTCGCTCATGGAGAAGTGCTGCGCGTAGTTCCACAGGGCGGTGACGGTGTTGCCGTCGTAGTAGTCCATGACCCCGTAGTTCGAGCTCGCGTCGGCCGGCACCGGCTCCGCGGGAAACCCCGACAGGCACTGCTTCAGCGTGGCGCCGTTGCCGGTGTCCTGCACGTAGAGGTCCTCGGCACCGTGGTCGATCGCGGACTGCTCGGCGGTGTAGTCGTGGTGCTGGTCACAGGTCAGCGGGTCAGCGCGGTCGAGACGCTGCGGATATTCGACAGGTTGCCGTTGTTGGTGAGCAGTGGGCCCGTCGGTCCGCTCGCGGTGACCTGGTTCACCAGGCCGTTCACGGCCGGCGTCCCCGCACGTGCCGTGAACGACGGTTCCCCGGCGGGGTTCGTGGCATACGGATAGGTGCCGAAGTAGTGATCGAACGATACGTTCTCGTCGTAGATCACCACCAGGCGTTGGATCGGTGTGGCGATCGATCGGGTCGGCTGACGTGATGGAAGTCACGGCCAGTCCCGAGACGGCGATCGCCAGTCCGCCGAGGACGGCAAACCAGTTGTGACGCAGACGCTTCACTCGCCTCCCTTTCTCTTGGGCGCGGCGGCGTCATGGCGGACGCCGCCCTCTCGTTTGGGCAACGAGGGATGTCATGCACGCCACGCACCCAAGCCCCGATGCCGGTGACGTCTATTGGATGCCCACGAAGATGTGCGGCAGGAGAACGTCGCGCGAGGGCACGATGAACTCTTCTCGACGACTCCGCGGCCGCGTCACGGTTTCGTGCCGGCACCGCCGTTCGGACGCGGCCGCGCCACGAACGGCGTGCGCAACCCGGGCGCGGGACTCGGGCTCGTCGTCGCTAGCGGTTCACCGGCGACATATCGGCGTAGCGGTCACCTCGGGCGGGTGCGACCCGGTCGAGGACGGCGAGGTCCTCCTCCGTGAGCTCGACGTCGAGGGCACGCACGTTCTCTTCGAGGTACGTGCGACGCTTCGTCCCGGGGATCGGGGCAACGTCGCGGCCAGCGGCATGGACGAAGGCCAACGCGATCTGTCCGGACGTGCAGCCCTTGGCCCGGGCGAGCTGGTCGACAACCGCGACGATGGCGACGTTGGCGGCCAGGTTGTCGCCCTGGAACCGCGGTTGGTACCGGCGGAAGTCCGCCTCGTCGAGACCGTCGAGCGACCGCAGCGTGCCCGTGAGGAACCCTCGTCCAAGCGGGCTGTAGGGAACGAAACCGATGCCCAGTTCGCGCAGGGTGGGCAGGATCTCCTTCTCGGGATCGCGCGACCAGACCGAATACTCGGTCTGGAGCGCCGAGATCGGGTGCACGGCTTGCCGCGCGCCGGATCGTGGCGGGTGCCGCCTCGGAAAGCCCGAGGAAACGCACCTTGCCCTGCTCCACCAGCTCCGCCATGGCGCCGACCGTCTCCTCGATCGGCGTGTCGGGGTCGACGCGGTGTTGGTAGTAGAGGTCGATGTGGTCGACGCCCAGCCTGGAGAGCGATCCGTCGCAGGCCTGGCGCACATACTCCGGGCGGCCGTTGACACCGCGACGGGTTGGCTCGTCGGGATCGCGCTGGATACCGAACTTGGTGGCGATGACGGCCTCCTCGCGCCGTCCCGCCAGCGCCTTGCCCACGAGGATCTCGTTGGTGTGCGGTCCGTACATGTCCGAGGTATCGAAGAATGTGACTCCGAGCTCGAGCGCACGGTGGATGGTGGCAATCGACTCGTCGTCGTCGCGAGGCCCGTAGAAGTCCGACATCCCCATGCAGCCCAGCCCTTGGCGCGACACCACGAGGCCCTGATTCCCGAGGTCGATCGATTCCATGGGTAGCTCCTCTCCCCCGGGCCGGCGGACCGGTGACACGAGACTCACCCTATTGGCGGAGCGGGCTCAGCTCGTCCCCGTTCTGCCAATCAGCCGGATCGCACCGGCGAAGGCAACGGTGGCGTAGGCCACCAAGACCAGCAGGGAGAGCGCCGCCATCGCCGTTGCGCTGTGCAGGCCCCAAATGTTGTGCAACGCACGAACGCCACTCGGGCCTGCGATGCCGTAACGGAACAACGCCAGCGCGTGGGTAAGTGGCAACGCTTTGGCCACTGTGTCCAGCCAATACGGGAGCGAGGTGATTGGGAAGAGGGAGCCAGCGAAGAAGAACGGCACGATCGCCACCGCCGGGACGGCGGCGATGTACTCGACGGGACTCGGCAGGCGGACGGACATGATTTCAGCCAGCCCGTACATGAAGACCGCGAACGCGAAGGCGGCCACGATGAACCAGAGCATGCGGAGGCCCGTCTGGTACGCCGCGCCCCGCAGTGCGGAGGCAGCGATAAGTACCACCACTTGCAGCGCAGTGAGCGCCAATGCGGCAATCAGGTTGCCCACCACGATCGACGAGCGCCTGATGGGTGCGACCAGAAGCTCGCGCATGGCGCCCTGCTGGCGGTCGACGATGACGCCGAGGCCCGAGAAGACGCAGTTGAGCGGGATGAGCAAGCCGACCGTCGCCAGTGCGACGAAAGTCATGTACGCGGTGCGCCCACCCGGAACGGCGATGGTGTTTGAGAGAGCAGGAGCGATAACGAGGGCGAACAGCACGGGCGTAAGAAGCGGTACGACGATCGAGCGAGGAGAGCGAACGGTCAAGGCCAGTCGGCGTTTGGCCAGCACGAGTGCGGCCGGTACCGAGCGGGCACGTCCTTGTGCGGGCGCTTCGGTGGTGACGGTGACAGGGATAGTGGCGGTGGCCGTCATGTGGAGATCCTCCTGATCGGTCGATGTTCGGTGGTGGTTTCGCTCGTCGGGGTCAGTCGGCGTCGATGTGGCCGCCGGTCAGGCGCAGATACACATCGTCGAACGTGGGACGCCGGGTCGTGACGGAACGCAGCACGAGGCCCCGCTCGCGGAGACGACCGATGATGCCCTCGGCCGGATGCTCCCTGAGCAACACGGTCACCGTGGTGCCGATCACGAGAAGATCGGTGGAAGCAATGCCCGCGCCGACCAGGGTCGCTTCGGCCTGAGCTGACTCGTCGACGCGTAGCTCAAGCACCTCATCGCCCAGAGCGCCCAGGAGGTTGGCCGGGGAGTCGCAGTCCACTATGCGCCCGCCGTCAACGATGGCGATGCGATCGCATAGGCGCTCGGCCTCGTCCAGGTAATGCGTCGTCATCAATATCGTGACGCCCGTCCGCTCGCGTAGGGTGGCGAGCACGTCGAAGAGGTCGTGGCGAACCCTCGTGTCGAGTCCGACGGTGGGCTCGTCGAGGAACAGCACTTGGGGATCCGACGAGAGCGCCCGCACGATCTCCATGCGGCGCCGTTGCCCGCCGCTATAGGTGCCAACTGGTCGGTCCAGCACTTCGTCCAACCCGACCAGGCCGCACAGGTCGGCCATCCGGCCCCGGCCCGCGGCACTGTTCTTGTCCCACAGCCGCAGATGCAACTCGAGGTTCTGGCGACCCGTTAGGGGCAGGTCGACGACGGTTTCCTGGAACACGACGCTGCTGCGGGAACGCGTCCCGATCGGATCGGCCGCCACGTCGCGTCCGCCCAAGGTGGCGCGGCCGGAGGTGGGGCGGACCGTGGTGTTGAGCATCCCGATCGTCGTGGACTTGCCGGCGCCGTTGGGCCCGAGGAGGCCGAAGGCCTCCCCGGAAGCGACGGCGAAGCTGATGCCGCGGACGGCTTGGACGTCACCGGGATACACCTTTTCGAGCTCGATGGCCTCGACGGCCGGGGCTTCGGCGAGCGCGGTCATGCATCTCCCTCCTTCTTTTCGAAGACGTTGATCAAGTGGCCCTCTGGATCGCGCAGCATCATTGAACGGCGGCCCCAGGGCTGCAGAGTGGGCAACATGATCCATTCCACGTCGAGGCCCCAGATGCGGTCGTGCTCCGCGTCGAGGTCGTCGACCGCGAAGTCGAGAATGACCGCCCCCGCGTGGATGCCCGCCGGCGGCCCGCACGATCCCCCGGTCAGGTCGGAATAGTGCATGCGCGAGACGCCGATCCGCTGCGCCGGTGTCGCGACCTCCACGTAGTAGTCATTCGTCACGACCATCGTGTCCACCAACGCCGCGTAGAAGCGCGCCATGGAGGCGACGTCCGTGGTGACGAGGCGGCTCTGCACCAGCTCCATCTGACCTGCCTTCCGTTCGTCCCGTGAATCCGTGGGGCCCATCACGAGTAGGACGCTGCCGCACGTCGGAATGTGACAGCCAGAGCGTTGTCACAGTTCATCCGCCTGTCTCGTCCTCTGAGTGGGTCACCGTTCGCACTTCTCCGGCAACGCGCTACCTTGCGAGAGGAACCACAGATGCCCACCGAGCAGCAGATCAAGGACGCGTGGATCGACCATCGGCCGTACCTGGTCGACATGGCCTTTCGGATGCTCGGCGACATCGGCCGGGCCGAAGACGTGGTCCAAGAGGCGTTCCAACGGCTGTCACGGAGCGACTTCGACGCCATCGACGACGCCCGGGGTTGGCTGATCGTGGTGACCAGCCGGCTCTGCTTGGACGTGACGCGATCGGCGCGCCACCGGCACGAGCAACCCGTGGGCGGACCCGAGTTGGCCGAACGCTTCGAAGGGACCGGAACCGGCGCGGCGGACCCAGCCGATCGCGTGACACTCGACGATGGTGTCCGGTTGGCGCTGCTGCTCGTGCTCGAGCGCCTGTCTCCGGCGGAACGGGTGGCTTTCGTCCTGCACGATATCTTCGGAGTTCCCTTCGAGGCGGTCGCCGAGACGGTCGGTCGCCCCGAGGCCTCATGCCGCCAGCTGGCGCGACGGGCCCGCCTCAAGCTCGCGGCGTCCGACGGAGCGCGCCGAGAGACGGTGACGCCGGACGAACATCGGCTGGTGACGGACCGATTCATCGCCGCGTGTGCAAGCGGCAGCTTCGAGGACCTCCTCGCGGTGCTCGACCCCGACGTGGCGGGCGGCGTCGACCTCTATCCGGGCCTCATCGTGCGCGGTGCACCGTACGTGGCCGGCAATATGTTGCGGTACTGGGGACATGCCACGCTTGTCTCGCTGCCGTTCATCGACAACCCGTGCCTGCTCGGGTTCGTCGACCGTGACGTCGCTGGGGCTCATCTCTCTTACGGTCGACGGCGAGCGTGTGACCGAGATCCACGTGTTCTGCGAGCCGCGTGCCCTCGACTTCCTGCGTGAGCACGTCTTGCCCTGAGGTCGCAGGGACCTGTCACATTTCGTGCCGCCACGGTGTCCTTTGTCGTAGGGAACAGACGACCCCCGAAGAGGAGACACCGGGCATGAAGATCGAGAACATCGGCAACATCGGTCAGGCCGCGCCGCACGACGACGGTCTCCCGATTCCCACCGGCCGCTACCGGCTCCACCCCGAGCTCAGCACGGTGGCCTTCACGGCCAAGAAGTTCGGGCTGTTCACCATCCGGGGCACGATGCGAATCGTGTCGGGAACCTTCACGGTTGCCGAACCGCTCGAGCACTCCACACTCCACGCGGTCTTGGCACCCGACACCTTCAGGACGCCGATGGCAAAACGGGACGAGCACGTGAAGAGTCCCAAGCTGCTCGACGTGGCGACCTATCCGAGGATCGAGTTCGACTCCACCGAGGTCGTACAGGGTCCCGACCGCGCCTGGGAGGTGCGGGGCCTGCTTGCTGTACACGGCCAGGTGGCGACCGCAGCGCTCACCGTGACCTCAGCCTTCACCGACGGTGCCCTGGTGCGAGTGCGCGCTACGGCAGAGGTCGACCGGCGCGAGTTCGGCGTGACGGCCATGCGCGCGGCGGCCGGCTCGGTTATCAACATCGAGATCGAAGCCGTCGGCACCCCCGTCCGCTGAGCGTCAAGGGCACAGCGCTAACTTACGACACGCGGCCCTGGTCGAGCTTGTATCCAGACGCGGCCAACTCGTCGAGCCGGAGCGAGTACTCCTCGGAATCGATGTCGTAGACCCACATGACGAGGGCGTCCTGGCCGGTCACCGGGTAGTAGTTCTTGCGCACGCCCACGGGGCCGAAACCGAAACGCCGATAGAGGGACTGCGCCGGCTTGTTGTTGGCAGCCACCTCCAGTGAGATGTGCTTGACGCCGCCCGCCCGGAGCGTGCGGAGCGCGTCCACGATCATGGTGGTGGCCACGCCGTAGCGCTGGTAGGCCGGGGCGGTGGCGATGGTCGTCATGTGCGCCTCTTCGTCGACGATCAGGAAGCCGATATAGCCGGCCATCTCCTCGCCGTCCCAGGCGGCGCGGTACAGGCGGCCCTTGCGCAGGGCGAGCTCCGAGTTGAAGACCTCCGGCGACCACGGCTCGGGGAACACCGCGCTCTCAATCGGGAGGAGCTTGCGGAGATCGCGCCGCTTCAATTTCTCGATCCGCATCATCGGGACTCCCGCTCGGTCCCGCCCCGAGCCCGCACGAAGTTGCTCCTCGCGTCCGCCTCGCGCATGTACAGAGGAACGACCGACGCGGGGTCGACTGGCGCCTCTCCTCGCTCGAGTCGCTCCAGAGCGAGCCGGAGAAGTGTTGGCGGCGGCGGGAACGAGAGCGCCGGCGCGACGATGCGAACCCCTGATGCGTTCGACAAGGCCTCTCGGTATCGCTGCGCCCCATCACCCACCGCGTACACCGGTGCCTCCGCCAGCCGGCCGAGAGCGGCCGCCAGCTCGCCCGGCGCCCACAGTGCCGGCTCGAGGAGTTCCGCCACCGTCTCGCCTCCTCGGTCCAGGTCGCGCACCGCGGCAAACACCTCGCCACGCCGGGCGTCGACGCAGGCCAGCACGAAACCGCTCTGTCCCGCCTCGGCCGCGGCCGCGGTCAGTATGTCCAGGCTCGTCGCGCCGACCACCCCGATGCCGAGCGCCTGCGCCAATCCCTTGGCCGCGGCGACCCCGACCCGGAGCCCGGTGAAGAGCCCGGGACCGATGTCCACGGCGACGATGCCGAGGTCACCCGGGACGAGACCAACCCGTTCGAGTAGGTGCTCGAGCGCAGGGGTGAGCGTCTCGACATGACGCCGTCTTCCCGTCAGGGCGAACTCCGCCTCGACACCATCGGCCGTCCGTACGGCCACACCCACGGTCTCGGTAGCCGTCTCGATCGCGACGGCAGCGACGTCAACACTTACCGGGTTCACCGCGCGTCCCGCCCCGCCACGGGTTCGAGCACGGCCGCTACCTCGCCGGCCCGCTCCGACCAGCGCCCGCGCCCCACGACCGCGACGCTGCGTACCTCCGGGTTCGCCGTCGCGTCGGGCACGACCAGCGTCACCTCGAGCGCGCTGTCACCCAGGGCCGGTGCGGCCAAGTCGCCCCATTCCACCAATGCGACGGCGTCCTCCTCGACCAGCTCGGCGAGCGCTAGGTCGGTCACCTCGGCCACCGAGCCCGTCCGGTACACGTCAGCGTGGATGAGAGTACGCACCGGGCTGTCGGGCCCGCAGCGGTAGTGCCGCACCAGCGCGAAGGTCGGGCTGGTCACCGGGCCTGCGACACCGAGTGCCGCCGCGAAGCCCTGGGCGAAGACGGTCTTGCCGGCTCCGAGGTCACCCACCAGGAGGACGACGTCGCCCGCACGGCACAGCGGCGCCAACGCTGCGGCGAGCGCCCGCGTCTCGTCGGGCGAGCCGGTCGTCGCCTCCACGGGCCAGGGCGCGCCCGTGCGAGCGTCGGAGGTCATTTCTCCCCCACACCGATGAGGCGCTTCGCCCGCACGAAGTCCGCCCGCATCTCCGCCAGGGCCTCCCCGCCGGCGCGTAGCGTGTACGCGGGGTGGTACGTCGGCACCAGGTGTGCGCCCTCGCGCTCGAAGACCTGCCCGCGCAGTTCGCGGATGCCACGCGCGCTCGTCGAGCAGCAACTTGGTGGCGAAGTTGCCCAAGGTGACGATGACCGCGGGCGCAATGAGCGCGATCTGCTCGGTCAGGTAGGGCCGGCAGGCCGCAATCTCGTCGGGCGCCGGGTTTCGGTTGTTGGGCGGCCGGCACTTGACGACGTTGGCGATGTAGCACTCGGCCCGGGTGAACCCGATCTCCTCCCACATGAGCCGGTCGAGCAGCTTGCCCGAGCGGCCGACGAAGGGCTCGCCGGCGAGATCCTCCTCACGCCCCGGACCCTCACCCACGAAGAGCAGGTCGGCCGCCGGGTTGCCCACACCGAAGACGACTTGGGTGCGGCCCGCTGCCAGCGGGCACAGGGTGCAGGTCGACGCAGTGACGCGTAGCCGCTCGAGCTTGTCGGCGTCAGTCACCGCCGGAGCGGTGCAGCAGAACCCGCGGCATGCGCGGCCCGACGCCGCACACCACCTCGTAGCTGATTGTCCCGAGCATGTGGGCCCAGTCGTCCGCCGTGATCGTCTCGTCGCCCTGCGTACCGAGCAGCACCACCTCGTCGCCGGGCCGCACCGAGCCCTCGTCGCCGCAGTCGATCACGATCTGGTCCATGGTGACCATGCCCGCGAGCGGACGGCGAACGCCGCCGATCAGCACCTCATAGCCCGCGTCGAAAAGGGCGCGCGGCACGCCGTCGGCGTACCCGATGGGCACGGTCGCCACGAACGCGCGCGACGACAGCGGCCGGAGGCGTCCGTAGGACGGGCGCTCCCCCGCCTCGAGCTCTCGCACTGCGACGACGCGCGCCTTGAGAGACATGGCCGGACGCATGACCTCTCCGGTCGCCTGCTCCTCGAACGCCCGCTGCACCGCGGAACTGGGCAGGTAACCGTACAGGCCGATGCCGCAGCGCACCATGGCGTGGCGCGAACGGGGGAAGGCAATGCTCCCTGCGGTATTGGCCGTGTGCACCAATGGCGCCTCGATGCCCGCGGCCGCCAGGTCGGCCACGAGACGGTCGAAGAGGTCGAGCTGGCCTTCCGTATACGAGCGGTCCTCTTCCTGTTCGCCGTCGGCGACGGGGAGGTGCGTCCACACGCCCTCGAGCTCGAGCGACGGCTCGCGAACAACCTCCTCGGCCAACGCAACGAAGTGTTCGGGCGCCGCGCCCACCCGGTGCATCCCGGTATCCACCTTCAAATGCACCGACAGGTGGCGTCCGGCAACGCGCGCGCCGGCGACGAAAGCGGCAATGGCCTCGCTCGAGTACAGCGTCGGCGTCAGCCCGTATTCGATTGCAGTCTCGACGGCGTCGGAACCGCACTCACTCAGCAGCAGGACCGGGCCGGTGATCCCGTGCTCGCGCAGCTCGACGCCCTCGTCCACCAAGGCCACCGCCAACCGCTTCGCGCCACCGGCGAGCGCGGCACGGGCGACCGCAGGCCCGCCATGCCCATAACCGTGGGCCTTGACGACGGCGCACAGCTCGGCCGGCGCGGCCAGGCCGGCCAGCACGCGGGCGTTGTGCGTGACGGCGGAGAGATCAATCTCGGCCCATGCCGGTCGCGAGTTGCCCTGGGCCATGGTCGCCTCACTCGGGACCTCCACCCGGTCCACACCACCCAAAGGGTGCACCGACCGCATCGGCGCGCCGTCAGTCATCGTCGTCCCCGGCTGGGGCGTCCGCTGTGCACCCGGACAAGAACCGTGCGACCAGTCCCGGCAGGTCTCCGGCCACCAGGCCCTGACTCGGCCCCAGCGATGCCGCCCGGCCGTGCACGTGCGCGGCCAGCGCCGCCGCCTCGTGCGCGCCCACGCCGCGCGCCAAGAACGCGCCGATGACGCCCGAGAGCACGTCACCACTGCCGGCCGTGGCCAGGGCGGGGCCGCCCGCGTCCGACAGGAGCACATCCGCGGCCCCCCCTCGCGGCCGGGCCACTGCTGTGAGCGGACCCTTGAGCAACACCACCACGCCGACCGCGTCGGCCAATCGCCGCGCCGCTGCGAGACGGTCCTCCCCCGGTGCCGTCCCGGAGATCCGGGCGTACTCGCCGTCGTGCGGGGTCAGGATGCTCGGCGCGCTGCGCTTGTCCAACAGGGTGCGCGCCGACGACACGTCGCCGAGCGCCGTCAGCGCGTCGGCATCGATCACGAGTGGCACCGGTGCGTTGGCCACAACGGCGCGGATCTCCTCGGCCACCGCTTCGTCAGTACCGAGTCCAGGGCCGACGACGATCGCCTTGCACTTGGACGCCGCCTCCAAGAACGCGCCGGACCATCCCTCGGCCGGCAGGTGCATGCGCACGACCTCGATCGGCCACGCCGTTTCGGGGTCCCCCGGTGACCCGAGGCGGATCATGCCGGAGCCCGCGGCCATGGCACCTCGAGTGCACAGCACAGCCGCACCCTCCATGCCGGCCGATCCGGCAGCGACACCCACCGCGTTCGTCCACTTGTTGACGCCCCGTTCACGCGCCGCCAACAACCCGGCGACGTCGGCATCTTCCATGAGCGATGCCAGGGGCGCGGGGAACCCGATCCCAATGTCCGCCACACCCACGGTGCCGCTCTGCGCCGGCCCGGCGCCCTGGAGCAGCCCGGGCTTGAGCGCAGCGAAGGTCACGGTGCGGTCCGCCCGCACCGCGTCGCCGGGCGCTTCTCCCGTGTCCGCGTCGATGCCCGAGGGGATGTCGATGGAGAGGACTTGAGCGCCCGCGGGCACCCGAGGCGCGGCGTACGAACCACGGAAGCCCGTCCCGTACGCACCGTCGATGACCAGGTCGCACGCCGGCAGCGTTGCGCCGCCCCCGATCGCCGAAGCTTCCAGCACCGTGACCCGCGCCCCGCGCCGCTCCATCAGGTCGGCCGCAACCAGGGCGTCGGCGCCGTTGCTACCCTTGCCCGCGATCACGACCACCCGCCGCCCGTAGGCGCCCCCGAGCATCCGCAGTGCAGCCACTCCGACCGCCGTGCCGGCGCGCTGGACAAGGATCTCGTGCGAGACCTCCGACAGCGCGGCCGCGTCGGCGGCCCGCATCTCGTCGCGGGTCAGGACGGCGCGCATGCGGCAGACCCCGCAGGAGCGGCGGGAGCCGGCGGGAGCGGCGGTAGCCGTGACAGTGGCCGGGGAAGCTCCATCCGTCGCCGGGCCCGCCTGCTCCGCAACGACGAAGGCAATGGCCACGTCGTCCGTGTGCGTGAGTGACAGGTGGAAGCGGCCCGCTCCGTGCGCCCCGGCCAATTCGGCCGCAGTGCCGGTCAGGATCAAGTAGGGCGCGTTGCGGGTTGCGTCCTCGCCGCCGGTGCGCCGCACCTCGACGTCTGTCAGCGCGAACGCGCCGATGCCGGCACCCAATGCCTTCATCACCGCTTCCTTGGCCGCGAAGCGCGCCGCAAGGCTCTGGGCCCGGTCGGCAGAGCTGCCCGCGTCGGATTGCTCACTTTCGGTGAAGCAACGAGACGCGAACCGCGGCCGCCGCTCGAGCAGCCGACGGAACCGGTCGACGCTCACCGCGTCCACGCCCACGCCGACGATCCCTGCGCCTCCTGCGCCTCCAGCGCCTCCAGCGCCACCCACGATCACTCGACCGTCACCGTCTTGGCCAGGTTGCGCGGGCGGTCCGGGTCGTGCCCGTGCAGCCGGGCCAACCGATAGGCCAGTTGCTGCAGCGGCACCACCGCCACGACCGGCGAGAGCAACGGGTCGGTCGACGGAACCCACAACACGTGATCCGCCGCCGCGGCCGACTCCTCGTCACCGTCGTCGGCCACCAGGACGACGGTCGCGCCGCGGCTGCGCACTTCGGCGACGTTGGAGAGCAGCTTCTCCCACAACGGGTTGCGCGTCGCGATGCCCACCACAACGGTCCCCGGCTCGATCAGCGCGATCGGCCCGTGCTTGAGCTCACCCGCCGGGTAGCCCTCGGCCCGCAGGTAGGCCAGCTCTTTGAGCTTCAACGCGCCCTCCATAGCGACCGGAAAGCCCACGTGGCGCCCGAGGAAGAAGAAGTCGCGGGCGTCGGTCAGCTTGCCCGCGACGTCGTCGACGTCACCCGAACGCGCCAGTGCCGCGCCGACCAACGAGGGCAGATCCTCCATGGCCGTGAGAATGCGCTCGATCTCCTGCGCCGACAGCGAACCCGACACCTGGCCCAGGTACAGGCCGATCACCTCGAGCGCCACGATCTGTGCCAGGTGGCATTTCGTCGACGCCACGCCGATCTCCGGCCCGGCCCTCGTGTACAGGACGCCGTGTGCGGCGCGCGCCATCGAGGAGTCGACGACGTTCGTGACGACGAGGATCTTGGCGCCGCGTCGGGCGGCCTCGCGCTGGGCCTCCGACGTGTCGAGGGTCTCGCCCGACTGCGAGACGCCGATGAAGAGCGTGCGGTCATTGACCACTGGATCGCGGTAGCGGAACTCCGATGCGATGTCGACCTCCACCGGCAGCCCCACCCACTTCTCTATTGCGTACTTGGCCACCAGCGCGGCGTGGTAACTGGAGCCGCAGGCCACGATGAAGACCTTGTCGATGGCCCGCAGGGCGTCGGGGGTGATGCGTAGCTCATCGAGCGCCACCTCGCCCACGAGGGCATGGCGCTCCAACAAGGTGTTGGCAATGGCCTCGGGCTGCTCGTGGATCTCCTTCGACATGAAGTCGTCGTAGCCGCCCTTCTGCGCGGCCTCGAGGTTCCACGTGATAGTGAGGGGTTCGGGCGTCACCGCCACGCCGTCGAGCGTGCTGACGCTCGCGGACCCCGGCTTCAACACGACCATCTCGTCGTCCGCCAAGGCGAAGACCTCGGTGGTGTGACCGATCAAGGCGGGGATGTCCGAGGCGAGCAGAGAGACGTCGTCGTGGACACCGAAGACGAGCGGCGTCAGGCGGCGCGCCCCCACGATCGTGTCGGGCTCGTCGGCGTGGACGACGGCGACCGAGAAGGCGCCGCGTACCGCCCGCAACGCGCGGCGGGTCGCCTCGGCCAGGCCACCGGCCGGGTCCTCAGCCAAATGCTCCTCGATCAGATGCGCCACGACCTCGGTATCGGTGCCCGAGGTGAACGTGTGTCCCTTCTCGACCAGTTCCGCCCTGAGCTCGAGGTGGTTCTCGATGATCCCGTTGTGGATCAACGCGAGACGCCCGGTGCAGTCGGCGTGCGGATGAGCGTTGGCATCGCTGTAGGGCGAACCATGGGTGGCCCAGCGGGTGTGGCCGATCGCGGCGGCCGACGGCCCCGACGCCGGGGCGCCGGCGGTCAGCTCCGCAATCTCGAGAAGTGGCGAGGGGGTGGTGACCCCGGGCACCGGCTTGGCCCGGGCCTTGCGGGCCCGCCACACGGATCCGTCTGCCACCAGGGCAACCCCGGCCGAGTCATAGCCGCGGTACTCCAGCTGGTGCAACGCGCCCAGCAAGAGGGGCAGAGCGTCGGCCTCGCCGGTGACGCCGATGATGCCGCACATAATCGTCCCAGGCTACCTGGGGTAACCAGGCCGTCTGCGGCGTTTAACCACCACCCAGCGCCACCTCGACGACCCCCGCGAGCTGGGCCGCCACGGCGTCGGCCTGGCCTTCCTCCCTGGCCTCGACCATGACCCGCACGACAGGCTCGGTGCCGCTCGGGCGTAGCAAGACCCGGCCCGCATGGCCGAGCTCCACCTCGGCCTTTCCGACGGCCTCCCACACCTCGGTGCAATCGGCCAGCCGTTCGGGCTTGACGACACGCACGTTTACCAACCGTTGCGGCACCCGCTCCACCAGTCCCGCCGCCAGCGAGGCCAAGCCCTCGCCCCGGCGCGCCATGAGGTCGGCCAGAGCGAGCCCGGTCAACACGCCGTCGCCGGTCGTCGAGAGCGATCGGAAGATGATGTGGCCAGACTGCTCGCCCCCCAACGACAACCCGTCGGCATCCAAAGCAGCCAGGACGTGACGGTCCCCTACGTCGGTCTCGAGCACCGCGATGCCGCGCGCCTCCATCGCGAGCCGGAACCCGAGATTCGTCATGACCGTCACCGCGACGGTGTTCGCCTCCAACTCCCCCCGACCAGCCAGGTCCAACGCGAACAACGCCAGCAGGACGTCGCCGTCCACGATCTCCCCGGCGCTGTCGACCGCGATCACGCGGTCGGCGTCGCCGTCCAGCGCCAACCCGAGGTCCGCCCCCGACGACAGAACCGCACGCGCAAGCTCCGAGGGGTCCGTCGACCCGCAGCCGTCGTTGATGTTCACGCCGTCGGGCGCGTCGTGCAGCGCCGTCACCGATGCGCCGACCTCGGCCAGCACCCGCGGCGCGATCGCGCTCGCCGCACCGTTGGCGCAATCGAGCACCACACGCAGCCCCTCGAGGCGACGGCCGCCGAGGGATCCCACCAGGCGCGCGACATATGTCTCCGCCGCCTCGACGTCCACCGACAGTCGTCCGACCCCCGACCCCGTCGGACGTGCGGGCGGGCGGCCCGGATCGCGCCGACACCGCCGCCAGCTCGAGCTCGATCTCAGCCTCCACCTCCACCGGCAGTTTCGTCCCCAACAGGGAGAACAGCTTGATCCCGTTGTCGCCGTACGGGTTGTGCGAGGCCGAGATCACAGCCCCGGGCACGCCCCGAACCGCGGCTACCGTCGCCACGCCCGGGGTCGGCAGCACGCCGAGGTCCACGACGTCTGCGCCCTCGGTGGCCAAGCCGGCCGAGAAGGCGGCCTGCAACAGGGGCCCCGACAAGCGGGTGTCCCGGCCGACGACGAAGGTCGGCGCGGGCAAGACACGGGCGGTGGCGCGTCCGAGGGCGAGCGCCAATTCGGCCGTCAGCTCCTCGTTCGCCACCCCGCGCACGCCATCGGTCCCGAAGCGGGCAGGCACTCGGGTCGGGCTACTCCGGGCCCGATTACCGCTTCGAGTACTGCGGCGCCTTGCGAGCCTTCTTCAGGCCGTACTTCTTCGACTCCTTCTCCCGGGCGTCCCGGGTCAACAACCCGGAGCGCTTGAGCGACCCGCGGTGCTCGGGGTCGACGTCGCAGAGGCTGCGCGCGATGCCCAGGCGCATCGCGCCGGCCTGCCCCGAGATCCCGCCGCCGTCGATCGTCGCGTCGATGTCGTACGACTCGACCGTATTCGTGATCCGCAGCGGCTCAGTGATCAACATCCGGTGGGTGGCGGAGGTGAAGTACTTCTCGAAAGGCTGCTTGTTGATGGTGATCGTGCCCTGGCCGGGGCGGAAGCGCACGCGCGCCACCGCCTGCTTGCGGCGGCCGGTGGTCTGGCTCAGTGGTACGGGCATGGGGTGGGTCTGTGTCCTTCCTGGCTCAGCCGGCCCGCTTGGCCTCGGGCAGGTCGAGCGGCTCTGGCTTCTGGGCTGCATGCGGGTGCTCGGGGCCGGCATAGACGTGGAGCTTGCTCAGCTGCTGTCGGCCCAGCGTGTTCTTGGGCAGCATGCCGCGCACCGAGCGGCGGATGAGCTCGGCCGGCTCTTTGGCGAGCAGCGTGGCGTAGCTGGTCGAGTGCAGGCCCCCTGGGTAGCCGCTGTGGCGGTAGGCCACCTTGGCCTCGGCCTTGTTCGAGGTCAGCACGATCCGCTCCGCGTTGACGACGATCACGTGGTCGCCCGTGTCGACGTGCGGCGCGAAGTACGGGCGGCGCTTGCCTCGCAGGACCGCGGCCACCTCGGAGGCCAGGCGCCCGAGGACGAGGCCGTCGGCGTCGACGACGTACCAGGCTCGCTGGATCTCGCTGACCTTCGGTGAAAATGTGCGCACAAGACCGATCTTTCGCTGCCGCGTGGGTGGTGAGCTGGCCTTTTACGGCTGGCTCTGGACCCCGGAGTCCCCCAGGGCCGACGTACCAGGATAGGGCTTGTGGAAAGGCCCAGCAAGCCGCCGGGTTTCCAGGGCCTTTGGCAACGGCCGCTCCCCTTCCGCCGGACGCTCTCCCGGCGGCCGGATCCTCTCCTCCGTGGTGGTACCACGCCTGCCGCACGGCGCGCTGACCTCATTGACCAGGGGTTCCCCCCACGCCACGCTGAGCGTGTGATCGGGCGAGATGACGCTGTCGGCGCGCCGGCAGGGCCGTGTTGACCACGTCCTGGTACCGCTTCGCCACCTCGTGGCGGCACCGTGTGGCCGGCTACGTGGCCCTGATTCTGATCGTCGGGCTGGGCGGTGGCCTGGCCCTGGGCTCGGTGGCGGCGGCGCGCCGGACCGCTTCGTCCTACTCCGTGTTCCTGGCGTCGACCAACCCGTCCGACCTGACCATCCAGCCCGCGGGAGGCGGCCCCGGAGGCGTAGGCCCGTCGGTCGACAGGCGGCTGGTCGACGCCATCGCGAAGTTCCCGCACGTGCGCCATGTCGAGAGCTATGTGGCCCTGGGGGCGTCCTATCTCCTGCCTGGGTCGCGCACCGTCCACGACAGCTCCGTGCTTCTCGTCGGCAGCGTCGACGGCATGCTCTTCAATCAGGACCGCTTCACAGTGACCGAGGGACGTCGAGCGGACCCGCAGAACCCGCACGAGGTCGAGATCACCGAGGACGCCGCGCAGACACTGGGGCTCCACGCCGGCGAGTCGTTCGACGTGTTCGTCAACGGGACCGGCAGAGCCGGTGGAAAGCCGTACCCGGTCACGGTGACCGGCATCGGCCTGCTCAACCGCGAGGTCGTGCAGGACGAGATCGCGCGCTTCCCGACCTACATCGTCGGGACCCCGGCCCTGACGCGCACGTTGTTCAAGAGCAGCTCGGCGTTCGCCTACTTCGGCGTCCAGGTCGACGGGACTGCAGGCGCCGTGGCCGCCGTCGAGCGCGACTGGAACTCGAGGCAGCAGTACTTCACCGACTTCCAGGTCTCGGCCCAGACGGCGCAGGAGGCCGACCAGTCCATCCGTCCCGAGGCGCTTGCCTTGGGCGCGTTCGGCTGCATCGCCGGGCTCACCACCGTGCTGCTCGCGCTCGAGGAGCTGGCGCGGCAGCGGAGGATTCGGGACGAGGATCTGCGCGTCATGCGCGCGTTGGGCGCCTCTCGCGCCATGACGGTCACCGACGGTCTCATCGGCACCGCGGGCGCGGTCGTGGTCGGGGGGCTCGTTGCCGCCGTCGTCTCGACCGCGCTGTCGCCGGTTTCTCCTCTCGGGCCTGTGCGCGCGGTGTACCCCGACCGGGGGTTCGATGCGGACTGGACCGTCGTCGGCCTGGGCACGCTGGCACTGGTCGCCCTCCTCCTCGGCGCCGGGGTGGCCGGCGCGGCCCTCACCGCACCGCATCGACGCCTGTCGCAGCGCGCCGGAGTGGGTCGTGCTGGCCTGGCCGACGCCGTCTTCCGGTGGGGGCTGCCTCCGAGCACGGCAGTAGGCACCCGCTTCGCCCTCGACGCGGGTCGCGGCAGGGACCGCGGGTCGACGCGGTGGGTCCTGGTCGGGGCCGTTACGGCACTGCTTGTCGTCTCGGCCACGTTGACGTTCGGGCAGAGCCTGCAGAACCTGGTCGCGACGCCAAGCCTCTACGGCTGGAATTGGGACTACGCGGTACAGAGTTCGGACGGCTACGGCCCCGTTCCTCAGCCCACGCTCAACGCAGTCATCCATCACACCCACGGCGTCGCGCGAATCGGGTGTGTGGTTCGTGAGCCTCCAGCTCGATGGCGTCGAGGTGCCGACCCTCCTGGCGAATCCGGGAGCACCCGTCGCGCCGCCGATCGTGGCGGGACATGGGCTGAACGGCAAGAACCAGATCGTGCTGGGAGCGTCGACCTTGGTCGAGATACACAAACAACTCGGCGACACCGTCGACATGCGCTACGTGCCCGGCTTTCCGCCCAAGGCGATCGTACTGACCATCGTTGGGGTGGCCACCATGCCGGCCATCGGCATCGCCGAGGGGCTGCACACCTCCATGGGGGTGGGCGCCATCGTGCCGGCGGACAACGGACGGCTCACCGAGATGCTCGGCCCACAGGGCTATGCCGGCTGCAACGGGCCCAACATGGTTCTCCTCACCTCGGACGGCACCGCGAGCACCGCGACGGTCCACCGCGCCGCGCAGGACCTCGCCACGCGTGGCGTCGCAGGTGCTGGCGACGGAACCGTCGAACAACCAGAACTGCGACGGCTACCAGGCATCGGTGCTCGCGGTGCAACGCCCGGCCCAGATCGTCAACTACCGCTCCATGGGCCTGACACCGCTTCTGCTCGCGATCGGGTTGGCGGCCGGTGCCACCATCGCTCTCGGCCTCACGCTTGTTGCCTCGGTCCGAAGGCGCAGGCACGAGCTGGCCATCCTGAAGGCGATCGGGTTCACACCGGGGCAGCTGCAATGGAGCGTCGTCTGGCAAGCGGGCATCGTCGCCGTTGTTGGCATCGTCATCGGGGTGCCCCTGGGCCTCGCGCTTGGACGATGGCTTTGGACGCTGTTCGCCGAAGAGATCGGAGCAGTTCCTGCACCGGTCGTGCCGATCGCCTCGGTCGTGCTCGCATGTTTGATCGCACTCGCGCTCGCCATAGGCCTCGAGCGCGCTGCCGGGGCGGATAGCTGCGCGCACGCCGGCGGCTACAGCCCTGACTCCCGAATAGCCCCGCGGCAGCGAAGGCGCGGGCCGTACCCGCCGAGCTATCCGATGCCTTGGGTGCAGCGCCCGGTGTGGGTGCGATCGGCGGCCTCTATCCCGCCTGGTGGACGGCGAGCCTTAGCCCGGCCGAAAGACTGCGCTCCGCCTGATGGTCCAGCGCCGAAGCAATATGCTCGCCCTCGTCGTGGAGCTCAATCCAGTCGAAGCGCGCGTGATCGGCAGCCTGGCGGAGAAGCAGTTGACGACTCCCCAGCAGTACCCGCTCACGCTCAACGCCTTGGTCGTTGCGTGCAACCAGACGTCGAACCGTGACCCGGTCGTGGTGTACGACGACTCGATCGTCGAAGGCGCTCTGTCCTCCCTCAAGGAGGCCGGCCTGCTCCGTTTCGTCCATCCCGGCCATGGCCGTTCTGCCACCCGGTACCGCCAGGTGCTCGACGAACGATTCGGCCTGGACGCCCGGGGCCTCTCCGTCCTGGCCGTCCTCTTGCTCCGGGGACCCCAGACCATCGGCGAGCTGCGGGCCCGGACCGAGCGCATGGCCGACTTCGGCAATCTCGGCGACGTCGAAGTGGCGTTGGGTCGCCTGGCCGGTGGCCCCGATCCTCTGGTGTCGCAGCTGTCCCGGCGTCCCGGTCAGAAGGAAGAACGCTGGACCCAGCTGCTCGCCGACGAGCCACCCGACGTTGGCGCAGCGTCCGATACCGGCACTGCTACGCCCGATCCGGCCGTGGAGGTCCGTTCCGTCTCCCTCGGTGACGCGGTCGCATCGCTGCGCGCCGACATCGATGCCCTGCGAGACGAGGTCCAAAGGATCAGCGCCATCGTCGAGGAGCTGCGGAGCACCTTCGATCTCTAGGTACGGAGTACGAGCTCGCTGGAGGGCCCGCAGGTGCTGCGACTCATGTGTCAGTGGATCGCACCTGGACATGTCACGCATCCGTCATCCGGATTTCGCCGCGCGTTCTCGCAGCCGTGGGAAAAGGACATACGCGTTCGGTATAACTGCGTTGGAGCCCCGAGAAAGGACCACGTCAATGCCCACCACGTCTGAAACAACGGGCCGTACAGCTGCGTCGGAGGAAGACAACTCCGACGCGCTGGGAAGCATCTATGACTCGTCCCGCAGTGGTGAAGCCAAGGGCGAAGAGGCCATCGCCGCAACCCTGCATGCGTTCACAGAACTTTTGCGGGCTGCGCTCCCCTTCGCGGTGAGTCAGCCGGTGCGCTTCGTGGACCTCAGCTTCGAGCTTGCGCAGCAGACCATCAGCCTCGAGCGGCGGTTCATTTCCGAGATCATGTCCGGCCTCCAACGAGTGGTGACCGAACCATGGGTCGAGCTCGAAGGCAATCATTCCCTCGAGAGCCGAAATGGCGGCGGAAGTAACCATGGCGGCCGCACCGCTCGCCGCGCCGCCTGAGCTCCGCCTCCAGCAGCCCCAGGGGCAGCGACGGTCGCCTACTCGGCCGACCCGGCTGGCGCGAGCGGTACCCGGTCGCCGCTGTAGTCGACCGAGACCAGGCAGAGCCCCTCGGCCGGCGCCGGCTCGTGCATCGATTGGCGCGACGCCGCACGCAACCGCTCCAGCAGGCCCGGCCGCGTTCTGCCGGCCCCGGCCCACCTCGACCAGCGACGCCACCAACGAGCGCACCATCTGATGGCAGAACGAGCTCGCAGAAATTCGAAGCGCAGCAACCGCGCCCTCGCCTCGGAGGAATCCGAAGGAACCGCACCGTCAGCGTCGATGGCCTCCGGACCCGAGTCCACCGACCACCGGGCCAGAGTCACCCGGCGGATGATCGGCTCCGACGCGTCGGTGCCGGGCGGCCGCCGGCAAAAGGACCGGAAGTCGTGGCTCCCCAGCAGCACGTCCGACGCGGTGCGCATCGCGACCAGATCCAACGCGTCACTCACGTGCCAGGCGATCGGCGCCAGCAGCGGGTCGGGCTCCGGCGCGTTCCACACCAGGTACCGGTACGTCCGGCCCGTCGCCGACCGGCGCGCGTCGAAGTCAGGACTCACCTCCTCGGCAAGGCGGACCACCACCTGCGGCGCCAGTTGCCGATTGATCGCCCGCGCCAGGCCCGGGCCGTCGTAGGGGATCGGCGGGAGGTCGACGTGAACGACCTGGCCCCGGGCGTGGACGCCGGCGTCCGTGCGCCCCGCACAGGTGATCAACGGCGCCTCGCTCAGGCGTGCTGAGCGCTCCAGGGCGTGGCGCAGCGCGCCTGCGACCGTGGGCACCTCGGGCTGGAGGGCGAAGCCGCGGAAGGAGGCGCCGTCGTAGGCGACGAGGAGCCTCCAACGCTGCGTCGCAGCGCCGACCGGTTCCTCCACGGTAGGCGCGGCGATTGGCCTAGACGAACTCGATACGCGCCATCGGCGCGTTGTCACCCGGGCGCGGCCCCAGCTTCAGGATCCGCGTGTATCCGCCCGGACGGTCCTCGTAACGGGGTGCGATCTCCGCGAAGAGCTTGTGGGTCATGTCCTTGTCCCGGATGAGGGCGACGACGTGGCGCTGGGCGGCCACGCCACCCTTGCGCGCAGTCGTCACGCACTTCTCGGCGACCGGGCGCATGGCTTTCGCCTTGGCCTCGGTGGTGACGATCGACTCGGCGGCGATCAGCGACGCCACGAGGTTGCCCATCATGGCCTTCTGGTGCGAAGAGGAACCTCCGAGCCGGCGGCCGCGCTTTGGGGTTGCCTGCATGACCGAACCGAGCCCTAGTCCCGCGTGCGCAGCGACAACCCGCGCTCGTCCAGGCGTTGGACGACCTCGTCGGCCGACTTCTGGCCGAAGTTCGTGATCGCCAGCAGGTCCTCCATGGTGCGCTCGACCAGCTCGCCGATCGTGTTGATCTGGGCGCGCTTGAGGCAGTTGCGCGGGCGCTCCGAGAGGTCCAGCTCCTCGATCCGAAGGTCGAGGTCTGGCGAGCCGCTCGTCGTGGTGCCGGTGTCGCCGAGCTCCAGGCCCTGGGGCGCCTCCTCGAGGTCGGCCACCAGCGAGACCAGGTTGCGCAACGTGTCGCCCGCGGACGCCAGCGCCTCGCGGGGTGAGATCGTCCCGTCCGTCTCGATGTCGAGCACGAGGCGGTCGTAGTTGGTCGACTGCTCGACCCGCACGGGCTCGATGTCGAAGGTCACCCGGTGCACCGGCGAGAAGATCGAGTCGATCGGGATCACGCCGATGGTCGACGACCGCTTGTTCTTGTCCGCCGAGGCGTAGCCACGACCTCGCTCCACGGTCACGTCGACGGCCAGGCGGCCCTTGGCGTTGATGGAGGCGATGTGCAGGTCGGGGTTCAGGACCTCGACGTCGGGCGTCAGTTGAAGATCTGCCGCGGTGGCGTCGGCCGGACCCCGCACGTCGAGCCGCAGCGTCACCGGCTCGTCCGAGTGCACCCGCACCAACAGGTCCTTGAGGTTCAAGATGATGTCGGTGACGTCTTCCTTGACACCGGCCAGCGTCGTGAACTCGTGCAGCGCCTCGTCGAAACGGAGCTGTGTCACGGCCCCGCCGGGGATCGAGGACAACAGCGTGCGCCGCAGCGAGTTGCCGAGCGTCGTGCCAAAGCCAGGGTCGAGCGGGCCGATGGCGAAGCGCTGGCGGTTGTGCTGCTCCTCGTCGACGACTTCGACGGTGGGCCTCTGGATGATCAACATGGTGGGTACTCCTGTGACGGGGGTCGGGGCGATCGGGTGTCGGGCGGACGTAGAACTGGACGGCTACTTCGAATAGAGCTCAACGATGAGCTGCTCTTGCAACGGCTCGTCGATGTGCTCGCGCAACGGCGGGTTCAGCACGGCGACGGAGAATCCGGCGTCGCCGGTCTCGAGCCAGGCCGGGGTCTGGCGCTCGAGGGTGTCCATGTTGCGGCGGACATGGAAGTTTCCGCGGGTGGCCTCGCGCAGCATGACCTTGTCTCCCTTGCGCACCCGGTAGCTCGGGATGGTCACGCGCTTGCCGTTGACTTGCACGTGCCCGTGGCGCACGAACTGGCGGGCCTGGCTGCGGCTCGCGCCCCAACCCGCACGGAAAACCACGTTGTCGAGGCGCAGCTCGAGGTTGCGCAGGAGGTTCTCGCCGGTGATGCCGTCCTGGCGCGTGGCCTCCTCGTACATGTTGCGGAACTGCTTCTCGAGGATCCCGTAGATCCGGCGGGCCTTCTGCTTTTCTCGCAGCTGGGCCAGGTACTCGGAGCCCTGGCGCATGCGGTCGCGGCCGTGCTCGCCCGGCGGGTAGGCGCGGCTGTGCCGGTCGGTCACCGCCTCGGAGACGGGGCACTTGAGCGAGTAACAGCGCTCGCCCTTCAAGAACAGCTTGGTCCGTTCGCGCCGGCAGAGGCGGCAGACGGGACCGGTGTATCGAGCCATGAAGTGAGTCCTCGTTCCTCTTCTTCTCGTCCTAGACCCGGCGCCGCTTCTTGGGGCGGCAGCCGTTGTGCGGGATCGGCGTCACGTCCTTGATGCCGACCACCTCGATGCCGACGGCGGCCAGCGAACGGATGGCGGTCTCGCGACCCGAGCCCGGCCCACGCACCAGCACATCGACCTTGCGCACGCCGTGCTCCATGGCGCGCTTGGCGCACGCCTCTGCCGCCAGCTGCGCCGCGAAGGGCGTCGACTTGCGCGAACCCTTGAAGCCGACGTTGCCCGCCGACGCCCAGGCGAGGACGTTGCCCTCGGGGTCGGCGATCGAGACGATCGTGTTGTTGAAGGAGCTCTTGATATGGGCGACTCCGTACGCGACGTTCTTGCGCTCCTTGCGGCGGGGGCGCCGCTGTCCGGGCTTCGCGGGCTTGGCCATTACTTCTTGACCGCTTTCTTCTTGCCGGCCACCGTCTTCTTGGGGCCCTTGCGGGTGCGGGCATTGGTGTGGGTGCGCTGGCCGTGGACCGGGAGGCCCTTGCGGTGGCGCACGCCTTCGTAGCAGTTGATCTCCATCTTGCGCTTGATGTCCTGGGAGACGTCACGACGCAGGTCCCCTTCGACCCGGAAGCTCTGATCGATGTATGTACGGAGCTTGGCCACCTCCTCGTCCGTCAGGTCGCGCACCCGCGTGGAGGGGTTGATGGCGACGGCCTCGGTGATCTGCTTCGAGAGCGTCGGACCGATGCCGTAGATGTAGGTCAGCGCGATCTCGAGCCGCTTCTCACGCGGGATGTCGACGCCGGAAATTCGGGCCATGTCGCTTCCTCTCCCTAACCCTGCCGCTGCTTGTGACGCGGGTTGTCACAGATCACCCGCACGACGCCGCGTCGCCGGATGACCTTGCACTTCTCACAGATCGGCTTCACGCTCGGCCGAACCTTCACTTGACTCCCCGTCCTTCTCTTACTTGTACCGATAGGTGATCCGACCTCGGTTGAGGTCGTACGGAGTGATCTCCACCTGAACCTTGTCCCCTGGGAGGATCCGGATGCGGTGCATCCTCATCTTCCCCGAGCTGTGCGCCAGCACCTTGTGGCCGTTCTCGAGCTCGACTCGGAACATGGCGTTGGGCAACGGCTCGACCACGGTGCCTTCGAGCACGATGGCGTCTTCCTTGGGCTTGGGCAGGTGACTCTCCTCGAACTGGTCTCTGGTGTTTCTCCGGCGCACCAGGCGACGCGAGGGCGCAGGGTACGGAAATCGGGTCGATCCGAGGGCGCGTTCCGCAGGGGGGACGGACCAAGGGCCGGCTTGAGAGTCTACCGCACGGGCTGGGGATTTCCAGCCGTTGGCTGACGGCCCCGGTTCGCCCGGCCAGACCTCCAACCCGGGGGATCGCTCGAGACTCTATCCGCCGAAATCCCTGCACCCGCCGGGACGACTGCTCCCGACGGAGCCCGGCCGGCCGTCACGTCGTATATGCCGGCGACCCGGCAGCATCGCTTTGACCGTATACGCACTCTATAAACCCAGATTGCACTCCCCTATACGGTCGCACCAGAAACCGGAGCTCGACCCATATACCTCCGTGCCGGGATGTGGGGCCTCGTGGCCAGGGCCAACGGGAGGGTGCTGGCCGGCCGGCGGGGCTCCGCCAGAGCAGGAGGGAGGCCGGGGCAAGGATGGCACCGAGGCTGTGTCGAAGCGCGACGGCGCTTGCCAGCGGCTGCACGACTGCTCCGCCCCGCCCTCGACCGGGGACGCACGTGGACGCGGCTTCGATCAAAGGTGTGGCTTGTTCGCGCCGCTCAGGCGACCGTGAACACCTCGGGGCCGTTTTCGGTCACGGCGATCGTGTGCTCGAAGTGCGCAGACAGACGACCGTCTGCCGTCACCACGCTCCAGCCGTCGTCGAGCAGTACCGTCTCGGGCCCACCGGCGTTGACCATGGGCTCGATGGCGAACACGTTGCCCGTCTTGAGCGTCGGTCCCTTGCTGCCGGGCCAGTAGTTCGGAACCTGGGGCTGCTCGTGCATCGCGGTCCCGATGGCGTGGCCGACGTATTCGCGGACGACGGCAAATCCTGCGCCCTCGGCGACGTTCTGGACCGCCCGGCCCACTTCGTGGAGTGCGTTACCCTTCACGAGCTGCTCGATGCCGGCCCACAGGCTACGCTCGGTCACCTCGAGCAGTTTCTGCGCCTCCTGGGAGATGCTGCCGATGCCCATGGTGAACGCGGCGTCGCCGTGGTAGCCCTCGATGATCGCCCCGCAGTCGATCGAGAGGATGTCGCCCTCCTCGAGCACGTAGGAGCCAGGGATCCCGTGCACGATCATCGAGTTGGGCGAGGTGCAGATGACGGCGGGGAAACCGTGGTAACCGAGGAAGTTCGACGTCGCACCACGGCTGTCCAGCACTTCGCGCGCAATCTTGTCGAGCTCGAAGGTCGTGACACCCGGCTTGGCTGCCGCTCGCGTGGCTTCGTGCATCTCGGCCACGACCTTGCCTGCGCGGCGCATCTTGGCCAGCTCGGTCTCGTTGCGCCTCATTGCTTGGTGCTCTCGATCTGGCGCCGGTGCCGCATGGCGTCGATGGCGCCGACTACGCGCCGCGTGACAGCGTCAGGCGAGCCCGTGCCGTTGATCTCGACCAGGAGGTCGCGCCTCTTATACCACTCCAGCAGGGGCGCCGTCTCCTTGTCGTAGAGGTCCAGCCGGCGCTCAATCGCCTCTTCGGTGTCGTCCTGACGCTGGACGACCTCGCCGCCGCAGACGTCGCAGGTCCAGTTCACGAGCGGGGGCGCCGCCGTCGAGTAGTTGGCGCCGCAGTCGACGCAGACCCGGCGGGAGGCCAACCGCTTCATCACGAGGCTCGTCGGCACCTGCAGGTCGATCACCATGTCGAGCCCGAAGGGCTCGGCGATCTTCTCGAGGGATTCGGCCTGCCCGGTGGTGCGGGGGCAGCCGTCGAGCACGAACCCACGCCCGGTGGTGTCCCGCTCGGTCAACCGGCCGCCAACCATCTCCATCACGAGCTCGTCGGGGATGAGCTCGCCGTCGTCCATCGAATTTCGCGGCACGCTGGCCCAGGGTCGATCGCGACTTCACCTCGCTGCGCAGCATGTCCCCCGTGGAGACGTGCGGCACGACGTAGTGATGCGAAAGGCGGACGCACTGCGTCCCCTTCCCGGCCCCCTGCTTGCCGAGGACCACGAGCCTGACCCCGGGAATCACGGACGGCCTACTTGAGGAAGCCTTCGTAGTTGCGCATCATGAGCTGGCTGTCGATCTGACGCATCGTCTCGAGGGCGACGCCGACCGAAATCAGCAGGGTGGTCCCGTAGAACGGGAACCGGTTGAGGTGCCACAGCGCCATAAGGAGCGATGGCACAACCGCGACCGAGCCCAGGAACAACGCGCCCACCACCGTGATGCGGCTGAGGATGTGGGCGAAGTAGCGCTCGGTGGGCGGTCCGGGGCGGATGCCCGGGACGAAGCCACCCTGCTTGCGGATGAGGTCGGCCTGCTGGTGCGGGTCGAACGCGACGTAGACGTAGAAGAACGTGAACATCACGATGAGCAGGAAGTAGGCCGCTATGTAGAAGAAGCTGGTCGGCGTCAGGCTGTTCCGCACGAAATTCTGAAACCAGGTCCACGGGATCACGTTCGACAGCAGGACCGGGATGTAGAGCACCGAACTGGCGAAGATGATCGGGATCACGCCTGACTGGTTGACCTTGAGTGGGATGTACGTCGAGCTGCCACCGTACATGCGGCGGCCCACCACACGTCTTGCGAAGGTCACGGGTATTCGCCGTTGCCCCTGGTCCATGAAGACGATCACCACGAGCAAGACGAGTGAAACGATGATGATGATGCCGAATTTGGCCTTGCCGCCCTCCTCGTAAATGGCCTTGAAGCCCGTGGGGATGGCGGCCACCACATTGGCGAAGATCAGGATGGACATGCCCTGGCCGATGCCGCGCTGGGTGATGAGCTCGGCCAGCCACATGACGAACGCGGTGCCCGCCGTGAGGATGAGCACCATGAAGAGCGCCAGCGGCCAGCTGAAGGTCGGGATCAGGTCGATGTTGGTCCCGAGAAGCGCCGAGTCGTGACCGTGGAACGCATAGACCAGTCCTGCTGACTGCATGACGGCAAGGGCCACGGTCAGGTATCGGGTGGTCTGGGTGATCTTCTTCTGCCCGACTGCGCCCTGGTCCCGCCACTCCTCGAGTTTGGGGATCACAGTGGAGAGCAACTGGATGATGATGGAGCTGGTGATGTAAGGCATGACGCCGAGGCCGAAGACGGCCAGGCGCACTAACGCGCCTCCACTGAACAGGTTCAGGAAGCCGAGAACGCCCGACGAGGACGCCTGGCTTTCCAAGCTCTGGAGGCGGGACCAGTTGACGCCCGGCACCGGTACGTTCGCCCCGATCTGGTACAGGGCGATGATCGCGAGCGTGAAGACGACCTTGTTGCGAAGGTCGGGAACCCTGAAGATGTTGGCGAGCCGAGAGAGCATGAGTTCTCCTCAGCGCCGGCCCGGTGCTGTCACTAGCGGTTCATCAGGGCGTTGCCCACGGCCGGCGGACGCCCCTGTGCGTAGGGCAGCGGCACCCGTTCGATGGTGCCACCGGCGGCGGTGATGGCCGCCTCGGCCGACTTGGAAAAAGAGTGAGCAGAGACCCGAACAGGCCGGCTGACGGTGCCTTGCCCCAGGATCTTCACCAGCGCCTTGGGGCGGACCACACCGGCTTTCACAAGTGTTTCCACTGTGACCTCGTCGGCCCCGAGCGCATCGATCGCAGCGAGGTTGACCGGCGTATAGGCGACACGGAAGGGATTTTTGAACCCCTTCAGCTTCGGGATCCGCTGCATCAAGGGCAGCTGGCCACCCTCGAAGCCGACCGGCACGGTGCTCCGTGCCTTCTGTCCTTTGCTCCCACGGCCGGCCGTCTTGTGCCCCTTCCCGCCGGTGCCTCGGCCTACGCGGCGCTTGGCCTTGGTTGCGCCCTTGGGCGGTGCCAGGTCATGGAGCTTCACTTGGAAATCTCCTCCACATTCACGAGATGCGGCACCCGGGCGATCATGCCGCGGATCTCGGGGCGGTCAGGCAGCTCGTTCGATTGCCCGATGCCGCGCAGGCCCAACGCCCGCAGCGTGCCGCGGTGCTTGGGCTTCGTGCCGATGGACGAGCGCGTCTGGGTGATTCGCAACAGTGCCCCTGCCTGTACCTTCTTGATCGTACGGGCGGCCACGGTCAGCCCGTCTCCGCCGCGTAGAGATCTGTCTCGCGCTTGCGCTCGCGATAGGCGCGCAACACGCCACCCGGCGTCACCTCGTCGGCAGCCTTGCCTCGGAGCTCGGCCACCTCGTCGGGGCGTCGCAGCTTCTTCAGGCCCTCGATGGTGGCATGCGCGACGTTGATGCCGTTGGAGGAGCCCAGCGACTTGCAAAGGATGTCGCGGATGCCAGCCATCTCGAGGATGTGGCGCGCCGCGCCGCCGGCGATGACGCCCGTACCGGGTGCGGCGGGCTTGAGCAGGACGCGGCCGGCACCGCTCTCGCCGATGATGGGGTGGACGATGGTGCTCCCGGCGAGAGGCACGTCGAAGAGGTTCTTCCGCGCCTCTTCGATTCCCTTCTGGACGGCCAGGCCGGCCTCCTTCGCCTTGCCGTAGCCGAGACCCACTTTGCCATTGCCATCGCCGACGACCATGAGCGCGGCGAATGAGAAGCGCCGGCCACCCTTGACGACCTTTGCTACGCGATTCACCTTGATGGTGCGCTCTTCGTACTGTGTCTCGGCCATGCTCAGAACTCCAGTCCTTCGGCTCGTGCCGCATCTGCCAGGACGGCGACACGACCGTGGTAGACGAAACCACCACGGTCAAAGACCGCTCTGGTGATCCCGGCCGCCTTGGCCCGGGTGCCAAGCAAGCGTCCGACCGACTCTGCGCCACTGACGTTACCGCCACCACCCTTGCCCAACAACGCGCGGAGGTCGGGCTCGACCGAAGAGGCCGCGGCAAGGGTGCGACCAGCGGTGTCATCGATGAGCTGGGCCGAAATATGGCGATTGGACCGGTGCACAGCGAGCCGGGGGCACTCGGCCGTCCCGTTCACTTTGGTACGCACCCGCGCGTGGCGTCGGAGCCGCAGACGCGTGCGATCGCTCGTGCGTGCCATTACTTCGCCGCCTTTCCAGCCTTGCGCATCACTCGTTCGTTGGCGTAGCGCACGCCTTTTCCCTTGTAAGGCTCGGGCTTGCGCAACTTGCGGATATCGGCGGCGACCTGACCCACCTTCTCCTTGTCGATGCCCTTGACGATATCCGCGTCGGGACCGGCACCTCGAAGCTGATCCCCTCAGGTGCGTCAACGACGACAGGGTGAGAGAAACCGAGCGAGAGCTCAATCGCGTTTGAGCCACGCGCAGTGGCGCGGTATCCCACCCCGACGATCTCGAGTTCCTTGGTGAAGCCGTCGGTCACGCCCCAGACCATGTTGGCCACGAGCGAGCGCGAGAGTCCGTGCAGCGCGCGATGCCGGCGCTCGTCGTCAGGCCGGCTGAGACGAGGGTGTCACCATCCTGGGCGATCGTGATCCCCTCGGGAAGCGAGCGCTCAAGAGTGCCCTGCGGGCCCTTCACGTTCACTGTCGAGCCGCTCAAGCTGACGGTGACGCTGGATGGGACACTCATCGGCGAACGTCCGACGCGGAACATCAGGCCTCATCTCTGGGGGTGCGGGTGGTCAGCGTGCTACCAGACATGGCAGAGCACCTCCCCGCCCAGGTGCTTGCGCCGCGCCTCGGCGTCGGTGACCAAACCCTGGCTGGTCGAGACTACGGCCACGCCCATTCCACCGAGCACGCGCGGCATGCCGTCTGCTCGGGCGTAGATTCGCAGGCCGGGCTTGGACACGCGCTTGATGCCGGCGATGGTCCGGGTACGGTCACCCAAGTACTTCATGGTGATCTCGAGAGTGGTGCCCGGCTTCCCGTGGTTGGGCTCCACCTTGTAGCCCGCGATGAAGCCCTCGCGCTCGAGGATGTCCGGAAGCGACGCCTTGAGCTTGGAGCCGGGCATCCGGACGGTGTCGTGCTGGGCCGAGTTGGCGTTGCGGATCCGCGCAAGCATGTCCGCGATGGGGTCGGTCATGGTCATGGCGGCCTACCAGCTCGCCTTCGTGACGCCGGGCACCTCGCCCGCATGCACCATGACGTGCAAGCAGATGCGGCACAGCCCGAACTTGCGGTAGATACGGCCTTCGGC